>CAVTQK010000014.1:0-72653 GCA_963736855.1 uncultured delta proteobacterium
GACTTCTCCGCCAGCCCGGATATGATCAAGGGGGTCCTGGCCTCGTCGATGAGGATACTGTCCACCTCGTCCACGATGGCATAATTCAGTTCCCTCTCGACAGGAGAAGCGGTCGAATTTCATGTTGCTGCGTAAATAGTCGAATCCGAATTCGTTGTTGGTGCCATAGGTAATATCACAGCGATAAGCTTCGTGGCGCTCCCGATCGTCGATCCCGTGCACAATGGTTCCAACGGTCAACCCGAGAAAGCGATAGATATTTCCCATCCATTCCGTGTCGCGCCGTGCCAGGTAATCATTCACCGTGACGATATGAACCCCTTTACGGCTCAGGGCGTTGAGATGGCGGGAAGGGTTGCAGCCAGTGTTTTTCCTTCACGGTTTTCATTTCCGCAATTATTCCCTGATGCAAGACGATTCCGCCGACCGACTGGGCATCGAAATGACGCATCTTGAGGGTGCAAACCAAGCCTCCCTAACGGTGGCAAAAGCTTCGGGAAGGATCGCATCCAGAGGCTCCCCTTTCGACGCGTTCCCGATAAAGGTATGCCTGGGCTTTGAGCTGGGCATCGGACATGCCCTGCATCCGCGGCTCCAGGTTGGTAATCTGGTCAACCAAGGGCACAAGCTTCTTGAGTTCTCGATCGTTCTTACTGCCGAATACTTTCGTTAAGACATTAAACAACATGACTCAATCATCTTTCAAAGCATCAAAATTGATATCCGGTAAACGAATTTTGTTATTATAACACAGACGCCCTCAGAGAAAAAGGTGCAAGGCAATCACTGGATCAGACCCGTGATAAAGAGGCGGGGATGAAACTTATGACAAACCCGTAGATGGGTCAATGTTACATGAATTTTTTAGGATCTACCGGGGTACCGCCCACGATAATTTCGTAATGAAGATGCGGTCCGGTGGTTCGACCGGTATCGCCCACCCTGGCGATCACCTCTCCGCGTTTGATGCGATCTCCCGGTTTTTTGTCGGCTATACTCAAGTGCCCGTATCGGGTAATGACACCATTGCCATGGTCAATGACCAGCACTTTCCCCAGGCCACCCTTACGTTCGACATTAATGACAATACCGTCCGCCGGCGATTTTATCGGCGCCCCATAATGAGAGGAAATATCCACGCCGCTATGAAATTCACGCATATCATTGAACGGTGATTGCCGCCAGCCATACCCGGAAGAAATGTGCCCCGGCACCGGGCGTCCCGTGGGAGTGCATGAAAAGATCTCCCGCTGTCGTCCCAACAGGTCCAGAAGCTTTTCGAACTTTTTCTCCTGGTCGATGGAGGTTTGCTGAAGCTGTTCCATCTCTTGTCGCATTTCAGAAAGGAAGTCCCCCGGCATGTTTTTGATTTCCGATTTGGGATCGACGTCCTCAGGAAGCGGTCCTCCAATGCCGTCTAATTTGGCAGTCGCTCCAAAATCCTCTTTGGCGATGAGTCTCAGCTTTTCCTCCAGAACGTACATTCGGGCCAGTTTCGATTTTAACCAATTGATATCATAATCTAATTTTTTAATTTGGTCCCAAAGGTGTTCTGCAGATTCCTTTGCCGCGAGGCACTGTTTCCATCAGAGGCCAGCTCCATATGACGTTGTCGGAGCGAGAAATAGTCCATCATCAAAAACATCCATCCTGCAATGAGGACGATGATACAACCCGACAAAAATTTTAAGAATTTTTTAGAGAGGGTCACTTTCCTTGACGGGTCCAGTCGAATTGCTGGTTACAAAAAACGTGATCTTCTCCTTCATGATTGTTAATTCCTTGAGGTGTTCGTTTCCTGGTTAAAGTGATCCCGGCGCCGGGTATCTCTGCACTTCCATCATAGAGCCGGGGTCAGGCGGATTGGTGTTTGGATGCCCCTTATGGGATCCGTTTCGGCCGATCGTTTTTTAAAAGGTGCTGTGTTTAAAGTCGAATCCTTTCGGCGAAACTCATAATGTGTATCCGCCGAAAGGATTCTAATTGAAAAAATCAGGCAATACCGAGCTTGAACTTCAGGGATTTCAGGGTGTTCTTCATGAGCATGGTGATGGTCATGGGTCCGAACGCCGCCGGGAACCGGGGTGATCCATCCGGCAATCTCCTTGGCCGCATCGAAATCCACGTCTCCCTTTGAGGATGGCAACCTTTTTGCCGGTTTTCTCGCTGATCTTTTCCCCACCCGGTTGACCCCACATCAATGACACAGGCGCCGGGTTTGATCCATCCGGGTTTACCAGGCCGGGCACGCCGGCGGCCACGATCAGGATGTCCGCCCGTTTGCAGTGAGCGTGCCATGTCCTTGGTGCCGGGTGTGGACAACGGTCACCGTGGAATTGGCGCCCGGGCCTTTTTGGAGCATCATGTTGGCGATGGGCTTTCCGACGATGTTGGATCGTCCCACGACCACCACCTCCGCGCCGGAGGTCTCAACTCCCGAGCGCACGATCAACTCCTGGATTCCGGCCGGTGTGCAAGGCGGATACTTGACTTCCGTTCCGCCGATCATCAGACGCCCCACATTGACGGGGTGAAACCCGTCCACGTCCTTGTCCGGGTCAATGGCGTTGAGAACTTTTTTCTCGTCGATATGCTTGGGCAGCGGCAACTGGACCAGGATGCCGTTGATGGTATCATCTTTGTTGTATTTGTCGATCAGGGCCAGAAGATCTTTTTCGGAAAGCTTCTCGGACTGACTGTCCTGGACCTCCTTGAACCCAACTCGATGGCCGTTTGTATCTTCAGGGTCACATAGGAAATGGATGCGGGATTTTGCCCTACGAGGATGGTTACCAGTCCCGGAACCACACCATGTGTTCTTTTTGATCTGGGCCACTTCGGCGGTGATCTCCTCCAGAATCTTCTCCCGGACCTCTGTCCCCACAATCAATTTTGCCGGCATGTCGCTTCTCCTTTCTTGATGGTATTAACTCCTTTATCGATTGGATTTCGCCTCCATGATCGTCTTATTCTTGAAAGCCCACATCCGTAAAGACCGAAATGCTCCTCATGGGATCAATCTAGATCTATGTAGTGAAAAAAGATAGCCCTGTCAAGTCACGCCGCCAGAAATGCCTTTTTAATTAGGTTTGACGGTCCAATAATCATGCCACTTACGTCGATTGAGTCTTCCTTTTTCACACAGTGCAAATATCGATCATATCGGATAGGGTACACCCGTCAGCCCTGTTCTTTCCTCCAGTTTACACATCAGGTTCATGTTCTGGACCGCCTGTCCGGATGCCCCCTTTACCAGGTTATCGATGGCCGACATGAGAATGATCCGTCCGGCCTCTTTGTCGATGACGAACCCGATATCGCAGAAATTGGTCCCCCGGACATGCAGCGTATCCGGAACGACCCCGTTCCCGCGGATCCGGATGAACGGTTTCCGGCCGTAATGGCTTTCAAAACATTGCGTCACCGCTTCGGGTCCCGCGTCATGTTTCAAGGTCGCATAGACCGTGGAAAGCATCCCCCTGGACACGGGCAAAAGATGCGGGACAAAGGTGATATGCACTGGGCTTCCGGCGATATGACTTAAAACCTCCTCCATTTCTGGCGCATGCCTGTGGGAACCGACACCATAAGGCTTGAAGGATTCAGCCACTTCACAAAAAAGCGTTTTCAGGGACGGCGACCGCCCTGCCCCGCTCACTCCTGACTTGGCATCGATGATTATGCCCTCCGTCTCGACGAGGCCTTCACGGATCAGGGGGATAAGCGGCAGCATGCTGCAGGTGGGATAACATCCCGGGTTGCCCACAAGTCTCGCCTTCGCGATCTGATCTGAAAAGACCTCGCTCAACCCGTAAACCGCCTCCTTCAAAAGATCGATTGCGGTGTGGGGCTGGTAGTATCGTTCGTAGGTGGTCGGATCCCGGAACCGGAAATCCGCGGAAAGATCGATCACTTTAAGGCCCCTTCCCAGGAGCCCGGGAATGATTTCCATGGGGAGCTTGTGCGGAAGGGCTGTGAAAACCGCATCCGCCTTATACCCCACCGCATCCGGATCGAAGGCCTCCAGGGTTTTCCGTACCGCCCCGGCCAGGGCCGGATAGACCTCTGAAATTTCCTTTCCCACATATTGCGTGGAGGTCAATACCGTCAACTCAACATCCGGATGCCCGCTGAGGATGCGGACCAGTTCCGCGCCGGTATAGCCGGTCGCGCCCACGATCCCTACCCTGATCATCTTTTTTCCTCCCTTCCCGCGGGGATTTTCCCACAGAAATGGTATTTCATCGAACCCCATGGCCGGGATACCAGATCCACGGCAAATTTCAAGCAAAACATCAAGCTGTGTTATCCGGTTGACTCTGCACGGTCGATTTTTTATCGTCTACTTAAAAGGTGCTTTTTCAACCGATTCTTTCGACATTAGGAAGGGATGGCCAGGCCATGGAAGAAAAAGTCATGGTGGTGGATGCCGAAAATCGACCCATCGGTTCCGTGCCGCGCTCCGAAATGCGGGCTAAAAACCTTTTCCATCGGGCCGTGTATATCCTGGTGTTCAACTCCCGGGGAGAGCTTTTCAGGCACCAGCGGACCTTTACCAAGGACATCTACCCCGGATATTTTGACATCGCTGCAGGAGGCGTTGTTCTGGCCGACGAGGCCTGGGAAGCGGCGGCGGCCCGGGAACTTCAGGAGGAGATGGGGATCCAAGAAGTTCCTCTGAAATTGGCCTTCGACATTTTCTTCGAGGAGCCCAACAGCAGGGTTTTCGGCCGCGTCTATACCTGCGTTTTTGACGATGACATCACACTTCAAGCCGAAGAGGTCCTCCACGGCGCATTCCTGTCCATGGAAACCATCCTGGAGGAGTCAAAACGGCTCCCCTACACTCCCGACGGATGGATGATTCTCGAGCGCTGGTTAAACACCCCGAATTCCCTCAAGACGAAAATTGATTAAAAAAATCAAATCGTCCTTACCGCCGCTTTTATCAACTTTATCCTGAGATTATGGGGATAATGCCAACACAGGAGATTTTCTGGGGTTCAATCCCCACCTGCATGTACTCATTTCTGACGGATGTTTCCACGAAAGCGGAATACTCACCGTGGCGCATTGGATCGATTGCCGGACTCTGGAGCATCTCTTCAGACATTACGTGCTCCAGATGCTCCTGGAAAACGGCAATATCACCCGGGATATGATCGCCCTACTGGATCGATGGCGGCATACCGGAATCAAAATCTATTGCAGCAAATGAACTCTTGCCGATGAATTTCAGATTGACAGCGCATTCACCTGCGCGTATGTAAAAATCCATACGCAATGAAAATGTGTGTTCCCATATCTTGGGGTTCAGGTAATGGCAAAACACAATTCATTCAATCGATCTAGCGTAACCCGAAAAAACAAGTTCTTATCACCTCACCTATCACTTTATCACCTTACCTCACCTTGAGTGAGGTTTATCCAGATCCGCAAATGGCTGATGTTTCTTCGGCCCATGGCATTGGAATCGCGCAATTGGGATTTTAATGATAAAAACCAGAAAGAGGAAAGATTATGCCGGCCGATGTGGATGAACTTGTCGTAAGGGTCGCCGACATCTGTTCTTACAAATGGGACATGATCCGTCACAGGCCCATGGCCTATCTCATTTCAGGATTCACCGGGGGGGCCATGGTCGTATTCGGAGCAACACTGGCCCTTGCGGTGAGCGCCGGTGTTCCGGAAAAACTTGCCCCCGGACTGGCCAACCTGCTCATGGGTCTCGTGTTCATGTTCTCCCTCGTGATCATCATGGTCAGCGGCATGACCCTTGTTACGGCCGACATGTACATCGGAATAATCGGCGTTTTCCACCGCCGCATTCGCTGGGGATGGTTCGTGTGGGGCATTACGCTCGGGTACGCGGGCAACTTCCTGGGCAGCATGATCTTCATGTGGCTCATCAGTAAGTCCGGCAGTTATGCATACATGCCCTGGCTCCTAAGGGCGCATGCCATCGGTGTGTCAAAATTGGGCCAGACCGGAACCCAGATCTTTGTCATGGGCATCGTCTGCACATGGATGCTTCAGACCGCTGCCATACTCTATGTTAAAGCTGAAGGCGACATTGCCAAGATCGCCATGGCTGCCTACGGGCCGCTTGCTTTCGTGGCCGGCATGACAGAGCACTGCATCGCCAATATCGGATTTTTAGCTCTGCCGCTTTTTCAACAAGACATTTATCTGAAGGCTGTGGCGAACATGCCAGACGTAACTCCGATCCTCCTCCGCTGGGGATTCGGTCAGTACGGTTGGGCCCACAACCAGCTCTATACGGTTTTAGGCAACCTTATCGGAGGCATACTGTTCGTGGGGATCGCATTTCAACTCGTATCCCATCCGGAGAGGGTATCGGAACTGTATAAAAACAAAACAAATTACATGCTCAAACTCTAAAATCAGCAGCTTAGAGGGAGGCTTGCTACATGATGGATTATTCACCGTTTAACGCCGTTGTCTGGCTTGTCTTTGCCGGATTCGTCGCAGTCACCTACCTGACGGTCAGGGTATTCCACGGCAAGTATCCCAAGTATCCCAATGCGAAAAAAGAAAGGGAGAAACCAAACTGAAACCTTCGCCTAAAAACGAGAGTTATTCTTCCAATCCAAGAAATGGACAATAGTCACCCGAATGCCGGGGGGATTTCTGCACAGGGCCCCGGTGCATCGAGCTAAGGGAAAGGAGGCAAAAGACATGAAGAAGTCAGAATGGATTCCGACTGTGTGCTATCAGTGCAAGGCGGAGTGCGCCATCATAGCACGGGTTGAAGACGGAAGGGTAAAGGAAATCAGGGGAAATCCAAAGGCCCGCGGTAAGGCCTGCGTCAAGGGGATGGCAGGTGTGTCTTCGGAATATTCTCAGGATCGCCTGACCTATCCGATGAAACGCGTGGGCGAGCGCGGCGGGGGAAAATTTGAAAGAATATCCTGGGATGAGGCGATCGACATCATCTACAGGAAACTCAAAGATCTGAAGGACCGTGGGGATGCCCACAAACTGACCGCCAACTTTTTTCCCCACAGTATAACAGATCCGAAATGGCGTTTTCTAAATGCCTATGGTGGGTTTATCAATACGGCGCTTCCTCACTGTGATTCCGCCAAAATTGTGTCATTTATTAAAACAATGGGAGGAGTTCCGAACCATCATATCCCTCCTGCATGGTTCGCAGTGCCCAAAGGAGGGATCATGATACTGGTAGGCCGCCACGCCTTTGGCGGTCTGGAAGACGCCGCGGTGCCAAGGGACATCCTCGATGCAAAAGCCCGCGGAGCCAAACTCGTTGTCATAGACCCCATTTTTACGGCCGAGGCTGCTAAGGCCGATCAGTGGATACCCATTAAACCAAGCGGCGACACGGCGTTCTTTGTCGGTATGATCCACCACATCATAATGAACGGCCTGTATGACAAAGACTTTGTCGAAAACTGGATCCGTGAAGGGGACTTTGAAAAATTAAAGAAGTATGTTGCAGACAAAACTCCGGAAAAAATGAGCAAAATCTGTGATGTCCCTTCTGAAACGATCAAGCAATTGGCTGTGGAATGCGCAAAGGCGCCTTCCGTGGGTGTAGACAGCTTTAAAGGCGTGATGCTCGGCAATGCCCTCGATTTTGCCCATGCATGGTGCATCTTTTTAGCGATTACCGGAAATATCGATAATCCGGGGGGACAACCGCTCCCGGATCTGACCCCCATGTCGCCGGTGGCACCCGGCCCGGCCGGCCCGGCCCTGCACGAACTGGGATGGCATCGCACCGGTCCGGATAAAGATAAATTTGCCAAATACTCTTTTATTATGGAGCCGACATGGTACGAAGCCCAGGCGATCAAAAACGGAGGTCTGAAAGTTCTTATTACCGCAGAGTCAAATCCTGCTTTAACGGAAATGGGGCAAAAATCCTGGCAGGAAGCGGTTTGCGAAAAAGATGAAAAGGGCGACTACAAGCTCGAGTTCCTTGTCAACTTTGAGATCATGCTGTCCGATACCGCTAAGTTTGCGGATTTGGTGTTGCCGGACAAGTCCTATTTTGAACGGTGGGAGCTTCTCTACATGCCGTGGTGGTATAATTTCGGCCATGGCGTGGCATTGCGCCAGCCGGTTGTTGAACCTCCGGGAGAATGCCGGCATTCCAATGAAGTCTTTATCGAACTGGGTAAACGGCTGGTGCCGGAGTACTTTCAATTCGAAAACGATATCGCCTATTACGACATTCAACTTGCCGGCCTGGGGCTTTCCATTAAAAAACTTCAGGAAATCGGCGGCCTCTGGTCCCCCGGCACCATGGGGTTTAGAAAATACAAAAAAGCCGGCGGGTTCGGTACACCGAGTAAGAAAGTTCACCTTTACTGGGAAGATCTCGAGGAAGCCCCCTGGAGTCAGGCCCTGCCGAGAGTGGAGCTTGCACCCGAATACAGGGTAAATGTCGAGAAATATCCGTTTATCCTTATTTCTTATCGAACCATTTTTCATTCGGGATCCGGTCAATGGACCCATAACAACCCTCAGCTTCGAGACAGGGTATCGGGATTCCATGAAAACCCGCTGATGGTGAATCCTGCAACTGCCGGTAAATTGGGCATTTCTCAAGGGGATCGGGTAACGGTGGAATCCCCGAGCGGAAACATTCAGGTGAAGGTCCATCTTACCGAAGGGATTCGACCCGACTGTGTAGGGCTGGGACATGGTTTCGGATCCAGCGTCGGTCGGGTTGCAACCGTCGGCAAAGGA
This sequence comes from uncultured delta proteobacterium, assembly GCA_963736855.1. Lineage (GTDB taxonomy): Bacteria > Desulfobacterota > Desulfobacteria > Desulfobacterales > UBA2156. The sequence continues at coordinate 8,737 of CAVTQK010000014.1, forward strand.
GTAAGCAACAACCTCCTGGTTCCTGACGCAGGCTCCACCCTGGACTGGCAGGATGTTGTAGGGGGTGAATCACATGTCTCCACGCGCGTTCGCATCGTGAAATAAAGGAGGAAACCATGAAACAGTTAAGTTTGATGATAGATCTGAATCGGTGTACCGGGTGCCGAACCTGCATTGTTGCCTGCAGAAACTATCATGAGATCATCGATCATGCCACGGCCATGCCGAATGAAATACCCTATTACCTGAGAGTGGAAAGCCGCAGCCGGGGAACATATCCAGCTCTTTCAGAGGACACATGGGTCGTTCCCTGTCAGCATTGCGGCGAGCCGAATTGCGCGGCCGCTTGCCCGGAGGGGGCAATCCGCAAAGATCCTGAAACAGGGATCGTTCGCATCGATAAAGAGATTTGCAACGGGTGCAATGCACTCAAGGGATCTCTGACGGCGGATAAACAACTTACTTCGCCCTGCAAGGTCGCCTGCCCGGCGCATATGAATGTCCAGGGATACATCGGTCTGGTTGCCAAGGGGAAATTTAAGGAAGCGTTGAAGGTGATGAAGGAGGATAATCCCCTGCCCGCTATATGCGGCAGAGTCTGCGACCATCCTTGCGAGTCAAAGTGCAATCGGGGCGAAATTGACGAACCGGTCGCCATCAATGCGATTAAAAGATTCGTGGCGGATCTGGATTTAAAAGAAGATACACGGTATGTGCCTGAAATTAAAGATAAGAAAGAAGAGAAAATTGCAGTCGTCGGTTCGGGTCCTGCCGGTCTGAGCTGCGCCTATTTTCTTGCCCGTGAAGGGTATGCGGTCACTATATTTGAAAAAGCGCCTCTCTTAGGGGGTATGCTGACCTTCGGCATCCCATCGTACCGGCTCCCCAGAAACCTTATCGAAGCGGAAATCAAGGTCATCCAAGATATGGGGGTTGCCATGACAACAGGCATGGAACTCGGCAGGGATATCACCGTAGAGCAGTTGAGGCAGCAGGGTTTTAAAGCCTTTTTCATTGGAATCGGCGCCCAGGAATGCAAAAGCCTTGGCATAGAAGGCGAGGATCTGAGTGGTGTATATCCGGGCATTGACTTTCTGAACAAAATTAACCTTGGAGAATCGGTTTCCCTGGGAAAACGGGTGGCTGTGATTGGAGGAGGCAATGTAGCGCTGGATGCGGTGCGGGCGGCCCGCCGCCTCGGCGGGAAAGAGGCCTGTATCATCTACCGGAGAAGCTTTGATGAAATGCCGGCAAATGCGGATGAAATCAAAGAATGTCAGGATGAGGGCATTCCCATGCATACCCTGACCCAGCCGGTTCGATTCATCGGAAAAAATGGACGCGTGAGTAAAATAGAATGCATAAAGATGAAATTGGGAGCGCCGGATGAAAGCGGACGTAAAGCCCCTGTGCCCGTCGCCGGTTCTGAGTTTACGATGGATGTGGATGCTGTCATCACCGCTTTGGGACAGGAAACGGACTGGGCCTGCCTGACTCCGGAATGCGCCTGCCGGTTGACGGACTGGGGAACCATGAACGTCGATCCGCTCACCTATCAAAGCGATGATCCGGATATTTTTGCAGGAGGAGATGCGGTGACCGGACCCCGGACGGTCATTGAAGCAATTGCCGCCGGAAAAGAAGCGGCTATATCTATTGACCGGTTTATTCGAGGGGCTAATCTCCGTGAAGGCCGGGGCAAAGAATGGGCTGTTGCAGCCGAGATTCAAAAGGAGAAATATCATCCTGCAAAACGCACCCGGATGCCTGCTCTGAAACCTGAAGAGAGGGTGAACAACTTCGATGAAGTGCAACTGGGATTAACCGAAGAAATGGCGGTTGAGGAAGCAAAGCGATGCCTGGGTTGCGGTTGTGCATGCGTTCAGGCCTGCCCTTATTATGTCATTCAGTTTGACCTGAAAGCCGGGATATCCCATAAATGTAACCTGTGTTATGACAAAACCCATGTGGGCGAATTGCCGGTCTGTGTGGAGGTATGCATGACAGACGCGATAAGATTTGGTGAATATGACCTTGTCAGACAATGGGCGCTTTGTGACGGCAAAACAATTGTTGCGGATCTGAGCAAGGAATCGCTTTTATATGTCAAATAGGCTATGTTAACGCATAAGGCCGCGGTCCAAAGGACGCGGCCTTTTTTTTAATAAAAATCGATGGGGTGGCAAGCCCTGCTGCGCATTTTCTTGAAAATTTTGATATAAAAAAGTTTCAAGAGATATCGATGTGGCGTTATGATGGGGACCATGGGCATGATTGATCCACTCCAATTTGTACCACGCGGCATGGCCACCGGTATCGGCAGCCTGCCGTTTCAAGACCCCCTGGAAGCACTGGATCTGATAATTTCCGAATTTCCCAAGTGCCCCCACTGGCCGCAACTGCCCCGCCGCTGCAGGGAGGAACATTTCGTCCACCAGTTTCTACAACCCCTGATGGAATGCGGCCTGCTGGTGAATCGCAACGACCGGTGGTACTTTGACATGTCATCCGACACCCGCGCTGACTGTCTTACCGTGTTTTATACCTCCTGCCTGGCGGCGGAAGCGGGTGATGCCTTGGCCTTGCAGTGCTTTTTACCCTCTTTGCAGGCAGCCGCCGGGCTCCACGCCTTTCTCGTCCGGGCCGGATCCGCCGAATTTTTAAAAAATGTCGATTTCGTCAAAGGACAGATCGCCGGACCCCTGACGGTCGCCCTGGAAATGAAAGACGAACAGGGCCGACCAGCCTATTATGACGATGACCTGCGCGATGTCATCGTGAGAACCCTGGCGCTGAGCGCCCGATCTCAGGCGGCGGCCCTGTCCGCCTTGGAGCGGGTGCCGATTATTTTCGTGGACGACCCGGCCGTCAGCGCCTTCGGTTCGCGGCTGCACCTGGCGTTGAGCCGGGAAAACATCGTGGCCGACCTGAACTTCATTTTCGAGGCTATACGGTCAGAGGGTGCATTCGCTGGAGTCCATTCCTGCGAAGCCATCGACTGGTCATTGTTGACGGACTCGACCGCCGACATCATCAGCGTCGATACCTTTCGTTTTGGAACTTCGCTGGCGCCTTATGCGGTGCAACTGCGCGGATTTCTCGAGCGCGGCGGCATCATTGCCTGGGGCATCACACCGACCCTCGATGACCCATTTGCCGAATCCGTTGAATCTTTGCTGCAGCGCCTGCAGCGGCTGTGGGAGGAATTGTTCTCCCGAGGCCCCGATAGAAATTACGTGCTGCGTCGGAGCATGATCACGCCGGCCTGCGGGACGGGCTTGCTTTCGCAGGCGCAGGCGCGGCAGATCTACCGCTTGACGGCTGCCGTTTCCGCCCGCATCGGCGAAATGACTCAATGATACGGATGGATGATTCTCAACCGACTGCCGGAGCTTTTCAGAAAACCCCAAATTGCATTCTGATATCGTTCACATTTTCTGCTATATATTCCTACAAATCCCTGCATTTTCCATTTGCTTAATGTGTCTCAATTTAGTACTTTAGAATTGCCATTTCACAATCAGAGGCGATTTCTCGTCATGCCCCATGAATAAAACTTTTTTTCAAAAACATGCCCAAGTCGTCAAACAATTACTGATTGCTTTTTTTACCCTTGCCGCCTGCTGCCTGACCTATTATTTCCATGCGGTCCTGAGAGTGGGAACGATTGTATCCCACTTTTATTACATCCCCATTATCTTAGCCTGTATTTGGTATCAGAAAAAAGGGATTTGGATCGCCGTTTTTTTGGTCACTTTTCTCCTGGCCAGTCATCAGCTTCTGAAACCCGCTGCATCAACATACACTCTTTACATACGGATATTCATGCTGATGACCATTGCGATCGTTGTAGCGGCACTGAGTGAAAGGATATCCGCAACAGAACGCCAGCTTAGAAACGCTCATGATCAACTGGAAAAGCGGGTTGTAGAACGAACAGCTCAACTGGCGGAAGTCAACCGCAAACTGGAACTGGAAATCGAACAGCATAAACGAAGCGAGGAGCGCCTGGCGCTGAGCGCCAAAAGATTGGAACAGCGCAACGAGGAAATCAAGAATTTCGCCTACATTGTTTCCCATGATTTGCGCGCACCCCTGGTCAACCTGAAAGGCTTTTCCGCTGAACTGCGGATCGCTCTGGACATTATCCGCCCCGTTTTGCAAACCCTTATCACCCAGCCGGACCAGCAGCTCCAACCCGCTGTATCCACTGCCCTCCTGGATATATCCGAAGCGCTCGATTTTATCGGTTCTTCCACAAACCGCATGGACAGCCTGATCAACGCCCTCCTGCAGCTCTCCCGCCTGGGTCGTTCCGAACTCAAACGGGAACCCATCGACATGGAAAAAATGGTTCAGGAAACCCTGAATGCGCTGGCGCATCAAATTGCCGAAAAACAGATCGACGTAAAAATTGGTCCTTTGCCGAAAATCGAAGCCGATCGGCTGGCAATGCAGCAGATCCTGGGCAATCTGCTCAACAATGCCGTTTTGTATTCACTTCCCGAACGCAAAAGCAGAATCGAAATCACGGCTGAAACCGGACTGGATCAGGTGACCATTTTCGTGAAAGACAACGGCCGGGGCATCGCCCCGGAAGATATGGATAAGGTTTTTGTACCGTTCAGACGGGCCGGCAAGGCGGACGTTCCCGGCGAAGGCATGGGCCTGGCCTACACTCAGGCCCTGGTCAACCGCCATGGCGGTCATATCCAATGCCATTCCAAGGTCGGTGAGGGAAGCATCTTCTCCTTCACCATCCCCATACACCTCTTAACCGACGAGGCGTAACGATGACGACTATCACAAAAAACATTACCATCCTGCTGGTGGAGGACGATCCGGGGCACGCCCGCCTGGTCGAAAAAAACCTGCGCCGCGCCAACCTCACCAATCCCATTATCATGCTCAGTGACGGCCGCCAGGCTATGGATTATCTTTTTCGTGAAGGCCCTTATTCAAGTGATCCGATACCGTCGAATCTGCTGGTGCTGCTTGATCTGAACCTGCCGGTGATTGACGGATATCAGGTCCTTGCCCGCATGAAGGAGAATGCTTCCACGCGGCGAATCCCGGTCATCATTCTTACCACCACGGATGATGCGCGGGAGATCGACCGCTGCTATGACTTGGGGTGTAATGTCTATATCACCAAACCGGTTGATTACGAGGGATTCAGCGAAGCCATCCGCAAGCTCGGGTTGTTTCTTTCGGTGGTCTCCATCCCCATAGAAGGGTCCAACGGACATGAATGATTCGAAACCGATCCGCATTCTCTGCATGGAAGACGATCCCGGAGCCGCCCGCCTGGTTCAAAAAACCCTGGATCGCGCGGGCTATATCGTGGATATCGCCCACAACGGACAGGAAGGGTTGGACATGCACGACGCCGGCAGCTATGCACTGCTGGTGGTGGATCAGTCCATGCCCGTAATGGAAGGCCTGGAGGTCCTGCAGAGGCTCTCTTCCCGGGCATCGACGGCGCCGGTCATCATGATAACCGGCCACGGCGACGAACGCCTTGCCGTGGAAGCGATGAAGCTCGGCGCCAGGGATTATATTGTCAAAGATGTCGATGGCAGTTTTCTGGAACTATTGCCTACCGTTATCCGGCGGGTTCTTCAACAGCAGCAGCTGATGGAAGAAAAACGGCAGGCGGAAGCGGCCTTGAAGGAGTCGGAAGAGCGGCTCGATTCCATCATCAAGAGCGTTCCAGATATCATCTACCGACTAGATACCCAAGGCTGCATCACCTTCATCAGTGATGCCGTCATCCGTTACGGATACCTTCCCCGTGATTTATTGTCCAGAAAAATGCTGGAACTAGTTCATCCGGATGACCGGGAAAAGACCGAGCATCGCATTAACGAAAGAAGAATGGTAAAGCGTGAACCAGACGATCTGGAAATTAGGTTCCTAGTGGGCAGGGACGGCCCCATCGCATCCGAATCCGAACCGATATTCCTGGTCAACGCCCAGGGACTCTATCGCACAGAGCAGCCGAATGCCAGGACATTCATCGGTACCCAGGGCATCGCCAGGGACATTACGGAACGCAAACGCACGGAAGAGGAGCGTGAAAAGCTGCTTGCGGAGCTCCAAAATGCTTTGGCGCAGGTTAAAACCTTAAGCGGAATGATCCCCATTTGTGCATCCTGCAAAAAGATCCGCGACGATAAAGGCTATTGGAATCAAATCGAAAGCTATATCCGCGACCATTCCGATGCCCAGTTTAGCCACGGCATTTGTCCGGAATGCGCAAAAAAATTATACGGGGATCTTTTAGAAAAGATCTAAATCGTGTCTGACCGAAAAAAGGTGCGGATCGTTACAGACGTTCTGCAATCCCCGCACGCATAGATCATAAGGAGGGGCACGGCAGGAGCATATGAAATTCATCCATGCTGCCGACATTCATCTTGACAGCCCGCTGGTCGGACTCCAGCGCTACGAAGGGGCGCCCGTCGAGGAGGTCCGCGGTGCTACCCGCGGGGCTCTTCAGAACCTCGTCGAGCTTGCCGTTGCCGAGAAGGTTGACTTCATCCTGATTGCGGGAGACCTCTACGACGGGGACTGGAAAGACTACAACACCGGACTTTTCCTTTCGAGCCGGATGGCCAGGCTCCGTGACGAAGGCATCCGTGTCTTCATCATTTCGGGCAACCACGACGCCGCAAGCCAGATCACCAGGCATTTAAGACTGCCGGATAATGTCAAGAGTTTCTCCATACGAAACCCCGAGACGGTCATCATCGAGGAACTTGGCCTTGCGATCCACGGACAGGGCTACCCCGTAAGGGCCGTCACCGAAGACATGGCGAGCGCCTACCCCCAGGGTTTAGCGCATCATTTCAACATCGGGCTTCTCCACACAAGCCTTGACGGCCGTCCAGGCCACGAGTCCTATGCGCCGACGAATACAGCCGCTCTCCTGACCAGGGGATACGACTATTGGGCGCTCGGACACGTCCATACCCGGGAGATTGTCCACCAGGACCCCTGGGTTGTGTTCCCCGGTAACATCCAGGGCCGAAACATACGGGAAATCGGGCCGAAGGGCTGCATGCTGGTCGAGGTAGAGGACGGCCGGGTCGTCGGCATCGAATTCAAGGAACTTGACGTTATGCGCTGGGCTGCGGCGACCGTCGATGCCGGAAAGGCCGCCGGGAGTGACGATGTACTCCACGCCGCATCCGGAATACTCAAACAAACCTTGAAGGAAAACAAGGAGATGCCCCTCGCCGTGCGCCTGGAGATTATCGGGGCCACAAAGGCGCATCGGGAGCTTCTGTCAAATCCTGAACGCTGGAAAAGCGAACTCCGGGCGCTGGCCACGGAGATCAGCGGCGGCACTTTGTGGCTCGAGAAGATCCGGTTCGGCACAAAAGACGCAATCGATTCAGCAACCCTTGCCTCAAAAAGCGAAGCCTTTGTCGAGTTGATGAACTCCATCGATGAACTTGAGACCCATCCGAATCTCGTGAAGGCCGCCCTCGAGGCGCTCTCTGACCTCGGAGAGAAGCTGCCTCACGAACTGAAAAGCGGAGTCGAGGCGATCCTCCTCGATGACCCCGAGACGGTTCGGCGGGCGGCCGAAGGCGTCAGGCAGATGCTGATGGACCGCATCCTGAACAGAGGGGTTGAGCTGTGAAAATCCTGGAACTCGATCTGCGCGCTTTCGGACCTTTCACCAATGTTAAACTCAACCTGGCTGACGGGCGCGAAGGGATGCACATCCTCTACGGACCCAACGAGGCAGGGAAGAGTTCTGCTCTCCGCGCTCTCAAATGCATGCTCTACGGGATTCCCAAAAACTCAGCCGATAATTTCCTCCACGACAACAAGGCCCTGCGCATCGGCGGGCGGCTGCAAAACTCCGACGGCGCCGAACTCGCGTTCCTGCGGCGCAAAGGAAACAAGGACACGCTCTTAAGTCCGGATGAAAAACCCATCGACGATCGAAAAATAGACCGCTTTCTTCACGGCATGACAGAGGAAATCTTCGGGCTTCTCTTCGGAATCGACCACGACGCGCTTGTTCGAGGCGGACGGAATATCCTGGAGGGCAAGGGCGAGACCGGCCAGAGTCTCTTTGCAGCCGGCGCCGGCGGTGCAAACCTGCGGACCGTGCTCGAAACCATCGAGGCCGATGCGGAGGTCCTTTTCAAAAACAGGGGGCAGCTTCCGGTCATCAACAAGAACATCGGCCGACACCAGGAACTCAGGAAGAAAATTTCGGAACTCGCGCAATCGAGTCGAGAGTGGGCCGAAAAGGATAAAGAACTCGCCAGGGCAATGGCCGAGCTCGAAATCCTCAGGAAGACTCAGGAGCGGGATACGGCTGAGATGAACAGGCTGCGGCGCCTCAAGGAGATCGTCCCCAGGGCGGGCCTTCGAAAAGAACTCCTGGCAAAGATGGAGGCCATGGGAGCGGTCACCATCCTGCCGGAGGACTTTACCGGCAAGCGCCACCGGGCCGAAAATAAGCTCAATGCCGCGCTGGAGGTCAAGCGTCAGGCGGAACTGGACCTCGAACGATTGAATGAAGACATCAGAAAAATCGTGTTGCCGCAGAAAATTCTTGACCAGGCCGACGCCGTTGAGGGGCTCCACAGAGCGGCTCGGCCAGCATACCAAAGCAGCCGAGGACCTGGGAAAGCTTCAGGGCAGGCTTCAGCAGAACAAGGCGGATATCCGGGTCCTGCTGCTGGAACTGAAGCCCGGTCTCGATACGGAGGCGGTCAGGAACCTCAGGCCGAAGGCCGCTGTAAAAACCCGTATCCAGAAGCTTGCGAGCAAGCACGCGTCCTTGCAGTCGGAACTGTCGAGGGCGGCAAAGGACCTGCGCGACGCGGAGCAGAAACTCAACCGGCTGAAGGACGATCTGAAAACCCTTGAGACCCCGAAAGACCCGGCTCCTTTAAAGAAGACCCTGGCCAAACTTGCAAAGAGCGGCGACCTGTCATCGGCCCTGCGGGATGCGCAGAAGGCGCTCCAGAACGAAGAGGAAAAGATCCGAAGCCTGCTGCAGCGCCTGCCTCTTTGGAGCCGAGCAGTCGAGGATCTGGGCAAGAGTGCCCGTACCCTCATCGGAAACCGTCAGCCGTTTCGAAGACGCGTTTTCCGGCTGCAAGATCATTGCCGACAACCTGGAGGGCCGCCTGGACGATGCACGGGCTGCGCTGCAGGAAATCGAGCAGCAGATCGACGCCATCCGGCTGGCCGGCGCCGTCCCGACCGAGGAGGATCTCGATAAAGCCAGAGACAGGCGGCAACAAGGGTGGGGCCTTGTAAGAAAGGCCTGGCTCCAGGGCGAAAATGTGGAGAACGAGAGCCGAGCCTATGACCCGGAGCATGACCTGGCGGAAGCCTACGAGGTATCCGTCGCGCAGGCCGATGAGACCGCCGATCGGCTGCGCCGGGAAGCCGCCCGGGTGGCGGAGTATGCCGCCCTTCTCGTGCAGGAGAAAAAGATAACGGAAGAGATCGTCAAGCTGGAGGCAGATCGGCGCAAGGCGGAACAATCCCTCGCCCTAAACAACGAGGAATGGAAAGCGCGTGGACACCCTCCGGCATTGAGCCCCTGACGCCCAAGGAGATGCGATCGTGGCTGGAGCAATACGGCAAGATCCTTCAGCGGCTGGAGAAGCTCGATGAGCAAAAGGGTTTGATCGAACAAACTCCAGGAGCAGATCGCCGGGCATCGGGAAGCGCTGATCCGGCGTCTCGAAGAGCTCGGCGAGAGGGGATCGACACCCGATGAGACATTCGGGCCGCTCGTTGAGCGGTGCGAAACCGTCCTGGATAAACTGGAGAAGCTTGTCCGGCATCGTGAGGATCTGGAAACGAAGATTTCAACCCTTTGCCGACGATATCAAGGAGTACGTGCAGGCAAAGGCCGATGCGGAGCAGAGACACAAGACATGGCAGGCGGAGTGGTCGGAGGCCGTGAAAACGATAGGGCTGGATGAGGGAACCACTCCCGACGAGGCCCTTGTCACGCTCTCGAAGTTCGAAGATCTCTTCAAAAAGATCGATGAATGCGACACCCTGGAGCAGAGAATCTTCGGTATCCATCGCGACGCCGAAGTGTTCCATGCGGACGTGAAGGCCCTCATCGGCCACGCCGCCCCCGAGTGGTCGAACCTGATGCCCGATCAAGCGGTGGTGCAGCTCAACGCGGAACTCACCCGCGCAAGAAAGGCAGCGGCCCGGCACGCGCAGCTTGCCGAAGAGATCGAACAGAAGCGCCGGGGGCTCGGCGACGCGGAAAAGGAGATCGCCCTTGCAAGGGAAATTCTTGACAGCCTTTGCCGGCAGGCCGGATGCGCAAACCCCGATGAACTGGAATCCAGGGAAAAGCTGTCGGCCGACTACCAGGACCTGAGACGACAGATCCGGTCGCTGGAGGCGGACATCGTTGAACGCGGCGGCGGCGCAGCACTTGAACAGATCTTGCAGCAGATCGAGACAGGTCGATATCGACGCCTTGGCCGCACAGATCGAAGACCTGGAGAGCCGCCTTGGGGAATTGAAGGAGCGTCAAAGACGAGATTCATGAAAAGGTCGGCAGCCTGCGCAGCGAGTTAGGACGCATCGACGGATCTGCCGCAGCGGCCGAGGCCGCCGAAGAAGCACAGGGGGTCCTCGCAATTATACGGGATAATGTCGACGAGTATGTCAAGCTCCGCCTGTCCTCCATGGTTCTCCGGCATGCCATCGAAAAGTACCGGGCGAAAAATCAGGGACCTCTTCTTGAAAGGGCCGGCAAGCTGTTTACACGGTTGACACTCGGTTCCTTCTCGGGCCTCAGGACCGACTATGGCGAAAATGACGAACCGATCCTGCAGGGCGTGCGCCCCGACGGCAAGGTCGTCGATGTCGCCGGCATGAGCGACGGCACCCTGGATCAGCTCTACCTCTCCCTGCGCCTGGCCACCCTGGAGAAATACCTCGAAACGAACGAGCCGATGCCGTTCATCGTGGATGACATCCTGATCCGCTTCGATGACGACCGGTCGAAAGCCACCCTCGAAGTGCTGGCCGATCTGTCCCAAAAGACCCAGGTCTTATTTTTCACGCACCATGAACGGCTGGTGGAAATCGCAAAAACATTAAAATCCGGTGATGGCGTGTTCGTCCATCGGATGGGATGATTTTTCGAAGATCGAAAAAAATATCGCGAATTTAAACAGAAAGAGAGATTTAAAACAGGAACCGAGAATGGACACGAATAAACGTGGATGGAACGGGCCAAATATGGGGATAATCTCTTATCGGAACTTGCCAAACGCTTTACCGAACTCAAAATCAGCAACTGCAACCGACGCCAGCTTTGTCGTTATCTCCGCTTTTACCGTCTTTATCCCGGAATTGTGCGGACACTGTCCGCACAATTGAAAACGCTGTTACCTCCAAGAGCGAATGACCTCGAGAAAGTGGGGACAGCGTCCCCACAATTGCAGATCCCCCAGGATAAGATCATCCATCGACTTTCCTATATTCACCTGGAATTGATCGTTGATCTTGACGACGACCTCAAACGTGTTTTCTACGAAATCGAGTGCATCCGAGGCAACTGGTCGGTACGGGAGCTGAAACGCCACATCGGCAGCCTCTACTATGAGCAATCCGGCTTATCCAAAGACAAGAAGAAGCGGACGAAAATCCGACCACGCTTAAAAACCCGTTTGATTATCCTGGGTCCTTGGATCCTCTAACCAAAGAAAAAACATCTCTTACAAGAGAGGCCTCCCAGCTAGAAAGCGGGGCAGGCTCCTTGTCTCTCCCGGAGTTGTTTCACTCGTTGCAGCTTACGGCAGCCCAGCAAGCCACTGGCAAGCCGGAGCGACCAACATTTTCTGATCGCCGTTTGAAAGCCTTCGAAACCCTTCCGCCTCCTCAACCAGTTGCACTGCGGGGATCTTCAAGGCATTCTGAAACTTGACCAGCGCCCTTGAGGGTTGCACCTCCGAAAACTTTGCCTCGATCAGCACAACGGGTTCATTCTCATTTGCAATGAGGAAATCAACTTCTTCCTGTTCCTTGTTCTTGATAAAATGAAGCGAAAACCGGCCGTACCCCATGTTGTTCCACAGGGTGATCGATCGAAAAAGCTCGCAGGCAACTCTGTTTTCAAAACGAGCCGCAGGGGCTTTGACAAGCGGCACATCCCAAAGATAGACTTTATGCTCTTTTTGAATCGCCCTTGCCACGCGGCGTGTCCAGGTGGAGATACTGAAAACCATAAAGAACCGCTCAAGGGTCGACAGCCAGCTCCGGACCGTATTGTACGAAACCTTTAAATCCCGGGATAGGGAAGAGACCGAAATCGGGCTCCCAACTTTGGTGGGAATCAAATGGTAGAGGGTTTCCACATCACCGATAGCCTTAATATCGGTTAGATCGCGGATATCCTCCCGGATCAACTGCTGCGAATACGCACTGGACCAGCGCCGATAGGTGGTCTTTCGACCCGAGAGAAACGGTTCCGGAAACCCGGAAAGCTCTGCTATGCTTGACCAGATCTCTCGGATATTCTTACTTATTTCCATTTCGATGCGAAGTGGGTCCTTCATAAACAGGTCGTGCGGAATGTTGCAGCCAGCCAGTTCTGCCACGGTAAACGGCCACAGGTGAAACAAGAAATACCGTCCGGCCAGTGAGTCTCCCCCCTTTTGATAGATGTCGAGCCGTCCGCTTCCGGATATTAGGAACTGAAATAAATTCTGGTATTGATCGTAGCTCCCCTTGAGATAATTTTTCCAGTCCCTGTATTTATGAATTTCATCAAATACAACCAGCGGAACGGATTCATCCTTTCGCTCGATGTGCTCAAAAAAAGCCGGGTCCTCCAGAAGACGCATCCTGTCCTGTGGAATATCCCAGTTGAAATACAGGCTATTTGTAAAGGAACCCATGATCTGCCGACAAAGGGTGGTCTTTCCCGCCTGCCGGGGACCAGCCATAAATACCATGCTTTTTTCACCGGACAATTCCGTCCAGATGTTTAGGTAGAGAGGTCTGGATCGCATAGTGGCAATATTTCATCTTACTGAAAAATAGTCAAGACTATTTTTCAATAGGCTAAAAAATGGTCACAATATAGATCAGAAGGAATTCCTTTGCTGGAGGATTTTTTTGACCACATCCGGATCTTCAAAGATGGAAAAAGCCGTATCTCTGTTCAAAATAGCACTACACATTCAGCTCTTTGACAACCTTCAGTTTACAATGGTCACCCGGCCGGGAGGCTGGACGCCGGAGACCTTGAACGGCTGGTAGGCAACGCCCTCAAAGTCGGTTCGGAAATGCGCTTCTACGCGTTATCAATCACCGATGCACATTACGAAACCCAATTCTGCACCTTTAATCCGGCGATGCGTCGAAATTCTCGTTCGTTGTTGGTAACGACCGTAAGGCCTGCCGCTTTAGCGTGTGCAGCGATCCATAAATCGTTGTTGCCGATAGACCGCCCCTGAGTTTCAAGTGCCGCCCGGATGATTCCATATGTATTCCCGGCCGTCTCCGGTATCGGCAGAACGGGAACAAAGGTCTTGAACTCCGCAAGCAACTCGAGAGCCTTTTTACGCTGCTTGCTTTTCTCTGCACCGTACAGCAGTTCGCCCCACGTGATAACGGATATCGCAGCATCTCCGGGTTCAAGTTTTTGGAAACGCGTCAATACGTTCCCCGGTCTTTGGCGTTGGATGTAAATACAGATATTGGTATCCAATAGAAAACGAGCCGCCATCACAATCCCTCCCGATGCTGAGGGAGTGTGTCCTGACGTCCTTCAGCAAAGAAATCATCAGGAAGTTCGGTCAACACTTCAAATGCTCGTCCCAGTCCTTTACCGGGTTCCCGCAGCACGATTTCGTCTCCGCGGCGAAGAATCTCAACAATCTTGCTCTTGACGGAGAATTCCTTTGGCAACCTTACTGCCTGGCTATTTCCTGATTTGAAAACTCTAGTTGTTTTCATAACAACCTCCTCGCCCTTCATCCGACTCGCATCTCCTTCAATCATCGGAGATTCTTCTATTTATGTATACACTGGAAAGTATATACATGCGGATAAGAAATGTCAATTTCTGAATTTGCCGGTTTCATTCAATAAATATACAAAAAGCAAGGCTTATTTCTGTGTTTCCCATGATAAAGACTTACGTTCATCAATCGTGAACAAGTCGAGATAGTGAACAACAGATGGAGACGTATCGTCGGTGATGTTTGAGACGACAGGAAGAAGATCTGTTTGCTGAGTTCGATCGGCTGGAAGCTCTGAAAAGAAAATCGATCAGCCGCCCAGGTAGACTTTTTGGACTTCGGGGTTTTCGAGAAGATCTTTGGAATCGCCCGCAAGCACCAGGGTTCCGGTTTCGATGACGTACCCGCGGCCGGCGAAATGGAGGGCCATGCGGGCGTTCTGCTCCACCAGCAGGATGGTGGTCCCTTCCCCGTTGATCTCCTTCAATGCGTTGAAAACCGCCTTCATGAGCAAGGGCGCCAGACCCATGGAAGGCTCGTCGAGAAGCATGAGGCGCCTTCCGCTCATGAACGCCCGGCCGATGGCCAGCATCTGCTGCTCGCCGCCGGAGAGAGTCCCGGATTTTTGCTGGATCCTCTCCTGGAGGCGAGGAAATATGGAAAAAACCCGGGAAAGGTCCTGCTGGACGGCCTCTGCATCCTTCCGGGCAAACGCGGCCAGTTTCAGGTTTTCCAGCACGGTGAGGTTTCCGAACAGGCGCCGCCCCTCCGGAACATGGGATATGCCGAGTTCCCTGACCACACGGTCTGCGGAAAATTTCAAAAGATCCTGATCCATGAAGGTCATGCGGGTTCCGGGTTCCGGATTTAGCATTCTGGATATGGCCCTGAGCGTGGTACTCTTGCCTGCGCCATTGGCGCCGATGATGCACACGATTTCGCCCTGGTTGATATCGAAGGTGATGCCGTGCAAGGCCCGGATTCGATCATAAGATACCCGCAGGTTTTCAACGGATAAAAACATCATTCCACCACGTCTTTTCCCAGGTAGGCATCGATCACCTTGGGATTGCTGCGAATCTCTTCCGGTGTTCCTTCGGCGATGATTTCTCCGAAGACCAGGGTCTGGATGCTCTGGCAAAGCTCCATGACGACCCGGAGCCTGTGTTCGATGAGGAAAATGGCCAGACCGAGTTCTTCATGAACCTGCCGGATGGTCGCCACCATCCTCCCCAGCTCCTCCGGATTCATCCCTGCGGTGGGCTCGTCCAGGAAAAGCACCTTGGGTTCGGTGGCCAGGGCCCGGGCCATCTCCACGCGCCTCTGGGCGCCGTACGGCAGGTTGAGGATGTTCTGATCGGCCAACGGATCCACACCGAACATGTTTAAAAAAAAATGCGCTTTCTCTTCTGATTCCGCCTCTTCCCGATGGCGCGCAGCGGTTCCGAAAAAGGCGCCGAAAAGCCCGTACTCCAGCTTGGAATACCGGGCCATCTTGACATGCTCCAGGACCGTCATGTGGCGCCAGAGCTGCATGTTCTGAAAAGTTCGTCCCAGGCCCATGGCCGCCACCTGGTGCGGCTTGAGGCCCTTGATGCTCGTTCCTTCGAGGAGGATCTCCCCTTCGGTGGGAGTGTGGATGCCGGTTATCAGGTTGAAAATCGTGCTCTTGCCGGCGCCGTTGGGTCCGATGAGTCCTTTAATCTGTCCCGGATCGATCTGCAGGTGATAGTCGTGAACCGCCCTCAGGCCTCCGAAGTAATGCGTCATTTTTTCAACATGCAAAAGACTCATGAAAATCCCTCAAAAGGACTTGCCCTTCGGTTGGAGAACGCGTTTGGGATCAAACTCTTTGAAGGCGATTAAGCCTTTGGGCCTGAAAATCATCACCAGGATCAGAAGCAGCGGGATGATGATCCACTTGAACAGTTCGAGAGGCCTCAGGGCTTCCCCCAGCAGGTTGAGGCTTACGGCACCCACGATGGAGCCATAGACGGAATTGAGTCCTCCGAAATAGACCATGGCCAGGACTTCCGCAAGATTCTGCACGGCGAAAGTCGCAGGGTTGATATATCGCAGGACGTGGGCAAAAAGACCGCCGGCGACTCCTGCCCAGAAGGCTGCAAACAGAAAAGCCGTCATCTTCGTGTTTCGGGTGTTCACGGTCATGGCGTCCGCGGCCAGTTCATCGTCCCGGACCGCATTCATTGCCTTTCCCAGGGTGGAGCGAACAAAGTTATTGATGATCCAGATGCATAATACGGTCCAGATAAAAACAGTGGGAAGAGAGGCCAGATCCGGCTGCCCTCCCAGCCCCCGGGGACCGCCGACGAATTCCAGGTTTTCGATAAGGCTTTTAATGATGAACATGAAGGCCAGCGAAATGATGGCCAGGTAATCCCCCCGTGTCCGAAAAGAGGGGATGGCAATGATCAATGCGCCAAGTGCGGCGGCAAAACCTCCGAGAATCAAGCCAATGGGGAAAAAATACGGCGCCAGAGACGAGGAAAGCCATGCCTTCCCGTAGAGCCGGCTGTCGGCAAAAAACATGAGGGTAAAGACCGAGCAGACATAGGCCCCCAAAGCCATGAAGCCGGGATGGGAGCAGGAGAATTCCCCCATGTACCCGTTGACGACATTCAGGCTCAGGGTCAGCATGATGGAGATCAGGGTCAGCTTCAAGGTCAGGACCCGGTAGGCGGAAATGTCCGACCACAGGTGGATGCAGGCATACAGAAGCACCAGGTGAATCGCGGCCGAAAGCCCCACGGAATGACGGAGGAGACGGCCGGCCACTGCGTTTGCCGCAGGGGCGGAAAGCCTTGCGACAATCGAAATGGGCAGCACATAGACAAGCCCGACAAAGGCCAGTGAACCGGGGATGAGAGCCGGTTTTTTCAGCATGATCACGAAACCGAACAGAACCGGAATCTTGGGAAGCCCCAGGATTCCGGCAAGGCTTTCCCCCAGATAGCGCTCCAGAAGGACTGCCGCCAAAATCCCGACAAGCCATCCCAGGAGCGGTATCCCGGAAAAAAACCTTCTGAAAAAAGTGCTTCGAATCGGTTTTCGCCATCTCTCGTCGAACTTTTTACAGCCGCAGCTGCGCGGAGTACGGCTCGCCGAAGAAGCCGTGGGGCCGGAAAGTCAGAATCAGCAGGATGATGGAATAGGCGATGAGATCCCGCAGGGTGGACGGAAAGATCATGGCCACGAAAATCTCGATGAAGCCCAGCAGAAAACCGGCCAGGCATGCCCCCATGATGGAGCCCCTTCCTCCCAGGATGGCGGCCACAAACGCCTTCCATCCGAACAGAATGCCCATGTACGGGTCCAGGACCGGATACGCCGTGCCGAAAAGGATCCCGGCCACGGCGGCCAGCGCCGATCCGATGGCAAAGGTCATCCGTGCGATGGTATTGATCGAGATTCCCATCAGAGGAACAATGAGGTAATCGAATGCCATGGCGCGGATGGCCATCCCCCATTTGCTTCTCCGGATGAATTGGTCCAACGCCAGCATGATCGCCAGCGACACCACCACGATCATGATTTTCTTGTTGGTGACGTAAACGCCCCCGAAGTTGTAGGTGGCGGTTTCGATCAGGCTCGGAAAGCTGACGCGCTGGGCGCCGAGAAGGGCGAGGTTCCCGGTTTCCAGGATGATCCCGATCATGAGCCCCGTGATGGCCGCGGAAGCACGGGGCGCATCCCGCAGGGGGCGGTATCCGATCCGCTCCACCAGCATTCCGACAAAAGACGTCAGAAACATGGAAAAGAGGATGGTGAGCACCAGGATGAGCCAGTTGGGCAGGGCGATCACCCCCGACGCGGTCAGGGCGATGATCCCCGTCGATACCCCGAAACCGATATAGGCGCCGACCATGAAAATGTCGCCGTGGGCGAAATTAAACAGCATCAGGATACTGTAAACCATGGAGTATCCCAGGGCGATCAGCGCGTAGAAGCTTCCCCACTGCAGCGCATTGATCATGTTCTGGAAGAAAAACACCATCGGTCAGGATCCCCTTGCAGGCGTTTCTTCTTTTAAAAGGGCGGGCGCGGGAGACTGTCTCCCGGGCCCGCCCTTTTTATCGGTATTTTTACGATTTTATCAGGTTAAGGACAAACCGACTTGTAGAACTCGAACTCGCCTTTTTCGCTGATCCGAACGATCACGGCGCACTTGATGGGATCCCCTTCCTCGGTAAAAGTCATTTTCCCGGTGATCCCCTCGAAATCCTTCAACTTTGCCAGAGCGTCGCGCAGGCACTGACGGTCCTGCTCGATCTTGCCGGTGACCTTCCCGCATTTGGCCAGGGCGCTTTCCACGATCTTCATGGCATCCCAGGTCAGAGCCGCCACGTCGTCGGGAACATATCCGTGCTTTTTGTTGTAGCGGTCAATGAACTTCTTGGTCTCTCCCTTGGCTCCGGCGGCCGCGTAATGGGTGGAAAAGAAGAGTCCGTAGCAGTCCTTTCCGCACAGTTTAACGGTCTCCGCACTGCCCCAGCTGTCGCTTCCCACGATTGGGGCCTTGAATCCCAGCTCATGGGCCTGCTGAACGATGAGGGCCACTTCATTGTAATACTGCGGGGTGAAGAGGAACTCGGCACCGGATTTCTTGATCTTGGTCAGCTGGGAGCTGAAATCGGTGTCCTTGGTGGTGAAACTCTCATAAGCCACCACGGAACCCGGGCCGTTGACGCCTTCCCACGCTTTTTTGAAGAACTCGGCCAGTCCCTTGGGGTAGTCGCTGGCCACATCATACAGGACAGCGGCTTTCTTGAATTTGTATTCCGCCTTGATGAAATTGGCCACCACCGGTCCCTGGAACGGATCGAGGAAGCACGCCCGGAAGACATAGGGTCGGTTCTTGGTGGTGTCCGGATTGGTGGACCAGGGGGAGATCATGGGGGTTTTATAGTTGTTGGCGACCTCACCGGCCGGAATGGCCTGTTTGGATGCCTGGGGTCCCACCATCACGATGATTTCATCCTCGGTGATCATCTTGGTGGCCACCTTCACGGCGGATTCGGCTTTTGCCTCGTTGTCCTCGATGACAAGCTCCACCGGATATTTCTTGCCGCCGATGGTCAATCCGCCGGCCGCTTTAACATCCTCGAGCCACATCTGGGCCGCGAACTTGGTCCCTTCCCCGACTTTCGGGATATCCCCGGTGATGGGAGCGTTGATCCCGATTTTGATGGGTTTGGTTTGGCTCCAGGCAGACGGCATAACGATCAAGCCGATTGCCACACACATGATGACGAAAATCAATCCCTTGCGCATGTCTCCTCCTTTTCGATCTGAGTCGGCCCCCAGGTAAGAAAACGGGCTAAAAGCCCGCATTTCAATGGTCCAAGAACCGACTCCGGTTGATATAACCCTAAAACGGGAAGCCTTTTCCCTCTTGAACGCCGTTTCGGCGGATATCATATGGTTTCAGGTTTGGCAATCCTAATCTATCATATTAAGTAGGCGAAAGAGCAGGTTCCCGGCCACCTGCCGCCGGTAGGCAGCGCTTGCCCGGACATCGTCGATGGGGGTGACCCTATTCCGGACGGCTGCGGCCGCGGTTTCGAGGGTTTCCGGAGACAGGGTTTTCCCGACAAGATCCTTTTCCACGTCCGGAAAGCAAAGGACCGTGGGTCCGACGCTTCCCCAAGCCAGCCGGATCTCGCGGATCTCCCCGGATTTGGTGATATCCGCTAGCGCCGCCATGCTGACAACGGCGCAGGCCAATGCATTTCGAAGCCCCACTTTTTCGTAGTGTTGGACGGCCCAGGGTCGGGGTTTAGGTATCAAAACGGTGGTGACAATCTCCTTGGAGTCGAGGCGGGTCCGTCCCGGCCCGACGATAAAATCGGAGAGTTTCATCTGCCGGCGGCGGTTCTCAGATGCCAACTGCACTTCGGCATTTAACAGATACAGCGGCGGCAGTGTGTCACCTGCCGGTGAGGCGGTCACGATATTCCCGCCGATGGTTCCCATGTGCCGGATGGGCGGGGAACCGAGTCGCGCAATGGCATGACAGAGAAGGGGGTACTCTTTTCGGATGATCGGATGACCCATGATATGAGCATGCGACGTACAGGCACCGATGTGAACCGTTTCACCACGATCCTCGACACCTTGAAGCGCACCGATCCGATCGAGGCATATCAGCGCTTCAGGGTCAGCAATCCGTGCATGCATCTTAACAAAAAGGTCCGTCCCACCGCCATAAACCCCTGCTTTGGGATATTCCTCCCATATTTCCCAAAGTGCCTGCAGGGTCTTGGGCAGAAAGACGTTCCGATTCACTTTTTCTCCTTACCGATTTCGGCGGAAGCGGCCTCAACCGCATCCACGATCTTCTGGTATCCGGTGCAACGGCAGATGTTTCCGGAGATCCCTTCCCGGATCTGATCGCGCGTGGGATATCGGTTGCGCGATAACAGATCGTGTGCCGCCAGGATCATCCCGGGAGTACAGTAGCCGCACTGGACAGCCCCGTATTCCACAAAGGCCTGCTGGATGGGATGCAGCCGGTTATCTTGGGAGAGCCCTTCGATGGTGGCCAGCCGTCTGCCTTCCAGCTGGACCGCCAGCATCAGACATGAAAGCCTGCTCTCCCCGTCCACCAGAACGGTGCAGGCCCCGCATTCACCGGAGCCGCAACATTCCTTGGTACCATAAAGGTTTAAATCTTCCCTCAGGATATCCACTACACGGCGGTCCGGCGGGACATCCAGGGTCATCTCCTTGTCATTCAGGATGAAATTGATTTTCATGCCTTCTCATCCTTTTGCTTTTGTGCCAAAGCAGACAGGACCTTTTCCGGCGTCATGGGCGGTTGAAAAATGCGAATCCCGCAGGCGTCGGCTAATGCATTGGCTACCGCCGGAAGCGGACCGCTGATGGGGATTTCGCCTATGCCTTTCATTCCGAAAGGACCCGTTTCCTCGCGAAGCGGAAGCGCCACGCTGTCCATTTCCGGAACATCCATGGCCGTCGGCAGGATATACGTCGTCAGGTTCGGGGTTCGGCTGCATCCATCTTCAACCCGGTAGTCCTCATATAGCCCGTAGCCGATGCCTTGAGCGATGCCGCCATGGATCTGCTGTTCAAACACCTGCGGGTTGAGAACGGCGCCGCCGTCGGTCACCGCCAGGTACCGGCAGACGGTGACGGCTCCGGTCAGAAGATCCACCTCCACCAGTGCCAGGTGGGCGGCGAATGCAAAAATGATGTGCGGAAAACCGTAGACGGAGTTTAATTCTACCTTCAGCTTGTCCGTCGCCGTCGGCGCCTGCCAGGTATGCGTGGCCATCCGCTCGGCGGCCGACATGATCTCTCGCAAAGTTTGGAAAGCGCGATTTCACGCCCCGATGGGATATGGCGGATCTTTCCGGGAAGAAGTTCGAATTCTTCTTTTGAATCGATCCCCATCCGGGAGGCGGCTTTTTCGAAAAGCAATTGTTTCATCTTACCTGCCGCGCCGATCAGCGCATTGGCGTAAGTATAGGTGGTGCGGCTTGCCGCAGAGGATCCGGAGGGGAGTGTTTTATCGGTGTCCGGAAGGACAAGCGCCATGCGGTCCCAGGGCTGGCGGAGCAGATCCGCTGCAATCTGAAGAAACGTGCTCGCGTTGCCCTGCCCCATGTCCGTTACGGCGGCATCGACCGTAAAGGTGCCGTCGGACAGAAGCTCGATCTTGGCGTTGCCGACATCCGGGACGATCGGTCCATACCCCATGCCATGGGCCAGCAGCGCAATGCCCGCACCCCGGCGCTTGAATTTTCCGGCGGATTTTTTCCACGCCTCGCGCCCCTGCCACAGGGGATGATGCTGAAGATGATTCAGACACTCCTCCGCACCCACGGAATGGGTCAGGGCGACCCCTACGGGGTTCTGATCCCCCCGGTGCACGACATTTTTAAGGCGCAGCGCCAGGGGATCCATGCCGAGCCTTTGGGCCAGCATGTCCATGAGTTGTTCGAAGACGGCCGTCGCCTGGGGGCCCCCAAAACCCCGGAAGGGTCCTGCGGGCGGATTGTTCGTATAAACCGAACGGCCGTTGATGACGACATGGGGAATCCGGTAAGAGGCGCCGGCATGCTCCACGGCAAGGGCCAGGATCTCTCCGCACAGGTGGTCATAGGCGCCGGCGTCCATTAAAATGCGGCAATCCATAGCTTGGAGAAGGCCGTTTTCGGACGCCCCTAGCCGGCAGATGATCTCGGCCGGCATGCGTTTGACGCTGCAAAGAAAACTCTCTTCCCTGTCCCACCACATTTTGACCGGACGGCCTCCAGCATTAAGCGCGGCCAGCGCCAGCAGCGCCTGGACGGTTGCACCGTCCTTCCCTCCGAATCCGCCGCCGAGATACGGCGCAATCACCCGGATCCGCTCCAGGGGAAGGCCCAGGGCTTCGGCCGTCTCTCTCCGATCCCGATGGGGCGACTGGGTCGATACCACGATCGTGATCTTTCCGGTTGCATCCATCTGCGCCCATCCGGCCTCGGTCTCAAGATAGGCATGCTCCTGGCGCGGAAGCGCGAATCGACCGGAGACAACAATCTCGCAGCCGGCAAGGGCTGCCTCGCCTTCCCCTTTTTCCACGTGAACCGCCGCCAGGATGTTTCCGGGGCTTTCCGAATGGATCAGGGGGTCTCCGGAAAGCGCGGCATCCGCATTAAAAACCGCAGGAAGCAAGTCATACTCCACCCGGATTTCTTCCAGGGCCTCAACCAGCGCGGTCCGGGTTTCGGCAAGGATCAATACGACGGGATCCCCGATGCGCAGCACTTTTTCATTTGCCAGAACGGGCTGGTCCTTTTTTATGATTCCCTGGCGGTTGGGGCCGGGGACGTCTTTGGACGTCAGCACGGCAACAACGCCGGTCTGTCGGCGGGCCGATTCCGCGTGGATGTGCCTGATCCGGCCGTGGGCCACATCGGAGCGCTTCACTCCGGCCCAAAGGAAGTTTCCGTCATAGTAGTCCGCCGCGAATTTCTCTTTTCCGGCGACCTTGGTCCAGGCATCGACCCGGGCTGCGGGACTCCCCACTTCAGGTATTTCAGGATGCATCGCGACTCCTTTGAGAATGCGGTCCGCTGCGGCCCAGAAGATCGGCCAGGGCGCGGATAAACGCCTCCATGACTTCCTTATGGGAAAGCGTGACACGAATCCAGTTGGGAAATCGAAAGCCGGTCATGGTGCGGATCATGACCCCCTGGGTCATCAACTGCCGGTATGCCAGGGTGTCGCTCATGGGGAGCCTGATCATCATGAAATTTCCCTCGTTGCAGAGAAATTCCAGCCCCAGCGCATTCAATTGTTCTGACAGAAAGGCCTTGCTTTCCCGGACCAGCTCCCGGCTGCGATGGATGTGGCCGTCATCATCGAGGGCGGCCAGGGCGGCCTCCTGGGCCAGCACATTGACGGAATAGACCACGCAGGTTTTCCGGATGACATCCACCACGTCCCGGGTCCCCGCCAGATACCCGATCCGAAGGCCGGCCAGGGCATACATTTTGGAAAAGGTTCGGAATATCACCAGATTCGGATAGTTTTGGATCATCCGGATACCGTCCGGGTAGTCCTCCTTCTCCACGAATTCGCAGTAGGCTTCGTCAACCACCACGATCTGACGGCCGCCGATCCGATCCAGAAACCGGGTCAGCCGGTCCATGCCCCAGTAGGTTCCGGTGGGGTTGTTGGGATTGCACAGGAAAAGGATTTTCGTGCGATTGTCGATTCCTGCCAGCATCCCTTCATCGTCGAATCCGAAATTTTTAAGCGGCACCAGGCGGGCTTCCATTCCCGAAAACTGGGCGACCCATTCATAAACGGCAAAGGTTTTATCCGCGGTGATGATGTTGTCCCCCTCCTGGCAGAAGGCTTTGATGACAAAGGCGATCACTTCATTGGCGCCGTTTCCCACGATGAACTGATCCGGATGGAGGCCGAATCTATCCGCCAGCCGGTGTCGGAGATCGTAGGCGTCGCCGCTCGGATAGACGGATGCCCGGGGCGGCGGAAAACCGTCGATGACCTTGCGGGCGGCCGTCGGGGGCCCCAATGGGTTTTCATTGTTGTTGAGCCGGTGCAGAACGCGGCAGCCGAAAAATTTTTTAAGCTCGTGATCCGGTTTGCTGGGAATATAGGCCTCAAAGCCTTTCAGATATTCCGGGACGAGTCTTTCGAGGGGCAGGCGGATCATGTTTCGGATGCATCCAACTGAAAAATGGCGATGTCTCCGTCCCCTGCATACGGAAGCACCGCCCTAGGGGTGAATCCCTGTTCGAGAAGGTGAGGTGTGAAAAGCGTCTGCCGGGGGTGGGCAAGATCCATGAAGAAAAAAACGCCTGTCGCCGGCTCCTTGGCCAGCACCTGCACATGGCTGCGGATGTTTTCCTTAGCATCCGTACCGAACTGCAAAGGCCTGATCGTCACCTGGGCCTGGGGGCGGTCGAATTCCGTCCAGAGGACCGAGAATGCCGGCATCGACTCTCCAAAATCTCTTACCGTTAAAATTTCACGGGGTAAAAATAATCGCCTGTACTCCTGTTGTAAAAAGGATTCCAAATCCGGATGGCACCAGACCGACGTGCCGGGGTCCTCCTTCATCTGTCGGAAATAGGCGGTCCGTGTGATACGTGTCCCCTCCGGTAAAAATCCCATCCAGCCGCCCAGCCGTTCAAAGTGTTTCAGAGGCAGCTCATCGGTGGGGTATTGGTTGATGAGGCAAACGGCCTGGGTTTTGGCAATGTCGCCGATGCAGGCGTCAATGAGTTCTTCAGCCATGGGATGAGGAGACCGCTGGTTGAAAATATAGGGACCGAAACATTCGACGGTTTTGATGCCGTACCAGTGCCACAAAATACACCCACCGATCCGATCGCCGTCTCCTTTGGCAAGGGCCGCCCGGTACTCGCCGCAGGCCACCATGTCCGACACCTTCCCGGGGAATCTGAAAAGAGACGGGATCGACTGCTGCGGATACGCCTGGGTGATCCACTGGGAGACCAGCTTGAGTTCCTCCTGGAGTGGAGCGACCACCGTAAACGAGTTCAAGGGGTGAGTCTGGATCGATTCGGTTTTCAATACGACGGGATAGGCTTTTTCCTTGATCAGGCTCAACCGGGCCCCGCCGCCGTCGGTCTCTGAAAACTGCAGCCGGTCCACCAGGCGGGAAGCAATCCGCAATCCCATCTCCTCCAGATCGCCCTCGTCCGTGAGCGAAACGGAAGCGGTCAGGTTGAAGGCGCGCATGTTGAAGGCGCGGGTGGAAAGGAAAAAATCGATCCGAACATAATACCCGCCCCCCAGGCAGCGGATATCAACCGTCTGGGCGTTGCGATCCGCTTTGCAAAGATAAGCAAAGACTTCCTCGATGGCCAGGGTCAACTCGGTTGCCTGGGTTGGGGCGAGCCCGAAGATCTGGGCGCCTTTCTCGACGAAGGCAGTCACCACCGGAAGGAACATCTCGTCGCTGCGAACCTGCAAACGCACGGCATTCTCCTGTTCGATGGGCGTCATGATTGGGTTTCCTCTCTGGGATATCGCATCAGGGTTGCGATCCGCCGTTGAATCTCAAGGCCATCATGGTGATGTCATCGGCCTGGGGCGCGCCTTTGGCAAAGGTATCGATGGACTCCATCACCTCGGCTACGATCTCTTTCACCGACCGATCTCCCAGCTCCGACAACCGGCTTTCCAGGCGTGCCTCCGAAAACAGCTCGTCTTCGGCGTTCATGGCTTCCGTCACGCCGTCGGTATACAAAAAGAGGGTTTCGCCCTTTTCGAGGCGGATCGTTTTCGATTGATACTGAAAACCCTCTTCCACACCGAGGATCAACCCACCGGTCGGTTCCAGGATTCTCGGCCCCCCTTTTTTTTCGTTCAAAATATAGGGAGAGTTATGACCCGCATTGCTGTATTGAATCTCCCCGGTCCGGATATCCAGGATGCCCAGGATAAGGGTGACGAACATCATGGAGGGATTCTCGAGCGACAGGTCTTCGTTGACCCGGGTCAAGACGGTTCCAGGGCTCATGACCTGAACGGCTTTGGTTTTGATCAGGGTGCGGGTTATCGCCATAAACAGCGCTGCCGGAACTCCTTTTCCGGATACGTCTCCGACGGCAAAACAAAGGTGATGGTCGTCCATTAAAAAGAAATCGTATAAATCACCACCCACCTCTTTTGCCGGAGTGATGGCAGCATAAATGTCGAATTCCGTGCGCTCAGGGAAAGGCGGAAAGGTCTTGGGAAGCATTCCCATCTGAATATCATGGGCGATTTTCAGTTCACTCTCGATCCGCTCCTTGGCTGCAGTCGTCTCCGTCAACTGCCGAATATATTGTTGAAGTGATGTTTTCATCGCGGCGAAAGAGGCGGTGAGGCGCCCCACTTCATCGCCGCTTGTAATGGCCGGAAGTTCGATATCCAGGTTGCCCACAGCGACATGCTCGGTGGCCCTGGAAAGCGCCCTGATGGGACGGGTGATCGTTCCGGCAATCCAGACAATGACTCCCAGGATGATAAAAAAGCCGGTTATCCCCAAAAAGAGCACCGTACCGGTCAACCGCCTGATGTCCGCCATCAGTTCATTCTGAGGGAACAAAACAGCCAGGGACCAGCCGTTGGTGGCCAGCGGCGCGTAAACCATCCAGCACTGCTTCCCTGTAAAGAGGCTGCGAAACTGGGTAAAACCGGTTTTTCCCCCGATCATCTGTCGTCCCAACTCGCGCATGCTTTCATCTTTTCGGTCTTCGGCAACACTGAAGATCGTCTCATTCATCACGAGCTTCGGATCCGGATGGGTAACAAAAGTGCCGTTCCTGGACAGGATGAATCCGTATCCCGTTTCGGCGATCTTGATGGAACTGACGATCTTCTGGAGCCATTCCAGGGAAACATCCGCAGTGATCACTCCCATGAATTTTCGATTTCCATCGACGGTTCGATAAATCGGAACCGAATAGGTGGATGTTACGATATCGCCGGCGCTTTCCCCGTAATAAGGTTCGGTCCATGCAGGGCGATCCAGCTCTTTCGGGATTTGATACCAGTCCCAATAAATATAATCATAGTTAAGATAAGTCAGCCTCAGTTCATTTCGATACTTATAGCAATAAGGGGCAAGGGTTCGTTGGCCTCTGCCCATGGCATTTTCCTCATAGGCGATGGTGGCGCCGTAGATTTCCGGATTGTTGCCCACGACCATTCGGAGCAGATCGTTGATCTCCGTTGAAAGGATTGGAGCGCTTTCCATGAATGATGCCACGTTTCCGGGAACTTTCTCGATGGATCTCAAAACCATGTCGATACGGTTGACCGTTGCATTAGCCATATTATATGCATTTTTTTCGATATTTTGGATGATAATGCGACGGGAGATCGCATAATTGTAAGCGAAGATAGCGGCAAAAATGACCGTGATACTCGCCAGGATCAAAACCGTGAGTTTGAGCGCAAGCCCTCTATTTTTCATGGCAATTGTAGTAAAAGGCGGGATACGTGGGAATTTGACGAATCAGATCGTTTTCCATCAATCCGGTGGCGACACGAAGATAGTCTTCCGGTTTCAACAACCCCATAGTAACAGTCGGGTCATCGGGAAGCATCAAATCCTTCATTCGTTCGAACATCCATTTTTGGTGAACCCGGGTGGCCGGGATGTACGCCCGTTGCAGATTCATCATGACGGTGTCCAGTGTCTCCTTTGGATGCTCGAAAGCATAGCGCCACCCTTCCAGCGAAGCCCGAACAAATGCCTTGCACAACTCCGGGTCTTTTACATAGGTCTCTTCGAGGGCGTAAATGCCGTCTTCAGGAAAGTTCAGTCCATACTCATGGAAAAAGAAAGTGGCCAATTCATCGGCATTGAATCCTGCATTGAGGATGGTATGATATTCATTATACCACATGGCTGAAGCGATATCCACACCATCCCGTAAAAAGAGGTTCACCGAAAAGGATTGCCGCACCACATGGACATCCAGGTTGTATTTCTTGAAAAACGCCTTCGGCTGAACCTGAAAAATCGGTCCCCAGAGACCCGCTTTTTTCCCGTTCATATCTTCAGGCCGTTGAATTCCTCTGCTTTTTTTGGCGATCAACATCAAGGCGGATCGCTGCATGGTTTGAGCGAGATTGACTACCGGGATGCCCTGATCCCGCATCTGAATGGCTGAGGACAGCCAAAGGGTGGCAAAATCGGCTTTCCGGTCCTTTAAATATTGTCCGGAAGAGCGATCGGGACCTCCGGTAATGATGGTCAGGTCGATGCCGTGTTTCCGGTAGATTCCTTGCTGAAAGGCCACATAATATCCGGCAAATTGCGCCTGGGGGACCCACTGGGGGATAAAGGTCGCCTTTTTGAGGTCCTCGGCCCTGACGTCAGGGACAAAAACCACTCCGAAGAGTCCTGAAACCAGAAGGATGTTCAGAAGTGAAAAAAACAGATTCGCTAACCGAAAGGATGAAGATGGCATCGGCAGGAAAAGCCCGCCGAGTTTAAATCCACGGCGCGTCCGGCCGTCGTTCGGATGCAGCTTCATGATCTTTAGAGGGGCACCTACATGTTTTCAAGGGCGTCTTCTACCCTTTCGTATATCGCCAAAATCGCATTGAACCCTGAAATTTCGAACACGTTTTTCGCCACTCCCGTAAGAGCCGCTACAGAAAGGACGCCGTTTCCTTGCTTAAGCCGTTTTGAAACGTAAAGAATGCTTCGTAGCCCGGCGCTGGAGATGTAATTGAGCTGGCCGCCATCAATAACCACAATCGTATTTCCCTGGTCGACAAACTCCAAAAGGCGCTTTTCAAAATCAGGTGCCGAGACCGCATCCAGTCTGCCGGCAACTGACACGACCAATCCCTTCCTCTCTCTTCTGGCATAAATTTCCACGGGCCCTCTCCTGTTTCCCAGCATCCGCGTCTCAGCCGGTGGTTTTATTTTTCCGATGCATGCCGCCAAAAACGGCGATTGCGCATCGGCTTTCAGCTCCAGCCCAACCTTTCGAGACGTCGATTTAAACCAAAAAATGAATGTCTATTTCGATAAATGAAGCGAGTGTTGTTGTCAATCACAGTTTTGTGGGATTGGGTTAAAAGGCCGTGCCGACTCGAATCCGTCACGCTTTTCGGGTCTGTCGTATCGTCTTGGAAAGTTGATGAAATCGTAAAAATTCAAAACTGGGATAGCAAAGTAAAAAGCTTCAGATGCAAGGCGCGCAAATCCTGAGGAATGAGGCGTACATATGGGTACGCCGCAATGACGAAGGATGCAGTGCAACGCAGCAAATAAACTTTTTACGAAGCCAGCAAAAGTTAATTCATTGACATTCAAGGATGGACTGTTGAATATTGGAAAAGCTCAAGCGAAAACTGACACCCAAAGCTATCAGCAGGGAGTCAGCTTCCGCCTTATAGACGATGGGAAATCGTCACGCTTTTTGCGGGAGTACACACCCGATGCCGACAATCCGACTGGCCGCCGACTTACAAAACCTTGAAAAACTCGTGCAATTTGTTTCTTCCTTTGCCCGCAAACAGGGTTTCGACTCTAAGCGTTTGCAGGAGATCGAGTTGGGCACCGAGGAAGCCCTCGTCAACATCTTCAAGTATGCCTATCCGGGCGATCAAACGGGGGATGTGGAAGTGAATTGCGAATACGAAAAGCAAGCCGGGCTTGTCATCACGCTAACGGACAGCGGAGTCCCCTTTGACATCAAGTCCCTTCCCCCGCCGGAGTTTAGTGCTGACATCACGGACCGTCCCATCGGCGGCCTGGGGGTGTATTTGATCCATAAAATGATGGATGATATCCGATACCGCCGTGACGGAAACAAAAATATCCTCGAGCTTTTCGCTAAAAAGAGAAAGTGATCAATGGCCGGCTCCATCAGTCGTCGATTACGAAAAGGAACCGCTCAGTAACTAGGTTTTGAGGTCCTCGACCAATTTTTTCAGGATGATCCAGACCTTTTTTCCCCGTCTTCGGGCGATCTGGTGAGCGTCTTCCACCAGGGTTGCCGCCATTTCCGACAACCGGGACGCATCGGGCGGCGGGAGATTGGCTTTTTTATACCGCCATACCATCGGAATATCCGTTCGACATAAAACCGAATGCGCCCCCTGGGTTTTGCAGATGCACGATATTGAAAAATCCTTGGATGACCGGAACGGATCCATTATGGGTTTGCCCGGGTCCGCTGCGGAGAGTGCGGTCATGAAGTATCCCAAAGATCCTCAGACGCTATTTTCTGTTTGACCGCAAGCTGTTATCCGAGCTCAGCCGCTGCGGGTGGAAAAGCCTGAAGGATTATTTCAGTTTGGCCTCACGAAATTCAACCACAGTACCCGGCGCCGCCATCGCCATTCAAACATTCGGGGATTTTCTGGGGTTCAATCCCCACCTGCATGTGCTCATTTCTGATGGATACTTCCACGAAAGCGGCATGCTCAACGTCGCACATCGGATCGATTGCCGGACTCTGGAGCGCCTCTTCAGACATCGCGTGCTCAAGATGCTTTTGGAAAAAGCCAAAATCACCCGGGATATGATCACCCTTCCGGATCAATGGCGGCATACCCTGTCTGCGCCTGCCTGTCGCGTTCACGACGCAGACAGGCGGCCTAGGCCCGAACGAGCCTGGTAAATGGCATCTTGCCGATAAAATCCGTATTGACAGTGGATTTCCCTTCAGTTAATCGAGAAGTTATACGCCACGACAAATGTGTGTTCCCATATCTTGGGGTGCAGACGATGGTAAGACATAATTCATGCCCGTGCCTAACCCGTCCGCAAAAAAGCAACTTCTATCACTTCACTATCACTATCACTCACTTTTGAAAGAAGCGGTGGGAATGCTCTATGAATCTCTATTTCGTTTATGCTGTTTAAACATCAGGTTGAAAAGGAACAGCAAACATGGAAGTTGAAGCGAATTTGTTTCCCAACCTCCCACAGCGCCTCATAGGACTGGGTGAACTGGCTAAAAACCTCTGGTGGAGTTGGCATCCGGCGGCGAGGATGCTTTTTAAGAGGTTGGACCGCCAGGTATGGAAAGAAACAGGGCATAATCCGGATAAGACGCTCAAAGAACTGAAACGAGAGGTACTGGAGTCGGCCGCCCATGATCCGGATTACTTGAAGTGTTACGATGAAGTGCTTTCCAGATTCCGCAAAGACACCACCGAAGGGACCTGTTCTTATCTCCAGAACGCCGCGGCTCTAAATACGGACCCCGTGGCCTATTTTTCCGCGGAATTCGGGCTCCATCATTCCATTCCTTTCTACGCCGGGGGCCTAGGTTTTCTCGCTGGTGATCTGCTCAAAGAGTGCAGTGATTTGAAGGTCCCTATCGTAGGCGTTGGATTCATGTATCCCGAGGGATACTTCCGTCAACACATCCGCGAAGACGGTTGGCAGGAACAGACTGATCAGATCCTTGACCGCGATGCGGCATCGATTACCAGGGTGATGAACGAAAAGGGAGAACAGGTCGTGGTCAAGGTCCCCTTGATGGAGCCTGCCATTTACGTGGCTGTGTGGAAAATATCGGTGGGTAAAGTGTGCCTTTTTCTCATGGACACCGACATCGAGATGAACGATCCCTGGAATCGGCAAATATCCGCCCATCTGTATATCGGCGATATGGAGCACCGGTTGCGGCAGGAAATCGTTCTCGGAATCGGGGGATCTGAGGTGTTGGAAAAGCTCGAAATCAGGTATTCCGTCCTCCATCTCAACGAGGGCCACCCTGCTTTTGCCCTGTTGGAAGAAATCAGAGATCGGGTCCAGAGGGGGATGGGGTTCGAAGAAGCCTGTCACCAAGTCCGGGCGGTTACAGTCTTTACCACCCATACTCCAGTTGCCGCCGGCCATGATGTATTCCCTTTTTTTTTGATGGAAAAATATTTTCGTTCCTATTGGCCGTCACTTGGGCTCAATCACGATACGTTTCTGCAATTAGGGGCGCACCCCGAATATCCGGGGGCCGGTTTCAACATGACGGCTTTTGCTCTGAGGATGTCCGGTTATCGAAATGGGGTCAGTGAAAAACACGGGCAAGTGACCCGTCGTATGTGGCACAGTATATGGCCAGGGGTTCCGGAAGAAAAGGCGCCCATCGATCATGTGACCAACGGGGTTCATGTTCCCACTTGGATCGAACCCAAAATGGAACTCCTTTTTAACCAGTATCTGGGGCCTGACTGGTTGGAACATCACGATGATCCGCAGCTTTGGGAATCCATTGAGAACATACCGGACGACGTGCTATGGAAGACCCACTACTGGCTAAAGATCAAACTGATCGACGCCATCCGGGAGCGATCCCGCCAGCGTTGGACCGAGGAACGCGTGAGCCCCTCCATTGCGTTGGCCGGAGGGGCCCTGTTGGATCCTTCCGTATTGACGATCGGTTTTGCCCGTCGCTTTGCCACATATAAGCGCGGGGATTTGCTGTTCCATGACATACCCCGTTTGAAGAAACTTCTCAATGATCGTTGGCAGCCCATACAGATTATATTCGCCGGCAAGGCACACCCCGCGGACGATCCTGGTAAGCGCATACTTCAACGGGTATTCAATGCGACCCGTGACCCCGAGTTTGGAGGGCGGATCGCTTTTGTGGAAAACTATGGAGAGCAGTTCGCACAGTATATGGTTCACGGGGTGGACGTCTGGTTAAACAATCCTATTCCTCCCATGGAAGCCAGTGGAACCAGCGGGATGAAGGCGGCGTTGAACGGGGTGCCACATTTAAGCATCCTGGATGGCTGGTGGGCGGAAGGATTCAATGAGAATAACGGCTGGGCTTTTGGACCGGACACGGCGAACGCGAACCGCGATGAAGCAGATGCCGCAGCGGTCTATGACCTTCTCGGAAAAAGGGTCATTCCTCTGTATTACACGGTTGCAGACGATGGGGTCCGTCATGACTGGGTGAAGGTCATGAAAGAGACCATCAAGAGCAATGCAGCCAAGTTTTCAGCCAGGAGAATGGTGAAGGAGTATATTCAGAAATATTACGCCAATGCCTTGAAACAAGCACATCATTTTAGAGAGTCGATAAAGAAATTTGAGTGATGAACGGGCACTACGCATTTTTCTGGCGGCGCGACGGAAGACATCGTGGGGTGCGAGGCATGTCATGACAAAAAATGATACTTTTCGTTGCGGTTTCATCAGGAATAATGAAATAAGGAATTGATTCATATCCATATGAATACCCTTTCAAAATTTAGAAGTACGAAGGCTGTATGCACCATAGGTCCCGCCACTTCTACGGCCGATCAGATCAGGCGGCTTATCGTTGCGGGAATGGATGTGGCCAGACTCAATTTTTCCCATGGAGACTGCGACACCCATCGTGCGTCTTTTCGCACCATTAGGCAGATATCCCAGGAATTAGGAAAAGAGATCGGTATCCTCCAGGATCTTGGGGGGCCGAAGATTCGTATCGGGCAATTGCCGGTCCAAGAACGGCAACTCCAAGCCGGTGAGAAGGTCGTTCTCAGTCCAGGGGAATCATTGGATTCATCGGTTATTCCCGTCAATTATCCTTATATTGTCGAGGATGTAGAAGTCGGAAGTCGTATCCTCCTTGCGGATGGATTGATTGAATTGCAGGTAGAAGGCAAAGCGACGGATCGGCTTCTTTGCCGCGTTGTGGTGGCGGGCGTGGTGCAATCTCATAAAGGCATCAATTTGCCATCAAGCAACCTGAGGATACCAGCTTTTACAGACAAAGACCGGAAAGATCTCGAGGTCGGATTGGAAGAAGGCGCAGACTTTGTAGCCCTTTCTTTTGTTCGGCATGAACAGGACCTGGAGCCTGTGAAAGCGATTTTGAACCAGAAACCGAACGGCCCGCTGTTGATTGCCAAGATCGAAACACCGCAGGCCATTGAGAGGTTGGAGAAAATCCTGGCCATGGTCGATGGCGTCATGCTTGCTCGCGGTGATCTGGGTGTTGAAATGCCGTTGGAAGATGTGCCGATGATCCAGAAAAAGATTATTCGGATGGTCCGCCAGTCCGGCAAACCGGTGATCACGGCCACGCAGATGCTCCGATCTATGGTAAGCAGTCCGCGTCCCACCCGTGCCGAGGCAACGGACGTGGCTAACGCCATCCTGGACGGTACGGATGCGCTGATGCTTTCAGAGGAAACCGCCATGGGAGCTTATCCCGTTGAAGCTGTACAAGTGCTGGATCGGATTGCTCGCGCCACGGAACCTTACTTAAAGGAGCGGGATTTTCTCAATGAGCCCATGTCTGAGCTTTTGCCTATGACTGCATCAGGGATCAGCCGATCCGCCTGCTGGATGGCCGACAGTTTTCATGCCGCCGGCATTGTTGCCGGTACGTCTTCAGGCAGTACGGCCCGCTTGGTTGTTCGATTCCGACCGGCTTGTCCTGTGGTGGGGTTGACGCCGTATCTTAAAACCCAACGCCAGTTGACCATGTCCTGGGGCGTGATTCCCACCCTGGTGCCTCCCTTCTCAGATATTGAGCAGATGTTTGACCTGGCCCGCTCATGGGCCTTGGAACACGGCATCGCCCGGCAAGGGGATCGTTTGATCATCACTGCAGGTGTGCCTGTCGGGACCCCTGGAAGCACAAACCTTCTGAAGGTGGTAGAGATGAAATAGTCTCGCAATGTCGTTGGCTGGTTCTGTTCATTTACTTCTCATGTTTCCCGGAATTTTCGGAAGAGGCCGTTATCAGACATGACTCAACTACTTTGGCCTGAGATCAGTATAGTTTCACTCTGCCTCATTATATTATTGCTTTACCACGTCCAATTGGTCCTGGTTGTACGGAGGACTCCGCTGAAGACGTCCATCGGCCTTACGAACCACTTACGCAGGGACTGGGTCAGAGCGGTGATGGAGGGCAAGCTGGATCTTTTGGCCGTCCAGACGCTGCGCAACTGGGTCATGGCGTCCAGTTTTCTCGCTTCGGCGGCCATCGTGATCGGATTGAGCATCCTGAGTGCTGGTTTCAGAACCGATCACATTGCCGAGTGTGCGCATGCGCTCAACATTTTAGGGACCAAGGATGCAACCATGTGGTCCATCAAGCTCATGATTCTGACGGTCTGTTTTTTCTTCGCGTTTTTCAGTTTCGCCCTTTCCATCAGGTATTACAACCATGCCAGTTTTGTGATCAATGTTCCGACCGCAGATGATCCCATTGTCACCTACGATGCCGTCACGCATATTATCAACCGGGCCAACACCCACTATACGCTGGGCATGCGCGCGTACTATCTATCGGTGCCGTTCACACTATGGCTCTTCGGTCCGACATGGATGCTCATGGGGACGGTGATTTTGACCATCCTCCTCTACAAGCTCGACCGGACCATCTGATCGAACAAGAAAAAATGGTTGAGATTTTATTGTTTCCTTCCAGGGGAAAAGATACTTCAAGGCTTTACCGACATTCTATGCTATATATATGGCAACGTCGGCGTAACCCGGGAAGCTCTAAAAATTGTCTTTTGGCTCGATTTGTCGCGATGGTTGCGCCTGACGGCTTGAAAAACGCAATTCAGGCGCTATAGAGTGAGGTGGTCTGGGTTCTTAGGACAGGAGACAGGGATTTATAAGTGGGAAACCGCTCGGCAACTAGGTTTTGAGGTCCTCGACCAATTCCTTCAGGATGATCCAGACCTTTTTTCCCCGTCTTCGGGCGATCTGGTGAGCGTCTTCCACCAGGGTTGCCGCCATTTCCGACAACCGGGATGCATCGGGCGGCGGGAGATTGGCTTTTTTATAACGCCATACCAGCAGCCGCATGGCCATCTGTTCTTCCTGCTTTCGGAAAAAACCCATGGGAATCGCCTTTTCTCGTCAAAGCTCTTCATTCTGAAGGGTTACAAATCGTAAGAAGCACCTTTTCCAGCAGCAATCTCGGTGAAATGGGCGTGGACTTGAGGAGCCGATCGGTGTCGCCCAACAGCATGAGGGCGTCTATTAATTCATCCTTCCGGAAGCGCTCCGAAGCCTCGATCAGCTTGAATGCCGGATAAACATTGGAGCCGCCTCGAGTGATCACCAGATCGGAGGCGATTTTATCGGTTTTTCTCTTCTTTCCTTTACCTGCCGGAGCGTTTTCCGTCTCCTCCTTATCCCATGAGGACAGCACCGCTTCGAGCTGTTTTCCGTGGGATTCAAGTAGCGGCATCACCTTTTCTTTGAACCGATTGTATGGATATCCCTTGCGCCATTCTCCTTTTAACTCTTTTTCGAAAAACTCTCGGGCAACGATCAGTCTTCGAACCTGATGGGTCAGGGCTGAAAGAATGGCCATGGGATGAAAATCGGATCTTAAAAGCGAATCTAAGAAAAAAAAGGCCTTGTCAGGGTTTCGTTCCATTACCGCCCCGGTCAATTCAAAAATCAAATCCACCTTCGTCCTTGAAAGGACTTCCTGGACGTCGCCGAGGGTGATTCGCGGGTGATTTCCTGTAAAGGCAATGAGTTTTTCGAGATTTCCTTTCAATACCCCGAGGTTGAACCCTGTCATTTCACAAACCGTGGTGTATGCATCCGGATCCATTGTTTTACCGGCTTCTTTGAGTATCTCATGAATGATTGCTTTAAGAATATCATCCCGAGCCTTCTTATCCTTCGCGGTATTTCCGGCAGGGACCGAACAATCAATGACTTTCCCTTTTTCGACAACGGCCTGATAAAGCTCCATGCGCGAATCCACCCGGCTCGTGGTGACGATCAGGAAGTTCCCCTTCGGTAATCCCTTCCTTATGGCATCTTCGAGTATCTTTGCATCGCTTTTCACGTCGGGAATCGACAGATTGTTTTCTTTACAATAATGCACCAAATCCTCGATCCACGCTCCATTCCCAACGGTTGCCGGATCGCGTTTACCGGTTTTATTTTTAATGATGTCCGGCATATCTTCAAAATCGATGCGGGATGCAGCCATCCAAGTCAAAAAATATTGGGTCGCCTTTGGGGTTTCATCGGTTTCGTAGGCCTCTTTCGCCTTTTTCAGGATCGTATCCGAATCCGTTTGGGGGGAAAAAACCATGGCGTCAAGAAGGGCTACCACCTTCTTTTCCGAAAAAAGAGAAAAGGTGGCGATTTTTTGTACGGCTTCCCGGACATCGACAACGGTGCCGTCAAGAGGTTCATAACCAAAGCCCTCCCCTTCAGGAAATATCTTTCTCAAAAGGGCGCCCAGAGCCCGTTTGCAAAGAAAGGGCTCCCCGAAAATCAAATAGACCGAAGGGTTTTCCCCGTCTCGGATCTCATTTAAGCAGACTTTAAGTTCATTTGAATAGATCGCAGGCACCGATCGCCTCCTGCCATGATGCTGCCGGAAAAGGACGTTAATCCGGTATCTTTTTAAAAATGAGGTAGAAAAGAAAAACGCCCGCACCCAGAGTTACGGCGCTGTCAGCCACGTTGAAAGCCGGCCAGTGAAGATCTTTCCAATAGAAGTCGAGGAAATCTACAACCCTTCCATAACGGATGCGGTCGATGACGTTTCCTGCGGCACCTCCCAGGATCAGGGCAATCCCTGCACGAAGCAAGGAGTATTCTTTAGGGAGCTTCCGAAAAAGAACGATCAGTAGTGTCGCGGCGATAAGGGTTCCGGCCACAAAGAAGAGACGCTTGATGTCGGAATATCCGTTCGACAAAAAACCGAATGCGCCGCCCGGGTTTTGCAGATGCACGATATTGAAAAACCCTTGGATGACCGGAACGGATCCATTACGGGGAATCGATGTCATGATCAGAGACTTGGTAGACTGATCGAGGATCAACACCAAAAGAGAAAGGGCGGCGAGCAGCACCCATTTAGATTTTGTGGGCGCCATTTTTTTTATTCGATCGGATTTCCCGAGTCGGTAAGGTTCATGATCCTGCCTCATTCCTTCAAACCCATCGCGTTCAATGCTTCGAGGCATCGGTGGCATATGTCCGGATGCCGGAGATCGGTTCCTACGGAAGTTGTATGGACCCAGCACCTCTCACATTTTTTGCCGGGTGCATTTTTCACCAGAACGGCAAGCCCGTCGATGGCTGCGCTTATAAATGCGTTATCTCCGGGTGCATCCGGTGTGAGGATTGCCTCCGATACGATCAGGATAGATCGCAAATCCGCATCGAATTCTTTTAAAAATTCATGGAGCTCCCCTTGGGCATACAGCGTAATCGACGCATCCAAGGGGTGCCCGATACGCTTTTCGGCCCTGGCCATCTCCAGTGCTTTCAGCGCCTCGCTGCGCACCTGAAGCATGCGGTTCCATTTTTGGGCCAATTCCGGTTTGATGTAGACAGGGTTCGTCTCGGGAAGCGCCGCCATGTGAATGCTTTCGGCCTGGTCACCACCGGCCGGCATATGCCGCCAGATCTCTTCCGCGGTGAATGCCAATATCGGGGCCATGAGCCGTGAAATGACATCCACGATGTTGTAGAGGACGGTCTGGGCGCTTCTGCGCGATGCGGATCGCGGCGGCGCGGTGTAGAGCCGGTCCTTTAGAACATCGAGGTAAAAAGCGCTCAGATCCAAGGCGCAGAAGTTGTGCAATGCATGGTAGATGATGTGAAACTCATAGTCGTCGTAGGCTTTGACCCCTTTTTCGATGAGTTCCTGGAGCCGGTGTAATGCAAACCGATCGATCTCCGGCATATCCGCATAGGCCACTGCATCTGCCTGAGGATTGAAATCGAAAAGGTTCCCCAGCATGAACCGGCACGTGTTTCGGATGCGTCGGTAGGCATCGGTAAGCTGTTTGAGGATGTTTTCCGAAATGCGGATGTCCTCCCTGTAGTCCGTGGCACACACCCACAAGCGCAGGATCTCGGCTCCATATTTCTCAATGACTTCCCTGGGAGCCACGATGTTTCCCAACGACTTGGACATTTTTCTTCCTTCGGCGTCCACCACAAAACCGTGGGTCAGCACCGCGTCATAAGGGGCCCGGCCCCGGGTCCCCACAGCAGTCAGCAAGGCACTGTGAAACCATCCCCGGTGCTGATCGCTTCCTTCCAGGTAAAGGTCTGCCGGCCATTTCAACCCCGGCCGTTTTTCCAGCACCGCCGCGTGGCTTACTCCGGAGTCGAACCAGACGTCCAAGATATCCGATTCCTTGACGAAATTTTTACTGCCACACTGGGAACAACATTTCCCTTCAGGCAAGAAATCCGATATTTCCTTTTCAAACCAG
This sequence comes from uncultured delta proteobacterium, assembly GCA_963736855.1. Classification (GTDB taxonomy): domain Bacteria; phylum Desulfobacterota; class Desulfobacteria; order Desulfobacterales; family UBA2156. The sequence goes on from CAVTQK010000014.1 coordinate 47,937, forward strand.
ATGTCGGCTCCGTGGGCTTCAAACTGGGCATAGACCATCTCCATGATGGCATCGTCCAAAAGGATCGTATTGCAATCCCTGCAATAGAATACCGCGATAGGAACCCCCCACGCCCGCTGCCGGGAGACGCACCAGTCGGGCCGACCTTCGATCATCCCATAGATCCGCTCCCGTCCCCAGTGGGGAATCCACCTGACCCGATCGATTTCCTCCAGGGAACGTTTTCTCAATCCTGTCTTGTCCATAGAGATGAACCACTGTGGGGTTGCTCTAAAAATAACCGGATTTTTGCACCGCCAGCAGTGGGGATAAGGGTGGGTTATGGACCCCTCGTTCAAAAGGGCTCCTGTCTCTTTCAGCTTTCGATTGATGGCCGGGTTGGCATCAAAAACGAACTGCCCTCCGAAAAAGCCTACATCCTCCGCGAATCGGCCCTCATCGTCCACCGGCGAATAGATATCAAGACCGTACTCAAGCCCAACCTCGTAGTCTTCCCTGCCGTGCCCCGGAGCGGTGTGGACACAACCGGTCCCGGCATCCAGGGTGACATGGTTCGCCAGAATGATCTGCGATGTCCGATTGTAAAGGGGATGGCGGCAGGTTTTTCCCTCCAGACCCTTGGACTCCAAAGTGCCGATAATCGAGGCATCGGACCTGCCGAAGATCTCCATACAGGCATGGGCCAGGTATTTGGCCATAATATAGACTTCTCCATTACCGGCATCCATCGCTGCATATTCGAAATCCGGGTGCAGGGCGATAGCCAGATTGGCAGGAATCGTCCATGGCGTGGTTGTCCAGATGACCATGGATACCCGCTTCCCCGATAGTGCCAGGGAGGGCCTCACTCAGGTCATCGATCATCGGGAATTTAACGTATATGGAAGGGGATGCGTCATCCTTGTATTCGATTTCGGCCTCGGCCAGCGCCGTACGGCACGTATTACACCAGTAAATCGGCTTTTTACTCCGAAACAGGCTTCCGTTTTTTGCAAACTTTCCGCATTCCCGTGCGATGGTGGCCTCGTAGTCATAAGTCATGGTGAGATAAGGCGACTCCCAGTGGCCCATCACCCCCAGGCGCTTGAACTCTTCCCTTTGGATGTCGATGAACTTTTCGGCGTAAGCACGGCACAGCCGGCGTATCTGAGCCTGGGAGAGTGTCCTTTTCTTGTCCCCCAGCTCCTTATCGACATTGTGTTCGATGGGGAGTCCGTGGCAGTCCCATCCCGGCACATAAACCGCGTCAAACCCCGACATCTGGCGGGACCGTACGATGATGTCTTTCAAGATCTTGTTCAATGCAGTGCCGATATGGATATTACCGTTGGCGTAAGGGGGGCCGTCGTGGAGGATAAACTGTTTTCGGCCCGAGGAAAGCTTCCGGATTCGATCATGCAGGTGGATATCCTCCCAGGCTTTGAGTTGTTCAGGCTCACGTTTATACAGGTTAGCCTTCATGGGGAAAGATGTTTCAGGCAGGTTCAGTGTCTTTTTATAGTCCATTTTTTTCTCCGAGAGAACGATAAATTCAAAATTATAAATTTATGCGGATCTCCATTTGATGTCAAGGGAAACCATTTTGCTTGTAAACTCGCGCCATATATGTCACTGAAAGATTTATCAAACTCCAAATCGGGGAATCAGACAGGCTTTCAAGAAAAGAGGTACACTCGGATCATGAGTAATCGGAGCAAGAGAGATTACGTCCGGTTGAAAGTGTCCAGACCGGTCGAATTCACTGTCTGGGGACGGCGCTATGAAGGTAGGATCACCGATGAAGGCGGAGGAGGGGCATTTATCGATACCTCGGGACGGTTTAAGCTGGGGCAGGAAATCAAACTGAGCTATCTGTCTCCTCAGAGGATCCTCATTGAAAAAAGCGGAATGATTGTCCGCGTCGACGAAAACGGAATCGCCGTGCGCTTCCACCACCCGGGATATGCCCGGTGAATTCAGGCTTTTTTCATAAGTCAGGGATTGTATCCGGTCCTGCCGATTGCCGTTTTTCCCGGTAGATCATCACCCCCATAATGCCCATCTGAAGCATGGAAAGGCCCACAAAATACCAGATCCACAATGGAAGCCCCACAATTACAGGATCCACACGCCCCCAGGACCAAAAATCGGTTCCCATAAAAAAAGTGAGACCCAGCAAGTAGAAATAAGGCGATTGCATCCAGGCTGGAAAGGAAAAAACCAAGTGCCCCTTTTTCCATGCCAAAATCCCATAGGTCAATAGATAGATCCCGAATGCGATGAGCATGACATAAACTACCGGTAAAAACCTGTTGGCGGATAACCACTTCAAATAAAAAGCGATCACGGCGGCTTCACCGGTGATAATAGATAACATGGCCGGCAGTGCATATCGGCGCTTGAAATAAAGGCCAAAGATGACGGTGGGAAAAAGCACCGCCAAACCGGTAAAGGTCTGGGTGGCGATCTGCAAGATGGTGGCCGGCGGCCGAAAGGCCAGAACCAGTCCTGCAAAGCCTAAAAGCGCCACAAACACTTTCCCGGTAGCCTCTTTTTGAACGGCGCTTGGACACATCAAGAATAAAATGTCCCGGGAGAAAATCGAGCTTAGAGTCAACAACTGAGAATCCATCGTGGACATGAGGGCGGCCAGCCCGCCGGCGATCACAAGAGCCGCCATAGCATCGCCTGAAAGGGAGGTCATCAACATGGGCAAAATGCGATCGGCCTGGCTTCCGGTCAACCCCGGTATCGAAAGGCGGCCTAGGACCCCGATTCCGACGGGCATGACGAAGACCGCTGTGCAGATCAGAGGATAATAAAGCATCATGAAACGGATCGTTTTTCGGCTGCGGGCGGCAAAAAACCGTTGAAAAAGTTGAGGAAACATCGGATCGCAGAAAAACCAGAGCATCATGAAACTCATCCAAATCCCGGGCGAGTATGCCCCCATGCCGCCGGGCCTGGAAAAAAGTTCCGGTGTCGTGGAAAGGGCCTTTTGGTGTGCCGCCACGAAGCCGCCATGATGTCCCGCTACGATGATGAGGGAGATCAATAGCATGACGAACATCAGCATCCCTTGAAAAAGGTCGGTCCAGGCCACCGCCCGCATCCCGCCGGTCAGGGTATAAAGCACGATGACGGCAGTCACCAGGGTGCAACCGCCAAAATAGGGCAATCCCAACAGTTCCTCCAGGGCGTACCCGGCCGCCATGGGCTGCAATGCCAAATACGGCATGGTGAAGACGATCATTACCAGTGCAAATAAAATGGAAAGCGGGGGGCTTTCGTAAAGATGCCGGATCAACTCCGGCGGCGTAACGGCACCGGTTTTTCGGCCGACTTCCCAGATGCGCCGACCCAGGATCCAGAAAGTAACCGCCATAAACCCGGTGCCGAACCCCATGATAGGGAAAAAGGCGTATCCGTCGCGATAGCCGGCTCCCGATGCTCCAAACACGGTAAAGGCCGAAAAATTTGTAGCGGCCATGGTCCCAAGCAAGACAACGGATCCGAGCTTTCGATCGGCCAGAAAATAACCTTCAGGGGTGAAATCAAACCGTCTCCTGGCCAACATCCCAATTATCAGAACGATCAAAAAATAGCCTGACAATATAGCAATTCTAATAATCATGTCATTCCCTCCAAAAAAAAATGCCACCCCGGTCGGGATGGCATCGCCTGACATAACCTTTGATTGGAAATAAATTTTTTGTGTATTTATCTGAAAACCATCAACAGATCAAGTCCTTTTTTAACCTCTTTTTTGATTTAATAAAGGGTTAAAATTTAATATCTAGAAAGGACTATGCCGAAGCGATGGCATCTTTTTTTAATTTTTTCTTGTATTTTAATGTTCGTTTATGATTGCTATGCAAAAAGATAAATTGATGACTTAGGCCTGAGGATGGCTTTCTCTTCGAAAAAACCAGACTATTTTCCCGTCCAACGCCGCAACTTGATTCTTGATCGGAAGTCATCACCGACGACCGCCTTGACCCTCGGATTTGGCGCCGGCTGGAAAAGCAGGGCGTTAAGGTATCGATAGCCCCATCCACAAGCCCATCGAGGGACTCCCATCAGGAAAGGAGAAAAACACGTTGAAAAAGAAACTGACGCGCTTTGATCTGCAAAACATGAAAGACAACGGCCGGCGCGCGGTTTGGATCACCGCATATGATTACATCACCGCCCAACTGGCAGAGGAAGCGGGCATGGACATGCTTCTGGTAGGCGACAGCCTCGGAATGGCCATTTACGGGTATCCGGGAACCATCCCGGTCACCATGGACCAGTGCATTTGCCACGCCGAAGCCGTTCGCAGGGGCGCTCCAAATACTTTCGTGATCGGCGATATGCCGTTTGGAGCTTACCAGATCAGTATCCATGACGCAGTGCGCAACGCTGTGCGATTCCATAAAGAGGCCGGGGTGGACTGTGTGAAACTGGAGGGCGGCAAACGGGTAGGCCGGGTTATCCGGGCCATTGCTGACGCCGGGATGCTGGTGATGGGGCATGTGGGGCTGACGCCCCAGAGTTCGAGCGCTTTGGGCGGATTCAAAGCCCAAGGCCGCACCGCCGAGAGTGCCCGGGCCGTTATCGAGGATGCCAAGGCGGTGTACGATGCTGGGGCATTCTCCGTGCTGGTGGAAGGTGTCCCGCCAGAGGTCACCCGGATCATCTGCCGGGAGATTCCCATACCGGTTTACGGCATTGGGGCTGGAGACTGCGACGGTCAGGTCATGATCTGCGTGGACATCCTCGGTCTTTTCCAGGCATTCACACCCAAGTTCGTCAAACGGTACGGTAATGTGGCCGACGAGTATCGGAAGGTGTTTTCTACCTATATCGAGGAAGTGCGCAAGGGGGATTTTCCCGGCAAAGAACACGTCTACCATATGGAAGAAGGAGAGATCGAGAAGCTGGCGGCGGAGTGGAAAAAATAGCCATGGGAGAGAAGCGCTTCATTCTGAAATATGGAAAGGGAGAGGTCAGCTTCTCCATTCCAGAAGCGCATCTTCTCTATGAACTCGTGGGGCGCAACCGCAGGCCTCCGTCCGATCTGGCCGCAGCCTACCGTCACGCCCTGGATCAGCCCATTGACAGTCCCCCACTTAGGGAACTGCTCAAACCCGGCGAGACGGTGGCCATAACGGTCAGCGATATCACCCGCGGGTGGCAGCGTAACGCGGACACGCTGCCGCTGCTGCTGGAATACCTGAACGCGGCCGGGATTTCCGATGACAATGTGACCGTTATTATTGCGGTGGGGGCGCACCGCCAGAACACAGAGGCCGAATTTGTGGAGCTTTGCGGCGAGGGGATCTGCCATCGGGTCAGGGTGGTCAATCACAACGCCTGGGACACTGAAAACATGATCTATCTGGGAAAGACCAGCCGCGGCACTGAAGTCTCGATAAACCGGCTGGTCGCTGAAGCCGATAAAGTGATCCTCACCGGCGGAGTGATTTACCATTACATGGTCGGATACGGGGGAGGCCGGAAAAGCATCATGCCGGGCGTTTCATCGTTGAGGACCATCCAGCAGAGCCATATGTGGGCGATGCAGAGGGAAGTCGGTGCGGGTACGAATCCTCTGTCCGCCAACAAGATGACGAAAGGAAACCCTGCTCATGAAGATATGATGGAAGCAACGGCCTTTGTGAAGCCGGACTTCATCGTGAATGTAGTCCCGAATCTGGACGGGGATATCGCAGGGATTTTCACGGGCAACTGGATTTCTGCATGGCTTGAGGCCACGCGGATGGTGGATGATATCTTCGGGGTGGAAATCCGCGAGCAGGCGGATATTGTGATTGCCACTGCGGGAGGATACCCCAAGGATATCAACTTGTACCAGACGCAGAAGACCATCGACAACGCCTTCTCTGCCATGAAACCGGGCGGGACGGCTGTCATCTTGGCCGAATGTTTGGACATAACCGAGCCCGCGGAATTCTTTGACTGGTTTAGCTGCCACACTTTCCTGGAAATGGAGAAAGCCGTGAGGGCCAATTTCCTGATTTCCGGATGGGTGGCGGTGCGACAGATGGAGTATTGTCGGAAGGGCACCATGATCCTCATGACCCGCCGGGAAAACCTTGACCTTGCCGGAAGGGCCGGGGTTGTACCGGTCAGCAGCATGGACGATGCCCTGCGATTGGCCTATGAGAACAGCAGAACGGACAGACCGAAAATCACGATCATGCCCCAGGGGGCGAACACCTTTCCCATACTCGTGGGAAAGGGGCAGGATTTTTCCCGGGAAAGCCTTATCGAGGCTTAACCACATTTATCATAAAGGAGGATTGGACATGAAGAAAGCATTGGTGTCGAGTTTAGCGGTGTTGTTGGTTCTCGTGTGCGTCGGGCCGACTTGGGCCCAGTATAAGGCCACCATGAGGCTGGCCTCCGCCCTGCCCATGGACCATCCTTACATGGTCGGGGCGCAGAAATTTGCCGATCTCATCAAGGAAAGAACCCAAGGCCGCATCGAGATCAAGCTTTACCCCAGCAACCAGTTGGGCAAAGGCGAGCGCGAAATGACGGAGGGCATCCAACAGGGCGCCATCGACTTGTTGGTGACCTCCACGGGGCCTTTAGGCGGGTTCAGCCCGTCCATCAACATCCTTGACTTCCCTTTTCTTTTCCGGGATTTCAACCATGTAGACCTTGTAATGGACGGTCCGATCGGCCGCAAGCTGCTGGACGACTTTGAGAAGGCCAATATCAAGGCCCTGTCTTTTTGGGAAAACGGGTTTCGTCACCTGACCAATTCCAAAGTCGAAGTCAAGAAGGTCACAGATGCTAAAGGTTTGAAGATCCGAACCATGGAAAACAAAGTTCATCTGTCGGCATGGAAGGACGCCGGCCTCAATCCCACCCCCATGGCCTGGGGCGAGGTTTACACCGCGCTGCAGCAGAAGGTCATTGATGGACAGGAAAACCCGATCGCCGTTTTCTACAGCTCCAAGTTCTGGGATGCGGGCCAGAAGCATTTCTCGCTCACGGCACACGTCTACTCCCCGTCCCCGTTCCTGATGAGCAAGAAAACCTTTGATTCCATGCCCAAGGAGGACCAGGAGCTTTTCGTGAAAACTTCTTATGAGGCAGGCAAGTTCCAGCGGAAAATCAACCGCGATGCCGAGGAGGCGAAATTGAAGGAGATGGCCGACAAGGGGGTCGCCATAGTGCGTGACGTGGACCGGGAGAGCTTCAAGAAGGCCATGGCACCGACCTATGAGGCTTTCAGCAGTCAGTACCCCAAAGCTGAAATCGAAGCCATTATGAACGCCAAGTAGTCACCCTGCCACAGGCGCCCTTCGGAGCCTTCCCAGAGAAGGGCGCCTTATCGTTTTCGTAAAAACGCCGGATGGTCAGACCCATCGTCATTCAGCCGGGCGTGAATATCGATTTGCCCTGGAGTATGTAATGCGTGCATTGCAGATCTTCAACGAATGGATCGTGAAATTGGGGAGTTGGGGGACGATTCTGTTCATGGCCGTCATCGCCGTCGTAATCCCCTATGAAGTCATCGGCCGATATCTGTTTCAGAGAATGAATATCTGGACGGGGGAGGTTTCTACATACTCCCTGGTTTGGGCTTCCATGCTGGGCGGCGCCGTGGGGCTAAGAAAGGGCTACCTGGTAAGCATGACCTCGGTGCTGGAAGCCGTCCCGCCTGCAACGGCAAAAGCATTGAAGCTTGTAAGTTATTTATGCAGCCTCGTTTTCTTCGCCGCCTTGTTCGGCTATGGCCTTTTTCAGACCATCTATAACTGGAAACAGACCTCCCCGGCCATGGGCTTGATCATGAGCTTTCCCTACGCTGCGCTTCCGGCCGGTTTTTTCATCATGTTTTTCGTCACCCTGGAACAGTTCCTGGGATTGCTCGGTCTCGGTGCGAAAGGAGAAGGCCGATGATCGTGTTTGTCGGCTCCTTTATCGCACTGTTGTGCATCTCCGCACCCATCCTCGTGGCACTGGGCGGCTGCTCCCTGGCCTATGCCCTGATCAGCGGGAATGTGCCCATCACGACGCTGATTCAAACCACATTCGGAGGCCTGGCGACATTCCCCCTGCTCGCCATACCGCTCTTCATGCTGGCGGGAAACCTCATGAATGCGGGCGGGATCACGCCGGTCCTCGTGGACTTTGCCCGCCTCCTGCTTGGGCATATCCGGGGCGGGCTGGGGCATGCCACGATCCTGGCCTGCGCCATCTTCGCGGCGATCTCCGGAGCTGCCGTCGCCACTGCAGTCGCCATCGGCGTGGTGATGATTCCCGCCATGCATCAGGCAGGCTACGACGATGATGTGGCCGCCGCCCTGACCTGCACGTCCTCTTGTATGGGGCCCATCATTCCTCCCAGCATCCCCTTCATCATCTACGGAGTTGCCGCCAACGTTTCGATCGGCGCCCTCTTTCTGGGCGGAGTTTTTCCGGGCATCCTGCTCGGCCTGGCCTTGATGTCCTATATGGCCTATGTGGCGACCAAGCGCAACTACCCGAAAGACCCCCGAAGGCCGATGAAAGAAGTCCTGGTAGCCACATGGAAGGCTTTGCCTGCCCTCTTCATGCCGATCATGATCATGGGCGGGATCCTGACCGGTATGTTTACCCCAACCGAGGCCGCCGGCATCACGGTCGTTTATGCCGCCCTTGTGGGAGGTTTTATCTACCGCAAGTTGACCTTGAGAAACCTTCCCGATGTCCTGCTCAAAGCCGGTCTGGAATCGGGAATGGTCATGATGCTCATTGCCATGTCAGAACCTTTTGCCTGGATCGTCGCCCTGAATCAGATCCCACAGTTTCTCATCGATTGGATTTCTACCTTGACCACCTCTCCCTGGGTGATCCTGCTGCTGGTCAATGTTTTTCTCCTGCTCCTCGGGATCCCCATGGAAACCGCACCCGCCCTCGTCATCGTCACACCGGTGCTCGCGCCCATAGCCGTCACCCTGGGCATCGATCCGGTGCATATGGGCATCGTCATCTGCCTAAACCTTGTTCTGGGTCTGATTACACCGCCGGTCGGCGCTGTGCTCTTTGCGGTCTGCGGGGTGGCGAATATCTCCCTCGACCGCCTGAGCAGGGCAATTTGGGCACCCTTTGCGGTCGCTCTGGTGGTGCTGCTTATCGTGACTTACATCCCCTGGTTCAGCACCTTCCTGCCTAGAATTTTCATGGGAGGTTAAGGGTAGGGGCGCTATGGTTCAAGTCATTATCCCCTTTCATGGGAGACCTTATCGGTTCGATGTGCCGGACAGGAATCCGGCCGAGGTCTTGAGCCCCAGGTCCGCGCCGTCTGTTGACAATAAGGGACCGCCTCACGGTCGGACTGGCCGAGGGATGGCTCCAAGGCGGACTGATCCTGGGAATTGCTCCGCTTTCCCTGACGGGACCCACTGAAATTCCCGACCGGGTGGTCCGTGGGTTTGCCGAGGTGACTGAAGCTCTGATCAGACAGTCGGCGCCCCGCAATCCCTTTTACAACTCCTGAGACTTCTTTCATAAAGGCGGACTATAATGGCAACAAACCAGAGACGACCGCTGTTGGGCATCCCCGCGCATCGCTGTGGCGGGTCTAAACCCTCACTGCAGAGAGGGCGGTTTGTTCGGCACCGAGGATGATGAGGAAATTGCCCCGGCCGTGGCCGAAGCGCGGGACGCCGGAATCAACGCCGAAGGCCCGCTTCCGGCCGACACGGTCTTTTCCAAAATGCTAGGAGGCATGTATGATCTGGTGGTGGTGATGTAACACGATCAGGGCCATATCCCGACCAAGCTTGTGGGGTTCAAATACGACGACAAGACCCAAACCTGGGGCAGCATGGCCGGCGTTACGTCACCCTGGGATTACCGATCATTCGCACATCCGTGGATCACGGAACTGCCTTCGGCAAGGCCGGTGAGGGACGTGCCAATCCCCAATCGATGATCGACGTTATCCGCCTTGCGGCCTTGCTGGCATTGCAGGATAGAAAGTGGGGTTAGAGCACCGGGCGCGTTTTCATCATAGACGCCCGCTTCAAGTTGATAAAATAATAGTATTTGACGACTTAGAGTCAGTAAAAATAGATTTTTTTAAACCCATCCTTGACTTTAGTTTAAAAATATGATCTTTTAATGAGCATGAGTCATCAAGTAAAAACTAAAATAAACCGGTTGATCACAGAATGGCCCAGAGGCACGGTTGGAGTTGCATCTTATTTGAACACCTTGGGCTTCGGCCATGATCTTCTGGCAAAATACAGAAAGAGCGGATGGATAGATTCCTTTGGAAGAGGCGCCTATACCCTCAATGAAGACAAAGTGGAATGGGCTGGTGCCCTTTATGCGCTTCAAACCCAACTGAAGCTCAATGTCCATGCAGGAGGGAAAACATCCCTTGAACTGAAAGGTTATGCCCATTACCTGCCAGTTCAACAGAAGAAGATATTTCTGTATGGCCCTCTCGGGCAGGTTTTGCCCATGTGGTTCAAAAGAGCCCCTTTAGGTGTCGATATAGTCATGACGCGCACAAATCTGTTTCCTGCCCACGTCCAAGATGGTTTTTCAGACTACACTGAGAGGGATTTCTTTTTAAGAATCTCCTCCCCTGAAAGGGCAGCGCTGGAAATGCTTCATTTGGTCCCCCGAAAAGTGACTTTCGAGGAGGCCTCATTAATCCTGGAGAATCTCGTCAGCCTCCGTCCGGAGCTTGTTCAGAAATTGCTTGATTCATGCCGGTCTGTCAAAGTGAAGAGGCTCTTCCTTTACATGGCGGAGAAACACGAGCATGCCTGGCTTTCGCAGCTCGATCTTTCCCGAGTCGATTTGGGGCATGGAAAGCGGATGCTGGTTCCGAACGGAAGGTATGAGAAGAAATATCGGATCACAGTTCCCAGGGATCATCAGGAAGAGGTCTCCGGATGAAGGATACGGTATTCTTCAGACAGGCGGAATTGCTCCTCAGAATCTTGCCTTTGATTCATAGAGAGGAGGTGTTCGCCTTGAAGGGAGGGACGGCGATCAACTTCTTCGTTCGGGACCTCCCTCGTCTTTCAGTGGACATAGACCTTACGTATCTTCCGGTGAATGAAAGAGACTTTGCCCTGAACGATATCCGTAATGCTTTGATACGTATCTCTGAAGAGATCCAGAGGAGGATACCAGGGACAAAAGTGACCTTGAGAAAAATCCACGGCGCAAATATCTTGAAGGGCATGGTTGTGGAAAGAGAGGGAGTCACCGTCAAAATAGAGCCAAATCTGGTCATGAGAGGCTCTGTGTATCCCCCCGAAGTACGAACCTTGTCCAGGAAAGCTCAAGAGGTCTTTGAACTTTCTATCCAGAACCGAATCCTTTCCACTGAAGAATTGTACGCCGGGAAAATCTGTGCAGCCCTTGACCGTCAGCATCCCAGGGATCTCTTCGATGTGCATTGGCTGATCAGAAATGAGGATCTCAGCCTTAGAACAAGAAAGGCATTCCTTGTCTATGTCATAAGCCACCCAAGACCCATGATCGAAATCCTGAATCCCCGCTTCAATGACATACGGGATGTCTTCGAAAATGAATTCAAGGAACTGGTAACTGAGAAAGTGAGCTATGAGGAGCTTTGCGCGACAAGAGAAAGCTTGGTTTCAATGCTAACGAATGAGGTTACGCCTGAGGAAAAACACTTCCTCGTTTCAGTAAAGGAAGGCGTGCCCAAGTGGGATCTTCTTGGGCTTGAAGGAGTTGAGAAACTGCCCGCAGTCAAGTGGAAGCTCCTGAATATCGGGAAAATGGAACCATCAAAACACAGGGATGCTGTTCATAAGTTAAGGGATTATGTCGGTATGTAGAACCCACCTGCCCGGGTAAGATGTGATCGTTGGGCGGCTCAACCTTTCTTCAGAAGCAAGGAAAAGTCCGCAAAATCGCCTGGAAATGGGAGAAAAGCCTTCAATTGACAGTCGCGCACAAGAAGAATAGAATCGCGTTGTAATTGGCTATTCGTTACAGACAGTTACCCAAGGCAAACACAACTCACTGGTGGACATGGCCTATTCGGCCTGGTCAGCGATTTCCTTTCCTCATGCTGGAATCATCTGCGCTCCCAAAGCCGGGTCAACAAGCTGCAAGGTCGTATCCAATTCGGTGGCGCCTTGAGCGGACGCGACACGTCCGCCACGCAAAAAACGATAAGTGGACTACTCAAACTGATGTTTCCCGATCCCGAAGCCAATATCCCCAACGATGCCATCGAGTGGGCTGCTAAGCTCGCTCTGGAATGTCGCCGAAGGGTGAAGGAGCAACAAAAACGCATAGGGGCTGCCGAATTCCGAAACACCCATTTCAGTTTCACCATGATCCCCGATGGGATTGAGCAATTCGTCTCAACACCTGAACTTCACCGCGAGAACAGCATCGGCAGCGACCCGCTCCCTGCCGATCAGATATGGGCGTTGTCTCCCGGCGGCACTGATGAGAATCCCGGACTGTTCTGCATTGAGGTGACGGAAGGACCAGGAAGTGGGGTGAAGATTCTCAATCAAAGCCCTCCGGGGCCGCTCAAGGAGAGCGTGCGCTGTGCCGAACAAAATCTCTATGCCAGAGCAAGGGAACTGGTCGGTGATCGCGATCCACGTGCCCATGAGTTCACCATCCAGTTCCGTGCTTTTGATGCCTGCAAGAGCGCTGCGGCAACAGGAATACCCATCTTGCTCGCCATGAGTTCCGCGCTGGTCGAGCGCAGCCTGGAAGGCGGACTCGTCATCGTGGGCGGACTCAATCTCGGGGGATCCATCGAGCCCATATACAACGCCGTCAGCATCATCGAACTGGCTGCCGACAAAGGAGCCCAGAAAATCCTCATTCCTGTCTCTGCGCGCAAGCAACTTTTCGAATTACCTGACGACTTGGCCACCAAAGTCATTGTCGTGTATTATGCAGATGCAAAAGATGCCCTGCTCAAAGCGCTCAGTGAATAAAAATCTGATATCAAATTAGCGTCTCAAAAACAAGAAACATACCTCCAGACGCAGATGGGCACAATTTCGGGCACAATCTTCTTTTGACAATAAAAAAGGGAGTCGCAAAAATGGCTAACTCCCTGAAATTATTGGTGCCTGGAGCCGGAATCGAACCGGCACGGGGACTTAGCCCCAAGGGATTTTAAGTCCTAGAACACAAAACATGAAATATTGTTCAATTACAACTACTTGATCTTGTGGCTATTTTTCAATGCGTTTTTGGTTTCATTTGGAAATATTTGAAAAAATTTGACCTTGACGGGCACAATTTGGGCACAATTTTTTATCCATCACATTCCCAACAACAAAACCAAAACGGAAATACGGGCAGTCTGTATATTTCAAAAACCGACTAAAAATTCATCTATTTGGAAATCCGAACCGTCCACACATTAGAGTGTTTGCGATCTCCTCCCCCACGGTCGCAATTGAAAACGTTCTGACCCTTATAGCATAATGTAATAACATAACAATTCCATTTGGTTATCCTCATCTTCCTCATTACAATCGGACCTTACCAGTCATCATTTCAATCCTGTAAAACTGAAAGAAAAGTGAGCAGAATAGACCCTAATCAGGTAGGATAGTATAGAATAATCTAGGATAGCATCACGTCAAAGAAGGAAGGAAGGAAGAAAGGGGTGTTAGGGCTATCCTACTGTAATTTAGATGTATTTTTATTATGGTACGGTAAAAAGCCCATGGTCACATACCAAGACATCAAATCAAAGCCCTATTTCAAACAGATCCTTCGTTATGTCGAGGAGTATTTGAATTGTCGGTTCCAGCGTACTGGTAAAGATAAATACAGCGCCCTTGTCCTTCTCCTTGCCTTCTGCTCGGTGTAAACCTGGTGTAAGGACTCTCACCTCACAAGCCCTGTGCCATGCTCGGTAACGAAAAAATCAGCCGGAGCGTAGCGATCGGCTGGATTGACCGTGTTGGACTATGGTTTATGTGTTGCATTATGTCCACTGTTACTGTCAAAGGCTAACTGGCTATCCTGATGCCAGAATTGCCGTGAGATAATGATTCTCTTACTGCACCGTGACGACGACTGAAGCCTCTTTGTTGAAGGGGTTAGTGCGCACAGCTAGGGAGAAGAGAAAAGGATAGTTATTTTTCAGATACTTCATATAGATAATCCATTCTGCCACCATCAGGTGGTAGCCCCGTTTGATATCTCCTGCAAGATGATTTACGTCTGGTTTCGGCACATCTTCGAAAGAACTACGGTAAGCTAACTCTTCGGTGAGATGAAAGACGGCGCGTAACAGATCGGTAAAGGACTGATGCTCCATGAGCACAGGGTTTTCTAAGAGCCTCAGGAGAAAGTCTCGTTTTGCTGTGAGAAAGCCCTTTAGTGCAAGAAAATCTACCTGCGAGACATCAACGCCGAAGTCGTGCTTCACAGACTCCTTACTGGCGGCAATAAACTCCTTGTCTTTCCAGGTTTCGGTTATGATTAAACTGCGCCTGATGGCGTCGAAATTGGGGTCGTAACGGGCGAATCGGGAGAGAAGTTCCAGACCGACCTCGCTGTAAAAGACACCGATAATCATGTTGAGTTTTTTCATGCGGCTTTCCATCTCCCGTTTTTCCAGCATGATCTCTGTAACATTGGCTATGACGCCAAGAAACGTGCCCACTCCGGTGACGATGATAAAAAGAGCAAAGATTTTCCCAAAATTAGTTACTGGATAGACATCGCCGTATCCCACCGTTGCCATGGTAACGATGACAAAATAAAAGGAATCGATAAGAGACTTTTTCTCAATGGTCATCATGCCTATCGTACCTAAAACGATGACCGCAAAGAATATGATGAGGTATATTTTCAGCCGCGATTTGATATTTCCCATTAGGTAGTTCTCATTTATCTTTTTCTGCTGTACGCCGATAACGGGGCAGCGAGATGAGCCGCCGTCGGCTGGGGGCGGAAATTGCGTGTTTTATGCAATTTGCCGTGCCAGCCGACCGAAGCGGAGCGAACGTCAAGCTCACCTGGACCGAGGGCCGCAAGGCCCTTGGGATCAGGTGAAGCGACAGGTTCAGAACCATCTGTTTCTTATAAATATCAGGACGCTGAGTAACGACAGAGTGAAAGAAATTCCTGTAACAATAAAGAAAGCATGGGGAGAGTGCTCAAACGGTAAATCGATATTCATCCCGTAAATGCTTGCAGTCAGCGTGGGAATCATCAGAATTATTGTTATTGATGTCAGAATTTTCAAGACAACATTCAGATTATTTGAGATAACCGATGCGAACGCGTCCATCATTCCGCTTAAAATGTTACTGTATATGTTAGCCATTTCGATTGCCTGTTTGTTGTCAATCAGCACATCTTCCAGCTTATCTTTGTCATCGGAGGTCAGTTTCAGCAGTTCCATTTTCAGCAGCCGTTCCATCATAAGTTCATTGGATTTCAGAGATGTTGTAAAAAAAACGAGACTCTTTTCTATATTCAGAAGTTTTATAAGCTCCTCGTTTTTTAACGACTTCTGCAATTCTCTTTCAATTTCTCCGGTACGTCTGTTTATTTCTTTCAGATGTTTTAGATAAAGCAGTGATGTTTTCAAAAATATTTGAAGGACAACACTGCTTCTTTTTCCGGTAATAATGCCTTTTGTTCTACTGTTGCATAAATCCAGAATGTCCGTAATATCAGAAGAACTTATTGTAACAATTGTATCTTCTTTTGTGAGTATAATTCCCGCAGGGATTGTTGTGAAAGGGATTTCCGGATTGATTTCATCATATTTCGGTATTCTTAACACAATAAGCAGAACGCCGTCTTCGGTTTCGATTCTTGCCCTTTCATCAACATCCAGCGGGTCTGTCAGAAAATCGGTAGGGATAAACATTTCGCCTGACAACTTTACCAACTCACTTTTTTCCGGACTGATTACATTAATCAGGCAGTGTCTTTCAATTTTATCAGCCGGAACAAATCTGTTTTCTGACCATCTTAATATTTTTATCATGATATTATTACCTCTCAGAATACTACTGCATAGCGGCATAACATGATGCTCACCGGCGTGGCGCGCCGTTTTGCCACGTCCGGTGCAGCTACTTTTTCTACCTTTCCCTTCCTTCTCTGATAATATCCACTATTTCTTTTGTCGTAATTTTCGCTTTAATAGTAGGTACATCGAGCGGAGAAGAAAGATTTCTTTCCGGAACTAATGCAAATGTTCGGCCGTCTTTTCTTCGAATCAATACCTTTCCTGTATTTTCAGCCTGTTCAAGCACCAAGGCAAGTTTTTGTCTAGCTTCTGAATATGTATAAACTTGCATTTTATACCTCCAATGTTTCGACTTTTAGATTTTGGGCCGCTGCCTTTAACTTCTTATCTAACGTCAATAAAGGCGATTTATATCGAATAGCACAATCCAAAAAATATGCATCGTAGGCATACATGTTTACAGCCTTAGACAGGCGTAAGACATTAGAAAAGTCAAGTTCGACATACCGAAGGGGGATGTTAGCAAATATTGATAGGCCTTTTTCGGCTTCATCAAGTGATAACCTGTTTTGCTTAAACATGGCCGAGAAAGCATTGCCAATTTCCCATGGAATGGAACCAGGCCCTATTAATGTATTCCCGGTGGTTAACTCAATAATTTTAATTCGTTCAGGTTTACCAACGATAACTGCAATTAAGGCAGATGTGTCAATTACGATATCCATATCAATCTCCAAAACGCTATTTTCAGACAATTGTACAATGGATGGCGGATTTGTCAAGAATAATGTGGTAGAACGCTCATCCTCACAGGTGAGCAGGGATTTTGGCCTTCTTCAAATGCACATTAACACCAAATTATGTATGAGCTTTAGCGGCCCGCCCCTGCGAATCCTGTGCAGGGTGTTGTTATGTGCTGCAACATTAAGACCCCAATATTAAAAGCAATAATTTTACAATACATTTTTTATAAGCGCCTACCTTTTAACAACAAATGGTAAAGCCACAAAAATGATACCGGCAATAACAAGAAAAAAGACATTCGAAATAAAATACGGGAACAACATTAGCCCTATTCCGCTAATAAATGGAATGATGGCTTTTTGCTTTTTCCCATAAACAAAAAATCCAAGTCCTATAGAACCAAAAATCACTCCCCAAATTAATGTTGAAGTATTCATTAATATATTTCTTCACATAAGGCCTGCGTCACGGGCGGCATGCACCTTGCCTTCCCGTGGATGCGGAGGTTATTTTCAATCCAATATTTTCTTGAAAAGCACCATGGGATTTTCCTTTCCAAGATAATCTAATGTGACAGGCACATCATCAATTATTCCGTTTCCTGCCTCGATCTCAAAGCCCATCTTTCTATGAAAATTTATTGATAGCTTATTAACTGGAGAGGTGCAGGACTTTACAATTGATCTGTCATTTGCCTTGCAAGCCGCATAAAATTTTTCAAATAGTCGGCGCCCAATACCAAATTTTCTAAATTGAGGATGTACACCAGCAAAATGGATATATCCGACTCTTTCCTCGGATTGGGACATAAAGCCAACCAAAAAGCCGATCAACTCATCTACGATTTCAGCAATAAATGTACTTTGATTGAAATGGATGAAAAAGACCTTTAGGACCGAGGATGATAAATCACGTCCACCCCACCACTCAGGCATTACAGAAACAATTTTTTCGTGATCAGAAGGCTTTCCATTTCTGATTTTAAGATGCTCAAGTTCGCTCATAAGCTCTCCGGACCTTCCAGTAGAAGATAACATAGAATTGAGGGGCGCGCGAAAAACTCTTCCGGAAATGCCGCATTTTTCTTCGCGTCCCCTCGAATGACTGGTTCGCTCGCGACTCGCAACTAGGGCTCCGCAGGAGCCACGGGTTCCTTCACCGGTGTCTCTTCATCTGGTCGGGCGGCGGCGGTCTCTTCGACAGTTTTCGGGTCGCGCCTGCCCGCCAATACCGTTGCTGGCATCGCGCGAACAACCGCATTGCCAAACTCCGTCCAGACAAGAGTGACAGCGCACTTCTCCTCTGCGGGAAAGGCGTACACTCGCAACATGCCCATACGCTGAAGATCAGATACAGCTTCGGTCAGATCCGACGTAACCCCGCTCAAGTCATCCTCAGGCTTCTTTGAGAAGACATTGAAGGGGTAAGGCCACCAACTGCGAATCAGCTTAACATCCCTTAGCGACATCGCCTGGATTGCCCTCGAGACCTGGAGGGCCTTTGTCTGGTCGACAACCTTGAGCGCATCGCGTATCAGAGCCCCAATGGTCTTGCGGGAGGATGCTGTGTCGCCTGCCGGGTAACGATGGATGCGCACGCCGCTCACGTCGAATAGCAGCTGGTGCTCATGGTCATCCCGGATGACGACAACCTCTTCGGCTTGGCGCATTGCGTGTGCAAGGCCCAACTCGTACATGACGTTTCCGTTTGGGTATCGGGGTTTCCTATGATTGCGCTTGAGCAGATCACCCAGTCCGAGACATGGCGGGCAACTGACCGCACTCACATCCACAAGCACTAGGCGCGCATGCGCGATTCCATCGAGGATGTCGACCAAGATGCTATCCGAGGTTACCCGCGTGTCCACGCGAGTCGCAGAGAGGCCGCAGTCTCGTGCCGCAGGTTGGATCGCGCCATCCCACACGGCGTCGAAGCGCTTGGCAAATGGCATTGCCACGAAAACCTCGTCGCGAATGGCTGGCTTCCAATAGTCGATGAAGAAATCGCGCGGAAACATTTACATAGACCTTCCTCTCTACGCTCCACGTAGCCGAGCGAACGTTACGGGTGAGCGGATTTTTTGCTCGCCCCGGGCAAAAAATACGCTCCACCCGCTGGTTGGGCTTGTTCATCTCTGCCGTTCATTCGTTTCCTTATTAGATGTCTGCCGCAATTGCTGATAGACACCGAGTCGGTCAGTGATCTGCCAATGTCCTGCGAGGCGATCGCCGTCGAAGTAGTAGACGGTGGCACCTGACATCTTGATCTTCTTTCCTGTGGCGGGAAATCCCGGGATATCGCCCTTGTGCGTGGCTGACCAAAGCCAAGTCATCACGACAGCGTTGCCGTCGGCAAAGAGTCCTTGTATGTCGAAAAGTTGATCTGGAAACGCTGCGCGAAGCATTGTGACGCGCTCCTTGTAGCCAGCGAGGTCGAGTTCGCGACCGTCCCACGGATCGCCAGGATCGTGATGAATCGTGTATCTGGGCGCTATGTACTTGTCCGAGGCCTCAACGTTACCCTCGCTCCACACCTCGCGGGTGAACTGGGTCAGGATCTTCTTCTTGGCTTCGCTAGTGATTGACATCCGTTTGTTCCTTGAAGCCCAACCATTGATTATCAGGTCGATTTGCCCTGATAATTGAATTATCGGGAGAATTTTCCTTTATTTGTGATTATAGAAGAAACACCTTATACTGTCAAAACCTTCATCGTTTCAGGAATATTTTAGTATAGCATAGAATAGCACACCCCAACAATCACCATCCATTCCCTATTCCTCATAAACTCAATTATAAAAATTCTCCATCCTGGTCGCCTTTAAATTTCTCCTCCCCCGCGTGTAATCGCCACCCCTATCTTTGAGTCGGCTCATTCTTTTCCTTCACATTTTTATACCCCCCCCACCGTCAGAAAGGAGGTGAATCCTCCATGGCTTATACCCCAGAACTTTCTTATCAGTCCTCTTGCACCCTGCGCCGAATCTCGTGGGCATTGGGATGTACCCATGACCAAAGGAATCGAGTATGTTTTCGAGCACCTTCCCAAAGTTCTCGATTCTCAAAAGGTTTGTCGGGCATGCAAAGACCCGTCCAAATGCTCAACCTGCGCTTTTAATTATCCACAGAAAGGAGGCAATCCCACCGATTAAGTCCGTTTAACCCAAACTTCATTCACCCCAGGCAAGAGCCCGTCGGTTTATCCGATCGGGCTTTTGTCGTTTTTAAACCCTATTCAATCCAAAAGGAGGAACACCATGAACCGAGAACTTCTGGAAAAACCTTTCGACCCTTCTCAAATCAAACAGAGGGATGGGAACTTCGGCAAGAGACTGGATTACATCGAAGGCCATGCCGTGATTCAGCGATTGAATGAGGCCCTGGATGCCCAATGGTCCTTTGCCATCCTGGAACATCACATTCTCAAAGAGACCGATGAGGTTATGGTCCTGGGCCAGTTGAAAACAGGAGAGGTCGTCAAATCTCAATTCGGCTCCAGCCGAATCACCCGCGCCAAAGAGACAGGAGAGCCTATTTCATTAGCCGATGATTACAAGGCAGCGGCAACGGATTCTCTGAAGAAGTGTGCCACGATGCTTGGCGTTGGGTTGCATCTTTACGGCAACGATAAGGGCAAGCCCTCGGTCCCCCAATTCCAACACTCCCAGAGAAAGCCCCAAACCCCCTGAACCCCAAAAAGGCAACGGAGGAAACGGCGGCAACGGAAACAATCGCCTTTCTTCCGCTCAATACAAGTACATCCTTCGACTTGGAGATGAGGCAGGAAACACCCGCCAGGATTTGGACCGCATGTGCTTAAAGATGTTCGGAGTCGTTACCCAGCATCTTTCCAAATCCGATGCCCATGCCATGATTCAACACCTGCTCAATTAGCCCACCAGTCCCTTAATCCCTTTTCCATATGTGGAATTTCTTACCGCGCCACAGGTGCGCCCAAAATCAGCAAGGAGGTGAACCATGAACCGTCCATCGACGTTACAGGCATTCAGCCAAGACCTTTGTATCAGTTACAGCCAGATTTCAACGTACCTGAACTGTCCGCTTCGCTATCGGTTCCAGTATGTGGAAAACCGACCCAAGGAGCGCATCAGCATTTCGTTACCCTTCGGAGCCGCAATTCACATGGCGATTGCCCTCTATTATCGGACCCTGAAAAAGCAGGGAACGTTGGAGCCCCTGGAGTCCCTTTGTCAACGCTTCGAGGATTGTCTTGGAAGTGGACCTGGAATCCAAAGACATTCCCATCATCTACAAGAAGGATATGCCCAATCGGCATAAAGCCCTTCAAATGGGAAAGAACCTGCTCAAGTGCTTTTACGAGACCGTTGACCTGAAGGGTTATGAGATTCTGGGTGTGGAACTCCCGCTTTCCGCAACCCTTTACACGGAAGACGGGAAGGCCACGGATTTTAAACTCATTGGCATTCTGGACCTTGTCATTCGGGATGAAAAGGGAGAGGTCCTTGTTGTAGACAGCAAAACGGCTTCCAAGTCTATCGCTCAAACAACGGCAGACGATGACCTGCAGATGAGCGCCTATGGGTATCTTCTGGCTTCAAACAAGTTCGTGTTTCCCACCGCCTCGGTAACATGCCAGTTTCAGGTGCTCCGTAAACTGGTCGAACCCAAATTGGAATATGTCGAAACAACCCGCACGGCAGCCCATCGGAAACGCTTTACCAAAATCGCCAATTCCGTTTTAGCGGCCATCGATTCTCAAATCTATTTTCCGCATGCTTCCTGGATGTGCGCCGATTGTCCGTATTCCGAGGCATGTAAATCCTGGTAACACCCAAAAACAATCTGACTTAAGGAGAAGATCATGAAAAAGACAGCGTTGCTCGAAGAAGTCATCCACACCGTTCACGAACACTCCGTAAACCATTATGATGATACCGTTCCGATCCACGATATGCGGTTTGAGTCCCTGGAACGAATGGACATCTCTGGTCAATCGTTCGGAGTCCTCCCCAGCGCCCAGAAATTATTCGCCAATCGGTTGCGGGTCCCGCATTCGTATCTGATGCGGTGTCCTGCAGAACTCCAGAAAGACAATCTCCAGTACTGGTTAGACCGTGAAGCGAGAACCGAGACACGCTCTTTTGTCGGTTCGATGGCGATTCTTTGAGAGCCGTGTTTACCGAGCGTTATACCGTCCTGGACCACATGGAGGTGCTGACCAAGATGCTGGAATACGGCTTCGATTCTGCCGCAGAGGTTCATTTTTCCCTGGATCAGGAAATCATGGTGCTCAAGGTCCCTGAATATGGACGGACATTTGATCTGTCGGAAAAGGACAGGATTGTTCCAGGAATCAGCATCGCCAATTCCGAGGTGGGTGTTCTGGCTCTGTCCATCGAGGCATTTTTTTATCGGCTTGTATGCACCAATGGGCTTATCGCCAAAACAGCGACGGATGCCCGTTACAAGCACATCTCCCGCAAGGTCATGGATGAGTTTCCCATGATTCTGGAAGGGGTCATTCGCCAGTCCAGCAGAGGACACGAACGGTTCCGCATCTCCTTGCAATCGCCCGTGGATAATCCCGAAAGAAGCATCGAGGCGTTCGCAAGGCAGTTTATGATTCCCCAGGAGCAAGCCCAAATCATTCAGCAGGCGTTTTATCAGGAGCCAGGGGCAACCATGTTTCACATCATCCAGGCATTCACAAGGGCAGCCCAGGACAGAAGTTTGTCTGCTTCGGATTCCTATCGCTTGGAAAGGGCGGGAGGTGCCATTCTCGGAATGGTGAAATAACCAGTAACATCACAAAAAGAAGCCCTCATGGTCCATTTATCTGAAGTATTGGTCATGTAAATCCTGGTAAGCCTTTCTCACCCTTTATTTCTTAAAAACCCAAAATCATCATCCAGATCGTCCAGATCGCTTTTATGGGCGGTCTGGGCGATAAAGGAGGACTTATGAATACAACTGTCAAACAAGCCCTGAATGTCGTTTTGGAGAAGTTTAAAACAGGAGACATTCCCGAAGCCGTTGCTTATTCCATATTTCCCATTCCTGATATTCCAAGTGCCAGATGGTCTCTGATGAACCGTACCATCATGTTTTTATTCGGGACCCAGGATGCCAGGGGTTATCGCCAGTGGCAGCAGGTCAATCGTCATGTGAAAAAGGGAGCCAAAGCACTCCATATATTAGTCCCCTTTATCAAGAAAACAGAGAGCCAGGGGGAGGAAGTGCAAGTTCTTCTCGGATTCGGTTCAAAGCCCGTCTTTAAAGTTCAAGACACGGACGGAGAGCCCCTGGATTACCAGAACATCCAAGTCCCTTCATTTCCGTTGATTGAAAAAGCAAAAGAATGGGGGATTTCGGTTAAGGCAGTTTCAGGCGGTTCTGCCTATTACGGATTCTATGATCCCAATCGTCAGGAAATCGTTTTAGCCACCCAGGAAGAATGTGTGTTTTTCCATGAACTGGCTCATGTAGGTCATGAAAGGGTCATGGGCAGGTTGAAAAATGGTCAGGATCCTTTTCAGGAAATTGTGGCAGAACTGGTGAGCCTGATCCTTTGCCGCCTGGTGGGGAAAAGCGGTGAAAGACATCTTGGGAACAATTATCGGTACATCGAGCGCTATAGCGAAAAATTCAAACTGACCCCGCATCAAGCATGCATGAGAGTCCTTGGAGATGTGGAAAAGGTTCTGGATTTAATCCTATCGGTCGAAAGCCACGAACAAGAAGCAGAAGAAGAAACCGTCAAACCCGTAACCACATAAAACAATAACCACAGACAAAAAGCCCTCATGGTCCATTTAAAGGACTGTGGGGGCTTTTTGCGTTTATGGGAGGAAAGAAGCCATGACCAAAGAAAAAGAAGTCCTGTACGAGGATTCAGAGCGGCTTAAAGAGATTCTGATCAAGGTTCTGAAAGGGAAGAAATATCGCCTGGATTGTGGGCATCATTGCACTTTTGCCCACCATTTTGGAAACGATATCACTATCTACAACGGAAAAGATTTGAAGATTGTGTGTAGCCAGTGTGGCTATTGAAACAGGGGCTCTAAAAAAAGGCATGTTAGACCTGATGCCATTCTCACTATTAAAAATATCGTCAAGGTCGTCCGAATCTTCGTTGGGCGGCATAGGACGGTCTAGACGATGGAAGGAGTCTACGTACAACGCTGAGATCAGCCGCCGAGTTTACGAGGTCGGCTGGATCTACTTGTTCGCCCTGTAATTATTTTTTTTAACTCTGAAATTCCGATTGTTGGAGCATCCCTCTCTTCTATCTTAGCTTCTCTAAGGCATCGAAGGTCTTCATATGAAGCAAGCGCTTCCTGTATTTTTTGAAATTCGTCATAAGGTAAAACAACAAATTCTTTTTTCCCATTTTTCTTTATTATTTGGGCAGTTAATTCCATAAAGCCTCCTTTTATCGATAAACTTCTCGGCGATGACGAACTCTGTAAACAATTATGCTCTTATTTTCGATTTCAAACAACACCCTGTAATTCCCAACTCGCAAACGATATTCAGGTGTAAAATTTGTAAGCCGTTTAACATCTCCCGCCAAATCATCACCCATTCCTTCAATATCTTTGATGATTTTTGTTTGTATGCGTGATGATAGCTTTTCAATATCCTTCACTGCTCTTGGTTTAAATTGTATTTCATATTTCATAATTTTACGAATCAAATTTATAGATCCTCATTTATGGGCGAACATATAATATACAGACTTATCTCTTTCGCTCTTGCAACAGATATTTTTATCTTTGACAACAATATTTAAGTTTCCCTTTATCAGAAAGTTTGTTTTGTGTCAAAATATCCAAATTGCATAAGAAAAATAATTCCTTAGAAGGATGTCATCGATTTACAGCGAACACAATTGAAAGCGAGTCGCAGTCAATGTGTTATTGAAAAAGGAGGCTTCACCATGGACTTTTTCGACGATGATTTCGAACTTGAAGATTTTGCCCTTATCGGCGGCTTAATCGGTGCTGTCGAGGAAGAATTAGAAGAGGAACGAAAGAAAAA
>CAVTQK010000015.1:0-791344 GCA_963736855.1 uncultured delta proteobacterium
GGACACAGAAATGAGGTTTTTTTTTATGTGTTTTGTGTTTTAAAAATAACACCAAAACCTGTGACTGTAAGTGACCGATGACCGGGTCGAAGGGATCTGATTCGTATTGCACGTTGAAGTTGGAGGGTATGGTTAGTGGATGGATCATCCAGATACCCCCTCCTCCCCTCCTGTGTCTTGACAATGGTTCAATTAGCGTTCTAAATGGATTTGATCAATTTGGGTGAACTCGATGAGCGATAAGCTCATTATCGTAGGAAAAAATGGTTGATTCGAACATTGGAAATGACATTATTTGGCAAATGTGATTTTTTAGAATGGCATGGACTGATAGCCGCATTCTGCGGTTTTAATTATACCGACGGTATCATATCAGGATAACGCCTCGACCCCCCTCTGACTAAATTTCCCACCTACGACAGCACTTCTCAGCCTTCCGTCGAGGATTACATCTCCGACCCGGTTTACCCCATGGATGCCTACTTTTAAAAAACCGGTCGATGCTGACCCATTGACCTATACCCAACTCGGCCGAGATAATGGCCTTTTGTCGATGAAAATCCGTTTGATAGCGCACCCGCCTTTTGTTAATTGAAAATACATCCGCCACGACAACTGTATGTTCCCATATCTTGGGGTGCCGACGACGGTAAGACACAATTCATGCTCGTGCTTAATCCGCCCACAAATTAGCAAATTCTTATCAAATTCGCAGCAGGCCTTCGGGTGAGTCGCGCGGGCTAGGACGCGCCACGACCGACAGCAGGGCTCCCGTCCCGGAGGTTCAGGTCGACTGCGGGCCAGGGTGACACGAACAGGGGATCGGCGACGAGATCCCCCGCTCCCTGTCCTGTGAGACGGGCAAACGTGCCGTTCGCGATCTCGGACTGCGAGATCGCCCTGTCGCCTAAGAAGACTGCCAGTATCTCCTCATCCTCTCGGCTGAAGAAGACGTTATCGCGCTCCTCCACCAGATGTACATTCTGGCCGAGGTAGATCCCGGTGTGGCCTCCCTGCTCAGGTCCGGTGTTGAAGGCGAAGATGTTGCCCGTCAGCGTGAGGTCGAGCCGCGCCGGAATGCCCGTGTCATCGTGTGGATAGCCAGCAACGAACGAGTAGTCGCGTTCGCCGAAATTGAGGTCGTACATGTTGTAGGCGATGGTATTCCTCACCACCTCGACAGTGCTGTCGTACTTTCCGACCATCACCGGGTTGATGCCCTGCCCCCAGATGGCATTGGCCTCCATGCGGCCGCCCCCCCAGAGCTTGATGCCCTGAAGGTGATTCCGGTACACTTGGTTGCGTCTCACGACGATGCCGGAGACGTGACCTGCAAAATCACGGGAGTTTAGGTCGATCCCGTCTCCGCCGTTATCATGGACGAGGCAATCCTCGACGAGGACCTCCTGCCCGCGCTCTAGCCCCAGCCCGTCGCCACCGAAGCCGCCCGCGATACCGGCGTTGGCGATCTCGAGACGCCGAAACGTCGCGCGGTCGCAGGGACCCGGAGTGCAGTCCACCGCCGTGAAGACCGTATCGCGGATTGTGCTGTCCTCGACAATCACGTCACTCACGGGTCCATTGGCCGCAGTCTCGCCGGAATTGCCCTCCGTCAGCCGGATGCCCGCCTCCCCACCCACCACCGTGAGCCGCGAGAGCGTCACGTGATGGTTGTCGCCCGAGAGCGTCACGCCCCATATGCGAAAGCCCTGAACCGTGAATCCCGCGAGTTGCAAGTAGGACGTACCGGGTGCCACCATCACGTTCCCTTCTACAATCACCGCCTCGCCCGCAGCGGCGCCGAAGACGATCGGGTTGCCCTCGCTTCCTGAGCGCGAGAAGATCAGCTCTTCCACACTGTACGTACCGCCGTGCACGGAGACAGTGTCGCCGCCGGCGACGCTATCCGCCGCGTGCTGCAGCGTCCGCCACGGCCGCGCGGCTGAACCGGTATCGCTGTCGTTCCCCGTCACTGCCACGTGGTACGCGCTGCCCGAGGCTCCAGCCGCCTTCGAGGGATTCGGGTCCTGCGAACCACCCTGGCAGCTTCCATCTCCGCACACCACAAGTCGTACGAGAGCTACCGTCGCGATCAGTACAACAGCGAGTTTCCGAGATCCCATGCCTGACCTCCTTTCACCATCATCCGGTCGAGAGCGCAACCACGAAGGCACCCAACTCGCACCCCACCCGCATCTCTCACGTTGGAGTGACGAGGGAACACTACTCCACGTCCTCCGCAGCGTCAAGAATGTGTTGGCCCATAGATTACGCAAATCTCTCGATGTGCATCGAGCAGACCCAGGCCCCTACCGCCTGCCCGGCCGCTACTTTCGCCATGCTCTCATGAAACAGGTCTTTCCCCGTGAAGAAGTCGGCTGTCATGCCATTGATCATGTGACCGTCAGCTAGCCGTACTGCGACTTTATTCACAGCGCCTCCTCTCGAAAAGCCATTCCGACGAGCCACCTCTCGGCCGTACTATCTCCCAGCTCATCCCGCCAAGGAGGCCGATGGTTTTCATGGGTCCTCAAACTGAAAGATCTTGATGTTTAGGCTGTTTCCTCGACTACCCCATCTGCAGCATTCTTCTTGATCGACTCGACGCTCTTCATGACAGCTATTTTGGTCTTATACCCCTCGCCTGAAAACATGACTTTGCCGTTGGGAGCCTTAAAGCGGAAGCGGAACTGGCCTTACTTGTCCTTGTAGATTTCGTACTTGTAAGCTGCTGGCATGGTCTCCTCCCTTTTGAAGTTGAATATGTCAAGGATACGGAAACAATTGAGCGGATTTTGGATTTATACCAATATTTTCAATTACAAAACAAGAAAAATATCCATAAGTGACATGAATCCCATTGAAAAAGGCCGAATAGCGAGAATGGAGTGTTTTTCAAAAGGTTTTAACCATGCAAAGACCAAATAAAATAGACCAGGCTCGGTTATCTCAAATAAGTCGGTGAATTTACCGGAAAGGCCTTTTGAAGCCGATTGAACCGAAAAAATAGTTCAGTCGACTGAACAAGAAAGGAGGTCAAACGCTGTTTTGTTGTTAAAATGCCACGGCCTGCCTTATTCATCCATTTCCGTTCTGACACTTCTCGTTTTCTTGATTTTTCCACGATGCACTTTGGCTTCTATACGGCGAGCCAGCGAGGCACGCGTTGGCTTCGTCGCACGTCGAATCTTTGGAATTTCAAGAGCCTTGCGAATCAGGCGAATCAACCTTTGACGGGCATCTTGTCGATTCTGTGCTTGAGTTCGAAAACGCCGAGCCTCGATCACCAGAATACCTTCCACAGACAGGCGTTTACCCGCAATACGACGCAGACGCTCCCGAACCGTATCAGAGAGGGAAGGAGAACGCTGGAGATCAAAACGCAATTGAACTGAAGTGGCAACCTTATTGATGTTTTGGCCTCCAGGTCCTGAAGCCAAAACGAATCTTTCGTCAAGTTCGCTCTCGGGAATGGCAAGTCTTGGAGTAATGATCAACATAGCGCCAGCTTACCCTTGACGCAATAAAAACACAATCCCGCAGCTCCATTGGTATACCAACCGACCAAACTCAACGATTTTTACTGGTCTCGGAAACACCAGGTTCGTCTTTTTCATTGGTTGTGAGATCATTGATGAAATTCCATGGCGCTTTTCAAATTTGTTCTATTTTCAATAATATTATATGGATAATACCGACTCCAATTTCTTTCAATCGTCTGGATTAAAAAATTGGGTCAAACGGTCCCCAATGATTTTCAATCTGGGACGTTGAGTCTGTAGAAAAAGTATAGAAAACTCTCGAGAAGGCTTGTGAAATAGGCATTTTTAAGATAAGTACTTCTTCAGAACATGTCACTGACACCTCACCTGAAGAAGAAAGATTAGAAATGGCCAAATACAAGAAATTCAGCTACGATCAATCAAGACTCCTACCGGTGAGCTTTCACAAACAGATTCAGCCAGGGACTTTTGAGTATACCCTTTCGTATCTGATAGACAACAAGGTTGATCTGTCGTGTTTTGAAGAGCTTTATAAAAATGATGAGACCGGCGCTTCTGCTTACAATCCTTCTATTCTGCTGAAGATCATTCTGTTTGCCTATTCACGCGGCATTGTTTCAAGCAGGGATATCGCAAGGGCTTGTGAAGAAAACGTTGTGTTTATGGCATTATCCGCGGATACCCGGCCACACTTTACGACGATTTCCAATTTTATTTCCAACATGAAACAGCCGGTGAATGATATTTTTTCGGATGTTCTCCTGTACTGCAATGAAGCCGGCCTGATCGGCAAGAGCATGTTTGCCATCGATGGGTGCAAAATGCCGTCCAATGCGTCCAAGGAATGGAGCGGTACTCGAAGGAGCTTTACAAAGAAAAAGGAAAAGATGAAGAAGGCGATTGCCTATATTCTGGATAGACATCGAAATGCGGACAATGATGGAGAGGTAAGCAATATTCGCGAGCAGGAAAAACACTACGTTGAAAGGCTGAATCAGGGGATTAAAAAATTAGAGACCTTTCTTAAAAACGGAAAGGACAAAATCGGCAAAACCGGGAAAGCCATCCACAGCAACATCACCGATAATGAAAGCGCCAAGATGAAGACCTCCCATGGAGTTATTCAGGGCTACGATGGTGTTGTTGCTGTGGATGACAAGAACCAGGTGATCGTGCATGCGGAGGCTTTCGGCAAGGCACAGGAGCATGACTTGTTAGAGCCGATGATCGAAGGGGTGAATGGAAACTTCAGAGCCATTGGGATAAAAGGGAATGTTTGTAAAAAGGTTAAAATTACCGCAGATGCCGGATTTCACAACGAAGCCAACATGAAAATGTTGGCAAGAGAAAGCATCGATGCTTATGTAGCGGATACTCAATTCAGGAAACGTGATCCGAGATTTGCCGATGTTGATAAATACAAAGAACGCAGCCGAAAAGAAAGAGCAAAAAGAGAAGGAAGCAACCTGACATTCCGCACAAAAGATTTTAAATTTGCCGATGACCTTAGCTATTGCATCTGTCCTGCCGGAAAGAGGCTTTATCGGAACGGATCGAATGTATACACAAAAGGAAAGCATTGTTTTCGATTCAAAGGTCCTCAGTCAGCATGTTTTTCTTGTGATCTGAGAGCCAAATGCCTGAGGAATCCATCAGGCAACGGCATTCGCCAGGTGGCCTACTTTACAGGCCGCACAAAAGGGGACGTGGCGACATATACCCAGCGGATGAAAGAAAAGATAGATTCCGATCAGGGCAGGGCTATATACAGCAAAAGAATCGGAACCGTGGAACCTGTTTTTGCGAACATACGGCATATCCTCAAATTGAGCAGATTCACGATGCGTGGTAAAAGGAAAGTGAACACCCAATGGAAACTGTTTTCAATCGTTCACAATCTGATTAAGATTCATCGGTTTGGCCTGGCATTTGACAGTGGATAAGCTTCAAAGCCGGGGTGGCAAGGGGAAAATATCAACCATAACCCTTCAAAAAGCAGCCGGTAGAAGATAAAACCGGTAAACCAAGGCTGCTTTATAGATCGTTACAAGGCAAACAAAACAACAGAAAAAGTCAGCCAGCCAGGGGAATAGTAGTAAAGATTTCAAAAAGGGCTTTTTCTACAGACTCGTTGAGTCTGTAGAAAAAGTATATTTTTGAAGTGGATTTCTACCAGAGGCTATAAAAGAGAGCAATGCAGAATAAACGAACAACAATGATAGGTGACATCTAAAACGTTTAGTGGAAAGGCTCTGCGACTGCAGAAAGCTGTATTTTAATTGAATCACAACAAAAGTACTTTTGCAAAATACTGCCATATTTAGGCTAAAAAGGACTTTTTCTACAGACTCGTTAGGCTGCTATTTGTAGCCTAACGTGCAATTTAAATTTGCCAAAACTTTTTTCATAACGTTTTTCTCAGATGGTTTCTGATTTTTCAATATTTATGTAGTATAAAATTCAGGAATAAATAGAATTCGCTACGTACTTAAAAAGGTAGAGCCATGATTGATAAAACGCATAACCGGTTTTTAAAAGAGGTGGATCTTTCCCTGCTGAGCGATGCGCTTGAAACGCTGGAGGCCGGGTTTTCGTCGCTGCCAGACATGAATGCGTCACCTGCGGATTCCAAGGGGATGCGGGACGTCATCCTCGAAGTCGCCCGTCGGCTTCAGGACAATTATCCATACTTTCATCCCCTTTATGCCGGGCAGATGCTCAAGCCGCCTCATCCGGTGGCCCGAATCGCCTATGCCCTGGCCATGTGGATCAATCCCAACAACCATGCCCTGGACGGGGGCCGCGCCAGTTCCCACATGGAAAAAGAAGCCGTCGCCGAGATTGCAGCCATGATCGGTTGGGACCAGCATCTCGGGCATTTATGCTCCGGTGGAACCATGGCCAACCTCGAAGCCCTCTGGGTGGCCGGCCAGGTTCGGCCGAATACCACAGTGGTTGCTTCTCAGCAGGCACATTATACCCACGGTCGTATCAGCGCCGTGCTTGGACTTCCCTTCGAAGCGATCCCCTGTGACAGAAGGGGGCGGATGGACATCCAGGTTTTAAGGCAGCGCTTGGATCGAAGGGGTGTGGGGACGGTAGTAGCCACCATCGGAACGACCGCCACGGGCTCGGTGGATCTGTTGCCGGAATTGCTGGAGCTTCGGGCACGGTACGGCTTCCGGCTTCACGCCGATGCCGCTTACGGGGGCTATTTCGTTCTGATCGATAACTTGTCAAAACGGACGTGGGAGATTTACAACCGGTTGCCGGAGGTGGATTCCATCGTGATCGACCCGCACAAGCACGGTCTTCAACCTTATGGGTGCGGGTGCGTCCTTTTCAAGGATCCGGGGGTGGGACGGTTTTACAAGCACGATTCCCCTTACACATATTTCAGCTCCAACGAGTTGCACCTCGGCGAGATCAGCCTCGAATGTTCCCGGCCAGGGGCCTCGGCGGTGGGGTTGTGGGCCACCCAGAAACTCCTTCCGCTTGTCAAGGGTGGGGCGTTTGCCCAGGGGCTTAAGGCCGGGCGGAAGGCGGCCCTGGCGCTGTACGACAGGCTGGGCACCGACCAACGCTTTGTCACGGCCTTTGCACCTGAGTTGGATATCGTGGTGTGGGCGGTGCGGGCCCGTCGCGTGTCCGAAGCATCGAATATCGCAAGACAAATTTTTGCCGAAGCGGCCAAACGCAACCTGCACCTGGCCTTGGCCGAGCTGCCGGTCGCCTTCTTCGATCTCGATTGGGTCGGGATGGAATCCGACCAGGATACGATCACCTGCCTGCGATCGGTTTTGATGAAGCCGGAGCACCATGAGTGGATCGAAGCCATCTGGGAGATTCTGGATCAGGCGACCAGCGTTGCTTTGCAACAATAAATAGCCTTCTGCCCCGAGATTCCGCCATTGAAAGCCAAAAAAAGGCTTCCGGTTTATTTAATATACTGAAACAACAGAGCAAAAAATTCTACATTTTTATCGATGTTGCATGTTTTTATCGATTTTGGAAAATTTTCTCACATATACCGATGGTCCTAAAGAACCGTTGAACCATTAAGGCCGGGAAGAAAATATCCATTGCATTGCCTTGAAAATCTTTGTCATATTGTGGGTCCCTTCAGTCAGGCGGGTTCTCTGTGCCCACCTGGGATGATTTTGGATCATATCATTCCGTCAGTGAACCTTGACAAGATGATCCTGCTCCGGCCGTACATGCGAAACAATGGCTGCGAACAACAATTTCACGCTCGGCCAGCCGAATGTAATCAAACTCATCGATGTGATCGGGGGCGCCACTATTGACAGGCAGGTTCAGCATCTGGTTGAAATCGCAATCATAGAGGCGACCGTCCCAGCCAACCGATAGAGTGGTTCGACACATGATGCTGTTTACGGTTTGAGGATTAAAAGCGCACTGCAAGGTTCGCATGTAATCCGATAGATTTCCGCTGCGCTTTAAATAGTCGCGGTAGCGGCCGATGGGGCTGTTGACCAGGCAGAAAAGGGTGTTGAATTGCAGCCCGTGAACATCGCGCAGGACGCGACGATATTCCGTCTCAAGAGCCCTTTGTGGTCCCGGCAGAAAGGCCCCGACCGGATTGTGCACAAGATGCAACATCAAGCCGCTTTCAGGTATGCCGAAAGATTTTTGGTTCAATTTTCTGATGGTCTGAATCACCCCCTCGAAGGTTCCAACACCTCGCTGGCGGTCGGTCCTTTCCAGGTTATAGTCAGGCAACGAAGCGATCAGTTCGACCTTGTTGGCGGCAAAGACCTCCATATAGTGCCGATGCTCCGGTTCAAGCATAACCACCAAATTGCTGCGCACGATCAATCGTTTTTTCAAGACGGATAGCTCTCCGATCAACCACTCAAGATCCGGGTGCATTTCCGGTGCGCCGCCGGTAATGTCGATTGTCGAGACTTCTTTCCGGCCGGCAACTTGAATGCACTTCAACATCGTATTTCGACTCATCATTTCAGTACGTTGCGGCCCGGCCTGAACATGGCAATGTTTACAAGAGAGGTTGCATTTGCGGGTGATGTTCATCTGGAGAATGTCAATCCCGGCCGCCCGCAATGGAAACGCCCCGCAATCGTTGAGTCTTTCGATGAATGGGTCCTTTATATTGAATTGCGTTGCTGCTTGCATAAATTACATTTCCTTTTTTTTAATGATCTTGCGAATCTGGGTGGCGTGGGCCAGGGTATCTCCGGCGACCATGGCCGCTCCCACATGAACCGCCTCCATCATTTCATCATTGCTTACTCCGAGTGAAAGGCATTTGTTGGTATAGGCATCAATACAGTATGGGCAGTGGCGTACGGTGGCTACAGTCAGAGCAATTAGGGATTTTTCCCGTTCGGTCAGTTTTCCTGCAGACGTCGCATTGGCATAATAATCAAAAAACTTCTTCCCCTGGTCGGGTGCAAATTCTCCGATGTTTGAAAAGTCTTCAAGGTCCTTGGGTTCGTAATATTGTCGGGTCATGAATTTTTCTCCTTCTCTGCTTATGTATGATTTCATTTGTTTCGGTAGTATAGACGATATAATCGATCGGGTTTTATACCTATTAGAAATCCCACAATCATGCATTGATTGATTAAGGTTGTCCGAATCACTCCCAACCGCCGCCAACGGCGTGCGGAAGTGATTACTTGTTCGGAGAGAGTCACAATAGAGCCGCGACGGCGAAGGCGACTCAATAGTTCAAAATCCTCCATGATGGGTAACGGCTTGAATCCACCCATCTCATCGAATACACGTTTCATCATAAAAATCCCCTGGTCGCCGTAAGGCCAGCGCAGGACGATGGATCGAAAGTTTGCAAGCCATGCTACGAGGCGCATGGCCAAACCGGAGTCATCGGTTTGAAATCGAAAAGCGCCGGCAACAACGGATGGATTGCCCAATGCCCTACGGATCAGTAATGCATATTGATCCGGCAGCATTGTGTCCGCGTGTAAAAAAAGGAGTATTCGACCTTTGGCAGCAGCGGCGCCTGCATTCATCTGTGCGGCCTTTCCGCCGTTAACAACCAATACGACAGCACCCAGACGCGAAGCAATTTCACACGTGGCGTCTTGACTTCCACCATCCGCAACAATAATTTCAACACCCTGTGAGTTGTGAACGGAAGATAGCGTCCTGCCGATCACAGCGGCTTCGTTGAACGTAGGAATGACAATTGAAATCAAGGTGTTCTCATCAAAGACGTCCTTGAATCGTGGATCGTCGCGGATTATTGAAAGATCCTGGGGGAGATCCACATCATTGAGTTTCGGCAACTCGGCTAAAGTCAATCCCTGACGGCTGATTGCAGCACACGTCTGCTCAAATACATGTTGGGTTCCCCAATCGATAGCAGCGAATAATTCAGGTCGAAAACACCTCATCCCGATCAGGTAGTATCCACCATCTGCCGCCGGGCCGAGAACAACATCTTTTTCATGCAGGGCATCCATGGCTTGAAGCAGGATTTCGATGGATATTCCAGGGATGTCGCAACCGACGGCAAGCACTTTTTGGGCTCTTGCGCGGAAGGCTATCTCGAAAGCCCGATGCAAGCGGGTGCCGAGATCACCGCGTGACTGCGCAGCATAATGGTTATCGTCTCCCAACCAGGCTAAAAATTTCTTTCGCCGAGCCCCCGTGAAGCAGATCGTGATATCGCTACCACCACGATCGGAAGCGGCGCGTGCAACCGCTATTGCATGCTCTGTCATGCGACGAGACAACCTCGCCGCGCCTTCCGCTCCCAATGTAGGGATAAGTCGGGTTTTTGTCTGCCCAGGTGTGGGGTACCGGGAGAAAATCAGAAGGTTGATCCCACTTTCTTTCATCCTATTTTTTCGCTCCGGTATGTTTAAACTGGCTAAGATACCGTTTATCGAGCCACTGCTTTATTCGAAACGCAATACGGCCTGATGCTACGAATTTTCCACGAACCAGCAACCCGGTCTCATCTCCAAGGTTCAGAATCAGCACAAACTGTTTTTGCGGTTTAAAAATGCGCGTTCGTCCGCCAAGCAATGAAACGAGCAGATTCTTGAACAAAACGGGACCTTGCCGGACGGCATAAACACCTACGCGCATGAGTGGACGGGGTTGAAAGCAGATGCAGTCGCCACCACCAAACACATCCGGATGTGAGCGTGACTGTAAATGATTATCCACCAACAATGCTCCCTCCCCATTGGTAGCCAGATCCGAGTATTTCAATAAGTCCGGCGGTTGCACGCCGGTAGCCAGGACCATAATATCAGCTTCTTCCCGCGAGTTGTCTTCAAACACGAGAGCATTGTCGCTGAATCCTGAAACACGTCTTCCGGTTTGAACAGCAATATCATTCTTTCGGCACCAAGCTTCCATCTGTTCTCCCGCCGCTGTTGTCAGCCCGGGGAGCAATCGTTCTCCTTCGGTGAGCAATCGGATTGAGGCCTTATAATCGTGCCGAAAGCATAAGGCGCGGGTGTTAGCCGCTGTCTCGCATCCAGCGGGGCCGCCCCCCACAATCAAGATTCGAACCGTGTGCGCAGCTCCAAAATTGAGTATATGCTTCCGCATCTCCAGAAAGCGTGACACCGGTTTGACTGTAAACAAACGGTTGCATCCTGTATTCGCGTGTGCCGTCGCCACTTCACTGCCGATGTTCAAGGACAGCGCCTCATAGGGCAGTTGCTCACCACCTGACGTCATTACGTAATGCTTATCTGCATGGATCGACGTCACCCGGTCTTCAATAAAACGTCCTCCGCGTGATTCCACCATCGCTTGGATGTCCACGGTCGCATCTTCTATTTCGTACTGCTCGGAAAGCAGACCAGGCCCCATACCGGAATACCAGAACGGAGCCGGGGATATTACGGTTACGGAGATCCCACGCCGGGTGAACCTATCAAGATGCGCGAGGCTGTACAGGTGAGCATGCCCGGCGCCCACGAACACCAGTCGTTTGATTATTGATTCGGAATCAGGCATTGATTGCATCATCTCCGTTGCCATTTAAGCCACTGCTTCAGCAACAATGCGACAAGGGGCGTCAACCGGGAGCGGTTGTAAGCGTCGGCCACCTGCCGGATGGCCTCCGTCTGGGTCGGGTAAGGGTGAATGGTATTGGCAATTTGCTTCAGACCCAGACCATGGGTCATGGCAAGAGTAATTTCGGATATCATATCACCGGCGTTGGAAGCCACAATGGTGGCCCCGATGATTTTATCCGTTTTCTTGCGCACATGGACTCGTACCAACCCGTTGGTCCGGCCCTCAAGAATCGACCGGTCGACTTCGTCAAGCTTCCGAGTGAAAGTGTCGATTTCGATTCCCTGCTCCTGTGCCTGTTTCTCATACAGCCCGACATGGGCGATTTCCGGTTCCGTGTAGGTGCACCAGGGGATGGTCAATGCACCGGCCTTGGCGCGGCCGAATAACAACGCGTTGCGAATGACGATGCGCGCCATGAAATCGGCCGCATGGGTAAATTGATAAGGCGAGCAAATATCGCCGGCCGCATAAATATCCGGGTTGGTCGTTTGAAGCTGATCATTGACCTGGACGCCTTTTCGGGTAAAGGCAACACCCGCTTTTTTCAAGCCGAGATTCTCAACATTCGGCGCTCGCCCCACAGCGACCAGCAATTGATCGACAGCTTCATCATACTCTTTCCCGTGGGATTCAACGATAAGACGTGTTTTCCCGCCATCGCCCCTGGACAGCTTCAGATCTTTTCCGCAACACAGCAGCTTCACGCCGTCTTTGCGCATGGACTCCAGAACAATGTCTGAAGCGTCTCTGTCTTCCCTGGGCAGGATGCCGTGCAGGGTTTCCACTAGAAACACTTCCGAACCGAAGCGGGAAAAAGATTGTGCCATCTCACAGCCGATAGGCCCGGCGCCGATGACGGCCAGTCGCTTGGGTAGCTCGGTCAGGGAAAAGACGGTTTCGTTGGTTAGGTAGGAAACCGCCTCCAGCCCTTCGATGGGCGGCGCCATGGCCCGTGCACCGGTGGCGATGACCGCTTTTTTGAAGGACAGCCGTTTGCCGGAGACCTCAACCGTGCGGGCATCGATAAACCGTCCTTCACCGATAAACACGTCGATCCCCAGGTCACTGAACCGCTTGACCGAGTCGTGGGGGGCGATCGATGCCCGCAGACGGCGCATGCGTTCCATGGCTTGGCCGAAATCAATTTTTACGCCATCCGGAACGTGCACGCCGAACGCTCCGGCATCCCTCACAGCGGCTGCTGCGCGGGCCGCACTGATCACGGCCTTGGACGGCACGCAGCCGACATTCAGGCAATCGCCGCCCATCAGGTGACGCTCAACCAAGGCGACCTTGGCCCCCAGGCCGGCGGCTCCGGCCGCGCACACGAGTCCTGCCGTTCCAGCGCCGATGACAACCAGGTTGTAACGTGACGCGGGTTTGGGGTTCTTCCAATCAGCCGGATGAGCATGCGATGCCAGCTGTTGGTTATGCTTGTCCCACGGGAATAATATATTTTGATCATTTTCATCTTTTAACATTGACATCCTCCCATGGTCCATCCGTTGTTTGTTTCCCGGATGATTCTTCTACTGCTCATTCAATGACCAGTCATAATCCAGGTACTTGACCGAATACCCTCCTGACGAGAGAAAGTTACTGTCTGGGGAGGTAAGGTATGAGCTGCAAAAGTGTGCAACCGCACGCTCTGTTTTGTCGAGTCCGGTGAATTCGGCGGCCGGTGAGTACCTGGCACGGTCTTGTCGAAAAGTCTTACGACCGGCTGATCCCAAGGTCCTTTGAAGAAGCTGCCGATGTCCTTGATGCTCTTGACCGGATAGTGATCAACAATCAGCTTAAGGGTGGCAGCATTGTAGAGGTTGATCAGGAACGCAAGTCGCTGCGATTCCGTCCAGGAGTTGAATTGTTCTTCCGGAACCCCGGCGGCGCTGTCCAGGTAAGACGCCAGTGCTTTGGGGGCATTTTTCAGGCCGCTATAGTTCACTCGGCCATCTGCGACGTATGTCTTCAAAACCTTGTTATAGGTCTCATACGTCTGGTCGAACGCCTGGGCCGATACAGAGCCTGCCGAGCTTGCCAAGATTGTGGCCAGAAGAAATGCGGCTATGCGAGGGAGAGAAACTGTGTGTATAAAAGGTTTAATGGGCGGTCTCCTTGTGGAAGTTCGGCATGATTCAAGCTTCCTTAACCCTCCGAAGCCGTCCCGAATTTCCGTTTAAAAACCGGCAGCAGTTTTTTTGCTGCAATCGGTAAGAGGCCCAGTACCACAAAGGAGATCAATAACTCCGGCGACAGGATGCCGGACAGGGAATCGATTTTGGCCAGTTCCTTACCGGCATTGACATATACGATGGTTCCGGCCAGCATGCCGATTTGCGACACCCAAAAAAAGGTGAATAACCGCATCCGTGTGAGTCCCATGAGCAGGTTGATTACAAAAAAGGGAAAAATCGGAACCAGGCGAAGGGAGAAAAGATAAAGGGCACCTTCCTTTTCAATTCCGTCGTTGATCGTTACAAGCTTGTCGCCGAATTTTTTCTGGACCCATTCCCTCAGGAGAAAGCGTGAGATAAAACAGGCCAGGGTGGCCCCGATGGTGCTGGCAAAGGAAACTGCCACGGTTCCGATGGTCAGACCGAACAGCCCGCCACTTGCCAGGGTAAGCACTGCGGCGCCGGGTAGCGACAGGGCGGCAACCGCAACGTAGATACCCATATAGGCGGCAATGACGATAAGACGGT
The DNA here is from genome assembly GCA_963736855.1 of uncultured delta proteobacterium. Lineage (GTDB taxonomy): Bacteria > Desulfobacterota > Desulfobacteria > Desulfobacterales > UBA2156. Next base: position 14,255 of record CAVTQK010000015.1, read on the forward strand.
GAGATAGGTAGAGGGATTGAAATTTTGCTTTGGACGTCTTGATGTACTCCAGGGAAAGATATTGTCCCAAGTCAAAATATCGGAAGGCGACGATGCCAAGCGCTATGAGCCCGACCACAAGAACCTTGCCAAGCCATTTTTTCCTGTTTGTCTGGGTCATCGTGTCTTATCCTTAAACGGCCTTACCATCCGCACTCAGCATATAACGCAAAACGCGGACCAGCTTTTCTTTGGAGGGAATCGCCAAAAGCCAGTGCCGGTGTCCCGGGGAATGCACCGCTTCCATACTTGAGATATGCCGCGCAAGTTCGGTATGGTTTTCCATAAACCACTCGAAGCGCTTCTTGAATCCCGGCAGCCGGTCGATGGTTTCTTTTTCCAGGACCGTTACGGCAATGAGAGGCAGAAGTCCGACCATAGACCTGACCTTCAGATGGATCGGTTTCCCGCCGTCCACCTGGATCTGGTCGTAGTAGAGACCGTCTTCCTCGTCCCACAGACCACACCCACCCAGCTTGTTCATGGCGTCACTGATTTGGACAAAATGCTCGAAAAACTTCGAAGCCATGTCTCCGCAGGCGACCCGTAGCTTTTCACCGTCATGCACAAGCTCCATGGCCATAGCCATCATCGTGAGACTATAAAAGGCCCCCAGCGCTTCCAGTTTTTCGACAGCGTCGTATCTTCAGCCATACGAATCATTTCTAAATTAATTGGATTCATGGATGGCCGCACTTCCCCTTCAGGTTTTGGCATGTGGTTCCGGAACTGGCTGCGATAATAAGAAAATCAGCCCATCGAAGTTATCCCGACTGCGGATCCGGCCGTGACGCAAAACTACTTTATATAGGGGCTCGATTTGAGTGCTCCTTCACAACCAATTCATTGAATCCAATAGGCACCATTTTCCGGTTTTTCACTGATGTCTTGCTCTCAAGATAAGATTCTAATTCCTTAAACGTTCCATAACCTATGGCCTACTTTCTGGGGGTTCCCAACGGTCGCTATTAAAAAGCAGATCGACAGTTTCGATGATAAAATTTTTAAAGGATTTACAAAACCGGCCTCATCATGTCCACAGCACACTAATTGTTGAGTCGAATTGAACCGCTGTTTGGATCCTGGTCCTTTTTCTGAAAAAAATCTTTGAATCAACCTAAATTTAATCTACAATACTATATAAAATTATACAATTATTAAGAGATAACATCTTTATATAATTACCGTTTTTCTGCTTGATTTTCATTTCCAGTTGTCTTTGTGCATAGAGCGTCAGAATGGTCCCGTAAAAGTATGTCAGATTGGTGCCGATCTGCTTGCTGGTTATGGATTCGTTGTCGATTCTTAGATTCCACAATTGGCTTCCTCTCCATCATTCAAACTTGGTCGTGAGTTTCATATTGTTTTTCCCATGGACACGGCTTGGAAGTGATGAGTTTTTGATTTTCTCCCATGGGACATGTCCGAAGAATTCTGGGGCATGAAAATCGCAAGACCGCTGAACTGTATCTTCACAGCATTGGGGATTTGGAACGACAAGCAATCACCGCCTACGAGCGGGCACGACAAAAGTCTCACACAGATTCTCATACTGGAGAGAGCGACAAAAAAGGGGCTAAGCCATGCGTTGGCTAACCCCTTATTTTGATTTGAATTTTTTGGTGGAGCTGAGGGGGATCGAACCCCTGACCTCATGACTGCCAGTCATGCGCTCTCCCAGCTGAGCTACAGCCCCAAAAATAAAAAAACTTTTTAGCATCGGATGAGAAGCCTGTCAATCCCTTTTGATGGCTTCGTAAAAAGTCCATCTGCTGCGTTGCACTGCATCCTTCGTCATTGGGGCGTACCCCATATGTACGCCTCATTCCTCAGGATTTGCGCGCCTTGCATCTGAAGCTTTTTACTTTGCCATCCTAATTTTGAGTTTTTACGATTTCATCCCTTTTCCGCCCGATTTTTTAAAAGGCGTTACTTCGGATAATTTTTTTAGGGGGAATGTGCTTTGGTTGAACCGGTTTCCCAGTATGCTTGAAAAACAGAGGCGGGCATGGGAAATGGTTGACAAAAATGGGTATCAACCATAAACTATGCATGATTTTAACAAAGCGAAACCATACATTTTTTAACACGGGCTGTTTTGAGACCATCAGGCAGGAAGATCATGGATCCGATAGGCTATACTAGAAAACCCGCCTCTCCGGGGCGGACCAAATCGACCGGGGGGATGTACCGGGAATTTGACGCCACTGAGCTTTATTGCCCTCGATGTCGAAGGGCGGTTCCGGTTCGAAAACGGCTCTTGCTCGTTTTGCCGGAAGGAGATAAATACGAGTACCTGTGTGCGTATTGCTCGGAATCGGTGGGAACCAAGATCGACCGGCAGCAGAAGCCTTTGTCGCTGATTGTTTAAAAGGCGATCCTGCGACGTCAGAGGGTCGGAATTAACCGAACATTTCCCACTTCTGAAATCAACTTGAAACCGCATATATAAAGTACTGGAATAGATTATGTTGCATCTCATGCGCAAACATGCCGGCTCCATGATGATCAAAATCCTCTTGGGTGCCATTGTCGTCGTGTTCGTGTTCTGGGGAATCGGCAGCTTCCGGGAGCGAAGGGCGGGGCGGGTAGCCTTAGTCAACGGGGAACCGATCAGCGTGACGGAATATCGGGAAGCCTACGGCAACCTGATCCAGCGACTTCGAACCACCTTCGGCAATAGCCTTGATGAAGCGATGATCGAGCAACTCAAGGTCAAGCAGCAGGCCCTTAACCAGCTTATCGAGCAGAGGCTTCTAATCCAGGAGGCGGAAAGACTCCGCCTGGCCATTTCCAATAATGAATTGGCAGGAGCTATTAGAGGCATCACGGCCTTTCAGTCGAACGGTTCTTTTGACAGCCGGTTGTATCGCAGGGTATTGGACCTGAACCGAATGACACCGGAAGCTTTTGAGGAGCTTCAGAAACGGTCCATGCTGGTCGAGAGGCTCGAACGTTTTGTTGCCGACGGGGTCAAGGTCTCCGATCCGGAGACCGATGCATGGATTTCCTGGCAGAATACATCGGTAAACATCCAGTACGTCATTTTTGAACCCGGTGCTCATAAGGACATTGTTTTTTCAAAGGAAGAAATCGAAGCGTTTTTTAAAGAGAATGCATCCGCTTATCAGACGGAGGAACAAATTAAAGCCCGGTATGTGTTGTTTGATCCGAAGCCGTATCAGGGGCAGGTGGCCCTGACGGAAGAAGATCTGAAGGAATATTATGATGCCAACTCCGAAGCGTTTACAACCCCCAAGACCGTGGAAGCCCGGCATATCCTGATCAAAACAAATCCGGCCGACCCGCCGGAACTTATTGAAGAAAAAAGGAAGAAGCTTGAAGGCATTCTTCAGCGGGTTCAAAAGGGGGAAGATTTTGCAACGCTTGCAAAAGTCTACTCCGAAGATTCCAGCAAGGAATCGGGCGGCCTCATCGGTCCGTTTCAAAAGGAAATGATGGTCGAGCCTTTTGCGGAAGCGGCTTTTTCTCTAAAGCCGGGAGAAGTCAGCAACCTGGTTCGCACCCAGTTTGGGTGGCATATCATTAAGGTGGAAAAAGTCAATGAAGCCAAAACCCTGTCTTTTGCCGATGCAAAAGAGGGGATTCAGAAAAAGCTTTTTGAAGAAAAGGCAAAGAATCTGACGTATGACGCTGCGGAGGCTCTATATAATAAGCTGATCGGCGGAGCCGATTTCGTAAAAGCAGCCGAGGATATGAAACTAAATGTCATCACCACCGGCTTTTTTACACGAAAAGAACCCCCTGCCGAACTGGCCGATCCGGCGGCTTTTGCATCCACAGCCTTTGGGCTTCAATCGGGTGAAACCAGCGACGTCCATGAAATGAAGGGTCTCTATTATATCCTCCAGGTCGTAGAAAAGGCTCCACCCAAAATTCCCGACCTTCCCACGGTATTGGACCGAGTCAAGAGCGATTTTGAAAAGAAGAAGCAATGGGAGAAGGCTCAGGCGGATGCGGAGGCATTTCTTCTGGCGGTGAAAAACGGAAAGCCTTTCGAGGACCAGGCGAAGGTGCAAAATTTGAAGGTGACTTCTTCCGGTTTTTTTAAACGGAACGATCCGATTCCCACCATCGGACATGCACCGGAAGTCGTAAGAGCCGCCTTCGAACTGACTCCGGATCGACGGATCGCCCCAAAGGCAATTAAGGAGGAAAAGGGCTGTTTCGCGATTGTTCTGGTTGAAAGAACAGTCAGTGCACCGACCGATGCAGCGGCGGAGAAGGAAAAAATCAAAGGGTTGCTCGGGAGACAAAAACAGATGCTTGCCTTTAAAACCCTGGTCTCCCAGCTCAAGAGTCAAGCCGATATTTCCGTAGAAGAAGGGTTTAACGAATAATTGTTTTCACAAAACGGGTTGGGCACCAAAAGTGCTGCCTGAAAACCTTGAAACTCTAAAGGACGGAGGGGCATGCAGTTATTCCAGAAGAAACAGCTTCATACCACCAAACGATGCCCGGAGTGCTTCTATGAGCTTCCCTTGAATGCCAAGGAATGCATCTCCTGCCACTCGCGAGTGGGCTCCGTTGGACCGGACGGAAGGGCAAAACGGCCGGCTGACTGGGTTTCTTATGTGCTGTGCCTGGTGTCGTGGGCGGTCTTAATCCTTTATATTTGGTGGGCATTCTTCAGGTCCTGACGGATGCAAAACTCCTGCATTGAATAAAAAGCACCATCATGGCTGAACTGACGCCCGAAGAAAAGAAGGTCCTACTGGAACTGGCGCGTTCGACCATTGCCGCACGCTTGGTTCGGGGACAACCGGTCAAGCGGCCGGATCGGCCTTCAAAGACGTTTACCGAGAAGCGAGGATGTTTTGTTTCTTTGCATCACAAAGGAGATCTCAGAGGCTGCATCGGGACCATCGAGGCGATCCATCCGCTTCTCACCGTTGTTGAAGAAAATGCCGAAAACGCGGCGTTCGACGATCCCCGATTCCCTCCCTTGAAAAGGGGTGAACTGGAACAGGTGGATATAGAGATCAGCATCCTTACCGAACCCCGGGTGCTCTCGTTCACGGACGGTCAGGATTTGAAACGCCAGTTGATTCCGGGTAAACACGGGGTAATCCTTTCGAGGGGATGGCAAAGGGCCACGTTTTTGCCCCAGGTCTGGGATCAACTCCCGGACAAAGACATTTTCCTTGAGCATCTTTGCATAAAGGCGGGAATGGAACGGGATTGCTGGAAAGCCAAGGGGACGTCCGTCTCCGTTTATGAAGTAGAGCACTTCTCGGAGTGAGCGGGAAGCCCATTTCCCAAAAAGCCCCCCATCCCGTTTTTACTTGGCCACCATGGCCCGCATCATATCTCCCGCGTTTTCAGCATGATCGGCGATGGAGCCGATGATCTCGGCGCAGATCTCGAATGATGTCTTTGACGATGGTGCGCTGCTTTTCTGAGAAGGATTCGAAATACTTCTTTGTCTCTAATACCATCAACGAAAGCACTTCGATAGACTTATGTCCGGATCAATTGAAAAAGCGCCGGGCAGAGCCCGATCGCCCATATTCTCCCGCAGATGAGCGCGTCCACGCCGCTTGTTTTTTCAAGGTTCTCTTCGGAATCCCCTGGAGAAATTGAGAGGGACGGTTCAGGATCATGCCGGTGCTTCTGTCGAATACATCTTCCGGATAAATAAAAAATAGTTTTTCTTTGGCTCGGGTAGCTCCTACATACATGAGTCGAAGCTCCTCTTCGAGAACACGGGGCTGTAAAGCGGATTGGAAGGAAGGAAAACGCCCTTGAAGTGCGTAAATGATAAAAACAGTATGCCATTCAAGACCTTTTGCCGAGTGGATCGTCGAAAGGGTAAGGCGTTCGCTCCCGGCTTCAGGAAGATAAAATTCGGTGCCTACGCTGGTGTTGGGGGGTTCCAGAGCCATGTCGGATAAAAATGCTTCGAGGGATGGGTATCGGCTCATGATCGCCAAAACCTGTTCCAACTCTTTGGCTCGCTTGCCGTGGTCCTCATAGTTATCTCTCAAAAAGGGCAGGTAGTACCGCATTACTCCCTCGCCCTTCTGCGCTATTGTGAAATTTTCATCAAGTGCGTGTTTGAACAGCTCCTGGAGGTTGCGGATCTCTTCAAGATGAACCCCGGATCCCTTAACGGCGAAGAAACCGACGAGGCCGGCGTCCCGGGTGGTGATGGCATCGAAGACCTTCTCGGCGGCTTTAGGCCCTATGCCCTTGAGCAACATGAGGATTCGAAGCCAACTGAGCTTATCATAAGGATGAACAATAACCTTTAAATGCGCCAGGAAATCTTTGATGTGCGCCGATTCGGCGAATTGGAATCCACCGACTTTGACAAAAGGAATACTGCTTCGCTTCAGCTCGATTTCCAGATCGAAGGAGTGAAAGCTGGATCGGAAGAGTACTGCTGTCTGATTGAGAGGAGTGCCGTTTCGCTGCAGCTCCAGGATCTTTTCAACTACGAATCGTGACTGGGTGTTTTCATCTTCGGCCCGGACCAGGCATGGTGTCACTCCCTCGGTTTTTTGAGTAAAAAGCCGCTTCGGATAGCTTTCTTCGGCCTTTTCCAAAATGGCATTAGCGACATTTAAAATGGGCTGGACGCTCCGGTAATTTTCTTCAAGGCGAATGATTTGCGTGTTTTCGAACCGGTGCGGGAACTCCATGATGTTTTGGAAGTTGGCTCCCCGGAAAGCGTAAATGCTCTGGGAGTCGTCTCCGACCGCCACGATGTTCTGATGCGTTTCGGCCAGGAGGTACAACATTTGGGCCTGAATGCGGTTGGTATCCTGGTACTCGTCCACCATGATGTATTGATAGGTGGACGAGATGCGGCTGCGAATATCCGCATGTTCCGTCAGCAACATCTTGGCGTAGAGCAAAAGATCGTCGTAATCGAGAAAATGGTGATGGGTTTTGCGGCGGTCATATTCTATGAAAATGGATCGTATAATTTCCGTGAATACCGTCAGATGTTGGAAATGATCCGCAATGGTTTCTTCGATGGAGAGTTCTTTGTTGATGCTCATACTGAAGGTTTGAGCCAGGGTCTGGGACTTCGGAAATGAACGGGTTTGCTTGGTGACTCCCAATTCCTTTTTCACCATGGAAATCAGATGATGCGCATCGGCGCGATCCAGAATGGAAAAATCCGGATCGATTTTCAGGTGCTTGCCGTATCTTTTAAGGAGCAAGTTTGAGAAGGCATGGAATGTTCCCCCCGAAATTTGCCCGCACCGGTCATCTAAAAGCTCGGACGCCCGGTGCAACATTTCGGATGCCGCTTTTCTCGTAAAAGTCAGTAGAAGGATGGACCGGGGAGAAATTTGATCTTCCACCAATCGGGCGACGCGATAGGTCAGGGTTCGTGTCTTGCCGCTCCCGGCGCCGGCGATAACCAAAAGCGGTCCATTCTTGTGTTCCACCGCCTTTCTTTGTTGCTCATTAAGCGCTGTGAGGTAGTTGATTCGAACAGTATGGATCATTTGGAATCGACCTAGAAGAGAAATGTTAATCCTTAAATGGATGAAGGATATTTCAGATAAATCCTGTTTATCGGCAGGATTCTTTCCACATCCTTTTCCGAATGTCAACAGACATTGAAAGGAGAAAAGGAGAAAAGGAAAAATGAATTGACTTTCTGAAAAAAATAGTCTAATGCTTTTTTCATATGCTGAAAGGCAGAATCGAAAAGGAGGAAAAAATCAATGACAAGAAGCGAAAAACAACTCAAAGCTGTTTCAAAACAACTTAGATCCCTGGTGCAAAAAGTCGAGAAGCTTGCAGGTTTGACAGCAATGGAAAAACCGGTGAAAGTCATTCCGAGGACCAGAAGGAAAAAAATTGTCAAAAAATCCGTACCGGGAAAAGCAGCAGCAGCAAAATCCACTATTCTTGACAGAGTATACCACGCGGTCAAGGCCTCAAAAAAGGGTATTAATATTTCCAATATTAAAAAGAGAGTCGGTCTTGGAACTCGTCAGCTCAGCAATGCACTCCATAAGCTGACCAAGAAGGGTTTGATCAAAGCCGAATCGAGGGGTATCTACATCAAAGCCTGAAGATCATCCGTTTATTCAAAGTCTTAAAGCCTTCAACCTGAAGCGCAGACGAATCCAAAAAAGCAGATAGCAAATCCTTTCGGTTGAAGATCCCTGCGTTAAACCGCTGAGATCTTCAAATTATGCCCTTGGATTCCAGGAAAGGCTTTTTTTCTTCCCGCTATTGCGACTCGCAAATTCCCGCTATATATTATTAAAATTATTGCAACCTTCATTAGGGATATTCAGGAGTCAAGGCAAAGAATAAGGTGATTTAAAATAATCACCTGAAAGGAAAGAGGATTCATGCAACCGGGGCGCTCAATAAAAATTCGAAGACTCCTTGAATCGGTTTTTTTTGCTTTCCTTTTACAGATCCCTTTCATTCTCTCGGGTGATGGTTTCCAAAAAACAAACCGGTTACCGGAAGCATACGGCTCGAGGGCCCTTTCAGCAACTGCGGATGCTGAAGCCCCTACTTCCAATTTGTGGCCCCATGAGACCAGCGATCTGGCACCGGACCCAGCTCTGCATTTCGGCAGCCTTCCAAATGGATTTCGCTACGTGCTAATGAAAAATCAGGAGCCGAAGGGGCGGGTGAGCATGCATCTCAATGTCCAAGCCGGTTCGGCCCAGGAAGAGGATGAAGAACAGGGACTGGCGCATTTTCTGGAGCATATGCTTTTCGATGGAAGCACCCATTACGAACCGGGTGGACTGGTTAAGTACTTCCAGAAAATCGGCATGCAGTTCGGCCCGGACGCCAATGCCCATACGAGTTATTTTGAAACCATATACGACATTATTTTGCCTAAAGGCGATCCTAAAAGCATCGATGAAGCCCTGGTGGTCTTTAAAGACTTTACAGAAGGTGCTCTCTTGCTGGATTCCGAGATCGAAAGGGAACGCTGGGTTGTGCTGGCGGAAAAGCGGGAACGGGATTCTGCATCCTATCGTACCTATGTCCGAACATCGCAATTCGAGTTTCCGGATTCGGTTCTATCCAAGCGATTTCCCATTGGAAAGGAAGATGTGATTCTGAAATCGGACCGCAGCCGGATTAAAAGATTTTATGACCGATGGTACCAGCCGGAGAAGATGATCCTGGTGATGGTGGGTGACTTCGATAACCAGGCCGCGGGTTCCATGATCGCAAAACATTTCGCGGATGTTGTCCCTCGAAGTGGGAAGCCGGAAGAGCCCGGCATCGGTGAGATCCGCCATACAGGCGTCAAACCCTTTTATCATTTTGAAAAAGAAGCCGGGAACACGGAGGTGGCCATCGAAGTAATAAAGAAAGTTCCGAAGCGTCCTGATACGAAAGCTTCGAGATTGGCCATGTGGAAAAAAGAGGTGGCGCATCGGATCGTCCAGGATCGCATCGATGCTATCCTGGCGGCCCCCGGCCCTTTCTTTTCTCTGGCAGATATCAGCGGAGGACTTTTTTTGAAGGAGATTGAATATGCCCAGATCAGGGCCGAATGCCACCCGGATCAGTGGGAAAAGGCCCTTGCGGTTCTTGAACAAACCCTCAGACGGGCTTTGAATTTCGGTTTCACCGAGTCAGAACTGAATCGTGTTAAAAAGGAGATTGTCGCCGGTATGGATAGCGCCGTCAAAGGATCCGCCACGCGCAATAGCCGGAATCTGGCCCGAAAGCTGATTGCAAGCCTCAACGACGATGAGGTTTTCCTTTCCCCCGAGCAGGGAAAGGTGATATTCGGCGATGCCATTGCCGCGCTCACTCCTGAAGAAGTCCATGATGCTTTCAAGGCAGCCTGGGAGGTGGATCATCGCCTTATCCTGGTCACCGGAAATGCAAACCTATCCGGAGAAACGGGCGGACCTGAGGCGCGGATTCGAACCGTTTATGAAGAAAGCCGGAAGATTTCTGTTGAAAAGCCGGTGTCAACGGAAGCGATACGGTTCCCTTATCTACCGGAACCGGATCAGACCGGAAAGATCTTAAGACGGACTGAAATTTCGGATCTGGGAATCGTCCAGGTGGATTTTGAAAACGGAGTCCGGCTAAATCTGAAAAAAACCGATTTTGTAGATAATGAGGTACAGGCCAGTCTCGTGTTCGGACCGGGAAAATCCGATGAACCGGCCGATCGACCCGGAATCGGCTTGCTGGCCGAAGCGATCATCAATGAAAGCGGCGTGGGAGGTCTCAACAGACATGAACTGGAACAGGCCTTGTCCGGCAGCAATACGCGTGTGACCTTTCGCGTAGCCGATGGTCATTTCACCTTGAATGGAACCAGTGTCACCGGTGAGGTTCAACTTTTGTTTCAGCTGATGGCCACTCATCTGAAGGATCCGGCCTATCGTGAAGAGGCCTATCGATTGACCTTGGAGCGGTTTCGCCAGCTTTATGTGGAGATGGGCCATTCAGTGGAAGACACCATGAGGTTTTTTGGCTCAAGATTTCTTGCAGGAGATGATGGGCGTTTCGGATACCCCGTCTGGGAGCAGTTTTCACGAATCCGGTTGGAGGAAGTTCAAAATTGGATTTCCGTCTTTTTTAAACAGGCCGAACTCGAATTGTCCGTTGTCGGCGATATCGACCTCGATACGGTCATTTCTCTGGCCTCCCGGTATTTTGGCAGTTTGACCCCGAGATCCGGAATCATGCAGGTACGACCGGTGGCCGGAATCCGGTTTCCAGCCGGAGAAACGAGAATTTTTGAGGTTGATTCCCGGATTCCCAAAGCTTTTGTGGTCGTCGCTTATCCCACGGAAGACATCTGGGAGATCGGGAGAAGCCGACGCCTGAATATTTTGGGAGAGGTACTTTCCGAAAGGATTAGGGAAGCGATTCGGGAAAAGCTGGGGGCGGCCTATTCTCCGGTGGCCTATAATCATTCAAGCCGAACGTATGACGGCTACGGAATTCTTCTGACCATGGCTTATGCGGATCCGGCTGCCATCAATCCCTTGATTTTGGAAATTCAATCCACAATTACCGGTCTTGCACAAGGGACCATCACCGCTGAGGAATTTCAGCGGGCAAAGGACCCGATCAAGACCGGAATCAAAGACATGATGCGTAAAAATACTTACTGGCTCGATACGGTCCTGACAGACTCCCGTGTTCACTCCGTACAGTTGGAATGGAGCCGGACGATTCTTTCCGATTATGATTCCATTACCCCCGGGGAAGTCTCCGGCCTGGCCGGAACATACCTGAAAAAGGACCAAGCCGCCGTTATGGTCTTCAAACCCAAAACAGCCCCATGATTCATTTTAGAGTTAATAAGTCGGATTTATCTCCTTGATTTGGACCATGTCTTTTTGTATAAATTTCCAATTTTAATGCTGTGGAATTACCCATGAAACCGAGCGACCCGAACTCACCGATTGCGAGAATCTGGGATTTCTTTTCGTCTGTTCGACTGACGGTGGTCCTCCTGCTTACCCTGGCCGCCACCTCCATCATCGGTACGCTGATCCCGCAAAATGCGAGCCCCGCCGACTACTTCCAGACCTATGGCCCTTTTCTTTTCAGGCTGTTCAGCATTCTGGACATCTTCGACATGTATCATTCCTGGTGGTTCCAGTCTTTGCTTTTGTTGTTGACCTTCAACATACTGGTTTGCTCCTTAAATCGGCTGTCGGGGACCTGGAAAATTGTTTCTCAGAAAAATCCATCGTTTGACATCGACCGGTTCCGAAAGATTCAGGATCACAAGGTATTCGCCGATTCCAGATCCGTGGAAGCAATCAAAACGCTTTACGTTTCGAAGGTCAAACGCCGGTTCGGCTACGTCCGGATGGAGGAAATGGGAAAAGGGTTTTGCATTTTCGCCGAAAAGGGGCGATGGACCCGGCTTGGGGTATACACGGTTCATTTTAGCGTGATTCTGCTTTTAATCGGCGCACTGATCGGCTCTTTTTTTGGGTTTGAAGGATTTGTCACAATTCCGGAAGGAGAGGCGGAAAGCCATATACACCTGCGCAAGACCGGAGGCGTCCTTCCTTTGGATTTTGCGATACGCTGCGATACCTTTCATGTGAGTTTTTACGAGTCCGGAGCTCCTAAGGAGTTTCGGTCCGACCTGTCCATCCTGGAAGGCGAAAAAGCGGTCTTAAAAAGGAGCATCCGCGTCAATGATCCTCTCAATTACAAAGGAATCAGCATTTTCCAGTCGAATTACGGTAAACTTCCGCCGAATACCATAACATTGAACTTGGTCAGCGAAGAAACGAAAATGGAGTATCACAAGGAAGTATCCGCCGGTCAGAAAATCGATCTTCCGGAGGGTGCCGGGACATTTGTGTTCAAGGATTTCAGAAACCGATACCCGTTCAGGGGCCAAGATTTGGGGGAGACGGTGATCGGAACTTTGATTGCGCCCAATGGAAATGCGGAGGAGATTGTTTTGCCGCTAAAATTTCCAGGTTTCGACCGGATGCGAAAAAGGGCCCTTGTTTTTTCAGTGGAACAGGTCAATCCCCGGTATTATACCGGCCTCCAGGTCTCCAAGGATCCCGGCGTATGGGTGGTTTATTCAGGCTTTATGATTATGATTTTAGGGTGTTATATTACTTTTTTTATGTCTCACAGGCGCTTGTGCATCGAGGTGACGCCGAAAGGAAAGTCGAACCAGGTACAGGTGACAGGAACGGCCAATAAAAATAAGTTGTCCATGGAGATCGTGGTCAGTAAAATGGCCCAAGATTTAGCAGCGTGATCGATTCGGAACAGGTAAAAGGGAAGACCCGATGACCAGCTCATTGATACTGTCCATTATCACATTTATATATGGTTTTTCAGCGGCGCTTTATGTCGCTGCATGGATCTTTAAAAAGGCATCCATCGGAAAAGCCGCCACCTGGATCACTTTAGCGGCGGTTGTAGGACATGCGGCCGGGATCCTATTGCGATGGGTGGAGTCGTATCAGATGGGGATCGGACACGCGCCGCTATCGAATTTTTATGAATCCATAGTCTTTTTTTCATGGACGCTGGCGGTTATCTACTTGGTGGTGGAACGGGCCTATCAAAATCGGGTGATCGGAGCCTTTATTGCACCGATCGCTTTTTTAGCCATGGCGTACGCCTCCCTTTCCCCGAACGTCAACGATCGGATTCAGCCGTTGGTTCCCGCGTTGAAAAGCAACTGGCTCATCGCCCATGTCATCAGTTGTTTTGTCGGTTATGCCGCTTTCGGGATCGCCTTCGGCATCAGCCTCATGTACCTGATCAAGCTCAGGGAAAAAGAACGGAACAGCCGCCTGCTCGCCCTTTTTCCGGAACAGCGGATCCTGGAAGCGCTGAATCATCAAATGATTATGTTCGGTTTCCTGTTTTTATCCATCGGGATCATCACCGGGTCGGTCTGGGCCAATTCCGCCTGGGGAAGTTACTGGTCCTGGGATCCCAAGGAAACCTGGTCATTGATTACCTGGTTTATTTATGCAACCCTGCTGCACGCCAGAATGATGCGGGGATGGCATGGAAAACGGCTGGCTTATATTTCCCTCATCGGATTCGGCGCCGTGCTTTTCACCTATTTCGGAGTTAACTTGCTGCCAGGTCTTCATAGTTACGCCCAGTAATTTCCCCTGCGATTTTGCCTTGACAAGGCAGACCTTAGAGGTTAAAAGATTCCGACTTCGAGTTTTGCCGAAATCGATCGATGGCGGTTTCAACCCGATTTAGCATTTCAATCTTATGAGGACGGGGTGGGCATGAGTACCAACGATGACAAGGCTAAGGAGAAGGCGGCGGCGGAAACGGAGAATCGACCGGGGCATTCAGAAGATGAAAAGGGGAAGGGATCGGGTGGATCCATTCTCCTTTTCTTTTTGGTCGGATTTGTCGCAAGCCTCCTGGTTGGCTGGGTTGTTTTTCCCAAGCTCCTATACTCCCAGAAAAAGCAACCCGTCAATTTCAATCACGCTTTTCACGTGGAGACCGTGGACGAGGGGTGTGCAAGCTGTCATTTCTTCCGGGAAGACGGGAGTTTTTCCGGCGTACCCAAATTGGCCCAATGTATCGGGTGCCATGAAGAAGCGCAAGGTGAGGATCCGGAAGAGATTAAGTTCGTCACACAATATGTGGAAAAGGGCAGGGAGGTGCCCTGGTTGGTCTACTCCCGTCAGCCCAACTGCGTTTTCTTCTCCCATGCCGCCCATATCGAGCTCGCCAAGATGGAATGTGTGACCTGCCATGGTACCATCGGTGAATCGACCCATTCGAAGATCTACGAAGAAAACCGGATCACCAGCGTCAGCCGGGACATTTGGGGTAGGAATATCGCCGGGATCAAGCGAAATTCCTGGGATCGGATGAAGATGGACGACTGTGCCGAATGTCACGCCGAAGCGGCCGCCAAGGAAGTATCCGAGTTGGAAGACCCCATGGAGGGATTTTTCAACAATGCTCTTAGAATTGCCTTCCCGAAATCATTATCCGGAAAAAAAACCAGTGTTCAAACGCAAAACGAGGCCTGTTTTGTATGTCATAAATGACGGAAACGGGGCAAGACCTTTAAGGCGGATCTCAACGGACGGTTTGAAGAGGTAGCACCGATGAAGATGGATCGAAGAAGCTTTTTATCTTTCGTGATCGGCGGCGCGGCGGGAACGACCCTGTCCCCCTTGCCATGGAAACTGACGGATGATCTGGCCATCTGGTCCCAGAATTGGCCATGGACGCCGGTCCCGGAAAATGGAGAAGTCAGTTATGCCAACACCACATGTATGCTGTGCCCCGGAGGATGTGGAATTACGGTCCGGAAGGTGGGAGACCGAGCGGTGAAGATCGAAGGAACCAAGGGCCACCCCGTCAATGACGGTGGAATTTGTATCCTCGGGCTTTCCGGTCTTCAGTTGTTGTATGGTCCCACCCGTGTCCCGTCCCCTCTCCGGCGAACCGGCAAGCGTGGTGAGAACCGGTGGCAGAAGGTTTCCTGGGATGAGGCTCTTACCTGGGTCGCCGAAAAACTGGCCGATCTGAGAGGAAAAAACCTGTCACATACCGTTGCTTGTATTTCAGGAACCGACAGCGGAACTGTCCCCCGCCTGATGGAGCGGTTTCTTACGTCCTTTGGATCCCCCAATTTCATCCGGACCCCTTCTATGAAGGACAGCTATGAAATGACTCTCCATCTCATGCAGGGGGCCCAGGCTTCCATAGGCTTCGATATTGAGAATGCCGACTTCATATTGAGCTTTGGAAGCGGGATTCTGGAGGGATGGGGTTCACCGGTGCGGATGTTCAGGGCAAACAGTGTTTGGAAGGAAAACGGCGTTAAAGTTGTCCAGATCGAGCCGAGGCTTTCCAATACGGCGGCCAAATCCGATAAGTGGCTCCCGATTCATCCGGGCACGGAAGGGGTTCTTGCTTTGGGCCTTGCCCACGTCATTCTGAAAGAGTCTTTGTATCGCAAGGATTTTATCGGCACGCATACATCGGGATTCGATAGATGGTCTAAAGAAGTGGTCGAAGGGTGGACCCCGGAACAGGTGGAAACGGTCACAGGCATCGACAAATCCACCATCGTCGCCCTGGCAAAGAGTTTTGCAGACGCAAAAAAGCCTCTTGCGATCTGTGGGAGGGGGAAGGGCAACACCGCGGGGGGCATCGGCGAGTTCATGGCTGTTCATTCCCTCAACGCCCTCATGGGGAATATCAACCGAAAAGGTGGAATATGGACGATTCCGAGCCCTGATCACATCCATTGGCCAGAAGTGGAGATGGACGCCGTTGCTGCCGCCGGGATGCAACAACCTCGTATCGACGGCGCCGGAACCGAAAAATTCATGCACGCCCGGAATCTCATCCACCGGGTACCGGAAATGATCAACGCCGGTGATCCCTCATTGGTTCAAGCACTGTTTGTTCTGGATGCTAATCCTTACTATACCCTATCGGATAAAGCTCTTTTAAAAAAAACATGGGCCAAAATCCCCTTCATCGTCAGCTTTTCTTCATTTATGGATGAAACAGCCCAAAATGCCGATTTGATCCTTCCCAACCATACGTACCTGGAGCGGTATGAGGATGTACCGTATGCCGAAGGTTTTAACAAACCCTTCATCGGACTTGCCAAACCTGTTGTGAGCCCTCAGTTTGACACGCTGCACACGGGGGATGCGATCCTCCGACTGGCCAAGGCTCTGGGAGACCCTGTTGAAAAGGCTTTTCCCTGGGAGGATTACGAGGGATGCCTCGATGATACCTTCGGGGATCAGTGGGAGGAACTCCAGGAAACCGGATACCGGGTGGAATCGGACTTTGAACCCGGATCACGGAATAAAGCGTTTGAAACGGCCTCCGGCAAATTTGAGTTCATCCCAGAGGAAAGCAAAGATGCCGCAAAGAACGTGATGGTGAAGGCCGAGGGCGAGGAGCCGGCTTACCCCCTTGTGCTGATTCCCTACGATTCTCCGAGGCTTGCCAGCGGATTCATCGGCGACCCGCCGTTTATGATCAAAACCGTCCCCGACACCGTCCTCAAAGAAAACGACTTGTTGGTCGAAGTTCATCCCAAAACGGCCCAGTCCCTGGGCATTTCCGAAGGTAAACCCGCGGTCTTGAAAACGCCTAAAGGTGAGGCTCGGGTGCGGGTCCATCTATTTGAAGGCATCATGCCGGGGTTGGTGGCCATGCCTACAGGATTGGGTCATCAGGCCTATGACGGCTATCTGGCCGGAAAAGGGATCAACTTCAACGAACTGATCGGGCCGGTGGAGGATGAGGTATCCGGGCTCGATGCTGCCTGGGGTATTCGGGCAAAGCTTTCACGGGTATAAAGCCGGCGTGGACGTCCACAGGGGCTGCGCCCGGCTCATGCTGAAATTCGACTATGCATAAGAGGTTCCGATGAAAAACGAGCAGGCCAAGAAGTACGGAATGGTGATCGATCTGGACAAATGCACCGGGTGCGGCGCTTGCATGGTAGCCTGTATGGCGGAAAACAACGTTCCGTTTAAAAAAGACGAGACCAACAAGCTGGACAGCATCACCTGGATGCGCGTCTATCAGCTGACAAACGGCAAATCTTTCCCCGAAACAGATGTCTGCTATATCCCCAGACCCTGTATGCATTGCGAGGGCGAACACGGCCACTCCCCCTGCGTTTCCGTCTGCCCGGCCACCGCCACCGATTACAGCCAACAGACCGGAATTGTCAGTCAGATCTACACCCGGTGCTTCGGATGCCGGTACTGCATGGCGGCTTGCCCTTATCATGCCCGGTACTTCAACTGGTGGGATCCGGTCTGGCCCAACGGGATGGAGAAATACCTGAATCCCAATGTTTCTCCGCGTATGCGGGGGGTGGTTGAAAAATGCAGCTTCTGCTTTCACCGATATCAGAGGGCCATGGACAAGGCCTTCCTGGAGAGTCGCCGGGAGTTGGAAGAGGAGGAATATCAGACGGCGTGCACTCAAGCTTGCCCGGCAGGCGCCATCGTTTTTGGGGACTTGAACAACGAAAAGCACAAGGTCCACCAGATCGTTAAGCCGGACCCGGCCCACAAAGGTCGGCCGAAAAACCCCAAAGCCTTTCGACTCCTCGAAAGATTGGGGACCAATCCCAAGGTATATTACTTATCCAGCAGGGAATGGATCCGGAGGGCCGGAGATAATTACTTGCCGCACGAAGGTCCCGGCAAGGGGCACTAATGGAATCCCGCATGGATGAAGCACAATGCAACGGCATGGAATTTAAGGAATAACAAGCGAGGGGCGTATGGATGATGCATTAATTCCCAAAGGGGTCAAACGTTGCCCACTACCGGAATTTCTCGTGAAGCTGGGACCGGTGGTTGCTGTTTTGATCTGGGGCGTAGTCGCCATGTTCATGTGCTGGTTCAAGGGACTCAATCAGACCAACATGAACGACTCGTATGGGTTTGCCCTCTGGATCTGGGCGGACCTGACGGTGATCGCCCTGGGCGGCGGCGCCTTTTTCACGGGTTTATTGAGGTACATCATTGGAAAGGATAAGCTTAAAAATATCATCAACTTCGCCGTGCTCATCGGGTTTATCTGTTACAGTTCGGCATTGTTGATTTTGGCCATCGATATCGGACAGCCTCTGAGGGGATGGTTTATCTTCTGGCATGCCAACGTGCATTCGATGCTCACCGAGGTGGCCTTCTGCCTCACCTGTTATTTCGGTGTCCTGACTATTGAATATCTGCCCCTGGTTCTGGAAAATCGCCAGGTCGACCGAGTGTCTTTTTTTCACCATTTGAGTCACAACATGCATGAGGTCATGCCGATATTCGCTGCGACGGGTGCTTTTTTAAGCTTTTTCCACCAGGGTTCTCTGGGAGGTGTCGCCGGTGTTCTCTTCGGCCGGACCTTTGCGTTTCGTGAAGGCGTATTCATCTGGCCCTGGACCTTTTTCCTATTTACCTGGTCCGCGGCGGCGTACGGCCCCTGTTTTACCATTATGCTCGCCAAAATCACAGAGAAAATCACCAAAAAGAAGCTCATCAAGGATGATGTCTATGAGCTTTTGGCCAAGATCGCCGGATGGATGATGGCTACCTATATTATAGCCAAGATCATCGACACCTGGTACTGGGCTATGGTAACGGCTCCCTCCAGAGGTCAGGGATTCATGGAGTTTTACTCCGACAACCCCTTCTACGGAATTTGGATCCTCGTTTTGGAGATCGTTGTCGGCGGTGTGATTCCGGCCCTTATCCTGATCACGCGGAAAGGGAGAAGCACTCCGACATTGCTGATGATCGCAGTGGCGTTGAGTGTCATCGGCGTTTCCGTCAATCGATGGGTCATGGTACTCCAGGTCATGGCCGTTCCCGTGCTTACCTTTGAAGGATGGCCCATGTATTATCCCAGCTGGCAGGAAGTGGCCACGACCCTTCTGCCCGTGGCTTATGGCATTCTTCTGGTGGCTTTTTCTTATCGCTATCTCCCGGTGTTTCCCCAGGAAGCGGAGCTGAATCCGATTGCTTCGGAATCCGAGGAGACGGCGGAATCCGTTACGACCTCTGAAACCGCCGATGCAAAACTGAGCCCGGCCAAGGCATAAAAGGAGGAGAAGATGTTTCCATTTAACTTCGAATGGATCTGGGATATGTCCCATATGGTCTTCATGGGGGGGCTCTGGTTTGCGCTGACGATCCTCGGTCTTGGCATGACCTATTGCGTGATTAAAGCCGCTATCGACGCGGCCAAGGGTAAAGGCGGCGGACACCACTGAATAGTTGGATATAGACGCAAAAAAGCGCTTCCGCCGGAGCAGTCGCGGGAAGCGCTTTTTTATTAGGAGGATAAATGGATCGGATCGTAATCGAGGGAGGGCGAGTGCTGAAGGGGGAGGTTCGAATCGGGGGCGCAAAGAATGCGGCTCTTCCGATTCTTGCATCCGCCCTCTTAACGGACGGCTGGAATACCTTTTCCAATGTCCCGAATCTGATGGATGTGGAAAGCATCAATCGTTTATTGACCCACCTGGGGGCTTCGGTTGAAAGCGGTCCGGGGACGGTCCGGATCAACGCCGCCGGCCTGAACAACTCCGAGGCTCCTTACGATCTGGTCCGAAAGATGCGGGCCTCCATCCTTGTTCTGGGGCCCCTGGTGGCAAGATTGAAAAGGGCCAGGGTTTCTCTTCCCGGGGGATGCGCCATCGGTGCCAGACCCGTCAATATTCATCTGAAAGCCCTCTCGGAGATGGGGGCTGTCCTGGAACTCAAGGGCGGATATGTGGAAGCCGCCGCTGAGACCCTCCGTGGAAAGGAGCTCTTCCTGGATCTTCCGACGGTGACCGGAACCGAAAACATCATGATGGCCGCGGCGCTGGCGGATGGACAGACCATCATTCGAAATGCCGCCCGGGAGCCTGAGGTGGTCGCCCTGGCAGACACCCTTAATAAAATGGGGAGCTCGATCACCGGGGCGGGCACATCCGTCATCACGATACAGGGGGTTTCCTCCCTGTCCCCGGTTTCCGTGTCCATCATACCGGACCGCATTGAAGCCGGGACCTTCATGGTGGCGGCAGCCCTTACCCGGGGAGACGTCCTGCTGAAAGGGTGTGAGCCGGGACACCAGAATGCTCTCATCGACAAACTCACGATGGCCGGGGCGAAGATTCAAACCGAGGAAGGGGCTATTCGCATCCGCGGATGCGATGTTGTTGAGAGCGTTGACGTAAAGACTCTCCCATACCCCGGCTTCCCAACGGATATGCAGGCTCAGTTCATGGTGCTGATGTCGGTGGCAAACGGTTTGAGTGTTATTTCAGAGACCATTTTTGAAGACCGGTTTATCCACGTCGGTGAGCTGCGCCGGTTGGGGGCTGACATCACGGTTTCCGGAAATACCGCCGCCATCAAGGGCGTGCCCATGCTTTCCGGGGCCCCGGTGATGGCAACAGACCTGAGAGCCAGCGCCTCCCTGGTGCTGGCCGGCCTGGTTGCTAAGGGAAAAACAGAGATCAACCGGGTATATCATCTCGATCGCGGTTACGAACGACTGGAAGAAAAATTCGCCCGCTTGGGTGCTTTTATCAAACGCGTTAAAAGCTAGTCCCCGCATTCGAGACATGACTCTGATTTGGACTAAGATGAATCAGGGGCATTATCATCGCCCACTGATCCCTTTGCTGCTTTCCTTGATACTTGGGATCTTTGCAGGGATCGAATATCCGGGTCATCCTTTATGGGCAGCCGGCGCTGCATGCATTGCAGGGGCCTTCCTCATTCGGTGTCTTGCCCTCAAGAAAAGCACATCTTTTTCCCCGCTCATTTTCTTTTTTCTGATCGGTTATTTCAGTATCCAACCCTGGGCGGCTCCCCGATTTTGTGATGATCATGTGGTGCGCTTAATCGGACCCGAAAAACAGCATCTCTTGGGAACCGTAGAGGAAGTGATTAAGAGGAGTGAAAAGCGGACCAGTTTTATACTTGGAAACATTTTCATAAGAAAAGGAGACTCAGAGGCGCCTTTCCCGGTGGTCGGAAAGATCCGTGTGTCTTGCTGGGGAAAAGCGCCGGATTTCTCCGCTGGGGATATCCTGTTCATGCTGGCGCGGATCCAACCCGTTAAGCATTTCAAAAATCCCGGCGGATTTGATTATCAAAGACACTTGGCGTTTCAAGGTATATGGGCCACAGCCTATACGTCGGAAAAAGATCTGGTTGTAGAACCACATGAAGCTTCGGCATCCTTTTCCCACCGTATTCGATCCTTCCGCCGAAGCCTTTCCCATTTCATCGACCAAAAGGTTATAAGCGAAACAAAACAGGAGGTCAGTGGCATCCTCAAGGCCCTGGTTCTCGGCGATCAAAGAGAAATTTCAACGGATCTCAGGGATGCCTTCAACCGAGTAGGAGTCAGCCATATTCTGGCCATTTCGGGGCTGCACATCGGCATTGTGGCTGGGGGAGCGTTTTGGATATTTGTCCGGGTGCTCTCCTTTTTCCGGATTTGTTTATGGCATGCCTGGACCCGGAAGGGGGCAGCGCTCTTATCCATACTTCCTGTCCTGATTTACGGGGAGTTGTCCGGATGGTCTCCCTCCACCCAGCGTGCCGTCATCATGGTCGGGGTTTTTCTTGCAGCTTTTTTCGTCGAAAAGGAGTATGAACCTTTCAATACCCTCGCTGTTGCCGCGCTGGGAATTCTGATCCTCGATCCCCCCGCCCTTTTTTCCATCTCCTTTCAACTCTCGTTCGCTTCTGTTTTCTGGATCCTTTTCGGCATGGGGAGAACAAAACACTGGTGGAAAAGATCCGCGAAAGCAGATCCGGAGCCCCTTTTCTTGCGGATTAAAAGATGGATTCTCTCGTCTTTTATGGTTACCGCCTTTGCATCCCTGGGAACGCTCCCCCTTGTGATGATGTATTTCAATCAGGTCTCGCTGATTTCCCTGGTGTCCAATGTGGTGATTATCCCCCTCATGGGATTTATCGCCGTACCTGCAGGGCTGATGGCCGTTTTCCTGTATCCCATTCATCTTCAGACTTCGGCTTTTCTCATCCAGATCAGCAGCTTTGCCATTGAGCTGGCCATCTGTATGGTGCATCTCTTTTCCCGGGTGCCTTTTGGATCCATGAAAACGGTCACGCCGAGTTTTCTGGAGGTTATATTGTTCTACACGGCCATCTGGGCACTGTTCGATTTGGGAAAGCGGCAGAAAACGGCGCATCATTTTTCCATTATCGGGGAGAAGGAAAAGGGAGTTCTTCCGTTTGTAAATCGTTTCATCCGCAGGATGTTCACATCATATAGGAGCCAAACGGCACTTCTGGTTATCTCCGTTTTGGCAATCGCGGACATCGGCTATTGGATGCATTACCGGTTGTGGCACAAGGATCTGCGGATCAGCATCATCGACGTGGGGTTAGGGAATGCGATTCTGGTGGAACTGCCGAAGGGCTACAATCTGCTCATCGACGGGGGAGGGTTCCCGGACAACGAGGCCTTCGATGTCGGGGCTAGTCTGGTGGCGCCGTTTCTATGGCGCAACAAGATTGTTTCCATCGACACCGTTGCCTTGTCCCACCCCGACGCCGATCATTTGAACGGCCTGGTTTACATCGCTCAAAACTTTGGTGTTAGAGAACTCTGGACCAACGGTGAGCAAGAAGACTCCCATGCATACCGGAGGCTCCTTGAAATCGTTCGGGAAAAAGGAATTCCCATGCCTGCTTACGAAAGGCTTGAGCGGTCTTCCCGGATTCATGGAGCCCTCATTGAAATTTGGTATCCGCCCCCAGAGTACCAAGAAACAAAGAAAACGTGCCGATGGCGGAACTCCAACAACAATTCCATGGTCATCCGCATCCAATACGGAGATTATTCATTCCTCTTTCCAGGAGATATCATGGCAAAGGCGGAAAAAGAACTGATCGATATGGCCGGGAATGCGATTCGAAGCACCCTGATGGTGGCCCCGCATCACGGAAGCAATACTTCGAGCACCTTGGATTTCCTGGACGCCATCAAGCCGCAATATATTATCGTTTCCGCGGGGGACAAAGGGCCCCACCCGGAAGTTTTTGAACGATACCGTCGTCTGGGTGCAACCATTTTTCCGACCCACGTCTATGGCGCCATAAGGGTTTTCGCAGACAATGATTCGCTAAAGATCGTACCGACGGTGAATAAAGCCCCATCTGTGTTCAGAAGCTTTGGCGTATCGTGGACCCCATACAAGTCGGGAATAGAGAACCCGGCTTATAATTGACACCGGCAGATGATGTTGGTAGTTCTAACCCTGCAGTTGCATAAAAACATGACAAGGTATAGAAAAAAAGAATGATAACAGAGAATTTGAATACGTTTAGGCATGGCTCGCAGTAAAATACTACGGCTTCGCCCTTGGACGCCTCGGATCTGGGACATCCTCAGCTTTTGCAACAACAGGGTTAATCTGATTGTTATCGACAGACTGAGAAGGGGGATGTGCATTCAAACTCACGATTGATGGCTTCATAAAAAGTCCAATTTCTGCGTTGCGCTTCATCCCATTGCGATTTCGACGTACGATAAGTACGCCTCATCACACGGGATTCGCGACGCCTTGAACTTGAACTTTTTACTTTGCCATCTGACTTTCGACTTTTTACGAGTTCATCACGATTGAGGATCTGAAGAACATACGGGGAAAAGCCGCAAAGGCTTTGACGCTCCGGAAAGGGTAAACAAACCAATCTGAAGCAATCGACCGGATTCTTTAAAAATGAGAGTGGGTGACAAGGACATGCGGCCCATCTGGCTGGATGACCAGACCGGGACCGTGAAGGTGATCGATCAGCGATATCTGCCCCACCGCTTCGTTGTAGCGGAACTGAAAACCGTCGAGGATATCGTTAAGGCCATACAGGAAATGGTGGTTCGCGGTGCTCCCCTCATTGGTGTCACCGGAGCATATGGTGTGTATCTGGCCGCAAAACAGGCGGCAGGCGTCATGGATGATCGCTTTCAACGGTTTTGCGGTCAAATCAAAGCCGCGCGACCTACGGCGGTCAATCTGTCTTGGGGAGTCGATCGCGTTTACAGTAAGGCAGCCGGCATCTCTTTGCCGACTTCATGTATCGAAGCCGCCAAAAAGGAGGCGGCTGCCATTGCCGAGGAAGAGGCTGAAAATTGCCGGCGCATCGGCATACACGGGGTTCGGTTAATCCGGGAGGTAATGGCCGAAAAGACTCGGGGGCCGGTGAATATCCTGACCCACTGCAATGCCGGATGGCTGGCCTGCATCGAATATGGGACCGCCACCGCTCCCATTTATGCGGCCCATGACGAAAGAATCGATGTCCATGTGTGGGTGGACGAAACCCGTCCGTTGAACCAGGGTGCAAGACTCACGGCCTGGGAGCTTGGCGGATACGGTGTCAAACACACCGTGATCACGGACAATGCCGGTGGTCATCTCATGCAGCACGGCCTCGTGGATATAGTGATCGTAGGCACGGATCGAACCACTGCAACCGGGGATGTGGCCAACAAGATCGGCACATATCTCAAGGCACTGGCGGCCAAGGACAACGGAATCCCTTTTTATGTGGCGCTTCCTTCCACGACATTCGATTGGAGCCTGGAAGACGGTGTCCGGGAGATTCCCATTGAAGAACGGGATCCCGATGAGGTCCGTTACGTACAGGGGCTTGATGGCGGAGTGAGCCGTCGGGTCCTCGTTCCTCCGGAAACAAGTTCCTGTGCCAACTACGCCTTTGACGTGACTCCGGCCCGGTTGGTCACCGGCTTCATTACCGAGCGCGGTGTTTGCAGTGCTTCGAAGGATGCCATCAAAGAGCTGTTCCCCGAAAAATTCGGAGGGTAAAACAGGGGAGATGCTTTCCGAGCTTGAAAAAAAAATCATTGCCCTGATCCAGGGCGATATTGCCATCATCAAAAGACCTTACTTCCAGATGGCGCAACGGCTCTCCATATCAGAGGATGCGCTTCTCAAGACCTTGAAGGAATTATGCAAGAAAGGGGTTATCCGCCGCTTCGGCGCCACCCTTCGACACCAGAAATCCGGGTATACGGCAAACGTGATGGCGGCCTGGCAGGTTGAAGAAGACCGGATCGAGGAAGTGGGTCAAAAAATGTCAAGGTTCCGTCAGGTATCTCATTGTTACCGTCGAAACCCGGCAGAAGGTTGGCCCTACAATCTCTATACCATGATTCATGGAAAAGACGAGGCGTCCTGCCTGAAAATCGTCCAAGAAATTGCAGAGAAGACGGGAGTGTCCTGTTACACCCTTTTGTTCAGCAAAAAAGAGCTGAAAAAGACCTCCATGGAATACTTCCCGGGGGCGCTGCCGTACGACGGCTGATTCCATCGTGGGCATCCGGTCTCCCCATGTCCTGATTGTTAACCCCTGGATCCATGATTTTGCGGCCTATGATTTCTGGGCTAAGCCCATGGGGATCCTACTGCTGGGGGCTGTACTGAGACGATGCGGTATCGACGTTTCTTATGTCGATTGCCTGGACCGTTTTCACCCCAGGGCCTCTTTCGCCCTTAGCGGCGTCCGTCTCGGCAAGGGTCCCTATCTAAAGACATGGATCCCAAAACCCGTAGGGCTTGAGGATGTACCCAGACGGTTTTCCAGGTACGGTATTTATCCTGACTGGCTCCGGGAAGACCTTCTCCGATTATCTCCTCCGGATTTGATTCTGGTCACTTCCGTCATGACATACTGGTGGACCGGAGTTCGGGAAACCATCATCGTTATTAAAGAAATGTTTCCTGCAACCCCCGTGGTATTGGGGGGGATCTACGCGACTCTATGCACCGAACATGCCCGACAAAGAAGCGGCGCAGACCGCGTTTTGAACGGCTCTGGTGAAATCCATGTCTTCAATCTGGCCGCAGAATTGACGGGGCGTTCCACGGAATCCTTACAAGCCCAAAGCGGATTCGATCCCGATAACCTGGATACCTGGCCATACCCGGTCCTGGATCTTTATAAAAAGATTCCTTACGTCCCTCTGTTGACATCCGTCGGATGTCCGTTTACTTGTTCCTATTGTGCGTCACACGCCCTTTTTCCGAAACGGATGCAACGTTCACCGGAGGCCGTCGTTCAAGAGATTCGCCATTGGCACATGGCGTACGGTGTAGCCGATTTTATACTTTATGACGATGCGTTTCTCATCGATGCACCCCATCATGCCATCCCGATCCTGGAAAGGACGATCCGGATGCATCTGCCCATACGTTTTCATACTCCCAATGCCCTGCATATTCGACAGATCACCCGATCGGTGGCTCGACTGCTCAAGCAGGCCGGGTTTCATACCATACGGCTGGGACTGGAGACCACAGTAGTTGAAAATCGGGAAAGGCTAGACCATAAGGTGACCCTGGAGGAGTTCTCCCGGACCGCTGCCTACCTTTCTGAAGCGGGTTTTACCCGGGAACAGGTAGGCGCATACCTGCTGGTGGGGCTTCCGGAACAGGATTTTTCTTCCGTGGAATCGTCCATCAATACCGTGAAATCATGCGGGATCCGCCCCATTCCGGCATACTATTCGCCCATCCCTCAGACTCCATTATGGAAGGCGGCGATACGCTCCTCTCGATATCCTCTTGAATCGGACCCTATTTTTTCAAACAACGCTATCATGCCTTGCCAAAAGACGCCTTTTTCATGGGAAAGGATCACACAGATCAAACAATGGACATCAGACTGATGCTTTTGAGGATCTGAAAACCGGTGAGGGCCGCGGCTGAATCTTGACATGGACTTCAGACGACCTGTATTTTGAATGTGCTTCATCCTGAATCCATGCTTAAATGAAGGTTCGGAATAATAAAAGAAAATAGAAAGGGGATTTTCATGCTACACCTGAGATGGGTCGACATCGAGAAAAAGGGGGTAAAGAACCTGATCGTTCCGGTCCTTGAAGATCGGGAGATCACCGATCACCCGGCGATTGCCGGACTTGTCAGGCACGCCAGGACAATTCCGGAATTTAAAGGAGAAAAAGGAGACGAACTGGTCTTGTACCGACCCGGAAGCCTCCCGGTGGAACGGGTGTTCTTTGTAGGTCTGGGAAAATACAAAACGTTGGATCGGGAAGTCTTGCGCGCCTTTGCCGGAAAAGGAATTAAAAAAGGGATCGGGATGAAGCTTGCGGAAGTGATGATTGAAATCCCCTCCCCGGAACGCATCCAAAGAGATCCGGAGGACATCCTCGAGCCCATTCTGGAAGGCGCTCTTTTGGCCAACCACCGATTCACCCGGTACAAGGAAGAGAAAAAAGAGCGTGAGCTGGAAAAAATCGAGTTCTTGGCACCGCCTCCGATGCAGCGAAAGTTTCGGGATCTGCCCGAATCCGTTGAGACGGTGTGCGGGGCGACACTCCTGGCCCGGGAGTGGGTCTCCATGCCCCCCAATGAGAAGAAGCCGAAGCAGTTTGCGAAAGCCGTCATCGGCAAGGCCAAAAAAGCGGGATTGAAGACAATGCTTCTGAGCGAAAAGGCCTTACGGCAAAAGGGGTTCGGTTCCATGCTTTCGGTTTCGGCAGGGAGCGAGAGCCAGGCTCAGTTGGTGGTCTTGGAACACCATCCCGTCAAGACAGGAAAGCCCGTTGTGCTGGTCGGCAAGGGGGTAACCTTCGATTCCGGCGGAATCAACCTGAAACCCGGCGCCGGAATGGAAGAGATGAAAACGGATATGTCCGGAGCCGCAACAGTGGCAGCAACCCTCATCGCAGCGGCCCGGATGAATATGAAGCGAAATCTGGTGGGTGTGCTGCCGATCGTGGAAAACATGCCCTCCGGAAGTGCGACCCGGCCCGGAGATATTGTGAAAAGCTTCTTGGGGAAAACTGTAGAAATCCTCAATACCGACGCGGAAGGAAGACTGATTCTCATCGATGCCCTGGCCTGGGCGGGAAAGTCCTACCGGCCGGAGATCATGATCGATTTGGCTACCCTCACCGGAGCCTGTGTCGTAGCTCTGGGTGAAAAGATCGCCGGGCTCTTCACGCCTGATGACAGTCTGGCCAAGGTGATCCTGGAATCGGGGGAAAGAACCTTTGAGCGCTGCTGGCGGCTTCCCATGCCCGACGATTACAAGGAACTGCTTAAAAGCGACCTGGCCGATATCCGGAATGTAGCCGAGTCCCGGTGGGGCGGCGCCATCCAGGGAGCCTTGTTTCTTTCCGAGTTTGTGAAGGATTGTCGCTGGGCCCATATCGACATCGCCGGACCGGCTTCCGCCAAGAAGGAGGGCCCGTATTGCGGCGTCAGCGGGACAGGATTCGGAGTCCGACTCCTCTGCAATGCCCTGACCAGGCTTTAATCGCAATCATATCCATTATGGCTCAGGAAATCGAACGCAAATTTTTAGTCACGGGTGACGGCTGGAAGGCCCTGAGCTGTGGCATAGTGTGTCAACAAGGATATCTGAGCCGAACCAAGGATTGCGTGGTCCGGGTTCGAATTGCGGATGATAAGGCCTACCTCTCAGTGAAAGGCGCGGTGACGGCCATCACGCGAACGGAATTCGAGTATGAAATTCCCTTTTCAGATGCCGAAGTCCTGCTTTCCGATTTCTGCGAAAAACCGCTGATTCAAAAGACGCGTCATCTCATTTCCTACAAAGGATTCATCTGGGAAGTGGATGAGTTCTCAGGGGAAAATAAGGGACTTGTCATCGCCGAACTGGAACTCGAAAGTGAAGATCAGGTATTTGAAAAACCCGATTGGGTCGGCCCGGAGGTCACCGGCGATCCTAAATATTACAACGCCAATCTGGTGAAAAATCCTTATAATCATTGGACCGGAAAAGGTTGAACCCTTCAGATTTCTTCGGCAAAAAAGAGCAGTAGAGGCGAAAAATATTTCGCCCCTACTGATAGCCTTCTTTTTTTAGGGTATCCAGCCGGACGGCTACGGATCCGGAATGGGCTGAAAGTCCCTCGATGTCGGCCAACTGAATAACACTTTCGGCTTCCCGCAAAAACGCTTCCCTGGAATAATAGATGAGACTTGTTTTTTTTAGGAAATGATCCACGGAAAGCGCGGATGCGAAGCGGGCGGTTCCTGCTGTCGGTAGTACATGATTGGGTCCGGCGATGTAATCTCCCATGGGTTCCGGAGAATAGGGGCCAATGAATACCGCTCCGGCATGACGGATCCGGGATAAGTGCGCCATGGGGTCTTCGATCATAAGCTCTAAATGTTCTGGTGCAACGCGGTTGGCCAGATCAAAGGCCGTGTTGAGGTCCGGGACGACAAGGATCAATCCGAATTGTTCGATGGATTTTCGGGCGATTTCTTTCCGGTCAAGGGTTTTCAGGCGGATTTCTATGGCTTTTGAAACCTCTTCAGCAATATTCTGAGAATCGGTGATGAGAATGGCTGAAGCCAGCATGTCGTGTTCGGCCTGGGAGAGAAGGTCCGCTGCGACGAATTCTGGATTTGCCTTGTGGTCGGCCAGGATTAAAATCTCACTGGGGCCGGCGATCATGTCGATTCCCACTTCTCCGGCCAGAAGCTTCTTGGCCGCCGTTACAAAAATATTCCCGGGCCCGACGATGACATCGACCTTCGGAATCGTTTGTGTGCCAAAGGCAAGGGCGGCAATCCCCCATGCGCTTCCGGCCTTGAAAACCGTATCGGCTCCGGCCATTTGGGCTGCCACCAGAAGATGTGGATTCACCGACCCGTCCGACGTCGGCGGGGTGATCATGACCACTTGTTTGACACCGGCAATTTTTGCCGGGATGACCCCCATTAAAACGGAGGAGACCAGCGGTGTTTTGCCACCGGATCCTCCGGGTACATATACCCCTGCCCGATCCACCGGTCGCACCAGTTGTCCTAAAAGCGTTCCGTTTCGCTCTGTGTGTATAACCGAGGCGGGAAGTTGCCGCCGGTGAAAGGCCTCGATCTGGTTTTCGGCAAGCTTGATGGCTTTAAGGAAACGACGGCTGACCCGGGTTCTCGCTTGAGTGAATTCTTCGGGAGTGGCGAGAAGGGATTCGATTTTAAAGCCCGGAGCGTCGAAACGCCGCGTGTAGGAAAGCACGGCTTGATCTCCGTTTTTTTTCACGTCCTCCAGGATCTTCTGCACCGCCGTCAGGTCTTTTTTCCGGATGTGCAAACCCCGATTAACAATCTGCTCAAGCCTTTTTTCCGCTGCTGTCGAAGGAAACGAATAACCTTTCATCATGAAACTCCGTCGATTTTAACATCCTGATGCTTTGGAATAGATTTGGCGACCAGTTTAGAGGGAACACCCGGTGAAGTCAACAGATACGCCTGCGAAAAACCCGAATGCATAAGATACCCGTTGACATGCGACGATCATCAAAATAGGAAGAAACCTTTGGGGAAACGCCCGATAATTCAATATGGAGGATACAGATGAAACAAAAACGGATTCACAATTTCAATGCCGGGCCCGCGGCCCTTCCGCTGGAGGTTTTAAAAGAGGTTCAGGAAACATTTCTGAATTTTTCCGGTTCCGGAATGTCGATCACCGAGATCAGCCACCGCTCTAAGTGGTTCGAGGATGTCATCAATGATGCGGTAGTAAGAACCCGACGCCTCTTGAAACTGGATGATCGGTATCATGTTTTGTTCATTCAGGGCGGGGCCAGCCTGCAGTTTTGCATGATTCCCATGAACTTTTTAAAAGATGGCGAGAGCGCGGACTATGTGAATACCGGCACGTGGTCCACGAAGGCCATCAAGGAGGCCAAAATCCTCGGTAAAAAGGTCAATGTGGCGGCCTCTTCCGAGGATGACGGTTTTTCCTACATCCCCAAAAATATTTCCTTCAACGCGGATGCGGTGTTCTGCCATATCACTTCCAACAACACCATCAAGGGGACCCAGTGGGAAAGGTTCCCGGATACGGGGAAGGTCCCTCTCATTGCCGATATGTCTTCGGATATCATGAGCCGTCGTTTTGATGTTAACCCGTTTGGGTTGATCTATGCGGGCGCCCAGAAAAATATCGGGCCTGCCGGTGTATGCATGGTGATCGTGCGCAAAGACATGCTGGAAAAAGTGCCCGGGAATCTTCCTTCCATGCTCAAGTATACCACCTATTCGGAATCCAACTCTTTGTACAACACACCCCCGTGTTTTTCGGTCTACATGATACAACTGGTTTTGAAGTGGCTGGAGGAAAAAATCGGCGGACTGGAGAAGATGGAGGCCATCAACCAGAAGAAGGCAAAGCTTCTTTACGATGTCCTGGATGCCGGAGGCTTTTACCGTGGTACGGCTCGGCTCGGGAGCCGTTCCATGATGAACGTGACCTTCCGGCTTCCCTCCGAGGACTTGGAAACCCGGTTCATCAAGGAAGCCATGGAAAACGATCTCGGAGGGCTGAAAGGGCATCGGAGCGTAGGCGGATGCCGTGCTTCCATCTACAACGCCACAGGGATAGATGGCCTAAAAGCCCTGGTGGATTTCATGAAGGTGTTCGAGAAGAAAAACGGTTGAAGGGTGGCTTGACTTTTTTTGCCGGGGTCGGTACCCTTGCTTTAACAAAACGATCTGGAGGGTTGTCCAAATCCGGATGAAATTTCAGGGTCCGGATAATGAGAAACAGACAGGTTTTCAGCGTTGGGAAAAGGAGGGAAGCATGGATAAGATTCTGAGGATCGATGTGGGGGCCGAAGGCGGCCCGAAGATCAAAGTGACCGATCTCGGAGCATATGCCGGTCTAGGGGGCCGTGCCATGACTTCGGCCATCGTATCAAAAGAGGTCCCGCCCCTTTGCCACCCCTTGGGGGCCGACAACAAATTCGTAATCGCTCCGGGAATTTTGAGCGGAACCACCGCTGCCATGTCCGGGAGAATCTCTGTGGGCTGCAAGAGTCCGCTGACCGGGGGCATCAAGGAAGCCAATTCCGGCGGGCAGCCTTCTCAGATGCTCGCCCGTCTGGGATATGCGGCCATCATTTTGGAGGGAAAGCCCAAAGACGACACCCTTTATAAAATCTTCATCAACAAGGACGGAGTCAACATTAAACCGGACAACAGCCTGAAGACTTTAGGCAATTATGATGTCGTCGAAAAGATGAAAAGTGAGTTCGGAGAAAAGATCGCCTGCATCTCCATCGGGCCGGCCGGTGAAATGAAGATGTCAGCGGCCTCCGTGGCCTGCACCGATATGGAACAGAGGCCGACCCGGCATTGCGGAAGGGGCGGTGTTGGTGCGGTCATGGGATCCAAGGGCATCAAAGTCATCGTCATCGACGACGAAGGGACCACCATGCGGATCCCCAAGGACGCTGAGAAATTTAAGGAAGCCAACCGGGTCTTCGTGGCCGGCCTGAAAAAGCATCCGGTTTCCGGCCAGGGTCTTCCGACTTACGGCACCAATGTGCTGACCAACGTCATCAACGAGGCGGGTGGATACCCCACCCGAAATTTTTCCTCCGGTCGATTCGAGGGGGCCTCCAAGATCAGCGGCGAAACCCAGGCTGCTCTGGAGAACGAGCGGGGGGGCGAAGGGTCCGCCACCCACGGATGCCACCGGGGCTGCATAATCCGGTGCTCGGGGACCTTTTATGACAAGGACGGCAACTACGTTACCAAGCAGCCCGAATATGAGACCGTATGGGCCCATGGTGGCAACTGTGGCATCGACGACCTGGACGTTATCGCTCAGATCGACCGACTGGATGACGACTACGGACTCGACACTATCGAAATGGGAGCCACCATCGGCGTGGCCATGGAAGCCGGATTGGCGAAATTCGGGGACGCCCAGGCCGCTATCAACCTTGTCAAAGAAGTGGGGAAGGGGACCGACCTGGGACGCATCCTCGGAAACGGAGCTGCGGTCACCGGAAAGGTCTTCGGCGTGGAGCGGGTACCCGTAGTGAAGGGACAGGCCATGCCGGCCTATGATCCGAGGGCGGTACAAGGGGTTGGCGTAACCTATGCCACCAGCACCATGGGGGCCGACCATACGGCCGGGTATGCGGTGACCGCCAATATCCTGGGCGTCGGCGGAACTGTCGATCCGCTGAAGCCGGTAGGACAGGTGGAGCTTTCCCGGAATCTCCAGATCGCCACTGCGGCCGTCGATGCTACCGGCATGTGCATCTTCATCGCCTTCGCAGTGCTGGACCAGCCGGAGACGTTTCAGGCTCTCATCGATATGATCAACGCCTTTTATGGACAGAACCTGACGGCCGACGACGTTGCCAATTTAGGTAAATCAATTCTGAAAAATGAAAGGGAGTTCAATAAAGCGGCGGGATTCACACCTCAGCATGATCGGCTTCCCAGCTATTTTATTAAAGAAAAACTCCCTCCTCACAATATCACCTTCCAGGTATCGGACACGGAGTTGGATCAACTGTTCAACTGGTAACCGAACCGTGTAATGTGATAAAGCGCGGGGAAGCCGGAAGGCTTCCCCGATGCTTTGATACCTTCTCCGGTTTGAGGAAAAGGAAAAACGATGAAGGTAACCATTGAAACCCGAAGCTTACGACCGTTCATGAGGCTCCTGGAGGAGGGGGTAATCCTTCGGGTGCCCGAGGGGGTGTCTGTCCGAGAGGCCCTGGTGACGCATTTCGCATTGGATCCGCTTTATGTGGAAAACCGGGTCAGGACCCTGTTTTTAAACGGCAAACCCGTGGATGATCTGGATAACACGCGCGTATCGAATGGTTCGGTCCTTGCCCTTTCTGCGGCCATGCCCGGCCTCGTGGGGGCGACCATGCGCCGGGGCGGCTATTATGCGGCGATGCGCCAGCATATCGACCCCATAACACAACCTCCGGAGACCTGGAAAGCCTCCGGTAGGGTGACCTTCAAACTTTTCAACATGGTGGCACAGGATTTGCGGGAAGCCCTTTTCCAGGGGGGCGTCAGGATTCCCGTCGAGAGGTTTCAAACATTTTTAAATGACCAGGAAGAGGTCCTCAAGACCGTCTGTATCCGCATCTCGGCGGACGGCTCTTCAGTTTCCTTTTCAGAACTGTTGTCGATGACTTTTGATGAGGACGACGTTTTCCTGATCCTTATATCTTCTCCTGTTTGAAGGCGCTGTTGCGTCGGGCATTTTCAATTATTCGCAAAGCTCGAAAAGCGCCGCAGCCCCCATCCCACCGCCGATGCACATGGTTTCGATGCCGTATTTCACACCCTCCGCTTTCATGTTGGCCAACAGCGTGGCGCAGAGTTTGGCCCCGGTGCATCCCAAGGGATGCCCCAGGGCGATAGCCCCGCCGTTGATGTTGACCTTTTCCGGATCCAGTCCGAGCTGTCGGATGCACGCAAGGGCCTGTGAAGCAAAAGCCTCGTTGAGTTCAATCAGTCCCACTTCCTTTAAGTCGATCCCGGTCTGGCGGAGCAGTTTGGGGACCGCATAGAGGGGCCCGAGCCCCATCTCGTCGGGCCTGCATCCGGCCACCGCATATCCTTTCAATTTGGCGATGGGGGAAAGCCCCAGTTGTATGACCTTCTCTTCGCTCATGAGTAATGATGCGGCCGCACCATCAGTCATCTGGGAAGAGTTGCCAGCCGTTACTGTCCCGCCGACCTTGAAGACCGGTTTGAGCTTGGCAAGATCATTCAGGGTGGTTTCGGGGCGAATGCCGTCGTCGTGTTCAATGAAAAAAGTTTCTTTTTTATAGGTGCCGTTTTCCTGCAGGACGTGCCGGACTGCCGGAGTTGGAACGATCTCGGTAAATCTCCCGGTTTTCCGGGCCTCGGCCGCTTTCATCTGGGAACGGTAGGCAAAGGCATCCTGATCCTCCCGGCTGACATGGTAACGCTTTGCGACGTTTTCGGCGGTGAGCCCCATGGAAATGAAGATGTCCGGATGGTTCTGGCTGAATTCCGGATGCGGTCTCGGAATACTCCCGAGCATCGGCACATATGTCATGGATTCCAATCCGCCACCGATGGTGATATCCACCCATCCGCACATGATCCGCATGGCCGCCAGTGCGATGGCCTCGATGCCGGAAGAACAAAACCGGTTGATGGTGGCCCCGGTGACTTCCACCGGAAATCCCGCCATGAGGGTGACGATTCTTCCGATGTTAAGGCCCTGCTCCGCTTCCGGGAAAGCGCACCCAATCATGATGTCTTCCACGTCTTTTTTTTCGACGTTGGGGGTCCGGGCCACGACCTCGTTCAGGATGAAAGAGGCAATTTCCTCCGGCCGGGTGTCTTTCAGCGCACCTTTTGCCCGTTTGCACCCGGGGGTCCGTATGGATGTAACAATATAGGCATCTCTCATGGTCACTTCTCCTTCAGATTATCAATTCCGTAAGGGTTTCCCGGTCTTGAGCATGTGTTCCACCCGGGCATGGGTTTTCGGCTCTTTCCAAAATTTAACGAAGGCTTCCCGTTCCAAAGCGAGGATGACGTCGTCCAAGACTTCTCCCTTGTCGCGGACATCTCCGCCGCTGATGACGCGGGCGATATGCCGGGCGAGGAAAACATCATAGTCGGAAATAAATCCGCCCTGGGACATGTTGAAAAGCTCTGCGTTGGCCATTCCCTGTCCGGCCATTCCCATAACTTTCACCGGACGCTTTAGTGGCGGTGTGTACCCCTCGAAAGCCATTTTGGCCGCCTCTTTTTTAGCCTCTCCGATGAGGTAATCTTTATTGAAAACGATGCGGTCGTTGGGTCCAAGAAATCCGATGCCCCTGGCATCGGCGGCCGAAGTGGAAACCTTGGCCGTGGCGATAGTGGTGAAGGCGGAAACGAAAAAGCGCCCCAGTTCGATATTGGTAACCGATTCCGGAATGCCGGAAATGATTTTGCGCCACAGATTCAGACACCCGCCGCCGGCCGGGAGGAGTCCCACGCCGAACTCCACCAGTCCCATATAGAGATCCGCATGGGCCACGATCCGGTCCGCGGAAAGGCAGAGTTCGCAGCCGCCTCCCAAAGTCAGCCCGTAAGGCGCCGCCACAACAGGGAAGGGCGCATATCTGGCCCTCTGGAGCACATCCTGAAATTTTTTTACAACTTCTTCGATGACCTGGAATCGGCCCTGCATGGCCAATTGGGCCATCAGAAAAAGATCCGCGCCCGCTGAAAAAGCCCCCGGCATGCCTCCGGCCTGGTTTCCGATGACCAGCCCCACCCCGTTCTGATCCACATGGTCGATGCTGAAATCCAACATCTCGATGATTTCATCGTTGATGGCATTCATCTTGGTGTGGAACTCGCAGCAGAAAACGCCGTCCCCTAAATCCACGAGGGTGGCTGACGGACAGGAGCGGACGATCCGATCGGCGGCTTTGAGGTTCTTCAAGTAAGACGATGCTCGGGCTGACGCGAACCGGTTTGTAGCCGTTTGTGGAAAAGTCATAATATTGAAGGTTGCCGTCCTCAAGTCGGTAGAAGGATTCGACGCCGGATCGGATCATCTTTTTGATCTTTTCCGGAACGGTAAAACCCTCTTGTTCCATTCTATCCACGGATTCTTTCAGACCCACGGCGTCCCACTGCTCGAAGGGACCCATTTCGAAATTAAATCCCCACTTCATGGCATTGTCGATCTCGATGATGGTGTCCGCAATTTCCGGGATCCGGTTGGCGGCATAAATCCACCCATTGGCTACTACTTTCCAGGCAAATCGCGCTCCGGCATCTTCTCCGAAAAGGATCGCCTTCATCTTGTCGGCAAGGGTTTGGGATTTATTGGCCTCGGCAAGGCAGGGAAAGACCGGTGGTTCGAATTCCTCATACTCGAAGGTGTCAGGGTTTAAAACCCTGGTAATTTTTTTCCCTTGGGGCGTCTTTTCGGTTTTATAAAAACCGCTTTCTGTCTTGTTTCCGAAGAGTTTGCGACGGATCATTTCCTGTACAAAGGCCGGAAGGACATAGCTTTCCCGATCCTCGTCATCTCTTACCATATCGTAGGTGTTTTTAGCGATGAGTCCCAGAGTGTCGATTCCTACGAGGTCCGAAAGCCGGAAAAGCGCAGTCTTAGGCCTTCCTAAAGCCGGTCCGAATAGGGCATCCACATCTTGAATCTGAAAGCCCTCATGCACCATAAGATTGAGAGCCTTGAGAAGGCCCTGGACACCGATCCGGTTGCCAACAAAATTGGGGGTGTCCTTGGCCCATACGATCCCTTTTCCTAGAATCCTCTCCCCGAAATCCGACACAAACGCCAGGATCTCCGGCAAGGTGGCTTCGCCAGGGATGATCTCCAAAAGCTTCATATACCGAACCGGGTTGAAAAAGTGAGTCCCCAGAAAGTGCTTCTTGAAGGCTTGGCTCAGACCTTCCGAGATGGCTTTCAAGGGGATTCCCGATGTGTTGGTGGAGACGATGGCATCGGGGTTTTTCACCTTTTCGATGCGCTGAAACAGTTCCCTTTTGACCTTCAGATTTTCCACCACCACCTCGATGATCCAGTCACAATCGGAAAGTTTGGAAAAATCGTCCTCCAAGTTTCCGATACGGATCCGATCCGCATCTTTGGGGGTCATAAAGAGAGGCGGAACGGATGAAAGCGCTGCCTGAAGGCCGTTTTTAACAATCCTGTTCCTTGCGACCGGGTCGTTTTTTTCGGAGTCTTTCAAATCTGGTGGGACGATGTCCAAAAGTAGAGTTTTCATGCCGGCGCCGGCGAAGAGAGCCGCAATGCCGCCCCCCATAATACCGGAACCGATGACTGCAACCTGCCTTATTCTTCTCATCTTAAAAATCCTCCTCCAAACGGGTGAAACGGATCAAAGGAAAAAAGTGAATGAATATTCATTCATTTATCAAGGCCTATCGGTTGTTGTCAAGGAAAAATCCGCCTCTCTTTCAAACGCATCTTTGCCTAAATGAGGCACTTATCGGCTTTCGGCTGGTTAATCGGATGATTGCAGACAGATGAAATTTGAATCTACCGTCTATGGCTTTAGAAATCCGGGGTCTTTTGGACTCAAATGAAAAAGCGAGTTCCGTTTCGACCCGAATCTATAACCGATAATCGATACCAAACCATGGTATGCTACAAAATGAATGAATATTCATTTCCTAGAAGATCAAAAGATCCATTTTTTGAAGATATCGAGAATCACCTCCCGTCGGATGGGTTTGGAAATGTAGTCGTTCATTCCGGCTTCCAGGCACCGATCCCGGTCCCTTTTAAGGATCACAAGATGACATGGCGAGATGACGGAGGCGCTTTACAAGCGCATAAAGATATGGAATACTCTTACCTAAGTTGATCGTTTTCAATTTGGCAAAAAAGAATTGTGTTTGAATATCTTTGTGTTGGAACGGAGTTGACTCTTCCGATTGCCCACCCGTCGGGTGTACCATAAAAGGCATGCAGTGGAATGATTTGCCAAATTGAAAACCCTTTGGGATTTCCGATTTAACCGCATCTGCTACGTTGCCGAAAGCTCGACGTACGAACTGTACGCCTTCGCTTCCGGACGCCTTGCATCTGCGGCAAATTCGAAAATCGCTCAATTTAGGGGTCTTATAAAAACAGAACGAACGACGAATCGAAACGAACCGAAGAACTATGGCAGACGTCAATGACATCGTCTTGATCCACCTGGAGGATAAACCCATCTCCTTTGCGCGAATCGAACGCATCGATCCGGACATCAAGCCCGGGTGGTTTAAGATAAAGTTCTTTTTGCTCCAAATTCCCCTGCAAAGCGTGGTTTGGATCCTTCGCGCCGCCTACATCAACGGCACCGAGTTCACCATGTCGGGAAAGCGGATGCGGATCGAACGGGTGGTCTGCCCCGAAGAGGATGTTTTTCCTGCCGATGAATCCCCGAAAACCAAGCTTGATAAAGAGTCCAGAGCCGGTGATGCCAAAGTCATCGACATGAGATCCCTTCTGAAAAAACGATGACCGGCGGACATGAACAACGGGTTCTTTCCGCCTCCCGACGGACGGATATCCCGGCCTTTTATATGGACTGGTTCATGGATCGCCTCCGAAAAAAGACCTTCGAGTCGGTGAATCCTTTCAACGGTCGGATATCCGTCATTCCGGCTACATCGGAGACGGTTCACACCGTTGTCTTCTGGTCGAAAAATTTCGATCCTTTTCTATCAGGCGGATATGGTCGGCGCCTCAACGAACAGGGTTTTAACCTCTTTTTCAATTTCACGGTCAATTCGGAGGCACCTTTCTTAGAACCGAAGGTTCCGCCTTTAAAAGAACGTTTGAAACAATTGGATGCACTTTGCGATCGGTTCGGCCCGGGATGCGTCACTTGGCGGTTTGATCCGGTTTGCTGGTTTGTGAACGGGAATGACATCGTGAAAGATAACCTGACCGACTTCGAAAGGATCGCCGAGCGCGCGATAAAAGCCGGCGTTCGGCGATGCATCACCAGCTTTATGGACACCTATCCCAAGATCCAAAAACGGATAGCTCAAAAAGGTTCGCCGATGGCCGGTTTTACATTCATCGATCCGCCCATGGAAAAAAAGATCGCTGTTCTTTCTGACATGGAGAGGATCCTGGAAAGATCAGACATGCAGCTTTTAACCTGTTGCGAAGAAGAGATCCTGGAGGCGATGCCTCAGGGTTCCCGCACCCGCAAAGCCTCGTGCATCCCCAACGATCTGCTTATGAAGCTTTACGGCGGCTGTCTTTCCACAAAAAGAGATTCCGGCCAACGGATCCGGA
Organism: uncultured delta proteobacterium; assembly: GCA_963736855.1. Taxonomy (GTDB): domain Bacteria; phylum Desulfobacterota; class Desulfobacteria; order Desulfobacterales; family UBA2156. The sequence goes on from CAVTQK010000015.1 coordinate 53,893, forward strand.
ACGGCTGCGGGTGTATGGTCTCGGTGGACGTCGGGTCTTATCGGATGCATCCGTGTTTTCACGGATGCATGTTTTGCTACGCCAATCCGGCATAATGGTCATTTAAGCCCTTTTTAATTATTTTAACGCCAGGGAGAATCCGTGATGAAAAAAGAAACCCTTTGTGTACACAGCGGAACATATCATGATTCAGCTACTCGGGGAGTGAACACCCCTATCTACACCTCGTCTTCCTATGAATATCTCGACCGCCAAGAGTGCCCTTATCCCCGATATTTCAATACGCCGAACCAGGAAGTGGTGGTAAAAAAAATGTGCGCCCTGGAACATGCCGAGGCCGGACTTCTTTTCAGTTCAGGCATGGCCGCCATCAGCACTTCGGTGCTTGCCCTTGCCGGCGTCGGGGATCACGTCATTTTGCTGGACGATCTCTATGGTGGCACCCATGCTTTTGCCACGGGTGAGTTTCAACGATTGGGTATCGAGTATTCTTTCGTCGAAACCGATGCGAAGGCCATATTCAAGGCGCAAAAAAAGAATACCAGAGTTATTATCATCGAGTCACCCACCAATCCGCTGCTCAAGGTTCTTGATATCCGGAAAGTGGCCGATTTTGCGCGCAAGGAGGGGATTGTCACGATTATAGACAACACCTTCGCCACGCCCATCCACCAGAACCCCATTCTCATGGGAATCGACATCGTAGTGCACTCCGGCACCAAATACCTGGGAGGTCACAGTGATATCTGTTGCGGATTTGTCCTGACCAGTTCCGAAAAAGCGGCGCGGATCCGTTCGATGGCGCTTTGTCTGGGCGGCAGTTTGAACGCAATGACCGCATCTCTGATGGAGCGCAGCATCAAGACTTTGGCCATCCGTGTGCAGCGGCAGACGGAAAATGCCGAAAAAATTGCAGTCTTTTTAAGCGATCATCCAGCCATAGAAAAGGTGAACTACCCCGGTCTTCCCGATTTTCACGGCCATGAGATCGCTAAAACCCAGATGGCGGGTTTCGGGGCCATGCTCTCTTTTGAAGTAGATGTAAAACGGGTCCAGCCGGAGATTTTTGTCAGGCGGCTTGCCCTGATCCGACCCGCCGTCAGCCTTGGAGGGATCGAAAGCCTCATTTGTTCGCCCGCTTTGACTTCCCATGTCAAGATGTCTGTCGCAGAGCGTCAGCGGGTCGGCATCACCGATTCCCTGTTCCGGCTGTCGGTAGGGATCGAGGATGCTCAGGATCTTAGGGACGACCTCGATCAGGCGCTGCGATAAAAGTCCTCAAACAAGTCATCCGCGAAAAGAAGAAAAGTGTTTGAAAATGCCCTGCATAATAACGGATCCAAAAGGGATGGAATGAACCCGGTGGTCGTGTTTAAAATGACCATCGGATCGGTGCATTTGGAAAACCCTTTCGTTTTGGCGCCCCTTGCCGGAATTTCCAGCCTTCCTTTGCGCCTGATGGCAAAAGAGTGGGGTTGCGCATTGGTGTGCTCCGAGATGATCAGTGCCCAGGGCCTGGTCAGAGACAAGCGACGATCCATGAAAGTGCTGCAAAGCGACCCCAGAGAAAAGCCTCTTTCCGTTCAGATTTTCGGAGCAGATCCGGATATCATGGCCGAAGCCGCCCGGATCGTAGCGGATGCAGGAGCCGATATCCTAGACGTCAACTTCGGATGTTCCGTGAAAAAAGTGATCAAGACCGGAGCCGGCGTGGCCTTGATGCGGGAACCGAAACGGGCAGAGGCCGTTATCCGATCGGTTCGGAACGCCGTCCGAATCCCGCTTAGCCTCAAGATCCGTTCAGGTTGGGATGCGGGGGGCGCTCAGGCGCTTCAAATCGCGGCCATCGCCGCATCACTTGGTGCGGACGCTGTGACCGTGCATCCCCGATCGGCTAATCAGGGATTCCGGGGTGCTGCCGACTGGTCCATCATACGGGCGGTGAAAGAAAGCATTTCCATCCCGGTCATCGGGAACGGGGATGTCTTTTCAGCTCAAGACGCTGTTCATATGCTGGAGGCTACCGGTTGTGACGCGGTTATGATCGGCAGAGGCGCTGTCGGTAATCCCTGGATTTTTTCCCAGGCTTTGGACCTGTTGCAAGGAAAGAGCCCGCCGCCGGTTTCCATGGCGTTGCGGACGGAAGCGATGGAACGCTATGTCAGGGGGATGACCGAGTATCTTGGGGAAAAGCGGGCATGTTACATGCTGAGAAGCCGCCTGGATTGGTTTGTCAAGGGTATTCCCCATGCGGGCCGGTTCAGGGAGGCGATCAAGGCCATTTCATCGGAAGCCGAAGCGATGGAAGTCATCCGTTCCTTCGGGATCCAGGCTCAAGCATCTTCCGGAGTCGATCTCAGTTCGGAAGGCCTACCCCTTTCCTAATCGATGCCGACTGAACTTCCCTCTACGAAAGGACCCCCGGAGATGATACGGGCCGTGGATGTGTCCGAATCCAAATTCATGATTTTAATCTGACCCACCGGTTTTCCAGGGAGGATGAATCGCTGGCCGCCGATACCCTGGACGATCGAGCCTCTTTCGAAGACGGTGAGCAACGTTCCGATTTTCAGCCCCTCCCGTTTTCCAGAAGAGAGAAAAACCTTATCCTCCTTGACGGAGGAGACGTATCCTCTCCAGGGAAGATCGTCGACGGCTTCACAAATCGCTCCGGCCATCTCTTCCGCGATCTGAAGCAGTGCCTGGCGGATTGGCGGAACTTCCGCACTTTTTACGGACCGGATCTGTTCGTAGGTGACTTCATCCACCTCGGTTTCGAAATAAAAGTCCTCGGATAAGATCTTGGTGCTGGTGAACGTATCAAAGACCTCGGCGTCGGCATGGGCCTGAAGAAGGTGGCGATCTCCTTTGAGCCAAAGGATGCCGCGTTTTTCGATTCGGATCCCGATGCTTTGGATGCTGATTGAGGCGATAGTATTAAACCCCTGGCGTCTTCCTGACTCGGACAGTGAAAATACGTCAATGGGTTCGGATGCCTTTCGTGGTGCGGCCAGGGTTTTGTCGGATCCTAAAAGGTCCTTTCCGGTTTCCAGTAAGACCGCCGAGCATTTTCTGAGGATGGCCAACGACAACGGTTTTTGAAATGCGGTTTCCAAGGCTTCACCTTTAAGAACCGTCTTGTTGGTAAGGGGCAGAAGGGCCATGCGGATTTTCAAGGAGCCGGAGGAAGCGCTCAAGTCCCGGGCGATCTTTCGGGTTGTTTTGTCCACCGTTGAACAACCGAAGAAACCGGCCACGAACAAGATCAGAAGGATTCCTGTAATTCCCGAGAAGCCTTTGAGGCCCCGAACGCCGTGATTAACGGCCACGCTGTTTTTCATATGCCGCCTTGACTCTGGTGGTGATGCCGCCTCGGGCGGTGAACTCTCCTGAGACCGCTATTTCTTTCGGGTGCAACCTTTCCACCAGATGGTTTAAAATGGAGTTGACGACGTGTTCATAGAAAATGCCGACATCGCGATATTGGAGCAGATAAAACTTCAAGGATTTCAGCTCCACCAGTTTTTGATCCGGGATGTAGTTGATGGTGATTTTTCCGAAATCCGGAAGGCCGGTCATGGGGCAGACCGAGGTATATTCCGGTTGTTCGATGGTAATCTCGATATCCTTTCCGGCATACTGGTAATCGATGACATCCAAGAGATCGGCACGGACCGTCTCAGAGCCTTTGGCACGGTAGCTGAGTTTAGGATGTTTTCGAACCATATGCTGTCTTCAACTCCGAAAAAAAGAGCTGTACCGCAGTTAAGGAAAGTATCCCCTCTTTTAGAGAAAATCCGTTTCCAAGTCAAATGATAACGGGGTGAAAAATAAAAACTGCATAGACCTGCTCCGACTTGCTCCTTGTTTTATCTGAAGCTGTTCGATTGACTTTAAAAAAACAACATCCGGATGCAACCGGTCTTTTTTTGATTTGCTTGGAACTTTTTGACATTGCGTCGGAATCTTGATACCTAGAAATAGAAAAATCAATTGATAAAGGGGACAGTATATGGGAGAGACCCAGGAGTCGATAGTGTTGAAGACCGCCAAGGAAATTGTGGTGAAATTCATCGAAGTGGGCAGGGTTTCCCCCAATAATTTCAACGAGGTCTTTAAAAGCATCTACCAAACCGTGAAAGAGTCGGTCCGGGGAATCGAGCAGGTATTGGAAGAAGACCAGGATTGAAGCGGCTCTGTTCCGGATATTTCATGAAATATCCGGGCTAGTGGGCCTCAGCCCAGTTGGCGCCCAAAGCGAGATTCACCTTCAGCGGTACCCTGAGTTCCCAGACTCCTTCCATGGCATCCCGCACCAGTTCGGAAACGACTTTTGTTTCATCCGGAGACACCTCGAAGACCAGTTCATCATGAACGGTCAGGATCATGGAGCTTTTCAGATCCTTTTTCCGTAGCACCTCATCCGCACGGATCATGGCGACCTTGATCAGGTCGGCCGCCGTCCCCTGAATCGGCGTGTTGATGGCGGTGCGTTCGGCAGACTGCCTGACGACCGCGTTCCGGCTGTCGATATCCGGCAACGGCCGCGTGCGGCCCAGGAGCGTGTAGACTCTTTTTTGCGCCTTGGCCTCCTGAAGGGTCCGATCAATGTAGATCTTGACCCCTTGATACCGGGAAAAGTAATGACTGATGTAGGCTTGTGCCATTTTCTGGCTGATGCCGAGTTCCTGGGACAGCCGAAAGGCGCCCATGCCGTAAAGGATTCCGAAGTTAATAACCTTGGCCTGCCGCCGCAGTTCCGGAGTCACCATTTCCGGGAAGACTTCGAACACCTCGGTGGCGGTGCGGGTGTGAATGTCCTCTTCATTTAAAAACGCCTTGATCAGGATGGGATCTTCGGAACAATGCGCCAGGATCCGGAGTTCGATCTGAGAGTAATCCGCGGACAGGAGCCGCCAGCCTTCCCGGGGAATGAAGGCGCTGCGGATCTGTCGTCCTTCCTCGGTGCGGATGGGGATGTTTTGCAGATTGGGGTCTGAGCTGCTCAGGCGGCCCGTGGCGGTCACGGTTTGGTTGTATGACGTGTGGATGCGTCCGGTTTCCGGGTGAACAAGTTCAAGGAGGGCGTCGGCATAGGTGGACTTGAGTTTGGAAATAGTGCGATGCCTCAGGATATGTGCCGGCAGCTCGTGTTGCGTTGCCAAAGCGGTAAGCACAGCCACATCCGTAGAATAGGCGGTTTTTTTCCGGGTCTTTTTCTGCACCGGTAAGCCCAATTTGTCGAACAGGATTTCACCCAGCTGCTGGGGAGAGTTGATGTTGAACTCCTGACCGGCCATGGCATGAATCTGTCTTTCCAGGGTTTCGAGTTGGTATTCGAAGGATTTGGTCAAATCCTTCAGGCGGTTTTGATCCACCTGGACCCCGTGCATCTCCATTCGTTTGAGCACCGGAACCAGCGGCATCTCCACGGTTTCAAAGAGGGAGACAAGGCCTGCCTCCTTGAGCTTTTCAAAAAGGAGGTGACGGGCCATCAGGGTTATGTCGGCATCTTCGCAAGCATAAAAGGAGGCTTTTTCAAGGGGGACTTCCGAAAAGGAAACGCATTCTTTTCCTTTCCCGGCGACCTCGTGATATGCGATTTTCCTGTAACCCAGAAAGTCCATGGCGATCCGATCGAGGTTGTGGGCGCGTTTGGAGGGGTCGATAAGGTAGGATGCCACCATGGTATCGAAACTGACGCCGGAAAGTTCCAAGCCGCATCGGTTCAACACGATCCAATCGTACTTGATATTCTGGCCGATCTTCTCGATTTCTGGGTCTTCGAAAATCGGTTTCAGGGCGTCAAAGACGAGTTTCTTTTTAAGCTGTTTTTGGGTTGAATCGATGCGATGCCCCAATGGGATATAAAATCCCTCGTGATCCCGGACGGACACTGAGATACCCACCAATTCGGCCCGCATGGGATCCAGGGCAGTAGTCTCAGTGTCGATGGCGAATCGCGGGGCTTCCTTGAGGAGCGAAATCAGCGTGGCCAAGTCTCTTTCGTCTGTAACAAGCCGGTAATCCTTTCGGCATTTTTCCTCAGGCGCCGAGAAGGTCTCCATCAGTTGCCTGAATTCCAATTCCTTGAAAAGCTCCAGGAGCCGAACCGGATCCGGGCCTTTATAATGAAATCGCTCCGGGTCAAATTCGACGGGAGCATTCGTGTCGATGATCACCAGAGATCGGCTCAAGAATGCCCGGTCTTTGTTTGCCAAAAGACTTTCCTTCAGTTTCGTTTGCGCCACCTTTTCGATTTCGGCATAGAGAGACTCCATGGAGCCGAATCGGCGGATCAGCTCAAAGGCCCGCTTGGGGCCGATGCCCGGAACCCCTGGAATGTTGTCGGAACTGTCCCCGGAAAGGCCGAAGGCATCCACCATTTGATCCGGACGGATGCCGCAATCAGCCAGGACGGTCTTCGCGTCGATCGCCTTGTTTTTCATAGGATCCCAGATCACGGCTCTTTCGGTAACCAGTTGCGTGAAGTCCTTGTCTCCGGTCACCATCACCACATCGAATCCTGATTCCTGGGCGGACCGGGCCAGGGTTCCGATAAGATCGTCGGCTTCAAACCCGGGTACTTCGATACTCGGGATCTTGAACCCTTCCACGATCGCCTTGATGTAGGGAATTTGCTGGACCAGGTCTTCGGGCATGGGAGGCCGGTTGGCTTTATAGTCTTTGAAGATCTGATGCCTGAAGGTGGGGCCTTTGGCGTCGAAGCATATGGCGACGAAAGCCGGCGTGCGCTCCTGGATGAGTTTCAAGAGCATCCGGGTAAATCCGAAGACGGCATTGGTGGGGAGGCCCTTAGAATTGGAGAGACCCCGAATGGCATGGTAGGCCCGGTGGATGATGGCGTTTCCATCGATGAGATAAACTCTGGGCGGACTTGCTGTTCCTTCGGCGACGGGGCGATCTTTCAATCCAAGGCGCTCTTTTTCCATCGTCATTCTTTCAATCCAGTCATATCTATTGGGATGTGCTCCCATGCTGAAAATTGAAACATATTGATAGTGGGGCACTCATTGACAGCTTCGTCTATCGAAATTAACTTTGATGAAATCGTAAAAAGGCTGATTTTTCTCGCGCCGCAAGTCTTTTCGGAAGATCCAAAGGGTTTCGCTAAATCTCAAGAACTCGGCACAAGTGCCTCAAACAGCTTGAGATTTTTAACGCTCAACCCTTTGCCTCTCTTTTTCCGAAAAGACTTGTATGGTGCTCACAAAATCTTTTTACGAAGCCATCAACTTTATTTGTTATACAAAATCGACATACCGGGATGTTAATCTACCACGGATTCCAAAAAACGACAAGCAAAGCCGGGAAGGAAAAATGCCAGACGGACGCATCCTCATCGATGAAAATGAGATCCGAAGCTTGCTCACACAAATTAAAATCGTGGCAGTATTGGGGGTAAGCCCCAAGCCCAACCGTGATTCCCATCGGGTGGCTAAATACCTCAAGGACCACGGATACCGGATCATCCCTGTCCGTCCCGGTCAAAAAGAGATTTTAGGAGAAAAAGCGTATGCGTCGCTTAATGAAGTACGGGGTATTGTCGATCTTGTAAATGTGTTTCGGCGGTCGGAACAGGTTATGGAGCATGCGAAAGAATCGTTGAGGATTAAACCGAGGGCGTTTTGGATGCAACTGGATATCGAAAATGAAGCAGCGGCTAGGCTTTTAACGGAAAACGGAATCGACGTGGTGATGAACCGCTGTATCAAAATCGAACATGCGCGAATCTTCCAATAGACAAAGCTATCTGCAGCGGCGTCGTAAAGGCAAAGCATATGTCTGCCACTGCTGCAATCAGGAAGTTCCTTTTTGCTGGACATGTCGATGCGGGTTCGAGATCTGTCAGGAGTGTATGAAGGAAAATTTCTGGGGCATGTCTTGCAATGGTATCACCTGGCAGTGCCCGGACTGCGGCGCACAAAACGGTTTTGGAAACCAGTGACAACCCCACAGACGGTGTCTAGGGGCGTTCCGTATCCATTGCTTAGATTTAGAAACAACATCTTGGGGGGTCATTTCAGACAGCTTTCCACATTAGAAAGCAGCCCTTTGGTCGTCCATCGGAACTTGTCCATGAACAGCCGGTCGCTTAAGAAATATTCCTTTTTCTTCTGACGATCCAGATAATCTGAAAATTGCTGGGGTCCGCCGTTATACATGGCATAGACGACGCCGGCGACGGTTTCCTCGGTCATGAGGTCTTTTTGCTTCATTTGTTTGAGTTTGGGGAGGGCGTACTTGAGGAAGTAAAGATCGAGGATTTCGCATCCGGCAGCTGCATTGTAATGGATATTCCACATCAGCAGGTTTAAATCGTAAATTCCGCGCCAGGCCCGTCTGTTGACTTGCATGATCCCCACAGAGGTCTGGTTGTAGGAGAGCAAATAAGTGATCTTCCCGCTTTCCATGACGAACTGCCGAAAGCAACTCTCCTGCCAGGCTGTGGAAAGGGTTAGTCGCTTGTAGAAATCGTGGTAGACACGAGGCAGGGCGCTTTTTTTCAACAACGCCGAGGAGGCATGGGTCAAGAGATGTTCAACCTTCTGAATGTAAGATTCCGTTTCTCCGTCAGGGGGAAGCCAAATATCGAGGCGCGGGGATTTTGGTATCACTTTCTGGGTTTTTGCCCAGGCGGGTGCGACTGAAAAAAAAACCGACAGGACGGTCATGCTTCTTTCCCATGGAGTCATGCTTGAGGTGTCTTGATTTAGGGGAACATCCGTTTCATCGGAGGGTCCGGTATCTTCTTCGAAATCCAAGGGGGGTGAAGCGGCAAGACCAAGGATTTCCCTGAGCTCCTGGCTGAATTGAAGACTATACTCCAAAAAGACCGGCTTTTTCCGACTGATTAGGCGTGCCAGCCGGATAAGGCCTTCCCGGCTGATCTCGATTCCCAGAGTCGGGCCGAGGCGATCCAGAGTTGCCAGGGCATCTGTCGCCGTGAAGAAGGCCAGGTAGGCCAATGTAAACTCCGAAGATTCGTGTCCGAGGTGGTTTCGAAAAACCGGAGAAAGCTTCTCCCAGGCTTTTACAAACTGCTCTCTCACGAGGTCTTTTTCCAGGGTTCTTTCAGTCAATTCCGTTGTGAATCGATAACGCGTGTCGAGGAGGGTTTCAAAGATCGTTTGGCGATCTTCCTCAGAAAGGGGTTTTCCGGAAAGAGACATGATCATGTAAACCAGGAAAGCGTCCCAGGTTTCCCAGTTTTCGATGATTTTTTTGATTTCTTTTTCCGATATAAAAATCGGCTTCTTTTTTGTCTTAATATCGTAAATTTCCTTTACATCCGCCAGGATATCGATTCGCACGGCCTGGGGTTCAATGCGTACATCCCCGAGGCGAAGACTTTTCAACAGTGCATCGATCCGGTCGGTTCTTTCTTCAGGTGCAACCGATGCAATGAACGATTTCATTTCATCGATGGGGGGTTTGAGATCCAGAACGATTCCGTCGATGTAATGGTGGATTTGCGTTTTAATCAGGTTCCAGACCATGTCGGTGACGGTTTGGAGCCGGTGTTTTTCATCATATATTTGAGAATCGACGGTCTGAAAGGTGAGTTTGAGATTCTGATGGTCCACCTGAGGCCGAATGAGCAGCGTCAAATAGCCGACCCATTCGACGGGCATCAGGCAGTTGTTTCTAAAGAGGGCGCCTGTGCGGATCAGTGTCCGAGTCTCACAACGCAACAACCCATTGGTTTCCGAAAAGACCGGGTCGGAAATACGGATGAAATTGCAGCCGTCCCCTTCATCCAGGACCACGGCGCTTTTACCAGGGCCTTTAAAAGCGTGGTAAACGACCAGGGACTCTAATAGCGGATAATCAATGGTGAGCGGAAGTGTGACGGCTTTCAGTTCGGTTCCGCCCGCCGCAGACACCGCCAGAAGGATTGTGCAGAGACTTAAAATAAGAATTCGCAATCGCTTCATGAGGGGGCTCACAACCTCTGTGATAGATAGATATAGGCCGGCAGTCGAACGGAACGCTTCAGTTTGTTGAAACAAGCCAGCGCCTCCGTTTTGGATTCCCGGCGGTCCAGGGGCGAAAAATAAAGGGCACCCTTGCCGAAAGACCGGTTCATGGTGTTTTGTGCAAAATTCAGCAACGACGGCAAATGGTCGGGAGGAAGGCGTTTCCCCAGGACGATGTTGGCGGTGATTTCGATATTCGGATACCGTTGATTAACCTCCAACATGCGTAAAAATGCCTCCTTGACCCGTGATACATCAACCGGTTTTTTTAACAACGCCAGGGTTTCAGGGTCCATGGATTCGAGACCGAGATTGATGTAGGTGCGATAAGGGAGTCGGTTCAGGCTTTCAAACAGGGATTCCTCGGCCTTGAGCATGGCATCAACGCTGCCGAAAAGAAACAGCCACGCATCCTTCAGGTACGATCGATCCAGTTCGAAGATATCGCAGGCATTTTCGGCGGCAAATATCAAAAGCTCTTTTCCGACCAAAAGGGCGTCATGCTGGCCTAAAAATACCGCATTGTAATTGGGAAGATCTTGGTCCAGAAACACCTTCATCCGTAACATTTGGGCCATAATGGCATTTTTACTCAGAGGTGTAAACGTATCCCGGGTTTTGAACCTGCAAAATCCGCAATGATAAAGGCAGCCCCGTGCTATGACGACCGGGATTACCGCATAATCGACATGGCGGGTATCCGGAGGAAGGATGGTAATCTTTTCACCGAGAATCCGATGGAAGCGCTCGGATCGATGCTTTAATGCGGCCTCGTTTGCGGTTGAGGCTTTCCGCAAAAAAGCCTTCAAGGGGAGCGGGAGATCCTGTCGGCTTAAAGTGTCGAGTTTTTCAAACAAAGGGTTCAGCCCGGACAGGGCATCTCGGACTGAGGGGGATACAAAGGGGCTATACCTGAAAAAGGGATTCTCATCGTAACTCAGACAAGGAAAATAATATTCTCCTGTGATATCAAAAATGTCGTTGTAGCTGCCGACGGAATAATAAATCCAGTCGTTTCCCATGGTGCGTTTCAGCCATTCCGCTGGATGCGGCCAATCCCGATGGCGACCCTGAATGTATTTGATCTCTGCGTTGAGGTTGAACTGGATCAGGTGTTTAGAAGTTCGAATTTCGTGGTATTGGCCGTGGCGCATGGGCACGCTGAGTTTAATATATTCGCGGACCCCTTCGCGGTTTAAAAATATGCTCAAATCATCGAAGGCGTACGCTGTCATAGGCGCAGTTTTTTTGCTTCATTGCCGCCCGGTTTTATCCAGGATTTCTGTAATCCGATATCAACCGGCATGCGTCGGCGTACCGTTGAGGATCGCTTCAAGGTCTTCCATGCGGTGGAGGTGATAGTCGGCGGACAGTGCCGCATTTTTATAGGCAATGAAGAAGACCCCAGCACCTTCAGCGGCTCGCGCATCGACATCCGAGTCCCCGACGTAGACGACCTGTCGGGGATCGGTCTGAAAATAAGTTAAAATCTTTTGCAGCTGCTCGGGGTGAGGTTTTGGGTTGACGACATCCCGGGCGCAAACGATCAGATCAAAATGGCCTGTCAGACCGTGCGATTTGATGACCGCATCCATGGTATCGGTGCGGTTGGTGGCGATGGCCGTCTTATAACGGGGCCTAAGTCGGGAAAGAAGTGGGAGCAGTCCTTTTTCCATTTCCATTTCCTGGATAAACGGACGGTAATCCATCTGTCTGCGGAAGCGCTCCGCCGCTTGATGTTCCTCGTCGTCGGGAAACAGATAACGCATGGATGCCGCCACCGCATGTTTGTGCACGAATGCGAATTGTTCGGCTGTTATTTCCGGCTTTCCCAGGTGCTGGAGGACCGAGTTGTAATAGGCCCTATTGGCTCGATCGGTGTTGAAGAGGACTCCGTCACAATCAAAGACAACGATCTTGATACCTTTCATTGAGTTGTTTCTTCTTTTCCAGGCAGAGGATCGGACAGCTCTCCATAGACCCATATCCGGATCTCCGGGCGCATGTTCAGGTCGGTGGGAAAGACGACGACTTCATGATAAGTCCCTTTGGCAGCCTGGTTGTTGATAACCGTCAGCAGGTATTCTTCGGTCGTTTCGCTTTGGATTTTCTCCAGGGAATAGGTGACGTTTTTACCCTTGGCATCGGCGAGTTCCGCAAGGGTGAATGGATATTTTTTCTCGGGAATGATGCGGACTGTACCCTTGATGGGAAAGCCTGCCGGTCCTCGCAAAATGATCCTGGCCGGTGTGATGGAAGCGAACTTTTCAACGGTTCCTTCGATAACGAAGGCGATATAGGGTTTATGGGTGTCGTTGGTGGAAATAATCACCTGCTTGGCCACCCGTCTGCCGCCGTAGCCATAAGTGTTGATTTTTACGGTGATCTGTCCCTCGCCGCCGGGAGGGATTTGCCTCGAATACGAGGCCGCCGTACACCCTCAGTCTGTTCTGACGTTGAATATTTTCAGTTCTTCGTTTCCCTTGTTGAAAATCTTGAATTGGTGGTCCACCTCAAGGCCCTCAAGGACGGTGCGGAACACGTGCTTTGGGTTAGGTGCGACCGCATCGGGTCCTTTCAATGCAGGGGAATCTTTTGCAAAAACGGTTTGAATCGTCAAAATGGCTAATAATGCCGCCAAAATCAGCATGGTTTTTTTTACTTGCATTCAACAGGCTCCTTATCCGGTGAAGCATTCATCGTAGACAGGCTATACGGCTTCAACTTCCTTTTCTTTTTATCTTTACCAATAAAGAGTGGATCTGACAAGGCTGTCTTTGATCTTTATTTTCCGACAGATACCTTCCGCCGGTTGGAAACTTGCGCCCTCTGACCCGAGCCTTGAACCGGATCACATTAGGTCATAGGGATCCACGTCGATGATCACCTGGACGCCGGGAGGCGGACGCATTCCCTTGCCATGGATCATCAAATCCGAAACAAACCGATTCAGTGTGGAGACTTTCCGGCTTTTTAAAAGGATATGCCATCGGAATCGGCCGGCGATTTTAGAAAGCGGTGCTTCTATGGGACCCAATACCATTAATTCTTGCATACGGGCTTTGGTTCCGGTTTTCAGGCCGCGACACGCCGATCCCAGCTCCACGGCCCACTTTCGGGTCTTGTCCACATCTTTCCCCGATACCTTGAAGGCGATGATACGGGAAAACGGCGGATAGTCTAAAGACTTGCGGAACCGAATCTCCTGGTTATAAAAACGTTTAAAATCCTGGTCTCTGGCTGAGATAATGCTGAAATGGTCGGGGTTGAAGGTCTGAAGGATCACCCGGCCGGGTTGATCACCGCGGCCGGCCCTGCCGGAGACTTGGGCGAGTACCTGGAAGGTCCGTTCCGATGCCCTGAAGTCGGGGAAATTCAAAGATGAATCCGCGCAGATGATCCCCACCAGGGTGATATTCGGGAAATCGTGGCCCTTGGCGACGATCTGCGTGCCGATCAGGATATCGATAGCTCCGGTTTTCAACTCCGTCAGCAGTGACAGAAGTGATCCTTTCTTTCGCGTGGTGTCCCGGTCCATCCGAGCCACATTCGCCTCAGGAAACAGGGTCTTAACGGCGGCTTCCAGTTTTTCTGTGCCCATTCCCAAGTTTTTAATCGTTCCGGACCCGCAAAGATCGCACGGACCGTCGGCCTGCCGGGTGTATCCACAATAATGGCAGACATGGAGGTTGTCGCCTTTATGATAGGTCAAAGAGATATCGCAGTGTCGGCAGGTGACCGGCTTCCCGCAAACCATACAAATCGGAAAACCGGCGAACCCCCGGCGATTGAGAAAAAGGAGGACCTGCTCGCCCTTGTCGAGGGTTTGTTTCATGGCGCTGACAAGCGCATCCGTTAAATGGCGACGGGCGCCGCGTCGGTGTCGGGATTCCTTTAAATCCACCACCGTCACTTCCGGAAGCTTTCGCTCTTCAATTCGGCCGGGTAACTCCAAACCAACGAACTTCCGGGCTCGGACGTTAAAGTGGGACTGAATCGACGGAGTTGCGGATCCCAAAAGCGCGATGCTCTTTCCGAGCATGGCCCGAACCACCGCCAGATCCCTGGCCTGGTAGTGGAGGTCCGTTTCCTGTTTGTAGGATGTGTCATGCTCCTCGTCGACGATGATCAGACCGATGCGTTTGAGAGGGGCAAAAACAGCCGATCTGGCACCGATGGTCAGATGAGCGTCTCCTTTGAGGATGCGCATCCACTGGTCGCGGCGTTCACCCTTAGACAGGCCGCTGTGCAGTACTGCCACCTGGTTGCCGAATCGCGCCCGAAAGCGCCTTTCCGTCTGGGATATCAGGGCGATCTCAGGGACCAGGATCAGGGTGGATTGGCCACGGTTCAGGGCTTCCGCCGCCAGATGCATATACACCTCGGTTTTTCCGCTTCCGGTCACTCCTGCGAGCAGGAAGGTCTGATACCCCTTTCCCATAGCCGAAAGGACCGCTGTAACTGCGCTTTCCTGGGAATCGGTCAAACGAAGCTCCCGATCCGGTGCGACAGGTTCACCGAAGGGGTCCCGATAAGCTGTTTTGGAATAGACCCGTATCCAGCCCTCCCTTTCCAGAGATGGGATCAGGCGTGAAGCATTCCGGACAATATCAAAAAGCGCTCGAACCGGTGCCTCCTTGAGATCTTCGAGGGCGGAAAGGATTTGTTTCTTAGCCTTGGAAATCTTGCTTGTGGATGGGAGCGGATTGACCAGAGCGACGTATCGTTCCTGTTTGACCCCTACGGGCCCTTTGAGCACCTTTTCCTTTTGGATCCAGCCGAGATTTTTCAGGGGGTGTAACCGGGCTTCTCGAAAGCGATTCTTCAGGATCTGCTTAAAAGTGGTGGGCTTCACAGGGCCGGTTTTCAAAAGGCCTAATATGTGCAGGTCCTCCGGATTCGCATCCCCGGATTCCAGAATGCTGCGCCCTTTTTCAGTCAGAGAAACCATGTCCAGATCATGCACGGCGATGCCGGATGGAAGGGCGCACGCGACGACTTCTCCTACAGGGTGCAGGTAATATTCGGAGATCCATTTGAAAAACGGGACCATATCCGACGGAAAGAGAGGAAGCGGGTCCAGCACATCCAGAATCGACTTGATCTCGAGAGATTCGATGCTTTCAGAGGTTCCCAGGATATATCCGCTCAGACGCCGCCGGCCAAAGGGAACCAGGACCTTTACCCCCGGTTCAACGGCTCCTATGGAAGCGTTGGGAATCCGGTAGGTAAAGGTCTGGTGAACCGGAAGAGGAATCGCGACCTCGACGAAGGTTGATCCAGGATGTTCGGGTTTTTTCTTGACTTGCATCAGTGGATCTCTTAGCAATCCTTTATGGCTTTATAACCGAAAAGATTCCACTCTTTTATCCGGGAAGGCATATTTCTTTGGACCTTTGTCTTAATGGCTTTGTAAAAAGCCGAAAATGAACCGTATTCCAGGTAATTCGAACGGTTAGAAAAAGCCTGGACCCCGGTTTTAAACGGGGCCGACAACTTTTACGAAATCATCAACCAGTAATGGTTCAAGAAACGAAATATTGGCATAAACGGGCAAAAGAATCCATGGTTCTTATAAATACTCCTATCCAGAATCGAGATCGAGACCTCTATGGATTCGCGCTATTTGCAACCTACCGCCATCATCGATAGCGACCATGCGGCCATCCGCCGATATGCGGATGAAACCGTCGGGGGAATCGGCGATGACGCGAAAGCCAAAGCCGTGCGTCTTTATTACCGCGTGCGGGATGAAATCTGGTACGATCCATACACCCCCTTTTATCGCCCGGAACATTATCGCGCCAGTTTCATCCTTTTGCGCCAGAGGGGATTTTGCGTACCCAAGGCTTCCCTTCTGTGTGCGCTGGGAAGGGCATGCGGGATCCCCACGCGGATCGGGTTTGCCACCGTTCGCAATCATCTGGCCACACGCCAGTTGATCGATTACATCGGAACGGACCTGTTCGTCTACCACGGTTATGTGGAGTTTTATCTAAACGGGGCATGGATTAAAGCAACCCCGGCATTCAATAAACAGCTCTGTCGGAGACATAATGTGGAACCCCTCGAATTCGACGGCAACCGGGATTCTATTTTTCAGCCTTATAATAGCAATAATCAGCTATTCATGGAATACGTGGCCGATCACGGGACCTTTGCCGATATTCCGGTTGAAGAGATTATTTCCGCCTGGAAAAAAGCCTATGGTGAAGATCGGATGAATCGTTGGATTGCCGAGTTTGAAGAAAATCAAGGCGTTTTGCATAGAAACTTTTTAAAGGAAGATGTGGTGAAAGATTAAAAGATGATTGACATCGACCTGCGGAATCCGCTGCGCCTGACGGCCACGCTGAGATCTTGACCCGGATAACCATTTTCCGGTATTCCACATTCTCCCTGCCCTGGCGCATATCAAAGGGTTTATCCATGTGATCCAATCCCAGAAGAAAGCCAAGTGGGCGGGATGAGGAGTGCCCATACCCCTCTTTCAGCAGTCAGGGTTGTTCGAAGTCCCTGAAGCAGATTTTTAGAATTCGGAAGACCATTATCAGTTTGTAATGCTTTCCAATAATGGTTCGTTTTGACGAAGGAAATCATGACGAAGGATACCTGTAATACGATCCGGGATCCACACCGGTGGGTGGTATTTTTAACCATCTGCCTGGTTTACTTCTTCGTGTATTTTCACCGGGTCTCCACATCGGTGATTGTATCGGATCTAGTGGAAACATTTAAAATCGATGCCACCGCATTGGGGTTCATGTCATCCATGTATTTTTACCTTTACGCGCTGGTCCAGCCCCTGGTCGGCCACCTGACGGACCGAATCGGCCCGCGGCGGGTGATCGGATGGTGGAGCATCACCGCCGCAGCAGGGTGTATCCTTTTCGGGTTGGCGCCGAGCATCGGGTGGGCGACCGTTGGCCGGGGCCTCATCGGTTTCGGAGTCGCGGGGGTTTATGTGCCGGCTATCAAGGCTTTTTCCCTGTGGTTTCAAAAGAAGGATTTTGCCACCATGGTCGGGTTTCTCTTGTCCGTGGGCAACTTGGGTGCTGTGATCGCCACCACACCCCTGGCATGGGCAGCCGGCACCTTTGGATGGCGTCCAACCTTTTTTCTCATC
Organism: uncultured delta proteobacterium; assembly: GCA_963736855.1. GTDB lineage: Bacteria > Desulfobacterota > Desulfobacteria > Desulfobacterales > UBA2156. The sequence continues at coordinate 71,020 of CAVTQK010000015.1, forward strand.
GGCGGAGTGACTCTGGCGCTGGCCCTGATCACGCTGTTCTTTACCCGGGATTATAAAAGCCCATCAACCGGAAATCCGGCGGTGGGTCCTCCGGTACCTGAAGAAAAGCCAGGGCCGCAGCCGGGCTTTCTCAAAGTGCTGGCATCTGTCGATTTCTGGATCATCGCTATGATTTTCTTCGGAATTTACGGCACGCTGGTGACCCTTCAGGGGCTTTGGGCCACCCAGTTTCTGATGACGATCCTCAATGTGGACCGGATCTACGCCAGCAACCTCAACATGGTGATTCCCATCGGCGTCATCATCGGCGCTCCCGCAATCGGTTGGTTCAGCGATCGCTTTTCTCTAAAAAAGGAAAAGGTCTTGATCGGAATCGTGGTCGTTTATGCCCTGACATGGGCGGGGATTCTTTTTTTCGGCGCTTCTCTTCGAGCATTCGGCATGGCAGCGGTTTTCATGGTGATGGGAATGGCTATAGGCGGGTTCATCACTGTACTCTGGGGGCTTGTCCGGGAAACTACGCCCTCAGGAATCCTGGGGTTGACTTCGGGCATGCTCAATCCCGCCCCGTTTTTCGGCGTGGCCGCCTTCCAGGTTCTAACCGGCGCGATTCTGGATCGGGCTGGGAGAATCAACAACCTTTACTCACTGTCAGGTTTTAAAAGCGCATTTTTGGCGTGTCTGGCCTGCATCCTAATCTGTCTGGTTCTGTCGATTTATTTACAAAGACGCATCGGACGCAGATCCTCCTGAAGTGAAAATTATCTGATCAAGTTACATTTTTCAAAAAGTTCCGGGCAGTTCTATATCTTGTATAAAAGACCGATAACCGTTTTTAGTTTTTCTTGATCTACATGGTTAGAAGATTCCGATCACTTCGTTCAGCTTTTTCACCAGTTGCCCATACCCTTCATGAATAAAAGCCCCAAGCTGAGCAATGAGGGAATACGCAAAAGCAAATTACGTAACGGTACACGGCAGTTGTGAAACGGCTGACAATGAATAGTGATTTACTTTTATTTCAAAACCGATACCCCCTTGTCTTGCCTTCAATCATCATTACTGTGACCAACGGCATCTCAATCCTCCTTCATGCACGGCTGTTGGGTAAGAAGGGCGTGACCCGCCTTTCCGGGACGCTTCTTTTCAATGAATGGATTTACAGTGATTCTCTTCCTGGCTTCCCAGTAATCCAGATGTTGACCTTCTCCAACATCTATAGTTCCAGGACCGACGATTTCATAACCGATAGCTTCATAGAACCTTCTGGACGGAAGTGAAACGGATAATGTTATCTGATCCAATCCTTTTGTTTTAGCTACTCTTTCCAATTCATTCATGATGAGTTTGCCGTAGCCGCAATGCTGGTTTATGGGCGAAACAAAAACGCCAAGCACCTCATTGCCGACCAATGCTCCCGTCGCCGCTATCGCAAGGTTCTTTTCGAAGATAAGAATTTTGCCCTTTTGGCTTCGCTCACGGATTTTTAGATTAGAATGGAAGTCTTTGAAAAACTGAACGGCGCGTTCAGGGTAAACCTTGGAGTAGGAAACGTCGATAGTGTTGTGAATCATTCTGCGAAGGGAATTCAAGTCTGAAAGCAAGAAATCTCTAAGACCCATTTTCCTCTGGCTTAAACCGTTTCCCTTCAAAGCGAATGCCTGAAGTTTGCAAAAGCCCTTTGGCGGCGGGAGAATCTTTCAATATTTTTCCTATTGGAATCCATTTATGTAAATAAACAGGAATGCCACTATTTGAAATTCTTTTTTCTGATATATAAGATTTTAACCACTTGGGCTATTTTCTCCCCTGCTTCATTCTTAATATCCACTGAAAACTCGGCAAAATATTTCTGTCCCCCTGAAGTGTTACAGATTATTTTTTCGATTTGTTCTTTATTGATTAAAAAATCTGCAGTGACAGTTCCCTGGCCCGGCTTGATAAAATCAATGTGCGCTTCTTTATCCCAGACAATATACTCTTTTCCTAATATCTGGATCAACATCAACATATAGAAGGGATCGGTCATTGCATATAAAGATCCTCCGAAATGGGTTTTGACATAATTTCGGTTGTACCACCTCATCTTCATCCGTACGCATATTTCTCTAAAATCTGGAGAAATGCTCCTGACGGTAATTCCTGTTCCCCAGTAGGGGGGATATAAATTTATTAAAAGTTTAAGGTAACCGGGACCCATTTTTATTTCTAAAGCATCCGCGATAATTTCTTTGTCAAAAAAAGAGTTCGCTATATGGGATCAAAATCAACATGACGGTCCTTCAATCATTCTGGACATAACATGATCCTTGCCTGTTTTGCTACCCAATACCTAAGCAATGTAAGGGATGCCGCCGTTACGGATGGCCGGTTGATGTCTCGGAATCTTATTCAAAGGAATAAATACGGAAACGGTAAGCTCACTTATGAGCCCCCTGGAATCTCATCATCCGGTAAGAAAATTTTTCAGATTATCGATCCGGGCGCCATTTGATTTGAAATTCAATTTCTTCCTCTGAAGCGTCGCGCTCGTGCTCAATATTGATCACGGCATTCGGTGGTATTAAAATCCGCTCTCCCGCCACCTGTATCCGAAACCGATTTCCCTTTTCAATGCAGTCCGCCAGTCGTCTGAGCTTTTTAGCAAACTGTCGGTTTGGATAGTTCTTCTCAATATCCCTTTTCCGTTTTTTATTTTTTTCCAACATAGAATTTAATCCTCCGATTGAGACTGTTCGTTGACGCAGAGATCAGACCAGCGCTTCCCGGACCTTGCGGGCGATGGACTCCAGGAAAAACGGTTTTTCAATAAACTGAACGCCTTCATCCAATACGCCTTGATGTGCGATGACGTTGGCCGTGTAACCGGACATGAACAAAACTTTGATCTCCGGCTTCAGAAGTTTGATCTTTTCAGCCAACTCCTTTCCACTCATCAGCGGCATCACCACATCGGTTATGAGAAGATGAATCGGATCCGAAGTCTCCTGCACCCGTTCGATGGCTTCATTGCTGGTGTCGGTTGCAACGACATTGTAACCGAGCTTCTTCAGCATGGCTTGCCCCATAGCCAGAATCCCGGGATCGTCTTCCACCAGGAGAATCGTTTCCCCTTTCCCCCGGGGATATTCATTTGGTTTTGCATCCGGTTCCTTTCCGGCCTGCCCTTCATATCGGGGAATGTAAATCTTAAACGTGGTCCCTTGTCCGGGTTCGCTGTAAACATTGATGAACCCGTTATTCTGTTTGACGATGCCGAAAACCGTAGCCAGTCCCAACCCGGTCCCCTTCCCCACTTCTTTGGTGGTGAAAAACGGCTCGAAAAGTCGCGACTGCGTTTCCTGATCCATGCCGCCCCCGTCGTCGCTCACCCCCAGCATGACGTACTGACCTGGGATAAAACCGACATGATCCTTGCAATACGCCTCGTCTAAAATCACATTTTTCGTCTCGATGGTGACCTTCCCCGCACCTGAAATGGCGTCACGGGCATTGACACAGAGATTGGCCAGCATCTGATCAATCTGGGCCGGATCCATCTTCACCATCCATAAATCCGCATCCGGCTTCCATAACAGATCGATGTCCTCGCCGATGAGCCGCCGGAGCATCTTAAGCATCCCCTCTAATGTATCGTTGAGATCCAGTGCTTTCGGCGCGATGGTCTGCTTCCGGGCAAAGGCCAGAAGCTGCCGCGTCAGATCCGCCGACCGTCGCGCCGCCTTTTCGATTTCCTCAAGGTCTGTATAAAACCGATTCCCCGGCTTCAAGTCCAAAAGCATCAGTTCCGCACGGCCCAGAATTACTCCCAGCATATTGTTGAAATCGTGCGCCACACCCCCTGCCAGACGCCCCACCGACTCCATCTTTTGGGCTTGAATCAGCTGATCCTGTAACTTTTTCTGCTCGGCCTCCGCAATTTTACGGTCCCGGATATCCCGGAAAAAGCCCACCAGGGCTTCCTTTTTCCCGAACAGGGTCAATGCGGCATAGATCTCGATGGGAATCTCATCCCCGTCCTTTGACACGATAGAGATTTCAACAGGTTTTGGTATAATCTCGCCTGACAGCCGTCGCCGGTATCGAATCCTCCCCTCTTCCTGATCCGCCGGAGCGAGAAGGTCAAGCCAGGAGGTTTTTTCCAGGATGTGTTTCGGTAAGCCTGTGAGCCGCTCCACTTCCTCATTTGAAAAAATAATGGCAGCGTCGATACCCTCCTGATCCTGAAGCACAATCACACCCTGTCTTGCAACACCGGCGGCATCGAATAGGGTCCTGTATCTTGCCTCGCTCTCTTCCAGCGCCTCCTCCGTACGCTTGCGTTCTGTAATGTCATTGATGGTGCCCATAAGATAAAGCGGCCTGCCTTCATTATCCCGACGCAGCGCCACGCTCACTTCGGCCCAGACGATGGACCCGTCTTTATGCATATATCTTTTGACATATTGTTCTGTTTCTTTTTCACCGGATAAAAGCGAATCAACGATCCGTTGAGTTGCTTCGACGTCATACGGATGCGTGACCTCCTGCCATTTCAGGCTCGGGCGTTCCGCTTCCGAATATCCCAGCATTTTGTAAAAAGCATTATTGGCGTTAATCTCGCCCGTGGGCAACGTAATGCTTTTCCCAATCGGCGAGTACTCGTACACATACTTAAATTTGTCTTCGCTCTCTTTGAGTGCCTCTTCCGCCCTTTTGTGGCTGATGATTTCCCATGTCACATCGGCGATATAGGAAACAATCTCCGAATCTTTCTCGGTGTAGTCGGCGGCTTTATTCCCCACCCCCAGGATGGCGACGACCCTGCCTTTCCGCATCACGGGGACCACCAGTTCCCGCACCACCGGGGTGTGCCCTTCGGGCATTCCCTTTTTGTGCGGAAGGGATGCATAGTCGTTATGGATGACCGGTTTTTTCTGATACACGCAGTCCGTCCAGACCCCGGCCCGGTCAATGCCGTAGTGCATCCCTTTCCCCTTGGCCCGGCAGAATTCCTTGAGGGTACGGGTGGACCATGCTTGAAGAGAAAGGGTTTTCTGGTCGGCTTCCACGAAATGATAAAACCCGATGGGGCTTTCTACGATGGCGCTCACGTCATCCAGGGCACAGGTCATCAGCTCATCCAGCGTGTGCTCTGCGGCGTATCCGATAAGCTTAAGGCGAGTTTCCATCAGCCTCTGGGACAGACGATCTTTACTCTGATCCCGAAAAACCAGGACCACGCCGATAATTTTCCCCTGGTCGTCCCGAACAGGGGCACCGCTGTCGGCGATGGGAATTTCCTTTCCGTCTCTGGCGATCAACAGGGTATGGTTGGCCAAACCTACTACCATACCTTCCTTGAGAACCCGTGCCACAGGATCTTCCGCCGGTTTGCGCGTTTCCTCGTTGATGATGCAAAAAACCACGTCCGATCCTTTTCCCAGGGCTTCCTTCTCTTTCCATCCGGTGAGCGTTTCCGCAATCGGGTTCATGAGTTCAACTCGGCCTTTTTCATCCGTGGCGATCACCGCATCACCGATGGCTTTGAGGGTCACGGTCTGCTTTTCTGCGGCGGTGCGCAATGCGGCTTCCGAGTGATAGAGCGATTTGTAGTGGGCCTTGAGATTTCGCTGCCATGCAAGCAGTCCTGCCGTACCCGCAAGCGCGACGGCACCCAGCATCAGCAGGAGGATCAGCGCCGATCGGAATCGCCAACCCGAGAACGCCTCAACTGCGTCCATCTTGGATACCATGAACCATGGAGTATATGGGATGGGAAGCATCGCCGCCACAACCTCTATGCCGCGATAGTCCTTCCCCTCCATGATTCCGATTTTCCCCTTTACAACCATGGCTGCGGGAAGATCGGAGCGATTCAAGGGGATCCGGAGTTTCAACGCCGTATCCTTTTGGTGGCGCAGTTCGTTTAAAAAAAGGACATCGTCCCCGTCCTTTTGAACCAGAAGCGTTTCGGCGGTTTGGGATGGGGTGGGCCAGGACTGGATGAGAGGATATAAAAACCGTGAGGCATCACATATCAATATCACGGCTCCGATGGGCGTTGGGTCGCCTTGTTGATTCAACAGGGGAGCGACCACGGAGATGTGGGGATGCGGGTATTCAGTATCTATGTGCAGCGGCGTCAAGACCGGTTTGCCCGAAGCGATGGCAATCTCAAAGGCGGCGGCAAACCCTTCGTGAAATTCCGTTTTTTTGCCCAGACTCAGCCGCACCCGTTTTTGAAGGTCCGCCAGAAGGATGTCCGAGTAAACATTCCGTTCCTGCATCGTCTTAAATCGTCGAAGAATCTCGGAGGCTTCATGCCCGTTGGACCCGGCTAAAAAGCGTTTCACGGACTCGATGAGGGCGCGCCGCTCCATCAGGATGGCGGCATCGGCCAGCCGTTCCGCCCGCCAATCGGCGATCTGTCGGACTTTGAGTTCGGCTATGGACCAGAGGTGCGCCTCCACCTCCTTTCGCTGATGTTTGTACTGATCCCTGAAAAACCAGACGCCGCCGGCAAGAAGGGCAAGAATCATTCCTGCAAGACCGACTTTTATCCATAGGGGAAATGCCTTTTCCCTGACTTGATCCATAGCAGACGCTCCGTTTGTCTATTCTCTTTCTTTCAAGTTGTTTTCCGTATCATGTAAGCGGTGGTAAGACCGGACGATGTTTCAGCGAATCCAATCTAATGCGACGGTCTTTTTCCGCCTTAAAGGATGGAGTTTTATTCCGGCAAGACATGTTCCGTGGGGTTTCTACATCGGCACTTGGATAGACCCTTGAACCCTTTAAATTAATCTCCTCAGTAACTTTTTTCATTGGTGTCGTTACTTCGTTCAACAGGAGCCGTCTGAAAAATACGGGCATTTTCTCGAAAGGGTATTGGAGTGCAGGCGGCATCAGATGCTTCGAATCGCTTTTATCCGATTGAAAAAAGAATTGTTGGGTTGGGTTGAACCTGCGATTAATGATTTCTACAGTCAATTCATCTCAAATTATGCGCATTAATAAAATATAAAGCAGGTTGTGAAAAAAAGCTAATGGAAGAGCATATATTAACTACTATAGCATGTCAAATTTGATGGCTTCGTAAAAAGTCCATCTGCTGCGTTGCGCTGCATCCTTCGTCATTGCGGCGTACCCATATATACGCCTCATTCCTCAGGATTTGCGCGCCTTGCATCTGAAGCTTTTTACTTTGCCATCCTAATTTTGAGTTTTTACGATTTCATCAAATTTGATTATCAAACCGCTTGCAAGAGGCTCTTCAATAGTATTGAAATAAAAATTCGGAGCGTATAGAGGATTTTTAAGAGGAATTCATGTTTCTATTGGTATATGAAAGGAGGGGCCATGCTTTCCAAAGAACAAAACGACGCTTACAGGACATTTTACCAATCGGCACGGCAAAATCCAACCCTGGATCCCAAGACCACCCTCCTGGTGCATGTGGCCACGGCCATGGCCATCGGGTGTTATCCCTGAGTACGCAACTACCTTGGCGTGGCCAAGGCTGAGGGGATAACTGAAAAGGAGATCGGTGCGGTGCAGGCCATCGTGATGGCGGTTTCTGCAGGGAGGATAAATGCCCAGCTTCGAGAGATCCGGGAAATCGATGAGGAGGCTCGAAAGAAGGAGATGTCCCAGATCACCCCGTAGTTTCGAAAATTCCGGAAAGTGGGTTTTTTACGCGCTTAAAACGCTTGTATTTGCGGCGGGAAGTGAAACTCGGGTTTACAGGGCTTGAACCGCTTGATATGGAGGGGGAAAGACAGCCCTGAACTGTTTCTGATGACAGGAAGCCCATGCTCGAAGGATCCGTTATTGCTACCAGAAAAGGGGGGTACCCATGTTTGAAAGACGCAAGACCATAAAATCGGAGGAAAACATCGAATCGGCGGAAAAACAAGTCGAAATCGAGCCGGTACCGATGGCCCTGAAGGAGGGGAAAACCATCATCGGTGAGCAGATCACCATCGAGGGTGATATCCGCGGCCAGGAAAATTTAATCATCGAGGGATCGATGAGAGGAAAAATCGCGCTGGAAAAACACCATGTGATGGTTGGCCCCAAAGGTAGATTTGAAGGAGAGATACAAGCCGATAATGTGACCATCAGCGGCCATCTGATCGGCAACATTTTCGCCTCCGGGAAGGTCAAAATCACCAAAGAGGCCGATTTCAGCGGAGAAATTAAAGCTAAAAGCATCGCGGTGGAAGATGGGGCCTTTCTCAAAGCGATCATCGAGTTGGAAAAAGACACCAAAAAAGTGATTCCGGCTATTGGAAAAGCCGCCCGTGAGGAGACTAAGGCGACCATCACCCCGTCGGTGGCTGCCGGCAGAGCAAATTGAGCCTGCCCGATGGTGAACGCCTGATGGACGACTTATCGTCCGGGCCCGATACATCCGTGCACACCAGTATGATCCTGCAGCTCTTCGTGGAACTGTTGGGTCAAAGAAAAAAAGTCTGTCTTCTTGATTTGGGGCCCATCATCGGCACCAATATCGCATTTTTTTCCCATCGGGCCAGTCGACTTTGCGTCTGCGACCTGTTCGGTCGTTTAGACCAGGCGCTGAGTCGAAAGCGCCCCCTGGACGAGGCTTGGCGGAATTTGAATTATCCGCCGGCGCACTTTGACGGCATCCTGTTGTGGGATTTCCTGGATCACCTGGAAAATGCCTGGGCATTGCGCATGGTGCAAGTGATGAGCCGGTGGATCAAGCCTGAGGGGTTGGTGGTCGTGCTCTCCGGCGACCAGCAAAGGCCTCAGACCTCGGTGACCGCCTTTGGTGTTGATGATGACTTTCGGCTTCAGGTGAAGTCGATCCCCCGATTGCACCTTCCGGTCTACCCGAGGCAGAACAGGGAGATCATGGCGTTGATGCATGCCTTTTCATCCATCAAATCCTTCATTTATCGAAACGGAATCCGGGAATACCTGTTCCGGTTTGAGAACGCTGCAAAACGCCCAATTTAAGACACGGAATGGAATCGGGATTCCATTGCCGTTACGGGATAGCTTAAACCGTGAGGGTAAGGTTCACAGGAACCCGCCGAACTCGGCGCGGATCACTTCGTACAATTCGTTTCCGATGGAAATCCCGAGATCGATGAACTGAGGGCCGTATCGTTTTCCGGTTTGAGTCCGGAAGGTATGCCGGATCCTTTGAATCAGTTCCATGCCTTTAGGATAATAGTCGATGAACTGGAGAAGGGGGGTCTTGAAAAAAGATACCATATCCCAGATGGTGTCTGAAAAATTGTCGGGTCCCCATCGGAATTTATCGCTGTCGTAAAGGCAATCCGCGATCAGGATGCCTTCCGGATCGCGGATGGGAGGACTTTTTTTAAAGGCCTCATGACTGCGTATGGCCCCGCAGATCTGTTCCGTCTCTTCCTTGGAAAAGGGAAATGCCTTCAGGATCTTCCTGGCGTAAATCGCCCCCTTTGCAGCATGCTCGCGTTGTTTTCGTTTGACGTCATGCAGCAGACCGGCACACTGCACGAGGCGGATTTTTCGATGGATCTCCGGTATTGCGTATCCGGCCATGGTCCCTTCGATAATCATCAGAGCGCCGGCGTCCAGTGAGACTTTTACGGCATGATTCAGCCCATGGCCTAAATCATTGTCCAGATGCTGTGCCAGGAAATCCAACAGCCGGTAGACGACAGGATCGGCTTTAAAAAGTTTTTTGGATAACGTATTGGCCTTACGGTAGCGGCGATAGAAATCTGCTTGGGGATGGCGGGATATGATTTCCTTGGCGCGGCTCTGAATCTGCGTGTAAACCGGATCCATGGGATTCAAAGGTGTGTCATGGGGGGGGAGGGAAGTCCGCGTGCCCGAACAGGCTTTCCTCTTCGTTTTATTATCGATCCAACAGGGTTATACAGCGGGCAAAGTAAGCTTCGTCTCGCAGACTTTCCACCGACCTTGTTCCCTGACGACTTTAAAGGTCTGATCCAGCGGATAGCTTTCTCCAAGCAAAAATATCTGAGCGACCCAGGTGAAGACCGGATGAATCATGCGTTTGCGGGCGCCGGCGATTCGAACGGTAGCGCTATTTTTATCGGTATAGTGAGTGTGGGTTTCCATATGGACCAGTTTGCTGCGCATATATCCCTTGTCAAATCCTCGCACACGTGCTTCCTCTGATGCCTTGGAAAGGAGTTCGTCGACGATATCCGATTCCTCGTTCTCCTTGGCCTCGTTGCAAAGAAGCGCGCCCATGGATGGATCCAGCGCATAATATGCTTTTGCAAACTTGACCGCAGCCCGACTTGGGGTATCCACCTGGTCGGCAAAGACGAACATGACCTGTAAAAACACCGCCAAGATTATTGCCAATACGAATGCGAAGACGTTGCTTTTTTGGGTATCGGTCATCGGTTTCCCTCCCTCACAAGAATACGGATTATAACGGGCTATGGCAAATCAACTCAATCCATTTTTTTACCATAGGGGATACCGGATGACAAGAATTTTTAATCGAAGTGTTTAATCGGGATTTTTTAATCGGGGCGAGGATTTGTTCCGACACGTTTCTAATCCGAAAGAAACGGCGGCTTTTTTATTGACCCTCAGACTGTTTTTGATTATTTTGATCGGAAATCCATCCTCACAAAAACCAGTAGTGTCCCAACGTTGAAATTTGAAACTGATGTAACTATATAATATTAAATAAAAATATTCTAATTATGACATTTTTCGATTTGAAATTCATTCGGGGAAAATGGGAAGTTTCTCCATTATTCAAGGAGGAACAAACCCATGAATTCCGGGAAAACCATTTTTGCCCAAGTGATGGATTTTCTACCGTCCTACGAATTTCATCGATGCGTTCAGCGATACAATGGAAATTACAAAATCAAAAGTTTTTCATGTTGGGATCAATTTCCCTGCATGGCTTTTGCCCAGCTCACGTATCGAGAGAGTCTCCGGGATATTCAGGCATGCCTGAGGGCGGCTCAGCCCAGGCTTTATCATCTGGGCATTCGGGGCAAGGTTTCCCGAAACATCCTGGCCCATGCCAATCAAGTTCGAGACTGGCGGATCTATGCCGATTTTGCGCAGATTCTCATTACCAAAGCCAGAAAGCTCTATGTCAACGATTCTATCGGCGCGGAATTGGATCAGACCGTTTATACATTGGATTCCACGACGATCAATCTGTATCTTTCTCTTTTCCCTTGGGCCAAATTCCGGAAAAGAAAAGCGGCGGTGAAGCTGCATACACTTTTGGATTTGCGGGGAAGCATTCCCAGCGTGGTGATCATTACGCCCGGCAAAGTCAACGATGTAAGAATTGCCAGACTTTACAGAATTCATCAAACCGGCGCTTTCTTTGTTACCCGCTCAAAGGACAACTTCCGATTTTGAAGGCTTTGCTCCCAAAAAACAGGGTCGGAATCCATCCGATGCGACCAGATCATTGTCGCCCACAATTTTTATACCAAAAAAGATTATCCGGCCAAGATGCGGCGCATCCGGTACCTGGATGCCGTAACCCAAAAACAGCTCACGTTTTTAACCAACAATCTCTCACTTTCCGCCTTAACCATCGCCGATCTTTATCGGCCCTGATGGCACGTGGAGTTGTTCTTCAAATAGATCAAACATCACCTGCGCATCAAAGCATTTTACGGCACCACGAAAAATGCGGTCAAAACCCAAATATGGATCGCCATCACAGTTTATGTGCTGGTCGCAATTGTGAAAAAGCTTCTCAAATTGAATCAAAGCGTCTAAATCATTTTACAGATTCTGAGCGTGACTCTTTTCGAGAAAACGCCCATTTTAAAAGCATTCACAGAGATGCCTTACATAAATCAAAATTTACTAGCTGATAAACAATTGAAATTATTTGAATAACATTGGGACACCTATGACGAAAATCTTTACTTTTGATATCGCGATGAAGAAGAACGGAATTCAAAAGAGCATGGTAACAAGGCTTATCGTTTCTGTAGGCATCATTGTGTTTCTGAGTATTGCCGTTTGGGCATTTTTCAACATCAGCTATCAAAAGCGAAAGGTGATGCGAGATCTCAGGGATCAGACCCAGAGGCTCAGCACGGCAATTCGCATGGGCGCTCACTATGCCATGATGGTCAACTCTCGGGATGACATCAACCAGATTATCCGCAACATCGCAACGCTTCCCGAAATAGAATCCGTTCGAATATACAATAAGGAAGGAAGAATAAAATATTCCAACGTTCCTCATGAAGCTGAACGGGTGACCAATATCCGATCTGAACCGTGTGTCATTTGCCATCGAAATGAACCCCCGGAACCTCAGCTTCCCATAGTCGATAGGACACGGATCTTCGTGTCGCCGGAAGGAAAGCGTGTCTTGGGGCTCATCAGTCCAATTTTAAATGAAACCGGTTGTTCATCGGGAGATTGCCATGCACATCCTGAGGGGAAGAAAATTCTGGGAGCTCTGGATGTGGTGGTATCAATGGAGAGCGCAGATGCAGAGATATTTTTAATTGAAAAGGGAATCATCGGTCTTGCCGTCATTCTGTTCATGTTTACTTCTACGTTCATTTTCTTTTTTGTGGTCCGTTTTGTGAAGCGCCCCATTGCCAATCTTATCAGCGTCACTCGGCGGATATCCAGAGGAGATTATTCCGGAAAGTTGTTGATCGATCAGCAAGACGAGATGGGGGAACTGGCACAGGCCATGAACCGCATGATGGAAGAGATCGGAAGAAAACAGGCCGAGCTCGATGAGCAGGGAAAACGGTTTCAAGGTCTTTTTGAAGGGGTTCCCTGCATCATTACGGTTCAGGATCGCAATTATCGTTTGGTCGGATATAATAAAGAGTTTTCAGATCGATTCGATCCCAAGCCCGGGGATTTTTGCTTTCGTGCTTATAAGGGGAGAGACTGCAAGTGCATCATCTGCCCCGTGGAAAAGACCTTCGAAGACGGTCAGTCCCATACCAGTGAAGAGGTCGGACTCAACAAGGATGGTACCAAGACCTACTGGGTTGTCCGTACCGCTCCGATCCGAAACGAAAAAGGAGAGGTCGTGGCGGCCATGGAGATGAACTTGGACATCACCGAACAAAAAATACTCGAAGAGAAGTTGGCCGCATCTGAGAGAAAGTATTATGCCGTATTCGAGAATATCCCCAATCCTGTTTTCGTCGTGGATCTGGACACACTGACCATCCTGAACTGCAATGAAAGCGTCACAGGTGTTTACGGATACCCGAAAGCGGATCTGATCGGCAAGCCCTTTACGGACCTTTTTATTGAGCAGGAGCGCAGCGGATATACCTCCCAGATCCGATCCGTCAGACCCATCACCCAAGCCAGGAATGTGGGGAAGGAGGGGAAATCGCTTTTTGTCAACTTCAGGATTGCGCTTTCGGAGTATGATGGTCGTCAGGTGTTTTTAATAACTGCCAGCGACATTACCAAACGACTCGAAACCGAGCAACAGCTCATCCATGCGAGCAAAATGGCTACTTTGGGTGAAATGGCCACAGGCGTGGCTCATGAACTGAATCAGCCCCTTGCCGTCATCAAGACCGCCAGCGGCTTTTTTATGAAAAAAATCAAAAAAAATGAGCCGATTGAAAAAGAAGTTCTCCTGACCATGTCCGAAGAGATAGATCGGCATGTGGATCGGGCTACCAAGATTATCAACCATATGCGGGAATTCGGGCGAAAATCTGAAGATAACTTGGTTCCCTTCAACGTCAACGAAACCCTGAAAAGAGCTTTCGAGATTTTTAGTCAGCAGTTGAAAGTGCGAGGGATCGAAGTGACATGGGAAATTCAGGAAGATATTCCCCTGATTAAAGGGGATCCTGATCGCATGGAGCAGGTCTTCATCAATCTGCTGATCAATGCCAGAGATGCCATTGAGGAAAAGTGGAACGCTAGAAAATACAGTCCCGGGGACAAAAGAATCATCTTAAGGACCATGTCGGACGGAAAGCAGATATCGGTGGAGATCGAGGATACAGGTCCGGGGGTTCCGGAAGCTATTTCCGAAAAAATATTCGAGCCGTTTTTCACAACAAAAGAAGTCGGAAAAGGAACTGGGCTAGGACTCTCCATAAGTTATGGAATCGTCAAAGACTGCGGCGGTAAGATTCGCGTGGTCTCTGAACAGGGAAAAGGCGCAAGGTTCATCATTGAATGTCCGGTAGCGGAGAAAATATGACGCAAGGTATAAAAAGTTCGCCGGTTCTACTAGTTGACGATGAGGAGGGAATCCGTAAGGTTTTAGGGATCAGTCTGAGGGACATGGGATATGTGGTGGACACGGCGGAAAATGGCCTCGAAGCTTTGTCTCTTTTCGAAAAGGAAAAACATGCCATCGTCCTGACGGACATTAAGATGCCGCATTTGGACGGCATCGAACTATTAAGGCGGATCAAGGAGATCCATCCCGATACCGAGGTGATAATGATTACCGGTCACGGCGACATCGATCTTGCAATTATGAGCCTAAAGAACGAAGCCACCGACTTCATCACCAAACCTATTAATGATGAAGTCCTGGAGATAGCGCTCAAACGAGCCAGCGAACGGATTTCCATGAAGAGACAACTCCGGGAATACACGGAAAACCTCGAGTCTCTGGTGGAAGAAAAGACCAAAAGGCTCATGGAAGCCGAACGTCTGGTCGTCGTCGGCCAAACCGTGGCGGATCTTTCCCATGCCATAAAGAATATTGCGGGAGGATTGAGCGGAGGCATTTTTGTTCTTGGAAAAGGGATTGAACTGGAGGATAAAACTTATATACGGCAGGGATGGGAAATGATCCGTGGGAATGTGGATAAGATCAAGAACCTCTCCTTGGATCTTCTCGGCTTTGCCAAAACCGCCGGAGTTCAATTTCGCTTGGCCGACCCTAATGATCCCGCCAGAGAGGTTGTGGAACTTATAAGGCCAAAAGCAGAAGAGGTCGGCATTGCCGTAGAACTCGACCTATCTTCCAGATTGAAACCGATTTACATGGATCCGGACGGAATCCATCGGTGTCTTCTGAACTTGCTTACCAATGCGGTCGATGCCTGTATGGCATTTGACAGGAAAGAAGAGATTAAGAAAATCCGTGTGACAACCGAACCGCAATCAGGCTTGGGAGTGGTTTATCGAGTTGAAGACAACGGTATTGGAATGGAAAGTTCCATCAAAGAGAAACTCTTCCAACGTTTTTTTACCACTAAGGGGATGGAGGGCACCGGCATCGGTTTGATGATATGCAAAAAGATCGTCGATGATCATGGAGGAAATATCGAGTTTGAATCGCTGAAACATGTCGGATCCACCTTTACCGTTAGGCTTCCAGAAAGAAACAGCCCCTGATTCCCAACGTCCGAATTCAAAAATAGATCCCGAAGTCCGTGTCCGGTTCCCAGTTTACTATATCCTTGAATTCCTTTTCAAAGGCCTTTCCCATTTCTGGCCGACCAACCCCACCAAAGTCCAATTTCGATCATAACTTATTAAAAATATTAACATAATAAATACGTTTAAAAAATGTGAAAAAAGTATTGACAAAGGAATTCTTTCTTGACAATAAAGATCAACAATTTTCTTGAGTATTATAATCAAGAAAGGTTCGATGTGATTAAAGCACAAAAAAAATGCCAATACGCACTAAGAGCGGTTTTCGAATTGGCCCGACACAAAGGAAAGGGGCCCGTTAAAATCTCTCAAATCGCCCGGTCCCAGGCCATACCGGTTCGCTTTTTGGAAGTAATCCTGGGACAACTGAAAAATAGCGGCATGGTCGAAGCGAAACGGGGTTATTTCGGAGGATATCAACTCATTCGCGATCCGGCGGAAATTTCTGTGGGAGAAATTTTCCGGCACATGAGACGGCAAGCCGTTCCGGACCGCTGTATCGTCTGTATTTCTGGGGCCAATTGCCCGTTTCATGGAAACTGCGCCTTTGCGTCCATGTGGAACCGGGTCAACGAAGCCGTAAAAAAGATTTACAACGAGATCACTATCGAGGACCTCCTCGAGGAGGAAAAGCAGAATGTGCTTTATCACGATATGGTTACATAGACAGTTGTCAATCACTGCGCCAAGGATAAGGATTTACGTATGAAACGGGGGAGACTTTGGAGAAGATGGGTACCTGTCATGTTTGTGGCAGTCGCCTTTTCGTCATGGGGTTTTGTAGCCTATGGACTTCAGGTGCTTGCCAAAACATCCGAAATCCGGAGACCGGATGTCGTCGCCATTGACGGCTTGAAACAATTCGGTGCCATTGAAAGGCCTGCGGTTCTCTTTCTTCATGACAAACATACCGAATTCATGGAGAAGAAAAAGAAAGACTGCAGCGTTTGCCACATGACCGAACAGGAGAAGCTTTCTCCCAAATTCAAACGCATCAAAGACACGACTCGAGAAGAGATAATGGATATTTATCACGTGCAGTGCATCGCATGCCATAAGGAAAGCCGAGCAGAAGTCGAAAGTCCGGGTCCGGTTGCTTGTGGGCAGTGTCATATTGATAAATCCGCCACCATATCCTCCCGGGAGCCTATGGATATGGATAAGTGGCTTCATACCCGACATTCCACAGCATTAGAGAAAAAGTGCGAGTTGTGCCATCACGAATACGACTCCAAGGCTAAAAAACTTTACTATGCCAAGGAGCAGGAAGGATCCTGCCGTTACTGTCATAAGTCTGTTACAGAGGAAAACCGGATCTCCATGCGTCTGGTTTCCCATGCCTCATGCATCGATTGCCATCGCAAACGGATCGCATCCTCTTTGAACGCCGGGCCTGCCAGATGCGCCGGATGCCATGATCTTGCGGCTCAAAAGGCTTTCGAGAAGGTGGAGCCGCTTCCCCGTATGGAGAGAAAGCAACCGGATGTGCTTTTTGTCAAAAAGAGTCAGGTCCGTGAAGTCTCAGAGACAGTAGATATTCGGATGAACCCGGTTCCTTTTGACCATAAGGCCCACGAGGGATATAACACAACGTGCCGAGTCTGCCATCATGCCGACCTCAAATCCTGCAGTACGTGCCACTCCATGGAGGGTACAAAGGAGGGAAAGGGAATCAAGCTGGCCCAGGCCATGCATCAGATGGATAAGAATCAAAGCTGTATGGGATGCCATGAAACCCGGAAAACCGACAAGAATTGCTCCGGATGTCATGCGCACCTCTCAAAGACCCGCGAGCCTGATAAAGGAACGTGCACCCTTTGCCACATGTCGCCTCGGCAGCCTTTGAAGAATCCTTACACCGAAGCGGCGGGGGGGGAAATGGCTCGGAAGATGCTCGAAGAGCGCCCAACCATGATAGATACTTTTGATATTGCCGATATACCTGAAAAAGTTGTTATCAAGATCCTTTCCAAACAATATGAGCCTGTGGAGCTGCCCCACCGGAGGATCGTTGCGACTCTGGTCAAGAATATCAAGGAAAAGCCTTTGGCCCAGTATTTTCACAGAGAGAAGGGGACGATCTGTCAAGGGTGTCATCATAACAGCCCCGCAGCCGTCAAACCGCCAAACTGCGGAAGTTGCCATGGCAACCTGTTCCAAGAAAACAATCTCCATAAACCGGGATTAATGGCGGCATATCACCAGCAATGCATGGGGTGTCATCAAAAGATGGGAATTGAAAAGCCGGCGACAACGGATTGCACGGCTTGCCACATCGAAAAGAAACGATGGTTAACTTCGGGAAGCTAAAGTTTCAAGGAGTCTCAGATGGGGATAACGCGCAGGAAATTTTTAGTATGGATGGGATCCGCCGGAGCGGCGGCAACCGTCGGCAACGGGGCCCATGCAGCTGCCACCAAGGAATTCAAGGGGCATCCGAATGCCTCCGGCGTCCTGTTTGATACGACGCTATGCATCGGCTGTCGAAAGTGCGAGGAAGCGTGCAACCGTGTCAATGATCTACCCCCCCCTTCCCAGCCGTTCAGCGACTTGGCGGTTTTAGACAAACCGCGAAGGACCACGGCAAAGACTTATACGGTGGTCAACCGCTATGCGGACACCGGTTCCGGATCGGGACCGGTATTCAGGAAAATCCAGTGCAATCACTGCCTCGAACCGGCATGCGCGTCGGCGTGTTTCGTGCGGGCGTTTACTAAAACAGCAACGGGAGCCGTCACCTATGATGCTTCAGTCTGTGTGGGCTGTCGGTATTGCATGATTGCCTGCCCTTTTGAAATCCCGACCTACGAGTACAATGAAGCGTTCACGCCGCGGATTATGAAATGCACCCTGTGTCATCCCCGGCTGGTTAAGGGTCTGCTGCCGGGGTGTGTGGAAGCGTGTCCGAAAGAAAGCCTCACATTCGGTAAACGCGATGATTTGCTGAAAATCGCCCGGGAACGTATCCGGAAATATCCGGGCCGATATGTGGATCATATCTACGGAGAGCGGGAAATGGGGGGAACCAGCTGGCTTTATCTCTCCTCGGTCCCGTTCTCTGACATCGGGATGCGGGAGGACTTGGGGACCGCTCCGGCACCAGAACTGACCGCCGGCGCACTGGGGGCCGTACCCATGGTCGTCGGACTTTGGCCGGTCCTGTTAACGGGCGTCTATGCCATTTCCAAACGCAAGGAAAAGATCGCATCTCAGGAAAAAAACCAGGCGGTTGTCGAAGCCCTGGAAAAGGCTCGGCTGGAAGCCGAGGCAAAACTGAACGCCTTCCGGGAAAAGTCTGAGAAGGAAAAAGCCCAGGCCCTTGAAAAGGCGGTTGCGAAAGCCTTGGAAGAAGCTAAGAAAGAAATGGTCGAAATAAAAATTGAAAAAAACGGAGCCGAGGAGGAATCCTGATGTCCGAACAAACCGCCGTCGTAAAAAAATCAATTTTCAGCCCATTCAATATCATTGCGGGGATTATCGTGGTCATCGGTCTGGGAATCACCGCGCAACGGTTCACCAGCGGCTTGGCCTCGGTGTCGAATCTCTCGAACTATAATCCCTGGGGCATATGGATCGGGTTTGATCTACTCGTGGGTGTCGCCTTGGCTGCAGGCGGCTTCGTTACCTCCGCCGCAGTCTATATCTTCGGATTTAAAAAGTACCACAGTGCCGTACGTCCGGCCATCCTAACCGGATTTCTCGGCTATACCCTGGTGGTGCTGGCTCTCCATTATGACGTGGGCCGGCCTTGGCGCCTGCCATATCCATTTATTATTCAGCAAGGAACTACCTCTCTTTTGTTCGAGGTGGCAGCCTGTGTAGCCCTTTATCTGACGGTGCTCTTCATCGAGTTTTCACCTGCTGCCCTGGAGTGGCTGGGCCTCAAACAGGCCAGGAACCTGGTTGTCAAACTCACCATGGTATTGACCATCTTCGGAGTCGTCCTTTCCACGCTCCATCAATCCTCTTTGGGGGCTCTTTTCTTGATTACACCGTCCAAGCTGCATCCGCTGTGGTATTCATCCTATCTTCCCATCTACTTTTTTGTTACGGCAGTTATCGCGGGGTTGTCCATGGTCATTTTTGAAAGCACCTTGTCCCACCGTTACTTTCACGACGAGATGGATGCCACCCACCTTGCGGAAAGCGCCTCCGTGACCCTGGGTTTTGGAAAAGCGGCTTCCCTGGTGCTGGTGGGATACTTTTTCATCAAGGTTATCGGAATCGCCGCTGGGAATCACTGGCGCCTACTGGGCACCGGTTACGGAATCTGGTACCTCGTGGAACTTCTCGGATTCGTGGCGCTTCCGGCGTTTCTTTACGCCATCGGCGTCCGGGAGAAAAACCTGAAGGTGATCCGGTGGACGGCGGCGCTCACCGTGCTTGGCATCGTGGTCAACCGGTTCAATATCTGCTTGGTTGCGTTCAACTATCATCTCCCTTCATCGGAACGTTATTTTCCCCACTGGAAGGAGATCGGCATATCGCTCTTCATCGTCACCCTGGGGTTGATCGCGTATCGGTTCATTATTACGCGGATGCCCGTATTGTATGAACACCCGGAGTACCGGGACACACATTAAAGGAGCGGCAAATCCATGGACGGTATCTTTCACACATTTCACGATTTTATGGTCCATACCAAGGCCATAACCTACCTGCTGATCGTCGTCGCTTTGGCGGGCATCACCTGGTGGTGGGGGTTCCTGACGGAAGGCGACCAGGACGAGCATCCTCATGAGTAAGTTGCAAGGAGACAACCGATGTATCAGTTTGTAACCGGACCTTTGGCATGGCTGGCCTTCGGCATTTTCTTTGTCGGTTGCGTTGTAAGGATTGTATTGTATGTTAAAGGTCTCAACTGGCAGATGGATCGGGTAACCTACGGGGTCAACATATCGTATGGTGTCAGGGGAGCCCTGCGGTCGATTTTTTACTGGCTTTTACCCTTGGGGACTACAAGCTGGAGAAAGAACGCCGGATTCAATATCGTTGTTTTCATCTTCCATTTCGGGCTATTGTTCACCCCTTTGTTTTTATTGGCTCACAATATTCTGCTGAAGGAAAGATGGGGATTCGGTTTATGGTCCATGTCTGAAGCGGCGGCGGACGGGATGACCGTTTCGGTGATCGTCACTGGACTGATTTTGGTTTTCCGGCGCATCGCTTATCCGGAGGTTCGGATCATTACCAATGCACACGATCGCCTGATCATGGCCATTTCCATAGCGCCGTTCGTAACCGGTATACTGGCCCATCATCAGATAGGAAACTACGATTTTTGGCTGATCCTCCATATATTGTGCGGTGAGATCTTTTTAGCTGCCATACCGTTTACCAAATTATCCCACTTTGTCCTTTTCTTTGCATCAAGGGCTCAACTGGGTATGGATTACGGAATCAAACGGGGAGGCATGAAAGGAAAAGGGCTGGCGTGGTGATAAACACGCGCTGTGACTCCAACCGAAGGGATTCGGGAGAAAAAAATGCCTGAAGGAAAACTCTGCAATAAACAACCGGTGACCACCAAAGAACAACTCGATGCACTTCTCGCAGATAAAGGTGGCAAGCAGTATTATGAAGAGATGAGCCATCTGGAGGTGGATAACAAGGCGCTTTGGGCTACCCTCCAGAAAACTTGCAAATCCCGGCTTAGAACTTGGCTGGAGATCTGTACACACTGTGGTTTGTGCGCGGAAAGTTGCTTTTATTATCTAGCCAATGGCCGGGATCCCAAGCAGGTACCTTCCTACAAGATCCAGGCAACCTTGGGTGAAATGATTCGACGTAAGGGAGACGTGGACAATGCCTTCATGCAGATGACCATGGACACCGCCTATTGCAAATGCACCTGCTGCACGCGCTGCGGCGTTTACTGCCCTTTCGGAATCGATACAGGCATTATGTTCGGCTATGTACGCGGCCTCCTCTTCTCTCAGGGTTTCACCCCGTGGGAGATGAAAATCGGATCCGGAATGCACCGTATCTACCGGGCCCAGATGGATGTTACCAGCGAGGATTGGGTGGAGACCTGTTCATGGATGGCTGAGGAATATGCAGACGATTGGCCGGGTTTGGAGATTCCAGTCGATAAGGAAAATGCGGACATCATGTATACCGTCAACGCAAGGGAACCGAAGCATTACCCGGAAGACATTGCCGAGGCCGCAATCCTGTTTCATATCGCCGGGGAAAATTGGACCGTCCCCAGCGAAGGGTGGGAAGAGACAAGCCTGGCCATGTTTGCCGGGGACTGGGCCGGCTGCAAGATGCAGGTGGAAAACGTCTATGCAGCCATGAGCCGGTTGAATCCGAAACGCATGGTGGTCACCGAGTGCGGTCATGCCTATCGGGCCACCGTCATTGAGGGGCCATATTGGGCTGGATTGAAGACTGGAAAAACCCCCGTCGAAAGCTACCACTATGTGGAATGGGTGGCCGAGGCGCTGAGGACCGGGAAGCTCAAGATCGATCCGGCCAAGAAAATCAAGGAGCCGGTAACCTACCAGGATTCATGCAACTACATTCGGAATGCCGGCCTGAAAGATATCGCCCGGGAGATTATGAGTTATATTGCCGAGGATTTCAGGGAAATGAATCCGTGTAAAGAACACAATTTCTGCTGCGGCGGCGGAGGCGGATTGAACGGTATCGGACGATATCGGGAACAGCGGAATATCGGCATGAAAGTCAAACTGAATCAGATCGTTGCGACCGAGGCAAAACTGGTGGTCGCCCCCTGTCACAATTGCTGGGATGCCATCCGGGACATGGAGGAAATATACAAACCGGGCATCCGTTGGAGTTTTTTAAAGCCTCTTCTCATCAGCATGGTGGAGGTCCCGGAGCATCTGAAACCCTCGGAGGAGGAATGACCGGATCGGGCTACCGATGAACCAGGTGATTCTTCAAAACAACGGCATCCTCCTCCATGAAACGAAAGTCGTGACGGGAGGGCCACTCCCTTTTCTCAATCATGAGATCCTGTTGGATGTCGGATTTACGCTCAGGAGTTATTTTCGAATGCTGGGAGCATATTCGATCCTGCAGGAATTGAACGCTTTTATTTCCATGCTCATGGAGCAGTATCGGAAAAGTCCTGGAAGCGGGTGCACCTACCCCGGATTGGATCATCTGGAGTTCAACAGAACGGTGGAAATGATCGGTTTCCCCGGAAAACCTAAAATGGAAATTTACACCGTTTTTCAAGGAGTTAGAAAAATGGAGCGCCTCGAGATCCGATCCATTCGCATCGAAAACCTTTTAGATATGCCGGTGAAACTGGGACGATTGAAACACATTGTCTTCGGAGATAAAATGGACGTGTTTGAATTCGATACGATTTACACCCTATTTGAGTTCGTGGATGGAATCGCCTGGGAACTCAGTTTTCATGGAACCCCCATGGAATGCCAGATAAGGAGATGACCCATGTTCAAAAAAATCCTTTTCGCCACAACAGCATCCCCCACCTGTGACAACGCAGCCAAGGTGGCTTTTGATCTCGAGACGAAATGGGAAGCAAAGCTGTTTGTTTTTCACGTGCTGGGCATTCCCACGCGTGGTTTCAGCTCCTTTGTCACGGACTCCCGGACCGGAGAGACGGAGACAGTGGATCTCGATTATATTGAATGGGTCAAGGAAGAAATGAAAAACACTTATGGGGATCTCCTGAAGTACAGCACCGACGTCGAAATTGACACTGTTCCCGGAGTACCGCACCGGGAAATTTTGCGAAAGGCACGGAAAGAAGATGTGGACATGATCATCATGGGCGCCCATACGCGACAGGAAGATGTGGGTGCCACCCGGTATCGGGGAGTGGTGGGAAGCACCATGCAAAAGGTGGCCAAAGCCGCCCGTTGTCCGGTCGTCATTATCAGCCGGCCGTGTACAACCTGCTGGAAACTGTTTTCCAACATCGTCTTTGGGACTGATTTTTCCAAAGCCTCGGATTATGCATTTCTCTGGGCCTTCAAACTGGCCAGGGAAATCGGTGCCGCCATCCATATTTTTCACGCATGCGACATCAACATGGGATCGGCGGGGAGAGTCGAAGGTCAGGAGGAGATCGAGGCCAAGATACAGGCTGCCCGAAAAAAGATCGATGAACGGTATATATCCAAAATGGACGGATATGAAAAGCATAGCGTCGAGATCTGGGAAGGGACGCCTTATGTGGAAATCCTGAAATTTTCAAGGGAAAAGCAGGCCGATCTTATTGTGATGGCACATCATGCACGGGAGCTCGACCCTGAAAAGGCTCTTCTCGGAAGCACAGTGGAACAGGTGGTTTTAAGGGCTTCATGTCCTGTGGCGAGCGTCAATCATCCGGACAAAGTTGTGGACATGGAATAGCATCACAGCGTTGCGTGTATGGAAAAGAAGAGGATTCTCATCGTCGACGATGCCATGGACATGCGAATTTTTCTTTCCGCCCTTTTCAACACCTCCGGTTTCCACGCGGTCGCCGTGAAAAACGGCAAGGAAGGAATCCGAAAAGCCAGAGAGATCCGACCCCATCTGATTATACTGGACGTTATGATGCCCGACGAAGGGGGAGCGGCCATGTACCGGGATCTTAAAGCCGATAAAGGGCTTGCAAACATTCCGGTGGTGATGCTCTCCGCGGTGGAGAAGAAAACCTTCTACCATTACCTAAAAATGTATAAACTCCATCAGAACGAAGACATGCCGGAGCCGGAGGCCTATATGGAAAAGCCACCGGATCCCGAGGTTCTCATCAAGTTAGCCAAGACCTTATTGGCTTGTTGATACAGTCCTTTATAATAAAACCCTGAAATAAGCCTCGTTTTCTCCAAGTGTGTTAATCTCGTCACTATCGGAACACCCGATTCATCCAGTGTTTTTCCATTTTGTTCTTGACTTGGAAATACCTCTTTGCTAATTCCGCTCATGATTTTTGTGCAATAATTTCTATTGGTATAAAATATTTGTCAAATTGAGCAAGCTATCAGCTTTCAGAATCCGTTAATGTTTTCGCGAATCGTTCCTGTCGCCCAGAAGCCCTTGACAGTTTCCCAGGCAGCCGCTTTATGCGGGGTTAACCGAAATACCATCGGGTTCTGGATTCGTTCAAAAAAGCTCAGAGCCCAAAGAATGGGCCGGAACTATACCATTCCCGTAGAAGAGCTGATCTTTTTCTTAAAGACATCGGGGCAGCCGATTCCAGAGTCTATCGGCGGAAAGGGACTCAGGGGACCCTATTTCCGATCCATGCAGAAATGCTGGCAGTTATTAAAGAAATCCGAACATGCGAAAGATTGTCAGGAGTGTACGGTTTTCAACAACGAACTCGAAGTCTGCTTCACCGGAAAAGAAACCAGCACCTTCGGGTGCAAGAACGGATGTCACGAGTGCGAATATTATCTGGAGGTTTACCACTCAAGGATCCAGTTCATTCATCAGATCGCTTTTCCGGCGGCTGTTTACAAAGACATGTTTTTTTGGGGATCCAACGAAATGTGGGCCGAACTGTGTGGAGTCAAGATTAATGAAATGGTCGGCATGGGCATTGAGCAGTTTTACCACCCGGATTCGCTTGGAATGGTGATATCCAACAACAATAAGCGATCCTTAAAGGATCCGTCATCTCCAAGAACGGATGTTGTTTACATTCGTACGGCAAGTGCGGAAAAGCAAAAGCTGAGCATTACGCATTACGCGTTGAACGAACCCGTCAAGGCATGGTTGCTCCTGGCGGAGTCGATGACATAAATCGGGTCGGAGCAGGTTTTTTTAAGCCTTCACCATCAAGGAGGGAATATGATTGATCCAAGCAACTGGGACTGGGAGACAAAGGAGAAAACGATTCCTTTTAACCCATGGAAGGAGAACTTCAACTGGGTTGAAGAGCCGTATGCCAGCCCCGATGGAGAAAAGGTGGCCGCCATCGTCAATGTGGAAGAAGGGGTATTCAGCGCCTGCGTCAACGGGGAGGTCTGGGAGACCACTTTTGATAAAATGTGGCACCTGCGGTTTACCCCGGATGGTAGGTTGTTTGCCATTGTTCAGGATACAGGTGAATGGACAGTGGCTGTGGATGGAGCGCCCTGGGAAAATAAGTTCGGCTATGTCTGGGAGCCGCTATTCAGCCGAGACGGGAAAAATATTGCCGTGGCTGCTCAACAGGACGGGGAATACAAAATGGTCCTAGACGATACGCCATGGGAAAACGCATTTAGTAACATGACTTATTTCTCCTTAAGCCCGGACGGGACCAAAACCGCCGCTGCAGTCCAGGTGGAGGATTTCGGAGAAGGGGAAATTCATAAATTTCAGAAAGGGTGTTTCACCGCGGCCTTGAACGGGGAAGCGTGGGATACCAAATTTGTCAATGTGTGGAATATGACCATCAGCCCGGATGGAACAAATCTGGCGGCCGAGGTCAGGCTCAATCTTTATGACTATACCATCGCTGTCAACGGAAAGGCCTGGGATAAGGTCTTCGGATGTGTCTGGGAGCCGATTTTCAACCCAAAGACGGGAGGGGTGGTAGCGCCTGTCCGCATTGCGGGCAAATGGACTATGGCCGAAGATGGGAAAATCTTATGGGATGGACGGTTTTTCCAGGTATGGCACCAAGCATTCAGCCCCAATGGAGAATCCCTTGCCGCCATAGTCTCTCCGAAATACGGGAAATGGACCATTGCGGTGAACGGCCGACCTTGGGGAGCAACTTTCGGTCAAATGGTAACGGACATGGTTTTTTCTACTGATGGGTCCCGCATTGCTGCCCTTGCCAAAGAAGGGGAACAGTGGAAGGTGGTCTGCGATGGATCCGCATGGGCGCAAACTTTTGATATGGCGTGGAAGCCGATTATCAGTTCCAACAGCAAGTACGTCGGGGCAAAGGTCGAAAAGAAAGGGAAATATTTCATTGCCGTCAACGGCCACATTTGGCCGAAAGAATGTGATGCGGCCTGGGACCCATCATTCAGTCCAGACGAGGAAAAGGTTCTGTTGAGAACAATAGAAAACGGTCAGTACAAACGGCGTGTTCTGCCGGTTTCAGAAATCACAGGTTAAGGGGGGTGACCCATGCATGATATCTACCGATTTGTGAGTGGTCCTCTGGCTTGGGTGGCGTTCATCCTTTTTATCGGAGGAAGCTTATATCGACTAATCACCATGATCGTTGAAGTGAAAGAGAAAGAACCCTTTGTTTTTACATATATGAGCCTCAAGTACAGCCTGCGATCCATACTTCACTGGATCACACCTTTCGGCACGTTGAACTGGCGGCGAAATCCGGTTCTGACCGTGGTCACTTTCGCTTTCCACATCTGCCTTTTCCTTTCACCTATCTTTTTGCTCGCCCATGTGACGCTATGGGATGAAACGTGGAATATCAGCTGGTGGACCTTGCCCGATGGCGTGGCCGACGTCATGACATGGATTGTGATCGCGAGTTGTGTTTTTTTCCTGATCCGGCGGTTGACGCAACGAGAGGTTCAGTTTGTCACTTTTACATCCGACTATGTCATTTTAACCATTGTTGCGGCGCCTTTTGTCACGGGCTTTTTGGCATATCACCAGTGGTTCGGATATCCCGTCGTCATGATCCTGCATATTCTGGCAGGAGAGGTAATGCTCGTTGCGATTCCGTTTACGAGATTGAGCCACATGCTCTTTTCACCCTTCACGCGGGCGTACATGGGATCGGAGTTCGGTGTCATTCGAAAGTCGAAAGATTATTGATAGAATGTCGATGGAAGACAGACGAAAATTCGGCGTCCTATTAACAGGCGATCCGAAATAAGGAGGAGAAACCATGGCGGAGCCAGCCGTTTTACAGGATCCGGCAAAAGAAAAAGAAGAAGAGAAAGTCGTCGATGAAGGGATCGACGTCGGCATTTCCAGACTTACGGAAGATAAAATCGAAAAGGTCATCAACCAGGTTCTCAAAGGGGAGACCGGAGCGCGTCTTAAAACATATGTAAATACATGCATCCATTGTGGTCTTTGCAGCGAGGCATGTCATTATTACATGTCCCACGACAAAGATCCCATTTGGTCCCCGGTGGGAAAGGTAAAACAGACCCTATGGGAGATGATCAAGAAAAAAGGTCGGGTAAGCCCCGAGTTCATCCGGAGGGCCGTCGAGATCGCACAGACCGAATGTAACCTTTGCCGTCGATGCATGCAATTTTGCCCTTTTGGAATCGACATCGCTTACTTAATCGCAACAGTCCGGAGGATTTGTCACAAGTTGGGGGTCACACCGCGATACATCCAGGACACGGCCCACAGTCACAGTGTCACCATGAACCAGATGTGGGTCAAGGGTGATGAATGGCCGGATACCCTTCAATGGCAGGAAGAAGAAGCTCGGGGAGAGTTCCCAAAATTGAGGATTCCCCTGGATAAGGAAGGTGCTGACATCATGTATTCGGTCATCGCACCGGAACCCAAGTTTCAGGCACAGCTCATTTACCAGGCTGCTGCCATCATGGAAGTCGCTGGTGTGAACTGGACAATGCCCTCCTCCATGGGGTGGGATAACAGCGACATGGCCATGTTCACCGGGGATAACGAGATCATGGGACGGGTCAAGCGGGCACATTTCGAGACGGCCGTACGGCTTCGAGTGAAACGGATCGTCATGGGCGAATGCGGACACGCCTTCCGATCGGTTTACGATACCGGGAACCGCTGGCTCGGATGGAGCGAACCTCCTATTCCCATCGTCCATGCCATCGATTTTTACTACGAGCTGCTCAAGGACAATCGGATTCCCATTAAGGAAAAATTCAAAGAGCCGGTCACACTCCATGACCCGTGTAACGTGGTTCGGGGAGGCGGTCTGGCGGAAAAATCGCGATATGTGGCCCATGCCCTGTGTGAAACCGTCATCGAGATGTATCCGAACCGGGAATATAATTATTGCTGCTGTGCCGGCGGAGGAGTCATCAACTGCGGTCCCCCTTACAAGTTAAAGCGGGTAAAGAGCAACCGGGTAAAGGCAGAACAATTGATGGATGCCAGGACCCGGGGTGCAAAGGTGATCATTTCCCCCTGCCATAACTGTCATAGCGGGTTGAAAGACATTAAAGATTACTACGACCTCCACATGGACATCAAATTTTTCGGGGATATCATTTACAAGATCATGGAGAAACCCGAATGACTAGAAGGAGAGCCAAAATGAAAAAAGGGTTGTTCATCATTGCCGGGGCTTTTTTTCTTTCTGCCATGATGTTACTCTCAGTACATTCTCAGGAAGATATGACGGAAGTGGATCGGAACGTTTTTACAAACCCGCAGAGACCGGCCGCGATGTTCAAGCATGACGCGCACAATGAGAAAACCGGAATCGAGAACTGTAATGAGTGTCACCATGTTTACGAGGATGGAAAGATCGTGGAAGACCAGTCATCCGAAGACCAGAGGTGCTCGGATTGCCACGGCCTGAAGACGGAGGGGAATAAGCTTTCTCTAGTCAAGGCGTTCCATGTCAATTGCAAGGGGTGTCACGCAAAACAGAAAAAAGGACCGGTCATGTGCGGCGAGTGCCATGTTCGATAACTCCGTCTTCCTAAGGCGGGAGTCTTGAAGCCAAAACCCATAGCGAAAGAGGTATGTCATGGCGAAAAAAATATTAGTAATCGATGATGATCCAGTGATCGTGAAATATCTAATCAACCTCTTTGAAGACAACGGGTATGTCACTTGCACCGCTTCCAGCAGCATGGAAGGGCTAGAGGTGGTTAAGAAGGAGAAACCGGATCTCATCACCCTGGATCTACAAATGCCCCAGGAATGGGGGCCTCGATTCTACCGAAAACTCAGACAGGACAAAGGGCTGAAGGACACCCCGGTCATCGTCATCACGGGAATCGACGGCGACCATGCCATCAAAGATGCTGTCGCCTTTCTGAGCAAACCCTTTGATCCGGACAAGCTTCTCGGGATCGTCAAGCGGACCATCGGATAACCGCTCTTCTCGCCGCTGCAGGCGAGAACCATTTCGTCTGCAGCGGATTTTTCGCGAGTCCTTCCCTAGTAAATGCAACCTTTTCTTCCCAAAACACCTCCAAAAGCCTGATTATTTTCGTGCATTTAGACTGTTTTTCTGGTAAAAGCTTCTAATCTGCCTTCCGGCCCGATCCTGCGGGCGCTTACAGTCCATATCTTTTAAGATCTTAGGGCACAAACAATGGATGAACGAATCCTTTTGGTAGATGACGAAGAGGGGATCCGAAAGGTTCTCGGGATTGCACTGGCCGACATTGGTTATACAGTTTTCACTGCCGAAGACGGGGATCAGGCCCTAGCTATTTTCCGGAGGGAAAGGCCGGAAATCGTACTGACCGACATCAAGATGCCGGGGATGGACGGTATTCAACTTCTCGAAGCCATTAAAAGCGAGTCCCCGGATACGGAGGTCATCATGATCACCGGACACGGGGACATGGACCTTGCCATCAAGAGCCTCAAGCATGAAGCCACTGATTTTATCACCAAACCCATCAACGATGATGTTCTGGGGATCGCTCTCAAGCGCGCCCACGAGCGGATTTCCATGAGAGGCCAGCTCCGGGCCTACACGGAAAACCTGGAGAATCTGGTCCGAGAAAAATCGGCCCGCCTGATGGAACTGGAGCGGCAAACGGCGGTGGGTCAGACGGTGGAAGGGCTCTCCGAAGCCATCCGGAGCATTGCCGGAGATCTGGATTCCAGACCCGGCGGCATCACCTATTTCAATGACATGCCCTGTTTTGTTTCCATTCACAACCGAGACCTGAAAGTGATTGCAACCAACGCACTGTATTCACGCCGCCTGGGAGACCGTGTGGGAGGAAGCAGTTGGGAAATCTACACAGGGAAAAAAAATGAAATCGATGACTGCCCTGTTAAAAGAACCTTCCGGTCCGGTGTCGGCCAGCGGAGCCGTGAGACCGTGCGGTATCAGGCCGGGAAGGAAATGCCGGTCATCGTCCACACGGCGCCCATTCGCAACCGTGAAAACCAGGTGGAACTGGTAATAGAAATCGTCGCCGATGTGGGAGAAATCGAACGTCTACAGGAAGAGCTCCGGACTACCCGGCAGCGGTATCGACAGCTTTTCGACGAGGTCCCCTGCTATATTTCGGTTCAGGACCGGGAGCTTCGGGTTGTCGAGGCCAACCGGCGGTTCAAGGAAGATTTCGGAGAAGCCATCGGATCGCGCTGCCACCGAATCTATAAGCACCGGGAAGATCCCTGCATGGATTGCCCGGTCGTTAAAACCTTCGAGGACGGCAACGCACATCAGTCCGAAATGGTAGTCACCTCTCGGACTGGAGATTTATATAATGTCCTGATCTGGACCGCCCCCATCCGGAATGCCGCCGGAGAGATCGTTCAGGTTATGGAACTCCTCACCAACATCACCCAGATTCGCCAGCTCCAAGATCATTTATCCTCATTGGGGCTTCTCATCGGATCCATATCTCACGGCATTAAAGGTCTGCTTACCGGGCTCGACGGAGGGATGTACCTGGTTTCCTCCGGGTTTGACAAGGAAAATACGGTCCAGATCCAGGAAGGATGGGAGACGGTAAAGCTTATGGCGGACCGGATCCGAAGCATGGTGCTCAATATCCTGTATTATGCCAAGAAGCGGAAGCTTAACTGGGAGAAAGTGGACGCGATCCGTTTCGCCAACGAAGTGGCCGCCACCGTCGAGTCAAAAATGGCGTCTCATCATATCCGGTTTGTGAAATCGTTTGCTCTGGACGTCGGACAGTTCGAGATAGATGTAGGGGTAGTTCACAGCGCTCTCATCAATATCCTGGAGAATGCGATGGATGCGTGTCTTGCGGATCGGTCGGGCAAGAACTCCGAGGTTTGGTTCGTAGTGAATGCAGATATCGAAACCATCGTTTTCGAGGTGAAAGATAACGGAGCCGGAATGGATCCGGAGACAAGGGATAATCTTTTCACCCTGTTTTTTTCCACCAAAGGGAAAAGCGGGACCGGTTTGGGATTGTTTATCTCCAATAAGATCATCGAGCAGCATGGAGGCAGGATTCAGGTTGAAAGCACTCCAGGAAGCGGTTCCTGTTTCCGGATCCACATGCCCAAAACACTCCCCGAGTCGGCCAAGAATATGAATTCATAAACACCCAGCACCGTTATCATTTGAGGCTTCGGTAGATCTTGTAAGAGATTTGAGGAGATATTATGAAAAGAAAAATCCTCCAGGAAGCCATAGCACTGGCGGAGGCTTGGCAGAATCGAGCCAATGAACTCCTGACTCAAGAGGAAAAGGGGATCCAGGAGCAGATGCTGCGGCTGGTGACCCACCCCATGGACAAGGCGGTCCTGACCCGGCTCATCGATATCAGTTTTCGATCAGAGGACCCCGCACGGGTGGCCGATCAGGTCAGCGCGCTGCTCAAAGCTCACGGCGTTCCGGATTTTTTTTCCCGGGTTGAAAAACTCCTGGTCCAGATGTTTTTAGGGTTGGGAAGGTATTTTCCAACCCTTTCGGTTCCCAAGATGATCGAGAAGATGCGCCAGAGCAGCAGTCGGGCCATCATCCCGGGAGAGCCGGATGTGTTACACGCCCACCTGCAAAAGCGCAAAGAACAGGGCGTCCGGATGAATATCAACCACCTCGGAGAAGCCGTGCTTGGAGAAAAGGAAGCCCATACCCGGCTGCTCACCTATTTAAGAGACCTGCAAAACCCGGAAATCGAATATATTTCCATCAAGATTTCCACCCTCTTTTCCCAGATCAACCCCCTGGCTTTCGAGGAGACCGTACAAACCATCGTTTCACGCCTATCCCGTCTTTTGGAGATTGCCGGAAAGAACATCTTTATCCGAAAAGACGGAGCAGCCGTGCCCAAATTCATCAACCTGGATATGGAGGAATATCGGGATCTGAGAATCACTGCCGAAGCGTTCAGGAAGACGCTGGATCAGGAGGCCTTCCTAAACCATTCGGCCGGCATTGCCCTCCAGGCCTATCTTCCGGACTCCTATTCCATCCAACAGGAACTAACCGAATGGGCCAGAAACCGGATCAATCGTGGCGGGAACCCCATCAAAATCCGTGTGGTCAAGGGAGCGAACATGGAGATGGAGATGGTGGAGTCCGCCCTGAGGGACTGGCCGCTGGCGCCTTATGACAATAAACTGGATGTGGATGCCAACTTCAAGAGGATGGTGGAATACGGCCTGCAGCCGGAAAATGCCCGGGCGGTTCATTTGGGAATCGGATCCCATAATCTCTTCGAACTGGCCTATGCCTATAGGCTGGCCAAAGAAAATGGGGTGACACCTTATTTTTCTTTCGAGATGCTGGAGGGAATGGCCGATCATGTTCGCAGGGCCATTGCGGAAAGCCGGGAGGAGTTGGTCCTGTATGCGCCTGTGGCGACCCGGGACCAATTCATCAATGCCATTTCGTATCTTATCCGACGCCTGGATGAAAACACGGCTCCGGACAATTTCCTGCGCTACTCCTTTCATCTGGACACCCGATCGGAAGCCTGGGAAACATTGAAAAGGCAGTTTATTCAGTCTGTTACCATCCGGGACACGGTTCGATCGGCGCCTCATCGGACTCAAAATCGCCATATCGAAATTCATGACCGGCCTAAGGGGACGTTCCATGAAAGAATCTTTTCAAATGAACCCGATACCGACTGGTCCCTTTCGGCCAATCAGCAATGGGCGCAATCCATTCGGAAGAAATGGCAGAAGCAATCCGAAGACCCGGCGGTGGATATCCCTCTCGTTATAGGAGGGCGAGAAATCCATAAGGGCAGCAAGATTCAGGATTGTTTCGATCCCAATGTATTACCCGAACGTGTCTGCGTGGCTCGATACGCCGCCGCAGATGAAGCCGATATCCTTCAGGCGGTGACCGTAGCCAAGGAAGATCCCGACGGCTGGAGAGCCTTGTCCGTCGACAAGCGCCATAGGATCCTTTCCGGGGCAGTTTGTGCCCTTCGCCGGGCTAGGGCCGATCTTATCGGCGCGGCCGCCGCCAACACCGGAAAAGTTTTCACCGAAGCCGACCCCGAGGTGAGTGAGGCCGTCGATTTCGTCGAATATTATCCGCATGCCGTGCAGGCCTTTTCCCGCGTGCCGAACCTGAAGGCTCGTGGAAAAGGCGTGGGGGTCGTGATCTCTCCATGGAATTTTCCCATCGCCATCCCGGCCGGAGGAATCGCGGCCGCATTGGCAGCCGGAAACACGGTTCTTTTCAAACCGGCCTCACCTGCGGTTTTGGTGGCTTGGGAGCTTTGTCAATGTTTCTGGGATGCCGGGGTCTCCCGGAATACCCTTCAGTTTCTTCCCGGTTCCGGGGATGTGTCCGGAAAAATTTTAACCGGGCATCCGGATGTCGATTTCGTGATTCTGACCGGCGGCACACAGACCGGCCTAGTGATTTTGCGGCATCGTCCGGATCTGCACCTTGCCGCGGAGACCGGCGGGAAGAACGCCACCATTGTGACCGCCATGTCGGACCGGGATCAGGCAATCGCCCATGTCGTCCATTCGGCTTTCAGCAACTGCGGGCAGAAATGCAGCGCCACTTCGCTTTTAATTCTGGAAAAAGAGATTTACCGAAGTGAGAAATTCATGGCGCAGTTGGTGGATGCGGTCACAAGCCTTCCGGTAGGATCGGCCTGGGACTTCACCAGCAAGATGGGCCCGTTGATTCGTCCTCCGGAAGGGGATTTGAAACGAGCCATGACCCACCTGGAACCGGGGGAATCCTGGGCTCTCAAACCGAAAAACATCGGCGGAAATCCCCATCTATGGACACCGGGAATCAAATACAATGTTCAACCCGGTTCCTTTACCCATATGACCGAGTTTTTCGGTCCGGTTCTCGGGGTTATGGAGGCAAAAGATCTAACGGAAGCTATCGAGCTGGTCAACCAGACCGGCTATGGTCTGACGAGCGGTCTGGAAAGCCTGGACCAACGGGAGCATGAACAATGGAAGAAAGGGATCCGGGCCGGAAATTTATATATCAACCGGGGTACCACCGGAGCCGTGGTCCTACGACAGCCGTTCGGCGGGATGGGAAAGTCGGCTTTAGGGGCCGCCATCAAGGTCGGATACGCCAACTATCCGGCCCAGTTCATGACGTTTACCGAAACCGGACCGCCGGAAATCGATGCCCTTGAAAAAAGCCATCCTCTGCTTCACGCGGCCCAAAGGCTACAGTCGGCCATCGACTGGGGGCAGGCCGATGAATCTGCGGATGATCTGAAAAAGACCGTCTGCGCCATCCGCAGTTACCTGTATTGGCAGGAACAGGAGTTTGGAAAGGAGAAGGATTTTTTTCATCTGAGGGGTCAGGACAACATCCACCGCTACCTACCGGCGGGGGAGGTTGTCATTCGGCTGCACCCTGCCGACACCCTTTTCGAGGCATTAGGCAGGATTACCGCGTCTCAGATAGCGGGATGCAGGATTTCGGTAAGCATCCCCTCCGGGCTGGAAAACGATGTGACCCGATTTCTTACCGGAAGAAAGGGTAAGCCGTTTGTCCATCACTGTCCGATTTTTATCGAAAGCGACGAGGAACTGATGGATTCCATGGGGCGGATTCAGCGGATCCGGTATGCGGCAGAAGATCGAGTTCCCGTGAAGGTTCGTGAGGCAGCAGCGCAAACCGGATTCTATATATCCCGAACCCCGGTCATGATGGAGGGGCGCATCGAGCTGCTCCAGTATGTGCAAAACCAGAGCATCTGTGATACCTACCATCGGTATGGAAACATCGGGGAGCGGGGCTTGATTGAGGCATGAATACTTCGGGATTCGAAAAGCATCCGAGGAAGGGATATATTTTCGTAATCATTGCCGCACTCCTGTGGGGTGTGTCGGGTCCGAGCGCCAAGTTCCTGTTTAATTCCGGCATCACCCCTTTTCAACTGGTCCAGCTTCGTTTAACCCTTTCGGTGGGAATCCTGTTTGGGGTGCTGGCGGCCTTACGGCCGTCGCTTTTGAGAATATCGATCAAGGACATTTGGTATTTTATCTTTTTCGGAACGGTGGGGATGGCCGGCGTCCAGTTTACGTATCTGTATGCTATCAGCAAGATCAATGTGGCGACGGCGGTTCTCCTTCAATACATGGCACCTTTTTTCATCGTGATCTATTCCGCCCTGTTCTTGAAGGAGAAACCGAGCCGAGCCACCACCCTGGCGCTGGTGAGCGCCTTCACCGGCTGCTATTTAGTGGTCGGCGCCTACAATCTCAGTCTTTTGTCCATGAATCTTTCCGGCGTGTTGAGTGCCATTTTATCGGCCATCGCTTTTGCCTGGTACGGCATTTACGGGGAATACGGCATGCGGCGGTACGAGCC
This sequence comes from uncultured delta proteobacterium, assembly GCA_963736855.1. Lineage (GTDB taxonomy): Bacteria > Desulfobacterota > Desulfobacteria > Desulfobacterales > UBA2156. The sequence continues at coordinate 106,733 of CAVTQK010000015.1, forward strand.
CTGGACCGTTCTCTTTTTCGCCTTTGTTTTTGCGGCCCTGGTCTGGAATATCGCCCACCCCCCTCTGGAAGCCTTTTTTCATGAATATACCTGGATCCAGTGGGGCTGGATTCTTTATATCGCCCTTTTCGGAACGCTGGTTCCTTTCGGTTTATACCTGAAAGGGGTCAATCTCATCCGGGCCGCCCGGGCCGGCATTACCGCCACCCTGGAACCTATTGCGGCCGGCATCCTTTCAGCCGTCTTTTTAAACGAAATCCTTTCCCCACTCCAGATATTCGGGGGGGTCCTGGTCATCGCCGCGGTAATCTTGCTTCAGCTCAAGCAGGAGTTTGACGAAAAGGCACCCGCCATCATCCGGGCCAAGGCTCTGGAATCCGCCGCCCGGTCACAGGAAAACCCCTGAAAAGGGGCCGCTGATAACGAAAAACACTGCAAACTTCGATCGTGGATCAGAAATCTTCATCCTTAATAAGGATATAGATTTTTTGAATCCGCATCGATTCTATCATTTAAAATATCAATTTGACTGATTATTTGTATCGATTTAGAATTTATAACCAGGCGAATTCGATTCAAGCATTGGGATCAACCCTTGCGACACAAGGATTCCAGGAAAGAAAAAACGACTCATGAACCCAGAAACCAGGATACGACTGACCACCACGGTTGCCGGTGCGGGTTGAGCTTCCAAACTGGCTCCAGGGGACCTGGACCGGGCATTGTGCGGCTTGAAATTTCCAACCGATCAAAATGTCATCGTGGGTCTGGATCGTGCCGATGACGCAGGCGTCTACCGGGTGTCGGAGGATCTGGCTCTTATTCAGACGGTGGATTTTTTGACGCCCGTAGTGGACGATCCGTACGCGTTTGGACAGATCGCTGCGGCCAACGCACTCAGTGATGTCTACGCCATGGGGGGAACGCCGAAGACCGCCATGAACCTGGTGGCGTTTCCGGCCAAGGACATGAGCCTGGAGATATTGCGCAGCATCCTGGAGGGAGGTATCGACAAGATCAAAGAGGCCGATGTGGTGCTGATCGGCGGGCACAGCATTGAGGACAAGGAGTTGAAATACGGGCTCTCGGTGACGGGTTTCATTCATCCGAACGCGGTGCTGACGAAAAAGAATCTAAAGGCGGGGGATTGCCTGGTACTAACCAAGCCCATTGGTACGGGGATTATCAACACGGCCATTAAGGCTGCTATGGCGCCGGAAGACCTTGTAAGGGAAGTTACCCGGATCATGGCGACCCTCAACCGGGGAGCGGCGGAGACCATGAAGGGATTTGATGTTCATGCGTGCACCGACATTACCGGCTTCGGGCTTTTGGGGCACCTGACGGAAATGATGGACGGATCCGGTATGCATGTAAAACTCTTTTCAAACCGGGTGCCTGTAATCCAGGAGACGCTCTCTTTTGCCGCCATGGGGCTGATCCCGGGCGGTGCCCATAAGAACCGGGAATTTTTTAAAAAAAGAATTGAGTTTTCCGGTTCCGTGGAGCTTGCGCTCCAGGACGTGCTTTTTGACCCTCAGACCTCCGGAGGGCTGTTGATCAGCCTTGATGCCGCAAAAGGCCCGATACTGGTCGATGATCTCCGAAACGCAAATATTGCTTCCGCCGCGATCATCGGAGAGGTGACTTCAGACGGACGGGAGATTTTATCGGTCCTTTAAACATTCGATGGGAAAAATGACATGAAAGAAATCGATGCGCGGGGCCTGGCCTGTCCGGCCCCGGTATTGCAGACCCGTGCCGCGCTTCAGGAAGCAAAGCCTGCCGCTGTGAAGGTTAGAGTCGACAACACGGCATCCCAGCAAAATGTCAAACGCTTCCTGGAATCCCAGGGCTTCGAGACGGTTTTGGAAAAACAGGGGGAAGAATATCTTATCATCGGTCGTTCCAAAGAGGCCCCCATGCCCGGAGAGGCGGCTATCGACCGAAAAGAATCCCAAGCGAAAAAAATCCTAGTCATGTGCGCCGCCGACCGCATGGGTTCAGGTGACGATATTTTAGGAAAGAAATTGATGGTCAATTTCATCCGAACCCTAAAGGAAATGGGGCCGGATTTGTGGAGGCTGGTCCTGGTAAACAACGGCGTGAAGCTGGCCATCGAAGGATCCGAGGTTCTGGAGGATTTAAAAAGCCTCGAGCAAGATGGGCTGAAAATCCTGGTTTGCGGAACCTGCCTCAATCATTTCAACCTGTTGGAAAAAAAACGGGTGGGTGAGACCACCAATATGCTGGATATCATCACCGCTATGCAGCTGGCCGATAAGGCGATCAACTTATAGCCTGTCAACAAGGCCGGCGCCATTCTTGTAACCCGGGCATTTGTTACGACAATTTTCGTTGCATTTTCCGGAGCATGACTATAATGCTCTTTTCCGTTTTATTTGGTTGCAGCAGCGGCAACAACGGAAAAATGCTTCAGAAGATCAGCGGCATCTGGGAAAGAGGCCAGGAGGTAGAAATGGAGAGAATCAGACTCACCGGTTTTGGAGAGAATCAGACCACCCGACAACAGAATGCTCGTGGGCGGGGGGAAGAAGCCCCCTTCGAATCGCCCTATTTCAGGGAGGCCAACACCCTGACCCTGGATGTGACTTTCATGTTCGACAGCCCTGAAGGGATTTCCATCCACCGGGAGGACATAGAGGAGATTAGGCCAAAGGCCCTGGAAGCAAACCGAATGCTCGAGGAAGGGAAGGGTGACATATGTGACGGCGGTATTCCCATGACCGGATGGAAAGACCTGCCGGAGAAACTTGATAAAAATCACCTGGAAGAGATCGTCACTGTGGCCAGGACCCTGGGCAGCGAGATAGACGCCTTCGTTTCGCTTGGGATCGGCGGTTCCTATCTGGGGCTGGAGGCCACCTTCAGGGCTCTTACGCACACCTATTTCAATCAATTGAGCAGAGAAGAGAGGGGGGGTGCGCCTGAAATCTATTTTCTCGGCCAGAATATGGACCCCGACTATTTCAGGGACACCATGGACATGCTGGAAGGAAAGCGGATCGCAATCAACGTGATCTCAAAGTCGGGCACAACCACGGAGACTGCGATTGCCTTCAGGATCATGCAGCAACTCCTGGAAGGGCATCTCGGGAAAAAAGCCGGCCGGTTCATCCTTGTCACCACGGACCGGCAGAAAGGAGCCCTTCGAAAGCTTGCTGAAAAGAAAGGCTATCGCACATTCGTCGTTCCGGATGATATCGGCGGGAGGTTCTCGGTCCTGTCCGATGTAGGTCTGGTGGGGCTTGCCATGGCCAACATCGACATTCGCGAGTTTGCGGCGGGATTCAGGAACATGCGGCTTGCCGCCATGAGGGAGGAGTTCTGGCAAAATCCGGCCCTTGTGCATGCGGGCATGCGATACGCGGCATGGGCCAAGGGAAAAAAGATCGAGGTGGTGGCGACAAATGCTTTCTCCCTGTATCCCGTGGCAAGATGGATGGAGCAGCTTTTTCCGGAGAGTGAGGGCCACAGAGGGCAAGGATTGTGGGTATCGCCTTCCCTCTATTCCGAAAAGCTCCATGCCAACGGCCAGATGGTACAGCAGGGGGAACGGAACATCATCGAAACCTTTTTATTCCTGAAGGAGCATGACAACCGTGTGCGGATTCCGCGGGACGGGGAGGACCCGGACGGCCTCAATTTCCTTGCGGACAGGGGGCTGGACATGAATTACATAAACGCCAAAGTGGTGGAAGGGCCGGCCTATGCCCATTACCAGGGGGGGGTTCCCAACATGACCCTGGAGATTCCAAGAAGGAACGCTTACAACATCGGACAACTTTACTACATGATGGAGCGATCCGTGGCCATCAGCGGATACCTCCTCGGCCATAATCCGTTTATTCAACCCGGGGTGGAGTCATACAAGACCGCCATATTTGCCCTGATCGGAAAGCCGGGGTACGAAGACAAGGCGAAGAAGATGGAAGAAAGTAAAGCAAAACTTGAAAGGATCAGGATCCATGCTTGACAGCCGGAAGCCCGAACGACTTCGGGCCGATACCTGCAGCAGTCGGGGAAAGCGCCAGCCTTAGAGGACAATGCATACCAGAAGGCGCACGGTGCGGCAAAAGGCCGGAGGGTTTCGTTTATAAACGAGGACTCGGTTCCGGCCGTGGCCGAAACATTTACACATTGAACCGGAAATGGACGATTTCCCCGTCTTGGACCATATATTCTTTCCCTTCAAGCCTCAGGGTGCCGTGCCCCTTGCAGGCTGAAAGCGAACCGGCTGTTTGAAAATCCTTGAAGGACACGACCTCGGCACGAATGAACCCGCGTTCGATATCGGAGTGAATTTTTCCGGCCGCCCTTTGAGCATTGGCACCGCACCGGAGGGTCCATGCTTTGACTTCATCTTCTCCGACCGTGAAAAAGCTGATCAGATTCAGCATACGAAAGGCCGCCTGGATCAGGCGATCTTTGGCCGGTGCCTGAAGACCATAATCCTTAAGAAAGTCAGCCTGTTCTCCCGGATCCAAACGACTGATTTCAGCTTCCAGGGTGGTGCATAGAGGCAGGCATTCCACTCCGATTTCCCGACACCGCTCCTTCAGCGGCTCAAGCCCTAACCCCTTCAGATTGTCCTCTGCCACATTTGCAACCACGATCAGGGGTTTTCGGGAAACAAAAGAATAAGGCTGAGCCATCGCCTCCTCTTCCGCTATGAAATCCATTCCCAGAAGAGGGCGGCCTGACTCCAATTGCGATTGGCAGCGGTCCAACCATCTGGATTCAAGGAGCGAGAGGGTTTTCCCGGCTCGTTTTTCTTTTTCCGCTTTTTGTCGGCGGCGTTCGATCCGCTCCAAATCCGCCAGCACCAAATCGAGCAGGAGCGTCTCCATTTGGGCCGACGGATCGACCGGCTTTCCCGCATAATCCGTTTCGCCGAATGCCTGAACCACCATTACGAATGCATCGGCTTCGGCTGTGAAAGAACCGCCGTTTCGGTTTTTCTGCCGGAGTTCCGGATCCACAAAGACGATTTCCGCCGGTGCAAATTTTTTAGGGTTGTAGATATCGTACAGTTGATTAAGCCGGGGATCCGGGACGTTGGCCGAACCGATCCGGACCTCCCCTTTGTGCACAAAGGACGGGCCGTCGGGGGTTTCCGTCAACGCATCGAAAAGGATGGATTTTCCGGAGCCCGCCGCGCCGATGAGATGTAAAGACAGCGATGCCATTTTGTTTTTCCCCAATTTTGAAAAAAACGAAACATAGGCATCTTTATGCCGAACGTCAACCGGAAAAGGTATCCTGAGAATAGATCAACGGTTTGAACCTGATCCAAAGACCACGGCATGCCGCTGGATACCGATATCCGTTCGGAGAAAAACAGACTGTATAAAGACACGCCCCAAACCGGTCCAGGGCGACGTGGCAGCTTTGATCCAGCCCAAACCGTTGCGTGGGACAATTCAGCACGACAGTGGCCTGCGTGCGGATCCACCTTTTTTGTTGTAAAGAATAAACATTTTAGTTGACCAGTGGGGCGAATGGCATTATGTTACAAAATAAGCATCGACAGGACTCCCTAGCGATCCGGGTGCTTTAAAGGCTGGATGAAAACATTTTGTAAAGTATGGTATAGCCACCACACCCTCCAAAGTGTGGTGGTTTTTTTTGCTGTCGTTGTAGTCCGCCCTTTTAAAAATATAGGAAAGGAGGATGAAAACGATGATGCAAGGTAAAGTTAAATGGTTTAACGAGCGCAAAGGCTTCGGCTTTATCGAAGCTGACAGCGGAAGCGATGTGTTTGTGCATTTCAGCGCAATCCAGGATAGCGGCTTCAAAACCCTGCAAGAGGGCCAGTCTGTCAGTTTTGAATTAGAGAACGGGCCGAAGGGCCCGTCAGCAGCCAATGTAAAGGCTATGTAGACCTACCGTTTGAAACGGCGCTCCGGCCCCTTCAGTCGGCGGAGCGCCCTATCTTCCCTTGATATCCGGACGCTCAGTCGTTGATGTTTCGGTCTCTTGTAAAAACTTCACGCCTCGAAGACTCGGATAAATGCCTTAGGAAAGGATCCATCAATGAATAAGAAGCTTTATATCGGGAACCTGTCAGACGAAGTCACGGAACAGGACCTGAACCATAATTTTTCAACAGTCGGCAAAGTCGTTTCGGTGGCAATTATTAAAGACCGGTATACCAACCGAACCAAAGGCTTCGGGTTTGTGGAAATGGAAACCGAGGAGGATGCCCGAAAAGCCATTGAGCAATTCAACGGCGGAGATCTTAGGGGCAAGATTATTGCCGTCAGCGAAGCCAGAGAAAAGAAGGAACGGGAAGGCGGTTCCGGCAGAGGCGGTCGCCCGGGATCAGGATTTTCCCGAGACCTCGGCCGAAGGGACAGGAGGCACTAATGGCAGCGAGGCATCAATTGAAATTGAATTGATAAGAAGTTGCTTTTTTGCGGACTTATTAAACGTGAGGACGAATTGTGTTTTAGCGGCATCTGCACCCCAAGATATGGGAACGCGCATTGGTCATGGCGTATGGGTTTTCAATTATCCAAAGTTGGCTGGGCTGTCAATCGCAATGTTATCGGCAGAAGGCCATTATTTTGGTCGATTTGGACATAGGTCAGCGGGTCAGCGTCGACCGGCTTTTTAGAAGTAAGCATCCATGGGATAGATCGGGTCGGCGACGTAATCCTCGGCGGAAGGCTGGAAGGTATCGTCGTATGTCGGTGATTCAATCCTCGGCGGGGCATGGGCGATAGGTCTTGGCGGTTTTTAAATGCGATCACTCGCATTTTTCCCTGGCATTTTGGGCAGGTCAGGGGGTCAACTTCATACACTTTCTGGATCAGTCGAGACCAGTTTTTCCGGAACTGAGCATCGGTCAGCCTCCGGTTGGAGCAGGCAGGGGATGATTTCAGGCATCCCTGATTTTTTGCGCCAACCGCGGGATGCGTTGCTGTAGTATCCATAGTAACGCACCATCTGCTCCCCTTTGTTCGGAACATGGCTGGTCATGGCAGCCAGCCACTCCAGAGCGTCAAACACGCGGGTGGCACGGCTGTCTTTGGATTGATAGATCACAGACCCGGCTTCCGGAACGTAGGTCATCCGTTCCTGGGAGAAGGATGCCCGAATAATATATCGGGCCAGGTTTTCCATGGACGTCTTTTTCCATGGAAGGATCCTTTGGCCGCAATAGACGTTGAACCCGGTATGACGCCATTGATCCAGGAGGGCAATCATGTCTTTTGTGATCTTGCCTTTTTCCAAAAGCATTTTGAGCATATAATGTCTGAAGAGGCGTCCCAGGATCCGGCAGTCGATGCCGGGCGACACAGTGAGCATGCCGCAATCCAGATATCGATAGATCACTTCTTTGATATACGGGCGAAAAAAGCCATATCGCTGTTCAAATCGATCTTCATAGATGCCTTCGAAGCCGAACCTCGAAATGGTTCAGCCTCCACGCATTGGTAACATGGAGAATTCTGAGGTCTTCGCGAGATCGGTAAACGGCTTCGGACACGGATATGGGCCGGTGCGGCCCGGCTCGATGATCGGCGGTATTCCGAAATTTGGCAAGCACGGACAAAAATTGTCTGTCCATGGGCGACCTCCGGATATAATGGTGCCTGCGGTTGACGGTCAAAAGGTACGGGATGGATCTTCAGAAAAGGGTGGGATCAAAGAGTCTGAACGGATCCCCGAGGTCATCGGATGATGCAGGATTGTACATTCGGGGCGGCGATCGCCAACAGACGGCCCATGCCCTCCTGATCGAATCCCGGGGTTGTGTCTTTGAAGAATTCGGGGGTTAAAAGATGGTCGGGCTGAAAATGCTGGAGAGCATAAAGCCTTGCCCCTTCAATGATCTGAGAGATTCGCTTCATGGTCGGTTCGTCAACAAACGGTTTTACACAGGTGGTCCTGAATTCATAGGAGATGGAGGACCCCATAATCAGGCGAATACTTTCAAGGAGGTCATGGGCCGGATCATTGTACGAAATTGCAGGGGCATAATGGTGCGGATCGGTCTTGATGTCCATGGCGATATAATCCGCAAGCCCGGCCTCCAGGATCGTTTTCAGGACTTGGGGTTGACTGCCGTTGGTATCGAGTTTCACCGAAAAACCGAGGGTCTTGATCTGTCGGCACACCTGGGTAAGATCCTTTTGAAGGGTCGGCTCTCCCCCGGAGAGAACCACGCCGTCGAGCAAGCCTTTCCGCTTTTTAAGAAACGCGTACAGGTCTTCTTCTTCAAAGAGGCCCTGAACCGGTTTTTCCTTGACCAGATCCGGGTTGTGACAATACGGGCAATGAAAGTTACACCCCAATGTAAACACGACGCAGCTCACCTGGCCGGGGTAATCGATGAGGGAGGTATTTTGAATGCCGCCGAAACGCATCGGCCGATTTTAAGCTTTCTCAGGCCACCTTAAATGTCTGGCGCATGTGGTACTCGGCCTGCTTCCCTTCGTTCCACTGCTTGATGGGCCTTAAGTATCCCACCACTCTGGAATAAATCTCAGTTTCCTGGCTGCAGGCGTGGCAGTGGGGATGTTCCCCGGAGAGATACCCATGAGAGGGACACACGGAAAAAGTCGGTGTCAAGGTAAAATAGGGAAGCCGGTAGTTGGTAGCGATCTTCTTAACGAGTCTTTTGACGGCGCCGGTATTGGAAATTTGTTCCCCTAAAAAGATGTGCAGGACCGTTCCTCCGGTATACTTGGTTTGAAGCGGATCCTGCAGCGTCAGGGTTTCAAAGACGTCGTCCGTGAAATTGACCGGAAGGTGTGTGGAGTTGGTGTAGTAAGGGGCGGCACCGCCTTGTAACTCTTTTTCATTGGCGCACACAATGTCGGGAGATCGCTTTTTATCGATCATGGCCAGCCGGTAAGAGGTCCCTTCGGCAGGGGTTGCTTCTACATTGAAGATGTCGCCGGTTTCTTCCTGGACCTGGACGATACGATCCCGAATGAAGTCGAGAGTCTCAAGGGCAAAGGCCTGGCCTTCCCGGCCGGCGATGTTTTGCCCCAAAAGGTTCAGACACGCCTCGTTCATCCCGATGATGCCGATGGTGGAGAAATGATTTTTCCAGAACATACCGGCATGTCGCTTGATTTCTCTTAGATAGAACCTGGAGTAAGGGTAGAGATTTTCCTCGGTGAATTTTTCAAGCACCTTGCGCTTGATGGTGAGGCTTTCCACCGCAAGGCCGATAAGCTTGTTGAGCCTGTCCCAGAATTCACTTTTATCCGTGGACAAATATCCGAGGCGCGGCAGGTTGAGGGTTACTACGCCGATGGAACCAGTGAGTGGATTGGCTCCAAAAAGGCCTCCCCCTCTTTTCAGGAGTTCCCGGTTGTCCAATCGAAGTCGACAGCACATGGATCGGGCATCTTCCGGGGACATATCCGAGTTTACGAAATTGGAGAAATAGGGGATGCCGTATTTTCCGGTCATCTTCCAGATGGTTTCCAGGCTGGGGTTTTCCCAGTCGAAATCCTTGGTGATGTTGTAGGTGGGGATGGGGAACGTGAAAACCCTCCCTTTGGCGTCTCCTTCCATCATGATCTCGGCAAAGGCCCGGTTGATCAGGTCCATTTCAGGCTGGAATTCGGAATAAGTCTCGGCGCGAAACCGGCCCCCAATAATGACCGGATGATCCTTGAGGGTAATGGGAACATGAAGATCAAGGGTGATGTTGGTGAAAGGCGTCTGGAATCCGACACGGGTGGGGATGTTGATGTTGAACACAAACTCCTGAATGGCCTGCTTGATTTCTTTGTACCCCAGATGATCGTAACGGACGAAGGGAGCCAAAAGGGTGTCGAAGTTGGAGATAGCCTGGGCGCCCGCAGCTTCTCCCTGAAGGGTATAAAAAAAATTGACGATCTGACCCAGGGCCGATCGAAGATGCTTCGGCGCAGCGCTTTCCACCTTTCCTTCAACCCCCTTGAAGCCCTGGATGAGGAGGTCTTTGAGATCCCATCCGACACAGTAAACCGACAGCAGGCTCAGATCGTGAATGTGAAAATCTCCATTTGAATGGGCGGCTCGGATGTTGGGCGGATAGATCTTGTTGAGCCAGTAATCGGAGGTGATGTCGGAGGAAATGTAATTGTTCAGACCCTGCAGGGAATAGCTCATGTTGCTGTTTTCTTTGATCTTCCAATCCTGCCTCTGGATGTAATGGTCGACCAGATCCACATTGGCCCGGGTGGCCATGCGTCGGATCTGGGCGTGCTGCTCCCGGTAGATGATATAGGCCTTGGCGGTTTTGAGGTAGGGGGAATCCAGGAGGACTCTTTCGACGATATCCTGGATTTCTTCCACTTCGGGCATAGGCCCCAGACGAAGCTCATGGGCCAGGGTGAGTACACGGAGGGTCAATTTTTTGGCTTCACGCTCACCGAATTCTCCGGTGGCGTTGCCGGCTTTGGCAATGGCGGAGGTGATCTTTTGAGCGTCAAATTCCGCAATCCGACCGTCTCGTTTCTTGATCTGTTCGAACACCTGGCACCTCTCTAATTGATATCAGCGATAAAAAACAATTTTAGCAAATTAGGTGCTGTTTCCGGGTTTTGTTTTTTGGGTTTTAAACTTGAAGTGAAAATCAGGCGGCGCCGGGAAAAAACGGAAATGTCGCCTTCAGGATCCGGCGTCGTCGCGCCATTCCGTCATGAGATTGCCGAATAGCACAACATGTTGAGCTCTGTCAAATGAAATTTCAACATATTGGGTTTTACGGCACAAACTCCATAAAATTTTGGGGCGCTTGGGAGAGTTTTCATTTTTTTCTAAGGGGTTATCCAAAGATAATCCGCAAACGACAGTTCAGCGCGAGAGGTGACGGCGACCGGATAGATGGTTTTAAAGGAAAGGCCTGTTCTTTTAAAGACCCGCTCCGGGATACCGAATTTTTTGACGATGTGCCCGTTTCCCGCTAGAACAACCATCGGATGACCGTTTAGGTTTGAGGCGATCCGCTCGGCCATGGCATCTTCCCAGGCACATTGTGCCAGATAGAAATGTTCGAAGTTTTCTCTTCCCGGGATGCGATGGCTTTTAAAAATACTTTCGACATACACCCTGTGGTCTGCATTGGATGTATCGATTTTTTGGGGCAGGTGGCGTTTTTCCTCGGCATTCAGGCTTTCGATGCCGCCGATGGCAATCTTTGCCGGCAGGTGAAACGGAAGATTCAGGCCGAAAAGGGGAATTCGGTTGTTTTGGATGAAAAGCAGAATATCCCGATAAAGGTTAAAGTCGTACCTCCAGTTGGCGTACCAGTGGGTTTTTTCGAGAAACGCTTTCTCATCAAGGTTGCCGTCAGACCACGAATCCAGGACCTTTTGGTAGGAATGGTCGAACATCTCCATGCCCACTCGCAGTCCGGGAACCCGATGAAACAGGGCCTGAATCGTTTTCAGCTGAACTGCGTGGTGCGAGGCGTCCGTGTGAGACTCTCCGATAAAGACGATCTGTACCTGGGACAGATCCTGAAGCATCGCTTCAAAATCGGTCGGCTGACCGGTTTGACCGGACAGGATGGTCCCTGCCGGATACATCTGATTAAGATCCTGGATAAGAAGTCCTTTGGTCATCAGCGTGCACCCTAAGAGTATTGAAATAAGGATAAAAGAAAGGATTAGAAAAGACAACCGGCCTTTTCCCCGCCGTTGTGCTTCCTGGTTGATAATCATTCGAGTCAGGATCCCTTGATTTTATATTGAATTCCCCGTAAGGAATTTTGATGAAATCGTAAAAAGACCGATTTTTCTCGCGCCGCAAGTCTTTTCGGAAGATCCAAAGGGTTTCGCTAACTCTCAAGAACTCGGCACAAGTGTCTCAAACAGCTTGAGATTTTTAACGCTCAACCCTTTGCCTCTCTTTTTCCGAAAAGACTTGAATGGCGCTCACAAAACCTTTTTACGAAGCCATCAATTTTATTAAAATCGTAAAAACTCAAAATTGGGATGACAAAGTAAAAAGTTTCATATGCAAGGCGCGCAAATCCTGAGGAATGAGGCGTACATATGGGTACACCGCAATGACGAAGAATGCAGTGCAACGCAGCAGATGGACTTTTTACGAAGTCAGCAATTTTTAATATCCTAGGTTTCAACAGGAGGCCCGTGACTTAAAGTCGCGGAGTTTGACTGCCCATGGGTCTGGAAAAAAGCCCGGTTTTTAGGCGCGCCATCATTCCCTGGTACGACGTGACACCCGTGTGTCTGGTTCTCATCGGGGTCATGGCGGCCGTTTTTCTTTTCGCCCTTGCCGGCATCGCGGTTTCTTATGAAGATGGAATTGCAAAGACTGTCATCTGGGTCCCGGTTTTACTCTCGGTTCTGAGCGCGGTGGTCATGGGATCGATTTCAATCCGTCTTTTTCGCCGGCACCTTAGGCGCCTTACCGAATGATCCTTTTTTCACTCCCGCCGCGGAATAGATCTCTGTAACAAAAACCGAATAAAGCTGTTCGAGCAAAAAATGAAGGATCTTTCCGGTCACCCCCCAAATCTGCACGTCCTCGACAGGATAGCTCAGCTCGAGGACCCCTGGCAGGCGGCCGTGATATCCACGCGCCACGTGGATCTGAAGAAGGGTGGAAATGGGGAGTTTAAGAATCCGTGATATTTCGGCCTTGTCGAAGCGCAAGCTCCCCCGGCCGTTCCAGACGCCGGCAAATACCTCAATGTCTTTGTTGTTGATGGTCTGAAAATGTCCCAGCGGTCCGATATAGCGGACATCCTTCCGTGTTATTTGGAGTTCTTCTTCCAACTCCCGAAATGCTGCATCCAGGGCTGTGTCATCCCTTTCATCCACATGCCCGCCCGGGAGAGCCACCTGATTGCGCCAGGGATATCCCTCGGTGTCGGATTTAAGGACCGCCAGGAGGTGGGGATTCAGGATGTCAAAGAGGAGCAAGAACACGGCCGTGGCGTCTAAGCAGCGTTTCTCAGGCTGATTCATGGGCCTGATTTCCCGGATGATCCTCTCTATCGCAGGGAGATCCAAGGATGTTTTTCCCGTTTTCATGTTCCCCATTTTGTCGCGTCAATTTTTCTTTAAAAACATCTTTAAGGTCATGGTCTTATAGCTGTCGGTATGGATATATTTCAGTGTAGAGACAAGATCCTTGGCGGAGATGTATCCCGGTTGGTTCCCGATTTGATTCCCGGTTTCGGTCATGAAAAATGAGACGGGAAGCCCGCGTATGCCAAACTGGGATGCTACCTTCGGCTCCCGGTCGTAATCGACCTTGATGCTGACGAAAGAATTATTCAGGTAATCGATGACGTCGGGGTTCATGAAGGTCTCTTTAGCCATTTTGGTGCAGTAGGAACACCATTCGGCCCAGAAATATACAAAGACCTTTTTGTTTTCCTTTTTACTTAAAGCCATCCCTTCCGGATAGGTATGCCAGCGCACTTTGGAGACGGCTTCCGGACCGGCAGAAGAAGCCCGGGTGAGGAAAAAGGGGATTAATAAAAGGAGAATAAAGTAGATCCACCGGGATTTTATTTTCATGATGATCACCTCGAAAAATTTAGGAGACCCAGTTTATCGGTTATCAGCAAGAGCCCCATTCCGATCAAGAGAATTCCTGCAACAGCGTTAGCATATCGGATTGTCTTTTGTGTTTTTCGGACTATGGCCAAGAAAAAATGGATGAAAACGGAAAGGATCAAAAAGGGGATGGCCAGTCCGGCCGCATAGGCGGCCAGAAGAAGCGTCCCTTCCAATACCGTTTCCTGGTTTCCGGCAAGGATCAGGATGGAACCGAGCAAAGGACCGATACATGGGCTCCACCCGGCTCCGAAAGCCATTCCGATCGCCAGCGTTCCAAAGGCATGGCCAGGCTTGGTCCTGAGGTGGACACGCTTTTCGAAATCAAGGGCCTTAATACGAAAAATCCCGCTGAGGTGGATCCCGAAAAGGAGAATCATGAAACCTCCTATGACCCGGACAAGATTCTTGTATTCAAAAAGAACGCCCCCCAGGTAAGAAGCCGACGCCCCCATAAGGATGAAGACCAGGGAAAAACCTGCAACAAAAGAGAGTGTGGCCGCCAGGACCCGATGACGGATGGCGAGATTGTTATTCGTGAGCTGTTCCAGGGACAACCCGGTGATGAACGTGAAATAGGCCGGCACCAAAGGCAGAATACAAGGAGAAATAAATGATAAAAAACCTGCCAGAAAGGCGGCGGGATATGAAACCGCTTCCGTCAGCATGGAAAAGGATCTCCTAAAGGAATTGTCACCGTAACCGATAGGTTTGATCCGGTTTCTGCTTCAAAAAAGAGGAGCTGCCTTTCAGGCAACGACAACTTGCAGAATTCGGAATGGAAAAGCTCCTTATAGTCTAAATTGGGAGGAGTATTTTTGCTCAATATAAATACCCTATTAATTTTGTCAATTTTGATGAAATCGTAAAAACTCAAAATTAGGATGGCAAAGTAAAAAGCTTCATATGCAAGGCGCGCAAATCCTGAGGAATGACGCGTACATATGGGTACGCCGCAATGACGAAGGATACAGTGCAACGCAGCAGATGGACTTTTTACGAAGCCATCAATTTTATCGCTTGAGTGTTCCATACCCTACAGGATGCCTCGTTTGGTCAGGAAATCGGAAGCAGCCATGGGGTGTTTCTCGCCGGGGAGGATTCAACGGCTGATGTCTTTGGAGCGTTCGGTTGCTGCGACGACCGCTTCGATGATCAGATGGCCGACACCGCCTCTTTCCATGACGCCAAGGGCCGCCTCAGTGGTACCGCCCGGAGAAGTGACTTTCCGGCGGAGCATCCCGGGAGATTCACCCCGCTCTTCAAGGAGGGATAGAGCACCCCGGAAGGTTTCCAATGTCAGCACCGCAGAGGCTTCCTTGCTGAGACCGACTCGAACACCGGCTTCGATCAACGCCTCGATGAAATAAAAGACATAGGCGGGTCCTGACCCTGAGAGGGCGGTCACCGCGTCCAGATCATTTTCGGAAAATTCCAGGACGCACCCGATGGCGGAAAGGATTTTTCGGGTTGTTCGGATATCTTGCCGCGTGGCATAGCGGTTCGGGCTCATACCGCTTACACCCTTGAGGACCTGGGCGGGGGTGTTGGGCATGACCCGGATAATAGGGAGCCGCTTTTTCCGGGCCTCGGAGAGTGGCGGATACAGCAGAGCCTCGATTTTTTTAAGGGGAGTCCCTGCGGCGATGGAAATGAGCAGCTTCTTTTTTTGCGCCCTCCGATCGCTTGATCCGGCGAGTTCGGAAAGGACCGGATGCATCTGTTGGGGCTTGACCGCGAGGATGACCGCATCGCAGGACGAAAAGACCTGCAGGTTGTCCGTCGTCGTTTCGACGCCAAAAATCCGGCGGAGGGTCTTCAGGCGGCCTGTATCCTTGTCCGAGACAAGGATCGACTGAGGATCGATGGTTTTCGACCGGATCAAGGCACCGATAAAGGCCTCTCCCATGTTACCCCCGCCGATGAATCCGATGCGTTGAATGCCTCTGAGTGTATCGGAAGTCATGTGTGCCATCACTTCGCTAAAGGATTTTTGCTTATTCTATGAAGTCTTTTACGATAGCGCCGCCGGTCATGTCAACGATGGAACCCATATAGAACATGAAACATCTTGACTTATTCCTCACAATTTATTTAAAAGACAGGACAAAGGATGGACCAGATGTATTTTTTGGGTTACCTGCTGATGGGAGTCGCCAAGGTCATTGATGTTGTGCTCCTTTTGTTCATGTGGATCGTCATTGCACGGGCCATATTGTCCTGGGTCAATCCGGATCCTTTCAATCCCATTGTTCGTTTTATTCACAATGTGACCGAACCGGTGTTGTCTCCGATCCGGGCAAAGCTTCCGGTCAATTTCGGCGGTTTGGACCTGTCCCCCATCGTGGTGTTTCTGGCTATCATATTTCTTAGGACTTTTCTTGTCAGCAGCCTTGATCGGCTGTCGGCAAGCCTGTTGTGAACCCAAACGGTTGACGGGAAGGAAGCCTTTATGGAAATCACTTCTGCCGATATTCAGAAAAAACAGTTTCGAGTCAGGTTCAGAGGCTTTGACATCCGGGAAGTGGATGCGTTTCTGGAAGAGATGGCCCATACTTTTCGAGCCCAAATCGATTTGATTAGAAACTTAAAGAAAGAGATGGAAATTCTCAGGCAGGAAAGCGCTCGGCAAAAGGAGCGGGAAAAAACCTTCGAGCGGGCCTTGGCCGCCTCTCAGAGAGTACTGGACCAGATGAAAGAAAATGCCCGGAAATCCGCTGAAGTCGTCATTGCCGATGCGGAAGTCAAGGCTGAAAAAATGCTCAATCGGGCCCATAACCGGTTGGCCCAGCTTCATGAGGATATCGCTGAACTGAAACGGCAGCGCATGCAGATCGAGGTTCAGATCCGTTCCGTGCTGGAGGCCCACACCAAGCTTTTGGAAATGGGACGGGAGAGCGTGCAGGCCATGGATGAGGAAGACGGTAAGTTAAGGGTGCTCAAACACCTCCGGCCGGCCAAGGAATCCCTATCCATCCCCTGACGAAAAAATCATCTTCATTTTCAATTTATGGAAGAACCGATAAAGGAAAAACCTGATGGCAAAGATCGATGCATTTTTCAAGCTGATGCATGAACAAGGGGCTTCGGACTTGCACCTGGTGGCGGGTCAACAACCCGTGATCCGGATTCGGGGAGACATGGAGCGGGTGAAATTCAAGGTGCTTGACTCCGACGATCTCAGGGGGATGCTGTATGAAATCACTCCTGAAGAAAAGATCAAGGCTTTTGAGGAAAGCGGGGATGTGGATTTTGCCTACGAGATTCCAGGCCTGGCACGGTACCGTGCGAATTTTTTCATGCAAAAAAACGGGGTTGCTGCCGTGTTCCGGGAGATCCCCAGCATCATCATGACTCCTGAACAACTCGGACTTCCACCGGTCATCTCGAAACTGGCCATGTTGCCAAGGGGCTTAGTATTGGTGACCGGACCTACCGGGAGTGGTAAATCGACGACTCTCGCCGCCATCATCGACAAGGCAAACCAGCAGCGCAAGGATCACATCATCACCGTTGAAGATCCGATCGAGTTCGTGCATACAAGCCAGAGCTGTATTGTGAATCATCGGGAGGTGGGGACCCATACCCGGTCCTTCAGCGCGGCTTTAAGAGGGGCACTTCGGGAAGACCCGGACATCATCATGGTGGGTGAAATGCGGGACCTGGAGACTATCACGTTGTCCCTGGAAGCCGCCGCCACCGGACACCTGGTCTTTTCTACCGTGCACACCACCAGTGCGGCCAAGACCGTCGATCGGATCATCGAGGTGTTCCCGTCGCATCAACAACCCCAGATTCGTTCTACCCTGGCCGACGGTGTCAGGGCTATCATCGCCCAGGTTCTGTTCAAGCGGATCGATATCAAGGGACGTTGCATAGCATTGGAAATCTGTATCGCCACACCGGCGGTTCGGAATCTGATCCGGGAATCCAAGACCTACCAGATTCCCTCATCCATGCAAACCGGTAAAAAGTATGGGATGCAGCTTCTGGATGACGCCATCATGGATTTGTACAACAAAGGATGGGTCAGCGCGGACGAAGCCTATCTGAAGGCCAATGAAAAGGCGCGATTCAGGCCTCTGATCAAGGGGCCGCCGACTGATTTCACCGAGGTTTAGCGGCTGGGAAAAAAAGGAGATCCGGGATGAGAAGGCAGGAAGTCGACTATATCTTTTCCCAAATGCTCGAATCGCACGAGGGAGTATCGGACCTTAATTTCACGGTTGGAAAACCGCTTCAGGTGGAAGCCTACGGAGAGCTTATGCCGGTGGACATGGAACCGAAGATCAAAAAGCTCACCCCTTATCAGACCGAGGTCCTGGCACTGAGCCTGATCAACGCCAACCGCCGTCTCACCGAGCACCTGCTGACCATGGGGTCCTGCGACCTCTCCTATTTTTTAGGCGCCAAAGCCCGATTCCGGGTCAACATCTTTTCCCAGTCTGGCAACTACTCCATTGTCATGAGAAAACTGGAATCCAAAGTCCCCACCATCAACGAGCTGGACCTGCCGAAGGTCTTTAGCGATATTGCCATGGAAAGAAACGGTATCGTGATGTTCACGGGCGCCACCGGAACCGGGAAAACGACCTCTTTGGCGGCCATTCTGGAGGATATCAACGAGAAAAAATCGGTCCATGTGATTACCCTGGAAGACCCCATAGAGTATCAGCACTCCCACAAGCGGGCGACCTTCAACCAACGGGAACTCGGTGCGGATTTCGACACATTCGCCCGCGGGCTGCGGGCCGCCCTTCGTCAGGCCCCCAAGGTGATTTTAGTGGGTGAAATGCGGGACCGGGAAAGCGTGGAGATCGGCTTAAATGCGGCGGAAACCGGACACCTGGTCCTCACCACTATCCACACCGTGGATGCCGGACAGACCATAAGCCGGGTACTTGGGATGTTCGACACGGAAGAGGAAAAGCAGGTCCGGATACGTCTGGCCGATACATTGCGCTGGGTCGTGTGCCAGCGGCTTCTTCCTAAAGTGGGCGGGGGGCGGGTGGCCGCCTTCGAAATCCTCAGGACCAGCCTCAGGGTCAAGGATTCCATCTTACATGGGGAGTCCGAGGGAAAGACTTTCTACGACATCATGCAGGCCGGCAGGACTTTCGGAATGACCACCTTCGATGACTACATCGTGGGACTTTACGAGGCCGGACTTATCACCGAGGAGACGGCCATGGGCTATGCATCGCGAAAGGCCCTGGTGGGCCGGGGGATCGACACGGTAAAAAGCGCCCGGGGCGAGGCCACCACCGATATCGACAAGCTCGAGATGGACAAAGCCTATAACAAGTCCCGATAGGAAAGATCTTCCAATCGACAGGAGAGACAGGACCGCCATGAATATCAGCTGCCCGGAGTGCAAGAGCCGTTTCCGGATTCCCGACGAAAAAGCCTCCAAACTCGAAGGAGTGACCCTGACGTGCCCTAAATGCGGCGGCAGGGTATCCGTCGATACCGTTAAAAAAAATAAAAAAGCACCTGTTGTTCCGGACCCGAACGAGGCTAATAGTTACGACGCATCCAAAAAGCCTTTTGATTTCCTCGAACCCGGAAGCCGGACCGCCATCGTTTGCGTTGCGGATACTTCGGTGAAACAGTCCGTCCTGAAGGGCATCACTGAAATGGGATACCATGTGACGGAAGCCCGGGACTCCCGGGAGGCTTTGAGGAACATGTGGTACCATACCTATCATCTGGTGCTGCTGGATGAATTGTTCGATACCCAGAATCCGGACCACAACCGGGTGTTGATCTATCTGGAAGGATTGAACATGGCCATGCGCCGGGAAATGATGGTGGTCCTGCTCAGCCGGAGCCTTCGAACCATGGATGAAATGGGCGCATTTCAGAAAAGCGTCAACCTGATCATCAACATCAAGAATCTTATGGAGCTTTCACGGATACTTCAAATGGCCATTCGGGAGTACCAGACGTTTTATCAGGTGTACAAGGACCTGGAGAAAAAGGAGACCGCTTTATAGCCGAGAGAACTTCCCATAAAAAATTCACTTCCATCCGATGCGGTACAGAGGCTGAGATCAATCGGATTTCGCAGGGATTGTATCACATCGCCCTTCCTGCCCCTCTCGAGGGGTTCGACCATTTCATCAACGTTTGGCTGTGCCGGCGCGAAGGCGCCTTCCTGGTGGATGTGGGCCCGTCATCCACGGCCGCTTCACTGATTGAGGCCATGGAGCGTCTGGATGTGGACTCTCTGGATTGGATCTTGTTGACGCATATCCACATTGATCATGCAGGCAGTATCGGTCGGGTGGTCCGTCGGTTTCCCGAAAGCCGGGTGGTCTGTCACGCTTCGGCCATTCCGCATCTTGTGGCGCCGTCCTGCCTCTGGGAAGGAACCCTCAAGACACTGGGAGCGCTCGCCAGGGCCTATGGCCCTGTAGAAGAGGTCTCGGAGGAGCGGCTGGTGGACGTCAATCGTTTTGTGCACCCGTTTGTGAACGCCGTCCTGACCCCGGGGCATGCCGCCCACCACGTAAGTTATCTTATGGGAAAAACGCTTTTTATCGGCGAGGCCGGTGGGGTAATCCTGCCTGTCGGTCCGGACCCTCCGTACATGCGGCCGGCCACTCCACCGAAGCTGTTCCTTGACACCTTCATTGAAAGTCTCGATCGGCTGATTGCCTTCAAACCTGAAAGGCTCTGCTGCGGCCACTTCGGTGCGTATTCGGATGCTGTCCGTCTGATGAAGGCCCATAAAAAGCAGTTGTTGCTTTGGGCGAGGTGCGTCCAGGAAACCCTGGACCAAGACGCATTGGAGGATCCCGTGGAGAACTGCCTTGACTTGCTCCTGCAAACAGATCCCTGGATCTCGTGGATTATCCCAAATGGATATAGCGGCTCAAAACCGGGAGCGCTTTTTTATGAAAAACAGCATCCGGGGATTCATCGGCGATCTTGAACGGCAAAAAGCCCTGTGAAACGATTTCGCCCGGATCATCTGGTCGTCGCCCTGGAAATTGCGATTGCGGCCCTATGCTTTTTCGCCTATCGGTTTTTCCGACCCCTTTGAGTCGATTAGATCGCACCGAGTTGCCAGACTGACTCCATTCAGGGTTGACCCGGGCTTTCCTGAGCCTCCCGGATCTCTTCGGCGATGCGCAGGGCGGCGCGTTTCGGATCTTTTGCGTCCCGGATGGGACGCCCGATCACGAGGTAATCGGCACCCTCCCGGATTGCCCTGGTCGGAGTAACGATGCGCACTTGATCGTCTTTGGGAAGGGTCTCCCACAATGGGCGGATGCCGGGCGTAACGACAACGAAGCTTTTGCCCAGAGTCTTTTTAATACGCCGGACTTCTAAGCCGGAACAGACCACCCCTACGCATCCCGCTGTTTTGGCCATGGTGGCGCGTTTCAAAACCAGTCGGCTGGTATCTTCGCAATAAATGGATCCGTATCCGGCCTCCTGGAGATCTTCTCCGGAGATGCTGGTCAGGAGGGTGACACCCAAGAGTCCTACCTTTCCCCGGCTTGCCGCCACAGCCGATTCGAGCATAGCCATGGAGTCGCCGCAATGAATGGTGGCAAACGCCACGCCAAAGTCGGAAAGGGCGCGGGCGGCGCGGGCGGCTGTCTCGGGGATGTCGTGAATCTTGAGATCCAGAAAGACCCGGGCCGGGCCGACGGTGGAAACCGAACGAACGATGGCCGGACCGCAACGGAAAAACAGCTCTAAGCCGATTTTGAACAGACCCACCGATCCCGACAGCATCCGGGCGTAAACCAAGGCCTCTTTTTCGGAGGAAAAATCCAGTGGAAAAATAATCCGATCTTCTGGTCGTTGGGAGCTCATAGTCCGATTTCTCTTTTCAGTAAGGGGTCGCGCTGATCTTGCGGGCAGATCAGATTCAGGGCGCCCGGGATGATCGAAATGATCGAAGGGAGCAGGCCCGGCCCCTCTCCGTCTACATCCAGAAGGACGGGATGGTTCGAAGCGGCTTCTACGCGGGTACCGATAAATCCTGATACGCCTTCGATCTGCTGGATTCTCCCATTATACAGGTACTGCAACTTCGAAAAAATCCGATGTAGAGGGATGTCGCCGATCACGGTGATATGAAAGACCCCGTCGTCAGGATGGGCATCCGGCGCTACGAGCATGCCGCCTCCGTGGTATCTGCCGTTGGCAATCGCAACATTCCATGATCGCCATGTAACAGAAGGGTTTTCGTCGATTTTCAGATGGATCTGTTTTTTTCCGTAACGCAAAACAGCAATCATGGTAGCCCAAAAAAAAGCGAAAGCCGGCCCCAGGGATCGGGGCGCTTTCCGAACCTGATGCGCTACCTCGCCTCCGAGGCCGAAGCTTACCACATTTACAAAGAAACGCTGCGACCTTCGGCCTGCCGAATCCTTAAAGACGATTCGTCCCACATCCATGGGTCTAATCGGCATCGTCTGGATCAGGGTAAGGGCTTCATCGATATCCCTGGGGATAGAAAGGGTTCTGGCAAAATCGCAGCCGGTTCCGTTGGGTACAATTCCGATGCAAACCTTTTCCCGAAGTTCACGGTCAAAGGCCATAAGGGAGTTGATCACCTCGTTCAAGGTTCCATCCCCGCCGACTACCACTAATCGCCGGGTCCCCTCGACGACGGCTGCAGTGGTCAGAGTGGTGGCATCTCCGGGGAGCCGGGTGAGGACGGTTTTGAATTCACGGAGGATCCTTTTGGCTTTGACGGCAATCCGGGGCCACCGGGTTGCTGTGGATCCTCCTCCTGCATGAGGGTTTACAATGAAAACCGTTTCGGGTGAAGCCATGGCTGCCTTAGACGCATCGCCCTATGTTTTTTACCCTTTGCGTAGCCAAAAAGGGAAAAGAGGGACCGGATTCTTCTACATAGGATAAAACACAGGATGTGGAAAGCTTTTTCACATAAAAACGGTCAAGGAAAAATCTATTGAAGGAGTCGAGCAGATGATGATATGTGCTTTTCATATCAGGGAAAAATTTGTATTAATGACAATTGGTCGTTAGAATTATGGGTCTTGGAAGCAAACAGCAGAATTTGTTACGAATGCTGCCGGGAGTCGATCGGATGCTTGAGGCGGCCCGGGCTGAAGCTTTTTTCAACGCGGTTCCCCAGATCCTTTTGACTGAAAGCGTACGAGAAGTCATTGCATCCCTCCGTGAAGAGATTCTGTCTGAGGAGGTGGCCGTCGGCTCTGACGACCTGAACATCAAGACGCTTTTAGACCGGATCCGGGAGCATATACAGCAACGTCTTTCGCCTAAACTCAAGCGGGTGGTCAACGGGACCGGTGTCGTGGTCCATACAAACCTTGGACGTTCCCTCCTTTCCGAGATGGCCGTAAAAAATCTTGTTGCAATTGGATCCCGATATTCCAACCTCGAATTCGACCTTTCCAAAGGGATCCGTGGGTCCCGGTACGCCGCCGTAGAGGAGATTTTATGCGAAATCAGCGGAGGCGAAGCCGCCATGGTGGTAAACAACAATGCGGGGGCGGTCCTCCTCTGTCTGGAGACCCTGGCCAGTGGAAAAAAAGTGATTGTTTCCCGAGGGGAACTGGTGGAAATCGGCGGGTCTTTCAGGATTCCGGATATCATGGCCAAAAGCGGAGCCATCTTAAAAGAAGTCGGCACCACCAACCGCACCCACCGCCATGACTACGAGGGGGCTATCGAAAATGAGACAGGCCTTCTCCTCAAGGTGCACCGGAGCAATTACAGCATGGTGGGATTCACGGCAAGCGTCTCCTTAAACGAACTCGTAGAATTGGGCCGAACCTATCACATTCCGGTGATGGAGGACCTGGGCAGTGGGACCTTCATCGATCTTTCCAAATATGGACTGATTAAGGAGCCTACGGTGCAGGAGTCCGTCGTCGCAGGAGCCGATGTAGTTACCTTCAGCGGCGACAAGCTTCTCGGTGGTCCACAGGCCGGCATCATCATAGGGAAAAAGGAGTTCCTGGACCGGATCAAAAAGAATCCCTTGACCCGAGCCCTGAGGATCGACAAACTCACCCTTGCCGCCCTGGAAAGCACCCTCTCTTTATACCGGGATAAGGATGACGCCGTCGCATCGATTCCGACATTGAAAATGATCACCACCTCTTTAAAGGACATCAAGAAGCGGGCCAGACGCTTGCAGCGGGAGCTTAAAAAACTCGGTTCCCCTCGTCTTAGGGTCATTTTGATGGATCTTTCCTCACGGGTGGGCGGCGGTGCTCTGCCCATGCTGAATCTTCCCTCGAAATGCCTCGGCATCCGGATTGAAGGGATGTCGGCAAACGTCTTGGAACGGTTCATGAGGGAAAAAACGGAAGTTCCCGTTATCGGCAGGATCGAAGCCGACTTCTTTATTCTGGATCCCAGGACGATTCAGGACGAGGAGATTCCCATTATTAAAAATGCTTTCTCAGATCTATTCCAAAGGACCTGAGGATGGCTGACGGCGGACGTATCTCTTTTGAAGAAAAGTTAGCGACCGGGTCGTTTCTTTTATCCAAAAGTGATTTTCCGGCCAAAAAGGCCCAGGGAGGACTCGATAATTTCATCCTAACGGCCTTTTTGAAAAACACCTTCCCCGAAACAACCTTCGAGGAACCGTTCGTCGAGTATGCTCTTCGTCGTCTTGGGGATGCCCGGTCATTCGGGGTTTTGATGATTCGCCTGGACCCTATCAAAGAGGGGGTGGCGGATCCCGTTTCGGATCGGGAAGGACAGGTAAGGGATCTCGTGGAAATCCTGAGGCCCTTTTGCAGGGATGGAGGTTCCGGATGGGGGTCGTATGAATCGGATATCTTATGTGGTTTTTTCCCAGGCAATACCGATCTGGATTGCATGAAAATGGGGAGCGCCGTTCAGGAACAGTTGAGCCGGCGTCGCCGGGAGACCGTTTCCATGGGTTGCGCCCGGTATCCCATGATCAACTTTTCCAAGATTCAGGTTTTTGAAAATGCCAGGAAAGCCATCGATCATGCCGCCTTTTTCGGTCCCGGGAGCCGTATCGCTTTTGATGCCGTAAGTCTCAACATCAGCGGCGACAACCGGTACCAGGAAGGGGATATACCAGGCGCCATCCGGGAATATCGGGCGGCGCTTAAAATCGAGCCGACGAATGTTAATGTACTCAATAGCCTGGGAGTCTGTTATGCGGTAACGGGGGACTTGAACCGGGCTGTGGAGTGTTTTGAAACAGCCTTATGGATTGAGCCCGGTGAAGTCATGACCTTGTATAACCTGGCGTTGGCCGATCAGGCGGGGGAGAATATGGAACAAGCCCTGAAAAGATACCAGGAGGTCCTTGACATCCAAAAAGACCACTTCGAAACCCTGTTTCAAATGGGCCGCCTCTACGTCGATCAGGAAAGGCCCGGGGAGGGGGAGCCCTATCTAAAGAAGGCCGTTTCCCTGCGGCCGGGATCCGGTCCGGCGAACCGATATCTGGGAGAATGCTGCATGGGGATGGGAAAAATCGATGAAGCCATCCAAGCCTTTAAAAAAGCAATCAAAATCAATCCCAATGATGCGGCATCGCTTTCCGCTTTGGGATATCTTTTCAACGAGGTTGGAGAAAACCCGGAAGTAGCCCTGACCTTTTGCGAACAGAGTGTGAAAATCGCCCCGGAAGACGGGGTGTTCTGGTATCGCCTGGGCGTGCTCTATTACAATCATCATCGGATCCAGGATGCCGAAAAAGCACTTTCTGAGGCCCTTCGACTCGGATACGATGCCACGGCTTTGCTGAATAAAATCCAGCAGGCTCGACAGGAAAACTCTCAATGACAGCGGATTTTAAAAGCCACATTCTGGAGACGCTTCAAGAAAGCATTACGACCAAAACCGGCGCCGTCCGGGAAAATCTTACGAATCTCATCCGCGGTGCCGACCTTTTGGCGACGTGTTTTTCCGGCGGCCATAAAACTATGATTTTTGGAAATGGCGGCAGCGCTGCCGACGCCCAACATATTGCGGCGGAATTCGTAAACCGGTTTCAGGTGGAACGCCCACCTCTGGCAGCCATGGCCTTAACGACCGACACCTCCATTTTGACTTCCATCGGAAACGATTACGCTTTCGATGAAGTCTTTGCCAAGCAGGTCCTGGCCATCGGAAAAAAAGGCGATATCGTCTGGGGCATCAGCACCAGCGGTAATTCACCCAACGTCCTCAAAGGGATGGAGGCGGCCCGCCGAATGGACCTGATTACAATGGGGATGACCGGAAGCGGCGGGAAACTGTGCCAGGTCGCGGATTTGTGTTTCTGTGTTCCGTCCGGGATCACGGCCAGGATTCAGGAATCCCATATCACCATGGCGCACATCCTGTGCGATTTGGTGGATCGGATCCTCTTTCCCGAACAATTTTGATGAACGTGGAAAGCGGCCCCATGGCAAACCCATTTGAACCGGTCGATTTCAAGCGGATTCGGACCTATTCCCTGATCGAAAGGAGCAGTAAGGTCGAGACGGAGCAGTTTGCTCGAGCGTATTCTGGAGGAAGCACCTTTAGCACATTTTTTTCGAGTCTCCCCGATGTGCTGGCAGGAAAGGAAATCCGTGAGGTGGTTGCCACCGTGGCCGGCGCGACGACTCAAGGAAAGACCGTTCTGTTCGGTATGGGCGCCCATGTCATTAAGGTGGGTCTGAACCCCATTGTCATTGATCTGATGGAGCGAGGGGTGATTTCGGCCGTCGCTACAAACGGTGCCGGAGTCATCCACGATCTGGAGGTGGCTATGGCCGGAAAGACCTCGGAGGAAGTGGGGGCCTCCCTCAGCAACGGCACCTTCGGAATGGTCCGGGAACCCGGTGATTTCCTGAATCGGGTCATTCGGGAAAAATCCGGGGGACTGGGACAACGGGTGGGCGAGGCTATCCTGACCGAAGAGCTGCCGCACCGGGATCTTTCTATTCTGGCCGCCGGCGCCCGTTTGAAAATCCCCGTCACGGTGCATGTGGCCTTTGGAACCGATATCGTTCATATGCATCCGGCCTTTAATCCGGAACGGACGGGGCGGGCCACGCATACGGATTTCGAGACTTTTGTAGCCGCGGTGGCCACGCTGGAAGGGGGCGTTTACCTCAACGTGGGTTCTGCGGTCATTCTCCCGGAAGTCTTCCTCAAGGCCCTGGCGATAGTCCGGAACCTGGGGTATCCGGTGAAAAGGTTCACCACCGTCAACATGGACTTTGTCCGTCACTACCGACCCATGACCAACGTGGTCGCTCGTCCTACTGCCGACGGCGGCCGAGGGTATGCCCTAGTGGGACACCACGAGATCATGCTCCCTCTTTTGGCTGCCGGTATCATCGAAGCCCTCGGAAGCTGAACCGCAGTCGATACCTCATGGAAATCTACCTGATCGCCGGAAGCATAAGGGGTCTCATACATCGGCTCCATCTGTCGCTTACCGAACTGCCGAGCTTTGTACAGCGTCATGGTTTTGAGGGGATCGAGATTTCCGATCGGTTGATCGGCGGCAGCGACGATGCCTCCCTTGCCGATTTTGCTGTTTTGTGTCAACAGATGTGTCTGGGGGTCGTCCTCGATGTCGGCTGCGATTTGACCCTTTCCTCGGAGCGGCGCCTGGCGGGTCAGGTTGCATATGCCAAGAGCATGACGCGTACGGCGAAGGCTCTGGGTGCTCGAGGGATACGGATCTGGCTGGGGGGACAACTGTTCAGCATCCAGCAGCTCCTGTTTGGCTCAAAAAAACGCGCCCCGTCTCCGGAAGCGTCGGGAAACCAAAGGAGCGGGACTTCGGATTTTGTTAAAAGGCTTTTGTCTTCCGGTCCGGTGACGGGAATCGCCCACTCTTTTCGGAAAAACATGCCGTCACGGGTTTTCAGCCTTGAAAGGAAGATGCACCGGGCTATTGCATCTCTCAAGCAGGTCGTTGAGGATCCGGAAGCCGAAGGCCTTTTTTTTGCGGTGGAAAATCACTGGGGGATCAGCGCGCAGCCGAAAATCCTTCTTGCCGTCATTGACGCTGTAAGGTCTGTCCGACTCGGCACTTGTCCGGATTTTGCCAATTTCCCGAAAGATGTGGATCGGTACGAAGGGCTACGGCGACTGACGCACAGGGCTTTCCTTGCCCATGCCAAACTGAAAACCGGGGGAAGCTCGGAGGAAAGGGAGGTTGACTTTCACCGGTGTCTGACGATATTGAAAGAAAGCGGCTTTGATGGCATCCTGGCGGTGGAACACGATGGTCCGGGAGACGGGCTTTCCTGTTGCCTGACCATGCAAAACCTGATCCGTGATTTCTGGTAAATGCCTTAAGGATGTGGGAACCGGTTGCGAAAATTGCGCCGATGGTTATTATTGACGAAATCGTAAAAAAGTTATTTTGTTCGCTTCGTGACCATTTTCGGGAGATGCTCACGGCTTCTTTAAATTTCAAGAACTCGGCGCAAGCGCATCAAACAGCTTGAAATTATTAACGCTCAGCCGTTCGTATCTCTTTTTTTGAAAATGCTCAAATCTCGCTTGCAAAAGCTTTTTGCGAAGACCTCATTATTGGAGCAAAAAAAGATATGGCGTCGCGGATCGCGTGGCCCGAAAAGGATACTCGAAAGGGAGCAAATCCATGCCGATTTATGAATATCGATGCAATGACTGCAACAAAAAATTTGAATACCTGGTCATCGGAAAAGATGGACCGGATGGTTGTCCTTCCTGCCGGAGCAAAAAGGTTTCGCGCATCATGTCTGCCTGTGGATTCCTGAGCAAGGGAAAAAGCGGAGAGACTGTATCCAAGTCGGCCGGATCTTCGTGCAGCGGATGTTCATCAAGCAACTGCGCGAGCTGCGGATAAGCGTGTCGGATTCCATCAAGATCGGAACCCGGGGAAGCAAACTGGCCCTCTGGCAGGCCGAGTGGGTCAAATCCGCGATCCAGGCTGATCATCCGGGGCTGAGCGTCGAGATCGTTACAATCAAGACCACCGGGGATAAAATATTAGACGTTCCCCTTGCTCGTGTGGGCGGAAAGGGGCTTTTTGTCAAGGAAATCGAAGAAGCCCTTCTCCAATCAGATATCGATCTGGCCGTGCATAGCATGAAGGATATGCCGGCACAGCTTCCCAAAGGTCTGAAAATCGGTGCTGTTCCCGAGCGTGAAAATCCACAGGACGTACTCATCTCAAAATCCGGCAAGGTCTTGGCAGAGCTAACATGGGGGTCGAGAATCGGCACCAGCAGCCTCCGCCGGTCCGTTCAGTTGAAACATCGGCGTCCGGATTTTGAGATCCTGCCTCTGAGGGGGAATATTGATACCCGGATCCGGAAGCTTGAGACGGAAAACCTGGACGCCATCGTCCTGGCCGCGGCCGGGATGCGGCGCATGAGCCTGGAAAATTATATCAGCGAATATCTGGATCTATCGGTGATGCTTCCCGCCGTCGGACAGGGTGCTCTCTGCATCGAGATCCGGAAAGACGATCCCGTAATCGCTGTTCTCGTTGAAAAGCTGAACCATCCGATCACGAGGATCGCGGTAGAGGCGGAGCGCGCATTTTTAAGCCGCATGGAGGGGAGTTGCCAAGTCCCTATCGCGGCGGCCGGGAAGGTTTCGGGGGATATCGTTTCCCTTTACGGGCTCATCGCCGATCTTGACGGAAAGCGCCTGATTCAAGATAACCTTTCAGGACCGAAAGAGGCCCCTGAGCGGGTGGGATACAGCCTGGCCGATCGGCTCCTCGAAGCGGGCGGAAAAGAAATTCTCAAAACTGTTTTAGCGCAGATCAAAGATGGAGAAAAAAGGTAAGGTCTATCTGGTGGGCGCGGGTCCGGGGGATCCGGGACTGATCACCCTCAAAGGGCTGGAGTGCATCCGGAAGGCGGACGTCATCATTTACGATTTTCTGGCGTCCCCCAGCCTGCTTTCCCATGCCGCTAAAAAGGCGGAAATCCTGTATGTGGGAAAGAAGGGAGGTGATCACACCCTTTCCCAGGAGGGAATCAATGCATTAATTGCTAAAAAGGCTTCTCAGGGTTTCGTGGTGGTCCGCCTGAAAGGAGGCGACCCATACATTTTCGGCCGAGGCGGTGAGGAGGCAGAGGTCCTGGTGGAAGCCGGTATCCCTTATGAAGTGGTTCCTGGGGTCACCTCGGCCATTGCGGCACCGGCATATGCCGGCATTCCTTTAACACACCGGGCGTTCACTTCGACGGTGGGATTTGTCACCGGCCACGAGGACCCCGCCAAGGAGGTTTCCGGTATTGATTGGGAGGCTCTTGCCAGGGGAATGGGGACCCTGGTTTTTTTAATGGGGATGAAGAACCTTAAAGGCCTTGTTTCACGGCTCACGACGGCAGGGCTGCCCGGGACTACTCCCATCGCCCTGGTCCGTTGGGGAACCACGCCGGATCAGGTTACCGTGACCGGAACCCTCGAAACCATCGCCGATACGGTGGAGAAAACCGTTTTGAAGCCCCCGGTGGTGATTGTTGTGGGAAAAGTCGTGAGTCTGAGGACAAAGCTCGCTTGGATTGAAAAAAAGCCGCTTTTCGGCAAGCGCATCGTGGTGACCCGGGCCCGGGAACAGGCCAGCGATCTGGTGCAGGCTCTCTCGGAGCTTGGCGCGCGTTGCCTGGAATATCCTACTATCCGGATTGCGCCGCCTGATAACTTCGAGCCACTGGATGCCGCCATCGAACACCTCTCCAAGTACGATTGGTTGGTGTTTACCAGCGTCAACGGGGTCGCCGCCTTTTTCGAGCGTCTCTTTCGCCAGGGAAAAGATGTCCGGGTGTTAGGGCATGTAAAGACTGCCGTGATCGGCCCGGCCACTGAAAAGAAACTTCTTGAATTCGGGATTAAAAGCGACATTGTTCCTGAAAGCTATCGCGCCGAATCCGTTATTGAGGCGTTTTCGAAAGAAGTCATTTCAGGGAAAACCGTTCTGCTCCCCAGGGCCCGGGAGGCCAGGTCAATCCTTCCTGAAGAACTGAGGAAGATGGGGGCGAAGGTGAATGATATCGCCGTCTATCGCACAGAAGCGGCAAGAGAGGGCGCCGAGACCATCCTCGACCTTCTGGGTGAAAAGGGTGTGGACATCATCACGTTTACGAGTTCGTCTACGGTGAAGCATTTTAGGGCCCTTTTACCCGAAGATCGATTTGCAGCCCTTATGGAGGGGGTGCAGGTGGCCAGTATCGGTCCGATCACCAGCGATACGGCCCGGACTCTGGGATTCACCGTTGACATCACGGCAGAAACGTTTACCATTCCGGGTTTGGTGGAAGCCATCCTCCAATATCAAAAAAGGGCTTTCGACGTTTCCTGAACCGCTTGAGGCGATTCCATTCGGCTTTAAAGGGTACCCTTTCGCCCGATGGAATTTACCCTAACCCATTTTTCATCATTCCTTTTAAGCCAAGACCCTGGCATTTCATTGGTGCATCGGAAATTCGTTCAAATCGTCGGAAGAAAAAAAACCCGGCATCGGATCATGGGGCTATGGAAATCAACTCCACTTCAAAGATCAGGGTTGCATTGGGACCGATAGGGCCTCCGGGGGTTCCGGACTCGCCATAAGCGAGCTGGGGCGGGATAACAAGTTGCCATTTGGATCCTTCTTTCATGAGCTGAAGGGCTTCGGTCCACCCCTTGATTACGCCATTGACCGGAAATGTGGCGGGTTTTCCTCTTTTGTAGGAGCTGTCAAACTCCGTCCCGTCGATGAGGCTCCCTTTATAGTTGACGGTCACCCGATCCGTCTCCTTGGGAATCTTGCCGGTCCCTTCCTTGATCACGTGATACTGTAAGCCGCTCGGGTTGGTCTTCACACCTTTTTTGCCCCGATTTTCATCGAGAAACTTTTTACTTTCCACTTTATTTTTTTCTCCCAACACTTTCATCTTTTTTTCCTGTTCGGCCCTTTCGGCCTGTTGCTTTTCAGTCAGCTTTTTCTGAAGACCTGCCAAGATCTCCTGTATCTCTTTTTCGGTCAACAGCATTTCTTTGCCGGCAAATCCGTCCCTGACCCCTTTTTCGATGAGGGCAACGTCCAAATCTAAAGCGTGCATTTCAGAAAAGCGCTTCATGTTTTTTGCGGTGCTGACCCCCATAGAATAACTCAACTTGGCCTTGTCGGTCTTCAGGACAGAGGAGTCCTGAGCCGATGCGGCAAGTGTCGTGACCGCCAGAAGCACCAGAGAAATAACAATTTGATAAATCATTTTTATTTCCTTTCCGCCATCATGAATGGGAATACCGATGCCGGCAGCCTATAAGCCGGATGCGGGATTGTCAATGCTTGTATCTAGAGATTCGAATACTCCAGGATTGCACTTAATCCTTCGGATTGTTGGCAGGGATGACGATTCACGTGTAGGGCGCAAATTTTACTTCATCCTGCGGATGCGTACCTCGATCTCCCCGGCATCTTTCATCAATTCCACCAACCGGTTAGGATCCGTATCGCTGAAATGATATGGATACAGGATGTTAGGCCTGAAAGCCTTGGCTGCGTCGGCCACCATCTCCGGGGTCATTGTGTAAGGCAGGTTCATGGGCAAAAAGGCCACAGCGATGTCTTTCAGCGCTTTCATCTCCGGGGTGTTTTCGGTGTCGCCCGCCACGTAAACACGTTTATTTCCAAAGGTAATCAGATATCCGTTTCCGTTTCCTTTTGGGTGGAAAGGCTCTCCGGAATCTCTTTTATGAGCAAGGTTGTAGGCCGGGATTGCTTCTATAGTCAGTCCGCATACGGTCTTTACATCCCCGTTTCCCATGGGGAGCCCTTCTTTAAGCGTCTGGATGCAATCGCGGGCGAAAACGCGTACGGTTTTTTCGGTTGAGACGGCTGCAATGGCATCCGGGTCGAGATGGTCGCCGTGGCTATGGGTGACAAGGATCAGGTCTGCTTTAGGAAGCGCGAGGTAATCGGCCAGCTTTCCCCACGGGTCCACATGGATCACTTTTTTTTGGAAGATGAACATGAGCGTTCCATGACCGATGAAAGTGATCTCAAGGTCGCCGGCGGATGTTTTGATCAGGTCCTTCTCAAACGGCTGCGACCCCGCCACTGCAGACCCCATCGCCGCTGAAAAAAGAATGAGAAAAACAAGAGGTTTCATAAAATGCGCTCCTTATGCATAGGCAAGGGCTACGTTTGGATTGAAGTCGATAAACGCCTTTTGAGCAATGCCTGAAAAACTTTAGGATGAAAAGACAGCGACTGACAAGTTGAAAGTGAAAAAGTCCCGAATGGTTTTGACTGTTAGTTTCCGGTGGAAGAAAAGATCCTGTCGTTCCGCGCGGGATAAACGATCGGCTCTTGACAAAAGCAGATAGAGGGTTAAAAAAAAGCGGGGCGGCATATGCCTCCCCGCTTCTCACTTAAGGGCTGTTTGAAGGCTATTTCTTCTTAGTGGTGGTGCTTTTTTTAGTGGTGCTTTTTTTGGCAGCGGGCTTCTTTTTGGCAGCAGTGGTGGTCTTTTTTACAGTGGTGGTCTTTTTTGCTGTTGCCATGGCAACCTCCTTGATGGGTTTATGGATGGTGTTGACGACCGTGCCCTTAAGCAAAGAAGTGTACTTTTTTTATATCCTTTATTTTGTGGTAAACAGTCTGTTATTATACTATATACAGTATGTCAAGCTTTTTTTTTCAAAAAAATCATTATTTTTTCTTCGGAAAGCCCATGGGACCGGGGGATGATCTGATCCAATTTTTTAGGGGTTTTATTTAGAGTAATTAGATGCGAGTATCGGTTTTTCTTTCAATCTTTTTATCGATATACGGGTTGCTACACGCCTATACCTTCTTCAAGGTGAAAAACGCATTCCTGTTGAGCCGGAGATCGGGCATCGGCCTTTTTGTGTTTTTGGCTTTTATGGTTTTGTGTCCCATGCTCACCCGGCTGTCAGAGAGGTTATCGTCGGAGGTGCTATCCATAAGCCTGGCGTATGTGGGATACACATGGATGGGTGTGTTGTTCCTTTTTATCAACCTCCATTTATGTCTCGATATCGCCGGTTTTTTATGGAGACTCTTCACCCGTGGCAAACCAGTGCTGGGTAGGATGCTTTCCCGCAGGGTTGCTTTTTGGTTTTGCGCTGCCGCTTCCGTGGTTTTAGCTTTCTATGGATATTTCGAGGCGCTCCGTATCCATACGGATCATGTGGTGATCCAGAGCCTGAAAATTCCGGCTGCTATAGGCAAAATCCGAATCGTCCAGATATCCGACGTGCATCTGGGAATCATGGTCAGGGAATCCCGGCTTAGAAGCATCATTCGAAAGGCGGCGGCGGAAAAGCCGGATATTTTGGTCTCCACCGGGGACTTGGTGGATGGCCAGATCGATGACATTTCCGGGATGGCCGGGTTGTTTCGCAGTATCGACGCCCCGTATGGAAGGTTCGCCGTTACCGGAAACCATGAATATTATGCCGGCATCGAAAGGGCTGTGGCTTTCACCGAGCAAGCTGGGTTCACCCTGCTGCGGGGAGACGAACGGGATGTCCGGGGAATAATGAGCGTGGTGGGTGTCGAGGATCCGGCGGCCGGTCGATTCACGGACGTTTCAACCCGATCGGAGGACCTGCTTTTATCTTCAGAGACAGACAGCCGTTTCGTCTTGCTATTAAAGCACCGCCCCGTGCTGAACCCAAGGAGCGCAGGGCGTTTTGATCTGCAGCTTTCCGGTCATGCGCACAAAGGACAGATCTTTCCCTTTTCATTGATCATCAGGGCGATTTACCCCATCGATGCAGGGTTGCTTCCCCTTCCCCGCGATGGTTTTTTATATGTCAGCCGGGGCTCCGGGACCTGGGGACCGCCCATGCGGATTCTTGCCCCACCGGAGGTGACGGTGATTGACCTTATTCCGAAATGAAAAGGAGAAGGCATCCATGAGATGTCCGATTATGAATTTTCGCTGCGTAAATTTTGATGAAATTGTAAAAACTCAAAATTAGGATGGCAAAGTAAAAAGCTTCAGATGCAAGGTGCGCAAATCCTGAGGAATGAGGCGTACATATGGGTACGCCGCAATGACGAAGGATGCAGTGCAACGCAGCAGATGGACTTTTTACGAAGCTATCAAATTTTACGGGTTATCTGGAGGAAAGGATATGATCGCGGCGGAACATCTGACGAAAAGCTACGGATCCTGGATCCTGTTCGACCGCATCAGCTTCAAGATCAACCCCAAAGAGCGGGTGGGGCTGGTGGGTCGAAACGGGCACGGGAAGACTACCCTGTTTCGGATCATCCTCGGTCAGGAGGACTACGACGGAGGAGTTCTTTCCATCCCCAAAAACTACCGGATCGGTCATGTGGCTCAGCAGCTTGACTTTGTGGAGGATACGACGCTCGAGGAAGGGATGCGGGGACTTCCGGCAAATGAAAAGGATCACCGCTGGAAAGTGGAAAAGATCCTGGCCGGCCTGGGCTTTTCCGACCGGCAGATGGAAAGCCGACCGGAAATTCTATCCGGAGGATTCCAGGTGCGACTTAACTTGGTGAAAACGCTGGTCTCGGAACCGGATCTGCTCCTTTTAGATGAGCCCACCAATTATCTGGACATCACTTCCATCCGATGGGTTCAGCGCTTTTTGTCGGATTGGGCGCGGGAGCTGATCCTGATTACCCACGATCGCGGGTTTATGGATGGCGTCGTGACCCACACCATGGGAATTCATCGGAAAAAAGTGAGAAAGATCGCCGGGAACACAGGAAAATATTACGCCCAGATCGCCCAGGAAGAAGAGATCCATGAAAAAACGCGCATCAAAGATGAGCGACGAAGACAAGAGGTCGAGCAATTCATCACCCGTTTTCGAGCCAAGGCCCGGTTGGCCGGTCTGGTTCAAAGCCGAATCAAGACTCTATCCAAAAAGCAGAAAACAGAGAAGTTGGAAAAGGTTCGCGATCTGGAGTTCAGCTTCAACTACCGGCCTTTCCGGAGTAAGCAACTGCTGACCGTCAGCGAGCTGTCCTTTGCGTACCCGGGTCAGAGCCCACTGTTCCATGACCTGGATTTTTCTGTTCATTCTACGGACCGTATTTGTGTCGTGGGTCCTAACGGGAAGGGCAAGACCACGCTGTTAAAGCTTCTAGCCGGAAAATTGGTGCCGCAGGCCGGGGATGTCACGTATCATCCGGATGCTGCCGTCGGCTTTTATGAACAGACGAATGTGCATAGCCTGCGGGATTCTTTTACGGTGGCCCAGGAAGTTCAGTCCAGTCTCGGCGACGGGGATTACCAGAAGGCCCGGAATATTTGCGGTGCCATGCTCTTTGAGGGCGACGACGCCCTGAAAAAAATTGCGGTGCTGTCCGGCGGTGAAAAGGCACGGGTGATTCTGGGTAAAGTAATCGCCTTGCCGGTAAACCTGCTCCTTTTGGATGAGCCCACCAATCATCTGGATATGGAATCCGCCGACGCCCTCCTGGCCGCCATTGACGCGTTCGATGGAGCGGTGATTTTGGTGACGCACAATCAAATGTACCTGCACGCATTGGCTAACCGGCTCATCGTTTTTAAAAAAGATCGGGTGATCTTCTTCGAAGACGGTTATCAGGAATTCCTGGAGGCAGGTGGATGGGAAGACGAAACAGCCGGAAAAACCGCGGCTTTCCGTCCCGATGCCCCCAATGCCTGCGATGCCGCCGTAGAGCGAAGGGATAAAAAGGCGCTCCGAAAAGAAAGATCCAGGATCATCAATGAGCGTTCCCAAAGCCTCAAACCTCTCTTGAGAACGATCGGAGAAACGGAGAAGCGCATAGAGGATCTCGAATCGAAACTGAAGAAGATGCAGGCCGATCTGATATGCGCATCGCAGGAAAAAGATGGAATGCGTATTGCCGAACTCTCCATCGAAACCAGTCGCTGCCGACAGGAGGTCGACCGGCAATTCGGAGACCTGGAAAGACTGTATCTTGAAAAAGAGACCCTGGAAACGGAATATGCTCGACAACTGGAATCCCCCCAGGATACCTTAACGTAAAGGCGCTTTCGGGTTCCGATTTTAAACTTGCATGGGACGCCCAGGTCGTCTATCCAAGAAAGAAATAACGGCGAAAAAAGACATCGGCCTGCTTAAGGGTGTATGGCAGCATTTAACAAACCCTTGAAAAGCGGAAGTGAGGGCTTCCGATAAAGATGAGTAATCTTTTTCAAGTCGCTTTTTTTACCTGCCTCCTGCTGTCTTCTTTTATAAGTGAAATCAAATTGTTAGATCAAACGTGGACTCCAGGCGATCGGAAAACCCTCCGATATGGGGTTTATGTGAGCCGAATCGGGACGTTTGATCCGCACAAGGCGTCATCTTCTTCGGATCTTGTTATCGCCGATTTGCTTTTCAACGGGCTTCTTCGGTATCACCCCGGCAACGCACCGAAAATCGATTCGGATTTGGCATCCGCCATACCGTACATGCAGATCATCCACGGAAAATAAGTTTGGACGTTCAAGCTTAAAGAAGTGGTGGTGTTTCATGCACTTCCTGAACCGCTGAAAAACTGGAGGCCGTCCCCTCCTGTTCCACAAAGAACATGGAGTAATGCTCACTGTTGGCATCGTCCATGGTGACGATCAGATCCCAGTAGCATCCCGGAACCCATTCATGCATGCTGCCGTCCTGATGCAGCATCATCCCGACCACCGGGGCCCGCTGACGCCGTTTGCGATGTCGACCCCGAACCCGACACCTTATTAACCAGCCCGGCTTCCTGCAGCGTATTCTTCACCCAGCTGTAGGAACGCACACCCGCATGCATCCGACGATAAAAACCGTAAAAATGCTTGATGTTCCACCCCCCGTAACGCTCACGATAGGTTCCCAAAACCTGCATCACTTCATCCACCGGCGCACGGCGATGAGATACCTGAGTCAGACGTTTGTCCAATAAACCCTCCATCCCATCCTCTTCGTACCGGTAAATGTAACGACGAAACGTCCGCTCACAAACCCCCAACAACCGCGCCGCCTCCTGCTGCGTTAACCGATCCTCACCCCATCCAAAATACGCTTCCTCAAACCGCATCATCCGAGCCTCCTGTAACCACTGTGTCCGCTTCATCAGTCCACCTCCTCGGTGACTTCATAAACCGGACAGTTTATGTGTTACAAACCCGGACAGTTTATTTGTTCTCTACAGGCGATACAATCCCGATTGACAGCGCATTCACCTTCGGATAATCGAAACCCATACGCCATGACAAATGTGTGTTCCCATATCTGGGGGTGCAAATGATGGTAAAACACAATTCATACCCATCCTTAGCACGTACGTGTAAAAGCGATTTCTTATCAATTAGATAAGGCGCCAACCGAAATGGCGAAAGAGGGCCCGAGCCCGGTTTACGGGAAATGGCCTACGGTGACGTGACCCACACCCGAAAATGAAAGGGCGATCTACCCGGGAGATGGGAGGGTATTGCTGGAAGATTCGACTGAATACTGATTTGCACTGAATTCATGTATCAAATATGACTGCATACACCTTTCCCCTTGAAAATAACCTTGTGGTGTTCCGGCCGGGAGTAAGAGGCCTATTCATTTTAAATGAAACCGCGGGTATGATCTGGAAAGGGCACGCTGATCGATTGCATCCCGGGCAAATTGCTTCTCAACTTGCAGAACAATTTCATATTTCAAAAGAAAATGCTCAAAAGGATGTTGAACAGACAATTCGATTTTGGGCTGCTCATGGTCTCGTGGATGCAACATTGGGAAAAGCCTCCTTACAGCCAGGTACCCTGGATCATTCATCCAACCAAGCTTTCCCTCCGCCTCGAATTTCAGTAAAATCTTTTTTTTCTCAGCACTCATATTCGCTATTTGACAAATCCTTTCGAATCGGTTTTGAAACACTTGATTTGAAAAATGCCATTCACCCCCTGCTTTTTCAGTTTGAAACCGTTTCAGAGTCAACGACCAAAGTCCGGATCGATATTTTTTCAAATGAGGGCACCTATTTTGTCGCAAGAAACGGCAAGATCGTCGGGCAAAACGCCGCCATACATGAGACTGTCAGCCTGGTGCTAAAAGAACTCTTTAATATTCTTCACCCGGAAATGGAGTGGATGGCGGTCCTCCATGGAGCGGCTGTCGGAAGTTATTCTCATGGCATCTTGTTTCCAGGAGATGGGGGAAACGGAAAGTCCACACTGGTGGCCGCCCTTTCCAAATGCGGTTTCGGTTATCTCAACGACGACACCGTTCCTTTGGATGCGAACACGCAATATGCAGCCGCTCTTCCATTTAACATCTGCTTAAAGGAAGGAAGCTGGGCGACGTTACAATCTTATTATCCGGAAGTAGATTCCCTTCCGGTTTATGAACGATATGGGAAACTGGTCCGTTATCTGCCAATTGAAAGAAACTCCGTTTGGAAAGACGTACGCTATTTCCCGGTTAAAACCGTGATTTTTCCTGCATACCGAAAAGAAGGGGAAAACCGCCTCGAAAAGATTTCAAAAACCGAGGCGCTTAAACATTTTGTCCAATCCGGTATTTGGATTTCGCCGGACCCGGAACATGTGAGCCGGTTCATCGAGTGGATGAGATATCCTTCCTGTTACCGGCTTTCATATCATCTGCTTTCATGGGCGATTCAAAAAATCAGCGAGTTGGCAGACAATGAAGCCGTTTAAAGCCTTTCTTTTTTTGTGCCGATGTATTTCCTTTGAAGGTGATGACGCCAAACAGGCATCCCGCTTAAGACGAGAGATTGCCGCTGGAAATGCCGATTGGGAAATGATCATTAAAATAGCCGACCGTCATTTCGCTCTTCCGTTTTTATATCAAAGGCTTATAGAAAAAAATCTGCTCCAATATCTTCCCTCGAATAAAAGATTTTTTTTAAAAACTATATTCGAGCTTAATCTTTCCCGAAACCGGTTGCATAAGAAACAGGTCTTTGAAATCGCCCGGTTGTTCAATGCCATCGATGTGGAGCCGTTGCTGTTAAAAGGGAGTGCAGCCCTTTTTTCAGGTCTCTATGCTTCCGATGGTGGAAGAATGATGAACGACCTGGATCTTCTTGTTCCTTACCCAAAACTCGAGTCTTGCATTCGGACCTTATTTGAATCCGGATATCGATTAATGCGAGATGAGGATCTGCCCGATCAATATCATGCTTATTTGCCGCTTGTGCACGAAAAGTATCTAACAAGGATTGAAATTCATAAGTATCCTATAAAGTTAAATTATAGTTCCATTTTAAATACAAATGAAATTTGGGAAAAATCAACTCCTTTGATATTTCAAAATGCCAGACTTCGAATTCCTGATTATCAGCATTTTATTTTACACAATATCATCCACAGTCAGCTTTCACATAGGGGTAATAAAAAAAATAAAATCTATTTGTATCAGATGCTTGATTTGGTAATGCTAAGAAGAAATCTTGACAAAAAAATTGATTGGTATGACATAAAAAACCGATTTGAAAAAGCAGGGTATATACATCCTTTTTTGTCCTATTTGGTAATTGCTAGTAACCTTTTTAAACAACATGTGCCGGATCAAATTTGTTCACGGCTCAAAGCTGCCATTATTTGGCATGTTTTCGAAGTTCTTTGCAATTATCCGATGGTAAACCATTTAAGAAATGCCATATATTCTTACATTGAAAATGTTAGAGTTGCATGTGGAGATCCGACAGAAAGAAGAATTTTGTTGAAAAAATTTTTAAAGACCAATACCTATAGGAAAAATATTATTTTATTTTTCAAAAATATTAATCATTCTTGTTTTACAAATAACAAACCATTTATTTGAAAAATGAAAGGAAGGGAAAATGGATCAGAAGTCTCAAAATAAAAATGATGTTGAAAACACGGTTAACAGCCTAATAGTAGACCAGGATCGACGGGCTATGCTCAAAACCATAGCTTATGCAGCTCCAATTACAATCATGCTTTTAACATCCGAATCGGCTTCACCAGCATCAAGACCACAGAACGGAGATGGTATCGGTCGTCCATAGTGGACACCAATTCATCATGCTGCTAGCCGCTGTTCATAGAATCGGCGGTCGAATGCTGTCGGTGAAAGATAGTCCAGCGTTTTCTGAGTCCTCTCTCTGTTGTAGAAAACTTCAATATATTCGGTTAGTTCCCTGATGGCCTGGAGTCGGGTAGCGAAACGTCGATGAAAGATCAGCTCGGTCTTAAGCGTTGCCCAGAAGCTCTCCATGGGGGCATTGTCATAGCAGTTCCCGATTCCGCTCATCGAAACCGCCATTCCGAGGCGATGGAGCATCTCCCGGTATTCGTGAGAACAGTACTGACTTCACTTATCTGAGTGATGAAGCAGACCGGTACAGGGTCCTGAGGTCTCCACAGCCCGCATCAATGCGCTTAATCCGATGTGCCCCGATGCGCACTCCATTAGCCGACATATCCCGCTGCAACCGTTCCGGACCGCAAGTCTCCCGCGTACGCCTGTAGGCGGCCCGGATCTCAATTTCCAACCGTCCCTCTTCCCGCGCCCGCCGAGAAGGCCCACGGCTGCGCCTGGCATGAAATCCGCTGGCCGATACCCCCAATACCCGACACAACACCCCCAACGGATAGTCGAGTTGCATATCCTCCATCACCGCGTGCCGTGCAGCGACTCCTTGGCAAAGTACGCGGCCGCTTTTTTAGTATGTCTCGCTCCATCTTCACAAGGACCAGTTCCAGCTTCACCCGGGCCATCTCAACCTTCACCTCAGTCAAAGGCCTGTGCGTCGAACCGATCCTCTCCAGCTTCCCGGCCTTGAAAGCCCGAACCCAGTTCTCCAAGGTCGATTTCGGAAGGGAAAGGCGCATGGCTCCCTCTCCAACCGATAGGCCCCCTTCGGTAACAAGACGAACCGCCTCTAGACGAAACTCTTTGCTGTATTTGCTGTATGGAACCTTTTCCATCCTGACACCTCCGTCTATCAATCATTGTAAACTTTAGTGTCCATTATTTTCAACCTATATCACCCTCCCGCTGCGTTAACCGATCCTTACTCCATCCAAAATACGCTTCCTCAAACCGCATCATCCGAGCCTCCTGTAACCACTGTGTCCGCTTCATCAGTCCACCTCCTCGGTGACTTCATAAACCGGACAGTTTATGTGTTACAAACCCGGACAGTTTATTTGTTCTCTACATTAAAATGAATAACCCTTGACAAAGATTCTTTTATTAAATATAATTTTTCGCTTAAACCTTACCAAGGCTCAATCTGTGCAAACAGATCAGGGGAATAACATCATCGAAAGGAGAAAAAATCTATGTCGAAACTTATCCCACCACATGGCGGCAAGGGGCTCACCATCTGCCTGCTCGAAGGAGCGGCGCTGAAGGCGGAAAAGGAAAAGGCCAAAGGGCTCA
The DNA here is from genome assembly GCA_963736855.1 of uncultured delta proteobacterium. Lineage (GTDB taxonomy): Bacteria > Desulfobacterota > Desulfobacteria > Desulfobacterales > UBA2156. The sequence continues at coordinate 148,630 of CAVTQK010000015.1, forward strand.
AACAGGTTCAGGTTTCTCCACGGGTCAAGGGGGACCTCATCATGATCGGGATCGGGGGATTCAGCCCCCTGACGGGATTTATGACCAAAGCCGACTGGAAGAGCGTCTGTGACAAGTTCCTGTTGAGCGATGGTACATTCTGGCCGGTTCCCGTCACCCTGGATGTCTCCAAGGCGGATGCGGACGCCATTAAAACCGGGCAAGAGATCGCCCTGTATGATCCCGAACGCAAGGAGATCATGGCCACCATGAAGGTCACCGAAAAGTTTGCGATGACCGAAGCCGACAAGCGGTATGAATGCGAAAAAATCTTCATGGGCGAAGGAACCAAAACGGCGCAAGAATTCTGGAAAGTCGCCGAGAAAGATCATCCCGGCGTTCAGATGGTGATGAAGCAAAAAGAGTATAATCTCGCCGGACCGGTGAAGGTGCTCAGCGAAGCGGAATATCCGACCAAATATGCCGGCGTCTACATGCGGCCTGCGGAATCTCGGAAGATCTTCGAGCAAAGAGGGTGGAGTGAGATTGCCGCTCTTCAGCTTCGAAACCCCATGCACCGCAGCCATGAATACCTGTGCAAGATCGCCGTTGAGGTGTGCGACGGCGTATTCATTCATTCACTGGTCGGAAACCTGAAGGCCGGGGATATCCCCGCCGAAGTTCGGGTCAAATGCATCGATGCGCTGGTGAAGAACTATTTTGTCGAAGATAAGGTGCTCCAGGGCGGATACCCTCTGGATATGCGATATGCCGGGCCCAGGGAAGCGCTGTTGCATTCCACATTCCGGCAGAATTACGGCTGCTCCCGGATGATCATAGGACGGGATCATGCAGGCGTGGGCGACTTCTACAGCATGTTCGAAGCCCAGACCATTTTCGACAAGATTCCCAAGCCGAAGGAACCGGGTAAAGCCCTTTTGTGTACCCCCCTCAAGATTGACTGGACCTTTTACTGCGTGAAGTGCGACGGCATGGCCTCCTTGAGAACCTGCCCGCATAAAAAAGAGGATCGTGTACTCCTTTCCGGAACTTTGCTCCGAAAGCTCCTTTCGGAAGGCGGCAAGGTGCCCGATCACTTTGGACGGGATGAGGTACTGGTACTTCTTCGCGAATATTACGCAGGGCTGACTGAAAAAGTGGAGATCAAACTCCACGGCGCAGCCACCGGACAAAAGTAAAGATATTCAAATTCCGATAAGAAAAGGGGCCGCACAAAAAATACTCGTGCAGCCTCTTGAAATAAAAAGGAGGCCATTCGGCCTCCTTTTTTCATGCTTTATGGCCGGCGCTTATTTCCTGCCTGAGTACTCGTTATAGGCCATGGCCACCGTGCGATAGACGATATGGGCGAGCTTGGAAAAAGGCGTATAGGCGAACAGACTCCATACACACATGAGATGAATGATATAAAGGAATACCGAAAGTCCTGCCAAACCTCCCAGTCGGGCCATCTGAGTGAGAAGTCCGGTTAGGCCCAGGAGTAAGACTAAAACCACAAGGTACCAATCCCAGTATCCGGACACCTGGTCCTTTTTGGAAAGCCGATTCTTAATCAGGAAGATCGAACCGATGACCAGGGCTACCCCTCCGGCGTTGCCCAGCCATTTCACCGGATTGATTTGGGAATACGGACCTTCGATATGGAAGATCCACTCCGCGATGAAGAAACAGTTGGTCACGATAAACAGACCGATGAACCCAAAAAGAACCATCATGTGTGAGGTGGATCGTTCCCGGTTTTCGGTGCATTCGTTGAACTTTTCATGTTTCAGTATCGTGGGGATGACGGTCGCCAGGGCCTTGATAAAACCGATGGGATCGATTTTTGTTTTATCGGTTTTCCCTTCGGCAACGGCGTTTTGATGAATGTCTGTTAGAAACCGTTTCAGGCCGATGGCAAAAACACCTGCGGCAAAGGCCGCCGTCGGGAGCATGATGATGTCCACCAGGTAGTTGTTGATGTATTGGGCCTGCCAGACAAAGTCCCCTTCAGGGCCGAAGTTGAGCCAATGGATACCGAAGACTTTGAGAACCAGCCCCACTGCCAGGAAGATGGCGGCGGGAACGGCGAATAGGATAGGAAGCATCTTCGGATCCCGGACCGCCTTGGCCAACGCTTTGGGGGTCGCATATTCCCCGATGGTGTAGGATCGAATGGCGGCCAGGACATCGCCCGGCTTGGCACCTCTCGGGCACAGGGTGGAGCAGTCTCCACAATTATGGCACAGCCAGATGTCCAGATCACGCACCAGCTTATCCTTCAGGCCCCAGGAAGCGGCGATCATTTCCTTTCGCGGAAAGGGCTTGTTGTCCGGCGAAATAGGGCAGGCCACCGAACATGTGGCGCATTGGAAGCATTTTTTCAAATCTTGCCCGCCCAGCTTGCCGACCTCTTTGATAAAATTCATGTCAGGCGCAATACGGTAAGTATTTGCCATTTCCATACCTCCTGTTTTATTTGGCGATTCCGCGCGGTTTTCTTAGAATCCCTTGAACGGGTTGGGGCCCATGGTTTCAATGGATTCCACAAAATCGTTGATGATTTTCGGCAGCTTGTCGTAATCATCAATGGCAACTTCGAATTGAGCGACACGTTCGGTTTCCAATGCCAGGCTGGCCAGGGCATCACCGATTTTTTTCATCCGGATATCCGCCAGTTCGCTCCCCTTGATGAAATGGCATTGATAATCATCCCCGTACTTGCATCCTAAAAGGAAAACCCCGTCCATACCCTGGGAAAGGGCGTCCTTGATCCAGATGACGTTGACGGATCCTAAACACCTGACCGGGATAAGCCGGACGTCTGCCGAATAGGAAAAACCATTGATCCCTGCGATATCCAGAGCGGGATATGCGTCATTCTCACATACCAGACCAAGAATCCGCATCGGAGGTTCGCTGTAATCATCTGCAGACGGCACGCGGATGGCTTTCACCATGGAGCCGATGCTGTCGATGTTGTAATCGGCGAAACCGATGATGCGTTCCGGGCAAGCTCCCATGCAGGTTCCGCATCGACGACATCGGGTGGGATTCGGCTTTGGAGTCCCTTTGGCGTCGTCATCCAGGGCGCCGAAGGGGCACTCCTGGGTGCATCGCTTGCATTGAGTACATCGTTGGAAGAAAAAGTCTGGGAATGTCATGTCCCCGGATCGCGGATGTACCGAGACACCCCGGTTGCTCGATTCAAGGCATTGAATCGCCTTTAAAGCCGCTCCTGTGGCGTCTTCCATCGATTCTTCCACGGTAAGTGCCCGACGGATGGCGCCGGCCGCATAGATGCCGGTGCGCTGCGTCTCATAGGGAAAACAGATGTAGTTGGAATCCGCATAGTCGTTGAATATGGCGTTGTCCCGGAACCCGGGGCCCTGACGATAGGCCAGGTTTACTACCGGATCGTCTTTGGTGACCGGAACCATACCGGTACCCAGGACCACCATGTCGGCGGAGACCTCCACCTTTTCCCCCAGAAGGGTATTTTCTGCGGTCACAATAAGGTTGCCGCCGTTTTTTGAGACTTTCACCACTTCTCCCTTGGTCAAGAAAATTCCCGGATCCTGCTGGATGCTTTTGTAAAAACCCTCCGAAAGGCCGGGGGTGCGCATGTGCTGATAGAAGATAAAAGCTTTTCCGTCATCCGGGTAATCCTCGCGGACGTATTTGGCCTGTTTGAGAGCCACCAGGCTGGTCACGGATCCCGCATAGTCGAAATCCGAGTCGTCCCCTTTACCCGGGCTCTGGATAAAGACCACGGATTTGGCGGATTTGCCGTCTGAGGGTCGAACGACCTTGCCATGCTTGGCGATTTTTTCAAACTGGGCGTTGGTGACTACGTCGGGGATCTCGCCAAAGCCAAGATGGGTCAGCTCGTCCTTTGCCGGCTGATAGGGTCGCCATCCGGCGGCAAGGATCACGGCGCCGAATTTTTCGCCGTTGGGGTCAAAGGTCAGGATGTCCTGTCTGCCCTGGTTGTACTCCATGTACTTGGCATGCAGCTGCTCGGCATCCAACTCCTTTCCCTTATCGTCCACCCTCATCTCCGGAGGTAGGGGGAAGGGGACATCGAACTCGATTTTTTCTCCGGGCTTTTTAAGTGTCACCGTGAAATTACCCGGCTCTCCGGCGATTCGAGCTACCATGGTTTCAGTCCGGACAGTGATAAGGGGGTTGTCCGAAACCTCTTGAATCTTCTTTTCCACAATAGGCGGAATCAGGTTTTCATAGGGATATCCCGTGGGAAGCTGCTTGCGCCAATGACCGGCATGCCCCCCCAATTGTTGCTCCTTTTCCACGATGGTGACTTCATAGCCGGCGGCAGCCGCATCCAGGGCTGCCGACATGCCGGTGATCCCGCCGCCGATAACCAGAATCTTACGGGTAAAGTTCTCGAGTTTAGAGGGTTCGGGGAGCGTGACCTTTTTTACGCGGGCCATCCCCATTTTCACATAGTCTTCGGCCATCATCTGGACCCGGTCAAATTTATCCGAATCGGCTTTTTCTTCTTCCGTGAGTGCCGGAAAGACCTTTCGGGGATGTGACCATACTACGCCTTCCCTCAGATTAACCCGATCCACGATGCAGCCGGGAAAACGGAAGATATCAAAATTAACCCGACGGGAGCAGGCGGCAATCACCAGCGTGTTGATTCCGGAAGTGATTTCGCTTTTGAGCAGGGCAACCCCATCTTGGCCGCAAAGAAAAGGGTGTGTCTTGTAAGGAAACTTTTCGGCCTGGGGCACCTTACTGAGTGCTTCAATATTCAGGGCATCCCCGATGCCGCACCCCGTGCAGATATAGACGCCATATTTTTTATCCATGAATAACCTCCTCCTACTTTCTCACCAGGGTTTGGATCGCTTTCAGAGCCATGCCGGTTGCGTTCTGGTTCGATGAGACGACATCGGCCGGCTTGTTCGCACATCCTGCCGCGAACATGCCTCCCTTGGCGAAATCGTTGATGACAAATCCATCTTCGGTATATTTCAAGTCGGCGGGGAGTTTGGTTTGGGCGGCGGTGGGCTGCATACCGGTGGCCAGGACCACCATTTCCACGGTCTGCCTGATCTTTTCTCCCGTGACGGCGTTTTCTGCCACCACGGTGATGTTCTGGGTTGCCGGATCCTCGCCGACTTCCGCGACTTTTCCCTTGATGAAGTGAACCTTATCGTCTTCCTTGATTTTTTTATAAAAGCGCTCGTACCGGTATCCGGGCGCCCTCAGATCGATGTAAAAAATATAGACGTGGGCCTCTGGATTCCGTTCCCGGATGTAGGTGGTCTGCTTCAGAGATGCCATGCAGCAGATGTAGGAACAATAGGGAAGATGATTTTCATCCCGGGATCCGGCGCACTGGACAAAGGCGATGCTTTGAGGAACCTTTTTGTCCGAAGGTCTAAGGATTTGTCCTTTGGTCGGCCCGTTGTGCGCTGCCAGGCGTTCCATCATCATATTGGTGATGATGTTGGGATACCGTCCGAACCCGAGATTGTCGATCTTACCGGCATCGTAAGGTTCCCAGCCCGTGGCCCAGACGATGGCGCCCACATTCAACGTCAATGTCTTAGGTTTCATGTCGAGATCAACGGCATTGTATTTGCAGGCCGCCTTGCACCGTTTGGCGTCTTCGGTGCCGATGATTTGGGGAGAAAGAACATACCGTGCGGGAAAGGCCATTTCGAAAGGAAGATATGCACCTTTATGCCGGTCCATGCCGAAATTGTAGTCATTGGAAATTTCTGTTTCACAAGCCTTGGCACAGTCCCCGCAACAGGTGCAATTTTCGTTGATATAGCGGGGATTCAGCTTCACCGTGACATCGTAGTTACCTGGAACGCCGACTACCTTCTCGATCTCCGCCAGGGTGAAGACCTTGATGCCGGGGTTGTCTTTAATTCTCCTGAAATTGATTTCGAGGCCGCAGGTGGGCGGACACAGCTTGGGGAAATATTGATTCAGCTGCGTCACTCTCCCCCCAACATAGGGGTTCTTTTCAACGAGAAACACCTCGTACCCCACCTCGGCGGCTTCCAGAGTGGTCGTCAGGCCGCTGATGCCGCCTCCCACGACCAGAATGCTTCCGCTTCCCGGGGCTCCTTTGTTGTCTGTCATGCCATCCCTCCGTAATTTAGGGTGATTGGGTTATGGGTGATAGGCGACGGGCGATCCACCGGCCCGGTCGATCACCCCTCATATACCACCCATAACCGGGGATTTTAACAAAAACCTCCAGGTGTCTGGCGACACCTGGAGGCATGTTTGCCGACTAGTTCATAGTCGTTCCTCGATTACGGGATAATCTTAATGTAGTCTTTCTTGAAGACATCCCATTTCTGTGCTTTCGGGTCGAACTTGGAGTTGACGAAGCAGAACCAGTTCTTGTCATCCTGCCCCGGGTAATCTGACTGATAGTAGAAGCCGGGATACCGGGTTTCTTTCCGGAACTGGATGTGCCGCAGATGGGATTCCACGGTCCAGATGCGGTGCAGGATTTCCCACGACCGCATCAGTTCGTGCAGGTCGCCGGCAGCCAGTTTCTGGCAGTCTTCACGCATCCATGCCAGCATCTCCATGATGATTTCCAGGTTCTTTGAAGTCGTCATATAGTAGGTGGCCGTTCCGGCGCCGTATTCGTGGGTGGCCTTCATCATCCGGTACATCATGCCGTTGGGCTTCATGTAGTTGGGGTTGATGTCTTCGGCCGTGGTGTACTTGACATTGTCCAGATAGGTACGAACCGGTTTGTACACATAGTCGATGACCTGGTCCTTGGTCATGGCCACTTCCGGTTTGAAGTCCGCGTGATCTTTGGCGTAGCGGACCATCTGTTTGACGGCAATCCGGCCTTCGGCATGTGAGCCCGAGGAAAACTTGTGGCCGGAGCAGCCGACACCGTCGCCGGAGGTGAAAAGTCCGTTGACCGTGGTCATGCGGTTGTAGACCTTGCCGTTGTCGGCCTTGATCTTGTAAGAAGCCGGGATCCAATCGAAATCCGGACCCGAAACCCAGAACCCGCAGCAGCCCGAGTGGGATCCGAGCAGGTACGGCTCGGTGGGCATGACTTCGGAGTTTTTCTTTTCCGGCTCCGTGTTTGTGGCGCACCACAGGTTGGCCTGGCCGCAGGTCATGTCCAAAAAGTCTTCCCAGGCTTCCGATTCCAGATGCTTGAGTTCCTTCTTGTCCATGGTCTTTCCGAGTTCGGCCAAAGCGGTCACAGTATCCATCATGATGGGTCCGCGGCCTTCCTTCATCTCGAAGAGCATCAGGTGGTTCCGCAGGCAGGTAGGGGTGACAGCGGCGGTGCCGTAAGGCGCATATTTCTGGAGTTCCTTCTTAGCGGCCTCGCTGGCGGCAAAGTTTTCGCCCAACCCATTGAGGGTCTTGGCCTTGAAGAGCAGGAACCATGCACCCACCGGGCCGTAGCCGTCTTTAAAACGCGCCGGGGTGAACCGGTTTTCCATCATGGAAAGTTCGGCGCCGACCCGCATCCCCAGGTAATAGGTGGAGCCGGAGTTCCACACCGGATACCAGGCCCGGCCTTTCCCTTCGCCGACACTCCGGGGCTGATAGATGTTCACTGCGCCGCCGCATGCGATCATGGCGGTTTTACACTTGAAAAAGTATACCTTGTTTTCCCGCACGGAGAATCCGAGTGCGCCGGCGATCTGGTTCGACCGATTTTTATCCAGGGCCAGTTCCACGATGAAAACCCGCTCCAGGATATTGTCAGCGCCGATGGCTTTCTTGGCGGCTTCGGCGACGATGCGTTTGTAAGATTCGCCGTTGATCATGATCTGCCATTTTCCGGTGCGGACCGGCTTGGCTCCGGATTTCAGTGTGCCCATTGTCTGGCCTTTTTTTCCGTCGAGGTTTTTGTCTTCGGCGGATTTTTTCCAGATGGGGAGCCCCCATTCCTCGAACAGGTGCACGGAATCGTCCACATAATTACCCAGGTCGAAGATCAAGTCTTCCCGGACGATCCCCATGAGGTCGTTTCTGACCATGCGCACATAGTCATCCGGGTGAATTTTCGCCGATATAGGTGTTGATGGCGGAAAGGCCCTGCGCCACGGCGCCGCTGCGCTCCAAGGCGGCCTTGTCCACCAGAAGGACGCTCTGCTTGTCGGACATCCATTTTTTGACCTCGAACGCCGCGCCGCATGCAGCCATGCCGCCGCCGATGATCAGGATATCGACTTCGCGTTCCACAAACTCTGGGTCTCTTACGGCCTTGAGTTCCCCTTTGGGTTTGTTCGGTAATGCCATTTTATATCCTCCTTCAAATAATGATACGTGATTGTTTGTTCCGCGGGTATGACACCCCACCCGTCTTTTGAGGCTTAAACCAGCGCTTTGGGCCTGGGCATTTTAAATCCCTCGGCTTCCTGGGTGGAAAGAAGCGGACTTTCAATGTCTTTGCCCTTCAGGTTCGCATAGTCGTTAGCCGCGCCTTCGGGCGTGGTCCGGATGGGGAACTTGAACCGTTTGATGACACCGTTTCGGAATTTGCAGGTCCACATCACGTCTTCGGTGCCCAGCATCGGCATGACGCTGCTTCCCATGGGCACAAAGTCGGCATATCCTCTGACTTCGATGGCCTGGGTCGGGCAGATCTTCACACACGAAAAGCATTCCCAGCACTGATCCGGCTCCTGATTATAGGCTTTCATCTCATTGGGTTCCAACACCATGAGATCATTGGGGCAGATGTACATGCATGCCGTTTTTTCCCCGCCTTTGCAGCCGTCACATTTCTCAGCTATTACAAAACTTGGCATTTACATTACCTCCTCGTTGTTTTTGTGCAAAAATGGTTTCTTTTGCAGCTTTTTGTAGTCTTTGACTCAAATAATCCAAACGTGGTTTTTCCTTCTACACCTCCCTTCATTTTATGCCCCTTCACGCTTTACTCGTCGGGCCGATTTGTCGGATTCCCTTTTCTGTCAGCCAAAGGGCAGGCTATGCAATGAAGATCAATTTGATTTTGATTTCAGCGGGATGGACCAATCCCTTTCCTTATACCAAGAAAAACTTTAACTATCATCCGGTGGAATTCTTGTCAAGCACTTTCAAGATAAAAAATTCATTTGGCAAACCTTGTTCAGGCGAAAGGGATCTGCCTTTGGAAGGGTTCAATTTTTATGAAATCGTAAAAACTCAAAATTAGGATGGCAAAGTAAAAAGCTTCAGATGCAAGGCGCGCAAATCCTGAGGAATGAGGCGTACATATGGGTACGCCGTCAATGACGAAGGATGCAGTGCAACGCAGCAGATGGACTTTTTACGAAGCCATCAATTTTTATTGACAGGTACCAGGAACCTGCTACCTCTTTAGTCAGGGCGACTGGACCAAAAAAAACATCTGTAAGGGTGCCATTTACGTCCTGAAAACCAAAGATTGAAAAAGGTCCAAATCGTAATGGATGCAAAGATGGTTACCATTGCTATGGATGAATGCTTTCGATTCTCCTGTGGAAAGGGGATATCATGTTTCGGCGTCTGTTGTCGGGATCTCAATCAGTTTCTGACGCCGTATGACATCCTCAAGATCAAAAACAGACTGAATCTTTCCTCAACCCAATTTCTCAAGCGCTATACCCTGAGCCACACCGGTCAACGGTCCGGACTTCCGGTCATCATCTTTCGCTTCAACGATCATCCGGATTCGACCTGTCCTTTTCTATCTCCTTCCGGGTGTAGTATCTATGAAGATCGCCCCACGGCCTGCCGATTGTATCCGATTGCCAGGGCCGTTTCAAGGGATCGGGAAACGGGTGCGATATCGGCTAATTTTGCCCTCATTCAGGAACCTTTTTGCAGGGGGTTTGAAGGCAAAGGGGAGCAGAAGGTGCAGGAATGGATCGAAGACCAGGATCTTGAACCTTACATCCGTATGAACGATCTCCTTCTGGATTTGATCGCCATCAAAAACCGAGTCCGGCCCGGTCCGCTGACGGTGGAGCAACGGCACTTCTTTCACCTGGCATTATATGACCTGGATCGCTTCCGGGTCGAAGCGGGAAAGGGGCTGCTTGAAGGGTTTTTAAAGAAAAAAGAAGCTGAAGACGCGGCCTTGATGGACGACACGGCTATATTGGAGTTGGGGCATCGATGGATGGCACATGTTTTAGCGGCACATTTTAACGAGGATTGATTCGATGGAAATCGATGGTAAGGTCGCTTTGGTACTGGGATCGATCAGGGGAATCGGAAAAGGAGTTGCCGTCGCCCTTGCTCAAAAAGGGGCGAAGATTGCCGCAACTTATTGGGACTGGGAGGAGCATCTGGAGGTTCTGAGGCAAAGTTTGGAGACCATAGGGGCAGAACCTCTCATTCTCAAAGTGGACTTACTTCAAACAGAAAAGATCGCCTCTACGGTGGAGAAGGTGGCAAATCAATTCGGAAGGATCGATATTCTCATTAATAACATCGAGCGGGGCGGATGGCCCATCGTCCATGGCCCCTATATTCAGGACCAGTGGGATCTGGAGCTTGCCACCACACTCAGGGCCAAATGGTGGGTTTTCAATGAAGCGCTTCCCTATCTAAAGGCCTCTGGTGAAGGTATTGTCGTGAACCTGTCATCTATAGCCGGCGTCGTGGGAAGGTGCGGACCGGCCGCCCCGGTCTTCAACGATGGGTACGCCTCTGCCAATCGAGGGGTTTCGCTTTTAACCGAGACCTGGGCGCGTATGGGGGCTCCTGAAGTGCGCGTCAATGAAATTATGTTGGGATTCGTGGAAACCCGCCATGGAGAAGGGACCCGTGGGTGGGCCCTCCTGTCGGACGCCCAGAAAGCGGCGATTCTCGACCATACGCTACTTTGTAGAATCGGCACTATCGAAGACGTGGTCAAAGCGGTCTGTTTTCTGGTGGAGGATGCATCCTTTATGACCGGGAGCGTCCTTCGCCTGGACGGGGGATACATATTGGGAGGCGAGTCGGTTTCTCCCATGCCTCCGGGTGTTCTGTAGAAACTGAGTATCGGGGTTTTCCAAACAGAACGGATTCGGGTTACCTATTTGAGGTTGGAGCCCGGTATACCCCACAACAGATATTTCACCCACTCAAACCCGAACTTCAGCAATTCCGTGTCATCGTCTTGGATCCGGTCAGCAACGGCGGGCGCGATGGGGTATCGTTTTAAAAAAGAGCTTTCGAAGACAAAATCGTGAAACCGGTCGATGTTGTAGGTCGCCATGAAGACCATCTTTCCCTTGGGGCTCGATAGACCGGCTTTCCCCCAGGGGTCTTGCTGGAAGAGGCGCTTCAGCTCACTCCAAAGAATAGTCATCTCGTTGTAGAGCCGCGCACCCTGGTCGTGAGACCAGCCGTCGGGGGTCCAGGAAGCTTTTTCAAATTGCCCCATGCAGAAATCGAAGGGCCGGAAAAAATGGACCAGCCGGCTTTGTCCGGAAACGGCGTCGAAGGACACCCCCTGTTCGAGCGGATAGAGGCGGCAGGTGTGGGGTCGGTGCTCATATACCGTGCACCCTGAAGCGGACAGAAAAACGCATGGATGTTCCACTTCCTCGGCCATCTTCAGGAGAATATCCGGAAAATATTCTTCTTTGCGCAGCACGATATCCACATAGCGTTCCAGGAATACATCGGAACTGATTCCCAGCCCTTTTCTGAGTCTTAGAACATCGTATGGGTGTAAAATTAGGTTTAAATTCCGGCAACATCGGTTGAAACAACCGATTCCGGGGTGACAGCGAAAATGAAAGACCGTATCAGAGCCCAGGTACTGTCCCGGGAGGTTCTCCAGGGGGATATCTTCAAAATATTTCATGTCGTTTCCGGATGTCACATAAGTGGGTGGGAAAATCCAGAACCTTGGGCTTTTTCTCAAAATCCAGGAGCATTTCCGCCACCGTCATCTTGATATTGTAGTCGGCTCCGATCTCTTTCCGCAGATTCTGCTCATAGGCTGCCAGATCCCGATAAAAGGGTGTCCGGTCGAATGGGATATAGGGGATCTGCCCGCAAGTCCGATCAAATACGTGGCATCCTGAACCTCGAAAGATCGCTTTTCCCGGCGTGTGGAGTTCGTGGGGAATGCCGTGAAGCCGACAGAGCATAGGACGCCAACCGTAAAGAATGCAGAACCTTTCTTCATTGAGAGGGCAAAATAATGGGGAAGAAAGGCCCGACTTATCAGCGGTGTCCATATGCCGGCGATAGGCTTCGGCCCGTTTTTGAACTTCCCGCCGAAGAGACGGCCCTAAGGTCATGTAACCTTCTAATAAATAAAGATACTCGATAAAGGTGAAATGGTAAAACCGGGTCCGGCAGCAGCTGTCTTCACAGCCGTTGCAGATAAACCCATAGAGTGTTGCCGTTTCGCGGTAGGCCTGATCCATGGCCGCGTACAAGCGTTTCAGGAGACGGAGATGGGGTTCGAATGTTTCCAGGGGGGCGCTGATACTTTTCGGGATAGGGTCCACAGGACGGGATCAGACAATCGGTTCCGGGAAAAAGGTTTTATGATAAAGGGCCAGCGCGTATCGGTCCGTCATTGAGGCGATAAAGTCGCAGACGATGCGTTCCCTGCTTTCCGGGAGCGGGTTTATTTCCTTTAGCCCCATCCTTTTGAGTTCTTTTTGAAACAGGTCATCATCAGTCATGAGGCAGGAAAAAAGCTCAGAAAGAATTTTTTTAGCTTTGATAAATTCCCGGTGGACCTGTTTGGCCCGATAGACGTTATTGTATAGGAAGTGCCTTAGTTCGCTCATGGCCGCATAAACCTTATCGCTCATGTTCAAGAGAAATTGTCCATCAGAGGGAGTACTGGTATGGATGACATCTATGATCATGGTGGTGGCTCTTTCCAAATGGTTATTCCCCAGCACCGTAACACAGGATGTCGGAACCTGGTCTTCATGGATGACCCCACTGCGAATGGCATCTTCCAGGTCATGATTCAAATAAGCGATGATGTCCGCGATGCGTACGACCCGGCCTTCGATTGTACAGGGGAGTTCATTCAGATCATCCGGAATGATTTTTCCATAACCTTTGGAATGCTTCAGAATGCCGTCTCGGACTTCAAAGGTCAGATTAAGCCCCATGCCATTATTTTCCAGGATATCCACGACTCTCAAACTTTGTTTATGGTGCGAAAATCCGTCGGAACAGATTTCCTTGAGAATAACTTCCCCGCCGTGTCCGAACGGGGGGTGGCCCAGATCATGAGCCAGGGCGACGGCTTCCGCAAGGTCTTCGTTCAAGCGCATGGCGCGGGCGATGGTGGTGGCGATCTGAGCCACCTCGAGGGTATGAGTCAGCCGGGTTCGGTACTGATCCCCTAAAGGAGATAGGAATACCTGGGTCTTGTATTTTAGTCTCCGGAAGGCATTGGAATAAACGATTCGAAACTTATCCAGCTGAAACGCCGTCCGGACCGGGCAGGGAGGCTCGGGACGTAGTCTCCCTCGGGTTTTGGAACTGAGGCATGCGAAAGGAGACATGAACCCGCATTCGCGTTTTTCGAAGTCTTCTCGGATGGATTTGGTATTCATCAAAAGCCGGGAGGAAACCTTTTTCACCGTGTTTTATCGGAAGATTATTCCAGATGTCGACCATCGAGTAAAGGATTATTTGATGGCTTCTTAAAAAGTCCATCTGCTGCGTTGCACTGCATCCTTCGTCATTGCGGCGTACCCATATGTACGCCTCATTCCTCAGGATTTGCGTGCCTTGCATCTGAAGCTTTTTACTTTGTCTTCCTAATTTTGAGTTTTTACGATTTCATCATTTGTATCCGATTCAAAAAATCAGTATAATCAAAAGAAATCTAAAGATCGACACTCGATGGGTAGAAAGAGCATGTAGCCCGATCGATGCAAATATCCGAGTCGTAGAAGGGAATACCGGGGTGCAAGGTCACCATCTCATACTTGGCGAACAAGTTGACTTCTTGACCGGAGAGGTGTTGAAAGATACCCATGATGAACGGTATCGTCAACAAATTGCGCGCCTTCTAGTTCAGGATAAAGGGTATTCAAAACGCGAGATTACACCCCGGTGCCCCTTGCGGATTGAGGCCGGAGAAAAGCAGGCCATCATCACCATTGATTTCAAGGTAACCCTTTCAGAGAAAGATTGCATGGTGATCCGGTACGGCCCCGGTTCTTTGGTGACCCGGAGAAGGGCGGTTTTAGCCGCATCCCGCTTGCTTTCCCCGTATCAAATCCCGGTGGCCGTGGTCACCAACGGTGAGGACGCCGAAATTCTTTCAGGAACAGACGGGAAAGTCCTGTCCCAGGGACTGGAATCGATTCCTGCCCGGAATGAACTGATTCAAATAGCCTCTCACCATGCTTTTGAAATTATAACCACCCATCGGGTGCAGATGGAAAACCGGATCCTGTATGTCTACGAGGTGGATGGGTGCTGCCCGTGCGATGATAACATCTGCAGGCTGTAAGGAAAAATGGTAGCTGCCCATCACACTTTTTTCATGGAACAAGCACTAGAAGAGGCCAGAAGAGCACTGCGACAGGGAGAATTTCCCGTCGGATGCGTCATTGTCATCAAAGAGCAGGTCATTGCGACGGGCTTTCGCCGGCAAACCAGGGGTACCCGGGCCAGTGAAATCCACCATGCGGAAATGATTGCCCTTGAGCGATTGACGAGTGCCGATTTAATGGATCCCGCCGGAACGATCACCCTCTATACCACTATGGAGCCGTGCCTGATGTGTTACGGTGCAATACTGCTCAGCGGGATCCGGAAAGTCGTCTATGCCTATGAAGATGTCATGGGAGGTGGTACAGGATGTGACTTGACGCGGCTTTCGCCGTTGTATCGGAGCCGTCCGGTGGTCCTCGTGCCCAATATCCTTCGGGAAAAAAGTCTTTCTCTATTGAAGATCTATTTTAAAAATCCTCGAAACCGTTATTGGGAAGGGAGCCTCTTGGCCAGATATACCTTAAGTCAGTAGAACTCAAAGGGCCTCCGGAAAAGGCTTCACAAGGGTTCCCGGATGCACTTTTTACTTGCATTTCGCAATCTTCTTGTATATCAGCGTCAACAAAAAGCGACTTCCCCCGATTGAAAACCGGAGGGAGCACCCAGAGGAATAACCCATATGAAGACAGGAGGTGGCAATCGTTAACCCAAAAAATCAAGACCAGGCTCATGTGAATCAATATATCAAGGCCAAGGAGGTTCGGGTCATCGATCCCGAAGGGAATCAAATGGGGATCATTCCTCTCTCAAGGGCGCTGAGTGCAGCGGCTGAATTCGGGTTGGATCTGGTGGAGGTCAGCCCAAACGCGGACCCGCCTGTATGTAAGATCATGGATTACGGCCGCTACAAATATGAGCAAACGAAAAAAAAGCAGGTCGCCAAGAAAAAACAGAGCACCTTTCAAATCAAGGAAATCAAAGTCAGGCCAAAGACCGGTGAACATGATCTGCAGGTCAAGATCGGCCACATTCGAAAATTCCTCGAGAGGAAGGATAAGGTAAAAGTTTCAGTCCTTTTCCGGGGTCGAGAGATCACCCTGGCGGAAAGGGGGATGGAGCTGTTAGCCCGAATCTCACACGAAGTGGAAGATATCACTCACGTGGAACAGGAGCCGAAATTCGAAGGTCGGATCATCGTCATGGTGCTGGCTCCCAAATAAACCAAAGGCTCGGGTTTGATTTAAAAATAGTGTTGCGTATGGGTTGATCTTCTTATAAAATTAGGTTTAGGTGGCGTGAGCTTGAGAAAGGATGCCATGCTCACGCCATCTATTTTTTATTATAATGCCCCGTTTTTGCATCGAGATAAAGCTACTGCTTTCAGGCCAAGACTCGAGTCCGATCTTTATCCTGAAAGAATTGAATGGGCTGAGGGACAAACAATTCAAAGCCTTTTGAATTAAGTTCCCTCGAATCCCTGAACCCTTAGGTCGCCGGCTTTAGCCGGTGAGCAGGTTACTTTTAAGCGAGGTAGAATATGCCGAAAATCAAGACAAACCGTTCAGCGGCAAAGAGATTTAAGAAGACGGGAACAGGCAAGTATGTCTATTCCAAGGCTTATGGAAGCCACATTTTGACTAAAAAAACCAGGAAGCGAAAACGTTCATTGCGCAAAAGCCGGGTCGTTTCCGGTTCCAATCAAAAAACGATCCGGCTCCTTTTGCCCAACGGATAGAAGAGAGAGTGATATTATGAGAGTTAAAAGAGGGTTTAAAGCAAGAAGACGTCGGAAAAAGGTACTCCAACTGGCCAAGGGATTCCGGGGTGGCCGGAGCAAGCTTTTTCGCACGGCGGCCGGTGCAGTTGACAAGGCTCTGATGTATGCCTACCGGGACCGGAGGACAAAAAAGAGGAATTTTCGAAGGCTTTGGATCGTTCGAATCAATGCGGCGGCCCGCATGAATAACCTGTCTTACAGCCGATTCATCCAGGGGATAAAACGTGCCGGTATGGCCCTGGATCGAAAAGTGCTGGCGGATCTTGCAATATCCGACCCTTCCGGGTTTTCTCAGATCGCCAATCTGGCGGCTCAACAGGGATAACTCTTTAAATGTGTTAAAAACCGCCAGAAGCCGAATCTGTTTTATAGAACGTCTGGTGGCGGGTCCATAATGAAGCCGCAGTCATTCAAAAATCGGGATATCTATCCGTTCGGGGATCCAGTGGACTCCATTCAAAACGTCCGGGAACATGCTTTCAAAGAACTGAAGGCGTCAACAGATGCTGAGGCTGTCAGTGCTCTGACAACCCGATATTTAGGCCGGAAAGGGATCCTTACAAAGCTGTTGCGCAGCGTTTCGACGCTTCCACCGGATCAGAGGGCTACATTCGGCAAGGAAGCCAATGCTCTTAAAGGTATCCTGGAGCAGGCGCTTAAGGAAGCCTTAGAGCGATTCGAGAATTCCGCAGAAAAGAAGGAAGACTGGGTGGACATTTCCTTACCCGGTCGGGTTCCCGCCATCGGTGCTTTACATCCCCTCACCCAGGTCATGGGAGAAATCTGCGATATCTTTTTAAAAATGGGATTTGACATCGCCGAAGGACCGGAGGTGGAAGCCGATTACTATAATTTCGAAGCGTTGAATATCCCCAAGGATCACCCGGCCCGGGACATGCAGGATACATTCTATGTCTCTGACAACATTGTGTTAAGGACCCACACGTCTCCGGTTCAGATCCGGACCATGAAACAGCAACGTCCCCCGGTGAGGGTCATCGTACCTGGTAAGGTTTTTCGTTGTGATTCGGATCTGACCCACACCCCCATGTTTCACCAGGTGGAAGGGCTCCTAGTGGATGAGGGTGTCTCTTTCGGGGATCTGAAAGGAACCTTGACCGCTTTTGTGCACCAGATGTTCGACGAGCAGACGACGCTGCGGTTTCGCCCCAGCTTTTTTCCTTTCACCGAACCGAGCGCCGAAGTGGATATCGCTTGTGTAATGTGCCGGGGAGCAGGCTGCCGGGTTTGTTCCCACACCGGCTGGCTGGAGATTCTGGGATCGGGCATGGTTCACCCGGCCCTCTTCGAAAATGTAGGCTATGACCCTGAACAATACACGGGATTTGCTTTCGGCATGGGTGTAGAACGGATTGCCATGCTGAAATACGGCATTGATGACATCCGTAAATTTTTTGATAACGACGCACGGTTTCTGATGCAGTTTTAAACATGAAGGCGAGCCTAAGCTGGTTGAAAACATATGTGCCCATCGAAATGGGTGCTTCCGAGCTGGCCGATGCCTTGACGATGGTTGGCTTTGAAGTGGAATCGGCCACCGACCGGTTCGATTTCATGAAAGGCATCCTGGTGGGAAGGGTGACGGAAGTCAGGCCGCATCCCAACGCCGACAAGCTGAGAGTCTGCGATGTGGATGCAGGAGGACGCCGGTTAAAAATCATCTGCGGGGCTCCCAATGTCCGACAAGGGATGCTGTCCGCCGTAGCTCTTCCCGGGATCCGGTTTCCGAACGGAACCGTGCTGCGAGAATCGTCCATCCGAGGCGTCGTTTCCGAAGGGATGTTGTGCAGCGAGAAGGAACTCGGGCTGGGAGACGATGCCTCCGGAATCCTGAAGCTTGACGCTTCTCTTAACCCCGGCCAGGAGCTCGCTCAGGCCTTAAAGCTTTCCGATACCGTTTTTGAAATCGGTGTGACCCCTAACCGGCCCGATTGCCTGGGCATGATCGGAATCGCTCGTGAAATCGCCGGGATTCAGAGGTCTCGAATAACTTATCCGGACGTGCGCATTGATGAGGATGACGATCAGATCTCGACGCTGGCCTCAGTGACCATTGAAGCTCCTGAGCACTGCCCTCGATATGATGCCCGTCTCGTTTTCGATATCAGCATCGGTCCCTCCCCGTTCTGGCTTCAGGATCGCCTATTTTCTGTAGGATTGAGGCCGATCAACAACATCGTGGATATCACGAATTTCATCCTGATGGAGACCGGACAGCCTTTGCACGCCTTCGATTTCGACCGCCTTGCCCAACACCGGATTGTGGTTAAGACCGCCAAAGAAGGTACACGATTTATTACACTGGACCAGAAAGAACGAATCATGTCTTCGGATACCCTGATGATCTGTGACGGGGAAAAAGAGGTGGCGATTGCCGGGGTCATGGGAGGGATGAACTCGGAGATCACAGAGAAGACTACACGGGTGTTGATCGAAAGCGCCTGCTTTGATCCGGTAAGCATCCGAAGGACCGCCAAACGGCTGGGAGTCAGCACCGAAGCCTCCCATCGATTTGAACGAGGCGTAGACCCGGAAGGGGTTATTTTCGCCCTGAACCGTGCGGCCCGGCTGATGAGCGAGCTTGGTGGAGGAAGGATTGTCAGCGGATGGATCGATGCCTGTCCGAAAGAGATTTCAAAAAGGGAAGTCACCTTGAGCCTTTCCCGGACAAACCATCTGCTGGGAACCGGTTTTACTCAGGAAAAGCTTAAAACGCTTTTAGAATCCATTGAATTTCGTGTCACTCCTATTGATGAGGACCGTCTGCAGGTTCTTGCGCCGAGCTTCCGGGTGGATGTCAAGAGGCCCGAAGACCTCATGGAAGAGGCGGCCCGGCTGTCGGGATACCAGCATATTCCGGTGACGTTTCCTTCCATTCCCCCCGTTCAAAGGCGTCGCAATCCATCTTTTTGGATCAGAGACGTCATCCGGCGATGGATGGCGGGCTTTGGCTTCCTGGAGGCAATCAACTATAGCTTCATCCATAGCCGGTTTGATGACCATCTGGGGCTTCCGGAGAACGATTTCCGACGAAAGACCATGCGGATTCTAAATCCCATTTCCGATGAGCAGAGTCGGATGCGGACCACGTTGATCCCGGGTCTTCTGGGTTCCCTCCAGAGGAATCTGGCCCAGCAGTTCCGATCCTTGCGTCTTTTTGAAACGGGAAAGGTGTATCTCCCCCAAAATCCGGATGACCTTCCCCAAGAGACGGAAATGCTCGCCGTGCTGTGGACCGGTTTCCGTTTTGAACCCGGATGGTACGGCAAAGAAACCCCTTGCGATTTTTTCGATATCAAGGGTACAGTAGAAGGGTTGGGGAAGGCTATCGGGATTAGAACTATCGAGGTTGCACCGATGCCGGATGATTTCTGTGCCTACCTGAAACCCCATCGTTCAGCCATGGTCCGGACTGAAAACCAAGATATCGGATGGATGGGAGAGATGCGTCCTGAGACCCTGACGCCCTATGATATCCACCAGGAAGTTTTCATTGCCGAACTGAACCTTGATGCCTTGTTGCCCTTCACGATGCTACATAAAAAAGCTGAGCCCATTTCCCGGTTTCCCGCAGCGACCCGAGATTTTACCCTCATTGTCGATAAAAGGGTCCTGGCAGGGGAAATTCTTCAATGTGTAGCATCCGCTGGTGAAAAATGGATTGAAACCATCCGGCTTTTTGATGTATTTGAAAAAGATCCTATCCCGGCAGGGAAAAAAAGCATCTCCTTTCGGATTGCTTACAGAAGCCAAACTCGAACGTTGGAGGACAAAGAGGTGACCCAGGTGCATCAAAAGATATCGGATATGCTCCTGAAGACTTTTGATGCCTCACTGCCGGAATGATTTTCCTTAAGGGCGACTCCTAGTGTGCCGACCGTGAGGCTTGAGGGTGAAGCGCATTTCATTGCCCGATAAGATCTATTTTAAGATCGGGGAAGTAAGCAAGATCGCCGGTGTGCCTCCCTATGTGCTGAGATTCTGGGAAAATGAATTCAGAAAGATCAGACCCAAGCGCACCCCCACAGGCCAGCGTCTCTATCGGAAAAAAGACCTTGAACTGATCCTGACCGTCAAGGAACTTCTTTACGACAAGCAGTTCACCATTCGCGGTGCCAACCAGTATTTGAATGCTATGAAAGAAGAAGAAAGGGCCGAGGGGATTTCCCCCTCGACCCTGGATACGATCAAATCGGAGCTTCGTGATATTTTGTCGGTTCTAAGGGATGATCCGTCCTCCCGGCCTTAAAAGAACATCCGTAGGCCAATCCCAATCCGACCCCTTTCCTCCACCTCGTCAAATTCGTCAAAGGCCGATCGTCCCTCTATAAATAAGCCGAAATTCACTCCCGTGGGATTCTCTGTTAACATAAATCCAGCTTCCAATAAAAGATCGATCCGGGTATCGAAGCTGGTGTCCCACATGCCAACCCCGGCCCCGAGGAAAAATTTAGATGTGGGATAGAAAAAATACAAGACATCCGCCAGAATAGGAGGATTATCTTCACACCCTTCCATCAAAGGTGCAAATCCGACCAGACCGGCTATGGCATTTTTTTCATTGAACCAATGCATATAGCCGACACGAATCGGCAGGAAGGTGGCGGGATCGAATTGTTTCATAAACCCTACATCGCCGATGATGTGCCCTTTCCGGGGCGCCGGTACACCGGCAACAACAGCAGGAGCAGCAGCGGCGACAGGCGGGGCCGCTGCGGCGGGTTTGGGTGCAACAGCGGGTGCAGGAGCGGCCGCGGGTGCGGGAGCAGGGCCACCCTCGACTTTTGCCGGAGGTGCGGGTGCCGGAGCAGGTGTCTTGACAGGTGCCGGAGCAGGTGTCTTTACAGGCGCCGGTGCCGGTGCAGGCAGCGGGGCTGCCACGGGTGCAGCGGCGGGCGCAGCTACGATCTTTTGCAAGGCGATATTCATGCAGATCACAGGAAATACGAAAGTATAGTCGCTTTCCTTATGTCGCATGACTATCCGGTACGCCTTGAAGGTATCTTTCCCGGCCCAAATTACATCTTTGAGCACCACAGGTTTGTTCTTCTTTTGAAAGATCATCCAGAGGAATCTTTCCTTAGGCGCTACAGTTATGGTTTCAATTTTTGCGGTTTCAAGGGTCTTCATGAATGGTTCAAAAAGATCGACGGCGCCTGCTTGAATGAACCCGGCCTTAACGTCGGATTGCATCTTTTTAAACACCGGATAGACCTGTTCAGGCTTTAAAACCTTGCCTTTATAAAAAGGGCTGGTTGCAAGTTGTTTCAGCTGCGTTGCGGCAAAAAGTGGCGAAACTCCCAGCATTAAAGTCAGCATCAAAACAGCGGCCGTTACCTTTATCTTCATCTCTTACCTCCTTGACGGGTGTTGAATCGGAAGCCCTCGTCCGATAATGATCACTCTACCCAGTTTTGATAAGGCTAAACAAAATCCCGTTTGTGCAGTCTCTATCTCCCCTTTTTGGAAATGTCAAGGCC
Source organism: uncultured delta proteobacterium (assembly GCA_963736855.1). Lineage (GTDB taxonomy): Bacteria > Desulfobacterota > Desulfobacteria > Desulfobacterales > UBA2156. The sequence goes on from CAVTQK010000015.1 coordinate 170,320, forward strand.
GGTTTGAGGTATAGTGCCCAATTTTTATTCGATGGAAAACCGGGCGTTGGAAAATTCTTGACAAAAGAGATTCCCTATTGTACCGTTCCGCAACTTGAGAGCGGGCATAGCTCAGCTGGTAGAGTACAAGCTTCCCAAGCTTGGTGTCGCGAGTTCGAATCTCGTTGCCCGCTCCAAAGTTGACCGTCTTTTCATGCGGAATGAGACAGCGGCAGCGTTTGAATGAATGGGATACGGACGTGAGCTTTTCGGTGGAGTAACGTTCATGGTCGATTGAGGGTTTTCCGCAAAAAGATTTACCCGGATGAAAAGGAACGGGCTCCAAGCCCGTTTTTTGTTTTCATCAGAAGGCGGCGAGGCGTTGACTCAAAAGCGAATGAAGGGAAAAAAAATAGACCGGAACCTGCCGGAGCGATTTTTTTCAATCGACGGACTGAAAATCGCCGAAAAGGTGAGGGAGATCGCCACCCCGCTTTGTGAAAGCGAGGGTGTTGAGGTTGTTCATGTGGAATACCAAAGGGAGCAGACCGGAAAGGTCCTCCGCGTATATCTCGACAAACCCGGTGGGATTGCGCTGGATGACTGCATATCCATCAGTCGACAGCTTTCCGACCTTCTTGACGTTAATTTTGAGACCCGGGGCGCTTATTCACTGGAAGTCTCTTCGCCCGGGCCCAAGCGGCCTCTTTGTAAAAAGGAGGATTTCGAGTCTTATAAAGGGTATAAAGCCCTGATCCGCACGGCCCGCTCGATGGGTGGGCGAAAAAACTTCAAAGGGATCCTGAGGGGCGTTATAGAGGATCGGATAATCCTCCAAGCTGAGGATAGGGACATAGCGATTCCCCTTGAGGAGATTGCCAAGGCGCATCTTTTAAGGGAAGATGGAGAAAACACATGCTAATGTCGGAGATCAAACGGGTCATTGACCAGGTCAGCCGAGAAAAGGGGATCGAGCGGCGGGTCTTGATTTCTGCCCTGGAAGAAGCGTTGAGATCGGCAGCGAAAAAAAAGATAGGAAGCAAGGCCGATATTGAAGTCCACTATGACGATAAAACCGGTGAAATCGAGGTGTTCCAATTTAAAGAGGTTGCCGAAATTGTCGCAGAACCCGACTTGCAGATCGATTTTGAAACCGCTCGAAAGCTTGATCCTGAATGTGAAATCGGTGACAGTATCGGTACCAAGATGGATACCACCACCTTCGGGCGGATTGCCGCCCAGTCGGCCAAGCAGGTGATCATCCAGAAGATGAAGGATGCCGAACGGGATGCCGTATTTTCCGGATTTATTGATCGCAAGGGAGAAATCATCAATGGGATCGTTCAACGGATAGACCGCAATGACATTATCGTCAATCTGGGTCAGACCGAAGGCATCCTCACGGCCAAAGAACAGATCCCAAAGGAAACTTTCCGAAGAGGGGATCGGATCCGTGCTTATATTAAAGATGTACTATATGAGAGTCGTGGGCCGCAAATTTTTCTTACCCGAGCCGATGATCAGTTCCTGATCGCCTTGTTCAAAACAGAAGTTCCGGAAATCAGCGAAGGTATTGTGAAAGTCGTGGGAGCTGCCCGAGAACCCGGGAGTCGGGCGAAGATCGTGGTGTCTTCCACCGACCCTGACATCGATCCAGTGGGAGCTTGTGTGGGAATGAAGGGAAGCCGCGTTCAGACCGTGGTTCAGGAACTCAGGGGAGAGAAGATCGACATCATACCATGGCATGTGGATGCGGCCAAGTTCGTCTGCAATGCGCTGGCGCCGGCGGAGATCTCCCGGGTAATCATCGACGAAGAGAATCGCCTTATGGAAGTGATTGTTCCGGACGAATTTCTTTCCGTGGCCATCGGCAAGCGCGGGCAGAATGTGCGGCTGGCTTCCAAACTGACAGGGTGGCGTCTTGATGTCATCAGTGAAACACGGTACAGTCAGACGATGAAGGAAGGATACAATTCCCTCCTTGCACTACCGGAGATTGGTGCAACTCTGGCCGACGCTTTGTATGAAAGGGGCTTTTTTTCTGTTGAAGAGCTCAGCAAGGCATCGATAGAAGATCTGACCCCCATTCGGGGCATTGGAGAAGAAAAAGCAGCGAAACTAATCAGGCTTGCCAAAGAAGCGGTGATTAAAGCCCTGATGACGGAAGAAACCGACTTGGACGAATCCGAAGCCGGCCTTGAAGAGGAAGGATCGGTGTCCAAGAGGGAGGTGGCTTCGGATCAAAAAGGGAATCCAACAGGAGAAAGCGATCCGGAAATCAGAACCGAAGAGACATAATCTGCGCCGGTAACCACCATGACGATGCGATGCCAACGAAAAGGCTTGTATCGACGCATACCGAACCGATGGGATGGGGGATGGATGGCAAAAATCAGGGTATATGAGCTTGCCAGAGAGCTGAATATGACCAACAAAGTGTTTCTTGAGAAATTGGGAGAACTGGGCATATCCGTAAGCAGCCATGTCAGCACTCTGGACGAGGGCCAGGTTGCTGGGATCAAATCGGCCATTCTCGGCAAAAAAACGGAAGAAGTTGAACTTACACGCGTTAAGCCTACCGTCATTCGCAGGCGAATCCGCCGGGTGGCTCAAGAAGAACCTCCACGTGTGGAAGTGGTGGCTCCTCTCGCTTCAGAAGAGGCAGCCCCGCTGGAAACGGAGACGCAGACGCTTACAACCGAAGCCGATCTTGCTGTTGAAGAAGAGGTTGAGGAATCGGCTCCTGAATCCGTCGAAACCGAAAAAGCTGCGGTGCTGCCCGGGATAATACAAACGGCGGAACCGGCCGATGTGATTAAACCGGCAAAGCCGCAAAAAACGCCGGAAGCAAAGCGGGAAGCTGTTTCTCCTTCCTTGCCTGAAAAGGAAAAGCCTGCCGGGACTGCAGAAGTCGTTCTCGAAAAGCCCAAAAAAGCAAAAAAGAAACGGGAAAAAGAATTCCCTGCAAAGATTATCAAACTTCCGGAGGCTCCAAAGCCGGAAAAGCCTGTCGAGCCTGAACCCGTCACTCAGAGACCTGAAGAAATCGTATCAAAGGTATTGGAATTTAAGAAAAAGGCGGTGGAATCCGAAGCGGTGGAATCCGAAGCGTCGGAAAAAGACAAAAAGAAAAAAAAGGGGAAAAGAGAAGCCGAAGAGGACGTTAAAGACAGAAAATTTTTCAAGAAGAAGATCTCTTTCAAGAAAAAAGAGGTCGTGGAGGGAGCGGATCTTTATACCGAACGGGCGGTATCTCGAAAAGCCAAAAGAGCCATAAAGGGAAAGCCATCGATTCAAATGCAAAAGCCCCAAATCACGGTACCTAAAGCGATTAAGCGGCGACTCAAGATCGACGAAACCATCGTGTTGTCGGATTTATCCAAGCGGATGGGTATTAAAGCGGCCGATCTCATCCGGAAGCTCATGTCTCTGGGGGTCATGGCCACGGTGAACCAGACTGTGGATTTTGAAACGGCATCATTGGTTGCTGCGGAATTCAATTATGATGTCGAGAAGGCGGCTTTTGAAGAGGAATCCGTCATCAGGGTGGAAGAAGATGAGCCGGGAAAGCGAGTGGTCCGGCCACCGGTTGTAACCATTATGGGCCATGTGGACCATGGTAAAACGTCCCTGCTGGATACCATCCGAAAGACCCGGGTTACCGAAGGAGAGGCGGGGGGCATCACGCAGCACATCGGCGCCTACAATGTGACCACCGATAAGGGACAAATCGTATTCTTGGATACACCGGGCCACGAAGCTTTTACGGCCATGCGAGCGCGGGGGGCAAAAGTCACCGACCTTGTTGTCCTGGTGGTGGCTGCTGATGACGGTGTCATGCCGCAAAGCGTGGAGGCGATCAATCATTCCAAAGCAGCCGGTGTGCCGCTCATCGTGGCGATCAATAAGATCGACAAGCCCGGCGCCAACCCGGATCGCGTGAAGCGGCAACTCGCGGAGCTCGGATTGGTTCCCGAAGATTGGGGAGGAGATTCCGTTTTTCTGGAGGTTTCAGCGAAATATAACCAGGGTATCGAAGACCTTTTAGAAATGATTCTCCTTCAAGCCGAGGTGCTGGAGCTTAAGGCGAATCCGGATAAGCTTGCCCGGGGCCATGTTATCGAGGCGAAGCTGGACATGGGGAGGGGCCCGGTGGCGACTCTACTGGTCCAGGAAGGAACCCTCCGGACTGGTGAATCGGTGGTGTGTGGAATTCACCATGGGAAAATACGCGCCATGCTCAGCGATCGCGGTACCCAGATTTCCGAAGCGGGCCCTTCAATTCCCGTAGAGATTGACGGACTTTCGGGGGTTCCCATGGCGGGGGACGAGTTTTTGGCCATGGAACATGAAAAGAATGCTAAACAGCTCAGTCTCTATCGCATTCAGAAACAGCGATCCAAGGGGCTTGCCAAGTCAAGCCGCCTCAGCCTTGAAAAGCTTTACGAACAGCTCAAAGCCGGTGAAGTCAAAGATCTCAACCTGATCATCAAAGCGGACGTACATGGATCCATCGAAGCGCTCAGCGACTCTCTTGTGAAGCTTTCCAACGAAGAGGTGAGCATCAACGTCGTTCATTCGGGTACAGGTTCCATCGTGGAATCGGATGTTTCGCTGGCAGCCGTCTCCAACGCGGTTATCATCGGTTTTAGCGTTCGGGCAACGCCCAAGGCAACCGAGCTGGCTGCTGAGGAGAATGTGGATATCCGTTATTATAACGTGATTTATGACGTGATCCGGGACACCAAGGACGCCATCGTCGGCATGATGGCCTCTACGTTCGAGGAACGTTCCTTGGGCCGTGCGGAAGTGCGGGAAATCTTCCATATTCCGAAAATCGGAACCGTCGCCGGAAGCTATGTGACGGAAGGGAAACTGGAGCGCGGTCAACCGGTCAGACTCGTGAGAGACGGAGTCGTCTACTATACGGGGAAAATCGCCTCGTTAAGGCGTTTTAAAGATGATGTGAAGGAAGTGCAAAGCGGTTATGAATGCGGGATTTCGGTGGAGAATTATAACGATATGAAAGTGGGTGACATCGTCGAGTGTTTTTATCTCGTGGAGATCCGTCCTAAAATCGATTGAGGGGCAACGGGGTTTTAAGATGCCATGGTCGTCGGGTACGGAATCATCACCTTCCGGGTTCACGAGAGCCGGTCTTTGAAAGAAAAGAGAAGGATCGTCAAATCCATCGTCATGCAACTGCAGCACCATTTCAATACTTCCGTGGCGGAAGTCGGGGCGTTGGACTTATATCAGAGGGCGGAAATCGGATTTGCTTTTGTAGGGAACGATCGACAGGTGATCAACTCTAAAATCGACAAGATGTTCAATTATGCCGAGGCTCTTGGGCTTGCAGAGATCATCGATACTGAAATGGAGATTTTCAACATATGAAGCCCTTTCGAAGAGTAGATCGAGTCGCGGCGCAGATTCAGAAGATACTTTCAGAGATCCTTCAGAAGGAGATCCAGGACCCACGTCTGAAGATGGTGACCATCACCCGGGTGAAACTGACTTCGGACCTGAAGTTTGCCCGGATCTATTTTGCTTCCATTTCCGGTGAAGAAAGGAAGGTAATCATCGCCGCCGGGTTCAAAGATGCTTCCGGATATATCAAGCGCGCCCTTTCAGGCCGGCTAGACTTGAGGTACATGCCGGATTTACAATTCTTCTACGACGAATCGTATGACCACGCATTAAAAATCTTCCGGATCCTGAAAACACTTGAAACTGATAATGGAGATCATGGAACAGATCATCGAGAAACTGAAGAACAGTAAGCAGGTGTTGATTGCTTCACATACCAACCCGGATGGAGATGCCATCGGGTCCCTAATTGCCTTGGGTCTTTCTTTACTCGCACTTGGAAAAGAAGCCGTCCTCTTCAACGAAAGCCCGATCCCCGCGGTGTATCGGTTTCTTTCCGGCGTCGATCAGGTTGTCATTCGGCTGAAGAAGGACTGCGTCTTTGATACAGCGGTGGTCCTCGACTGCGGCGATTTACATCGCGTGGGTGGGGCGGCACCGATTGTTGAGCATATACCGGTGGTGATCAATATCGACCACCATGTTACGAACACTCGGTTCGGTCACTTCCAACTCATCGATCCGGGAGCCTGCGCCACGACGGAAATCATCTACCGACTGATTACGGCGATGGAAATTCCCGTGACCCTGGAAATCGCCAATGCCATCTATACGGGGATTCTCACGGATACCGGGTCATTCCGTTTTTCCAATACAAACCGGTATGCCTTTGAAATCTGTGAGAAGATGGTCGCACGGGGGGTGGATCCGTATCGGATCGCCCAGCAAATCTATGGCGCATACTCATTGGGACGGATCAAGTTGTTGAACCTGGCATTGGATTCCATAGAGATCTCCAAAAACGGAAAGCTTTCCATGATGGCGGTGACTCAGCAGATGATCCGGGAAACCCGGGCACGCGCCGGGGATACCGACGGACTGATTAATTATGCCAAGGGGATCAAGGATGTCAAAGTTGCCGTGCTCATTGAAGAATTGAACCACGGCAGATGCGGCAAGGAAAGCCGGCTCCCCTATCACGTGAGCCTGCGATCGGACGGGTCCGTGGATGTGGCGGTCATCGCCGCCGCCTTTGGTGGGGGAGGGCATTCGAGCGCAGCCGGTTTCAGCATAGAGTCGACGCTACCGGAAATCAAAACGAAGATTATAAGTCTTGCGGAGGAGATGTGAGTCAACAGGTCTCGGACACTGGCCCGGGAATATTGTTGATCGATAAACCCGAGGGAATAACTTCGGCCGGAGTCGTCGATAGAGTCAAGCAGGCTTCGAAAGCCCTGAAAGTTGGTCATGCGGGAACGCTGGACCCCTTTGCTACTGGGCTTTTGATATGCTGCATCGACAATGCGACCCGACTGGCACGTTTTTTTCTCGAAACAGACAAGACCTACCGCGCAACTCTCCATCTGGGAGTGGAGACCGATACGGGCGATTCCACGGGAAGAGTGCTGTCGGAATTTTCAGGCGGTGTGATTTCTAAAGACCGGATCTGTTCGGCTTTTCAGCAGTTTGTAGGAAAGATCAGCCAGGTCCCTCCTGCATTCAGCGCACTGAAACACCAGGGTATACCGCTGTATCGCTGGGCCAGACGTGGAAAGACGATCCAAAAACCGCCCCGAATAGTGACCATTCACCGGTTGACGGTTCTCGATATCGACTTTCCAAGGGTACGTTTTGAAGTGGTTTGCTCGGCGGGTACCTATATCCGGAGCTTGGGCACCGATGTGGGAACAGCACTGGAATGCGGTGGGCACCTGTCACAGTTGAGAAGGGTCCAAAGTGGTGGATTTCATGTGGATGAGGCCATCCCTCTGGGCGTTCTCGAAGAAACTTCCGCTATCGGAAGGTTGAGGGAAAGAATCATCCCCATGGCGTCAGCCCTGAAAGGTTGGCCCGAATTGGCGGTGGGCGATACCGTTGCCGAAAAAGTTCGGTACGGCAGGCCCATTTCCGCCGATGACATTCCTACAGGTTGCGTGGGAGTTTCTGAAAATGATCTGACAACCTGCATTAAGGTGATCGATGAAAAGGGAACACTATTGGCTCTTTTGCATCGAAACGGAAAGGGCGGGTATGGATATTGCGGTGTTTTTGGAAATCAGGCATGATTCATTGGGCGAATTTGCGTTTGCACGAAGGAAATAATTCAATTTCAAAAAACGATGGAGGAAAAATTGGCATTCACGGCAGTTGAAAAAGAGGAATTGATTAACCGGCATAAGCTTCATGATTCGGATACCGGCTCTCCGGAGGTCCAGGTCGGGCTTTTGACCCATCGGATCAACTACCTCACCGAGCATTTGAAAACACATCAGAAAGATCACCATTCCCGGAGAGGATTACTGATGTTGGTGGGAAGGCGGCGCAGGCTGCTGGACTATGTCAAAAACAAGGATATCCAACGTTACAGGAAGATCATAGAAACCCTGGGGCTGAGACGATAAGCATCGTCTCAAAGGATATCCGATCCACTAAATCGGGCCGGCCTTCGCCTGCCCCCAACGTATTGTTTGGAGATTATAATGGAATTGGTATTTAAAGCAGAGGTAGGCGGCCGAACGCTGAGTTTACAGACGGGTAAAGTTGCAAAACAGGCCTCGGGAGCCGTCATGGTTCAATACGGCGAAACGATGGTCCTGGTGACAGTGGTTTCTTCGGAAGACCAGCGGGTAGGCATTGATTTCCTTCCGCTTTCCGTGGAATATCAGGAAAAGATTTACGCGGCCGGAAGGATCCCCGGTAATTACTTCCGACGGGAGATCGGACGACCCAGTGAAAAAGAGACGCTGACATCCCGGCTCATCGATCGTCCCATACGCCCGCTCTTTCCCAAGAAATTCAATTTTGAGACTCAGATTATTGCCACTGTCCTGTCCATGGACCAGGAAAACAATCCGGATGTCTTGGCTATGGTCGGGGCGTCGGCTGCTTTGGAGATATCCGATATCCCCTTTGACGGCCCTATTGCCAGCGTCCGAGTGGGGCGCATCGACGGGAAATGGGTGGTCAATCCCACCATCGCGGATTATGACAAGTGTGATATCAACATCATCGTTGCCGGCTCGAAAACCGGGGTTGTCATGGTGGAGGGGGGGGCGAACATTATCAGCGAGGCCGACATGCTCGAAGCCATTTTCTTCGGTCACCGGGAGCTCCAACCCCTCATCGAGATTCAGGAAAAGCTCAAAGAAGCCGCCGGTCTTCCTAAGAAGTCCTTCGCCCCTCCGCCAACGGATGAAAGCTTTTTTCAACGGATTTCGAAGATGGCTTCCGATCTCATCCGGGAAACGCTTTTGGTTCCCCAGAAAAAGGCACGCAGCAAAGGGCTGGGATCCGTGAAGAGCCGGATTCTGGAAAAGCTTGGGCCGGAATACGCGGATCGAAAGGCGGAAATCGACGATTCTTTTGACGATCTGAAGCGCCGCATCTGCCGGGATTTCATACTCCGCGAAGGACGCCGCATCGATGGCCGTCGCTTCGACGAGATCCGACCGATTTCCTGTGAAGTGGGAATCCTTCCGAGACCCCACGGCAGCGCCCTGTTCACCCGTGGCGAAACCCAGGTGCTCGGGGTCCTGACATTGGGCTCCGGTCCCGACGAACAGCGGGTGGAGACGTTGGTCGGCGATGAATTCAGGCCGTTCATGCTCCATTATAATTTTCCCCCTTATTCGGTGGGTGAGGTCAAGCGCCTGAGCGGACCGTCGAGACGGGATATCGGCCATGGAGGCCTCTCCACCCGGGCCATCGAGAAGGTCATCCCCAATAAGGAACATTTTGAGTATACCATCCGTATCGTCTCGGAAGTTTTTGAGTCCAACGGCTCTTCATCCATGGGGACCGTTTGTGCAGGCAGCCTCGCGCTTATGGACGGCGGGGTCCCCATCAAGGCGCCGGTTTCAGGGATTGCCATGGGCCTCGTCAAGGAGGGGGATCAGGTGGTTATTTTATCCGACATCCTGGGGGACGAGGATCACATGGGTGATATGGATTTCAAGGTGGCGGGCTCCCGTGAGGGGATTACGGCGCTCCAGATGGATATCAAGATCCGAGAGCTTTCGAAAGATATCCTGGAAAAAGCCCTGGAGCAGGCGCGGATCGGCAGGCTCTTCATTCTCGAAAAGATGCTGGAGGCACTGAAGGAACCGCGAAAGGAAACTTCCCCGTACGCCCCCAAGGTGATCTCCACCAAAATCAACCCGGACAAGATCCGGGAGATCATCGGTCCGGGAGGAAAGATCATCAGGGCACTGCAAACCGAGACCAACACCCGCATCGAAGTGGAGGATTCCGGAATTGTCAAGATCACGGCCTTTTCCCTCAAGGACGGCGAAGAAGCTCTTCGTAGAGTCAAGGAAATTGCAGCCGAGCCCGAAGTGGGTACTATTTATGAAGGGACCGTGGTCAAAGTGGCGGATTTCGGCGCTTTCGTGGAAATTCTCCCTGGAACGGACGGCTTGGTCCATATTTCCCAACTTGCGGATCATCGGGTTAAAAAAGTGACCGACGTGGTCAAGGAGGGGGACAAAGTCAAAGTCAAGGTTCTCGAGATCTCTCCGGAGGGAAAGATCCGCTTAAGTCTTAAAGAGGCGCTTGCCGAACTGAATAGGCAACAGCAGTGATCCATAAGACCCGCCTTTCAAACGGCGTTCGGATTATAACGAAAAAGATACCCCATTTCCAAAGTGTTTCCATGGGGGTATGGGTCAACGCCGGTGCCAGGGATGAGGCCCCGGATGAAAACGGCCTCTCCCATTTTATCGAGCACATGATTTTCAAAGGAACCGCTAAAAGATCCGCATATCAGATCGCCAAAGAGTTTGATGCCATCGGCGGGCACACCAACGCCTTTACCTCCATGGAAACGACATGTTATCACGCCAAGGTCATGCACGACCGCTTGGTGACCATGGTCGACATCCTGTCGGATATTTTCCTGAATTCCGTATTTGATCCCGTTGAAATCAATCGGGAACAACCGGTCATCTTCCAGGAGATCGGAATGCTTGAAGACACCCCGGAAGAGTTCATCCATGTGCTGTCCGGAAATACCTTTTGGGGAGAAAGCCCTTTAGGAAGGTCGATTCTGGGGACCCGGGAAAATCTTTTGCGATTCGATTCCCACGTCGTTCAGACTTTTTTTCAAAAACTATACCAGCCGGATCGGATCCTGATTTGCGCCGCCGGCAACACAGAGCATGACCGGATCCTGGAACTCCTGGGATCGGCCTTTGAGGCCATTAGCCCCGGAGACGGTCTTCCGGATCGGGCCACGCCTGTCGGGAACGCTCAAATCCGCCTGTTTCGAAAAAAAATGGAACAGGTACACCTGTGCATTGGAACTCCGGGCCTTTCATCGACCGACCCGAAGCGATTTGCATTTTCGCTTTTGAATACCCTGCTGGGGGGAAACATGAGTTCGCGTCTCTTTCAGGAAATTCGGGAGCGCCGCGGGCTGGCCTACAGTGTCTATTCCTTCATTTCCGCCTATGCCGACACCGGGATGTTCGGCGCATACGCCGCATGCGATGCAAAAAAAATCAAGGAGGTAGTCGCACTGATTCTGGAGGAAGTGCATAGGATCAAAACGCATCCTGTTGAAGGCATGGAATTGAAAAACGCCAAAGAGTTTCTCAAAGGAGGCCTTTACCTGAGTTCCGAGAGCGTGGACAACCAGATGGTTCGCCTGGCCCAAAACGAGATTCTTTTCAATCGAGCCATCCCCCTTGGAGAGGTCGTTCAGGGGATAGAATCGGTCACGGCTGATGAAATCCGCGACCTTGCTGCGGAGCTGTTTCATTCGGATTGCCTGGCCATAACCCTTTTGGGCCCGATACCCGCCCGAATGAACCTCCAGGGGCTTTTATCCCTGTGAAGATTTCAGAACAGGCAGCGGCAATGAATCGCAAACCACAGGAATCGGCCATGAGCGAGGGGCCCACCGTTAAATTCCTGCGGTTGCGACCCCACGCAGAAGGAGATATCCCGTTTCCCTCCTACATGACACCCGGAGCTTCCGGAATGGACATCTGTGCGGCAGTCGAAGGGGAAACGGTCTTAGCGCCCGGCGAAATCCGGTTGATCCCTATGGGTTTCGCCGTTTCCATTCCACCCGGTTATGAAGCCCAGATCCGCCCCAGAAGCGGACTTGCCGTCCAATACGGCATCGGGATCATCAATTCCCCGGGGACCATCGACGCTGACTATCGTGGAGAGGTTATGGTGGCCCTGATCAATCACGGAAAACGAGATTTCATTGTACGCAGGGGCGACCGGATTGCCCAGATGATCGTTCAACGGGTTTACCGAGCCAGAATCGAGCCGGTAACAAATCTCGACAAGACCTCAAGGGATGCCGGCGGATTCGGGCATACGGGAATCCAGTCGGATTTAGGAGTCTAGGGAGTAAATTTCAAAACTGAAATACCTGGATTCAACAGGGGGGACGGTCACATCTCATGGATTACAAGCTGGCCGTATGCGTGCTGGCAAGCGGCAGCCGGGGAAACGCCATCTATGTCAGCGACGGTATCACATCGATCCTCATCGATGCAGGACTTTCCGGAATCGAGATCGAAAGGCGCCTGAAATGCCGGGGGATTTCTCCAGAAAACTTTTCGGCCATCGTGGTCACGCATGAACACACGGATCACATCCTGGGAGTGGGTGTTCTGTCGCGGCGGTACCACATCCCCGTCTACCTGAGCGGCGATACCAAGCGGGCAGCCGAACCTGAGATCGGAAATCTGTTTCAAATCGTCGATTTTGAACCCGGACGTATGTTTGCCGTCCGGTCTTTGATGTTGCATCCTTTTACGTTATCCCACGACGCCGAAGATCCGGTGGGACTGACGCTATCCGGTAATGGGAAAAAGATCGGCATCGCCACGGATATGGGCTTTACCACCGGGCTGGTTAAGGATCACTTGCAGGAATGCACCCTTCTGGTATTGGAGGCCAATCATGATGTCCAAATGCTGGAGGAAGGGCCGTATCCCTGGCCTCTCAAGCAACGCATCCAAGGCCGGCGAGGGCATCTTTCCAACGTCCAATCACGGGATCTGCTTAAAGAGATCCGGCATCGGGGGCTTGCGCATGTCGTGCTGGCCCACCTCAGTGAAACGAACAACACTCCTGAAAAAGCGCTTCGCACCATAGAGGGATCCGTCGATTCCCGCTTTACCCGTATCGACGTGGCGCTTCAGGACCGGTGCGGCGACCTGCTCATCATTCCATGAACATTTAAAGCCCAAAGACGGGAATCAGCAAGGCGCCGGGATCGCCTTGCCTTCCACGAACAGGAAATCCCTGGGGCAGAAAGGATCCGGTCGAATCAAAACCGAATGGATGTGAAACCGGGCCTTCAGCGATGCGATGTTCCGATTGGCATATCCGGCCGTTTTAGAGGCGGTAAAGGGATGTATCCGAATGATCAAAGGATCGGAAACGGTTCCTTTTTCCTGCAAGTAAGAAACCAGGACGTCGTAAAACATTTCGGATTGGACCAGATGGCCGAAGGCGGGATGAAAGGGGCCTGCGACAAGATGGCTTTCCGGCCGCAATGTCTCGGAGGGCTGAAGCCCCATTCGGATGACCCGGATTTTATGCTGCAAAAAGTAGAGATAAAGCCTTTTGACATGGCCCACGCAGGCATCCAAAGGCCAGGGAGTGTAATCGCCACGGGCATACCATCGGGCTAGCTCACTTCCTTTGAGAACTACGGCGGGATAAATCCGCACGCAATCGGGAGCCAACGCGGCGACTTTTTCGACGCTTGAAAAGGAACCTGCTTCGGTATCGCCGGGAAGCCCCACCATGAGTTGGACACCGATCCGATAACCCCGTCCTTTCAGAAGGCTCACGGCTTTCACGGTGTCGGAGGCCGAATGTCCACGTTCGCAGGTGGCGAGGACCCGATCATCCATGGACTGAACACCCAGCTCCACAGTGGAGACCGGGAAGCCGGAAATGAGTTCGAGCCGTTTTTCCGTGATTGTATCAGGGCGAGTGGAAAACCGGATTTGATCGGCAACTCCTTCGTTGATCAGGTCGGTAGCGGCTCTTAAAAAAGAGATCACCCGGTCTTTAGGCATTCCCAAAAAGGTGCCTCCGTAAAAAGCCACTTCCACCGGATGCCGATTTTTCCCTTTATGCTTCAGGTGTTCCAGCGCATGTTGGCGGAGATTTTCCGGTTTGAAATCGGGGATTTTATCAGTGTCCATGGCAGCTTGATTGCAAAAGATACATCTGTGGGGACACCCTTGATGGCGGAGAAATACCGGAATGATAAAAGGTTTCTTTTCAGGGATTAAAAAAGCATTTCTCTCTCGGCTCATTGATCTTTCGAGCATTCGGAAAAACCGGCATCTATGCGTGTGAGGGCGTTTTGTGCAGCATCCTGCTCGGCGGCCTTTTTGTTTTTACCGGTTCCTTGTGCCGTAATGCCGAGTACCTCAACCTGGATTCGGAAGATCTTGTCGTGATCGGGACCGCTTTCCTGTAATACGGTGTAAACCGGCACCATCTCTCTATTCTGTTGAACAATCTCCTGGAGTCGCGATTTGGCGTCCGTTGCCAAAAACGGCAGAGCCGGGCCCCGGATGTAAGGAAGGAAAAGGTTATGAATGAGGCGAAAGGCGGCGTTAAAGCCGCCATCCAGGTAGACAGCGGCGATAAGGGCTTCGAATGCATCGGCCAGGATGGACGATTTTTCCCTGCCGTTGTTTTTTTCTTCCCCTTTTCCGATCAGTAAATAAACGCCCAGTTCCAGGGATCGCGCACATTCGGCCAGCCGGGACTCACTGACCAGACCCGAACGCATCTTGGATAGATCCCCTTCCTTGAATTCGGGAAAACGTTCTATCAGCAGATGTCCCACCGCCAAGTTTAAGACTGCATCCCCGAGGAACTCCAGGCGCTGGTTATCCTTGAGCCCCTCCTGGTCCGGACGCTCATTGACATAGGAAGTGTGATACAGGGACTCGAGAAGGAGCCTTTTGTCCGAAAAAGCATAGGAAAGCCGGTCTTCGAGCCGGTTGAGGTCTACTTCCATTTCCTTTCAATAATTTCTTGGAATAGTGAAAAAGGGACAGATAGATCCCCTTTGCCCACCCCCAGGCGGATATCGGGTTTCAATTCCCCGTGAAAATCGGTTCCTCCGGTAATCAGCAAATCGTGTCGGCGTGCCAGATGCGCGAAAAAGGCTGTACGTTCAGGGGAATGCTCGGGATAATAGGTTTCCAATCCTCCGAGGCCCATCGATTTGAGACGGATGATGAGGTCTTCCAACACGCGGTCTTCGACAATATTCAAAAGAACCGGATGGGCCAATACCGCAAGACCCTTCGCTTTCCGGATCAGGGTGATGGCCTCACGGCATCCGATGCGGAATTTGTCGATGTAGGCGGGCTTTCCCCTACCCAGATATCGATCAAAGGCATCATCAATGGAAACGGCATAATTTTTTTTCACCAGGACTTGGGCGATGTGGGGCCGTCCCACCTGATCCCCGGATGCCGCCTCCTGGACTTCAGCTATGGTAATCCGGATGCTCATCTCCTGAAGCTTTTCCAGGATCTTCGGGTTCCGGTTGCGTCGGGCGTTCTGGAGCAAAAACAAGGTCTGATTCAGTTCGGGATGGTCCACATCGATATCGTAGCCCAGGATATGGAAGGTGGCGGATACGGGAAAGTCAGCCAAGGGGGCGGCGCTGATTTCAACGCCTGTAAGAAACCCCAAACCATGGGGGATTCCCGCGGCAAGCGCTTCTTTCACGCCCGCCACGGTGTCATGATCGGCGATGGCGATAGCGCCTAATTTCTGATCATTGGCCAGTTTGAGAATTTCAACGGCGGAACAGGTACCATCCGAGGCTGAGGTATGAATGTGCAGATCGATGTTCACATGGACTTCACAGGCCGAGGGCCTTTTCAAGAGCTTCTTCTTTGGTTTTACAATCGATGCAGAGGGTAGTGACCGGCCGCGCCTTCAGTCGCTTGATGGAAATTTCGCCGCCGCAGGATTCACAGATCCCGAAGGTTCCGTTTTCGATGCGTTCCTGTGCCTTTTTGATTTTTTTAATCAGCTTGCTCTCCCGGTCCCGGATCCGGAGCATGAAATTACGGTCCGATTCAAGAGAAGCTCGGTCGGTGGGGTCCGGGAAGTTATCCTTAACCGTTGTCATACCAGAGACCGTATCATCCACCTGGCTGAGCAGCTCGTTGAGCTGGTTGTTGAGATATTTCTTGAAATAATCAAGATCGTTCTGTTTCATGAAAGCTCTCCGCAGATTTCGATAATGACTCACTTTAAAGTTTGAATAAATATCAATAAAAATCATTATTGTAAAGAATAAAATCCTTCTTTTTGAAAAACATACGGTACCAGGAAAGGCTCAATGTCATAAAATCAACGAACTGGTTTGTGAGAAGGGTAAAATCCTCTCTTTTGAATTTTATGATTCCTCGGAATTTTCCATTGGGCCTTATCGGCTCCACGGTTTTAACAACTAGATCATCAAGAGAAACTGGATTTTTTACAGCATTGTGGGAATGCCTAATGGCCACATTCTCTGCCGACAAGCCTTCCTCGGTTACCCGTCGCACGGCCTCCAGTCGCAATTCCTTGGTGTGCTTGCTGTATGGTGCCTTTTCCATTTCGACACCTCCGTTTGCCGGTCATTGGAAACTTTGGTGTCCATATTTTTCAACCTAAATTACCCCTCATCATCGCGGTGATCGGTGATCCCAAAGGAACCGGGGTGGATATGTTTATGGAGGAAGGAGGTGTCGGATACCAGTTTGCCTGCGGTGCGGCCATCCAGAATATGCTGCTCGCCGGCCATGCCCTTGGCTTTGAAGGGCTGTGGTTTATCTTTTTCGACAAGAAAGCCATACGGAAGATTCTCGGGGTACAAGAGAAAAAGGTTCCCATCGGCATGGTGTGCCTGTGAAAACCTCTCGGCGCACCCGGGGCTATTCCCAGAAAAAACTTTCAGGAAAAGACCGTATGGATTGAGGCGTAAGGAGTATTCAACAGATCTTCCAAAGATCAGACATCACCCGGGTTGAAACCCGATTTATCTCTTCTTCTTTCTTTTATCTTTTTGGCTTCTCACCTTACCAGATTTGACAGAACCAGCACTGTCCAGTAAGGAGATAGCATGAGGATGATTATGGAGATGATGTAAGAAGGCATATAGTAAAAGGCTCCCCTGAAAACGGTTCCAAGGGGGATATCTTGTGCCATTCCGGCTACCACGTAACAACAGATCCCTATGGGAGGCATGATGGCCCCCATGGTGGTGACGATGCAAATGACCTGGCCGAACCAGATCGGATCATAGCCCATCTGGGTTACCAGAGGGAAAAATATGGGCAAAGAAATCAAAAGAAAGGCAAGCGCGTCCATGACACACCCGCCGATGATGTAACAAATCAGGATGAGCCAAAGAAGCATCCATTTTGGCAAGGCGAGAGAACTGATTATGGAGGCTGCTTCAAAAGGCAGCCGGGTCACAGCCAGAAATCTACCAAAAATCGTTGCTCCGGCCAGGATCATGAAGACAAGACATGAGATGCGGAGGGTGTCGGCAATGGATGCGATGAATCCTTTCCAGGACAGTTTCTTCCGGATCAGGCAGATCACGAGGCTGAGGGCACAGCTTGCGGCTGCGGCTTCCGTCGCGGTGACGACGCCCGTAAACAGGGCATACATGATAATAGCGAAGAGAATGAGAATGTCCAGGATCTCCGGAAGGGCCTTCATCCGTTCCCGCCATGTATTTTTAGGGCCTTTGGGGCCCCAGTCCGGGTGGCGAAAACAAATGTAGAAGACCGTTGCCGCGATCAAGACAGTGAGAATGGCACTGGGGATGATATTTCCAAAAAAGAGTTTACCGATGGATTGTCCCGTGTACAGGCCGTATACGACAAGAACAATGCTTGGAGGGATGAGGACGCCGAGCGTAGAACCGGCAGCGACAGAGCCTGCATTGAGCATCGGGTGATAATGATACTTCTTCATCTCAGGGATGGCCACACTGCTCATGGTAGCAGCAGTCGCCGTATTTGAGCCGCTGATGGCCGAAAAGGCGGCACAGGCCATAATCGTCGTGATCGCAAGCCCGCCTCTGTAATGGCCGAACCAGCGGTAAGTAGCGTAGTATAGGCTGTGGTTGTATCCTCCGTAATGGACGAATTCCCCCACCAGAATAAACATAGGGATCACGGTGAGTCCATAGTTTGAGAAAATATTCCACAGGTCGGGGCCGATCATTCCAAGGGCCGCCTTGAAGGAAGTCACATAAGTAACTCCCAGAAAACCGACTATCATCATCGTAAAAGCTGCGGGTATCCTGAACAGGAACAACACCGCGAACATTACTACAATTCCGATTACCCCCACCATGGGCCCACTCATGGTTCTATTGACCACCCTTCTTCCGGAATGTGCTCAGGAAATCGATGACGAGTGTTAAAGACAGAAGGGCAAAGCCTATGGCAACGCAGAAAATGAAAGGATAATAAACGATCTTAAGGGTCTCAGACACTTCTCCGCAGGAAGCGATCCTTAAGCCCCATCTCAGAATGACCCAGGAAATGACGGCGAAAAAAAACATAGCGATTAAGAAACCGATCCCATCAAGGATTCTCTTGGCTCCATCAGGAAAAGTTGCCGACAAGATATCCACGACGATGTGGCTTTTCTTTTTCTGAGTATAGCCCAGAGCAAATGCGGTGACCACGGCGCCCAGAAAAGATGCAAGCTCATAAGCTCCCCGATAAGGCATCCCGAAAATCCTAAGGCAGACGTTCCCTGTCGCCAGGGTCATCAGGGCCAGTACCGCGATGCCGCCGATCACAAGGAACGATTTATTCAGGAAGTTGTTTAGCTTTTCAAGGAGTTCCATGACGATACCCTTTACCCGGCAGCTTTAAATTCCCCTTTCCTCCGGTAACACGGAGGAAAGGGGAATGACGAATATGAATTCAGAAAACATGCAGGCTGATTACTTGATGAAATCGTAAAAAGCTGATTTTTCTCACGCCGCAAGTCTTTTGGGAAGATCCAAAGGGTTTCGCTAAATCTCAAGAACTCGGCACAAGTGCCTCAAACAGCTTGAGATTTTTAACGCTCAACCCTTTGCATCTCTTTTTCCGAAAAGACTTGAATGGCGCTCACAAAACCTTTTTACGAAGCCATCATTACTTGAATTCCTTCGCGTACTTCTCCTTTAGGGCCAGAGCATCTTTAACAATCTGATCGCCGGGGAGCCCTGCGGCTGTTACTTTCTTCACGTAAGCGGCAATAATGGGCTCCAGTAATTTGGGCATTTCCGCTTTTTCTTTGGCCGGAAGTTCGAAGATCTGCAGGTTGTATTTTTCCTTGGACCATTTGATGGCTTCCAGTACATGGTCATCCACATACTTTCCGGTCCACTGGGCTTGCTCCGTTCTCAGATCATCGAGTACCTTCTTCACGTCATCAGGGAGGGATTCCCATTTTTGTTTGTTCATGACAACGGCAAAGGTCACCACCCACAGGTCGGCCATCGTGACATTGGCTGTGTATGCCGCGTAGTTGAAATCCTTGAGAACTTCCATGGAGGAAACATGCCCTTTGACAACGCCTTTCTGGAGTGCTTCCGGAGTGTCGGATTGAGGCATGGCCACCGGAATTCCACCTAATAGCTTGATGATGTCAGCCTGAGTTCCTCCGACTCTCAGCTCCATGCCTTTGAGATCTGCCAGGGATTTAACCGGAGTCCTGGTCATGATATTCGCAGGGGGACAGGTAAAGAGAGTGAGGATTTTGACGTCTTGAAATTCCTTGGCCTTGTATTTGTCGATGAGGTCATAGAGGGCCATGCTCGCAGCTTTGGCGCTTGGAAATCCAAGAGGCAGATCAATGGCCTCTGAAATGGGAAAGCGACCCGGTTGGTAACTCATGGCGAAATTGCCGATATCGGCGGTTCCAGCCACGACCCCATCGAAGATGTTTTTGGCAGGCAGCAGGGTCCCTCCGGGAAAGGTCTGGACCGCAACTTTACCGTTGGTTCTCTTTTCTACCTCACCTTTCCATCTTTCCATCTGTACGCAAGGGAATGTCGGAGCAGGCGGAAAGTTTGCATAGGTCAGCTTGATCGGGTCAGCAGCAGAAACATTCCCGGAAAGCAATACGAAACCCAGCAGTGTGGCAATAAAAAGTCCAAAAATGATACACGCACCCTTTTTAATCATCTCGGCACCTCCTTAAGATTGAGAACTATTAATTATCCCCTATTACCGTGTTCTTTGTTCACCTCCTTTCCATGTTCGTCATGTTGTTTCTGGTAAAGGGTTTATAGTGGAAAGGGTTCTGAACGAAAATGTTCTGAGGGGTCACATAAAGGCTCTCTTTTTCTTGGATGAACTTTTCAGCCGTGGCCTGATCCATAGCGAAAATAATAGAAGCGATTGCATGGAATTGATAATAATCCGCTTTTTTGTGGGCCGGTTAAGCGAAGTCACGGATTGTGTTTTGCCGTCATCTGAGAAATGAGAACATGCAGTTTTTTGGCTTATGGCTTTTCAATTATCCAGGCCAGGGTATGCTGTCAATAAAAAACTCGTCGGCATCTTGCTGAAATTTTAACTGATTTGAGCATAAAGTACCGTTTCGGCTTTGGCGGAAAAAGGCCGGGAGAGATATTTATGACGGCTGGATACCGATAGATCTCCTCCGGAGGATGACAAGGCTTTTTTGTGTTGGAGTGGATTTTACGAAGTTTTTTCTCCTCTTGAATCCTTTCCTTTGCCTTCCTCGCTGATGGAAATGGGGTCTGCCAGGCGTTTCAGGTATTCATAGCGCGCAAGGATCTCCTGCTCCAACTGATCATGGAGCCTTTGAGCCTCTCCGGGAAAGGTTTTTTCCAGCACGGCATACCGGACTTCACCCCTTAAAAAGTCCCGAAGGGTGCCATCCGGCGCCTTAGAGTCGAGGATGAAGGGGTTTTTCCCTTCGGCTTTCAAAGCGGGGTTAAAACGATAAAGGGGCCAATAGCCGGAAGCGACGGCCAGGCGGGTTTCTTCCTGGCTCTTTCCCATGCCGGCTTTGATCCCGTGGTTGATGCACGGGCAGTAGGCCATGATCAGGGAAGGTCCGTTATAGGCCTCGGCTTCCGTTAACGTCTTGATGAGTTGCTGTTTGTTCGCCCCCATCCCCACAGAGGCTACGTAGACGTAACCGTAGCTCATGAACATTCCTCCCATGTCTTTTTTCGACGTTTTTTTGCCGGACGCCGCGAACTTGGCGATGGAGCCCACGGGGGTGGCTTTTGAGGATTGTCCGCCGGTATTAGAATACACTTCGGTATCAAAAACCATCACATTGATATTTTCTCCCGAGGCCAGAACATGGTCGATACCGCCGAAGGAAATATCATAGGCGCTCCCATCGCCGGCGAAAATCCAATAGGATTTTTTAGTGAACATTTTGGCATAGCTGAAAATTTCGGCAAGCAAAGGATTTTCGGAACGCGCGGGGAGCAGGGCCTTGAGCCGGTCGCCATAAGCCTTAGATTGGCTTGGGTCGTCTGAATTTTCTAGCCACCCGGTCAGGACTTCTTTGAGATCTTGGGGCAGATCGGTTCCCAGCGCCTCTTTGACTCGATCGGCCAGTTTGCGCCGCTGTTGAAGAGCGCCCAGGAACATCCCATAGGTGAATTCCGCCGGGTCTTCGAAGAGGGAATTACCCCAGGTGGGACCAAAGCCGTCCCGATTGACACAGTATGGGATCGTGGGCGTGCTTCCTCCCCAGATGGAGGTACAACCGGTGGCGTTTCCGATTACCATCCGTTCACCGAAAAGCTGGGTGATGAGCTTGGCGTAAGGGGTTTCCCCACACCCGGCGCAGGCTCCGGAAAATTCAAGCAAGGGTTGAAAAAACTGGCTTCCTTTCACCGAATTCCGGTTGACCAGATGATCCCGAACCGGCAGGGAAACCGCATAGCGATGATTGGGCACCTGAAGATCGGTTTGAGTCTCGAAGGGGCGCATAATCAGGGCTGGCGTCTTGGCCGGGCAGATATCCGCACAGTTACCGCACCCCAGGCAATCGAGCACGTTCACCTGGACCCTGAAAAAAAAGTCTGAGAACTCTTTTCCAATCGCCTTTTTGGCCTCGAAATCCTTGGGTGCGGCTGCCAATTCCTCATCAGTGATCAGATGGGGGCGGATAGCCGCATGTGGGCAGACCATGGAACACTGGTTGCACTGAATGCAGTTTTCCATGATCCATTCAGGAACCTGGATGGCGACTCCCCTCTTTTCGTACTGGGTGGTAGCAACAGGGAAAATCCCATCGGCGGGAAATACTGAGACCGGCAGTTTGTCTCCCTGTTGGGCCAGCATGGGACGGACCACATTCTTGACAAAGGCCGGTTCGTCATCGTGAGCCTCCCCTTCTTCCGCGGCGTGGGCCCAGGAGGATGGGTAGCGGATCTGAACCAGGTTTTCCAGTGTCCGATCCACCGCATCCTGATTCATCTTGACCAACGATCCCCCCTTTTTCCCGAACATATTGATGATGTCCGCTTTCAGGTGGGCGATGGCTTCTTCCACGGGGAGCACATGGGCCAAATTGAAAAAGGCTGTCTGCATGATCATGTTGATACGACCGCCCAGGCCGACTTCCTGGGCGATTTTTACCGCGTCGATGTTGTAGAACCTAAGCTTTTTTCTGGCAATGGTCCGGCGCATGGCCGCCGGAAGCTTTTGATCCATCTCTTTCTCGGTCCAGTTGGAGTTCAGGACAAAGGTGCCCCCCTCCTTGATTCCTTCCAGGACGTCATAGAGATGAACATAATTTGATTTGTGACAGGCGATGTAATCGGCCGAGTCGATCAGGTAGGTGCTCTGGATGGGTTTTTTTCCGAAGCGCAGGTGAGAAATGGTCACCCCGCCGGATTTCTTGGAGTCGTAGGCGAAATAGGCCTGGGCAAACAAATCGGTGTTATCCCCGATGATCTTGATGGCGCTTTTGTTGGCCCCGACAGTGCCGTCCGCACCGATCCCCCAGAATTTGCACTCTACGGTTCCTCGGGGCACGACGCTCAGCCCGCCCTTGACCGGAAGAGAACTACGGGTGACGTCGTCGACGATTCCTACGGTGAAGTGATTCCTGAGTTTCCTTGCTTTCATGTTGTCGAAAACGGCCATCACCATGCTGGGATTGAATTCCTTGGAGCCCAAACCATAACGGCCGCCCAGGATCAGCGGTGATCTCTTCCGTTCCAAAAAGGCGGCGCAGATGTCGAGGTACAGGGGTTCCCCCAGAGCTCCAGGCTCCTTGGTGCGGTCCAGGACCGTGATCCGTCGAACCGTTGACGGCAAAACGGCGAAAAGGTGTTCGGTGGAAAAAGGCCTGTAGAGCCGGACCTTCACCAGGCCGACTTTTTCGCTTTTAGACATCAGATAATGCACTGTTTCCTCGATAGTTTCGCAGGATGAGCCCATGGCGATGATGATACGGGTGGCCTCCGGATGCCCCACATAGTCGAAGGGTTTGTAGTTGCGGCCGGTGATCGATTCGACCTTTTTCATCGCTTGTGCAACGATCTTTGGAACTTTCAGATAATAGTGATTCGCCGCTTCCCGTCCCTGAAAATAGATGTCCGGGTTCTGGGCGGTTCCCCTAAGTTCCGGCCGCTCCGGATTGGCACCCCGGGCCCGAAATCTGGCGACAGCATCCTGATCGACGAGTTTGGCCATGTCGTCGTAGTCGATGATCATCACCTTCTGAATTTCATGAGAGGTCCGGAATCCATCGAAGAAATGGATGAACGGGACACTCGATTCGATGGCGGAAAGATGCGCCACCAGACCTAGGTCCATGACCTCCTGGACGGATGCGGAGGCCAGGAGGGCAAAGCCGGTCTGCCGCACGGCCATGACGTCCTGGTGGTCCCCGAAGATGGATAGGGCATGGCCGGCAACAGCCCGGGCCGCGACGTGGATGACGGCCGGAAGGAGCTCCCCGGCCATTTTATACATGTTGGGGATCATCAAGAGGAGCCCCTGAGACGCCGTAAAGGTGGTGGTTAGTGCTCCTGCGGCCAGGGAACCATGGACCGCACCAGCGGCACCGGCTTCGGATTGGAGCTGTCGGACAATCATCGTCTGTCCGAATATGTTTTTCCGGCCTTGGGCAGCCCACTCGTCGGCGATTTCCCCGATGGGAGTGGAGGGGGTGATGGGATAGAGGGTCGCCACATCACTCATTGCATAGGCCACATGTGCGGCCGCAGTGTTTCCGTCGATGGTTTTCATTTTCATTGCCATGGGTGTACTCCTTAAAACGTGGGATCGAGTGTCTTTAAACCCGGGAGACGGCGATTTGAATAAAAGATACTATATACTTGAATTTGATATTTTTGTAAACCTTTAAAAAATGGTCCGGAATTCCGATCCGGAAATGACGAAATGTTTGTCCGGCAACTCCTAATTCATCGGAGCAGCAACCTGTGCCCGGAATCGATACGGCATGGTTTAATCCCCACCCCCACCCAATGCCGCGTAGAGCCTCACTTGATTGGCCAGTTTGATCAGACGGAGTGTGATAAGCCCCTGCCGCGCCGCATTGAGTGAACGCTGGGCATCCAGGACGCTCAAATAATTGTCGATCCCTTTGGTGTAACGTATATCAGAGAGCCGGTAGGTTCTCTCAGAGGCAGCTGCCAGGGATTCTTGTGAAGATACCTGTTGGTCGATGGTGCCTTGTACGGCAAGGGTGTCGGCTACTTCTCTGAAGGCGGTTTGAATTGCTTTTTCGTATTGAACCAAGGCGATTTCCTTTTCGGCTTTGCTGGCATCCAGCGCTGACCAAAGTCGGGCATCGAAGATGGGCATGAGGATCTGCGGCACAAAACTCCAGGCTCCCGAGCCGGATTGGAAAAGACCGGAAAGCTCGCTGCTGGCTGTGCCGACAGAAGTTGTCAGTGAAATTCGGGGAAAAAGAGCAGCTCTGGCTGCGCCGATATTGGCGTTGGAGGCCTTGAGAAGATTTTCTGCGGCCAGGATGTCAGGCCGGCGCAGGAGCACTTCTGAGGAGATGCCGGCTGAAACCGCTTCGGGAGGCTTGACATCAGCCAATGCCTTTGGAAAGAACTCGCTTTGTCGTCAAGGACGGATAACCGATCAAAAGGTTCAATGCGTTTTCATCCTGTGCCGTCAACTGCGTGAAACGGGCGATGTCTCCGCGGGCGGTATCCATTTGCGTTTGGACTCGGGCCAGGTCCAATTCGGTGGCGAGTCCCAGTTCATAACGCCGCTTAATCAAATCATAGGCGGTCTTCTGCGTTTCGAAGGTTTTTTCCGTCAGCATGAGTTTTTCCCGATCCGCAGCCAAGGTGAGATATGCGTTGGCAACCTCCGATATCAGCAGAATCTGTGCGCTGCGACGGGCCTGCTCCGTGGCCAGGTATTCTTCCAGGGCCCGGTCTTTTAATATGCGGATGCGGCCAAAGAAGTCGATTTCCCATGATGCGATGGCGAGGTTGACATCGTATCGTTCCGTGGTCTTCGCATTTCCGTCAGATGAAAGATCGGCGGGAACCCGTTGCAGGTTACCGCCGGCTCCTGCATTGACGGCCGGGAAGAGCTCGGCGCGTTTGATGCCGTAAATGGCCCTGGCCCGTTCTACATTCAAAGCGGCCAGCCGCAGATTGCGGTTGTTTTCCAGGGCGGTCTCGATGATTTTTTTAAGCTTCTCGTCGGAGAAGAATTCCCGCCATTGTAAGTCCGGAGGATCCGGTATGCTTGTTGTTCCCCGGCTTTCCGGGTAAGCGTTGCCGCTTGGAAAGCCCGCAGGGACCGGAGCTGTCGGCCGGGTGTATTCAGGTGCCATGGTGCATCCGTCCAAGATGAGGATGCTCCCCATCAGCAGAAAAAACAAATGCTTGTTCATGTTATGGATTCCCGGATGGTTTTACCTCAATGTTTTTCACTACTTGTTGCCGGTGTTGTTTGCCGAAAGTCTTTTCAATCAACACATAAAAGAGCGGCGCGAACAGGGTCACCAGGAAGGTTGAGGTTACTACTCCTCCCAGCACCGCTGTGCCGATGGCTTTTTGCGCTCCTGCCCCCGCTCCGCTCGCCAGCGCCAGCGGTAAAACTCCGAATCCGAAGGCAAGCGAGGTCATGATAATGGGACGCAGCCTGAGTTTCGCTCCTTCCAGCGTCGCCTCGATCAATCCCATCCCTTCTTCCACCCGGGCCTTGGCAAACTGGACGATCAGAATGGCGTTCTTGGTGGTCAGGCCGAGTGTAGTCAAGAGCCCGATCTGGAAATAAACGTCATTGGGCAATCCCCTGAGCGTTGAGGCGATCACGCCGCCGATGACTCCCAGAGGCAGAGCCAGGAGGATCGAAATGGGAATGGGCCAACTCTCATACAGGGCTGCCAGGCAGAGGAAAATCACCAGAATCGAGAATGCATATAGGGGGGCCATCTGGGCGCCGGCCTGCCGCTCCTGAAAGGAGAGCCCGGTCCAGTCAAAGCCGATTCCCTGCGGCAGCTGTCTCACGAATCCTTCCATGGCCGCCATGGCCTCGCCGGAACTCCTTCCCGGCGCCGCTTCACCCAGAAGGTTCATTGAAGGAAAGCCATTGAAGCGCTCCAGCTTCGGAGAGCCGGTACTCCAGTGTCCGGATGCAAAAGATGGGAAGGGTACCATCTTTCCCGTGTTGTTGCGTACATAGAGTTTCTTCAGATCCTCGGGAAGCATACGGTAGGGGGCGTCCGCCTGAACGAATACCCGTTTGACCCGTCCACCTTGAATAAAGTCGTTCACATATGCGCTGCCAAAGGCCGCGGAGATTGTATTATGGATGGAGGTGATGGGCAGCCCCAGTGCACCGGCTTTTTCCCAATCCACGTCGATCCGGTATTGAGGCACATCTTCCAGGCCGTTGGGCCGAACCTTTGTCAATACAGGGTCCTTTGCCGCCATTCCGAGGAGCTGGTTGCGGGCCTCCATCAGCTTGATATGGCCCAGGCCGCCTCGATCCAGCAACTGAAAATCAAAACCCTTAGACACTCCCAGTTCGATGACCGCTGGCGGTGGAAATGCAAACACCATCGCGTTGCGGATTTTGGAAAACTCCCTCATGGCTCTTCCTGCCACCGCACCAGCCTTCAGCTCCGGTCGGTTGCGGATGTCCCAGTCCTTGAGCTTGACAAATGCCAGGCCAGCGTTCTGTCCTCTGCCGGAAAAGCTCGAGCCGGAAATTGTCATGATGCCTTCCGCCGCGTCTTTCTCTGTTTCCAGAAAATACTCTTTGACCCGCCTCATGATCGCTTTGGTCTGTTCCAACGTCGAGTTGGCCGGAAGCATCGCCTGAACCATGAGCATACCTTGATCTTCATCCGGGAGATAGGCTGTTGGCATCCGCTTGAAGAGCAATACCATCCCCGCCACAATTATAATAAATACCACTATGTAGCGTAGTTTTTTGGATAAGGAATGTCCCACGAGCTGCAGATACTGTTCCCTTGATCGAAAAAAGATGCGGTCAAACCAACGGAAGAAGGTTCGGAGGAACCAGACACCGCCTTCCGCCGGTACGTGCCCCTTGGGCACCGGCTTGAGAAACAGGGCGCACAGCACCGGCGTCAGGATCAGGGCCACAACAACGGAAAGGAGCATGGATGAGATGATGGTTACTGAAAACTGACGATAGATGACCCCTGTTGACCCCCCAAAAAATGCCATAGGGCCAAAGACCGCCGAGAGCACTAACCCAATACCGATCAAGGCGCTGGTGATCTGGTCCATGGACTTGGCGGTAGCCTCTCGAGGCGGAAGACCCTCCTCTCTCATGATCCGCTCCACGTTTTCCACGACCACAATAGCATCGTCCACCAGCAGACCGATGGCCAGCACCATGGCAAACATCGTCAGCATGTTGATCGAAAACCTGAAAAGTCCTAAGATCGCAAAAGTGCCCAGGATTACTACCGGGACTGCGATAGTCGGGATCAGGGTGGCTCGCATGTTCCCCATGAACAAATACATCACCAGGAAGACCAGCAGGATCGCCTCGAAAAGAGTTTTCACGACTTCATTGATGGCGACCCGGACAAAAGGGGTGGTGTCGTAAGGGTAAATGACTTTCATACCTTTAGGAAAAAAATGGCTCATTTCTTCCATCTTGGTCTTGACGTTGTCGGCCGTTTCCAGGGCGTTGGCTCCGGCCGCCTGACGAATGGCCATCCCGGAGGAGGGTTTATCTTTGTAAAAGGATTCAGAATCATAGGCCTCGGTCCCCAATTGTGTCCATCCCACATCCTTGACCCGCACGATTGATCCGTCCGGATTGGTTCGCAGAGGAATGGCGGCAAATTCTTCAGGCGTTTTCAGCAGGCTTTGAACGATGATGGCGGCATTCATGCGCTGTCCTTCGACTGCCGGAGCGCCGCCGAACTGTCCGGCAGAGACCTCAACATTGTAAGCCCGAAGTGCCGTTATTACATCTTGAACCGTCATCCGGTAATCGGTCAACCTTTCGGGGTTCAACCAGATTCGCATGGCGTATTGGCCGCCGAAGATCTCCACCTCGCCCACTCCCGGTACCCGCGAAAGCACCTTCTCCAGGTTAGACTGGGCGTAATCCCGCAAGTCATTCCCGTCCATGCTTCCGTCCTCCGAAATCAGTCCTATGATCATCAGCCAGTTGCGGGTGCTTTTACTGACTTTAACACCTGAATTCTGAACGACTTCCGGCAGGTTGGCCATGGCGAGTTGGAGCTTGTTCTGCACCTGGGCCCAGGCTAAATCAGGATCGGTCCCAGGGGTAAAGGTCAGCTCCACGCGGGAAGAACCGGAAGAATCGCTGGTCGCCGACAAATAGAGCATCTTGTCGAACCCGGTCATCTTCTGTTCGATAATCTGCGTCACGCTGTTTTCCACCGTTTCCGCCGAGGCTCCAGGATAAGATGCGGTAATGGCGATGGACGGGGGGGCGATGGGAGGATACTGGGATATGGGTAGATTGTAGATCGCCAAAGCACCTGCCACCATTAGGATAATAGCGATTACCCAGGCAAATACCGGGCGGTCCAGGAAGAATCTCGATAACATCGCAAACCTCCGTCAGTTCGATGCCGGGGTCGGCTGGGTCGGTTGACCCGGTTTTACCCCCTGATTCCGACCGTCATCGAAGGGGACCTCTTTCACGGCAGCGCCGGGTCGCACTTTTTGTATACCTTCTACGATTACTCGATCTCCTGGAGCAAGACCCGAGGAGATCAGCCATTGATCGCCGATGGCTCGATCCAGCCTAAGGATTCGCTGCTCCACTTTGCCCTCGGAATTCACGATCAGGGCCACGGGATTCCCCTTGGGGTCGCGTGAAACCGCCTGCTGAGGAATAAAAATGGCATTCGTATTGACACCTTCCTTCAACACCGCCCTGACGAACATGCCCGGAAGGAGAACCCCTTTCGGATTAGGGAATACGGCCCTCATGACGACGGACCCGGTCGTCGGATCTACCGAGATGTCGCGGAATTGAAGCGTTCCTTCCAAAGGATATTTTGTACCGTCTTCCAGAATGAGTCGCGCCTGGTTCAGGTTCTTTCCGTTGTGATCGAGCCGACCATCCTCCAGGCGGCGTTTCAACCGCAATAGGTCGGTGGTGGATTGGGTGACATCCACATAAATGGGGTCCAGCTGCTGAACCGTCGCTAAGGCCATGGGCTGATAGGCCGTTACAATAGCGCCATCCGTCACAGCGGATTTCCCGATGCGGCCGGAAATCGGAGAAGTGACGCGGGCGTATCGGAGATTGATGCGGGCCGTCTCGACCATCGCTTTCCAATACTGTATATCAGCCTCGGTTTGTTTTAGGGCGGCGTCCGCATCATCGAAGTCCTGCTGGCTGACCGCCTTGTCTGCCAGGGCTTCTTTGTAACGGGCGACCCTCAACCGGATCGCAGGCAAATTGGCTTCAGCCCTGCCGAGGGAGGCCTTGGCGCTGTCGATCACAGTCTGGAAGGGCGCGGGATCGATTTGATAGAGCTCCTGACCGGCCTGGACATCGGAACCTTCCGTGAACAATCGTTTCTGGATGAGGCCATTGACCTGGGGCCGGATTTCCGCGATACGGTAAGCCGATGTTCGGCCCGGCAATTCAGTGGTCAGCATAACCTGCTGGGTGGATATTGTAACGACGGCGACTTCCGGGACAAGAGGCGGCGGGGATTGCTTCCGGCGGTCGCAGCCACCCAGCCAGAGGCTGCAAATCAGGGCCACCCCCAGCGCAGCACATCGGAAAAATCCGTAAACAGTATGGGTCTTTCGCATCAAAAAATCCTCCTGGTAGCGATGTCGGCCGGCGGATTGCATTCGCCGCGCATAATAAAACCTCAATGGTTGACAAGCCCTTCAAGCAAGATATTTAAAATAGTGTCCGGTTCCTCCGGATACGGATATCGTTGTGGGTCTTCGAGCCAGAGGGAGAGAAAGGCGTTAGTCATGCTGTCGAGAGCGACGGCCAGATGAAAAGGAGCGGCGATCCGCCGAAAGTATTTTTGCTGCATCCCATCTTCGAAAACCGAGGCAAGTGACAGTAAAAAGTTCCGATAACGTTCGCGGATTTCGAGATCCAAGCCTGTCATGACGTTAAAGCGTGCCCCGCGGGTCTCGGCAAAATAGAGCCGGATGGTCGTCACGTTGCTGCGGAAAATCTCCCCTTTGACTCGAATGAAGGTCCTCAGCTTGTCGATTTCATCCGCGTTGCCGCCGATTGCCTCTGTGACTGCTTCGTGGAAGCGGTCGGCCTGTTCCAAGATGAGGGCTTTGTAGAGTTCCTCCTTGTTTCGAAAAAACTTGTAAAGCGTTCCGATGGCGAACTCGGCCTTCGTGGCAATCTCGCGCATGGACACATTATGATACCCTTTTTCCGAAAAAAGCAGCAGGGTGACGGTGAGAATTTCCTGGCGTTGCCGTAACTTCTCTCGTTCCCGCCGGGGCAGGCTTTGGTTTTCCATCAAATGGCATCCCTTAAGAATGCAATTATAAAATATGAAGGATGCGTCACTATATTACCCGGTGTTCTTTGTCAAGAAATATCAACAGCAAAACACAATTCATCCTCGCGCTTGATCCGCACATAAAAAAGCGACTTCTATTAAAAAAAGCTTGACAAGCGTGTTCGGTTAATTTAAATAGGATAAAAATCATCCTATTTATCCTGTTTTGGAGTTTCTGATGCGCCTAACCCGTGCCGGTGAATACGCGGTGCGCTGTGTCCTGTACCTGTCCTCATGTTCCGCGCAAGAGGTGGTGAGCCGGAAGGCCATCGCCGAAGCAATGGACATCCCGGATCAGTTCTTGGGCAAGATCGCCCAGCAGCTGGCGCGCTCAGGGATTGTCGAAATCGTGCAAGGTGCGAAAGGCGGGTTTCGGCTGCTCCGTTCCCCCGAAGCCCTGAGCCTTCTGGAGGTCGTGGAAGCGACGATCGGAGAGATCTTCCTGAATGACTGCCTGATGAATCCGGGGAGCTGCATGAGGAGCCAGGCTTGCGCGGTCAACAAGATCTGGGAAAAGGCGAGGAATCAGCTCCGAGAGACTCTCGGGAATGCGACCTTCAAGAGCCTACTGGACTCACAAAGCTGCATGAGCCCTTCTCTTCCTGCCCGTGCGAAGGGGAAGGATGTGGGCCGGAGGAAAAGAAGTAAAAAGGTTTCACCTTCAGCAAAAGGAGGATAAGCCATGGACCCCTTGTTTCTTTCAAGGCTGCAGTTTGCAGCGGCAACCATGTTCCATTTCCTGTTCGTGCCCCTCACCCTGGGCCTTTCCATCATGGTCGCTGTGATGGAAACCCGTTACGCGCGCACCGGGGACGAGACGTACCTGAGGATGACCCGGTTCTGGGGAAAGCTGTTTTTGATCAACTTCGCCCTGGGAATCGTGACCGGCATCACCCTTGAGTTCCAGTTCGGGACGAACTGGTCGAGGTATTCGGCTTTTGTGGGAGACGTGTTCGGATCCCTGCTGGCCATTGAGGCGACGGCTGCATTTTTCCTGGAGTCCACCCTCATCGGCGTCTGGATTTTCGGGTGGAAAAAGCTCTCAAAGAAAGCTCATGCCACTGTAATGTGGCTCATCGCGGGAGCCTCGACGCTTTCCGCTGTATGGATTCTCATTGCCAATTCCTGGATGCAGCACCCTGTGGGGTATGTTATCAGAAACGGCAGGGCGGAACTTGAAAGCTTCACGGCTGTGGTGTTTCAGGGGTGGGCGGTCTTGACCTTTGTCCACACGGTGAGCGCCGCCTATATTCTTAGCGCCTTCTTCGTCATGGGCATCAGCGCCTACCATCTCTTGAAGAAGCAGCACATCGATTTATTCACACGATCCTTTCGCATTGCACTGAGCATCGGCCTCATGTTCTCTCTACTGGAGATCGTGGAAGGCCATCTCCACGGGGCGGACCTTGCAGAAAAACAGCCTACAAAGCTTGCGGCCATGGAAGCCCACTGGGAAACGACCACCCAGGCTCCAGTTTACATGTTTGCGATTCCCGATGAAAAGAATGAGCGCAACATGATGGAGATTCTGCCCATCCCCGGGCTTCTGAGTTTTCTGGCAAAGCACGATCCGAAAGCGGAGGTCAAAGGCCTCAAAGCATTCCCTCCTGCAGACAGACCACCGGTGCTTATCAATTTTATTGCTTTCAAACTCATGATCGCCCTGGGCGTCTATTTTGTCCTGATCACCCTTTACGGTTGGATTCGCCGGAACCGCCTCACCGAGAGCCCCGGCCTATTGAAACTCATGGTGCTTTCCATCCCTCTGCCGTACATCGCGGCGGAAGCCGGGTGGGTTCTGGCCGAAGTGGGGCGCCAGCCTTGGATCGTCTACGGCCTCATGAGAACTTCGGACGCCGCCTCACCAGTTGCAGGATCCCAGGTCCTGATCAGTCTGGTGGCCTTTGTCCTCGTTTATGGTGTTCTCGGATGCTTGGGCTTCTATCTCATGGCAAAGCATGTGGTGAAAGGGCCTGAGCCTGTTACGACTGCTCGGTGATGAAAGGAGGTTCTAAATGATACTTCAAGATGTTTGGTTTTTCCTTTGGGGACTTCTCTGGGCTGTTTATTTTATCAGCGACGGATTTGATCTGGGGATCGGGAGCCTGCTCCCCTTCTTAGGGAAGAGCGAAAGCGATCGCAAAGTCATGATCCACGCGATAGGACCCTTGTGGAACGGCAATGAGGTGTGGCTGCTCACGGCAGGCGGAGTGACCTTTGCGGCTTTTCCGGCCGTCTATGCCGTGATGTTCAGTTCCTTGTACTCGGCCCTGATGCTCCTTCTTTTTGCGCTCATCATCCGGGGGGTCTCCTTTGAGTTTCGAAGCAAAGTGGAGAGTCTGGGATGGCGCAAGTTTTGGGACATTTGCCTATTCATCGGAAGCTTGGCCCCTGCAGTGCTGCTGGGCGTGGCCTTTGCCAACATTTTTCGCGGAATTCCCTTCGATCAGAACGGTATCTACCATGGCACCCTCCTCACCCTGCTGAACCCTTACGGTTTATTGGGAGGAATCCTTTTTCTCTGCCTTTTCCTGGTCCACGGCTCCCTGTGGCTGTCCATCAAAGCGGATGGAGATCTCCATGAAAGGGTTGTGAACGCAGCGCACAAGCTGTGGGTCGCATTGCTGTTTGTGGCTGTGCTGTTCCTCATTGCCACGAAGTTTGCGACCCCTCTCTACAACAACTACATCGCTCATCCGATCCTCTTCGTTGTTGTACTGGTCACCGTGGCAGCGCTCCTGGCTACCAAGGTCTTCCTCAAAATCGGGGCCCTGTGGAAAGCATGGTTCTCGTCAGCTCTCACCATCATTGGAGCGACCTTTTTCGGAATCATCGGGCTCTATCCGAACCTGTTTCCCTCCAGCCTAAACAGCCAGTACAGCCTCACGGCCCACAATGCTTCGTCGAGTCCGCTCACGCTCAAAATAATGTTCATCGTGGCGCTGATCTTTGTTCCCATTGTTCTGGCCTATCAAGTCTGGGCATACCATCTCTTCACAGGGAAGGTCACTTCAGAAGATCTGGCCTATGAGGAGGGAGAGTGAGTGATGTAGGTTGAAAATAATGGACTCCGAAGTTTACAATGATTGATAGACGGAGGTGTCAGTATGGAAAAATTACCATACAGCAAATACAGTAAAGAGTTTCGTAAAGAGAAAAGAGTCCTATTTCAGGAGTTGCTCGAAAAAATCATTCCCTTTGTCGTCAACAATGATAAAGGCCGGGAAATTTTTTACCGTAATCTCGAAGATGGCTTCCATGCCGAGTTCTTCAAACGCTAAAGTTTTCATCGATATAATGCATTCCTTGCCCAGCCTGGCGGCGGGGCCACCGATGGATCCCAGGTAAAACCCCCCGTATTTTTTACACGATTCGGTGACTATTTTGGATCGGTTTCCCTTGGCGAGCATGACGAGGGAAGCTCCTTGTTCCTGGAATATGGGAACATAGGCATCCATTCGACCGGCAGTGGTGGGGCCGAAGGACCCGGAAGGATACCCCTTGGGTGTTTTGGCCGGGCCCGCATAGTAGATAATATGATCTCTGAAATAAGACGGGAGCCTTTCACCCTTTTCGAGGCTTTCGTTCAGTCGGGCGTGGGCGATGTCTCGGGCAACCACCAGTTTCCCGGACAAACGCAGACGAGTGGCAACCGGGTACTGAGTCAGGATCGCCCGTATTTCGTCCATTGGGCGGTTCAGATCGATGAAGACCCCTTCATCTTCAATTGAATCGGGCTTGGGAAGATATTTGGCCGGGTCGGTTTCCATTTGTTCTAAAAAAATGCCCTCGGTTGTGATTTTTCCTTTGATGTTCCTATCCGCACTGCAGCTTACTCCCATCCCTACCGGACAGGAAGCGCCGTGCCGGGGAAGGCGGATGACGCGTACGTCGAGACAGAAATATTTTCCTCCAAACTGGGCACCGATCCCCAGTTTCCGGGATATTTCCAGAGCTTGTTTTTCAAGAGTCAAATCCCGGAAAGCCTGACCGCAGGCATTTCCTTTCGTGGGAAGTTTATCCAGGTAACCGGCCGTGGCCAGCTTGACGGTTTTGAGATTCATTTCCGCGGAAAGTCCTCCCACGATAAAAGCTAGGTGATAAGGCGGGCAAGCCGCCGTACCCAGGGTTTTCATCTTTTCCATCATGAAGTTAAGGAGCTTTTCCGGCGTCAGAAGGGCCTTTGTTTCCTGATATAGGAAAGTCTTGTTGGCCGAGCCTCCCCCTTTGGCGATGAATAAAAAATCGTAGGCATTCCCTTCAACGGCGTACAATTCAATCTGGGCCGGGAGGTTGCAGCCGGTGTTTTTTTCTTCGAACATCGTCAAAGGCGCATTCTGGGAATAGCGCAGGTTGTTTCGGGTGTAGGCGTTGAAGACACCCCTAGAAATCGCCTCCTCGTCGGGATATCCGGTCCAGACCCGTTGCCCTTTTTTCCCGATCACGATAGCGGTGCCGGTATCCTGGCACATGGGAAACTCTCCCTCTGCCGATATGACGGCATTCTTCAACATTTCCAAGGCTACATATCGGTCGTTCCTGGAGCTTTCGGGATCTTTCAGGATCGCGGAGAGCTGGTTCAAGTGGGAAGGTCGCAGCAGATGAGAAACGTCCCTGAAGGCCTGTTCGGTTAAGAGGGTGAGCCCTTCGGATGCCGCTTTCAGTATAGGAATACCCTCGAAAGACCCCTCACATACATGATTGTGCGTTAGTAGTCTATACGGCGATACATCTTCCAGGTGCACGATTAAGGGCTGAAAATGAAACTCGACCATTGGCAAAATCCTTTTTCAACGAATGAACCCAATCCCAGTAAAGGGATGAAGGGGCATCTTTAAAAGGATGTCCGTCTGTTGTCAAGGTAAAGAGGGCAAGTTGAGATGCCCCTTTCTTTTCCGGGCCGTTGGTCGGGATAAAAGAGAAGGCATCCGTATATCGTGAAGAGGGTTACCGGAGGCTCGGGTCGAAGACCTTTCTGTCCCTGAATTCCTCTTGCTTCGCGTCGTTCCACTGGGCCACCGGCCGAAGATATCCCACCACCCGGCTATAGACTTCGCAGGGTTGATAGTTTTTCAAGGAATGGTCCTTATGGAAACAGGCATCGCATTTCAGATAGAACCGGTCCGGCTCCGGTTCATAAATCCCTCCTCCCTCGATATGGACTCCGTCTACTTGGGGGATTGCCCGGATGGTTACCGGGGTTCGACAATCATGGCAGTGTCCCACCCATTCCAGAACATCCTTGTCCGCATGGGTATCAAAAAGCTCGAAGAGGCGCTCGCAGGTCATCATTCCCATGGCAATCTCCTTCAAGTGAAATTTTGACGGCTTCGTAAAAAGTCCATCTGTCCCGCCAAGGCGGGATTGCACTGCATCCTTCGTCATTGCGGCGTACTCATATGTACGCCTCATTCCTCAGGATTTGCGCGCCTTGCATCTGAAGCTTTTTACTTTGCCATCCTAATTTTGAGTTTTTACGATTTCATCAAATTTTGAATATGAGTAAAACAGTCTATATGGTATGTCAAGGAAGAAAAAACACAACATATTGTAATAAGCGCCGGTTTCAGTTCAATGTTTTGCGTAGATAGGAGATGAGATCGTCCGGATGCATATCACCGCGAATGCCGAAGCGGGTTAGAGCGAAATCGTATCGTACCGGATCTTCCGGGCAGATTTGCCGGAAACGATGCGTCACTTCAAGGGCAGCGGTCATATCGGCTCCTTTTCGGGTAGTGAACCCCAGACGGAGGGAAAGAGCATGCAGATGGGTATCGAGGGGGACGATGAGCTTGGAAGCCGGGATCCCTTCCCAACCACCGGGATCAACGGTGTCTTGACGTACCATCCACCGCAGGAAAAGGTTGAGTCGCTTACAGGCGCTTCCCCGTTCCGGAAGGGGGATCAGATGCCCGCTACATCCGTGTGCGGCTGTGACGATGTGCTGTCCAAAGGCACTCAGGGCACCTTCGACCGTAGCGTCATTTTTTGAAAAACCATTAAGAAACAGATGGTTGAGAGATTCATACCTGTTTTGGATATCCCGGATGGCGATAAGCAGGAAGGAGAGATGACGGCCGGTGGCAAAGCGGTGGATAAATCCATCAAAGGTCTTATGAAGGGTTTCCGGATTCGATTGCGCTAAAAATGCGGACGGAGAGGGACCCATCTTTTCCAATATGGAGGATACGCTTTTCAAAATTTGTTGTACGCGCCCATATGCCAGCGAAGCCGCTATTATTCCGGCGACTTCCCGATCTTTTGGGTCCGGATAAACATGCAGGAATTCCACAGGGTCCGGGTGAATGAATGTCCTGAGGTTGTAAGTGCGGTAAAGGGCTTCCAGGCATTCTTTTAAGCTCTTATTATTGCCGCCTCTTGGGGGGCGTCGGAGACAGCTGTTTGCCTGATGACTCATAGAAACAACTTTACATTAATGGAATTCAAAAGTATATTTAGATTGTATACGATCGATCCAAAAGGGCACCTAACAGGGGGTTCATGGAACAGCCGACCACCTTGATCTTGGCCACTGCCAATGCGGGAAAGGCAGCCGAGATCCGGGAATTGCTTAAAAATTTTTGTATTCAGATCAAAATGTTAAGCGATTTCGGGCCGATTCCCGGAGTCGAGGAGGACGGTCTGACTTTCGAGGAAAACGCCTACAAGAAGGCCGGCCACACGGCTCGGATCCTGGGTTTTCCGGCCTTGGCGGACGATTCCGGACTCATGTTGGAGGGCTTGGCAGGGAGACCAGGGGTTCACTCGGCCCGATATGGGGGTTTGGATGTTTCGGATCAAACACGGTGCGACCGCCTCCTCGAAGAAATGAAAGGGGTTGCCAACCGTGCGGCTGCTTTTGAATGCGTCATTTCCCTGGCGGTACCCACCGGTGCTGCCTTGACATACGTGGGGCGGTGCGAAGGGGTCATCACTGAAGCGACGAAAGGCCAAAACGGCTTCGGATACGACCCGGTTTTTTATTATCCGCCCTTGAATAAAACCTTTGCCGAGATGACGCGGGAAGAAAAAAGCCGGGTGAGCCATCGGGGAAAGGCCTTGAGGGAGCTGAAAAGCGAGTTTGATAAGGTCTTGATATGGATTAAACAAAATATGCCGATACCGGGAAAATGGGTTTGTCATGGAGGTTAAAATGATCGCGGATTTGGTACGGAAAAACAGGAGCTGTAGGCGCTTTTACCAGAATCACCCCGTTGCGAATGAGACGCTCATGGATTTGGTGAATCTTGCTCGGTTGTCGGCCTCCGCCGCCAACTTGCAGCCTCTCTGCTACATTCTTTCCAGCGCCCCCCAGTATAATGAAAAAATCTTTTCCTGCCTTGGGTGGGCGGCTTACCTCAAAGATTGGCCGGGTCCGAAGGAAGGGGAGCAGCCTTCGGCCTACATCATCATCCTGGGAAACACCACCAAAGCCAAGGATTTCGGCTGTGACCACGGCATTGCCGCCCAGAGCATCCTGCTGGGAGCCCGTGAAGCAGGCCTTGCGGGGTGTATGATCGGTTCCATCAGTCAGGAACCTCTCCGGGACCTTTTCAACATACCGGTGCACCTAAAAATCCTTTTGGTGATCGCTCTGGGAAAACCCAAGGAGCAGGTGGTCATCGAGGAAGTCGGCCCTGAAGGAGACATCCGGTACTGGAGGGATGAGCAGGGGGTGCATCACGTTCCCAAAAGAAACCTGACGGATATCATCATCGCAACTTATTAAAGCGTTTTCTCAACCGAGCCATTAGCCGCTAAGAGAGAAAGAGCAAGCCTGAACGGATGCTCGAGTCGAATGAAGAAAGGAACACAAGGGGTGTTTGAGAAGAAAAAGGGAGTGGATATCGGTCAGGAAATCGGCGGGATCCATACGGTTGAAGCAGCTGTTCGGGTGTTCGAAAAAGCCATGACACCTGACCAATATCGGCGGATCCGGGCGATTCAAAATCCGGAAGTGACTGTCAAGATTGCCAATGCCATCGCGATGTGCACTCCGGACGCGATCTTTGTCAATAGAGGATCCGAAGCTGACCAGGCATTTATTCGGGAGTTGGCTCTTAAAAAACAGGAAGAAAAAAAGCTCTCCTTGGAAGGACACACCATCCATTTCGATCTCAAGGAGGAGCAAGGACGGATCATCGATCGGACTTTTTATATCAAAAATCCCGGTGAGACCGTCAGTTCGTTGGCCTTCAGCAAAGATCGGCAGGAGGCACTCATTGACATCCGGGAGAAGATGACGGGGATCATGCGCGGCCACACCATGATCATCGGATTCTACATGCGCGGCCCTATCGGAGCACCGGTTTCCAATCCGGCCCTGGAAATCACCAGCTCGGCGTACGTGTCGCACAGCGCTGAGCTATTATATCGAAATGCCTATGCGGTCTTTGACAGCGAAGTGGATCGCCTGGAGCATTTTTATACCAACATCCACAGCGAAGGGCTGAACCGGCCCGAGGACCTTCCCAACGCCCGTGTCTATATGGATCGGAGCTATCAGACAACCTATTCCATAAATTGTACCTATGCCGGCAACACCCTGTTGCTGAAAAAGGGAAACCACCGGTTTTCCGTGGATAAGGCCGTTTACGAAAACCGGGGGCTCGAGCTTTCCGAACACATGTTTATCACCGGAATCAAGGGTGAAAACGGACGGATGACCTGGTTTACCGGCGCAGCCCCCTCCGGTTGCGGCAAGACCACAACGGCCATGGCAGGGGATTTCTTTGTAGGGGACGACTTGGCCCAGCTTTGGATCGCAACAGACGGGACGATTCGATCCGTCAACCCGGAGAGCGGCATATTCGGGATTGTCGAAGATGTCAATGGGGAAGGCGATCCCAAGCTCATAACCTGTCTTCGTCGCCCCGGAACTGAAGTCATCTGGTCGAATGTTCTCATCGATGAAAACGGCGTGCCCCACTGGACCGGAAACGGGGAACCGGTGCCCGAA
This sequence comes from uncultured delta proteobacterium, assembly GCA_963736855.1. GTDB lineage: Bacteria > Desulfobacterota > Desulfobacteria > Desulfobacterales > UBA2156. Next base: position 209,876 of record CAVTQK010000015.1, read on the forward strand.
AAGGGGTACAATTTTCAGGGTTCCTGGCATAAAGGAATGAAGGATGCCAATGGGAAACCGATCCCAATATCCCATCCGAATGCGAGATGTACCCTCAGGTCTTCGGCATTGGCTAACTATTCCGAAGCGGCGGAGGATCCGAAAGGAGTTATTACTCGAGTCATCACTTACAGCGGCCGGGACAGCGACACCATGCCACCGGTGTGGGTGGCAAAAAATCCCCGCCATGGGGTGGTTATCGGTGCCTGCATCGTTTCGGCGGCCACCGAAACCGAAGTGGGCGCTACGGGGATCAAACGGGCGCCCTGGGCCAATGCCCCGTTTACCCCTGGATCTCTTGGGGACTACATGGACGCCCAGTTCGCTTTTTTCGAAAGTGCCCGGATTGCATCGGAGCAGCAACCCATCATGGCGGGATTGAATTATTTTTTGACCCATGAGGCTCGGGGTGGATCGTCAAAAACGCTGCTCGGAGAAAAGAAAGACGTCAAGGCCTGGCTCTCCTGGCTCGAAAAACGCGCCCACAAAGAGGTAGACGCCATCACCACTCCCATCGGTCTGATCCCCAAATTCGAAGATCTGGCATCGCTTTTTCAAAACAAGGTCGGGAAAGCCTATCCCGAAGATCTCTATGTAAAACAGTTTTCGCTTTATATCGATAAGATCACGGCCAGAATCGACCTCCAGAAGGCGGCTTACGGGAAGGAAGCCAATGTGCCCAGAGCCTTGTTTGAGGTCCTCGAGGAACAACGCCGGGGACTTATGGCCTTGAAAGAAGCATACGGATCCGTGGTTACACCTCGCCGGGTGGCGGCGTTTTCAGAGCGACATCCGTTTTAAGATCGAAATCCCCGGGAGAGACGGGTCCGCTATTGCCTTGCATTCGACCGTTAACCGGCGCATCCTCGCCGTCTGCTATGAGCGATATGACACCTGGGCCAATGTGCCCTTTGCCGCCGTGACTTTCGAGAACGTATTCATTTTCCTGTTTTATATTGGAATCGGATCGGTTTTTTAAAAAACCTCTTTTAGAGTTTTTCCATGCGCTTTTATCCGTCATGACAAGCGGAGCCATTCTGACGACCTTGAAAGAGACATAAATGGACGAAGACATCCTTTCCCTTGAAAGCACCGAAAAACAGCTTATACGTCTTTACAAAGAGCGATCCGCTGTTTTGTCTCTTCCTCCGGAACAGGCATTGAGCCGAATTTTGGATGCCGAACATCCCGCTGCCCTGGTGCATTCCTTTTCCGATGAAGATTTTTATCTATTGATCCAGGAGATCGGCCCTGAAGATGCCATCGAAATTTTATCGCTGGCCTCGAACCGGCAATGGGAATTTATCCTGGATATGGAATCCTGGAAAAAGGAACGCTTCGACAGCCCCGGCGTCACCCGTTGGATCGATTATTTGATGAAGGCCGATTCCCATCGCCTGGCCCGATGGGTCCTGGAAGAAAAGACCGAATTTTTTAAACTTTTCATTTTTAGAAACCTCGAACTTCGAATCCGGGAACATGACGAGGATCCCTCCGATCTTGGCGACGATTACATAACCCAGGACGATGTCCTTTATATCCGATTTATTGAATATCCCTTTGATCGACCCCTTTCACCCGATGAAAAACAAGCGAGGGAAGAGGTTTTAGTGAAATTTTTGAAAAACCTGGCAGAATATGATTATCCGCGATACCAACATCTGATAATGGAATCGGTCCATGTCATCCCCGCCGAGTCCGAAGAGGAGATTTACCGCTTGCGTAACGTTCGGATGGCGGAAAATGGATTTTTACCCTACCATGATGCAGTAGGGATCTATCAGGCCATTGAACCCCTTCGTCTGAAGAAAAAGAAAGGTAAGTTTGTTTCCAAGGGGATCACCGATCTGTTTTTGCCGGTACCGATCGGTTTCTCCAGGGTCCTGACTGCAGACAATCTTTTTGCCCGGGCATTGGAAATCCTGAAACCGGAAGCCACATTCCTTCAGATTCAGACCGAGTTTGCCGCTTTGTGCAACCGGATTATTTCCGCGGACCAGAAGATTATCCGGGACCGCGAGACGCTCCGGGGGATCGTCAAAAAAGCCTGCGGGTACTTGAGCATCGGAATGGAGAGGCTGTCACCAAAAAAGGAGAATCTGGAGCCGGCCCGGGCTGCCGCCATGTTGGTCCGGCATTCTCTGGAAGACCTCTTTAGAGTAGGTTTCGGTGCGGCGCAGGAATTGAAGTGGCGGGCGGAAAAATGGCAAAGGGCTTCCTGGTTTTCAAGCCAGGGTCTTTCCCTGGCCTTTTGGGGAGAACAGGGGCTGGGGGTGCTGGGGGGCCTGTTGATCCAGAGGCCGCTTTTTTTCGACAATTACCAGACAGGCGTCCTTTACCGGGAATTTACCTCACAGCAAGAAGTGGAAAAGACAAGTCTCGCTCTGGAAGGGATCATTGCCCTGGATACGCTTTTTTCGCGGTTGAATATCGACGTTACTTCATTTGCCGGCCGGCCGTTTTTCAATTATAAAAATTGCCTATTGACCCTCTGGGGAGCACACCATCTTTACCAAAATGGCGGTGGGGATATTGAACGGGCTCAGGTGGCGCCTCTGACGATGCAGGATTTCAGGCGCCTTTTTTCCCGGCTATGGGAAGGAAAAAAGGAATCCCGCCGCATCCGGCTGACCCTAAAGGCCGATTTCTTAGCATGGCTTTGTGCTCGATCATGCCTTTCAGAAGACGAGATCCGTGGACAGGTGGGACTCATTCTGGAAGATCTCTTCTCCGAGGTCGAAAACGAATACCGGGATGTATCCCTCAAAAACCTTGATCCCCGCTACATCCACCTGTTTCTGATCCGAAAACCCGAAAGGCAATCGGTTCAACCATGATGGCTTCGTAAAAAGTCCATCTGCTGCGTTGCACTGCATCCTTCGTCATTACGGCGTACCCATATGTACGCCTCATTCCTCAGGATTTGCGCGCCTTGCATCTGAAGCTTTTTACTTTGCCATCCTAATTTTGAGTCTTTACGATTTCATCAACCATAGAGCCAGCTGCAGGCGATGATCGAGCAGAGGATGCCTGCCACATCCGCGGTGAGGGCCGCCGCCAGAGTATGCCGCATCCTCTTGATCTGGATAGCTCCGAAATAGACCGCGATGACGTAAAAGGTGGTTTCGGTACATCCCTGAATCGTCGAAACCAGATAGCCCACATAACTGTCCGGGCCGATGGACGGATCCTGAATAGTGGATGCCAGGATGGCGTAGGCGCCGGATCCGGACAAGGGCCGCATCAGGGCCATGGGGAGGGCCTCGGCGGGAAGGCCGATCTTTTCGGTAAAGCCGCCGATCCATCCGACGATGGCTTCCATGGCACCGCTTACCCGAAAGATCCCGACGGCCACGAGAATCGCTACCAGGTAGGGGATGATGCGTATCGCTACCTGGAACCCCTCCTTTGCCCCTTCCACAAAGGTTTCATAGATTCGAACCCTGCGAATCACGCCGAAGGATAAAAATCCGGCCATCAGAGCGGGGAGGATCCATGGGGATATCGCCTTGCCGTAAAAAACGGTCATCGGTATGAAGGCCAGCAAGGAGGTTAAAGCGATCCAGCTGACCCAGGCCGGGTAGGGCGGGGGCGATGCGATTTCTTCAGTAGATGCCGGCGAAATCGCCCCACGTTCTTTTTCTCCTTGTTGGAAACCTGGGCTTATGGATCGGAAAAAGCGCGCATAGAGCTTGGCGGAAAGCACTGCGACCAAAGTGGAACCGGCAGTGGCAAACAGGGTGGTGGGGAGGATGCCGGCAGGATCTGCGGATCCGGATGCGGCCCGCAGCGCGATGACGCCCGTGGGAAGGAGGGTGACGGAAGAGGTATTGATGGCCAGGAATAAAGCCATGGCATTGGTAGCAGTGCCGCGGCTGGGGTTGAGCGTATCGAGTTCCTGCATGGCCCGGATCCCGAAGGGGGTGGCTGCATTCCCGAGACCGAGGGCGTTTGCAGAAAGATTCAAGATCATAGCGCCCATGGCCGGGTGGTCCGGGGGGACTTCCGGAAAAAGGCGCACCATCATCGGCCGGATCAGTCGGGCGAGGATGGTGAGCATGCCTCCGGCTTCGGCTACCTTCATCAAACCTAAAAAGAGGGTCATGACTCCCACAAGTCCGATGGCTAATTCCACCGCACCTGAGGCTGACTCCACCATCGCCTTGGACAAGACCTCCATGGGAGACAGGTCGCCGGTGGTGGGGGTCCATCCGATCTGGCGGGCGGCTCCGAATCCGAAAGCGACTATGACGATGAAAAAAAAGATCAGATTCACGATATTCCATCCCGGGGTATTTCGGGATCGATACGAAACGGAGGTCCGGCTTTCACGGATGGAAAGCGGGAAAGATCGGTATGAGGAATAAATTTTGCCGCGCTGAATCGGTTCATGAAGTCCTGGTTGACGTTGAGCTCCAGGTAGGTGGTTTGTTCCCGGATCTTAGCCACCTGGTCGATGCTTTCCCGGGAGAATAATGCCTGAACGGCGCCTTCGATGGCGCTGTTTCCTAAAACATGGAATCGATCCCTGGGCAGGTCGGGAAGCAGACCGATACCAATGGCGGATTCCGGATCAACGATGGAACCAAAGGCTCCGGCCACGTAAAAGGAAGCGATATCTTCCAGGGAAACGCCGACGGTTTGCGCCAGGGTTTCCAGGATCGTGTACATGGCGGCTTTGGAGCGGATAAGGCTGTCTAAATCAGCCTGAGTAAGAGTGAGGTCGACCCCGGTGGCTGCCTCTTGGGCCGGAACCAGCACAAAATGCATCTCAGTACCTCGTTTTATAAGATACTTCGAACATGCCGAAAGGACCCATTTCCCTTGAATATCGATCATGCCGGCCCGAAAGAGCTGGGCGGTCAGATCGATGAGGCCGGAGCCGCATATTCCTCTGGGTGGCTGGTTTTCAATGGTTCGGATGCGGATTTTCTTTGTGATCGGATCGATGGATATCCGGTCGATGACTCCCGGCCCGGCGATCATTCCCATTCGCGTGACTCCACCCTCCAGGGCCGGTCCGGCGGCTCCCGCGCAGGCCATAAGCCAATCCCGGTTTCCCAGCACCACTTCCGCGTTGGTTCCTACATCGACCAACAGGGAGACCCCGTCCTTCTCGTGCATTCCCGAGTAAAGTATGCCCGCAAAAAGATCCCCTCCGAAGTAACTGCCGATATTGGGAAAGACGAAAACGCGGCCTGCCGGATGAATCCGAATGCCGATCTTTTCGGAAAAAAGCAAAGGGATTCGATTGATCACAGGAATGTATGGCTCCCGAATCAGGTGCCGGGGGGAAAGACCCAGGAAAAAATGGGTCATGGTAGTGTTCCCGGCTGCAGATATGATGAAGATCCGCTCCTTCTTAAAGCCACAGGCTCTGCAAAGGGTTTCCAGGTTTTTGTTAATGGCTTCGATTAAGAGGCGGTTGAGTTCAAAAAGCCCCTCCTTCATTTCAGAATAGTGGATCCGAGTTAAAACATCCGGCCCGATTTGAATCTGGGGGTTGGTGAAGGCGGCCTGCCCAAGGACGGCGTGGCTTTGAAGATCGACAAGTTTCATGACCACCGTGGTGGTTCCCATGTCCAGGGCCAGTCCTGCGACTATCTGGGCGTCATCCGGATCCAGTATTCCTACAAGGGTGTACCGATCCAAATCCTTGAACACAACACACCGAACTCGATAGGCATGTTTCCGAAGAAATTCGGAAAGCGGTTGGATCAGTTCCAGATCGATGTGGATGGAATCGGCGGAAATATTTCTTTTTAAGCCTTCAATAAGCCTGTCGGTATCCGCAGTGTTGTTTTTCAGGGATGGTGGGGTAAGAGCTAAGATCTTCACCCATCCCGATTGGGTGTTAGGCTCCCTCATGACATCCTACAGCAGACGTTCGAGTTCCGCCAGGATGGCGGCGAGGGTTTCTCCGGCTTTTCCTTGAATCAGGTAATCGCTGATGCTCCCGGTCAGAGGGGTGGTCTCCGGATTGATCTCGATCACCCTGGCGCCGGCCTGCTTAGCGATGACAGGCATGAGGGCGGCGGGTTGCACCACTGCCGATGTGCCGACCACCAGCATCAAATCGCAGGTTGAAGCGGCCTGTCTTGACCGATACAGGGCCTGGGAAGGGATCATTTCGCCGAAAAAGACGCAGTCGGGCCGATAGATGCCGCCGCAGGGGCATTTCGGAGGGATTTCGGAAAGATCGATCTGTCCGGTCTTTATGCGTGTTCCGCAGGTTAAACAAAAATGCCAGGCAAAGTTGCCATGGAACTCGATGACATCGGTATTGCCCGCCATTTGGTGCAGGCCATCCACGTTCTGGGTGATCACCGTATTTAATTTACCCAAAGTTTCCAGCCGGGCAAGCCCCAGATGCCCATCGTTGGGTTTTGCCTGGTCGATGATGTCCTTCATATCCTTGAGGAGTGCGTTCCAAACTTTGATTGGGTCTGTCATGAACGCGTCGATGTGGGCGTATTCCATGGGATCGAATTTTTCCCAAATGCCGCCTTTCCCTCGAAAAGGAGGAATGTTGCTTTCCACCGAAATTCCTGCTCCGGTGAGGGCGACGACCTGCTTACAGGTTGCCAGATCCTTTGCCGCTTTTTTGATGAGTGCATCCATTAATTCTTTTCTAAAGATCAAACTGGGTATCGCAACCGACGGCCAGGACCTCCAGGGCAGAGCTGTTTTTGGTGATCTCGTTTCGGCAGTCCTCGACGATGCGATCCATATCCGCATCCGTCCGGTCCCGGTTTAGGTGAAAAAGTCCCAGCTTGCCGACCCCAGCCTCCATGGCCAGATTGAGGACGTCTCGATAGCAAGAGTGACCCCAACGGATAGTGGTCTGGTACTCCTCGGGTGTGTATTCAGCATCATGGAAGAGGATGTCCGCTCCCTCCGAAAAGGCGCGATAGTCCGGGTAGGAGAGACCATACGGATGCACATGACCCAGCTCGTTATCCGTAAGAAACACGAAGGTTTTCCCGTTTTCCACGATTTTATATCCGAATCCCGTGTTTGGGTGACTCAATGCAATGGGGGTCAGGGTGATGGAACCGATTTCGAATGTCCCTTGGGGATCTTTTTGGAATAGGATTTCAGCGTCGATATCCGATGACTTCAAGGGGAAGTTGGGAGGGTACATCACCCGGGAAAGAACATGCCGGGCATAATTTTTATGGAAAGATCCGTTGTGAAAAATCAAGCGGGCATTTTTGAAAAGGGTGGGTTTGAAGAAAGGGAATCCCAAGATGTGATCCCAGTGGCAGTGAGTAAAGATGAGATGGTATTCAAAACGGTTTTCCTGGAGCAGGCTGTTTCCCAACTTTCGAATCCCGGTTCCGGTGTCGATAATCAGGATATGATCGCTTTGGGTCCTAACCTCCAGACAAGTGGTATCCCCACCATATTTAAGATATTCATATCCGGAGACCGGAACAGAACCGCGGGAACCCCAGCATTTGATCTGCATCTTTTACCCCCGGAGGTTCATCTGGCAGTCAACTCAATGGACTTGGCACGATTTCTCAGAAGATAGGTATACCAGATCCCCTCGTGGTTTTGGGATTCGACGATGTCAAACCGCTTAGATGCCAATACATCTGTCACATCCCGTGCCTCGCTTCGCATCAGCCCGGAAAGAATCACCCATCGTTTCTGATTCAACCCCTTTGCGTAAAGCAGACCTTTCATTGCATCGTAGTGGATGTTCGCTATCACGAGATCGGCCGGGCAGTCAATAAAATCCTTTGCATCTCCTTGAATAGCAAGGATTTTATTTTCCATCCGGTTGATTCGGATGTTTTTTTGGGCCGTACGTGCCGCCAGGGGATTGAGATCCACGGCAAGGGCTCTTTGAGCCCCCAGTTTTACGGCGGCTAAAGCCAGAATGCCGGTGCCGGTTCCCAGGTCGAGGATCGTATGGGAATTTACCCTTTCAAAAAGGAGGTTCAGGACCTTCAGGCAGCCTATTGTCGTAGGATGAGCCCCGGAACCGAAAACGACTCCGGGATCCAGGAGCAGGGTATGCGGTGCATCACCGACGGTCCCGACAGATTCCTCTTGATACCAGCAGGGCATCACCCGGATCGTGCCGACCTGAAAGGGAACCGGGTCTATTCCCTGCCAAAGGGTATAGTCGAGGCAAAACTGATCGATAAGATTCAACCCTGGATGTTTTTTTAAAAAAGCCGTCACGGCTTCTTGTGCGGGCACGGAAAAAAACAGGAAAGAGGTCTGATCCTCCTTCCAGTTGCCTAAAAAATTTATATCGGAAGAAAATGCATCGGCATCCACGCTTCCGTCGAGATAGTAGATATAAAGGTCGCCGTAAGGGCAGGCTTCCTTCTCCGGTGAAGGTTTTGGTGCCTTGATGGGGTTATCGTCCATCCGCGGGGAGTTGATCGATGTACCATTCCATAGGGTCCAGCAACGTGAAGCCAAGACCTTTAAGTTTCTTTTTTACACGACCGACGTTTTGCGTCAATAAATAGGGGAATACCGCCCGCTTTCCCTTATCCCAGTAACGGGCTACCAGGATGCTTCCAAAAGAAATGCCTTCTTCGGTGATGGCGTCCACGATCCGTTTCATAGTTCCGAGCTTATCTTCCACGAGGATGCAAAGCAGGGTTCCAGGTTCTTCGATGCCCAAAACGTTGATGAAGGTTCGAATTAAATCTCTTACGCCGATGATCCCTTTAACGTGTCCGTCATCATCCACCACGGGGAGGGCCCCCACCCGCGTGAACTGTATCAGAAGCAGAACATCTTCGATGGTATGAGAGGGGCGAACCGTGACCACCTTTTTGGTCATGACGTCTTTTACCTTGATCTTGACCAGTTTGTTGCGCTCCTCCCGACTGTCATAGTCCTGCAGAAGAATGGAGGGCATGGCGCTTCGAATGTCCCGGTCGGTGACGATGCCGATCAGGCGGTTTTGTTCATCCACCACGGGAAGATGCCGAATCTGGTGGTCTTTCATCTTTTCCCCGGCGGCAAAAATTGTCTCTTCCGGGTTCACGGTAATGACTTTTGTTGCCATCGATTTGCTAACGAACATCGGGTCCTCCGTTCAATAAGATGGTGACATGGTTCTTGGCCAGTTCTCCCAGACGATGCAGCGCGTATCCACCTTCCAGGACAGACAGGAGCCGCCCTTTGGTGTGTTTTTCCGCCAGGGCCACGATCTGTTCCATGATCCATGAAAAGCATTCTGTCGTCAGACGGATGTCGGACATGTCGTCGTCCATGTGACCGTCGAATCCTGTTGAAACAATGATCACCTCAGGTTCAAACTGTCCGATGGCCGGAATCATGTCTCTTTTTAAATAGAGCTGATAGATATCATCCCCCTGGCCGGGGAGCACTGGTGAATTCATGGTGAAACCCAGACCCTTTCCGACTCCCTTATCAAAGTCCCGACCGGTTCCCGGATAGGCAAAAGAGGGATGCTCGTGAATGGAGTAGTAAAAAACGGTCGGGTCTTCTTCGAAAATGTGCTGGGTGCCGTTGCCGTGATGAACATCGAAATCGATGATGGCTACCCGTTGAATCCCCCACTCAATTTGAAAATACCGTGCGGCGATGGCCACGTTATTGAAATAGCAAAATCCCATGGCGGCGGAATGTTCGGCATGGTGCCCCGGCGGCCTAACGGCGCAAAAGGCGTTATCGATTTCGCCTTTCATGATCATTTCCGCTGCTTTCAGGATGCCGCCTACGGCCAATAGGGCGATTTCGAAGCTCATATCGCACATCTGGTTGTCCGCGCAGTCGAAGGTCCGAACATGCGATATGCAGGCATCGTTAAAACGGTTGATGTATTCTTTGGAATGAACCGTTTCGATCCATCGCATGTCGGCCCGGCAGGCCTTGATGGGGATCAGATGGTTCAGCAAGCCGTCCTTTTGAATTCCCTCATGAATCGCCTTTAACCGTTCTGGAACTTCCGGATGCCAGGAACCGGTTTCGTGCAGCAGGAATCTCTCGTCGTAAAGATACCCGGTTTTTTTCATGGACCTCTTCAATTAAAAAGCTATTTGACGATTTTATCAAACATCGAAAATGCCGCCTTCACGGCGGGGTTGTCCTCGGGCAGGGTCACGGTGGGCCGCCCATGGAGATCATAGTCATAGACGGTATCGTCCTCCGGGATCGTTCCCAGTAATTCAAGACCGTCTTCTTTAACGAACTCCAAAAGGGATGAAACATCTTCCAGTTTGGCATGGTTGATGATGAGATAGCTTTTCCCCACACCGATCTTCAATTCTTTAGCCAGTGCGTTGATCCGGGAAGCGGCCGTGATGCTCCTGCGGGAGGTGTCGGAGACGATGAGCAGGATATCCACGTTCTTGGTGGTGAGGCGGCTGATATGTTCCATCCCGGCCTCGTTGTCCATAACGATGTACGGGTAATTATTGGTCAGCTTTTCCAGAAACCCGGCAAGGAGGGAATTGGCTGCACAATAACATCCGGCACCTTCGGGTTGGCCCATGACGATAAGGTCGAAGCCTCCGGACTCCACCACGGCTTCTTCGAGTTTCATGGAGATAAAAATGTCCTTGGTCATGCCGGAAGGGACCTGCCCTTTTTTCATTTTTTCCCGAGCCCCTCCCAGGGTTTCTGTGACCTCAACACCCAGGACCTCGTTCAAATTGGCATTGGCATCCGCATCCACAGCCAGGATGGGGGTTTTATTGTGGCTGATGAGATATTTTACAAGAAGTCCAGCCACTGTGGTTTTTCCCGTGCCGCCTTTTCCGGCAAGGGCGATGGTAAAAGCCATGATTCAATCTCCTATTCAATAATATATCAAAAATACGGTCTGTTGAAAAACATGAAATTTCCTTAAGGGAGTCGTATTCAACAGTCAAGCGACTTTTTTCTTTAACGGCCCGGCAGCCGGTCCGGCAAACACCTTGAAATGCACCTATATGTATGGTAAATTTTACATCTACGGTGATATGAATCATCATCGTTCATATCCACATCGCATGCAAGGGGGCATCGAAGATGAATTTTGAGCTGACGAAATCGCAAAAGGAGATCCAGAAGGCGGCCTATGAGTTCGCCAAGGGGGAATTCGACAAGGAACTCGCGTTGGAGCTGGACAAGAAACACGAGTTCCCTGAAAAGATCTGGAAAAAAGCCGCGGAACTCGGTTTTATCGGCATCCACTTTCCGGAAGCTTATTCCGGACAGGGGCTTGGAATTTTGGAAAATATCCTGGTTGCCGAGGAATTCTGCAGGAGGGATTCCGGCATCGGAAGCGCGGTAATTCTTGCCAATTTTGCCTCCGAGTGCATCCTGCGATTCGGCAGCGATGTCCAAAAGGAGAAATACCTCCCTTCGGTGGCGGAAGGAAAGACGCTTTCCGGTGGCGCCTTCACCGAACCCGGTCATGGGTCGGATATCACTTTTATGGATACCACCGCCACCAAGGATGGCGATTCATGGGTGGTCAACGGCACCAAAACTTTCATTACCAATGGAGGCTTGGCGTCGTTTTACACCGTGCTTTGCCAGACCGATACCGAAGCCGTCCCCACCTATCGCGGCATCAGCATGATACTCGTGGAAGGAGACCGCAAGGGAGTTTCCACCGCCAGTGTCGGGGACAAGATGGGGATTCACATGATAGCCACCGCCGAGGTCAACTTCAAGGATGTTCGTGTGCCGCTGGACCACCTCGTGGGCAAGGAAGGGAAAGGCTTTTACCAGGTCCTGGAATTTTTCGACGAAAGTCGAATCCTGATTGCTGCTCAGGCCTTGGGGATCGCTCAGGGTGCCTTTGACCGGGCCATCGACTATGTGAAGCAACGGGAGCAGTTCGGGAAAAAGATCGCACAGTTCCAGGTGACCCAGCATAAGCTCGCCGACATGGCCACCAAGATCGAGCTGGCGCGCCTGATTACTTACAAAGCGGCTTGGAACTATGACCAGGGCAGGATCGATCCCAAGCTCACTTCCATGGCGAAAATGTATGCCGGCCGCACTGCGGTGGAGGTTGCGGACGAAGCCATCCAGCTCTTGGGCGGGTACGGGTACATGACGGAATATGAGGTGGAGCGATTCTACCGGGATGCCAGGATCACGGAAATTTATGAAGGGACACGTGAGATCCAGAAAAACACCATTGCCGGCACCCTCCTTGGAAAAATTAAATAAGCCGCTCCGTTAAATAAGATGAAATCGTAAAAAGTGCCAAAACCGTCATGCCGAACTTGATCCGGCATCCAGAAGTAATTGACATTACTGGATTCCGGCTTTCGCCGGAATGACAAAAATGGGATGTTTACGGGTTTTTACGAACTCATCAAACATTCCTCATGAAAAATGCCCACTCCGATTGTTTCTTTCCGGCAGACAAGGTGAACGGAGAAGAATTACCTCGAAAACACGACTTCCCGATTCGGGCAGTGGCGGCAGATGCCGAAGGCCATATCTTCGAGCTTGCAGAATATGGGGCTGTCGGGATGTCCGGAACACTCTTCTCACCGCTGACACCCAAAGCCACCCTTCCCATCCCATATGGTACGGAACTCATGTACTTGCCGGATCGCCGGCCTGTGGTTTTCAATCCGGATCAGGAGCAAATCGAGGTGTTGAAGGAGAACCCCTATGCTCCGGGCGAACCGATTTATCCGGTGGCTGCGTTCAATTCCCCTGGACATATAATCACCGCCGCATGTGCTTATCGGGAAAAACGAGGTGCAAGGCCGCTTCCCCTGTTTTCTTATGGAGCAGTGGGATGGCATCAGGGAAAATTTCGTTCCGCCGCCCTTTGTGTGGATTCAGAGCCCCGCCAGGATCTTCGTCGGATGAAGCCGGAGGCGGTGAGACGGGGGGTTGCGTCCATCCGAAAACTTATGCCGAACAACCGCTTGGCGCGGCACCTGGAAACCTGCGCTCTGATCTATGGATGCCCGGCCGGAAAAAATTTTTTCTTGAGCCGATATGAAGCGCCACTGCCCACCTCCAGGGTGTGCAACGCTCGATGTTTAGGATGCATTTCCCTACAGCAAAAAAGCGATATCCCATGCAGCCAGGACCGAATAAAATTTATTCCATCCCCGGAAGAGATCGCCGAAGTGGCCCTGCATCACATCCGTCGCGTGCGAAAGGCGGTGGTCAGTTTCGGCCAGGGGTGCGAAGGAGAACCTCTCACCGCCGCCCATGTCATCGAGCCGGCCATCCGGAAAATCCGAACCGAAACGCACCGGGGAACTATAAACCTCAATACCAACGGGAGCATGCCGGCGACCGTCAAACGCCTCTTTTCTGCCGGCCTCGATTCCATCCGGGTCAGTATGAACAGTGTGCGAGAGCCTTGTTACGAAGCCTATTTCCGACCCAAAAGCTACGCCTTTTCGGATGTGCTCAAGACGATTGAAACCGCCATTAAGATGAACAGGTTTGTCTCCATCAACTACCTGAATCTTCCCGGTTTCACAGATACGCCGCAGGAGGTTTCCGCATTGTTTCGTTTCCTGGAGAAATTCCCCATCAATATGATCCAGTGGCGGAACCTCAATATCGATCCTGTGTACTATTTAAGAGCCATGAGCCGTGTAGCTCCGCAGGGAGATCCCATGGGTATCTCCAAATTGCTGGAGCAAGTCCGCAACCGCTTTCCCCATATCCGCTTCGGCTATTTCAACCCTCCCGTCGTGTTACGAAACACCCTTTGAACAAATCCTGGTAAAATGGGTGGGTTGCCTTTATCATTTCAGGCTGATAAAATAACAAAATGTTCAAATACTGCGGTATGAGATCTTGTTTTTCGTCGATTATCAATCGAACCAACAGGAAAGGACTGAGGCCAATGAAGAAAATATCGATGGTGTGTGTTTTTTTTATGCTCCTTTCGGCTTTTTCATGTGCTCCGGGAAATCGGGGCGGAGAGACTGTGGGTATCCTGACGGGGATCCTGGTGGGTGCAATCCTTGGGCACCAGGTAGGAGGAGATAGCACAGCGAGAGCCGTGGGTGCGGGGGTGGGAATGGTGGTTGGAGGCTTGGTCGGATCGCAGCTCGGCAGGATGTACGACAAACTGAATGAAGAGGAACAGCGGGTTCACTCTTCCATCATCACCGAGTCAATCCAGACGTCCAAGGTGGGGGAAGGTAACCAATGGTACAACCCCGAAACCGGAAACAGCGGAAGGGTTGTCGTTACCAAGGAACAGGAATATTGCCGGGAGTATCAGCAGACCATAACCATCGGCGGTAAAGAAGAAAAGGCTTACGGAACCGCCTGCCGCCAACCCGACGGGTCTTGGAAAATAAAGAACTAAATCGATATTCGATTTCGGCAAAAGACGCCGGCTTACCGGCGCTTTTTGCCGATTTCATTTCCAAAACAAAGCAAACAGGACGGCAAAGGCCAGGGCCGGAACCATGTTCCCGATGCGGATCCGGCTCTGTCCTAGAAGATTGAACCCGATTCCTGCAATAAGAAGGCCGCCGGTGGCCGTTACGGCTTCCAGGACCGCGGGTTCCTGAAGGAAAGCCAGCTTGGATGCCAGAAGGGTGATGGATCCTTGAACAGCCAGGACCGACAACCCGGAAAAAGCCACCCCTATCCCAAAAGAGGAAGCCAAGGCAATGGAGGCCATTCCGTCCAGAAGCGATTTAACCAAGAGCGTGCTGGAATCCCCCGTTGTCCCATCCTGTATGGAACCGACGATCACCATGGCCCCTGTGCAATAGAGCACGGATGCCGTCACGAAGCCTTCCACGAAGGAGGATGAATCCGAGCGGGCTCTCTTTTTAAGCCATGCCCCCAGTCGTTCCACCGCACCCTCGATATTGACGGCCTCTCCGATGACGGCGCCTGCCAGCAGGCATCCCAACGTCGGAAGAATTTTCTTTCCGGAAAGAGCCATCTGAAGACCGATCAGTAGGGTGGAAAGCCCCAGGGCATGCATGACAATGGTTTTGATGCGCTCGGGCAGGCGCTTTCCGATGCCAATCCCGATGAGTCCCCCTGAAATAATGGCTCCCGTATTAACCCATGTACCGATCACGAAAATCCCTCCAATAAAGAGCGCCTTGCCTCATAGCATCGATGCGGTTAAAGGGCAAGAATTCTCCAAGCTCACGAGAATCCCGATGTCGGATTGACTGAGAGACGTTCCATACATAAAATTTGTATATTACAGGTCTGCAAAATAGGCCCAAGGAGTCGATCATGAGAATCCTGCACTTGCTCAGTCAGCGCCCTGAGGCTACGGGGAGCGGTATTTATGTCCGCGCCATGATGGAGCATGCCCGGCGGAAGGGGCATACAAATTTTCTTCTGGCCGGCATCGCACCCGATGATAATCCGGCAATCGAAGGATACAGCCGGAATTCGTGCGCCTTTGTGCGGTTCGGTGGTGCGGATCTCCCGTTTCCCGTGGTAGGGATGAGCGATGTCATGCCCTACGAAAGTGTTTGTTTCAAGGACCTGACCCGTGATCAGATTGAAAGCTACGAGGGCTGTTTCCGGGAGCACCTCGAGGGCGCGATCCATCGTTTTAGACCCGATCTCATCCATTCCCATCACCTCTGGTTGATGACCTCCCTTGCCAAACGCACTTTTCCTGACCTTCCGATGGCGAGCACGTGTCATAGCACGGATCTGCGACAGTTTTATAACTGTGACCACCTGCGAGAACGCGTACTCGAAGGGTGCCGCCGGTTGGATGCCGTCATGGCGCTGAGCCGGAATCAAAAAGACGAAATCGCCGGACTTTACGACATCGACCCGGATAAAATTGATGTTACGGGCGTGGGATATAACGACCGACTTTTCACCTTCGACGGTGTAAAACCGAAAAGCTCGATCCGTCTGGTCTACGTCGGTAAACTCTGTCGCGCCAAGGGGGTTCCCTGGATGCTGCGGGCGCTTTTAAAAACCACACAATTATCCTGGAAGCTTCACTTGGTGGGTGGCGGGACCGGTCCGGAAAAGGCCGAGTGTCTTCAGATTGCAAAGGGCCTGGGGGATCGGGTGATAACCCATGGCCCTGTTTCCCAGCAGCGACTTTCCGAGATCCTGAAGCGCAGTCATCTTCTGATCCTGCCTTCTTTTTTCGAAGGGATTCCCATCGTCCTTTTGGAGGCCATGGCTTGCGGATGCCGAGTCGTAACAACCGCGCTTCCCGGCGTTGATGAACTCTTTGAGAAGACCCCGGAAAAATTTTTGCGCACCGTTGCGTTGCCCCGACTTGAAAATGTAGATCGGCCTATTCCTGAGGATGAGCCGGCCTTTGAAGCACGCCTTTCCGAGGCCGTTGTCGAAGAGATCCGTGACATCCAGGCAAGTCCCGAAATCGATTCGGCCCGTCTTTCCTCCATCTTGAAGCCGCATACTTGGTCCAGCGTGTTTCAGCGAGTGGAGGCGGTCTACCGACGGATCGCACCCGGAGAATGATCCCTGTCTGCCGGTCACAAAATCGCTGCAAATCTCGATAACGCAGCTTGTCTCAATCTGCAGGAGGGCCTGGCTTGGCGTCGAAATCCGACCATCGCCTCTTGGATAGGGTTCCAAACGGAATCAGAACCGGAAACAACCAAAGCAAATTCCACCATCGCAACCCTGTCGCCTCGATACCGCCATATGCCCATATGGCCCATACAATTGAAATGAAGAACACTCCATAAGGCATGGCCATGAGACGCCAAAACGGAGTGGATGGATGCCGCCAGGGGGAAAAAGCCATGATGGTAATGACCGCTGCGATAAAGACGAGCATCCCAGAAAGGCCCTGAGCCCATTTTCCTTGAATAAGAAAGACCATGGATAGAAGGGCAAGCCAAAGGAATCCTCCCAACCAGCCGAATGTCCAGCCTATCTTTTCACCTCTTCTTTTCACCATGTTTTAACTCCTGCCATATTGACTATCCGCCGAAACGAAACACATAACGATCGCTTTTTGATAAATGGTTGGCAGCGCATGAAAATGAATCGTTTTTACACCTTTTCAGAAAACGGCTCATTGTCGGAACCGCTTCATGATGGAGGAAAAACCGATTAAAAGGATCCCGATCGCACAATAGAAAATAATGGATGGTAGGATGAACATCCCAGGGCTTCCGCCCGCATCTCCTTTATAGTACTTAAGAACATGTGCTGCGTCCAGTGAGAGAATGACTATCAAAGAAATTAACATCGTCAAGGCATAGCTGCCGCAGACGATGATGATTTTCTTGGTCGAACCGGACCGACCCCAATACCCGCTGGCCAATTCCAGACTGTTCAATATAAGCATAGCCAGTATCGACACACCAAACAGAATCCCGTACAAGAGATGCGAGTTCCAGTATTCGAGAAGCGGGAAAAAGATCAGATAGGTGATGCAAAACGGCGCAAGCCATACAGTGGTCATCCCGAGGACTATCCATCCCGGCACCGCCGCAAGAAATTTTCCGGGCTTGTTGGCAATCATACTGATTTTCTATTCCTTGTCATGTTTTTTATGCAACTACAGGGTCAAATGATTACCGGAGCAGTCGTTTCACCATAAAAATAGAACTTGACGGACATAAATTTGAAAATTCAGCCGTTTCCTGTATGGCGGACGGGGCTTGGCTGCGAGGTGAAGGTGAATATCCAAGTTTGGAAAAGAATTGATCGGCGGTAGTCGTAAGCAGATAGATGATCTGCACACCTTGAGCATGGGCATATTGCTCAGCGTGTGCCACAAGATGCCGGCCTATCCCGTTTTTGCGGTGTTTCGATGATACGGCCAGGGAACGAAGCAATGCAATAGTCCCAAATATCTCAAGGCCCACAACACCCAACAAACCGGAATTGTCACCGAAACCGAAGAAGTGCTCCAGATGTTTTGGTGTAATATCTGAAACAGGAAGACCGCACTCCTGAAGGAGTTGTTTAACGTCAAATTCGTTCGGAGTCTTTATTGTCGTGTTTTTCAACAGCTAACGCTCCTCATCGCCTGACCGGAGTACCGATGGCCTTAAAACAAACACAGAAACAGAGATTGTTGAAGCTTTAAGCACTCACCGGTAAAAAGCGAAGCGCCGGCTCGGTATCGTGCGGTCATCATATAGCCATTTCAATTCGTTATCAAATTCAAACAAATAATGTTGAAAGAACAAATATACCCTTCGGATTTGTAACACAGATACTGTCCGGTTTATGAAGTCACCGAGGAGGTGAACGGGTGATGCAGACAACAGTATCTATAGGAGACTCGGATGATAGTAATGAAAAAGGGTTACCGGAAAAACCGCGTAACCCTTTGATTTGATTGGTACGCCCGGCAAGATTCGAACTTGCGGCCTACGGATTCGAAGTCCGGCGCTCTGTCCAGCTGAGCTACGGGCGCACGAAGAAGCCTCCCGATTCAGTTTTCGGGAGGCTTTTGAATCGGTGTGGGGTGAGTGGTGGGACTTGAACCCACGACAACCGGGGCCACAACCCGATGCTCTGCCAACTGAGCTACACCCACCATCAATTTATAGAATTATAGCCAAAGTCGGGTTCCTTTTCAAGAAAATTTATGGGGGTTTGACTTTTTACGATTTCATTAACTTTTAGGTTGCGAATTTTTAAGACCGTATTGAAGGGTGGTCAGCCCGAGGTAGATATAATGGAGTCCGGAAATGATGGTCAGGGTGGCGGTGGTCCATATCAGGAACCAGCCGATGGTATATGCGTGAACGAATTGGGGCCTGAACAGGCTGAAGAAGATGGTGGAAAGTTGAGAAACCGTGGTGAACTTGCTGACCAGAGTCGGTTTGATGTTGACGCTGACCCCGGTCATGAAAAAGACGGAGACGCCGATGAGAATGATGACATCCCGGGTGATCACCAGAACAGCAAGCCAACTCGGGATGATGTGCATAATTGCCAGGCAAATGGTAGCGCTGGAAAGCAGCAGCTTGTCGGCAAGGGGGTCAAGATACGCGCCCAGGGCTGTTTTCTGGTTTGTATACCTGGCGATGAATCCGTCAAGACCATCGGTGATGGCGGCAAGGGTGAAGATTAACAAGGCGTAGCCTTCCATATCCTTGAGCAGCAGGATAACGAACAGAGGGGTCAACAGGATTCGGATAACGGTCAATATGTTGGGGATACTGATCAGCATGGCGTCATCGAGTCTCTGTTGGGGCTGTATCGGTATTTGGTTTCCGAGGAGAAAGCGCCAATAGGATCCGGTCCGGCGCCGTTTCTAGGATCAAGACCTCGAAAGCTTCGAACACACTTCGGGCCAGTGCGTTTGCTAAAGTGGATGCGGTTCCCTGGAAGTCCACCCGAATTTTTGCTTCATTTGCCTGGATTTCTTCGATCCGCATGTTTTTTACGCCGGGAAGTTCCGCCAATGCCCTTCGGAAGGTGACGAAATTGCCCAGACGCTGGGTTCCGCGCACCAGAAGGGAAATGGAAGCGATGGATTCCGCTTTTCGGGACCATTTTTGGGCGATCTGATCGGAAAGGTCTGCTGCGCCAAGGCGCCCGGCACTAAACAGGGCATCCGCAAAAGCCTTGGCATCGTCTAAATCCGGAACATGAAATTGCTTTGAAACAGCGGCGATTTCTTCTCCGGTCTCTGTTTTCAGGGCCCGGATGGAAAGATCTCCTCTTGGGGTAGTGCCCGATGCCGATGGAGTTTGGAGTTTGGGCCTGACGAGACTTTTTCCAAGAACCACCACCTCGGCTTCCAGCCGTTTTCCTAGTTCCAAAGCGTCGGTGTCTGAAAAGGCCGTCTTCGATGCCGGAAAAGTTTCCAGGAGTTGCGGTGCGTCTATGGCGGGGCGGATGACGGAATGCCCTTTTTCAATCATGGCCTCGTAGATTCCGCCTTCGGTGGTAGGCGGCAAGGTGTGAATTGCAGCCGGCCTTCTATAAACCGGATCGCTTCCGGATCGGGGCGACTCGGCGATGAGCAACAGAACCTTAGGAAGCTTTTGACGTACCTCCATGATACCGGCATTGAAAAGGTGTTCCTGGATTTTGTCCGTCCGGACGACAGCCTCGATGAAGACTCGGTACTCCGATCCGACTACGGACTCGGTAAGGACTTTGTATTCCTGGATAAACTGATCCGCCTTTCCGGAAAACGCTTGGCTCACGGTCTTGAACTGTTTAATCAGGGTATCTCGGGGAAGAAGCGCCATGACTGCCGCGTCTACGGCAGCGGCCAGACTTTCGGCCACGGCTGCGTTTCTGGCAGCGGAAAAATCACCTTTTCCCACGAGGGCGCTTCGGATCACCTGAAATTTGTTCGAAGTGGCCGTGGCCCGGGCGTCTGGTATAGCGATAAAAAGTAGCGCTATCGACAAAACGATCAGGCTCATGAAAAGGTCGGGCGCTTGGAATGCGCCGGTATCCGGTTTCTTTTTCATCGCATCTTTCATCACATTTTGCGGGAAAGGGCGTAATCGGCAATGTCCATCAGCAGGTTCCGGGTCGGCGACAGGGAAAAGACGCCGATTGAACCTTTTGCACTTTCCACGTAACGTTTGGCCATTGTCTTCGTATAACCGATTCCGCCGCTTTCGTGAAGGATTTTTACCAGGCTTTCAAAGTCTTGAACAGAAAAATCCGAGCGGGAGATCATATCAAGAATCCAATCCTTTTTTTCTTTTCCGATCTTTTGCAGGGCATAAATAACCGGCAGGGTCAGCTTTCCTTCTCTCAGATCGGCGCCCACCGTCTTGCCGAGGACCCGGGTATTCGACACGTAGTCCAAGAGATCGTCGGCCATTTGAAAGGCAAGCCCGAGGTCTGCGCCATATCGGCCAAGGGCTATAACCTTTTCCTCGGATGCATCCGCCAGAAGGGCTCCGGAGCGGCAGGCGCCTTCGAAAAGGACCGCGGTCTTGCGGCGAATCACTTCCATGTAATCGGTCTCGGTAATAGCCGGATTTCCCTTGAGCTGAAGCTGGTGGATTTCACCCTGGGACATGGTCTCGGTGATCCCGGCGATGGTGCTGATGATCCTTGGCCGCTCGGTTTTGGCGGCAAGACTCAAGGAACGCGCCAGGAGAAAGTCGCCCACCAGGACTGCAGTGGGATTTCCCCAGATGTGATGGGCCGCCTTTTGCCCGCGTCTCATGGTGGCTCCGTCCACAAGGTCGTCATGGAGGAGGGTGGCGGCATGGAGATATTCAAAGATGGCGGAAAAGGGGATGGCGTCCGATTCCTGATACCCGCATATCCGGGCGGAAAGCACCATCAAGAGGGGTCTCAGTCGCTTGCCTCCTGAAAAAAGGATGTGGCGGGCGACCTCGGATACCAGATCCAGATGAGGACTTAGGTTTTGGGAAATGGCGATTTCAATATCGGAAAGATCCGCCGAAACCCTGCTGAGAATACGATGTTTAAGATCCGTCACACGGCTTCTCCCGTAAGGTCGTATGTGCCGGCTTTGGTGATTCGGACATTGACAAATGAACCCGTCTCAAATCCCCGGCCGGCCACACGTGTGATTCCGTCGATCTCAGGGGCCTGAAATGCGGTCCGACCGAGGAAGTGTCCTCTTTCCTTCTTTTTTTCCAGTAATACCGGATAGACATGGTTTATGTGTCCTTGATTTTTTTGAAAAGATAGTGCGGCCTGCAACTGCATGAGTCGGCTGCGCCGTTTCCGGGCCACCACCTTGGGTACCCTAGGTCCAAGGCGGTGGGACGGGATATCCTCTGCATCGGAATAGGTGAAGACTCCGGCATGATCGAACCGGATATCTTCTGCCAGGCTGCACAGCAGTTCGAAGTCTTCTTCCGTTTCCCCAGGGAATCCCACCAGGAAGGTGGTCCGAAGAGCTGCGTCAGGCGCGATAGCGCGGATCTTCTCGAATAGGCGACAGAGTGTTTCCCGGGAATAGTGGCGCCCCATTTTCTTGAGGATTCTATCGCTTCCATGCTGAGCCGGAATGTCGAAATACCGGCATAGTCTGGAATGTCTAGCCACAGTTTGGACCAAGGATTCGGTCATGCTCTCGGGGTGGCCGTATAAAAAACGGACCCGAAAGTCGCCGGGCATTTCGGCAAGATGGGATAGAAGCTTTTCCAGGGAAGCTTGGGGGGAAAGGTCGGCGCCGTAGGCCGTGGTTTCCTGGGCCACCAGGACCAGTTCTTTGACGCCTGTGGAGATGAGAAACTCGGTTTCGGATCGGATCGAATCCATGGGCCGGCTTTTTTGCCGGCCGCGGAGTCTTGGGATGATGCAAAAGGTGCAGTGCCGATCGCACCCCTCCGCAATTTTGACATAAGCGATGTGCGGCGCACTTCTGATCCGGCGATCCTCCATCCCCGTGAGAGGCCGGGCGTTGGGGTCCGGTAAGAGGCACCAGGACGGTTCAGCGGTTGCAGTGACGGCGGCAAAGATATCCTCATAGGCGCCGGTCCCCAGGAAGGCATCCACTTCGGGAAGCGATTGGACGAGGGTTTCCCGGAAGCGTTCGGGGAGGCACCCGGCGACGATGAGGCGCCGGCATTGACCCGTCTTTTTGTGTCGGGCAGCCTCCAGGATTGTGTCTATGGATTCTGTAACGGCGGACTCGATGAAACTGCAGGTATTGATCACGATGATTTCGGCTTCTTGAGGATCCAGGGTGATCTCCACTCCACCATCTATCAGGCGGCCCAGCATGATTTCGCTGTCGACGCGGTTTTTAGGACACCCGAGGCTAATCAGATGTAGCTTCAAAGAACCCATCCGAAGAAAATTCCTGCAAAGGGGAGTCCTTTTTTTGAACGATAATCAGGCATTCCACCGATTCAAGCCGGTTAACCAATTCGATTCCCTTTTCAGGCCCCATCACCATGAGACCGGTGGCCAGTGCATCGGCGAGGGCGCAGGTTTTGGCTATAACAGAGACGCTCACCACCCTGTTGGAAACCGGGTATCCCGTTCGGGGATCGATAACATGGGAATACCGAATGCCTCCTTTCTCGAAAAAATTCCGGTAGTCCCCGCTGGTGGCGAGGGCCATGTCCTTGAGGGTGACGGCTTTGTAAACTCGGTCCAAAGGAGCGCCTGAGTTCGGCTCGTTGATTCCGATGCGCCATTTGCTTCCGTCGGACTTTTTGCCCGAGGCAAATACCTCTCCGCCGATCTCCACCAGAAAATTCCGGATCCCGCACTCCTGCAGCAGAGTAGCGAGGCGGTCCACACCATACCCTTTGGCGATGGAGGCGAGGTCCAGTGTGACGTCTGCGCTTTTCTTGACAAGATATCCTTTCTCGGAGATCTCTATGCGATTAAACCCCACTTTTTTGATCGCCTCTCGGAGCTTTTCAGGGGCGGGTGGCTGGGTTGTGACACCCGGTGGCCCGAATCCCCACAGATCCACCAGCGGCTTGACGGTCCCGTCCCATGCGCCGTCCGTGAGTCGGTACACGTATTCCGACGTTTGCATAACCCTATGAAAATCCTGAGAAACCGGAAAGGGTTTGCCCGCCGTATGATCGATGTTGAACCGGCTGATCTCGCTTTCCGGTATGAATGTGGACATGCTTTGATTGATCGCATCCAGGCTTTGGCGGATTTTTGCATCCAAGGCGTCCGGCACGGGAATCGATCCGGGGAAGATCTTGATATGGTAAGTGGTCCCCATGGTCTTTCCGGAGAGTACGAGGGGACCGGAATCTCCCAATGTCGGTGGGACCCAGAGAAAAAATAGTGAAAGGATAACGTATGAATATCGTTTAACGGATTTCAAGATCAGCAGATCCTGGGAAGTTGTTCGCCGGTGAGCATATCCACGAATCGGCTTCCACCAATGGAGGTCTTCAGGACCACTTTGCCCGAATGCGCTTCGGTTACCTCGCCTATAATACAGGCATCCTTTCCCAACGGATCCTGTCGCATGGCGGTAAGGACCGCATTACACGCGCCTTCCGGTACAAAGGCGATGAGTTTTCCTTCGTTTGCCACATACAAGGGATCGAAACCCAGAAGGCTGCAGATACCGCGCACTTCCGGTTTGACCGGGATGTAATCTTCATGGATCACGATGCCGACTTTTGAGGCAAGAGCGATTTCGTTCAAAGTGGATCCCACGCCGCCTCGGGTGGGGTCCCTCAGGGCGTGGATCTCTTGTTTGGTTTCGAACATGCGGGCTACGAGATGGTTGAGGGGGGCTGTATCGCTGACCACTGTGCTCTCAAAGGTCATCCCCTCCCGTTGTGTCAAGACAGCGACACCGTGCTCGGCGATACTTCCGGAAAGAAGGATGCGATCCCCGATTTTCGCGTTTTGGCCCGAAACATTCACATCTTCGGGGACAACTCCAACCCCCGAAGTGTTGATGAAGATTTTATCCGCAGATCCCTTGGGTACCACCTTCGTGTCCCCGGTTACAACGAGGACCTGGGCATGGCGAGAAGCTTCCTGCATTTGCTTGCAGATGGTACTGAGATCCGAAAGGGGAAATCCTTCCTCGATGATCAGTCCCACGGAAAGATAGAGCGGCTTTGCGCCGCACATCGCCAGGTCGTTGACCGTTCCATTTATTGCTAAATTCCCGATGCTCCCACCGGGGAAAAAAATGGGATCCACCGTGAAAGTGTCGGTGGAAAAGGCCAGCTTTCCGGCCGGCACATGAAAAACCGCGCCGTCGTCCAAACGGGAGAGGATGGGGTTGTCGAAACGAGGAACCAGCATTTCCGAGATGAGGCGGTGGGACATCTTTCCCCCGCTTCCGTGATCCAGCAGGATGATCTCTTTTTTCATCACACAGGTTCCTTCTCGATTTCATAGAGCCTGACCAGCAAATCCATAGGATCATTGCGCCTTTCCCGAGTCGACTTAGGGGCCTGAGGAAGGAATGGCCACGCGCCTGGCCATCCAGAAATTTTGGGCCCAGTAACCGTCGTGAAGACTGGACAGCGTGACTCCTTCCGACTTGGAGACGTGTATGAAACGAGAATCGCCGATGTAAATGCCTACGTGTCTGCCAAACCAGCCCGTCTTGAATAGGACCAGATCCCCGGCGGCCAGGTTTTGATCGGAGATGCGTTTTCCCGTTTCGGCTAAAGCTTGGGTTGTTCTGGGCAATTGAAGATCCATGTGATCCCTGAAGATGACATGTACGAAGCCGGAGCAGTCGATTCCGCTGCGGGACATCCCTCCCAGTCGGTACCGGGTTCCTTTCCAGGATTCGTATTGCGCAATCAGTCGGTCCCGGATCTGGGGTCGCGAAAGCGAAAGAGGGGGCGTCAACTTTTGAGGTTCGGGATAGTAGACCGGACCGGCGGATCGGGGAATCGTGGAACACCCCGTGCCTCCGACGAGAACGGCTATAAAAAGTGCGACGCCGACAATACCCTGAAATGATCGATGAAACGGCTGGTTCATATTACTGAGGGAGCATAAACGTTATGAGTTATTGTGTCAACGGCATGGTAATTATTATTCAGGTGGACGTTACGATACGGGTCGGATGGGAAAGCGGATCTACGAGGTATTAAATAGACATGACGGGACGGGGACGTCAGTCGACACGGCCGAAACCCCATGAAAAGGGCTGTTTGAACATCTCGTGACCGCCGAAGCGAACTCCGAAGAACATAATTTCGGCCATGGCCGTAGACCCCAGGCGTCTGGCCACGTCGATCATTAATTCTGCATCTGCTATTAAGCGCTCCACGTTTTCCCCCGGATAACCCGCCCAATATTTTAAGTCATGCAGAAAACATGCCGGATAGAGATCAACACCTTTCCAGATATCCACCCATAGGGAACACCCATCGCTCTTGAAGGGCCTTTGAGGAACATCTTTCTCGATTTTGACCCAGAGGGCGGAAAGTCCGTAAAAATTACAAATCTCCCGGATCCGCTCGAGAGGAACTTCCTCCCCTTTTTTAGGCAATTTCATATGCGTCCTCCTGCTTCAGGCTTCGGTTAAAACCGGACAAAGAATTACCAGAATTGTGAAGAAGGATAAACAGGATAATAGATTAGTCTTTTCAATCAGATATAAAATGCGCGGTCTATTTACGGAGCTGACCGGTTTGACGACAGCCTTTTTCGTTCTTAATTTAAGTAATTATGGATAACCGTTTTGTGAGTTTGCCTAATGCCAAATGAAAGGAGACAAAAATGAAAAAATCGGCATTTATGATGATGGTTGTGATCGCAGGAATGGTATTGATCAGCGGAATTTTTGCCCAGGCGGCTGAGGAAACCCTGGTTTCCAAGCTGGTTCGTGAGTTGGGTGTCACAGAGAAACAGGCTTCCGGCGGTGCAGGGGCCCTTTTGAAACACGCTCAGAGCGGTCTTGGTGAAGCGGATTTCGGGAAAGTCACAGCGGCGCTGCCTGAAGTCACTTCCTTGCTTAAAACCGCTCCGGAGAGTATGGGTAAAGGGATGGGCGCCGGTCTGGGTAAGGGATTAGAGAAGGCGGGCGGCATGGCCGGCGTGACCAAGGTTTTTAACACGCTGGGGATGAAGCCGGACATGGTCGGCAAATTCGTTCCTTCGATTCTCTCTTATGCCGAATCGAAGGGTGGAACTCCGGTTATGGAGATCCTGAAGAATGTTCTGAAGTAAAATGCGGGGATGTTTGCAGAAGGTGCATCATGAATAAAGGATACTTTGAAGAAACCCGTGGGATCGGAGTCCTGGCGACGGCCGACGCTGAGGGAAATGTAAACACCGCCATATACGCCAGACCCCATGTGATGGAGGATGGTACCCTTGCCTTCATCATGCGGGACCGATTGACCCATCACAACCTCCAGTCCAATCCTAAGGCTGCATATCTTTTCATGGAAGAAGGCAAGGGATACAAAGGGATTCGCCTGCACCTGTTAAAAAATCGGGAGGAGCAAGACCCGGAAAAGATTGAGCGCTTCCGCAGGCGTCAATACGTCAGTGACAAGGATGAGGCCCGGTTTCTGGTTTATTTCAAGGTTGAAAAGAAGCTTCCGCTGATCGGCACGAGTCCCGAATAAGTGTCCTTAAGGTTTATCCCGGGGCGTCTCCCGCTTTCTCGAAATGGGCATTTTCAATCCCATCAAGAAGTAAATAGGAGACGATCCGTATACAAACCGGTACCACGCCGAGACGATGAATAAATCCCAGAAGATGCGGATGGGCGGTTTCTAGAAGATTGCAGATTGCGCTCTATCGGAAATGCTAAAGTCTGCGCTCGAGAAAAAGAAGGAGATTCACCCATCGGCTTTTCTGGAGGCCATCCCTGATGAAGGCATTTTTTTTGTTTGTGTTCCAGAATCGTAAAGGGATTTCAGCACCCCGTCGAAATAGTCGGGGAGGTAGCGATCCCAGAGCCGGATGGGAAGAGCGGTCAGTTCGGTTTTCTCGGATTCCGCAAAGGCAAACAGGTACTCCATGAGAAATTCGATGTTGCAGGCCAGCTGCCCCTTGTATTGTTGATCGAGGCGCTGACGCAGGATCCGTTCCTCATGCATGGATTGTCCGATTTCGCTTTCCAGCATCTCCTGATAGTTGCACACAATGACTTCCAGCTCCACGCTTTCCTCGGCCTCTAGTACGAAGTCACGGAAAAGTCGTCGGACCTCATCGGGACCCATCCCCCATTTTTGCATGGAATCGAAAGTCTGTCGTTTCATGGGGTTCGAAAGGAGTTCTTCTTTATCCGGTTGATACCGAATAATCAAGTTGATGGCGTTGTATAATCCGCTGTGGTCCTCCCTTTCGAAAAGATCGCAGCAGTGCGTCTCCGAGATACGATCAAAGAAATGCTGACGGTGTGAATCTTCAACGATGACTTTTACGCCGGCGACGTCCCGGATGATCATCCCGTGGTTTTCTTCGATGGGGCGTCCGTTTTTCAGATCGTCAAGCAGGCGGCCTTCGGCTTTGAGGAACTCCTCGATCATTTTCGACTGCGGGGTAATCAGGAGTTCCACGGGGATACCCAAATGGAGAGCCCGGTCCCGGGCCAACGCATCGGCGCGTTTTCGGATGTCGATATACATCCGGTCGATGATACGGCGGGCGGCCTTTTCCGCCAGACGTCGGGAACGCTTGATACGGTTGGAACCAATATAGCGGAAGCCCCCGGAATGTTCGACAAAATAGAGTATGCTCTGGAACGGGGTCTCCCGGTAGTACACTCCTGGATCGATACGATATGCCGAGATCATCGCATCGATTCTCGGATTATGATAGGGGAGGTTTTCGACGATGACGTCTTTGAGATCGGCCTTGCTGGTCGCTTTCCGCATTTTAAGGGGGACGTCGTGGAGCAGACCAAAGATTTTTTCGGAGAAAGCCGGCAGGTAGCTCTGGATAAAAGCGCTGTTGAAGTGTATGAGTCGGTTGAGAATCTCGGCGTCGGAGGGGTTCGGAGTATTATACATCCATCGGGTGATAAGCTGTTTCAAGGCATCCCGATGCAAAATGCCGCTAATAGTAATCATATTACCGCAAGATATCCGAAAAGTGCTTATATGCCAAGATCAATTTTGATGAAATCGTAAAAACTCAAACCTAAATTGAGCGATTTTCGAATTTACCGCAGATGCAAGGCGCGGAAATCCTGAGGAATGAGGCGTACATATGGTTACGCCGCAATGACGAAGGATGCAGTGCAACGCAGCAGATGGACTTTTTAGGAGCGAGTCACTTTTTCGAATGAGTGATTGAATGACATCATGCTCAATTTTAGCTCTAAGGCCATTTCCATGTTTCTCAGGCTTAACGCTGAAGTGCCTTTTCAGGGGTGGTGATCAGAATCTCCAGATCTTCTCCTTGCATTTTTAAAGGTATCACCGCGATATTGTTTTGCTTATCCAAAAAACAGCTTCTTTTACCCTTGTCGGGTAAAAATGTGGCATGAGCAAAACGGGGAGAGCCTGGATCAGCGTCCATGATCCGAACTGTACCGGTACCTTCCATAGCCTCCGGATCGACCCTGAGGATGAGAAGCCCAGCATCGGAAATCAAACGGTCAGAGCCAATGGGTTGACGGTTTTCCAAGAGGTAATAGATACCTCCTTGGAGAGGAATTTTCACCACCAAAGGATTGCCTCCCTTGGCTAACGGTACCAAGATCACTCGCTTTTCTTCGCCCGGTTTTACATGCACAACCTGATCATCGGTAATCCAACCCAACCGGATTCTGGTAAAGGAAGACAACCCGGGCGGGGGCGCATCCCTTTTAATCAGGTGTGAGGACATGACATCCCATGGACCCATGTAAGTAGTGCAATCTTCCCATTTCATTTTCGCTGAAGCGTCAGCCTGACGCTCGAAGTCATAAAGTCAGGGAACCAGGCGTTGGTTGTTGTACACCCCCCCCAGGGCATGAAAGAAGTCATGGGCAAACATACCTATGTGGGAATTTTCGGTGCCTACAAATATCCCCCCTGAAAATTCCTTGCCGCCCTTTGAGCGAAGGGTAAGATATTCCGGGTTTCTCCGCACACCCGTCAGCATACCGGGATTGGCACAGTAGCAGGGCATGCCGTAACCCTTGTCAGAGACCGTTTGGACGCCGGGTACAATGAGCATGTGTTGATAAGCGGAGAAGTCCACCTCTTTTTCAAGACCGGTCATGGCGTCCCCGATGAGTTTTCTCACCCTATTGCGGTCCACCTTAAAATTGTCTTGAGCTGACCCGATACTCGGAGACAGGGTCGGGCATCAAGACCCAGCCTGTCATATGGGCATCGATCCGAGCCTTGCCATACGATTGATCACGGACGTATTCGTTGAGCCGTGTTACTGCCTTGTACTTGATTTGATCCAGGGAAAGATTCGGTTTTACGTCAGGAAACCGGACAGGAACCACGAGGAGGCGGATTTCTCCTTGTGCCTTCTGGGATTGAGGACCCAATAAGTCTGTAACTCGCGGTTGGCGATATTGGATTTCTGCACTTTCCTTCTGCTTCTGGATAGAACCGGTCCCTGTCTGGCAGGCGCATAAAAAAAACATCATAAAAAGCCATGTCCAATGTTTCATAGATCTTTTCCTGTCTTTAGTTATTGGGTGGGATCAGCATGTTATGAAACTTATTCTATTCGCTTGGGAATTTCCAACCTAAATATAGTTCCCCGGCCAGCTTGGCTGTCGACCTTGATGCTGCCGCCATGATCCTCGACAATCTTTCGCACGATAGCCAGACCCAAACCGGTTCCGCCGTGCCGGCCGTCGGATACGAACGACTCGAACAGACGGTGGCGGATCGCTTCAGGAATACCGGCACCGTCATCGCTAAAGAGGAAACACACATTTTTACCGGCATCTTCCACTTCCACCCGGAAATGACCGCCATCAGGCATGGCCTGGCGGGCGTTGCGTGCCAGGTTGAACACCACTCGGCGCAGCTTGTTTTCATCCGCCCGCAACGGTCCCTGGTAGCGATCATGGATATCCAGCTTAATACGTGCCGGTGTCAGCTCTTTCTCCAGCAGTTCTCGTATCTCTTCGAGGAACTTGTTGGTGTAAATCTTGTACAGGAGTATCTGGCTTTCTCCCCGGGCAAAAGCCAGCAATTCATGGATCATGGTATCGATGAAATCAAACTGCCGCAGAATGATCTCGATTTTTTGTCGGCGGCTCTCGCTACCGGGTTCCATGGCCATCAATTGTACATAGCCGGAGATGATGGTCATAGGGGTGCGAATGTCATGGATGACTCCGGAGAGCATCTTTCCGATGGAGCTTAAGCGATTTTCTTTTTCACGCTCCTCCCGGCGAGTCCAGGTGATCAAAGCCGAGTGAGCCTGACCGGCGATGAGTGTGGCCAGTTTTTCGTCTTCGATGCCGAATTTCCCCTTGTGCTTGTTGAGCAATTCAAGTGCACCGATGTTCTCGCCTCCTGCTCCCAGGGGTACGGCCAAAATATTGCGCACCGGAAAATCCAGCTCTTTCTCCAACGAAACCAGGTGCCGCGGGTCGGAAGAAGGATCGTCCACCAGGGCGCTTTGGCCGTTTTCGGCAACCCAGCCGGCAACTCCGCTTCCGCGCTTTAAGCGGATGCGCTTGATCTGATTCGCCTGGGAGCCGACCGCCTCGGGAAATAGCAACTCCTGGCCATTTTCGTCCAGCAGAACGATGCTTCCTGCTTCGCAGTCCAACAGTTCAACGGTTTGTCGCAACAGACGACCCAACATTTCATCGATGTCCAAAGATGTGGCAATTTCGCGCTCCAGGGTAAAAAGCGCATCCAATTCCTGAATGCGGCGAGTCAGCTGCTCCTTCGCTGTTACCAATTCGATATTGCGGGACATCAGCCCCAGCACCAGCCTCGTGTTCTCTATCGCCACCGCCACTTGAGAACAGATGGCTTCAAGCAGCTTCTCATCAGCCGCCGAGAAATAACCTTGGCGCTTGTTTAATGACTGTACGACTCCCAGCACCTCCCCGCTTTTGCTACACAGCGGGACACTAAGAAGGCTCCTTGTGCGGTAGCCGCTTTGCTTGTCGATATCCGGATTGAAACGATCGTCGGCATAGGCATCATTCAGGTTGAGAGTGCAGCCGTGTCGCGCCACCCAGCCGGCAACGCCTTGATTTAAAGGCAGCCGGAGTTCCTGCATGCCTTCACCTTGGGCCACCTTGGACCACAATTCACCCCGCTCTTTGTCCAACAGAAAAATGGAGGATCGTTCCGCCTCCATCAAGGCAGTGACGTTTTCAGCCACTAAACGCAGCAATTGGTCGAAGTCGCCCACGGCGGTGAGGCTGCGGCCTACTTCTATCATGGCCGCACAACGTCCTTCGGAGCGTTTCAGATCGGAACGCAGGCGGAACATCTCTTGGCTGGCTTTGTCTCCGGAGATCTTTTCTTTATCCGCCATTCTAATCCTAACCTTTGGGCTATAGGCCAGTTGAAACCTTGGATTAAATGGATCATCAGCGGAATATTCAGCGGGGCCGGGCTCTCCATCTTCTCATGAACCCGTGGCTATGCCGGTTCCCCCTTTGCCTCGGGACCTCGAATACCCGTTCTTTTTTTGTCTGAACCATCACGCAGCTATTTAACACTTTTCCGAAAAACTCAGTGCAGGTAGTTGCCACAATCATCATACCGATATCCGTTTCTCCCTTGATGCGTGTCTGCTGGAGAATGCATCCATCATTCGGTATCGGCCCGACAAAAAAGGCCTTTCTATCCCAACATCTGCGGCCCAAGATATGGGAACATGGGGTTATAATAATCAGTAAGTAACAATTATAGCAAAAGGGATGCGCTGTCAATCGGAATTTAATCGGTAATCAAGAGATATGATAGCTGGTTTAATTTCTAGATTGCAGGTTTTTTCGAATCATAACCCAAACAGGATCATGTTTTTATGAAACATTTACGGCTGATCACCAATCATTTTGATTCACATTAAAAAAAGCTCTATGTCGAAGTGGCAAGCTTGTGCGAAGCACGCAGACAGGTGAACTGTGTTTGAATCGGCTTCAATTTCATCAACATGCCGATAAAATTCCGATTGACAGCGCATTCACCTTCGGATAATTGAAAATCTATAAGCCTTGTCAAATGCAGGTTCCCATATTTTCTGGTGCAGATGATGGAAAAACACAATTCAGTCCTGCACTTAATCCGCCCACAAAAAAGCGACTTTTTATCAGTTTTTAGCCTCGCACCACCGAACTACCCACATTCATAGGAGGGATACCATGAGAATTGCCTTAATTGGTCAGGCGGCTTTCGGTGCAGATGTCTTTAAGGGTTTGCTGAACAACGGTCAGCAAGTCGTGGGGGTCTTTTGCCCGCCGGATCAGGGGACCAGGAAGGACCCCTTGAAGGAGGCGGCCCTTGCCGAAGGGGCGCCGATCTTCCAGCCCGGCCACATGCGGGACCCCGATGCCTACGAGGCCATGGTCTCCCTGAAGGCTGATTTGGGGGTGCTGGCCTTTGTCACCGACATTATTCCGCCTAAGGTCTTCAACGCCCCTCGGTTGGGTTCCATCTGCTATCATCCTTCCATTTTGCCCCGCTACCGGGGCTCCAGCGCCATCAACTGGGCGGTGATCGGCGGTGAAACCGAGACCGGGCTCACCATTTTCTGGGTGGACCAGGGCATCGACACCGGTGACATCCTCTTGCAACTAACGGTGCCCATCGGCCCCGCCGAGACCACCGGGGAAGTATATTTCAACAAGCTCTACCCCATGGGAGTGGCGGCGGTGCTGGAGGCGGTGGAACTGATCGCCAAGGGCAAGGCTCCCCGCATCCCCCAGGATCACTCCCTGGCCAGCTATGATCCGCCCTGCGACGAAAAAGTGGCGGGTCTCGTCTGGAAAAAGCCGGCCCGTCAGGTCTTTAATTTCATCCGGGGCTGCGATCCCCAGCCCGGGGCCACCTCCACCTTCCGGGGCGAGAAGGTTAAATTTTATAACGCCGCCTTTTTAGCAGAACCGGCTGACGCAGTCCCCGGAGAAATCCTGGCGGTGACCGATAAGGGCCTCAAAGTGGCGGCGGCCGGCGGTGCCCTGCTCATTTCCCGCTTCCGCACCAAAGAGCTGGGCAAGGTAAAGGCGCCGGATTTTATTGCGGCCAAGCAGCCTAAGGCGGGGGAAAAATTCGGGGATTAGAGGTCATTCAGACTTTGCCATCCCTTGCTTTCGGTCTGGGTCTTTTCTTCTTCACCGGGAAGGCCAACGACTTCTTTATCTTTATGGTGATCTCCCTGCTTGTTCTTACCTTTTGTATCCGAGATATGCCGACTGGAAAAGGTCGGCGCAGCAGGATGTATCATTGATCCGTCTTCCAGATAAGTTGGGCAAGCCATGAAAAACGTCGGTATCTTTTACCACTCCTCTTTCAGCCGCAAGAGTTACATGACTATCGGCAACCGGCTGCGGGATTTCCCCGAGGTGTTGGATCTCTTGCTGCAACGGCCCAACGTGCGCCTGTTTGAAGCCCCCCGGGCCTCGGATGATCTCATCCTCAAGGTCCACGCCCCGGAGATGCTCACCATGGTGGCTCGGGACGGCTTTTGCTCTACGGCCTACGAATCCGTGGGCTCAGTGGTGGCGGGCATGGAGGCCCTGGCAAAGGAAGAGATCGACCGGGCTTTCTGTTTCATCGGGGCCGGGGGCCACCACGCCGGCTACGACCAGTTCTGGGGAGCCTGTTGCTTCAACGACGTGGTCATTGCCCTGACCCACACCCGGGAGATCAGTTCCTGGCGGCGCTTCGCCATTTTCGACACCGACGCCCACCACGGCGACGGCACCCGCCAGTTGGTCCAGGACGATCCGGAGGTGCTGCATATTTGTTTCTGTGGTCAAAACTATCATTCCCGGGACGGCAGCAAGATCGACATCAACGTTTACCGGTCGTACGATCACGGCGACCCTAACGCCCAATATCTCGAACAGGTGCGGAAAAATGCAGCCCTGGTGCCGCCCTTTAAGCCGGATCTCCTCGTCTGGTACTACGGCTTCGACACCCACGAAGACGATTACGGCTCTCTGGGTCTGAGCGAAGCGGCCTACTTCGACATCTGTGACCTGATGATCACCACCGCGGCGAAGGCTGATGTCCCCCTGCAGGTGGTCCTGGGGGGCGGTTCGCTCTCCCACCTGGCCACCGCCACCATCCCGGAGATCATCCGCCGCCTGGCGGAATCCTTATGAAGATCAACAAGAACGTTATAGTCAACGTCATAAATAACTTGATATACGGGTCAGTATCTTCTGACATACGGGTTTGAAATTCGAAAATTTTTTTACTGCTACCGTATTTTCAAGTGTAGAATCGACTGGATCATGGAGGGCAGACCATGTCGCTCAAGAATCCCAAGCGCAGGATAGGTGCTTTGGCTTTTCCCCGGCGATCACTTCCGGGAAGCGCCCCTGGAACTCTGATACTCGATCCCCAGGCTCCAAAGCCCATAATCCGAGTTGTTGCGTTCGGACCCGATAAAGTGATCGAGAAGGATGTCGAAGACCTGCAAACAGTCCAGACGCTTTTCAATGAATGGCCGGTGACATGGATCAATGTTATAGGACTGGGCGACCTCTCGATCATCATGAAACTGGGCGATATTTTCAATATCCATCGGCTGGCTCTCGAGGATGTTATCAACGTTCATCAGAGGCCCAAAGTGGAGCAGTACAAGGGTTATTGCTATATCGTCATTCGAGGGGTCGGGGATATCGAAAAGCAAGTCACCGAACAGATCAGTATTTTCCTGGGTAAAAAGTTTGTGCTCACTTTTCAGGAGCGCGCCGGCAATTATTTCGATCTTGTGCTCGATCGTATCCGCGCAGGTACCGGCCGGATGCGCATTGCCGGGCCGGATCATCTGACCTATGCTTTGATCGACGCAATTATCGACTGCTATTTTCCGGTTCTGGAGAGGTATGGCGAACGGGTGGATTCTCTGGAAGACGCTATCGTCGCACAGCCTAACAGTAACCTCATCGGACAAATTCACGATATGAGGCATGGTCTGCTCACTTTGCGGCGCGCCGCCTGGCCGCTGCGTGAAGCCATGAACATACTCTATCGCGAGCCGATTCCATTGATCGACGAAGAGGAGCGGCTTTACCTCAGAGACTCTTACGATCACACGGTTCAGATCATTGATTTGTTGGAAAATTATCGTGACGTGACTTCAGGATTGATGGAAGTATATCTCTCCAGTATCAGCAACCGCACTAACGAGATTATGAAGGTTCTGACGATCCTTACAGCGATATTTGTCCCCCTTACGCTTATCTCCGGTATTTACGGAATGAACTTTAATACCCAGGCTTCGCCATGGAATATGCCCGAGCTGGGATGGCGCTGGGGCTACCCGTTTGCTTTGGGTCTTATGGCTCTGGTAGCCGTTATCCTGTTGCTGTTCTTCAAAAGAAAAGGATGGATAGGTTCTCCCGTTAAGCGCCCTCCTTCCGAGAATCAGACATAATTTTTTTAGTCCATCAATTTACCGCATCGCCGCAAATTCGTGGTTACATCCCAGCAAAGACAAATTGGGTGGGAAAGATGAAACCGGACCTGAAACAGGGAAACCGGGTCAAAGCCCTTCAAGAGCTGATCGCTCAAGAGAATCTTATTGATGAGCGCGTGGATGCAGAGGGAAACCGGTGGCGGAAGGTATATTTCGGTGGTGGAGAGCATTGCCGAAACTGGCTCGTGCAGTTCAAGGAACTTGGTGACGTAAGAGTTGAAGCAGTGGATTCTGAAGGGTTCAGGTGTTTCAAAGAGGGTGGGGAAAAGCTTTGCAGGGTCTGGTTAAAGATGGACGAATCCGGACTGGATGATCTGTTCTGAAAAAACCAGCCGTTGGCCTTGGTGTATTATATGAAGGTGTCTGTTATGCCATAATTTCTTTTATTGGCAATATTTGCTTGCCATGGCGGATCGTAAGGATAGATATTTGTTCCGCTTCAATACGATAAATTATACGGTAATTACCGTAAATAAGCTCCCTAAATTGATTG
Organism: uncultured delta proteobacterium; assembly: GCA_963736855.1. Taxonomy (GTDB): domain Bacteria; phylum Desulfobacterota; class Desulfobacteria; order Desulfobacterales; family UBA2156. The sequence goes on from CAVTQK010000015.1 coordinate 246,273, forward strand.
TTTCTAATTTCGGGAACAATCCTACCGATTTCCGGGGAAGATTTTAGTTGCTCAACTTTTGAAAATACTGTTTTAATCCATTTTTCTGCTGCTGATGGTTTGTCTTGGGCAATATAGCCTGCGATTTCTGAAGCCCTATCGACAGCCAGCGGTGACCAGACGATGTTCATTTTTGGACTCGCTTTAAAACTTTGTCCATTGCATCCTCATGATCTATACCTTGTCCATTTTCGATCTGGCTTAAGGATATCTGAACATCCGTTAAAAGTTCAATTTTCTCTTGCATCGTTTCAAATTCATGTGCGTCTATAAGAACAGCAACGCCTTTTCCATGCTGAGTAATTATCAAAGGTCTTTTTGTATCGTGGACTTGCTTGATAAAATTTGCGATGCCGGTTCTTATCTCAGACAACGGTTTGATATCCTGGTTAATTTTTAGTCTTTGCATCTTGCACCTCATTTCAGTTCTTATTTTTGTACAATATAACGTACAAAAAAGATGCATGCAAGATATTTTTTAGGGGCATAACGAAAAAATCAGCCGGAGCGTAGCGATCGGCTGAATTGATTTTGCTCGGTGTGCACATTTTCAATCCTATCTCTTTCCGATAACTTTCTGGATCAGCGACGGAACAACCCTGTTGAGAAATAGTACAAGTTTTGTTCGCCCCGGCTTGATCTCGTAATTGTCCATTTCTATATTGCGGATGACTTCTCTTGCCAAGATGTCTGGCGATATTTTACCGGCATCGTTCTCACGCCCCTTCGTCATATCAGTATCAACAAGCGGTGTAATGATCTCAAACACTTTAACAGGGGTACCCTGTAGTTGATAACGAAGGGATTTAGAAAAAGCATGAAGGGCCGCCTTTGTAGCACAGTATATTGGTGCACTACTTTTTGGCACAATTCCAAGAAAAGATGAAACATTAATGATTGCTGCTTCAGACGCCTTCACAAGATTCGACAAAACAAGTCTTAGTTAGGCGAGCTACTGCTTTAAAATTGATGTCAATCTCTTCGTCAATCTTTTTTAGCGCATTCTCATCCTTAAGAAAATCATATTGGTGTTGAATTCCTGCGTTGTTGACGAGGATATTAAGCGATTGGAAATTGGCTGTTAAATGATCAAGCATTTGATTAACTTCAATTGGATTCGAAACATCACATTGGATAGTATGAATACCAGGGTATTGTTTCTTGACCCAATCCAATTTATTGATATTTCGGCCGCAGACAATAACAGTGTTCATATTTTCTAAGAATACTTTAGCAATCGATAAACCGATCCCAGATGCACCGCCGGTCACAAGAACAGTATTTCCTTCGATTTTCATAATTTCATTCCATTTCTATTTCACCGAACTGCCAATTGAGTCGCCCAGAACCCGCTTTCGAACCTCGTCACGAAGATAATCTAGCAACTCTGATGGACTCACCATTCGCCGTTGTGTCTCGATCCTCACCCAACTCAACAATTCCAGTCGCATGGAAAGCACCATGCTTTCGGTGCTAAGTGCCAGCGTGGAGCCGCAAGGACAATTAGCCATCGCCATGGACCCGATGGGCTGCGTGGTTTTCCAATCTCCAATTTCTGCATCGTAGGACATGGGCGGTCCAATACGTGTGGTGATCTGTATATACTCCCGGAGCGTGGCAAAACTCCGATTACAGTTTGGGCAGATCTTTGGGAAAAGGCTCTCAAAGTGTTCGCGCAAGGTCTGGACTACTTCATCTTCGGTCATGTTGGCGGCTTCCTAACGATAGCGATAACCGGCACGCGCTGGCACTGGCTTTCGTGTCACTTCTGCCTTGCTGGCGAGTGTCCGGTTCATTGCCTGTAAAGATCTTTCAAGCATCTTCCTTCATTACTAATCTCTTACGGCTACTATATGTATCGAGGCGAGTCTTTCGACTCTTCGTAGTACGCCTCGACGCCGATTTCCTTCATTAAATTATTCATTTTGATCCATCTCTCTTTCAGATTTGGATCAAAATTGGTTTTCTCGCACGGGTACTCGTTGCACTGAAAACAAAAATCGATACCTCTTTTCTTAGAGCATGGAGCAACACCACAGTTCGGGTATATACAGTCCCCATTGCGGCATCCTTTACAACCGGCTTGCGCGAAATGGTCTAACAATTTCTTAAAGGAAGGGTAGTTATCAAAAACTGCGTTAAAACGGGAGAATCTTTCAGCGTAACTATCAAAAGCTCCGAGTAATCTCTTTAGCTCACCGGCATTCCTTTTTATCTCTCCGTCAACATAGGCCAAGCATTTGGAACAGTTCAAACCGCAAGGCGCAAGCACTTTTACAATATCATCGTAGTTCATAGTTTTCATCCTCTTTCTGCTCTAATGATGCGGGTGAGACGCTCGGCTCACCGCTTCGCCTCCACCCGTTGGTTCGATGCTCCTCGTTCCATAATCGTCGAGATTGCAAAGCCATCTGCGAGCGCAATCAGAGCCCAGAAAATGAGTTCTATTGCGATGAGACCGAAGGGTTCGCCGAATTGGTTGAAAGGTGTGAAGAACTCCCAGAAAACGAATGTCATCACAAAGACGATCAGGGCGAAGGAAAGACCACGTTTCGCGATGCCCGTCGGCCACGCGGAGCAAAGCCAGCGGTAGAGATATGCGTGCACAACTCCGAAGACGATAATGCCCAGGATGATAGGGATGGGGCGATTCACGACGAGAGGCAGAGGCTCAAGCTCGGTCCACACGGCGATGAGTTTCCTGCTCTGAAAGGATTGATTGAGCAGGATTCCATCTCCGTTCACTCCGAACCCTATGAATCGGAATGTGAGTAGCATAACGACGTTCATTGCGAAACCGCCCGCAACACCGGCAAGAACCGTTTTGACATGAGATGGCTTCATCTTATCATCGTACGGCGGAGGTCAGCGGTGGCGAAGCCATCCGCTGGAGAGATGTTGGACCAAGATGGGATGGCATTTCCCTTGGCCTGGATTGCTAGTCCAGAAACGAAACCTTCTTTTTCACCATCTTTCCGTTCTGATACGTACAAAGCAGGTCGACCTTGGAAAAGCCCACCCATCTGAAGCAACCAATGTCGTGGGGTTTCTCTCGGATTTAGAAACGTTCAAACCGAGTCCCCGCGCTAAGGATTCGGCAGTTTCAATAGGGGTGTTTACGGAGATCTGCTGGGAAAAATCATCAATCCGTGTTTCCGCCTCATGGACTTGCCGAAAAGGATAAGCCAGTAAGAGGAGAATCGATACTGCAATTATTATGGCTTTCATTTTCATTCTTATTCTCTCAAGGTCCAACGCTGCGCCTGAACCGCGGGAACCCGATGTGGGTCACCGTCGCGTTCCAGGCGCTTGTTGGCAACTCTGCCTCTCCAAGAAATCCCAATATTCTACGGATTCTCCTCAGGTTCAAGAGATGGCAGTTCAAACTGCTGCGCGACCCGATCGTCAGGTTCGTCAGGTGCGTCCTCAAGACGACCCTCCTTTAGTCTACGTTCAATGTAGGCTCGCTCATCAAAAAACCGTTTTTGCATTACCTCCACCACGCTCGTGCAAAACGGTTGTGGTAGACGTCCCATATCAAACCTCTTGAACTCCTCCCTCTCCTGGGCCTTCAGGTAGTCAATGAAGATTTGTGTTCGGTTGAACCGAACACGCATCCTCTCCTCCTTATCTGTTTCCCGGTCACCCAAGTTGTTGACTTCGTAGACGGACTGACGGAGGGTGCGTTCTAACTGGGAATCGTCCAACGGGGTGTCCTGAAGCACGAGATCGAGGTACGCGAATTTGTGCGCAAGATGACGAGCGTAGTACCACCCCGCCGCCGTGACACGAACATGGCTTGCACCCAAGACACTCGTGAGTGATCGGGTGTTCGCCTCGATGAGTTGGCTCGCAACGAGCCGGTTCAAAGTGGTAGTGACATCTTGAACATTGTCAAAGGTATCAGCAAAGAAACCAATGATCCTGGCCAGATCGACATACCCACGCCCTTCTGGATTCGATTTCCCCTCGATGGTCGAGAAGCACAGCGAGGAGCCTGATGGCAGTAAAGTGGCTGGCATTTCGTTCTCCGGTACAGTTGAAGATGTTCAATATGGGACTCTGATCCTCTTTATAGTAGGCTCGGTCTTGCAGCATCACCGACTTCAGAAACTCGTGAAATGCTACGTTGTAGCGACCATCTCTCCTGTAGATCAGGAGCGTCTTGTCAACGTCGGTTGCACCGGACGCCAGAAACGTGGTGAACATCTGCAACGCTGACCGCATATTCCCAAAGCAGATGCATTCCATGAAGCGAGCAATGCGACGACTCCATTCCAGCACACTAAATTGGACGATGCGGAGGAACTCACAGATGTCTTTGGTGTCGAACGTGTGCCCGCGCAACATGGTGGCCAACTTTGCTCAAGATTATCACGAGACTCAAGGGCGCGAATGCCGCATACTCAATTCGATTTCTGGATCATCGCGCGGAAATGAGGCGATGCTATATGAAACTTGTGGCTCGTGTATGCCGTAAATGCGTTCTGGATGCTGGAGGCGTAGTAGCGATTTCTCGTATCGCTATGATCGTAACGCTCGCCGCCAAACGCGTGATCTCTGCGGCAAGCAGGAATACTGCGCCTGGATCAGTCTCGATCAGTTGGTCTACGTTGTCTATGAACAGAACGACAGTCCGTTTGTGAAACAGCCATGAGAGGCGCAAGAGGTTCGGCACGTAGTCCGACAACTCCTGCTGCCATCTCAGCATGTATGGTCCAATGGCTTGCTCATATTCCTCTGTGTGTCTTCTTCTTGTTCCACGCAACGCAGTACGTTCCAAATTGCGTAACCTCTCCTTGAACAAAGCCTTCAGGTTCTTTCGACACTCCACATCCAAATCGCTGTATTGGGAGCGCAGAATTTCAAGGACCATTTTCCACACAAACTGCTCAAGTCGATCAGCCGATAGAGGAGCCTTGAGGAAGTCCACATGAAATGTGAAGGCGTTCTCGTCTAAGAACCTGCGGGCGATAACCTTCTCGTAGCGTTTGAGAAATGTAGTCTTCCCCGATCCAATGCCCCCCAGCAGCAAATACAACTCACCTTGTCGCGCCGAAACCGCTCGCTTGAAGTCCGCACCGAAGCCCCCTGCATCGTCCTCTGATTGAAGAATTGGTTGTGTTCCGGCGAACGCCACGTCCTTCGGAATCGTGTCAGTAATCACAACATCTAGGTCCCCTCGGCTACAACGCGAAGACTGCGAGTGTGAACGTAGCATGAATTAAGTAAATTCACGTCCTCCTGTGCGGCAATGTCTTCGAATATGTATTTCACGAGTGGCTGCAACTGTGGATTGAGCCGATTTCTGTGCAGAGGAAGGTCGGCATTGAACAGCCGATCAACGACGCGATTGAAGTTCCGCGAGGCGGAAGGAAGGCGACTGAACTCCGAATCCAGCGATCCATTAGATATGCACTCAAACGACAAGAGATTCCAGAATTCGACGAAATGCGCCTTGATGTAGTCGATCGATGGAAAGACTCGCGCTTTTCCATTTCTCCACGGCATGTCATCGCGGATAGCGCGGAAGATGATCCACGAGTAACCGTTCGTCGCTATAGCGAACTTCACTCCTTGATCGTCACAGTACTGCCGGACTTGGCGAATGGTTTCGTCCACGGCAGGATCAGTGACAAGAGCGCCGTTCAGACTTGGCGAGTGGGGAGTCGGTACGTTTCAGGAAGGACAAAGGCTATACCTTCGCGCTTGGCCTCAACCACGACGTACTGGGTTTGCCTCACTCTCAGTTGATAATCTGTGTATCCGCTCTGAACATGGTCCTCTCGGCTGATTGCTGATTCTGGCCAGAAACATACTTCCTTCAAGATGCGGTCTATGAGCTTAACACGCGTATCAGCTTCGCTTGTCCCTCCTTTGCCCGCGACGAAAACAGAGAAGTCGGCGGTAATGGCGTTGAGACGTTCTAGAGCTTCGTCGGCTGGATTAGTCATAACATAACCCTCCTCGTACCTGGCACCCTTTCGTTCTGTTGCCAACATTATCAATATCTGGAAAAAATTACTCGATATCGTCCTTATAGCCTGTCAAATATTACATATATGCTCATACCTGAATCTTTCACCAAACTCCTTATAAATCAACGTGAGACCTGTAAAACCTTATGACTAAACAGTTCACGCGAATCAGAAATAAAGCCTATTTTTACCAACGAGGTAAAAACTCTCTATCGACTTTCAGCAAATACAGGCCAGTATTGGTCTGGTAGAAACACTCTCGAAGCCAGTAAATTCGGGCTCTCACAAATAGGTTCATTTTGATATATTTATAACACAATGAAAATACACAGAAATTTAACCGTGCAAAAAATTTCTTGCACGGAAAATTAAAAAAAGCGTGCAAGATTCAGGTCATAACAGATCAGTTAATATGGAAAATGTCGTTCAACCTTTCCATCTATCACATTTTATGCGGCTAAATACGGAATTCGCAGTAAAGTCTCAATATTGCTCCTGGGCTGACTTTCGGATGTGGGAGACGAGGCTTGCCGCATCCGTGGCATTCTTGACAGTAGATGGTCCGTATGCGAACCCGGTCTCAGCGGTCCCGATCCTCGGGCCATCGCCGGAAACAGCGGCCACTGAATGATCTTCCCTTTTATTGGGGTTGAATCGGTTGGACGGTTTGACTTCATCGGCGGTTCCTTTTGGTTAGGAGGATGAAAAATCTGGAACCTGTATGGCAAAATAAAACAAAGACCCTTTTTGCGCAACTCGAAAGTGTTCTTTTTTGTGGGGGAGCCCTGAGGGAAAAGAATTCTATCTCAACGGGACAAGGCTGCTTCTCATCCGAGCCTACCCCCTGGCTGGGTATCCGTTTGCCTATTAAAAGGGCCGAAATTCGTCTTGCCTGCTGGGAATACTGCTGGGAAACCTGATTTTGCTAAATCAAAGGAGGGTTGTGATTGTATTCTAACCTATTGATATCATTATTGGTGGTCCCAACGGGGATCGAACCCGTGTTTCCGGCGTGAGAGGCCAGCGTCCTGGGCCGCTAGACGATGGGACCCTTAATATATTTTATAAAGACTATTGGGAAAGCTGAGATTTGTCAAATACTATTCAAGCCCCCTCCAGCGCTTGATTTTTTCCCTTTTCTGAATCCGAAAATCAGGTAGACCAGCCAGCCGATGAAAGGGAAAAGGGCGATGACCCCCCACAAGGCCTTTTTCCCCATGGTTCCGAAGTCCTTGCGGGCCACGTCGAAGACGGCCAGGATGGTTAAAACAAAGAATACGGCGCCGATCTTGATCCAAACCAGGGTCGTTTCCAAGTCCATGTCTATCCTTTCAACAGCTCACTGATTTTAAGGATCGTATCGACGTAAAATTGGCTTCGGTTGTAGCGGAAAATGACTTTTGAAGCCTTTTCACGATCAATCCCCGGCCGCCACCCGAAATGTTTCAGATAGCTGGCGATGCTGGCGGCGGCATCGGAGTGGTCGAACAGGTCGATGTGGCCGTCCTGATTGCCGTCACTTCCATAGGCAAGGATGCTGGTGGGCATGAACTGGGCGATTCCCAAAGCTCCGGCATAGGAACCGTTTATCTCCGCCGGATCCAGGTTTTCACGAGCGGTGTATCGGATGAATGCGGCCAATTCCGCGTATGCCCATTTCGATTTTTTCAAGGCCCAGGATTCAAATTCATCTTTGTTGATGCTGACGCTTTTGGAGATTTCTTTAAAGAAGGCATCCCGAATGTCCGTATCCGAAAGGGAAGCCAAAGTCGACAGGGTGTTCAGTATGGATCGCTTCCCCACCGAATTCCCCAGGCGGGTTTCCACGAGCAGGATGGCCGTGATCACGGTCTTATCGACGCCGTAACGCTTCTCCACCGCGTCGAGGGCATCCTCGTGCTCCTGGAGGTAGCCTTTGGCCATTCGGATGGCCCACCAGGAGGTGAACTGGCCGTAATCCAGTTTGGCTTCCCGGTGCCTGAAAAAGAGGCGGACCATCTCCATGTCCTCTTTCACCTTTGGGTTTGCATAGATGGATTCGACGCTCTTGGAGTCAAACCCGTCGGCGATCAACTTCTTCTTTAAGGATGAAAAAGGATTTGGGGTATCCGCGCGCAGGGCAGCAGGAATCATAAGAATCCCGGTGATGACCATCGCAAAAAAGAGCATGGCATTGCGCCTGAGTCGGCTGGATTTGAAGGTGTCAGGGTCAGTCATGAGTAAAATCGCCTTCAGGATTGCCGGGGTCGATGGTCCCCGATCTCTTTTCTGTTTGCCGTTTTTCAAGGTTCGAGTCGATTAAAATGGAGTAGGCGACCCGATGATTGAAGCCGGTCAGGGTGGTGTAGCCCGCCTTCAGGACGGCGGCAATCCCTTCGGTTCGATGGCCGCCCACGGATTGCGGTCTGTGGGCGTCCGAGCTCAAGGTTACAGGAATTCCTTTTTCCCGGCATGTTTTTAAAAGACTTTCGGAAGGATAAATCTCTCCGATGGGATGATCAAGCCCGCTGGTGTTGACCTCTACGACATATCCTTTATCGCGAATCAAGGAAAGGATTGCATCGATTTCGGAGCTGAAATCCTTTGATGCACGCCTGCCGAATTTCTTGACCAGGTCAAGGTGGCAAATCAGGTCGAAGGAGTCGTATCGGCACATCTGGTAAAGGGCATCAAGGTATCGGGCATACAGATCGTCGGAGTCCATGTGGGCATAGCCGGCGGCTGCGCCGTGGCTGACGACATCTAAATCGTTCAAAAAGTGAACGGATGAAGCCACCACATCGAAATCGAAGGTGTCGATGATTTTTTGAGCGATCGTCATGTTGGAAGGGTTGAAATCCACCTCGAGGCCCGCCTTGACTGCAATCTTTTCGGAATACTGATCCTTGAGAGCCTTTACGGCGTTGAAATAAAGAGGTATTTCTTCAGGGCTCATGGATTTCGGGTCTTTCTCCAGTCGTATCGTCAGGTGATCCAAAAAACAGATCTCCAAAAGCCCCAGTGAAACGGCCTGTTGGACGCAGGCCTCCATGGACCCTCTGGCATGGTTACAAAGCGGGGTGTGGATATGATAGTCGATCACGGCACTTCTTTATCCGATTCCTTTTCTTGATGGCAAAGTAAAAAGTCCAATTTCTGCGTTGCGCTTCATCCCGTTGCGATTTCGACGTACGATAAGTACGCCTCATCACACGGGATTCGCGACGCCTTGAACTTGAACTTTTTACTTTGCCATCTGATTTTTGACTTTTTACGAGTTCATCAATTTTGAGTGTTTACGATTTCATCTTTCTTGATGCCGTTTTTTTGGCATGATATGGATACTTTTGTCAAATGGGATCGGTTGTCGATATCATCATAAACAGGATTCGATGAAGAAATCCGAAAAAACGGTTTTTGTTTGTCAGTCGTGCGGGCACCAGACCCTGAAATGGATGGGCAAGTGTCCGGAGTGCGGCCAGTGGGATGCCTTTATCGAGGAGATTCAACATCGCCGGTCGGTCTCCCGCGGAGACATTCCCGCATTTCAATCGGAGCCGGTTGCCATCGATTCCGTCTCCAGCGAGGACGTGGAGAGGTTTTCGACTCGCATGGCCGAGTTCGACCGGGTCCTCGGGGGTGGGCTGGTTCCCGGCAGCCTGGTGCTCATCGGCGGTGATCCGGGAATCGGTAAATCGACCCTCATGCTGCAGGCCCTTTTCGGGCTGGCCGGGGAAGGTCGGCGGGTCCTGTACGTATCCGGAGAAGAGTCGGTCATCCAGCTCAGCATGCGCAGCCACCGACTGGGAACGGTCTCTCCCAACATCCTGGTGGTCTCGGAAATCGACATGAACGCTGTCTTACCCATGGTGGAATCCATCAAGCCGGATGTCCTGGTGGTCGATTCCGTCCAGACCATGTTCAACCCGGAGATTTCGTCGGCTCCCGGAAGCGTGAGCCAGGTTCGGGAGACCGCCATGCGTCTCATGCTCATGGCAAAACGGACCGGCATCGCGGTCTTCGTGGTGGGACATGTGACCAAGGAGGGAGCCATCGCCGGTCCGCGCCTCCTGGAACACATGGTGGATACGGTTTTGTATTTCGAAGGGGACCGGAACCATGTTTACCGGATTTTGCGGGCGGTGAAGAACCGGTTCGGTTCCACCAACGAGATCGGTGTCTTCGAGATGAAGGAGCAGGGGCTTGCCGAGGTGGCCAACCCTTCCGCGGCCTTTCTTTCCGAGCGTCCGGAAGGCTCGCCGGGCTCTGTGGTTACCGCCAGCCTGGAAGGGACCCGACCCATTCTGGTGGAGCTGCAATCCCTGGTTTCCCGCTCCTATCTGACCAACCCGAGACGAACCAGCCTGGGGCTCGATCCCAATCGGGTGGCGCTTCTGGTGGCGGTGATGGAAAAAAAACTGGGGATGGCTTTAATGGGGCTGGACATCTTCATGAACGTGGCCGGCGGGGTGCGGGTGGACGAGCCCGCGGTGGATCTTGGAATCGTTACAGCCGTGGCATCCGGGTTTTTAGATGTCCCCATTTCCGAGGAGACGGTGGTTTTGGGCGAGGTGGGTCTTACCGGCGAAGTGAGGGCTATCGGTCATGCGGAAGTCCGGGTGGCGGAAATCCGAAAGATGGGTTTTTCCCGTTGCCTTCTTCCGAAAACCACCCTAAAACGGATGTCCAAAATGGACGGTATCCAGTTGATTGGCGTTCAAAACGTTTCAGAGGCGGCCGAAGTGCTCTTCCGCCGATAAGGATAAAGGTAGGACATGGCTATGAAAAGACCCATCAAACCGGATAGCTTCAGAAAGAACCCCTGGAGCGATCATTACACACACTTGGCCCGGAAAACCGGTTATCCGGCCCGATCGGTTTTCAAGCTCCAGGAGATCCAGCGGAAATACCGTCTCATCAAGAAGGGCCACCGCATTTTGGATTTGGGGTGTGCGCCGGGGTCGTGGCTGATGTATGCCTCCGAGCTGACGGGAGACCGGGGGCTGGTGGTGGGATTGGACCTCAAGCCGGTAACCGTTTCCCTGGCGCCTCATGTGACGGCTCTCGTGATGGATGTTTTTTCAGAGGACGCCTCAGCCTGGGAAGCGGTAGGATCGGGTTTTAATGTGGTTCTCTCGGATATGGCCCCGGACACCACAGGGGCAAAGGACGTGGATGCGGTCCGGTCCCTGCAGTTGTCTGAACGGGCCTTTTCCATCGCCCGGGACCGGCTGGCATCGGGCGGGTCTTTCGTATGCAAGATTTTTTTCGGAGAGGACGTCAAGGCCTTTTCGGAGATCGTCCGGAAGGCGTTTTCCCAACTGAAGCTTTTCAAACCGGGAGCCATCCGAAAGGCAAGCCGGGAAATTTATCTCATCGGAATGAATAAACTTTAGGAGGAGACGATGTCGGGGCACAGTAAGTGGTCCACCATCAAGCATAAGAAAGGGGCGGCTGACGCCCGGCGGGGGAAGATATTCACGAAGCTCATCAAAGAAATCACTGTTGCCGCACGCATGGGGGGCGGCGATCAGGCCGGGAATCCCCGCTTGCGTCAGGCCATCCTGGCGGCCAAAGCCGAGAACATGCCCAAGGAAAATATCGAACGCGCCATCAAGAAAGGGACCGGTGAGCTGGAAGGCGTCAGCTACGATGAGAGCATCTATGAGGGGTATGGGCCGGGCGGTGCCGCCATCCTGGTGGAGTCGCTGACGGACAACAAGAACCGGGCCGTTTCCGAGATCCGGCACCTTTTCAATAAAAACGGCGGCAGCCTGGGAGAAAGTGGGTGCGTGGCCTGGATGTTTTCCAAGAAGGGGTATTTCGAAATTAAAAAAGGCGCGGTGGAAGAGGAAAAGCTCATGGAAATCGCCCTGGAGGCCGGCGCGGAAGACGTTCGGGAAGACGACGGCAGTTTCGAAGTTATCTCGGACCCCGACGATTTCGAGGCGATCAAGGCCGCCTTGGAAAAGGCGTCCATTGCGACCGAAGCGGGAGAGGTCACGATGGTTCCAAACAGCACGGCCAATCTTACGGGTAAGGACGCAGAGCAGATAGTGAGACTTATGGAGGCCCTGGAGGATTGCGAGGATGTGCAGAAGGCGTATACCAACGCCGACATCCCGGACAACATCGTGAGCGGCATCTCTTAGGGTTTTAAGGAAAAACTGAAAATTCAGGCCGAAATTTCAATCATCCGCTGAACTGCCTTCAGGGCAGGTTTTCGAATCGATTCCTGCACTTTCACTTCCCCTTCCATGCATTCCAGGCTCCGGATGACATCTTTGAGGGTGATCTTCTTCATATTTTTGCACACCATCTTTTCCGATGCCGGATAAAAGCGCTTCCCCGGATTTTCCTTTTTCAGAGGGTAGAGCAGGCCCACTTCGGTTCCTACGATGAAAGCCGAGTGGTCGGATTCCCGGGCAAAGCGCAGCATCCCCGAGGTACTGAAGATTTTATCGGCCAAAGCCAGGACGTCGGGTCGGCATTCGGGATGGGCCATAAATAGCGCATCCGGATGGGCGGCTTTTGTGTCGTACACGTCTTCGGGCTTCAGTAATTCATGGACAGGGCAGAAACCGTCCCACCAGTGTATAATCTTGTCGGTCCGGGATGCGGTGTACTGGGCGAGATTTCGATCCGGTGTCATCAGGACCTCTCCGGCTTCCAGGCTGTTGACGACCTGGACGGCGTTTGCCGAGGTGCAGCAGATGGTGGAAAGGGCCTTCACATCGGCCGTGGAGTTCACATAGGTGACCACCGGCATGGCACCGATGGTTCGGATCTTTTTTGTAAGAGCTTCGGCGGTGATCATGTCCGCCATGGGGCATCCGACGTCTTTGCGCGGCAGCAAAACAACCTTGTCCGGGGATAGGATGGACGCGGTCTCCGCCATGAAGTGGACTCCGCAAAATACGATGACATCGGCGTCCGTGGCCGCCGCTTTCCGGCTCAGTTCCAGAGAGTCGCCGCAAAGATCCGCCAAGTCCTGGATCTCGGGAGGCTGGTAATTATGGACCAGAAGGATCGCATGGCGTTCCTTCAACAATCGTCTAATGGTTTCGTGTTCTGGGGTCATGAGGCTATTTTTCTCCCTCCAGTTCGAAGACCTCGGTGGATTTGGGGATCTCCATATTAAACAGGCTATCGTCGAGTTTCAGATCGAACCGGTATTCCGACAAAACGATCTGAGTTTCATCCTTGTAAACATTTCGTGTGCTGATGAGGGTGATGCGAAAGGTTTCCGGATCCACCGAAATCAGAAGGTCGGCCAGCTCGGGGACATGCTTCTTGGGCATAAGCTTCAACACGGCCGGAAGACCCGGTTTGCCGGATTCCAGAGAAACATAAAACTGGTCTCTCAAGGTGCGGATATCCGACAGAAAGCTACCTCCCTGGCCGCCTCCCAGGTATGGAGGGGCTTTTCCCATCATAACCTGATTATCCAGGGGCCGATGGATCCACAGGGTCTTGCCGTCGGTGAGGATGATCTGTTTTTCCGGCTCTTCGTATTCCCAGCGCATCCGGTTCGGATGCTTGACGAAGATTCTCCCGGTTGCAGTGTCGATAATGTCCATGGCCGCCAAAGTGGAAGTCTGGTGGAAGCGGGCTGAAAACCCGGTTCCCAAATAACATTCCTCAATTCCTTTAAGGATCGCTTCGAGGGCAGGATCGGCGGTGGTTCCGGGACGCTTTTCGGACGCTTTCCCCGTGGAAACGGAAGCGGTAGCGATGATTAGAGCCGCCAGGTATATTGCCGTCGCGCGCGTTAAGAACATCCACATGTCCGCCTTTCTCCTTTTGCAAAGCGTCTATAAAAAGAGCCGGGAAGAAATCCGATCGATGATATCGATCTTTTTCATGAGATCTTCCGTGTCTACGTAAGGGAGCCGTGCACCGGACATGATCCGGATTTCCGGGGTTTTTTCATTCAGGTGTCGGGTGATATTCGCCCCTATTTCCAAGCCTTTCAGGTAAAGACTTCGCCGATGGGATAGGCTTTCAGCTAAATCATTTTCATCCCCCGGTGCTTCCAAAAAAGCAAGAAAAAAGGAAAAACAGGAAAAGAAGTCGTGTGAGTCGATCGGAAAGCGCGTCAAAAAGGCGCATAGGGCTTCGATCCCATAAGGGGTTGTATCGGCCCGACTGTGGCGGATCATGGCTTTGATCCGGGAGGCAACCGTTACGCCGGCGGATTGATCCGTAAAATCGGTCTCCTGATGACTGAAAGCCGTATCGACGGCTTCCAGAATTCTCGAATCCAGGCGCCTGGAAATACGGAGCTTCCGGATAAAAAAAGCCGCCGCATCCGGGGGTACGGTAAGAAGCACCGGTTTTTCACCCGGAAAAATCAGGGTGGCCTGAGGATTTCTTTCCATGAGCAAGAAGAGGACCCGGTCTTCGTCCTCATGAATCAAATCAGCTGCTTGGAGGAAACTCTCCAAATGAACCTGGATCGATTCGCCGGGGAAAAAGAGGAGTTCGATCAACGGTTCGCGTTCGCTGTGATTCGGATCGGTCATGATGTCGCAAAGATGAGAAAGATCGGTCAAAGAGAGGGTATCTTCGATGTAGTGCACCGTTTTTTTTTCGATTTTGAGACCCCCGGTGAAAACGTGTTCGATCCGCAGGGCCAGCTCCTTGCAAGCCGCATTTTGCCCACCCGGACCCTTCCTTTTACTTGTATCGTCTTTAGACATATCGGCTTTCTTAGAAAAGGGTCATCAGGGCATGGCTCCGTATTGCTTCAGTTTCTTGTGCAGGGTCTTGCGGGTAATGCCGAGCCGTCGAGCCGCCTCGCTTTTGTTTCCCCCTACCGCCTGTATCGTATTCAAAATAGTGGCCTTTTCCACTTCGTCAAGCGGCAGGTTTGCCATGGCTTCCGGGAGCGCGATGGCGCTGTTTTCCGGCAAACCCTCATGGCTGTCGGATGCCGGGATCATGGGAAGATCTTTTTCATCGATGATTTCGCTTCTCGAAAGCACCACCGCCCGTTCCACGGCGTTTATGAGTTCCCGGACGTTTCCGGGCCAGTCGTTTCGGATCAGACGGTCCATGGCAGCGGGTGTGAACCCTTTGATCGCCTTTTGATTCTTGGCGGAAAGAGTTTCGAGGAAGTGCTGGGCCAAAAGCGGAATGTCCGGCCGTCGCTGCCTGAGAGGCGGCACATCCAGGTTGATCACATTGAGCCGGTAATAAAGATCCTCCCTGAATTTTCCTGCCTTGATCCATTCTTCCAGGTTCCTGTTGGTGGCGGCGATCATGCGGACATCCACCGGGATGACCTGGTCTCCGCCGACCCGGGTAACTTCCCGCTCCTGGAGGACCCTCAGCAATTTCACCTGCATGGGCATAGACATTTCGCTGATCTCATCGAGAAACAGGGTTCCTCCGTGGGCCTGCACGAACCGGCCTTCTTTGCGCCGGTCCGCACCGGTAAACGCCCCTTTCTCATGGCCGAAGAGCTCCGATTCCAAAAGGGTTTCGGTGATGGCTGCGCAGTTGATTTTCACAAAGGCGCCGCTTTTACGGTGGCTGTTGAAATGGATGGCCCCGGCGATGAGTTCCTTTCCCGTCCCCGATTCTCCGGTGATCAGCACGGTGGCTTCCGAGGGGGCTACCTGAGCGACAGTCTCCAACAGCCGGCCCATCCTATCGCTTTGACCGATGATGTTCTGGCGGTCGAATTGTTTTCCCAGGCTTTCTTTGAGGAGGCGGTTTTCCTCCTTGAGCCGGGTGTGTTCCATGGCCCGCTCCATGGTCAGCTTCAGCTTGTCGAAATCCAGCGGCTTGGTGAGGTAATCATAGGCCCCTTTCTTGAGGGTTGAAACGGCGGTTTCAATGGAGGAGTACGCTGTCATGATGATTACGGGTATGGCCGGATTGAAGGCTTTGATGCGATCCAGGGCCTCGATACCGGAGACTTTGAGCATCCGGATATCCATGAGGACCAGGTCGAATGGGCGCTTCTCCACCGCTCCGATGGCGGTGGATCCGTCGTCTGCCTCGAAGATTTCATATCCCCATTCCGCGAGGAGAACCCTCAGCATGGACCGGTGGGCGGTATCGTCGTCGACTACAAGTATGGTGTTGGGCTTTTTCATGGCTCTTTTCTGTCCGCACCGGGGAAGAGAAGGGTCATGGTGGTCCCTTTCCCCGGCCGGCTGTCCACCTGTATTTGGGCCCCATGGGCTTCTAGAATATTGTATACGATGGCAAGTCCCAGGCCGGTTCCAGCGGCCTTTGCGGTAAAATAAGGGTCGAAAATGTGCCCCAGGTCCTCGGGATTGATTCCGATTCCGGTGTCCTGGATCTTGATTTCGATGTCGTAAGAATCCGTCTTTCTGGAACCTGCGATGCGCAGCCGGCCGCCCGGGTCCATGGCCTCCAGGGCGTTGAGATAAAGGTTTAAAAGCACCTGGGAGACCTGATCCGGATCGATGAAGCCTTCCATTTCCGCCGGTATCCGGATATCGATATCGATCCCCTTTTCTTTGGCCTGGCCCTCCACGAGTTTGACCGAGTCGGCGATAAAGGGTTCTAGTTTCATGAGTTTCTTTTGGATTGTCACCGGCCGCGCAAAATCGAGAAGTTGCCCCACCACTTTGTTGAGGCGATCCACCTCCTGGATCATGATCCCTGAGATCTGCTGATCTTCCTGTTTTTCCCGGTAGCGCTCCTTGAAATAGGTGGCAAAGCCCTTGATGGAACTCAAGGGGTTCCGGATTTCATGAGCAACCCCTGCAGCCAGTCTTCCCACAGAGGCCATCCGCTGGCTCCTGGCGATTTCCTTTTTCAGGGTGCGGACCTCCGTAAGGTCTTTGAAAAGCACCAGATGCCCGAGATATCCCCCATCATCGTCTCTCAGTCCGGAAACGATGACCTCCAGGGGAACTCTTTCGCCGGTTTTGAGCGTGCAGTCGATCTCCTTTTCCAGCAGGCTTTCGGATTGCGCCTCCAGGATCAGGGAGGCCAGTTCACGCGGCAAAATATTCCGTGCTTCCCGGCCCACCGACTCGGCGGGCGGCAGGCCCAGAAGGGAACCCCCCACATGGTTTAAAGAGGCGATTTTCCCTATCGCATCGGTGGCCAGAAGGCCGATGGGCATATTATCCACCACGTTATCGGAAAAGGCCTTGATCCTGGACAGACTTGTTTTGGCGGCGCGGTAGTTTTGGGCCAAGAACAAAAGGATGATTCCGGCAAACCCGATGAGCAGCAGAATCACCCCCATAACCACTGTATGTTGGGTGTCGGCCTTCATGGCTTCTTCCACGGTGCTCATATCAAGACCTACAAAAATGACCAGCCCTGGAGGGCGTCCCTCCGGCCTTCCCTCCAGGAGGGATTCAAAAAGATGATCGAACATCATTCTGCCTCGATGTCTTCCGATCCCTGGACTGGAAGGCGCGAACCGGCTCACGACTTCAAAGATCTTTCCTTTGCTTGCAGTGTCCAACAGCCGCCACTGAACGGTATCCGACTGAAAAAGGCGCTTCAGATCGATTTCTTGGCCGTGCTTTTTACCGATCCGTGAGGGGTCGTTATGAGCGAGGATGGCGCCGTCGGTGTTGGTGACCAGCAGGTAGACGATGTCCGGTTGCTGAGCGGTTTCCGTCAAAAGTCGTTGTAACTGGAACCCGTCCCAGTGCATCCCCATCATTCCGGTTCGGGTCCCGGCTTCGAAGGCGCGGATGAGGGCGGCTCCTTTTTCAAGAAGGAGGCGGGTGCTGCTCTCTTTCTCCCGGTTGATGTTTTCAAAGGTCAGGAAAGCGAAAATCGGGAACAGGACCACCACCGCGCCGATGAAAACCCAGGGTGGAACCATGGTCAGGAATTTATTTTTGAGAGGCTTGAAGTCCATCATTTCCAACATAAAGCAAAACCGATGCCATATCCGAATAGGGCTTCAGGTGATGAACTGGATACATTTTACCCGATCCATGAAAAGAAAGCCCTTTGTTGGATATTTTTTATCCATCATTTTCAAAAAAATCACAAGTGGTTTGTGCTTCAACCCACATACGGGTATATAAAATCGGGCTTTTAAGGAGCAGTGAAACTGCCGCCGAGGTTGCTGGCATGTCTTTCGCATGTCTTTTCAGCCAATCTTCCGGCCTCATCATGGTCCGATGGAGTTCTCCTGTTCATCTTCATCGGGCGACAAATTTATCCGGACGTATTGAAACCGCCGGGATAGGTGTTATTTTAATGATTTAAGCATAAATAAATCAAAGGGTAAATCATCAGAATCAGGAGGGGAAAAATATGAACAATTATCGAGTGTTGGAAACCTTTACAGTCAAAAAGCAGCACGGCGTGGTTACACTCCTGCTGGCCGTTGCTTTTCTGGGATTTGTCTCTTTTCTTACGATCCCGGTTGCCCAGGCGGCGGAGAAAGCTCAATTCCTGGTTCCGGGTACCTTCAGTCAGTTAGCGGACATGGCCAGCCCGGCGGTGGTCAACATTCGGACGGTCAAGACCATTAAAGGCGGCGGGCAAGTGTTTCGCCATTTTTCGAGGCCTCCTATGGGTCCCAACGACCCGTTTCAAGACTTTTTTGAACGTTTTTTCGGCGATGAGCGACAACAGGAGTTCAAGCAGCGGAGCCTCGGATCGGGTTTTATCATCGACAAGGAAGGGTACATCGTCACCAATAACCACGTTATCGAGAACGCCGATGAAATCCGGGTCCAGTTGAAAAGCGAAAAGGAATACGATGCCGAAATCGTCGGAAGGGATCCCAATACCGACATCGCTCTCATCAAGATCAAGGAACCCAAAACCCTTCCTGTTCTCAAGTTGGGGAACTCAGATGCTGTTCAGGTGGGCGAGTGGGTGGTAGCCATCGGGAATCCCTTTGGTCTGGACCATACCGTTACCGCGGGGATCATAAGCGCCAAGGGTCGGGTTATCGGGTCCGGGCCTTATGACGATTTCATTCAAACCGACGCCTCTATCAACCCTGGAAACAGCGGGGGTCCCCTAATCAATCTGGCCGGCGAAGTGATCGGCATCAATACCGCCATCATCGCCAGTGGTCAGGGGATCGGTTTTGCCATTCCCATCAAGATCGCCATGGGGATCGTGGAGCAGCTCCGCCAGAAGGGCGAAGTGATCCGGGGTTGGCTGGGCGTGGGTATCCAGGATCTCAAGGGGGAGATGGCGGAATATTACGGCCTCAAAGAAGGGGAAGGGGTGCTCGTGGGCCAAGTCTTCCCCGGAGATCCGGCGGAAAAGGCGGGGATCCAGCCCAAGGACATCATCCTGGAAGTCAACGGCAAGAAGGTCAAGAGCAGCCGAGAATTAAGCAGGCTGGTTGCGGAGATCGGTGTTGGGGAAAAGACAAAGGTCAAGGTCCTTCGAAACGGCAAGGAAAAAATCGTCACAGTGACGATCGCCAAGCGGGATGACAAACGCGTTGCAGCAGAGAAGCCGAAAAAGGAAAATCAAGAGCAGATCGGGGTTCAGGTGACGGAGCTGACTCCGGAAATCGCCCGTCAATTAAACCTGACCGAGACCCAGGGGGTCGTAGTGGTTGATGTGGCTTCCGGAAGCAAGGCCGAGTCGGCGGGGGTCATGCAGGGAGATTTGATCAAAGAGATCAACCACGAACCCACCCCTTCGGTAAATGATTTCAAGAAAGTCCTTGAAAAGGTGAAAAAAGGTGAGACGATCCAGATGTTCATCCTGAGAAGAAATATGGGATTTATCATCATCAAGATGACCAAATAGGTTCGGGTGTTACATTCGACCATTGTGGACAGGTGACGAGTGTCGAGTGACAATAGGCCGCAGGCGATGGGCGATAGGTGACCGGCGATGGGTATTGGACCCGAGCCAACAACCTGTCGCCCAACGTTTTTTTTAACTCAAAACGATTCGATAGACCGGATCGATCCAGGGAAGACCATGACATGTTTAAAAACCTCCGGTTGAAGCTTGCAATTTTCCTCCTCCTCCCCACCGCCCTTATTCTTGCGGGAGTTGGATTTGCCGGATTTATCTTTGCCAGGGATGCCATCCTGGAAGAATGGAGGCAGGTGTCCATTCTCAAGCTTCAGCGCGCCGCGCACCAGATCGACATGCGGTTGACCGCACCTATCGTTCTCATCGAGATGTTTTTCTCGACCGGGAATGTCCGAGACAGCCAAGCCTTGCAGGAGCGGATTCTCGAGCAGCTCAAGAGGGCGGAAGGTGTGAAAAATGTTCGGCTCGAATTTATCAATGATGAGTTTGATCAATCCCCCGACCCAATGAAAGGAATGGGACCGACTTACCGGATAAGTGGGGGGCGGATAATGCGCTTTCATCAAGCCAGGTTTATGGAAGTGACGCCTCCACGCTATGATGTGAATGCCGGATACGAGACGGTTTCCATGATTTCCAGCTTCAAGGATGAAACGGGCCGTGAGGTCGGAAAGCTGGATGTCGAAATCCGGTTCGATCATCTCCTCAAAGATATTGAGATGCTGGGATGGCGGCAAAGCGATATCTCCGGTCTGGTGGACGATTCAGGGAAATACCTGGCCCACACCCAAGCGGCTCAGGCGGAGGGGCACACCCGACTGGGCGAAAACGGGGAGTGGATTGAAGTTGCGATCCTTTCATCCCTGAAAGAAAAGCCTTATGGAACGATTCTGGGGAAGGGGCATCCCCCCCACCGGGTGGGCGGTTTTTATCGACTGAGCAGGGCTCCTTGGACATTGGTGCTTCTGGCGCCTGGAGAGACGGTTTTGGAACCCGTCCTGCGGTTTCGCTTTTATTTTACACTGGCGGGATTCTTTACCATCACCGCTATTCTGGTCCTGATCCAATGGGTCGGCGGAAAGCTGGTTCGATCCATCAAAGAAATCGCCGAGGCAGCGGAAGCGGTTGCCAACGGAACCTACGGGCCGCCCTTGGATGTCAGGGGAAATGATGAAATCGGCCTGTTGCGGGAACAGTTCAACTCAATGGTCGTCGGGTTGAAGGAAAGGGACTTTATCCGCAACACCTTCGGCAGGTATGTGGACCCGGAAATTGCCCGGGAACTCCTGAGCCGGCCCGAGGCGATCCGTTTGGGCGGTGAAAAACGGGAGGTGGCGGTCTTAATCTCGGATATTCGGGGATTCACACTCCAGATGGAACCTCTCGATCCGGAATCGGTCATCCAGGTTTTGAATGTCTATTATGCCCATATGATCGAAACGATCCAGGCACATCATGGCATCATCGTCGATTTTTTCGGTGATGGCGTTCTAGTCTTTTTCGACCCTCTGGAAAAGCCCGTGACACCCATCCTGCACAGGGCGATTTGCTGCGCTCTCAAGATGCAGGACGCCATGATCCCTTTCAACCGGGATATGATGTCTCGGGGGCTGCCGGAATTGAAAATGGGTATCGGCATCAATGTGGGGGAAGTGGTTGTGGGCAATGTCGGTTCCGAAACCCGAGCCAAATACGGGATCGTTGGGACTGCGGTAAATATCACCCAGCGTATCCAGATGGAGGCCGAAGGTGATCAGATCCTTCTTTCGGGATCGGCTTATGCACGCCTCGGGGACAGGGTAAGAGTAAGCGGTTCTTTGAAGCGGTCGCTGAAAGGAATACAAGGAGACGTTGAACTATATGTCCTTCAAAGCGCTGTCGATTGCGGAGACTTTGTCGAAATAAACCCCGTAAAAAAAGGCATTTTGTGAAACAACAAAGGCATCCATGGCTGATGTGATCAAAAGATTCACCGCTGCCGGATTCACCAGGGTGCGCTTTTCCGAAAGGCGAGGTTGAGGACCGCGAGCTCTGGGTGTCTGGGAATTTTCGATAAGAGCGAACAGTGAATAGTGAAGTGCAATTCGAAATCCTGGAAATTTTAAATCAGTTGAGTTATTCTGGGAAAGAAAGCCCTTGAAAAGGTGAAAAAAGGTGAGATGATCCAGATGTTCATCCTGAGAAGAAATATGGGATTTATCATCATCAAGATGACCAAATAGATTCGAATGTTATATTCAATCATCATAGCAAGTGACGGGTGACGAGTAACGCGTCGATTGACAATAGGCCGCAGGCAATGGGCGATGGGTGACCGGCGATGGGTTTTTAGCCCAAGCCGAGATCCTGCCGCCCATTGCTTTTTTATATCAAAACGATTCGATGAACCAGGTCGATCCCAATAAAAACAGGGTATGTTTTAAAGCTTCAGGAGATCGCACGGTAACTTCTGGGTCGGCCCAGGGCGATTCGATTGGGCGGTGAAAAACGGGAAGTGGAGATATTGATCTCGGATATCCGGGATTCACTATCCAGATGAAGACAAAAGAGTGCCCTTTCGTTCCTTGGTGGGCACCCAAGAAAGTGCGACACCGCCGATTTCGAATTCGGAGTTGAAAAGCCGATTGAAATTCTGGATTTTTCGAATCGTTTGAGTTATTCTTATCATTACTGGGCGTTTCTGAATGCCGGGAAATACAGATCTTCGAGCCGGTAGAACAGCGCTAGGGGAAAGCATCGCATTACGGAAATGATGAATTCCGACCCCAATAATCCCATCCAAAACTGCCAAGAGACTTGTCCTGTGGGGAACAGACTCAAGGCCCAGGAAACCCTTGTTCATCGGTTGGATTCAATTATCGAGTCATCTTTTGACGGTCTGTGGATCTGCGACCCATATGGAAAAGTCCTTCGAATCAACAAAGCTTCTGAACGTATCAACGGTGTGACACAGGAACAGGTCGTCGGCAAGGAAATGAAAGATCTCATTGCCGCAGGCCTGATCGACCGATCCGTGACGCTGGAAGTACTCGAAAAACGCACTACCGTCACCGTCATCCAAAATCTGAGAAATAAGAAACAGATACTGGTCACAGGGAATCCCGTGTTCAACCGGGAAGGAGAAATTGAACTGGTGGTGGTGAATGAATGGGACATCACAAACCTCAACGACCTTTGGAATGCATTGCAGGAAAGCCGGGCTCTGGCATCCAAATATCGTGATGAATTGTCTCTGCGTCATTCCCAGGATGCTCTTTTAGAGGAAGCGGTAATCCGCAGTGAAGTCATGGTTCGAGTTTTCAAGACAGCGTTGAAGGTCGCTCAGGTGGATACCACGATTCTCCTGCAAGGAGAGTCAGGAGTGGGAAAAGGCTTCATGGCAAAGCTCATCCACCGTGCCTCTCATCGGAAGGACGGTCCATTTATCCGGGTGGATTGTGGGGCCATTCCCGAATCTTTGATTGAGTCGGAGCTTTTTGGTTATGAAAAAGGGGCCTTTACCGGAGCACGGCCTGAGGGAAAACCGGGACATTTTGAGTTGGCTCGCGGGGGAACCCTTTTCCTTGATGAAATAGGAGACTTGCCGGCAAATATCCAGATAAAACTCCTAAGATTTCTTGAAGAAAATGAGGTCGTCCGCATCGGGGGAGCCACGCCCCATAAAATTGACACCAGGGTAGTGGCCGCCACCCATCAGGACCTTGGTCAAATGATGGAGCAAGGATCGTTCAGAAAGGACCTGTTCTTTCGAGTCAACGTGATTCCCATTTCCATCCCTCCGCTCAGGGAAAGAAGAGAGGATATATCCGCATTTATTTCATTTTTTCTAAACCGCTATGCGGCCAAATACGAAACAGATGTAAAAATCCTGCCCAAGACCTTGGATTGCCTTTGTAGGTATTCGTATCCGGGCAACATCCGGGAGCTTTCCAATCTTGTGGAAAGGTTGGTAGTTCTCAGTCATAACCAGAAAATCGATGTTGAAGACCTTCCCACCCATGTCCGTCTTAGCACAGACCTGGATTCCCTGTTTTTCCTGCCTGATGATCTTGATCTCAATCGTGCGATTGAAAATCTGGAACGAAGGATGATTGTGCATGCCCTGAAGGAATGTGGGTCCCAAAGAAAGGCGGCAAAAATATTAGGGATCCATCAATCCTCTCTTGCACGGAAGGTGAAGCGATTCGGACTCAATAATGATTCAATTATGCATCATGATGTGAAAACGCATCAAAAATCTATTTCCAGTTGAAATGCATTATCCTTTAAAGACAACATGTTAACTGCATAGGGAGAATACCACTATCTTGGCATATAGGTTGCTTGGCTCTCAAGTTGAAGGTTTTATTTTTCGCCTATCAAAGGTGCGAGAGAAGGTTCAAATAAGTTTTCAACACCCACAGTGACCCAATACAAACACCATAAAAAGGAGGATCCTATGAAAGTCAATGGCAAACTGGTTTTAACAGTCGTCGGCGCAATCTTTATCCTGTGCGCGTCCCATGCTGCTATGGCCCAGACGACGGTCAAGGTCGGCAATATCCTGCCGCTTTCAGGCCCGTCTGCATCGGTCGGGCTTCAGAACAAGCAGGCGCAGGACATGGCCATCGAGGAGATCAACGCAGCAGGTGGCATCAAGTCGCTGGGAGGTGCAAAAATCCAGTTGATTTATGCCGATTCTGAATCCAAACCGGAGAAAGGCGTGGCCGAGGCCGAGCGTTTCATCAATACCGAAAAAGTGAACGTTCTCACTGGCTGCTGGAATTCGGCAGTCTCCTATCCGGTGTCGGCTGTTGCGGAACGCTACGGCATCCCCTTTATCGTACCGGTGTCGGTGGCCGACAAGATCACCGAGCAGGGCTTTAAGAACGTATTCCGGATCGCCGCCAAGGACAGCTGGTGGACCCGGGACCAGTTCACTTTCCTGAAGGATATGGAGAAGGAATTCAATACCAAAGTCTCCACCCTTGCCTTGGTTTACGAGAACGGCGATTGGGGCAAGGGATTTGCCGAGGGTTGGAAAAAGTTGGCGCAGCAGGGGGGCTTCAAGGTGGTCATGGATGAACCCTACCCGTCCACTTCGACCGACCTGAGCCCGGTGGTCCAGAAGATCAAACGCGCCAAGCCGGACGTTCTCTTCCTGACTTCCAATGCAGCGGATGCCATTCTGCTTACCAACACCATGGCCGAATACAAGGTCAAGCCCAAGGCCATTATCGCCAGCGGCGGCGGCCATGCCGACCCGTCCTTCTTGAAAGCTGCGGGTAAAAACGCCAGGTATCTTTTCGACATCGTCGAGTGGGAAACCGACGTCAATAAACCGGGCGCCAAGGAAACCAACGAGAAGTTCAAGAAGCTCTACGGCTACAACCTGGCCGGTGAATCTGTAGACGCTTACGTTGCCATGTATGTTATGGCTGATGCCCTGGAACGTGCCAAGTCCACCGATCCGAAGGCCCTCCGGGATGCGCTGACCAAGACCAAACTTGCCAGCGGGCCGGCCATGATCGTGGGATACGATGCCATCGAGTTCGATGCGACGGGCCAGAACAAGCATGCCGCCCTGGTGATGGTTCAAATCAACGACATCGGAAAAGGCATGGAACGAATCACGGTGTGGCCAAAGGTGTCACGACGGGCCGGTTATAAGCCGGTGTTTCCCGCTCAATAGCGGGCGTCTTTGGAATAGGCCCTGTTTCTACGTTGCGGTACGTGTCGCAGTGGCTGCGGCGTGCTTGAAATGCGCCTTGCCATTGCGACACTCGCGCGCTTTGAATTTGAGGCCTATGACAAAACCGCCACGTACTGCCGACAGTTTTAAATTGGGTTGTTGGAGCGATATGTAGCCGCGAATCTTTCACGTTTTCCACTGGAGGGTCATAATCACCCCATGGCTGGAGGCCGGCCGCTCTGAAGACCCTGCGGATTAGGAGTCAGAAAGTCTCCGGCTACAGGAGGCTCTTATGCTGTTCGTCCTCGAAGATGCCATCAACGGCATTCTTATGGGATCCATTTACGGCCTGGCCGCTTTGGGCCTGACGGTGATTTTCGGTGTACTCAAGGTCATCAATTTTGCACATGGTTCCATGCTTATGGTGGGCATGTATGTGGCCTATTGGACCGTGACCCTTGCCGGGGTCCACCCGTATCTCGCGCTGGTAGCCGTCGTGCCGGTCATGTTTCTCTTCGGTTATTTTCTTCAGGACATTATCATCCAACCTATTTTTAAAGCCGAGAAACAAATCCGCGAGCCGATCACCGTCATAATCGTCACGACGGGGGTTTGGTATATTCTGGACAATCTCTCCCTGCTTGTCTTTGGTCCCCAGTACCGCAACATCCAGAACAACCCCCTGCAGGGAAAGATGCTGGAGTTCGGGGAGATGTTCATCTCGGTGCCCAAATTGTGGGGATTTTGCACCGCCATTGTGACCGCCCTGGTGGTTTATGGATTTCTACAGAAAACCCGCATGGGTCGGGCGATCCGGGCGACCAGCCTCGACCGGGAAGCGGCCAGTTTGCAGGGTATTGACCAGTATAAAATGTACAATATTGCCTTCGGCATCGGCACGGCCGTGGCCGGAATCGCGGGCGCGACGATGGTTCCATTCTACAACGTTTTTCCGACCGTAGGCGTTCTGTTCGATATCAAGTGCTTCATCATCGTCGTTCTGGGGGGCCTTGGAAGTATCGGCGGGGCGCTTTTGGGAGGGATGATTATCGGGATCATCGAATCGGTCGGTCCGCAGTTCATGACGGCAACCTGGACTGAGGCCATTGTCTATGGGCTTTTTCTGATATTTCTCTTCTTCAAACCCTCGGGCCTCTTTGGAGTTCGATACGACTGGTAATGAATTCGCATACGCCGCCCTCATCCTTTGAAAAGCAGACGACAGGTCTGGTCGTTAAACCTTCACAAGGGATTTTATGAGCCCGTCATTGTACCGTAGACTGATGTTGATTGTGGTTGTCTCGATCGCCCTGGGGCTGCCGCTGGTGGTGCGGAGTGCAACCTACCTGCATATCGTGATTCTGCTTTATCTCTATGCGTATCTGACCACCAGTTGGAACCTGGTTGGTGGGTTCGCCGGTGTGCTGCCCCTGGGGCATGCCACCTTTGTCGGCATCGGCGCATACACGTCCACCGTCCTATCGCTCCAATACGGAATCAGCCCGTGGGTCGGTATGTTGATCGGAGCCGTGCTGGCATCCGTTGTCGGTGTGATCATCGGGCTGCCCACATTCAAGATGCGCGGGGCTTATTTTGCTCTGGCGACCATCGCCTTTGCCGAAGGCATCCGGGTGATGGTGGAGAACATCGATTACCTGGGTCCATTTCAACTGAACGGCCCACGGGGGCTTCAGATACCGCCGTTGAACACCGGGCTTGCCAACTTCATGTTCGCCGACAAGGAGCCTTATTACTACATCATTCTCATCATGCTGATAGGAGTACTGGCATTCACCTGGATGATCTCGCGCTCCAAACTGGGTTATTACCTCATGGCGGGAGGCGAGGAGCCGGAAGCAGCCCAGGCGTTAGGGGTGAACGTGGCCCGAGCTAAACTCACCGCCATGGCCATGAGCTCCTTTCTGACCGCTTTCGCCGGAACGTTCTGGGCGCAGTTCACGCTGTACATCCACCCCAAGAGCGTCATGAGCCTGGATATATCTTTTGAGATCGCCTTCATCGCTCTGATCGGAGGCCGGGGATCAATTGCCGGGCCAGTGCTCGGGGCTTTGTTGCTGAGGCCGGTGAGTGATTTCTCCCGCATTTATTTCGGCAGCACGCTTCCGGGACTACACCTCATTATTTTCGGAATCGTGTTGATCCTCGTCATGCTTTTTCAGCCGCGAGGTTTACAGGAGCCGTTGACCCGCATCTACCGGCGAGTGATGGAGCATTTCGTCGGCGACAGGAAGGCGGCACCATGAAAATTCTCGAATTGAAGAGCATCAAAAAATTCTTTGGCGGCATCAAGGCCGTGGAGGACTTCAGTCTCGAGGTGAAAGAGGGTGAGATCGTCGGCCTGATCGGCCCCAACGGCGCCGGCAAATCCACGCTTTTCAACTGTGTGGCCGGCGTCTTCCCACCGACCGCCGGCGAGATCCTTTTTCGGGGGGAGAAGATCAACGGCCAAAAACCCTGGGACCTGTGCCGCAAGGGGATTGCGCGCACGTTTCAGATCGTCAAGCCGTTTGCCACAAAGACCGTTCTCTACAACGTGATGGTGGGCGCTTTTGCCACTACTGACAAGACCATCGAAGCCGAGAAGCGTGCTCTGGAAGTGCTTCGGTATCTTCGCATGGAGGACCAAAAGGATGCACGCGCCGGCAACCTTACCATCGCCGACCGCAAGCGACTGGAGATTGCCAGGGCCCTGGCGACCCGTCCCAAGCTTCTCCTTCTGGACGAGGTAATGGCGGGTCTCCGGCCCACCGAGGTGGATGAGATGGTGGCCATCATCAAGCGTCTGCGGGAAGGCGGGATGACGGTTTTCGTGATAGAGCACATCATGCGCGCGATCATGGCGCTGTCCGACCGTATCGCCGTGCTGCATTTCGGCACCAAAATCGCCGAAGGATCCCCGCAGAACATCGCCCACGATGAGCGGGTGATCAAAGCCTACCTTGGAGAGGATTATGGCGCTGCTTGAAGTAAAGAATATTAATGTGTTTTACGGCGACGTGCAGGTCCTCTTCGATTTATCCCTGGTAGTAGAAGAAGGGGAGGTGGTCAGCATCATAGGCGGAAACGGTGCCGGCAAATCCACCCTTCTTAAAACGGTTTCAGGTCTGATGAACCCGGACAAGGGAGAGATCGTCTTCGAAGGAAAACCCATCCACAAGCTTCCACCCGAGGCCATCGTGGAGCGCGGCATCGTGCAGGTGCCCGAGGGGCGACGGCTGTTCACACTCATGTCCGTCCAGGACAACCTTATCGTGGGTGCCTACAATCCCCGTGCCGATGCGCTCAGACAAAAAACCTTACAGGAGGTCTATAAACTGTTTCCCCGTCTGAGTGAAAGGCTGGCGCAGATGGCCATGACGCTTTCCGGTGGCGAGCAGCAGATGGTGGCCATCGGCCGAGGTCTCATGGCAAAACCCAAGCTCCTCATGCTCGATGAGCCGTCCCTGGGGCTGGCGCCTATTCTGATCAAGGATATTTTCGAAACCTTGCGAAAGATAGCCGACCAGGGCACCACCGTGCTGCTGGTGGAACAGGACGTGAAGCATTCCCTGAGCCTGAGCAACCGGGGCTATGTGCTCGAGCATGGCCGGACGGTAATGGAAGGTTCGGCTCGGGAGCTTCTCGAGAACCCGCACATCAAGACGGCATATTTGGGTCTGTAATGTTTGGGAAGAGGCGTCAGGAGGTCGACGGATCAGAAGTTCAAAAGAAAAAGGTGTTATTGTCGGATGTCGCTTAACTGTGGAACCCGTGATTGGTAGAGGAGTATATCCATGAAACCGGTTTGGACCAATGAATCATTGCAGGAAAGAAGAGCGCAAGTCATCTCCATGGGGGTGGCCAGTGTTACCCCGATATATGTGGAATCCGCGCAAGGTGCCATTGTGCGCGACGTGGAGGGAAAGGAATACATCGACTTCGGCGGGGGTATCGGTGTGATGAACATCGGTCACAGTCATCCCAAAGTGGTGGCGGCTATCAGGGACCAGGCCGGGAAGTTTACCCATACCTGTTTCATGGTCAGTCCTTATGAACTTGCCGTCAATCTGGCCGAAAAACTATGTCGCATAACCCCTGGGAGCTTTCCGAAGAAGGCCATTTTCCTCAACAGCGGTGCGGAAGCCGTGGAAAATGCGGTCAAAATCGCCCGCTACTATACCAAACGACCCGCCGTTATCGTATTTGAAAATGCCTATCACGGCCGCACGCTTCTTACCATGACCATGACGAGCAAGGTTAAACCCTATAAATTCGGCTTCGGACCTTTTGCACCGGAAATCTATCGCATGCCTTTCGGCGATATCGTCGGGCCGGAAAAACTCAGAGACTTTTTCCTGAAGCACGTGAATCCCGAGGCGGTGGCTTGTGTTGTGGCTGAGCCGGTCCAGGGCGAAGGCGGATTCATTGCCCCGCCGTCGGACTACTTTCAGGAGTTGACCCAAATATGCCGCGAAAACGGCATTCTATTTGTGGCCGATGAAATTCAAAGCGGTATGGGCCGAACAGGCACTATGTTCGCTATCGAGCGCTGGGGGGTCGAACCCGATCTGGTCACTGTGGCAAAAAGCCTGGCTGCCGGCATGCCCATCGCATCTGTAGTGGGCCGGCAGGAGATCATGGATTCGGTTCATCCCTGGGGCCTTGGAGGGACATACGGCGGGAACCCCCTGGCCTGTGCTGCGGCGCTGGCCGTGCTTGAGGTCTTCGAGGAAGAAGATATGCTCGGCAAGGCCAAAGCGCTCGGTCAAAAGCTGGGCGAAGCTTTCAATAACTTCAAGAGAAAATACAACGTCGTCGGATCGATCCGGGGTTTGGGCGCCATGCTGGGGCTTGAACTCGTGAGAGGCGAGAAACGCGGACCGGCCGCGGAAGAAGCCAAAAAGCTCGCGGCCTTTTGCCTGGAGCGGGGCCTCATCATCCTGGTCTGCGGTACTTACAGCAATGTGATTCGCGTGTTGGTACCCTTCGTGATTACAGGTCCGCAGTTGGAAAAAGGACTGTCGATCCTGGAGCAGGGTTTGGCGGAGATTTCCAAATGAACGGCTTCTATGGCCGCTATTTGCGCATCGATTTAACATCCAAAGCTTTTACGATCGAGCCGATCGACTCGACTCTCCTTACCTGGTATTTCGGCGGCAAGGGACTGGCCGCTCATCTCCTCTTCGAGCTGAATCCGCCCGGTATCGATCCGATGGCGCCGGAAAACACGCTCATCTTTGCCACCGGGCCTCTGGGCAACAGCATGATTTGGGGCTCCTGCCGTTACGGCGTCTACACCAAGTCCCCTCTGACCGGCCTTTTTTCAGAATCTTACGCCGGCGGTAAAACCCCGGATGCCATCGATACTGCGGGTTTTGACGCCGTCGTCATTCAGGGTAAAGCGACGGAGCCCATCGTGCTGGTCGTTCACCCCGACGGCGCCGAGTTTCATCCGGCCGGTGATATCTGGGGAATGGAGACCTATGCCGCTGAAGACGCGGTGAAGGAGCGCTTCGCGCGTCCGGAATACCGTAGGAAAGGGGCCGTGGTCATCGGTCCGGCCGCCGAGAATCATGTCCGCTTTGCCGTGGTGGAAAACGATTACTGGCGTTCCGCAGGACGGACCGGCGTCGGTACGGTGATGGGATCGAAAAAGCTCAAGGGTATCCTCTTTACCGGCAACCGGAAGCGCGCTCAGTTCGACGAAAACGGGATCAAAGCGTTCGCAAAGGACTTCATGAGTACCTTCAAGGACCACGCCGCCGCCCATGCCTATAAGAATCTTGGAACTCCGATGCTGGTTAAAACGACGAATGCGGCCGGTGCCTTCCCCACCCGGTACTGGCAGCGGGGAACCTATGAGAATTGGGAGAAAATCAGCGCCGACGCTCTCGTTTCACGATGTAGCGTCAAGCCCAACGCCTGTGCCAAGTGTTTCATGGCGTGCGGCCGGCTCAGCACTGTGAAGGAAGGCCGACACACCGGCCTCACCATCGAAGGACCGGAGTACGAGACTATTTACGCCTTCGGCGGATTGTGCATGATCGACAGCATAGAGGAAATTGCCTGGCTTAACGATATCTGTGACCGGCTGGGAATGGACACCATCACGGCAGGCAATCTCTGCGCTTTTACAATCGAGGCGGCCGAACGGGGGCGGGTTGACTATCCGATCGACTATGGCGACGTGGATGCCATCGCGCGACTGCTTCACATGATTGCACGCCGGGAAGGGATCGGCGACGTTCTTGCTGACGGTATCCGACATGCCGCCCGCACATGGAACCTTGAGGATATCGCCGTGCATGTGAAAGGAATGGAGCCGCCGGGCTACGATCCCCGAGTGCTCAAAGGCATGGGGTTGGCGTACGGCACCTCTGACCGGGGGGCCTGCCATCTTCGGGCTACCTTTTACAAGCCGGAACTGTCCGGCATGATTCCTCCGGAACAGATCGAAGGCAAGGCAGAGCTTTTCCTGGAGTTCGAGAGCCGGTTGACTCTTTTCGACATGTTGGTGCTCTGCCGTTTTTACAGAGATTTTTATTCCTGGGAAAAACTATTGGCCGTGATCCGACTGGTGACCGGACTGGAAATCGATGAAAAATCCCTCAGGGAACGGGCGTCGGCCGTTGCAACCCTGATTCGAAAGTTTAATCTCCGGGAGGGGATGCAGCCGGCGGACGACCGCTTGCCGCATTTCTGCACCGGCCGCTTCAGGACACGGGGAAAGTCATCACTGAGGCGGAAATGGAAACGCTTCTTAAAGATTACTATCGCCTGCATGGGTGGGATGAGGAAGGAATCCCCCTTCAATAGGGGCTAACTTATCCAATATACCGTTTTTATTCGACAACAAGGTTCATTCTCTTTCCTCCCTTTTTCTTTCCAGCTTTTTCTTTCGGCGGTCATTTAAAATTTGGCACAAGGATTGCATATCTCTTGGGTCAGGGGCTGTTTTATAAAATGAAAAACCTTGGAGAAAAATGAGATGAAATCCATCCTTGTTTGCCGATCCTTTTTATTGACGCTTACCGGCTTGTTGGCATGCCCGCCGTTCATCCCGACCGCAGCCGCACAGAGGAGCTACGGCGGATGGGGTATGGGCTCCGGCATGATGATCGGTTGGAGCGGAGGCTGGCTGATGATAGCCTTCTGGGTCCTGATCCTGCTGGGGCTTGTTCTGTTGATCAAATGGCTGGTCCAGATGACCCGGGCCGATCGTGAAAGATTCTCCCGCCCCAGCGCCATGGAAATTTTGAAGGAACGTTACGCGCGCGGAGAAATCGATCAGCTGGAATTTGCGGCCAAAAAGAAAGATCTGCTGGATTGACGGACGAAAATCATAAACCGGAAACCGCCACCTTGATCCATGACGTCTCCCGTGTTAAAAAGGCCCGGTAATCAATGACAGAAAGGGTCGGCTTTTACTTTGACTGTAATCAGATCAACCAGACAGACCAGATTAGGACTTACAAATGGCAAAGACAAAGACCGACCCGACACACGCATGGATATGTTCAAAAAGGGACGCTTTATATTGTTGCTGCGGTTTGCATGGCGTTAGGCTTTTTCGGCGGGATTGTTTTCAGCGCCTTGAAATCGGTCCCGAATCCACCGATGCCGGGCATGGGAGCGTCTCAGCAAACCGAGGCCCCGCCTGCGGCCTCCTCCGAGCAGATGATGAGGGTCCGGGCGCTGGAGGAAGAAACCAAGAAAGCCTCTGAAAAGTCAGAGACCTGGGCGGAGCTGGGCAACGCCTACTTTGACACCGGGCAGTCTGAGAAAGCCATCCAGGCCTATGAAAAATCCCTGTCCCTGAAACCCGACAACGCCGACGTCATGACCGATATGGGGGTCATGTATCGTCGGATGGGGCAACCTAAAAAGGCCATCGACGCCTTCGAAAGAGCCATGGCCGCGGATCCCCGCCACGAGATATCCCGCTACAACAAAGGGATTGTTTTGCTTCACGATCTCAGCGATATGGAAGGCGCCATCTCGGCATGGGAAGACCTCGTTCGGATCAATCCCGCCTATAAGACATCTACCGGTCAGACCATTAAACAGATGGTGGAGGCCTTCAAAAGCCGGAAAAATATGGGAGCAGGCAAGGAACCAAATCCGAAATCGTAAACGGGAACAGTCTGAATGAGACAGGGTAAGAGGGTTAATGCCTTTCTCTGCCGCTCAAATAGACAAAGAGCAGGACTCCTGCCGCGATCATTCCCAGACACAATATCTGCCCCATGGATAGAAACAGCCAGATGAATCCGAGATGAGAGTCAGGCTCCCGGAAAAACTCGATAAAAAACCGCACCGCTCCGTACCCCGTAAAATAAAAGGCCAGCATAGCACCTGAAGGCGCTTTGATTCCCTTGAGCCGCCAGAGCACCAGAAATAAAAAGATCCCCTCGAACACGGCCTCATAGAGCTGAGAGGGGTGCCGAAATTCGGGTCCCGGGGCTGTAGGAAATAACATGCCGATGGGATGTGAGGTCACCCTTCCGTAAAGCTCTCCGTTGATGAAGTTACCCAGGCGGCCGAATGTGTATCCCAAGGGCATGGCCGGAGCGAAAAGATCGGTTGCCTCAAAGAAGGAACCCCCCCTTTTTTTCAGGTAAAGAGCACCCGCCGTCAACACCCCGATGAGCCCTCCGTGATAGGACATGCCGGAAAACCCGGTGAAGGTCACGCCGTTTTCAAATCGAAAGGGGAGAAAGATTTCCAGTGGGTGGTCCATGTAATAGGAAAAACCGTAGAAAAGAACATACCCGAGCCGAGCCCCGATCAGAAGCCCCAGGATCGCGGCGATCAAAAGATCGTTGACCTGGTCCAGGGTAATGGAAAACCGTTTTTCATGCCGGATGCGATAGGAGACCAGCCAGTAGGTCATACCGAAGGCAATCAGATACATCAGGCCGTAGTAATGCAGGCGGAAGGGTCCGATGGCAATCATGACCGGATCGATGTGTTGAGGAAGGTTTTGCCACCAATCGATGAAGTTTCCCATAGTAGGTATTATCCGCTAACCTGGATTTTTCATCAATAATTCGGTCTAATGGATTTTCTTTCGATAGAGCCGAAGGCTGTTGCCGACCACCGAGATGCTGCTCATGGCCATGGCCAGTGCCGCCAGGATAGGGTGCAATTGTCGTAAAAATCCGGGAAATCCCTCGAAAGGCCACAGTACGCCGGCGGCGACGGGGATCAGGACGATGTTGTAAAAAAACGCGAAAAAGAGGTTTTGTTTCACGGTTTTCATGGTGATTCGGCTCAGCGCGATGGATCTGGGGATCCCAAGCAGGCTGCCGCTTGCCAGGATCACGTCACCGGTCTCTATGGCCACGTCGGTGCCGGTGCCGATGGCAAACCCCACATCGGCCTGGGCCAGGGCCGGCGCGTCATTGATGCCGTCTCCCACCATCCCCACTTGTTCCCCCCTGTCCTGAAGCGCTGCGATTCGCCGGGACTTTTCCTCGGGCAAAACCTCTGCGACGACCGTTCTGATGCCCGCCTGGGCGGCTATGGCAGCGGCGGTCTGGCGGTTATCGCCGGTGAGCATCACCACCTCCAGGTTCTGGCCTGAAAGGATTTTCACCGCCTCCTTCGAATCCGGCTTGAGAGCATCGGAAACCGCAATGACACCGACGGCCTGTTGGTTTAGCCCCAGCACCATGACCGTTTTTCCATCGGATTGCAATGCCGCAATGACTTCTTTGGCCGGATCCACAGAGATGTTCAGCTCCGAAAACCAGTTCGGTTTTCCCAAATGGACCGATTTGCCGTCGATGTTTCCCTGAACCCCGGCGCCGCGATGGGCTCTAAACTCCCCGGGATCAGAAAAAGGGATTTTTTGAGCTTGAGCCTTTTTCACAACAGCTTTTCCGATGGGGTGCTCGGACCCTTTTTCCACCGATGCCGCGATGCGCAGGATCTCATCTGAGGAGATCCTGGAATCGAGTGAGATAATGTCCGAAACAGTGGGTTTTCCCTGAGTGAGGGTCCCGGTCTTGTCCAGCACCACGGTGGTCAGCGTGGAGGCGGTCTCCAGGGCAGTGCTGTTTTTAAACAGGATCCCTTTTTCAGCCCCTTTCCCGGTTCCCGCCATGATGGCTGTAGGTGTTGCCAGGCCCAGGGCGCAGGGGCAGGCGATGACCAGAACCGCTACCAGTCGGATCATGGAAAAGACAAAATCTCCGGTGGTGAGCCACCAGATGATAAAGACAACCAGGGCGATCCCGATCACACCCGGAACGAAGACGGCCGCCACCCGATCCGCCAAGGCCTGAATGGGCGCCTTGCTCCCCTGGGCTTGTTGCACCAGGCGGATGATCTGGGCCAGTGCGGTTTCTTTCCCCACCCGGGTGGCGACGAATTTGAGAAGCCCTTCGCTGTTGATGGTCCCACCGGTCACCGGATCCCCCGGTTTCTTATCCACGGGGAGCGGCTCACCGGTCAACATGGATTCGTCCACCGCCGATTTTCCTTCTGTGATCGCACCATCCACCGGAATACGCTCGCCGGGTCGCACTACCACGGTATCTCCGATTTGGACTTGGGAGAGGGGAATCTCTTTTTCCATTTGATCACGGATGACGAAGGCGGTCTTGGGACGCAGACCCATGAGTTTGCGGATGGCACCCCCGGTCTTCCCTTTAGTGCGGGATTCCAGCATTTTGCCCAGCTTGATGAGGGTGATGATGAGCGCTGAAGTTTCGAAATACACGTGATGCCCCAGCACCGGCAAAAATAAAACCCCTAGAGAGTAAAAATAGGCCGTTGAAGATCCCATCGCCACCAGGACATCCATGTTGGCGCTTCTGTTCCTGAGGCTCTTGATCCCGCCCACATAGTAATCCCATCCCGTATAGAACTGCACCGGCGTGGCCAGGATGAAAAAGAGCCAGTTGACCCACGGCCGATGACTCCATTCCCCCAAGAACCCGAAGTCCCGGCCCATGCTCAGGATAAAGAGCGGAATGGACAGGGCAAGCCCTACCGCGAATTTCCGGGTTTGATCCCGGATTTCAGCCCGGCGCGCCGCGGTCTCGGCGTCCTCCTCGCCGGAAGAAGCCTCGGGGAGGATGATCTGGTACCCCGCACGCTCTACAGCGGAAGCCAGTTCGGCAAGCTCCAGGGTTCCGGGCACGTATTCCACCGACAGGTGCTCGGTGGCAAAATTTACCGATGCCCCCACCAAGGAAGGGAATGCCTTTTTTACCACCCTCTCGATGTTGGCGGCGCAGTTGGCGCAGGTCATCCCGATCACGGGAAACTCCGCCTTGACGGTCGGGACTCCGTATCCGGCATCGGCGATACGCTTCAGCACATCCTTGACGCCAAGGGCAGAATCATCAAAGGAGACCGTTGCTTCTTCCGAAGCAAAGTTAACGGCGCTTTTGGTGACCCCTTCGAGCCGCCGCAACGTCCGTTCGATGTTGGCGGCGCAGTTGGCGCAGGTCATCCCGGTCACGGGCAATCTGAGCGTTTGCTCGGACATTTTATTTATCTGCCGGGTAGTTGATCCCTTTGAGGGCTTCCCGAATCTTTTCTAGGGTAGCGGGAGCGTCCCACTTTACGGTAATCTTTTTCTGGGCGGCATCCCCTTCCACCGATTTTACGCCGGCAAGCGCGGTCAACTCGTTTTTGATGGACATTACACAGTGCCCGCAGGAGATGTTCGGTATTGAAAAGGTTTTTTGTTCCATGACGGTATCCTCCTTCTTATGTTAATAAAATCTACCGGCTTGATAACCGGACGGTTCAATGTAAGCACACAATCGGGGGGTGGCAAACAGAAAAGATGCATGGATACTTCCGATACACCTGAGAACGCTATCTTTCAGGATGCGGGTAATTTATCCACACCCGCAGTTGAGCGTGGATCGAGAGCAGTGACGTTATCCTTTTTCAGATTCAATGCCATCAAGATAAATTGTTCATAAAGAACAGATAGTTGAAATATTTCAGGTCATTTGAGATCATTATGGCACACCCTTTGCTATTATAATGATTCACAAGAGATAAATCCTTAATGGATAAAACCTTGAAAAGGAGGAAAAAAATGAAGCGAAATTATTTGAAGGTGACGGTTGTGGTTGCATCGGTGATATTGTTGGCCGGTATCGGGACGGCGGCTTTTGCCGACTGGGGCATGGGTTACGGTCGCCACCCCATGGGATATGGTCCGGGCTGGTCGAAAGAGGGGCCTGGCGACGGTCCGGGTCCCGGGGGGCATCATCGCGGTTTCGGATGCGGTTATAACCGGCAGGATATGAGCGCAGAAGAAGTGAAAAAGATAGAAGAGGAGCGCAACGCCTTTTTCGATGCAACCCGGGATTTGCGAAGAAATATGCGTCAAAAAAGCCTGGAACTGGAAAGCGAGCTGGCCAAAGCTGAACCCGATGGTGCAAAAGCCGCATCCATCCAGAAAGAGATTTCCGATTTACGCACTCAATTCGACCAGAAACGGATCGAGCACAGGATTAAAATGGGAAAGCTGTTGCCGGATGGCGGGTTTTGCCGGGGTTCGGGGCCTTTCGGAAAGATGGGGCACCGGGGAGGGGGCCCGGGAGCCTGCTGGTATTAATCTGAAATCAACTTGACCCTGAATACAAATCCCGCGTGAAAAGCTTCACGCGGGATTTTTTTTATCTTTCTAGAGATGGATTCAGTCTTTTTTGTTGTCTTTGACTTCCTCAAAATCGGCATCCACCACGTCGTCGTCGGCGCGCTGGGAACCGCCGCCTGCCTGGGTGCCGCCGCCCGTGCCGCCGGCCTGCTGTTGCTGACCGGCCTGGGACGCTTTCTGGTACATCGCTTCGGCCAGTTTATGAGAAGTCTGCATCAGTTCATCGCTGAGCCGGCGGATCTCCGCCACGTCTTCCCCTTCCATCGCTTTTTTAAGACGGCCGATGCCGTCTTCCACCCGGGACTTGGTGGAAGCATCTACCTTGTCTCCCAGATCCTTGATGGATTTCTCCGTAGAGTAGATGAGACTGTCGGCATGATTCCGCGCCTCCGCCACCTCTTTTTTCCGCTTGTCTTCGTCGGCGTGCATCTCGGCATCTTTGATAAGCCGATTAATCTCCTCTTTCGACAAGCCGGATGAAGCGGTGATCTGGATGGACTGCTCTTTCCCCGTAGCCAGGTCTTTTGCCGAGACATGGACGATGCCGTTGGCATCGATATCAAAGGTTACCTCGACCTGTGGAATGCCTCTGGGAGCGGGCGGGATTCCCACCAGTTCGAATCGACCCAGCGTCTTATTCCCGCCAGCCATTTCCCGTTCCCCTTGGAGTACATGAATGGATACGGCGGGCTGGTTGTCGGCCGCAGTGGAAAAGATCTGGCTTTTTCGGGTGGGGATAGTGGTGTTCTTTTCGATCAGCTTGGTCATCACCCCGCCGAGGGTCTCAATTCCCAGGGAAA
Organism: uncultured delta proteobacterium; assembly: GCA_963736855.1. Taxonomy (GTDB): domain Bacteria; phylum Desulfobacterota; class Desulfobacteria; order Desulfobacterales; family UBA2156. The sequence continues at coordinate 285,123 of CAVTQK010000015.1, forward strand.
GCGGTGTCACGTCCAGAAGCAGGACATCCTTGACGTCTCCTTTAAGGACACCGGCCTGAATAGCGGCGCCGACCGCTACCACCTCGTCCGGATTCACCCCTTTGTTGGGCTCGAGGCCGTAGATTCGTTTGACGCGTTCCTGAACAGCCGGCATACGGGTCATGCCGCCGACCAGGATTACCTCATTGAGTTCTTTCGCGCTCAAGCCCGCATCCTTGAGAGCGGTCCGGCAGGGACCTTCCAGCTTGTCCAGCAGATCGCTCACCAATGATTCGAGTTTGGCCCGGGTAATCTTGATGTTCAGGTGCTTGGGACCACTGGCATCGGCCGTGATGAAAGGCAGGTTGATGTCGGTCTCCATGGAGGAAGACAGCTCCATCTTTGCCTTTTCGGCGGCCTCCTTCAGCCGTTGAAGCGCCATCTTGTCTTTGCGCAGGTCGATCCCCTGGTCTTTTCGAAACTCGTCGGCCAGATAATCGATAACTCTCAGGTCGAAGTCCTCACCGCCCAGGTGGGTATCTCCATTGGTGGATTTCACTTCGAAGACCCCTTCCCCGATTTCCAGGATGGATATGTCGAAGGTTCCCCCGCCCAGGTCAAACACGGCGATTTTTTCTTCTTTTTTCTTATCGAGTCCGTAGGCCAGGGATGCGGCCGTCGGTTCATTGATGATCCTAAGCACGTTGAGCCCTGCGATTTTTCCCGCGTCCTTGGTTGCCTGTCTCTGGCTGTCATCGAAGTATGCCGGAACTGTAATGACGGCATCGGTGATTTTTTCTCCCAAGTACTCCTCGGCACTTCGTTTCATATAGGCCAAAATGAAGGAAGAAACTTCGGCCGGACTGTACTGTTTTCCTTTGATACCGATGCGGAGGTCCCCATTTGGCGCCTGTTCGATCTTATAGGGGAGGATTTTGATATCCCGCTGGACCTCTGCCGATGCGTACTTGCGGCCGATGAGTCTTTTGACCGCGAAAACCGTATTTTCCGGATTGGTAATGGCCTGACGCTTGGCAATTTGACCGACAATGCGCTCTCCACTTTCCGATACTGCGACGATGGAAGGGGTGGTTCGTCCCCCCTCCGGATTCGTAATGACCTTTGGTTCACCACCTTCCATAATAGCCACACAGGAATTGGTGGTACCCAGGTCGATGCCTATCACTTTGCCCATATGCCATCCTCCTTAGCAATTACTGAATATCGGTTTATCGAGTATCTACAATCGTTCTTTTGTCTTTTTTTTGCCCGAATTCTTCGACTCCTTGGAAACAACTACCATGGCCGGCCGCAGGAGCCTGTCATAGATTAGGTACCCTTTCTGGAGTTCCTTCACCACGGTATTGTCGGGGTGTTGGTCTGACGTTTCCTGCATGACCGCCTGGTGATACGTCGGATCAAAAGGTTCCCTCAAGGCCGATATCGGCTTGACGGCGAAATTTTCGAACACCTTCAAAATTTCTGAAAGCGTAAGCTCGACTCCCTTGATGATCGGATTGACGCCTCTTTCTTTTTCACCGAGGGCTTCGATGGCGCGTTCCAGATTATCCACGATGGGTAATAGGGCCCTGAAAAGCGACTCATTGGCGAATTTTCGGTAGTCTTCATTGTCTCGGGCCATTCGTTTTTTATAATTTTCGAAATCCGCCTTGGCCCTCAGGAAGCGGTCATAATTTTCCCTGGCTTCTTTTTCAGCCTTGTCCAGCCGTTCCTGAACGCTCTTATCGGAATCCGCAATGTCCCCCGACACATCCGCTTGGACGCCTTTTGTTCCCGATATCTCTTTTTCCTTTGCCGGATCCTCGGGTCCTACAACCTTGTTTTCTTCAGGATTTGCGCTACTCATTAAATGGTCATAATCCTTTATACACAAAAAGCCGCTTTGGGTTACTTTGGCCCCAATCGATGCCAAAAAATAAGTCGGGTTGGTAACTTGTCAAGGTAAAAAAAGGAGGGGAGCTGGGAAGAAAGAAAAATGGTTGTGCACCCTGCTTCGAGTTCTTTCCGGCAAAACAAGGATCTTGGGTTGGCCGGAGTCGATCCGCGACACAACCTGCATCATTTATCGCTGCTTCCTTCCGGACCTGACGAGGTTCATGACCGGCTGTTGCGCGGTGTCCGGCCGGGAGATCCCCGAATCGCCGGGGGTCGAACCCTCTGAAGGGGATTCAGCCCCGCATAAAGCGGCTTTCGGGTTCAGGGCACCGCTAACTCCCCGCCTAGCACAACCATCTGCTATCATAATTGATGAAAGGATTTTTTCAAGGAGGAAATGGAAAAAGGATAGAAAGGCTTGGATCTTGACTTGAACATGGGGCTGGCCTACCATCAATTCAAGGCCGTGAATGGTTAAAATGAAGCGTGAAAGAACGAAACCCGAAATTTATAACATAAAACTTGATGGCTTCGTAAAAAGTCCATCTGCTGCGTTGCACTGCATCCTTCGTCATTGCGGCGTACCCATATGTACGCCTCATTCCTCAGGATTTGCGCGCCTTGCATCTGAAGCTTTTTACTTTGCCATCCTAATTTTGAGTTTTTACGATTTCATCAAAACTTAAGGTTAGGACCAAAAAGCGATTCGAATGGATCGAAGGGATCAAAAGAGATTTTTAGAAAAAGTCCTCCACGCCCTGACCGATTATCGGATGATTGCACCGGGGGAAAGGGTCCTGGTCGGTGTCTCCGGAGGACCCGACTCGGTTTGCCTTTTGCATCTGCTCCACCACTTTTCCGACACCTTTTCCATCCGGTTGGGTGTCGCACACCTCAACCATGCCCTCAGATCCGAAGAGTCCGACCGGGATGCAGACTTTGTGTCAAAGCTGGCCGAATCCCTGGGGTGGCCCCTTTACCTGGAAAAGGTTCCACCCGGAACATGGCCTGCCGACGGCGCTTCGACAGAGGAAGCGGCGAGGAGGGTCCGCTACGAATTTTTCCAAGCGGTCTCCAGGATCCACGGATACCCAAAAGTCGCACTCGGCCATCACGCCGGGGATAATGCAGAGCTTTTCCTAATGCGTCTGATGACTTGGAGCGGGCCGGCAGGAGTGTCCGGCATCCCTCCGGTACGGGAGGATGCCCAAAGCGGCGGACGGATCATCCGCCCTCTTATCCGATGCACCCGAGAGGAGATCTTATCTTACCTCGCGCGTCAGGGGATCGGTTTTGTTGAAGACGGCACCAATTTCTCCATGCGCTATTTCCGGAATCAGGTCCGCCGCTGGCTGCTCCCCGAATTGAAGTCCCGGTTCAACCCCAAGGTCGAAGCTGCCTTGAACCGGTTTTGCGCCATTACCGCTGCGGAAGACGAATGGATGGCTACCCTTACGGAACCGATATTTCGATCGGCCGTGATCCGGGAAGAGGGGGGTGTCTGTGTCCTTTCCGTGAAGACCATACTCGAAACTCCGGTGGCAGCCCAGCGACGTATCCTGCGGATGGCCATAGAAAAGATCAAGGGGGATCTTAGACGCATCACCTTTGATCATGTGGAAACAGTCCGGTCCTTTTTGTTGCAGGGCATGTATGGAAGATGGCTCCATTTGCCCGGCGGGATCCGGATCGTTTTGGAGAAGGACGGACTCGGGATTCACAAGGATATCGGCCCCTGCCGCAAGGGACCGGGTTTAAAAAATGGCAAGGCGGAAGCTTCCAAAACCGATTTCCGATATATTATCGACGGCCCCGGCATCTACCCTATTCCCGAAATCCGAAAGACGCTGATCATCTCCTGTATGAACACCAACGAAGTTGGGGACATTCATAGCGTCGGAAAGGACGCGGCGGTTTTCGATGCCACAACCCTCACCTTTCCTTTGACCCTCAGGAGCTGGGTCTCAGGTGATCGGTTTTTTCCCTTGGGCGCATCCGGTAGCCAGAAGGTTAAAAAGTACTTTATCGATCATAAGATTTCCATCAATGAGCGCACGGGATGTCCGGTGCTGATTTCCCGGGGGCGAATCGCCTGGATTGCGGGGCATCGTATCGGGCACTGGGTGCGGGTGACCGAATCCACCCAAAAAACGGTTCGGGTGGAACTATCGCTTGATTTACCGGAGAAAAACGGTTAAACTTCTTTAATTAATCTTTTTTGGCAGAGACGGAAATTCACGTTCTTTCAAGACATTCTGAGTTTTAGCGTCTGCCAAAGGGTCTTTCATCAATTCCGTCAGGAGGTAAAAACCTTTTGAATCCGTTCCAGAAAAATCTGGCATTGTGGATTGTTATTACTCTATTGATGGTTCTGTTGTACAACCTGTTCAGCCAGCAGCGCCTTTCCGAAACGAGCATCAGCTACTCTGAATTCATGTCCAAGGTGGAAGAGGGCCATATTGCCGAAGTGATCATTCAGGGTCAGGAGCTTTCCGTGACCGACGACACCCGGAAACGGTTCACAGTTTATGCACCACAGGATGCGGAATTGATCCGAACCCTTCGGGACAAGGGAATCGCCATCAGCGCCAAGCCTCCCCAGGAATCCCCCTGGTACGTCTCCGTGCTGGTATCCTGGTTTCCCATGATCGTTCTCATTGCCGTCTGGATTTTTTTCATGCGACAGATGCAGGCCGGCGGAGGTAAGGCTCTGTCCTTCGGCAAGAGCCGGGCACGGCTCATGTCCGACCAGTCTGCCAAGGTGACTTTCCAAGACGTAGCCGGCATCGACGAGGCAAAGGAGGAGCTTCAGGAGATCATCGAGTTTTTAAAGGACCCGAAGAAATTTACCCGCTTGGGCGGTAGGATCCCCAAAGGCGTGCTGCTCATGGGTTCCCCAGGCACCGGGAAGACGCTTCTGGCCCGCGCCATCGCCGGGGAGGCCGGGGTTCCGTTTTTCAGTATCAGCGGCTCCGATTTCGTGGAGATGTTCGTCGGCGTGGGGGCGTCCCGGGTCCGCGACCTTTTCGTCCAGGGGAAAAAGAACGCCCCCTGTATCATCTTCATTGATGAAATCGATGCGGTGGGCAGGCATCGGGGAGCTGGTCTGGGAGGAGGGCACGATGAGCGGGAACAGACCCTCAATCAACTCCTGGTGGAGATGGACGGGTTCGAATCCAACGAAGGAGTCATCCTGATTTCCGCGACCAACCGGCCCGATGTCCTCGATCCGGCCTTGCTGAGACCCGGCCGGTTCGATCGCCAGGTGGTGGTTCCGCTTCCCGACATCAAAGGCCGGGAGATGATTCTCCAGGTCCACATGCGCAAGGTTCCGGTGGCGCCGGATGTCAAAGTCACCATTCTGGCCAAGGGGACCCCGGGTTTTTCAGGCGCCGACCTGGAGAACCTCGTCAACGAAGCCGCTTTGCTGGGGGCCAAGCGCAACAAGGAAAAGGTGGACATGCTGGACTTCGAGGACGCCAAAGACAAAGTTTACATGGGGCTCGAAAGAAAATCCAAAGTGGTCCGCGAAGAAGATCGTAAGACCACCGCCTACCATGAAGGAGGGCATGCCCTGGTGGCGCGTTTCTTGCCCGAAACGGATACCGTAAACAAGATCACCATCATCCCCAGGGGGCGTGCCGCCGGAATCACATGGTTTCTCCCCGAGGAGCGGGATTTCAAATACAAGGATCAGCTCGAAAGCGAACTTTCCGTGGCCTTCGGGGGCCGGGTCGCCGAGGAGATCGTTTTCAACCGGATCAGCACCGGCGCGGCCAATGACATCAAGCAGGCCACGGTCCTGGCCGAAAAGATGGTTCGTTCCTGGGGGATGAGCGAGGTCCTCGGGCTCTTGTCTTATGCCAAGGGAGAGGAGCACATTTTCCTGGGAAGGGAGATCGCCCAGCATCGGGATTACTCCGAGGCAACGGCTCAGAAGATCGATGCCGAGATCAAGAAACTGATAGATAGGGCATATGAGCGGGCCAAGGCCGTCCTGAGCGAAAACCTGGATGTTTTGCACAAACTGGCCGAGCTCCTTCTGGAAAAAGAGACCGTTTTGGGCAGCGAGCTGGATCAGATGATTCTTTCCATGAGGCCCGGGATCAAGCTTCCTTACCGACCGGGCGAGGAAGCGGGAGCGGAAAAGGCCGGCAGTGCAAAAGGCTCTACGGATGCGGCGGGCGTGGCCGTTTGAATCCTCTTTTCGAGATGACCTGGGGATCGCGCCGGATGACCTTGGGTGAGACCACCAGGGTCATGGGGATCGTCAATATAACCCCGGATTCGTTTTCAGACGGGGGAAAGTTTTTCACTTTCGAATCGGCCGTTTCTCAAGGGCTCTCGCTGGCTCAGGCAGGGGCGGACATTCTGGATATCGGAGGCGAATCGACCCGGCCCCATTCCGATCCCGTTCCGGCCGATGAAGAGATCCGCCGGGTGGTTCCGGTCATCCGGGCTCTTTCAGGTCGCATCGACATCCCTATTTCCATCGATACCACCAAGGCAGCGGTGGCCCGGGCCGCCATCGAAGCGGGTGCTTCCATAATCAACGACGTGAGCGCCCTGCGTTTCGATCCCGATATGGCCTCCGTGGCCCGGGAGTCCGGTGTTCCTGTGATCTTGATGCACATGCTTGGAACCCCCAAGACCATGCAGCACGCCCCCTACTACGAGGACGTGACCCGGGAGATATTTGCTTTTTTGGACAGCGCGATCCATTTCGCTCAGGAAAAGGGAATCCCCAAAAGTCTTCTCATCGCGGACCCGGGGATCGGTTTCGGCAAAACCCTTATCCACAATCTGACCCTGATCGCCGAATTGCGGACGTTTCATGCACTGGGAGTTCCTCTCCTTGTGGGCCCATCGAGAAAAGCATTCATCCGCAGGCTCCTCAAAGGGAAGAGCGACCGGGAAATCCGACCCGATATGCCTGAAGTGGAGATCGGCACCCAGGCGGCTGTTGCGGCTTCCATTATGAACGGCGCCCATATCATTCGGGCACACAACGTTAAGAACACCCGGAGAACAGCCTTGATCGTCGATGCCATCGTCCATGCTCCTATGCAGCCGTCCGGCGGTTCCTCCATTGGCGCCGCTTCATAAACCCAAGAGACGAATCACGCCTGCCGGTCTTTTGCTGAAGACGGAGGATCCTTTCTTGAGTCGGAAAAGCCGATGGTTCCGGCTGCGGTACCTGTTGTTCCTTTGGATCGTTCTCTTGGCATCGGGGTGTTCCCGGATCATTGAGGCGGATCTTTTCGTACCCGTCCGGCTGGAAGGCCTCCCCAACGGCATGATCCTGGTGGAGAGCCCGGTAAAAGGAATCGAAGTACGCGTCCGGGGTCCTGAATCCCGAATCAAATCCATTCAAGGGGGCCGGATCGGGTACGCGGTGGACATGACGGCGGCCCGGCTGGGAATGCAGTCCATCCCCATCAATCCGGCCCGGATTCAACTTCCCATGGGTGTCTCGATTGTCGGCTTCTCGCCTAAAACCCTGGCTATAGAGTTGGCCCGGGAGGCCCAAAAGGCCCTCGGCGTAACGGTGGCCCTTTCCGGAGAACCGGCGCCGGGGAGAGAGGTCAGGAGCGCCTATCCCAAACCCTCCACCGTGATCGTGCGCGGTCCCGAGGGAATCATGGAGACTATCGAGACCGTGGCCACAAAAGCCATCGATTTAACCGGTGTCGCCGAGTCTTTCCAGAAAGAGATCGCCCTCGAAATTCCCGACGGCATGGTATTGGACACTCCTTCCCAGGTGATCACAGCCCGGATTGAAATCGGCGAAAAGATCGTTACCCGACAGCTGAAAGAGGTGACGATCATCGGAAAGGGAAGCCCTTTCCAATATCGGATTGTGCCGGCGACCATCGATATCGAGATCAAAGGACCGGTCCACTTCCTGGATGAACTTGAACGGAAGGGAGGGATCAAGGTGTTCATGGATCTTGTTGGGCTGAAACCGGGGGTTTATCCTCGCCGTGCTGCCCTGACGCTTCCCCCGGAAATCACCTTGGTGGGGACAAAACCGGAAATTTTCACCGTCACCATATACAAATAGGAACGTCCATGATTTGATGCTTTTCTCACACGAACAAGTATTGACGGCTTCGTAAAAAGGTTTTGTGAGCGGCGCGAGAAAAATCGACCTTTTTACGATTTCATCAGTATTGACGCTTGGATAACAAATCGTGAATCGTGATCAGTGAAGAGGGGAGGGGACGAAATGCTTTTCGTCATCGATGTGGGAAACACACATACCGTCTTGGGGATCTACAAAGGGGATATACTGGTCGGAAACTGGCGAGTGCACACCGAAAAAGAGACCACCGAAGATGAAATCAATATCCTCATCAACAACCTATTCAGTCGGGACGGCATCCGCTTCGGCGATATTCAAAAGACGATCATCTCCTGCGTTTTCCCACCCCTTGTAACGATTCTGGATGCTTTTTGCAGGAAATACTTAGGACATGCGCCCCACTGGGTGGATGCAAAATCATACCCCGCCATGCCGGTACGCCTCCGAAATCCGGCGGAGGTCGGGGCCGACAGGATCGTCAATGCCGTGGCGGCCTATGAAAAATATAAAACCAGCCTGGTGGTCATCGATTTCGGAACCGCCACCACCTTTGATGTCATATCGGAAAAGGGGGAATATTTGGGCGGAGCCATCTGCCCCGGCATTTACATTGCCTCCGATGCCCTGTTTCGGGAGGCGTCCAAGCTTCCTCGCGTAGAAATCTTTACGCCCCCGGAAACCGTCATCGGCAAGGATACCATCGGGTGCATTCAATCCGGTATCATTTACGGTTACGCCGGGTTGGTAGACGGAATGGTCGCGAAGATAAAAAAAGAGATGGGCGGCAACCCCCGGGTGATCGCCACGGGGGGCCTGGCCCACCTCATGTTTAATGTTTCCGAGGTCATCGAAGCGGTGGAACCCACCCTGACACTGGAGGGTTTAAAAATCATCAGCGAAAGCCTTGAAGTTCCTGCCTCCGGAGAATCAGGGGTAAATCAGGAATCGCGATCCAGCCCGAAGGCGGTATGCAGCGCCTGAACGGCCAGCTCCGCATATTTTTCCTCGATGACGCAGGAGATCCGAATCTCGGAGGTGGTGATCATCATGATATTGATGTTTTCCCGAGACAGGGCCGAAAACATCTTCGCCGCAACCCCCGAGTGGCTGCGCATTCCTACACCGGTGACGGAAACCTTGGCGATATTCTCATCCCCGATGACCTCCTTGGCGCTGATCTTCCGGCCCACTGCTTTGGCGATTTTCATGGCTTCGCGGTAATTGGCTTTGGGCACGGTGAAGGTCAGATCCGTCTTTCCGCCGGAATGGGGGTTCTGGATGATCATATCCACGATGATGCCGGCTTCTCCGATGGGCGTCATGATCTTTGCCGCAATCCCCGGCTGATCCGGTACCTGTTTTAGAGTGATTCGGGCCTCGTTCTTGTTGGAAGTCACACCGGTGACCACTATCTTTTCCATATCGGCATCCGCATTGACGACCATGGTTCCCTCCTCTTCACTGAAAGACGATCGCACATGAACGGCGACGTTGTATTTTTTGGCAAACTCCACCGAACGGATCTGCAGCACCTTTGCCCCGAGACTCGCCATTTCGAGCATCTCGTCATAACTGATCCTGGGAAGCTTTTGGGCCCTCTTGCAGACATTGGGATCCGCCGTGTAGACCCCATCTACGTCCGTGAAGATTTCACAGACATCGGCCTTGAGAGCTGCGGCGATGGCCACCGCCGATGTATCTGATCCGCCCCTCCCCAGCGTGGTGATGTTTCCATCCGCATCGCACCCCTGGAACCCGGCCACCACCACGATATGCCGCTGTTTTAAAAAATCACGGATGCGATTGGCCCCGATGTCGTGAATCCGGGCGTTTCCGAACGCCGCGTCTGTGTGAACCTCGGCCTGGAAACCGAGCAGGGATACGGCCGGGTAATCCATGGATTTGAGCAGCATGGCCAGCAAAGCAGCTGTGGTCTGTTCACCGGTGGCCAGGAGAACATCCAGCTCCCGCTTATCGGGTGTATCGGTGACCTGTTGAGCCAACTGGATCAGGCCGTCCGTGACCCCGGCCATGGCCGAAAGAATGATCACCACATCGTGTCCCTGATCGTAGTCCCTCACGACCCGGCTTGCGACATTGCGAATCCGTTCGATGTCGGCAACCGATGTGCCGCCGAATTTCTTGACGATGAGTGCCATAAGCTTAACCTCTTGTATCCGATCTATCGGGTCTTTGGTTTGTTCTGAATCATGTTTTGCAGTTCAAGCCTTAAAATTCACAATTGATGATATATGATCGCATCGTTTGCATGATGCGGATTTGAGAAATGCATATAATAAAGGACGTCGCTGGATTTTCCTAGATTTGGATGATTTGTCTTTCGGTGTCCGAAACGATTTCGAATCGGAGGGTCAAATGGTCGCCCAAATAGTTTGCGGACAATTTTTCCCCCCATTCCACGGCCACTACGGCCCGACCATCCAGAATCTCATCAAGCCCCAGGTCCTCCAGATCGATCAGCCGGTCCAGCCGATACAAATCCACATGGAAAAGGGGAAGCAGCCCCCCTTGATGCTCGTGGACCAAGGCAAAGGAAGGGCTGGTCACTTCGGTTTCCCCGGGGATTCCCAATCCTTTGGCCAGCCCCTGGACAAAGACCGTTTTCCCGCTTCCCAAATCTCCGGTCAGAATAAAGGTCATGGGCGCATCCAGCGCCGACCCTAAAGTTTCCCCCAAAGCCCGGGTCTCCTCAGGGGAACGCGTCGTTATACGGATCATAAAAAAGTGGTTTCCCGGATCTGAGCCGGGATCATGGCCATCACATCCGATGCCAGGTATCCGAAGGGCCCCCGACCCCTGAAAAGGGCATCCGCCGCCGCGCCGTGCAAATAGACTCCTGCCATCGCCGCTTCTGCGGGCGCCAACCCCTGGGCGATCCACCCAGCGATCATGCCGGTGAGCACATCCCCCATCCCGCCCGAGGCCATCCCCGGGTTCCCGGTAGGGTTGATCCAGAGGGCGCCGTCTTTCTGCGCGATCACCGTTTTGGCCCCCTTGAGGACCACGGTAACCCCATACGCCTCGGCAAGGCTTCGGGCCGATCCCGCCCGGTCTTTCTGGATTTCCGCCGAAGTCTTGCCCACAATACGCCCCATTTCCCCCGGATGCGGCGTTAAGACGATTTCCGCTTTCTTCTGTTTTAAAATATCCATGCATCCGGCCATGCAGTTGAGCCCGTCCGCGTCGATGACCAAAGGAATAGGGCACACCCGGACCAGTCCGCAGACCAGCTGCACCGTTTCGTCCGCCGTCCCGATTCCCGGACCCAGCGCCAGGCAGCTTTTGCCGGGCAGAAGGCCCAGAACCGCATCCATGGCCGAGTCGGTGAGGATGCCGGGCGCGATCTCCGGCAGCGGCGCGGTCATCGCTTCGAGGACCTGCGGCTCCACCGTCGCATCCAGGCTTGCCGGAATACCCAGGGTTACCAGCCCTGCGCCGGTCCGCATGGCCGCCATGGCTGTCATGGCAGCAGCCCCCGTTTTCCCGATTGCCCCGGCCAGCACCAGCACATGCCCGGTCTTTCCCTTGTGGGCATCGGGGGGACGTTTTCGGATAAACGATCGAATCCGCTCGGCGGTGAGCAGGTGTATCTTCGGTCCGACCCTGGCCGTCACATGCAAAGGGATGCCAATGTCCACGACCCGAAGCTCGCCCGTGTAATTGGCCCCCGGAAACAGGACGCTTCCGATTTTGGCGCACCCGAATGTAGCGGTGGCCTCGGCATGGATGCAGGTTCCTCTGGGATGCCCCGTATCCGAATCGAGTCCGGAGGGGATGTCCACGCTGAAGGTCGGCCTTTGGCTGTTGTTGACAAATTCGATGACCTTCTTGAATAAGCCTGCCACATCCGATTTCAAACCGGTCCCCAGCAGCGCATCGATCCAGATATCGATTGCGCGCAGTCGGTTTTTCACTTTTTTAAAGGCGGCATCATCCGGCACCTCTGCCACCGGAACCGCCAGACGAAAAAGAAGTTCCAGGTTGGATGCCGCATCCCCTTTCACAGCCTCGCGCTTTGTAAAAAGAAAGACCTCAACATCGATTCCCTTGTGGGCCAAAAGGCGGGCCATGACGCATCCGTCCCCGCCGTTATTTCCCCTTCCGGCCAGAATCCCAACGCGCTTTCGGTCCACCTCGGGAAAGCGTTCCAGAAAGAAATCAACGGCCCCCCGGCCTGCATTTTCCATCAGAATCCGGCTCGGTATCCCCACTTCTTCGATGGTCAACCGATCCATTTCCTGCATTTCGTCGGCGGTCACCAGGATCACGGCATATTCCCCTTTTTATAATCTTTTGATCAGCTCCACCATTTCCCGGACCGCGCGTTCCATGCCCACCAGGACCGCCCGGGAGATGATGCTGTGGCCGATTGAAAACTCGTCGATTTCCGAAACCCCTTTAAACCATGCGATGGTATGATAGCACAGCCCATGCCCCGCGTTGACTCCCATCTGCAACGACTTGGCGCGCTTGGCGACGCCAAGGATTTCCGAAAAAGCGGCGTTCCGTTTTTCCGGTGTGGGCGCATCGCAGAAGGCGCCGGTGTGAATCTCGATGATGTCGGCGCCCGCCTTTTTGGCCAGGTTTACCTGGGTCATGTCGGGATCGATGAAAAGACTGACCGGGATTCCTTCCCGCTTCAACTGCGCCACGGCTTTGGATACGGTCTTACCATGCCGGGTCAGGTCCAAACCTCCTTCCGTAGTCAGTTCCTCGCGCTTTTCCGGAACCAGGGTCACAAGAGCCGGCTTGATTTCGGAGGCGATGCCGATCATCTCCGGCGTGGCCGCTATTTCGAAAATCATCTTGGTGGAAATGATCTCCCGGATCACCCGGACATCTCGATCCTGGATATGACGGCGATCCTCCCTCAGATGAACCACCACTCCATCCGCACCCGCCAGCTCAACCAAGATCGCCGCCGCCACAGGCTCCGGGTACCGGGAACCGCGCGCCTGTCTCAACGTCGCCACATGATCCACATTTACGGCCAATCCTGACATGGAGCACCTCCCCTTGATATCACTATCTTTTTCGCGAAGCATTAATAATAAAGGACCAAGAAGTCAATCGATAATCCTTCTGATTTTTGTCCCTGAAGCGGCCGGCCTCAGCCGAATGCAGTCGGCAATTGCGCTGAATGCAAAAAATGGTTCAGCTCATTTTTCGCTCCTTTTTTTCAATTTTGCCCCGATTTTAATCTTTGCGCGCACCCCTCCTTCTCTAAATGAACGCCAGTCTTAGAATTCTCAATCCTCGTTTGATGTTGAACGCTTCCTCGGTTAAATGATCCTTCGGAATTTGAGGTGGTCAAGTAAAAACGGACACGCCGTTAAGCAACCTCTGCCCAAGTCAAGTCAGTTTCAAAGTCCTTTGGGTTCCTGTAACCCAGAAATGAATTCCGACGCTGGCTGTTGTAGAACATCTCGATGTACTCCACCATGTCGCCTCTGAAATCGTCACGGGTACGGTGGAGTCGATCTCCGACCCATTCTCTTCCCCCGTGTTTCTGAATTTATATCCCAGAAGCTGGATTGAATTACGCTACAGGTCATGAGGTCAACCGGATCACATCCCTATTGAAAAATCCATCGACAACATTCTATAATGATCCTATTATCCTCATGACCTGTAGCGTAATTCCCCCCTGATCTGGGTCATTGGTTCAGAAACGCGTCGTGTAATATAAAATATTTACATAACATGCCACAATGTAATAGAATTTGTTTAACTGCTTTTGAGATCGCCACCTTATTTCACATTTGTGAACATATTATTTAAACTGCCCAATATGTAGTGAAGCTCCCCGCCTTAAAAGGCGGGGAATCTTATAAGAGCATGGATGAGGATTGCATCCCCCTAGCCCCAACCGCACTCATCCCCGCCATGAATGGCGGGGCATTCTGCGGGTTTTTTTAATAAAAAAGCCTATTTTGGACAATAGTGAAGATTTATAGTGAAATGAGGTAATGCGATGACTATCCGTAATCTTGATTTCATGTTCAACCCCTCTTCGGTCGTACTGGTGGGAGCGAGCCAAAAACCTGGCTCCATCGGTGCCGTCCTTGCTCGAAATTTGGTGAGTGGCGGCTTTAAAGGCGACATCTTTCCCGTTAATTCGAAATACAAGACCATAGAAGGGCTTCGTGCCTATCCTGATTTGGACAGTTTACCGAAAACGCCGGATCTTGCCGTGATCGCCACGCCGCCGGATACTGTTCCGCAGCTGATTGAAAAACTCGGCAGACGGGGTACCCGGTCAGCGGTGGTTATATCGACCGGATTCCGCGAAGGCGACAGCAAAAAAGGACAACAGTTGTGCGCCCGAATGCTCGACTCGGCCCGTCCCCATCTGCTGCGCATTATGGGCCCCAACTGCTTGGGGATCATGGTACCCGGGGTGGGCCTTAATGCGAGTTTCGGCCATGTCCAACCCCTTAACGGAAATATCGCGTTTGTCGCCCAGTCGGGAGCGGTTCAGACCTCTGTACTTGACTGGGCCACGTCGAAGGGAATCGGGTTTTCACATTTTGTGTCCGTGGGCAACATGTCCGATGTCGATTTCGGGGACATGCTCGATTATCTGGCCGCCGATTTTAGTGCCCAAGCGATCCTGCTTTACATCGAGAACGTTACCCATGCCCGTAAGTTCATGTCTGCGGCCCGGGCGGCGGCCCGGATGAAACCTGTGGTCGTGGTCAAGGCCGGACGCCATTCCGAGGGCGCCCGAGCCGCCGCTTCCCATACCGGCGCATTAGCCGGCGCCGATGAAGTTTACAATGCCGCCTTTCAACGGGCTGGGATGCTGCGGGTGATGGACATGCAGGCCCTCTTCGATGCCGTAGAAACCTTGGCCATGTCTCACCCGTTTCCAGGAGATCGTCTGGCCATTTTGACCAATGGCGGCGGCATAGGCGTGCTGGCCACCGATGTTCTGATCGATAAAAAGGGGCGCCTGGCCGAGCTGTCTCCCGAAACCATCGCCCGTCTGAACAGTGTGCTCCCGGACACATGGTCACATAATAACCCGGTGGACATCGTTGGCGATGCCCCGCCGGGTCGCTATATCGATGCGTTAAAGGCACTCCTCGAGGATAAGGGTGTGGATGCCTTGCTTGTTTTAAACTGCCCTACGGCAGTGGCCTCAAGCACGGAGGCCGCCTGGGCGGTGGTCGACACGCTGAAAGAAAGCGGTTCAAAGGCAGGTTCCCGGGGAATTTTCACCAGTTGGCTGGGGATAGATTCCGCCCGCGAGGCCCGCAAAATATTTGCCGAAAACAGGATTCCGACCTATGAAACACCGGCCGAGGCGGTTCGCGGATTTATGCAGATGGTTCGCTACCGCCGTAGCCAGGAAATGCTGATGGAGACACCAACCAACATCCCGGAAGTCTTCAAGCCAGAAACGGATAAGGCCCGAGGGATTGTTAACAAGGCGTTATCTCAAGGCTGTATCTGGCTGACCGAGACTGAGGCAAAAGCCGTTCTGGCCGCTTACAAAATCCCCGTGGTCCAGACATACGAAGCGGCTACACCCGAACAGGCAGGTGAGATTGCCGCCAAGCTGGACGAATCAGTGGCGTTAAAGATCCTATCCCCGGATATTACCCACAAGTCGGACGTGGGGGGTGTGGCATTGAATCTTACCTCTGAAGAAGCGGTGAAAAAAACCGCACAGGTCATGAAGGAACGAATCCGCGAGAGACTACCCGATGCGACGATATCAGGATTTACGGTACAGCCGATGGTGCACCGCCCCAACGCCATGGAACTGATTGTCGGGGTCAGTGATGATATACAGTTCGGTCCGGTGATTCTGTTCGGCCAGGGCGGTACGGCCGTGGAGGTGATTCAGGATAAGGCCATTGCCCTGCCACCGCTTAACATGCAGCTTGCCCGAGAAGTAATGAGCCGCACGCGCGTATGCCGCCTGCTTGAAGGTTACCGTGGCAAGCCGGCCGCAGATTTGGACAGCATTGCGCTGACCCTGATCAAGGTGTCGCAACTGATCAGCGATATCGCAGATATCGCTGAACTGGATATCAATCCGCTGCTTGCCGATGAACAGGGGGTGGTGGCACTGGACGCACGCATTAAGGTGGTCAAATCGCATCTGCCCGCTGCACAACGACTGGCGATTTGTCCTTACCCCAAGGAGCTTGAGGAGACGCTCAAACTTTCCGATGGCCAAACGCTGCTGCTTCGCCCTATACGGCCGGAGGACGAACCGGCGTTTCAAGCGCTTTTCTCCAGACTCTCCATGGATGAGATCCGCATGCGATTTCTGCATGCCATGAAAATATTATCTCATAACATGGCGGCGCGTTTGACCCAGATCGATTATGACCGGGAGATGGCACTGGTCCTTTGCGAGCAGACCACTCAAAAAGAACCGGAGCTTCATGGAGTGGTACGAATTGCGGCGGATCCGGACAACGCACGCGCGGAATTCGCTATTCTCATTCGCCGCGACATGACCGGCATGGGCTTAGGCCCGATGCTCATGCGCCGCATTGTCGATTACGCCAAGAAACGGGGTATCGGTGAGATTTTCGGGGAAGTGTTGGCCGAGAACAGGTCCATGTTGAGGATCTGCGAGGCTTTCGGATTTAAAACAAGACGCGATCCGGAAGAACCCGGTGTTATGATCGTTTCATTGGCGCTGTAAGGGTCGAGGGATTGGAGAGAGGCTACGGGTTGATTTTCGATTTCAAATACGCGATGCAGCCCTTTAATGTTGCCAGCTGCGGGTAGTCTTCCTCGGGGATTTCTACTTTAAGCTGTTCTTGAAGCGCAACAGCGAAGTTCATAAAATCGACTGAATCGAAATCGAACTGGTTGCGTAATCGATCGGCGGGATCGAGGTTCTCAATATCAGCTTCCGGCGCAATCTTACCGATAAGGTCCAGGGCCACTTTCTTGATTTGATCTTCGGTCAACATCAATCAGACTCTCTGTTTGAGTTTTATTGTTCATAAAGCTTTATTTTATTATTATCGGTCAGGCACTAATTAGGGCATCCTAACTTTGAGCAGAGATCGCGTCAAGAGTCCTGAGGCGGTAAAACTGCTCACAGGACCTTGACGGCTGCCGGCATGCAATTCCTCCACACTCAATCCCGTCTCCCCACAGCCCTTTCTGCCTATAATGATTGGACTCTTGCCCCTGGACAGAATAGTATAGGATGAGGGCAAGAAAGGAATAAAAAGATGATGAATAAGGATATGGGAATAGAGAGTATCAAGACAGAGTGAGATGGTAATGGAAGTGAGGTCTGGAGGGTCCCGCAATGGAGGTGAGCGTAACGAACCGGAACGAAGGGACCCTTCGAAGGGGTCCCCTGGGGTGGTGTTTCCCGGGCTTAATTGCCCGAGCACGGATGTGCCTGGATCAAGTTGAGGCATGTTTAACTACCCGGCACAGGCAAGGGGAGAAGGGGAAATTGAACGGGCTGGCGCCCAAGAAAAGGCGGAGGAAGGCAAACCTTGTCAATACTCTTGCCGAGAAGGTGAGATCGTTGGAGGCAGAGAAGCGACCACAGCGTAAGAGGCGATGGAGCGAACGTTTTCTATGAGAATTCACCAACTTCAAATTGAAGAGGCTCTTCACAGCCTTCGGAGTTCTGTCACGGGGCTTTCTGTCGATGAGGCGCAAAAGCGACTGGCTGAATTTGGTCCAAATCTCATAGAGCGCTTTAGAAAGGAGCACCTTGCGTTAAAACTGCTAAAGGAATTCACGCACTTCTTTGCCGTTATCCTGTGGTTGGCGGCAGGCCTGGCCTTTTTTGCAGAGTGGAGCGAGCCTGGCCAGGGGATGCTCACACTGGGTTTCGCGATCGTGGGCGTCATTGTGATCAACGGTTTCTTTTCATTTTGGCAAGAATACCGCGCAGAAAGAGCGGTCGCGGCTTTGCAGAAGCTGCTCCCCCAACTGGTTAAGGTATTGCGCGATGGGAATGCTTCCCAGATACCGGCCTCCCAATTGGTTCCGGGAGACATTATTTTCCTATCGGAAGGCGATGACATTCCAGCGGACTCCAGACTGATCGAAGCGTTTGGTGTGCGTGTGAATAACGCGACGATTACTGGAGAGTCCCTTCCAAAGGGCAGAGACACGCATGAAAGCCACGAGGAGGAGTTGCTTCAGGCCAAGAACGTCGTCTTGGCCGGGACAAATATGGTTGCGGGGGATGCGAAGGCCCTAGTATTTGCCATAGGCATGAGGACTGAACTCGGTAAGATCGCTCACTTAACGCAGACGTCAAGCGAAACGCCATCCCCGCTTCAGAAAGAGATCGCGTATGTGAGTCGAATCGTGGGGATTCTGGCTGTTGGGTTAGGGGTCCTTTTCTTTTTTATCGGTCGTGGAGTGGGGCTGTCGTTTTGGGGGAACTTTATCTTTGCCATCGGAATCATTGTGGCCAATGTTCCGGAGGGACTTCTTCCCACCGTTACGCTTGCACTTGCTATGGCCTCGCAGCGGATGGCCAGGCGAAATGTCCTGGTTCGTCATCTTCCGGCGGTCGAAGCTTTGGGTTCGGCTACAGTGATCTGCACGGACAAGACTGGGACACTGACAGAAAATCGGATGGCGGCGCGAGAAGTTTTTTCCCCTTCCATGAATCAACCCTGCCATCTGAATGAGGTTCTTCAAAGAAAGAATTTATCCCCAATCCTTTATTACGCAGCATACCGGTGTCAGAATCTTAAGAGATCAGGAAATGGCAGTCCGGGGCAATGGCTGGGTGATCCCACGGAGATTGCCCTGGCTGAAATGGCTCGAAAGGCTATTCCTGAACTGAAGGATTCACCTATGGTAGATGAAGTTCCTTTTAGTTCGGATCGAAAATATATGTCCACACTTCATCAAGAAGCGTCTGGTCTTGTCTTGTATTCCAAAGGCGCTTTGGAGACCCTCTTACCCCTTTGTTCCGGAATTCAGCTTAAGATACCCGAGCGTCTTGAGGCCGATACTCGATATCGTCTTTTAAAGGTCGAAGCAGAAATGGCCAGGCGGGGTTTGCGGGTACTTGCTTTTGCTTATCGCCCGGTTCCATCAAGCTATTCACGGGAGTGCCTTGAGGAAGACTTGATTTTTTTGGGTCTGGTGGGGTTAGAAGATCCGCCACGCAAGGAAGTCCCTCAATCCATTCAGAAATGTCGTGAGGCAGGTATTAAGGTGATCATGATCACCGGGGATCATCCATATACAGCCGAAGCCATCGGTCGAGAAATCGGGATGATTTCTTGCAAAGATCCTGTTGTGGTGACTGGCGTAACGCTGAGAAAAACCTCGGAGACAGAACTTCAACTTCTCTTGAATGCTCCTGAAATCATTTTTGCTCGTGCAGACGCAGATCAAAAGATGAGGATTGTGATTGCTCTTAAGAAAAAGAAGGAGGTTGTTGCTGTGACGGGCGACGGAGTGAATGATGCCCCGGCGCTCAAGTTGGCCGACATTGGAGTCGCCATGGGAGTAAAAGGGACGGATGTGGCAAGAGAGTCTTCAGATATTATTCTAATGGACGACAATTTTTCAAGCGTCGTGGCAGCCATTGAGGAGGGGAGAGCGGTTTTTTCGAACATTCGGAGTTTCATGACCTACATTTTGACTTCCAACATCCCAGAAATCATTCCTTATCTGGGTTTTGTCCTTCTCAAAATTCCCCTCGCCCTGACCATCATCCAGATCTTGGCCATCGATTTGGGGACAGATCTCTTTCCCGCTCTTGCGCTTGGAGCAGAAAAACCGGATCCGGATGTCATGAAACGCCCCCCGCGACCTCGTAGCGAACGGTTGTTAAACAGGCCTCTCTTCTTTCGGGCTTATCTGTTTCTTGGGTTGATGGAAGCAGCCGCATCTCTGGCGGTGTTCTTCCACGTGTTATACGGAGGAGGATGGCGATTTGGAGGAATGTTGTCCTATTCAAACCCACTCTATCTTCAGGCCACTACTGCGGCACTGAGTGCAGTGATTGTGATGCAGGTGGCAAACGTGTTTATGTGCCGGAGCGATCACAAATCCGTCTTTTCATTTTCGTTGTTGAGCAATCCGCTGATCTTGTTCGGGATTGCCATAGAAGCGGTTATCATCTTGTTGATTGACTATACGCCCTGGGGCAATCTACTCTTTGGCACAGCCCCGATCTCATGGGATGTATGGCTTTTCATGGTTCCCCTTGCGGTCGGAATGGTTATGGTGGAGGAAACCAGAAAATGGATCTATAGGCGTATTCGCTTTCCCTGATCCGGATCAACCGCAACCAAAAGCCTCTTACACAGCGACATGATGTGCAGAAAAGACGCAGCGATGAGAACCCCTGCCGCGAAACACATGAAATAGGTTGTATTGTGATGTTCCCAGCCGGAAAAGCGTCGGATCGTGTAGATGCCTAGGGACGTAACGAACGCCGCCAGAGTGCTGGTGGTAAATGCCGTCCAGAAGGTATTTTGCATGCCTTATATTCTTACTGGCTTGCGGCTTACTTTTTTGGAGTTTCCGACGAAGTTGGAACCAGCCCGGACGATGCAAACTGCTCCAGCGCCTCCAGCGCCTCGCATGCATAGACCACCGCCGGTCCGCCACCCATCATAATGGAGATACCCAGGGTCTCCAAAATCTCCTGTCGGGTGGCGCCAGCCCGGATGGCATCATGCACATGGTAGGCAATGCATCCTTCACACCGGGCCGTGATCCCGATGCCCAATGCGATGAGCTGTTTTATTTTGGCGTTAAGAGCGCCTGGCGCGGTTGTCGCGCCGTTGAGTTGGGCAAACGCCGACATGGGGCCGCGCAGCTCTCTCGCCAATTTGGCCGACAACTTTTGCAAATGCTCATAAAATAGAGGGTACTCGTCCTTCATTTCGTGCATCTCCTCTTAGAGCAAGGCGCGGCCGATGGCTGAAGACAACGTCCGGTCAGCCAACCAGCGGCCGCGGCTATAAAGAAAAGCGGATCACCGCGTCGCGGGCGGAGAGGTAATCGAGCATTTCCGATAGGGTATTGAGCTTCCCATAATCCGACTCGGGAACGGTGACGCCGAGCTCCTCATCGATGCGGATAAAGAAATTCAGGGCATCGAAAGAGTCGATATCGAGTGTTTTGCGTATGTTTTCGTCCGGCGCCAGGGCGCTTGGGTCCGACTCGGGAGCGATCCGCTTGAGTATCCCGAATATGACGTTTTTGATCTCATCGTTGTTCATAGCTTTGAGGGCTCCTGAAGGTGGCGGTTCAAGGCATCGAGGAACTGGGCGCCGCGATGGCCGTCGGTGGCCCGGTGGTCCGCTGCAAGGGTCGCCGTCAGGACCGGCCGCACCCCGAGCATGCCGTTTTCGGCCCAGGGTTGCTCCATGGTCTTGCCGAATCCGACCAGGGCCACCTGGGGCGGGTAAATGACCCCGTAAACCGTCTCGACCCCGAGGTCGCCCAAATTGGTGACGGTGACGGTGGCATCCGTCATCTCGGAACTGCGCAGCCCTCCGGATCGGGCGCGCATAATAAGGTCCCGCAGGGTCGACATAAGTTCGTCCAGACACTTTTCATCCGCGTTTAGAATGGCCGGTGCGATCAGGCCGCCCTGCCGCAGTGAGATCGCAAAACCGATATGGATCGCTTCTGATATCTGATGACGGTCCTCGATCCAGTAGCCGTTGAGTTCCGGCACATCCCCCAGGGCGAGCGCCACCGCTTTGATGAGCGGAACGACGGGCAATATCCGATCCTTGATCGGGCGCTTGATATTTTCCGATTCCAGCCAACGCAAGGTGCGGCTCATATCGATGCCGTGTCTGGAGATAGTAGTGGGGAATTTCCCGCTTGGAGCGCGCCATGGTCGCTGCGATGGCCCGTCGCATGGCAGTCTGATAATCTTTGGCGGCGGGCTTTTCAGCAACCGGGGCACTGGGGGGCACCCCTTTTTGTGGTGCTGCGCTCCGCTTTTCTTCGATCGGCGTCGGAGCGGTCTTTTCCAGGGGCTGAGATAGCGCCGTTGCAGCGGCCCTTTTAACATCCTCCGCACTATCGCGCCGTCCGGCCGGTTCCCGCAAGAGTGGATAGATCAACGAAGCTCTCGGCAGCCAGCTTGCGTGCATAAGGAGAGGCTTTGACCCGTCTGGCGCCTGCGGCTGGAAGAGATGGCCGTGATTTCTCTTTTTCCAGCCCGGGTGCCGGCTCCGGCACACCTTCGCCTCCCGCCGGCGCCTGGGAAGCCTCCTTGGGGGGCGCTTTATCCGGCGCTGAGGCCTTTGGTTCGGCCTCTGTTCGAATGATGGCCATGATCGTGCCCACTGCAACCCTTTGGCCCGGTTGGACGAGAAGCGCTTCAATGATGCCGTCTTCGTACACCTCGATCTCGATGGCGGCTTTATCGGTCTCAATGACGGCGATGACATCCCTCCGTTTGACATGGTCACCGGGTTTTACCCGCCATTCAAGAAGCGTGCCCGCCTGCATATCCGAGCCCAAACTGGGCATGCGAAATTCAACCATTGGCGCCCACCATTTTTCGGACGAGGTCTACGATCTTATCCGTCTGCGGCAGGACCGCCTCCTCCAGGTGCCTGGCGTAGGGCATGGGTACTTCAACACTGCAGAGGCGCTCGACGGGAGCGTCCAGCTCGTAGAAGGCGCCCTCCATGATTCGCGCGCCGATCTCGGCCGAAATGCTTCCGCTGCGCCATCCCTCATCCACAATGAGCGCACGGTGCGTCTTGGCGACCGATTCCAGGAATGTCTTTTCATCCAGCGGGCGCAGCGTGCGCAGGTCGATGACCTCCGCTTCGATCCCTTGCTTGGACGAGGATTTCCGCCGCATCCAGCGATTTGTAGAGGCTCGCCGAGTAGGTGATGATGGTGATATCTTTTCCGGCCCTGCGCACACGGGCTTGATCGATATCTACCGCACCGGCATCGGCGGCAAGCGTCCCTTCCAGGTTGTAAAGCCCGCTGTTTTCAAAGATGAGCACCGGGTCCGGGTCCTGCAGAGCGGTCCAGAGCATGCCGCGCGCGTCCTCGATGGTGGCCGGGCTGAGCACTTTGATGCCTGGGATATGGGCATACCAGCCCTCGAGGGAGCGGGAATGCTGGGCCGCCAATTGCCGGCCGCCGCCGGTCGCCATGCGGATGACGATGGGGACATTGAACTGTCCGCCGGACATGTAAAGATAGACGGCGGCGGTGTTGATGATCTGGTCGGCGGCCAGCAGGCTGAAGTTGACCGTCATGACCTCCACGATGGGGCGCATGCCGCCCAGGGCCGCACCGATGCCCGCGCCCACGAACCCGGATTCGGAGAGCGGGGTATCGCGGATCCTTTCCGGGCCGAATTCTTCGAGCAATCCTTTGCTCACCGCAAAGCACCCCCCATACCGGCCCACATCCTCTCCCATGAGGAAAACCCGTTCGTCTTTTTGCATGGCCTCCCGGATGGCTTCGCGCACGGCTTCACGGTAGGTGAGCTTTCGCAGGTCCATATCGCCGATGGTCATGGCATCCTCCGTTCCGAATAGACGAAGCGAGTCAGATCTTCGAGCGGCTCCCAGGTGCATGCCTCGGCAAAGGCGACGGCTTCGTTGATCTCCCGGGCCACGTCGCGCTCGATCTCTTCGATGTCGACATCGCCAAGGAGTCCTTCACTTTTCATCTTCTGCGTGAAGGTCGCGATCGGGCAGCGCTTTTTCCATTCCTCGACTTCCGCTTTGGTTCGATAGAGCTCCGGGTCGTACATGGAGTGGGCCCGAAAACGATAGGTGCGGCATTCCAATAAAAACGGTTTCCCATTGGACCGAATCGCCTCGGCCGCCTTTTTCGCAGCCGTCTCGACCGCCAGAACATCCATGCCGTCCACCGCCGCTGAAGTCACGTCGTAGCTCGATGCCTTGCGGGCGATATCCATGACGGCACTGTTCGTATTTCAGCGCCGTGCCCATGGCGTACAAGTTGTTTTCGCAAACGAACAGCACCGGCAATTGCCACAGGGAAGCCAGGTTCAAGCTTTCATGAAACTCCCCCTCGGCGACAGCGCCTTCGCCGAAAAAGCAGCATGTGACGCGCGGTTTTTGCTGCATTTTGTCCGCCAGGGCCAGACCGACCGCAATGGGAAGACCGCCGCCGACAATGGCATTTCCTCCATAAAACCTCGTTTTGTCATCGAAAAGATGCATGGAACCGCCTCGACCGCGGCTGCACCCTTCCTGTTTTCCGTACATTTCCGCCAGAATAGCACCCGCGGGAACGCCCCGTACGAGCGCATGGCCATGTTCGCGATAGGTGGCCACAATGGCGTCCTCCTGAGTCAGCGCTTCCAGGACGCCGACGGCCACTGCCTCTTCTCCGTCATAGAGGTGCAGAAATCCGCGTATCTTCATGGCGCTGTAAAGTTCGGCGCATTTTTCCTCCAGACGCCGGATGCGAATCATGGCGCGCAGCAGGTGCAATGCATGATCGCGGTCCACCGCGTTCGTCTTTGATTTTCAGTGCACTTTTGGTTTTCATTCTGAATCCTCCAGTGTCGAGAGGTCACCTTCGGGCAGACCCAACTCGCGGGCCTTGAGCAACCGCCGCATGATCTTGCCGGCCTTGTTTTTGGGAAGGTTCGGCTTGAAATCGATCTCTTTGGGTGCCACGGCCGAACCGAGCTTTTTACGGGCAAAACCGATGAGTTCCAGGCGTAGTGCATCGCTGGGTGCGATTCCCGGCTTGAGGGCTGACAAACGCTTTGACGATTTCCCCGATGAGCGGGTCCGGCTTTCCGATAACGCCTGCTTCGGCAACGGCGGGGTGCTCCATGAGCGTGCTTTCGACTTCGAAGGGGCCCACCATGTGGCCGGAGGTCTTGATGATGTCATCGGCGCGGCCCACGAACCAGAAGTATCCGTCCGCGTCGCGTTTGGCCAGATCTCCGGTCAGATACCAGCCTCCGACGAAGCACTTTGCGGTAGCGCTCCTCGTCGTGCAGGTAGCCCCGAAACATGGATGGCCAGCCCGGCCGGAGCGCCAGTTCACCCTGGACGTCCGGCTTCTTTGATCACTTTGACGGTATCTTTGTCGATGCGCTGGACGATGGCTGCCTCGATTCCGGGAAGCGGGCGTCCCATGGAACCGGGCCGGATCTCCATGGCAGGAAAATTGGCGATCATGATGCCGCCCGTTTCCGTCTGCCACCAGTTGTCATGGATCGGCAGCCCCATGGCCTTCAGTCCCCAGACCACGGCCTCGGGGTTGAGCGGTTCGCCGACGCTGTGAATGACGCGCAGGTGACTCAGATCGTACTCGCGGGCCGGCTCGATGCCCAGGCGCATGAATCTGCGGATGGCCGTGGGCGCCGTGTACCAGACGCTCACCTTCTGGGACGCCAGGATTCGGCACCAGCGCATGGCGTCGAAATCCGCTTCATCGACGACGTTGGTGATTCCATGCAGGAGAGGCGAAATGATGCCATAAGAAGTTCCTGTCACCCATCCGGGGTCGGCCGTGCACCAGAAGACATCGTCCGGGTGAAAATCCATGACATATTTGCCGGTCATGTAATGGATGAGTGCGGCGCTGTGCGCATGGAGGGCGCCTTTGGGCATGCCGGTGGTGCCGCTGGTAAAGTGCAGGAACGCGATATCCTCCGGGTCGGTCGGTGGGATGCAATAGGTGTCGGAAGACTCCGCCATGAGCCTGGGCAGCGACAGGAGACCGTTTCCCAAATGGTCCTCGGCATCCACCAGGAGCACATGCTTGAGCTTGGGCAGGGTGTCCATCAGCTGACTCACCTTCTGCCGGTAGTAACGTTCGGTGGTCAGCAGGATTTTCGCATCCCCTCGGCTCAGCCGCTGATAGATGGGCTCCGGACCAAAAGCGGAGAAGAGGGGACAAAAGACGCTCGTGTTTTTGAGGATTCCCAAAGCGGCGATGTACAGTTCGGGAATGCGGCCCGCCAGAACACGGAGACCGTATCGCCCTTGCCGATTCCCAGTCCTTTGAGAATATTGGCAAAGCGGTTGCTCTGCCCTTTCAGCTCGCCATAGGTGAAACTCACGGATTGCCCCATCGCTCCCAAGCCATCGCAGGGCCACGTGGTCGCGAAGCCGTCCTTCGGCATGACGATCGACCGCTTCGTGAGCGATGTTGAGCCCTTTGCCCTCCGGAAGCCCCTGCAACTCACCGCGGATGGTATCCCAGGAAAAATTGGCAAAGCGTAGTCGGCATAATCCAGGAGATTCGGAACAGTCTTCCATGATTCCGGATGCTTTTGAATAGAGGTCCAAAGCAAGTTCGCACCTCGCTCAATGCTGTCTTAAAAAAGGGGTGCGTCGTCTTTGGTCATTATAGATAACGATAAACGGGAACTTGTTTTTTATGAAAAGAACTATGGCAGAGGTATGCTGGTGTGTCAATGTCTACAGATGTGGGACCTACATGAAAAGATGAATTCATCTTTCAGCAATATCCGCGCAAAAGCGTGCATCAGATGAAAAGCGCAGGTCACGTCCTGTCAAGGTTCCTCGGAGTCGGCTTGCAGGAGCTGATTTCAAACCACCTCAAGCTGCGATAGTCAGCGGAAGAAATTGTCTGAAATCACTCATCAACTGTAAAAGAAAAGCCAAAGCTGCTGCCCATGCCGGGAACAAATAAAGTAACCCGCCTAAAGTCCCTCTATTTTCTCGGCTATAATTTTCGGCAGGGGTATGGCCTTCCAGGAATGATCGATGGCCACAAAGGTGACGCTCCCTTCGGCAACCAACCGAGTCTCCGGAGGGCGGTAAAATTGAAACTGAAAAACAATGGCCTTTTCCTTGACTTCTTTGATCGAGGTGTGCATTTCAAGCATATCACCATAATAGGCCGGTATAAAAAAGCGGCAATCCGCCGCGACTTTGGGCATGCCGAATTTTTCTTCCTGGTTGCGAAAAAATGTTTTCGGTGACATCCCTATATGGCGCAAGAATTCTTCAATTCCTTGATGAAAATAACGAAAATAAGCAACAAAATAAACAACGCCATACGGGTCGGTATCGCCGAAGAGAACATGTACTTCGGTTTTATGAATAAGCATGTTACACCTCCTGTAAGGAGACCTTTGAAAATTTAGCCGGATTCCAGGTGCGGCGATTTTGAGGAATTTTTAAAAAGAATTTTATCGGAAACGTGCTTTACTGAGCTGTTGGACAGTGCCGCTGAGCTTTTCGACAAGCACTACAAGTCTCGAAAGCAGATGGAGGGCCACGTCGATGAGCTCTACCGGCAAATCGGCCAGCTCAAGGTGGAAAACGATTTTTTAGCACGAAAGCTCGGCTTATGAGCCAAAAGCAGCGCAGGCAGATGATTGAACCTGAGCGTCTCGAGCCGAGCATTTCACAACAGTATCAGTTGTTGGGTATAAGCCGCTCGTCGTTCTATTATGTCCCACGGCCGATGGATTCCGAAGATTTGGAGCTGATGCGGCTGGTATTACCTACGTTCCCATCAGGCTGCCCAAACAACGGGGTCCACCGCAATTTTATATAAATTTTGTTTATCAGTTCAGTTTTGAAAATATGAACAGTATTTTTTTATTTATCCCCCTTTTCAATAATTCTAACATCCGCCACCAGCACCCCGTCCGGATAGACGAAGACCGGATTAAGATCGATTTCAACGACTTCGGGATGGTCTTCGGATATACGCGCTACAGTCAACAGGCAGTCTGCCAGTGCCTGTTCATCCAAAGCCGGCCGGCCGCGATAGCCGGAAATAAGCCTGTAGCCTTTGATTTCACGGATCATGGTCAATGCATCTTCCTTTGTCAAAGGCGGAAGCCTGAGGCGCACATCCTGGAAAATCTCCACCATGATACCGCCAAGGCCGAAAAGAATCACCGGGCCGAATTGAGGATCGCGATTCATTCCCACAATGATCTCCAGTCCGGGTGGCGCCATTTTGCTTACCAGTACGCCATACACCTGTGCTTCGGGATTGACGCGTTTCACAGCCGACAGCAACGCATCATAAGCTTTTTCAACCGCTTCAGCAGAATTTAGATCAAGCTTTACCCCTCCTATATCGCTCTTGTGTAGAACGTCCGGTGAGCTGATTTTGAGCGCCACCGGGAATCCTTGTTCCTGAGCAATCTGAACGGCATGGGCCCGGCTGTTCGCCAGCGCAAACTCGGTACAGGGCAAGCCTTGTTCGGCAATTCGCGAAAAGGCCTGATGAAGCGGCAGTTGACGACCGGCCGCCGGAACGATTAGCGTCGGTTTCTGTGGCGGATCCAACATTTTTCGCTCAAGCACCTGGGCCAGCGCCTTTATTCCGCGTTCGGGAGTGGGAAAGACCGGAATTCCTTTAAGATGCATGAGTTCACGTTCGTGGCGTTCGACGTCTGCACCCCCATAAAAGATAATCAGTTCATTGGAATCGGGTGTCACGACACGGGAGGCGTCTTCTACCGGGTCTCCGAAGATCAACCCCAGGGTGTCATAGTGCTTTCGGGTGACCTCAATGACATCACCGAACATTTGAGCAGTGGCATCACCGGTGAGATCAATGGGGTTGGCCTTGATGGCATGGGCCGGGATGAGGGGCGTTATCTCCTCCACCAACTCTTGGGGCAGCGGCGATACGTTTAAGCCTTCTTGTTCGGCCTGATCCGTTGCCAGAATCGCAGCACCTCCGGATGTGGTGATAAAAAGAATACGATTGCCCTGTGGTGGTTTCAGATACGCCAAGGCCTTGGCGTAGTCATAAAACTCTTCCGCCGTGTAAGCCCTGCAAATTTTATATTTTGAAAAAAGAGCTTCATAAATGGCATCAGCACCGGCCAAGGCCTTGGTATGGGACTCGGCTGCCACCTTTCCTTTCGGCGTACGGCCGGACTTTAGAACCACAAGGGGCTTTTGAAGCTGTTCCACCGCATGAATGAACCGTTCGGGACGTTTGATCCCTTCGATATATGCAGCAATGACCTCGGTGTTGGGGTCCTGATTGAAATAGGCAATAAGGTCGGTTTCATCGACGTCGGCCCGATTGCCCATGCTGATGAAGCTTGAAGTCCCCAGTTTATCCTCGGATAACCAGTCCATCATGGCAGCACCGACCGTGCCGCTCTGGGAAATAAGTGCGATCTTGCCCTGGTAAGTCAGCAGCGGCCAGGACGCACACAGGGGATGATGGGGATTGTTTACGCCCTGGCAGTTGGGTCCGATGACACGGACGCCGTACGTTCGGGCATTTTCAACCACCTGCTGCTGAAGTTCTTCTCCTTCAGGCCCGGCCTCGCTAAACCCGCCGGTAATAATCACCACAGCCTTTATACCGGCTTCACCGCATTCCCGTACTGTCCCGGGAACGAATCGGGCCGGGATGATGATGACGGCGAGATCCGGTGCTTCGGCAATATCTTTGACACTCACATGGCAGGGAATATCCAGAATGGCGTCGGCTTTGGGGTTGATGGGGTAGACATTCCCCTTAAAGCCGCTGTCCAGTATATTTTTCATGATTTCATGGCCCAGTTTGCCCGGGCTTGTCGACGCACCGATAACGGCAACGCTTTTGGGTTTCAAAACGGCGTCCAATTGGCTAATGAGATTCGCTGCCGGCATCGTTTACCCCCTTTGGTGATAACTGAGTAATTACAAAAGCAAAAAAGTGCAGCAAAAACTTCTTATTTATTTGAAAGCAACTCGTGAGGCCTGCATTTGGAGATGCGACTCAAAAGACCTGATCGGTTGGCTTCCCATCCACTATCGAGTTTTTGCTTTTTCGGCCTTTTTTGCCACCCGGTTGTTGAACTTTTCGGCATTGATGATAAAACGTATGTGGACGGCCTCGCCAATCTTCTCCACTTCGTCATACCCCTCCACTTCAAAGGTCAGTTTGCTGCCGTCGATTTCTGTCAGTTTGGTACTGAATCTCACCTTCATTCCCAAAGGAGTTGCAGCCATATGCTTGAAATTCATCCCGATCCCAACGGTTTGCTCACCTTTGCCAAGATAAGGGAGAACCAGGTCTGCGCAGACCTCTTCAATATGTCCCACCATGGCGCGTGTGGCATAGACATCGGGCACATGAGGATAAACTTTTTGTGCTGACATATCTTCAGTGGTTTCCCGTTCGATTTCATGGGTCATGCCGGCCTTGAGCGCTTCAGTCATGTTTTGCCTCCGTGAAGAATTGAATGGTTCATAATTACTGAATGAGAATCATGAATTTTATCCCAATTTCTTTATGTCAAGTCAACAGTCATTTGATCTGCTTAACAACAGTCTTCAACCTGAAGTCCTTCAATGCGCCCGAACTCCTTTGCGTTGTGGGTTACGAGGATGCCTTTGTTTGATATTGCAACTCCGGCAATCAGCATGTCGTATAGACCAACGGGCATTACTTTCGGCTCGAGGTTAATATGGACGAATCCTGAGCATTTTCCCTCGTCATAACCAATCAGGATGTTTATTACGATATTTCAACGTCTGCTCCCGCAACCAGGCCGTACAGGCTTTCCTGCAGATGGGGGTGACTCATCAATTGATTCCCGGTTCCGGATAGTGTGATCTTTCCTTCCTCGAGAAGATATGCCTTGGTCGCAACATTAAGAATCCTGCGCACATTTTGGCCGGCCAAAAACAGGGTAAATCCGCGACGGCGTATCCGTCTCAGTGTGTCGCACAGCCGGGAGACATCCTTTGGGGCGAGCCCGAGAAACGGGTCGTCCAGCAAAAGGAGGCGGGCCCCGCTCATCAGACCCCGTGCCACGGTCAGCATCCGTTTCTGACCGCCGCTTAAAGTGCCGGCCAGTTTCCGACGCTTTTCCGCCAGGACCGGGAAGATTTCGAATACGAAATCGAGCCGGTCGTTTTTTTGTTCCCGGAAAAGATAGGCGCCGATTTCCAGATTTTCCAGTACATCCATCACTGGAAAAACCTTCATGCCCTCCGGAATATAAACAAGTCCCCTGCGAACGACTTCATGCACGGGAAGCTTCTGAATCTGTTCATTTTCATAGGTGACGACGCCCTGAACCGGACGGATGAGACCCGCAATTGATTTCATCAGGGTGGTTTTCCCGGAACCGTTGAGCCCGACAATGCGAAACGATCTGCCCGGGATAAACCGTTAAATTTACCTGCGAAAGTGCCTGGATGTCACCGTAGTTAACGGTCAGGTTGCATACGCTCAGCATTGGTTTGAGAATTTCCATATTTTGCTCATTATCTGTTGATTCGCTTTTCTATAGGCATAAATTTCTACTCGTGCTCCTCCTCATGACGCATGCCGAGATACGCCTTTATTACTTTACGGTTTTTCATCATCTCCTTGGGCGGTCCCTCGGCAATTTTTTCGCCGAAATCCAAAGCAATCAGCCGGTCCGACACTTTTAAGCTCAGGTTGAGAAAGTGGTCGATGATCAGCACCGTGACACCCATATCACGAACCCTTAGAACCAGCTTCACAGCTTGCTTCACGGCCACCGGGCTAAACCCGGCCGCCACCTCGTCCAGCAAAAGGAGCCGTGGCCGTGTGGCCAGCGCGCGGGCCAGATCCAGCCGGCGCAGTTCGCTGAGTGTTAGATCCCCGGCGAGCGTATCGGCTTTGTGCGCGATATCCACCATTCCCAGAAGTTCCCGTGCCGTGTCTTTATCCTCTCTGCGAGGGCGCAGGTAGAACTCTTTGCCAAAAACGCACCCCACGATGACATTATCCAGGGCCGTCATTTTTGCGAACGGCCGGGAGGATTGAAACGTTCTGCTGATTCCCAACCGGCATATCGCGTGCGGTTTAAGGCCGGTAATTTCCGTACCGGCAAATATAATTCTGCCGCTGTTGGGTTTGAACCGGCCGCTGATCAGATTGAACAGGGTCGTCTTTCCGGCCCCGTTGGGCCCCACCATTCCGACGACCTCACCTTCTGTGATGGAGAAGTCAATTCCATTCAAAGCGTGGATTTCGCCGAATGTTTTGGTAACGTTATGCAGTTGCAGAAGTATCACGGCGCTTTCCGTATACTCCCCCAAAAGCCTCGGGGCAGGTAGATGATAATCAGGACGAGTACTGCGCCATATAGAAACTCGTGGCCCGCAGGGATCAGGGGATGAAATATGAATTGGTCCACCGGATAGAGGATCAGTGCTGCCAGAGCGGGACCGACAATTGTAAACCGGCCTCCGCAAAGGGCAAAGATCATCGGGGCGGCTGAAAAATGGATACCATAGACCAGATCGGGCCCGATATAGCGTACCATGTGTGCATAACAGGCACCGCTGACACCCGCGAAAAATGCGCTCACCAGCAGCGAGAACAAGCGAAATCTTTCAATCCGGATACCGAGGGATTGCGCCGCGATCTCCTCTTCTCTGATAGCCTGTAACGCCATCCCCAGGTTGGAATGAAATATAAATCCCACTAGACCCGACAAAAAAAGGACATGGATAAGGACGAGATAATAAGAAGCGGCAACACTGGAGCCGATGTGGAT
This sequence comes from uncultured delta proteobacterium, assembly GCA_963736855.1. Lineage (GTDB taxonomy): Bacteria > Desulfobacterota > Desulfobacteria > Desulfobacterales > UBA2156. Next base: position 317,540 of record CAVTQK010000015.1, read on the forward strand.
ATGCCATGAACCCAGGTGCAGGGACGGCAACCCAGGCAATCCGACCAGTCCGAGAGAACCCCGTGTCAGCCAGTCCCAGTTGTCGGTGATGACTCTGGGTATCTCCACAAAGGCGAGGGTTGCCAGCGCAAAGTAAGCACCCCTCAGCCGCATGCAGATCAGACCCATGACCAGGCCAAGACCGGTGGACAGCAGACCGCCCAGGGGTATGGTGAGCCAGGGTGAAATCCCGGATTCGAGACTGAGCAGGGCGGATGTGTAAGCGCCCGCACCGAAAAAGGCTGCATGTCCGAGAGAGATTGAACCGCTGATTCCCAGGATATTCCATGCAAGCGCCAGTGTGGCAAGGAGCAGAGCGTGGGTAAACACCTGTAAGATGTAGTCGTCGTGCCGAACCAGAACGGGCAGCAGAAGCAGAACAAAGAAAAGCAGCACGAGGCCGCCTTTATCGAGTTTCCATTGCTTAACTCTTGATATCGATTTTTTTTCTTTAGAAAAAGAAATTTTTCTCTCTGGTTCTTCTCCATTTTGCATCGTATTTTTCACTGCTCTCCTTTTCCGAGGATGCCGTGGGGTTTGAAGAACAGAAAGGAAATCAGCAGAACGGCGCCGACCATTTCGCGCCAACTGGCGCCCAGCAGAATCACCGCCGCCGATTCCGCCAATCCCAGGATCCATCCCGCTAAAATGACCCCGCGCATACGGCCGACACCCGCAAAAATGGTAATTGTGACGGCCAACAGGGTGACACCATGCCCGGTTGATGGATAGAGATAGTGTGTTGCGCCGTAAAGTGGTCCTGCCAGTCCGATGAGTACGGCCCCCAGGCTGAAGGCGACAGTCCCCATGGCCTTGGTATGGATACCGGCAAGTGAGGCCGCTTCCTTGTCCTGGATGGTGGCTCTCAGCGCCTTGCCCAGGTAGGTGCGATTCATGAGCAGTGAGAGCAATCCGATTACAACTAGGGATAGGAGAAGCAGTATGAGCTGGCTGTTACTGATGTAAGCGTCAAACAGAAAGAGCCCTTTTCCAAAGGCAGGTACCCGAATGAGCCGATAATCACTGGAAAAAAGGAAGAGCATGGCGTTTTGAAGAAGAATGACAATGCCGAAGCTCAGTACAATGGAATTCAGTTCCCGTGGAGCGCTGAGTCGTGAAAAAAGGCGTTGGAGGACAAAGCAGGCGACGAGCATAACGATGACGGCGGCAGGGAATGTCATCAGAAAAGGGATGGACCATGTCTTCCAGAGCCAGTAGGCCGTGTAGCCTGCCAGCACCAGCAGTTCACCGTGCGCAAGATTGAAGTTACGGGTTACACCGTAAATTAAGGCGAATCCCAGAGCGATGAGGGTATAAAATGAACCCAGGGAGATTCCCGAAACGAGTGCTGTGGTCCACATTATTACACTCACTTTTGAGGGGCGGCTTGGTTTTTAAAGCATACAGACATGTTGCAGGTCATAAGGTGTAGTAATATAAAGATCATTTCCTTTGATCCCAGCCAGGCATGGGATAGATTGCCGTTGCGGTTGCTCGTTCCGGTGGATAGACCGCTTCGATTTTACCTTTCCGGATTTGAACAACCAAGTGATTGTAGTGTTTAGGGTCTCCCTCTGAGTCAAAGACCAGGCGTTCCATGGGAAGCGCCATGTCAATTTCAGAAAGCATCCGGCGAATATTATCGCCGGTGAGCGGCATATGGCGGTTCACGACTTCCCGGATGGCCCCAATCAGGGCCCGGGCGGAAGTGTAGCCGTGCATGTTTGTTGTATTAGGCTGCCGGTCGAACATTCGGCGAAATCTTTGGACAAATGCATCTGACGTTTTTTCCGTACCCGGGAGCGTGAACTCCGGCGCCCAGGCGGATGTGCTGAACAAGTATTCAGCATCGTCACCCATTGCCTGCATAAAGCTTTCATATGCAATGCCGAAAGGGCCGATGTAGGCTTTGGGGCTTACCCTGTTTTCCTTGAGCTGGCGTATCAGCAATATGTGGTCCGGGGTGAAACCTCCGGAGATGATGACATCAATCTTCATACTGGCAAGCTTGCCGATCAGCGGTGTGAAATCGGGTGTGCCGGGACGAAATTTTTCCATGAGAGCCACGGTGATGCCGCGGGATTGGAGGCAGGCTTCCAGGTCCCGGGCAAGTTCCGTAGATCCGGGGGTCGACGCGTGAATGATGGCCAGCCGTTCGGGGTGAAACTGTTCGGCAAGGGCGCCGCAGAGCGGTTCAACGAACCCCTGAAGCCTGGAAACCCTGAAAAAATAGGGGTTTTTATTCATTACCAGTTCTTTTTGGAGGCTCGCACTGGCCACATAGGGGGTCTTATACTTTCGGGCCACCTCGCTGATGGGTCCCACCAGGGAATCCACGTAACCACCTGTAATTGCTATTACTTCAATTTTACCGCATAATTCTTCAGCCCTGGAAATAGCCACATCCGGCAGGCTCTGATCATCACGGGAGACAAGCTCCAGCCGTTGACCGCCGATACCGCCGGCTTCGTTTGCTTCGGCCAGTGCCACTTCCACCCCCTGGTGGATTTCAAGGCCCTGCTGGACGAATTTTCCGGAGAGCGGGTTGATTTCACCGATCTTTATGTTCGATGCCGCGCCAGATTCACTCAAAAAGGATGAAATCAATAAACATATAGCGAGAGCGAGGTGTTTAAAAAGGAGGAAAAAAAAGTTTCGATAATTTTCAGGATTTTTTTTCATGGCTGAAACCTCCGATATTCACTATTCGGTGTTCGATATTCGAAATTGAAAATAGTACAATAACACCGGCGCTTCACATTAAGGTGATAAAAACATGACTGCACGCTTATATCTGAGGCATTATGAAAGCGTTATCATGGATCCCACGCTGTTGAGCACAAACCGGGAGGAAAATTCTTTCTGGAATCGCTGAACGGCCTTCCATCCCGTACAATGCATGGGCACAATGACCTCCGGATCCATATTTTTCAATTCCCGGATCGTGTCGTCATGGATCTTTTCGAAAAACGGCCCGGAGAGATGAAATCCGCCTAGGACCGCGTGAACCTTCTCTTCTCCGGTGGTTTTTTGTGCAAACATGACCGTATTGACGATACCGGCGTGCGCGCAGCCGGAGATGACCACCAATCCCTTGTCCTTGAGTTTTACGACAATCGCCTGGTCTTCGGTGATGGGATCATGCACGAATTTTCCATCTTTCTCCAGAAGCGCGTTGGGCATCCCTTTTTCAAAACCTGTTTTGCGTTCCACTTCGCCAGTGACCATGATCCGGTCGTCTGCAATCAACGTGGGTGTTTTGCTTTCAACAAGTTCGACGTTTTTCTGTTTCAGGTCATCCCGCACCAGGGTTCGGGGCCACAGTCGCTTGCTTCCGTCGGGTGCCGCGGTATACCGGGGATACACAAAGGCGCCGGGATGAAGCACCAGCGGAATCCGGCCGGGCATTTTATCGAGAATGGGGTACAGGGCCCCGGTGTGGTCCATGTGTCCGTGACTGATGACAACGGCCTCGATTGCTTCACTGTTGACCCCCAGAAGTTCCATGTTGTGCGGCACGCCGACTTTGGTGTAGCCCGTGTCGAAAAGGATGGTGTTTTTCCTACCTCCGCTATAAATGGTAATGAGCAGTGACAGACCGTGCTCCGCCAGCAGCGTATCCGCCAGAATATTTCCGCCTTTGGCCAGCGGCGGCCGTGTGACGATCTCTGAAGGGGGTAAGAGAAGATCAACGTAATTGTCAATCAGCGTGGTGATCTCGACACGTTCCGCAGGTTTTATTGAAACCGGCAAACTGTTCATCGTTTTTCCTCCTTTTTATATAAAATCACGAAGCGATTTTATATATATTTCAATTATATTTATGTAAAGAGATTTGTCCCAAAATCTGCGATTGGTTTTGTCCAAGGCAGTGTGATGGTTTTGGTATCCACTCTTGACGACCGACCCCAACTGCAGGATATACTGAGGCCATGGATATCTGCACCATCGGACCGGCTATTTAAAAATGCTTCAAAACCGATATGATGTTGTCATAATCGGCGCAGGCCCCGCGGGTCTTATCGCCGCCATTGAATGCGGCCGTCCTGCAAAATCCTTGCTCATTCTCGAAAAAATGCCAAAGCCCGCCCTGAAGCTGAGGATATCCGGCAAGGGACGGTGCAACATCACAAATAGCGCGGAGATAAAGGAATTTATTGCACATTTCGGCAAGAACGGTAAATTTTTACGGCATGCCTTTGGCAAGTTTTTCAATACGGACCTGCTGAACTATTTCGAGGATCTCGGCATTCGCTTCAAGCTTGAACGAGGCGGACGATACTTCCCCCGGAATGACAATGCCCTGGAAATTGTCGATGCCTTACTCGGCAAAGCTAAAAAACTCAACATTCCCATTGAAACGCATTCCGAAGTAACCGCCATAACAAAACTCCCCAACGGGGAATTCAGCCTGACCATCCGTCACGCCGCCCCCGGTCCGAATACCCCCCCTGACCGGATGACGGTAAAAGCCGGCAAGGTTCTTCTGGCGACCGGGGGAAAATCTTATCCGAAAACCGGTTCCAGCGGGGGGGGCTATCCCCTCGCTTCCCGGCTGGGCCATACCATTACACCGCTTTCCCCTTCGCTGGTCCCCATGACGACAGCCGGCGATATTGCTGGAAAACTTAAAGGGTTGTCCCTGAAAAATGTCAGCGCGAGCGTCTGGTGTGAAGGCCGAAAGGCTGCCGAGCGGTTCGGAGAAATGGTCTTTACGGATGATGGTGTATCCGGTCCGATTATACTCTCTTTAAGTCGGACAATCGTATCGCACCTGAATAACAAACGGAGCGTAAAGATTGTTATCGATTTAAAACCCGCGCTGGAGCATCAAGTGCTTGATCAGCGACTTTTAAGGGAAATCGACCAGTACGGCAGAGAGGAATTTAAATCACTGCTGAAACGGCTCCTGCCGATGAAATTCATCCCGGTTTTTATTGAAAAGCTGGGGATACCGGCAGAAACGAAACTCAGCCAGCTCCGTCTTCAGGACCGCAGGCGGCTGCGGCTGCTGCTCAAAGAGTTTGCGCTGGAAGTCAGCGGGTGCCGGTCGTTTGACGAGGCGATTGTCACGGCCGGAGGCGTCAGTATAAACGAGATCGACCCGCGCACCATGGAATCAAAACTGGTGAAAGGGTTATATTTCGCGGGAGAAATTATCGACATCGATGCCGACACCGGCGGTTTCAATTTACAGGCGGCGTTTTCAACAGGCTGGCTGGCCGGGCGGTCCATGTGAGGGAATCGGTTTGGCCCGTTTTGATGTTATTATCATCGGCGCAGGCGCTTCGGGCCTGATGTGTGCCGGCACCGCCGGCAGACGGGGACGCCGTGTGCTCGTTCTCGAAAAAAATAGCCGAGTAGGGGAAAAAAGCCTGATATCCGGCGGCGGAGGGTGCAATTTTACCAAACTTTATATTGAACCCGGCTGTTTTATTTCAGCGAATCCGCATTTCTGTAAATCCGCTTTAAAGCGTTATACCCAGCAAGGACTGTATTTTATCGGCGAGGTCGTCGATGTCACCGGTCATCTGGGCGGCTTTAATTTTCAGTGGGCCTGGTCATCGGGGGTTGCGGCTGGGCAGAACGCATAAAAAAACCTGCTGCGGTTGCGATGACGAAACGATTCAATTCAAATACGAGGTACCTGCCGAAAGGGCTTGTGATTCTTTACGAGGACCGGGATATTCTGGTGGTGGATAAGCCGGCAGGTCTCCTGACGGTCGCTACGGAAACGGATAAACTGCGCACGGTGCACTTTGCTCTGACGGATTATATCCGCAAGGGCTGCGCCAAGTCACGAAAACAGCTTTTTGTCGTACACCGGCTGGACAAGCAGACTTCAGGGGTACTCATCTTTGCCAAGACTGAAACGGCCATGCTCAACTTGAAGAATGGGTGGAAGAAAACTGAAAAAGAATATCTGGCGGTGGTTCACGGCAGGCTTGCGGAACACTCCGGCACTGTTACGTCATACCTGACGGAGAACAAGACGAGCCAGGTTGTTTACAAGACGACCGACACTACAAAGGGGAAGCTGTCTCACACCACCTATCAGGTGCTCCGGGAGACAAGGAGATTTTCCCTGCTGGAAGTCCATCCCTTGACCGGGCGAAAGAACCAGATCCGCGTCCATCTCGCCGATCTCGGTCACCCGGTTGTTGGCGACCGAAAGTACGGAAAAGCCAACGAGCGCTATGACCGCATGGCACTGCATGCCCGATCGATCAGCTTTAACCATCCCTTCAGCGGCAAGCGTCTCTTTTTTGAAGCGGAAGTGCCGGAATACTTCAACAAGCTTGTGGGCAAAACAGTTGACAGATAGAGACTATGAAAGATTTTTAGTTCGGCGTAGAAGCCCACACTCTGCGGGTGTGGTCATGTGGGATTAGCTGTGCCGGTCCCGCATGGGTACGGCCTAAAAAGCCGCTCACTGCTATCCTTGAATCGAGTTGTAGCCGCAACGTCGAAAACAAGGAGGTAGCAGTGAGCAGATTTCGCAAGTTATCAAACACGATATGGCATTGTCAGTATCATATTGTCTGGGTTCCGAAATATCGATTCCACATATTGGATGGATCGTTGCGCGAATTTACTTCGCGGCTCGGCTTATGGGCAAACGCACATGAAAGGTCGTGCCGATTCCGATCTGGCTTTCGACGGTTATATCGCCGCCGAGTTTCTTCAGAATACCATAGCAGATGGATAATCCAAGTCCGGTCCCTTTCCCGACAGGCTTGGTTGTAAAGAAGGGATCAAAAATCCTGTCTATTTGCGCATCGGGAATACCTTGGCCATTATCGCTTATATCGATCAACACCCAATTTTCTTGAATCCTTGTTTGAATTTCGATGACACCTTCGGCTGGTCCAATGGCGTCCACAGCATTGTTGAGGATATTCAGAAACATCTGCTGCATTTCGGAAGGAGAAGCCTTAATCATAGGCAGAGAAGGCTCAAATCTGGTTCTAATTACAATTTTGCCGGATTGCAGACGACGCCGGTATGTTGTTACCAATTCTTCGATTAGGCTGTTGATTTGCACTTCAAAGATCCGTGGGTCGCTTCTGCGAGCAAAACTCAGGAGTTTGTGTGTAATTTCCTTGCAGCGCTCTCCCTGAGTTTTGATTTTCATCAAGGAGTGTTTCAACTCGTCTAAGTTCTCATTGCGGCTGAAATCTCCATCCTTAAGCAAATCATCAATCCAGCCGGCCTCTTCCACCATAATGGCGACCGGGTTGTTGATCTCATGGGCGATGCCGGCCGCGAGATCGCCGATAGGCCCCATAATCTGATCGATTTCCGCATTCCGGATGCGGTCCTCGTGCTCACTCTTGCGGCGATAGGCCTTAGCGATCTTTTCAACCAGAATTTTGGTGTCGACCGGTTTGAAAAGGAAATCATAGGCACCGAGCTTCATGCCCTCGACAGCGGTCTCAAGAGTGCCATGGCCCGTTAACATGATCACTTCCACAAGTGGAAGTTTCTTTTTAATCTCACGCAAAGTTTCGAGCCCGTCTATACCGGGCAACATTACGTCTAGGATTACCACATCAATTCTGATGTCATCCAGCAACTTCAAAGCCTCATCACCGGTATATGCTTTGGAAACCGTAAATTCCCGGAGGGTAAGACGTTCCGCAAGGAAGTTAACCATCTCTACTTCGTCATCAACGAGGAGCACTCTGATATTCATAGCTTATTCCTATAGCGGGAACTAAAAGACTACCGCCTGAAAAACGGATGATGGTAAGATTTTCCTTTTCGCGATTTGATGTATCTCAGAAATCGTCTTGTATGTCAACTTTTAGCAGGCACTTTATATTGTGGAGGATTTCGTGGTGGTTTTAGGGGGATCGGTCGGTTATGCCGGACGAGTCGATGATTCCTGAAAAATCCTGAAAATTCGAGTCATTTTCACCGAGAATTGCTGTAAGAAACCCTCTCAAATAGACACGGGAGGACTTTTATGCTAAATTTTTTTTAAGGCACGCATCCGAAAAACCCGTTAACCGAAAGAAGAAGCCCATGACACACTCCTTTAAAGCCATGGTGGTGACGGAAAATCCGCCGGGCACCTTCACCCGCCGAATCACCCAAAAAAGCATCGCCGAACTTCCAACGGGGGACGTCTTGATCGAAGTCCGTTTTTCCTCCCTCAACTACAAGGACGCTCTTTCTGCAATCGGGAACAAGGGGGTCACCCGGACTTATCCCCACACCCCGGGAATCGATGCCGCCGGCATCGTTGTGGAGGGAAAAGGGAGCGATTTTTCTCCAGGGGATCCGGTCCTGGTCACCGGATACGACCTGGGTATGAACACCTCGGGGGGCTTCGGACAGTTCATCCGGGTACCCGCCGACTGGGTGGTCCGTCTCCCAGAGGGGCTTTCCTTAAAACAAAGCATGATTTTGGGGACTGCCGGATTTACCGCCGGCCTTTCGGTGAGCAAGATCGTCGCCCACGGCATCCAGACCGGGACAAGGAAAAATCCTGGTGACCGGCGCATCCGGCGGTGTCGGGAGCATGGCCGTCGCCATCCTCTCCCGAATCGGGTACTCCGTCGCTGCGGCAACCGGAAAAATCGAAGAAGCTGATTTTTTTAAAAGCATCGGAGCATCGGAAGTCATCCCTCGGGAGGAAATCAAAGACGCGCCCCAAAAGGCGCTCCTCAAAGAACGATGGGCAGCCGTTGTGGATACGGTGGGAGGGGAATATTTGGCCGCCGCGCTCAAGACCACCGCTTACCGGGGCGCGGTCACTTGCTGCGGGAACGTGGCTTCGGCATCACTTTCCCTCACCGTGTACCCTTTTATTCTAAGGGGTATCACGCTTTACGGCGTCGATTCGGCCAACAACCCCATGGCACTCCGAAAAGCTGTCTGGGAAAAGCTGGCCGGCCCGTGGAAACCGGATTCTCTTTTCCGGATCGCTCATGAAATATCGCTCAGTATGCTGGATTCTTATATCGATCGGATCCTCGAAGGAAAACTGAAAGGAAGAACAATAGTCAACTTCCAAAGCAGTCTATAAAACGCCGACCCCAAACCGCTCATCAATCCAGGCGCTTCCGGAACCGGTTCACCGCTCCTGCAAAAACCACTCCCCCTAAAACAGCCAGTTCCAGGAGCTGGGGCCACAATACGCTCATTCCGGTCCCTTTAAGGAAAATGCCCCGGATGATGACCAGAAAATGCCGCAAAGGATCCAGGTGGGTGAGCCACTGTACTGCCAAGGGCATGTTGGCGATCGGAAACACGAAACCGGAGAGCATGAAAAAGGGGAGGATAAAAAAGAAGTTGGTCATCATTGCCTGCTGTTGGGTTTTGGACACCGTGGAGATGAAAAGACCGATACCCAATGTGCTCAGCAGAAAAAGTCCTGTCGACCCCAAAAGCAGTAGTGCACTCCCCTCCATCGGAATCCGAAACCAGAGGATGGCAAAGGCGATCACCATAATCATCTGAGCCTGAGCGATGAGGATGAAGGGAATGGTCTTGCCTAAAATCATCTCCAAAGGCCGCAAGGGGGTCACGATGAGCTGTTCCATGGTCCCGGCTTCTTTTTCCCGAACGATAGCCATGGACGTCAAAAGGAGAGAAAGGAGCATCACCAAAAAAGCCACGATACCCGGCACGTAGTAAAACTGGCTGTCCAGATTCGGGTTGTACCAGGTGCGCACCCGAAGGTCGATTTCACCGAATTCGATCCTGCGGCGAAAGCGATCCCTCAACAGGCGCGTCCCGAACTCGTCCATCACGATGGAGGTATAAGCTATCCGGACAGCGGCCATGTTGCTCATGCTGCCGTCCACATGAACTCCGATGGCCGCGGTCTTCCCTTTGCGCACCGTGGCCTGAAAGTCCGGGGGGATCCAAATGCCCACGTCCACCCTTCTTTGTAGAAGCAGGCGGTCAAGATCCTTAGGATTCTCGAGATGAAAAAGGATCCGGAAAGTCGGGTTGGCGTCGAAGGATTCCAGGAGTCGCCGGCTTTCCGGAGTCTTCGAATGATCCACCACTCCCAACCGGATGTCCCTCACATCGGTGGTAACCACATATCCGAAAAGTACGATCTGGATCAGGGGGGCAAGGACAAGGATCGGCCAGTTTCTCTTGTCTCGAAAAACCTGAATGAATTCCTTGCGTACCAATTCCCTGATGCGGAGCCAACTCATTTCACAACCCCTCTTTTTTCAGGGCCCGGATATTGAGGCCCAGAAGGATCCCCGTCATAGCCGCAAGGACCGCAAAATTTTGCCACATCTGCAGAAAGGAAAGGTGCCTCAGGTAGAGCCCGTTTAGGATATCAATATAATAGGTCGCCGGTATGATACGTGTGACGAGCTTGAGGAAAACGGGCATGTTCTGCTGAGGGAAGACAAAGTCCGAGAGCAGCAGGGAAGGAAGGTATGTTAAAAGGATGGCCATCTGGTTGGCAACAAGCTGGGACTTGGTTTTGATGGAAATCAACAGACCGAGGCTGATGGCCACCGAAATGTAAATCATCGACGCCAGGATCATGAGCCAGAAGCTCGACTTCATGACCACGCCGAAAAGGACCTGACCCATGAGAATGGCCACCAGCACATCCACCAGGGCGATGAACCAGTAACAAACGGCCTTGCCGAAAAAAAATTCCGAAGCCCGGATGGGTAGCGACCGGATGGTTTCCATAGTCCCGTTTTCGTACTCCCTGGCGATGACCAGAGAGGTCAGAAGCGCCCCCACGATCATGATGATGATGGCGACGATCCCGGGGACGATGAAATTTTTACTTTCCAGTTCTTCGTTGAACCAGACCCGGATCCGGGCCTCCACGGGGGCTTGGATAGGCTCTTGACCCTGACGGTTCAGAAAAGTCACCAATCGGTCTCGATTCCAGCGTCCCACGACGGTGGTGATGTAAGCGCGCGCGTTTCCGGCGTAGTTGGGATCGCTGCCGTCGAGGATCACCTGAAGGGGGGAGTTCTTTTCGGCTTTCAGATCGGCGGTAAATCCCGGCGGGATGATGATGCCCATCGCGGCAAGATTGCCGTCAAGATGCCGGGTCAATTCTGCAGTGGACTCCGGGTACAAGACCACATCGAAATAGATCGAAGCATTTAACCGACGGATCAGATCCCGGCTCTCCGGCGTATGCTCATGATCCACTACGGCTGTCGGGATGCGGTCCACGTCCAGGCTCAGGGCGTATCCGAAGAGCAGAATCAGCAAAAAAGGGATGAAAAAGGCCAGGTAGAGGCTTCTAAAATCCCGGATCAGGTGAAAATATTCCTTGCGAGCAATGGCCGCAATCTTCCGGAAGCTCACGGTGTGCTCCGACGCATCAGTGCCACGAAGGCATCGTTTAAATCCGCATCGGGCCTGTCCGGAAGAGCCTTTCGGATGATATCCGACGGACGGCCCATAGCGGCGATTTTGCCGACGTCGATCATGACGACGCGGTCGCAGTGTCGGGCCTCATCCATGTAATGGGTGGTGACGAAGACGGTGACCCCTTCTCCGGTGAGCCGTCGAATGAATTCCCAGAAGTGCCGGCGGGTGATCGGATCGACTCCGGAGGTCGGCTCATCGAGAAAAAGGAGTTGGGGCCGATGAAGGAGTGCACACCCCAGCGCCAGCCGCTGTCGCCAACCGGGCGGGAGTTCCCGCGCGGGTCGATCCCGGACGGATTCCAGTCGGGTTGCATGAAAAACCCATTCCATGCGCTCTTTCCATAAGTTTGTCGGCACCTCGTAAATGCCGAGAAAAAAGCGAATATTTTCCATCGGGGTCATGTCCAGGTACAGCGAAAATTTCTGAGACATGTATCCGATGGAGCGCTTGATGCGTTCTGATTCGGTGAAAATGTCGAATCCGGAAACATGTCCGCTGCCGCTGGTGGGAGTGATGATGCCGCACAGCATGCGGATCGTCGTCGACTTTCCTGCACCGTTGGGGCCCAAAAAACCGAAGATCTCACGGGATTGAACGGAAAAAGAGACATGATCCACAGCCGTAAAGCTGCCGAACCGCTTGACCAGGTTCGTAACGGATACGGCTTCAGAGTGCAAACCGCTCCTCCTTCAGGCGCGGGTCCGCACTTTGGATGCGGTGGACCATCGCTTCTTCCAGGCTGGAAAAGCCGCTCCGAATCTCAACGGGCGGGGCATCGGCAATAATTCGAGCTTCGTGCAGAACCAGCAGACGGTCGCATCTTTCCCCCTCATCCAGGTAGGCCGTAGATACCAGGAGGGTCATCCCTGCGGTTTTCATCTCTGTCAAAATCTCCCAGAACTCCTGCCGGGATACCGGGTCTACCCCGTTGGTCGGTTCGTCCAGGATCAACATCCGCGGTTCATGGATCAGCACGCAGGCCAAGCCCAGTTTCTGTTTCATGCCACCCGACAGGTCCCCGGCTTTTCGATGGACAAAGGGTGTTAAATTGGAAAAGCCGAGATACTTCTCCCTTCGTCGGACACGCTCGGCTCCGGTGATACTATAGATATCCATGAAGAAATCGAGGTTCTCGTTTACGGTGAGGTCCGGGTAGAGACCGAACCGCTGGGGCATATAACCGATCATCGCCTTGACGGAAGATCTCTGGGACACCACGTCCATGCCGGAAACGACGACACTTCCCGAGGTGGGAGAGGTCATGGTTGCGATGATGCGAAGCAGGGTGGTTTTGCCGGCGCCGTCAGAGCCGATCAGTCCGATGACCGCTCCTTCGGCTACCGAAAAGGAGGCGTCGGAAACAGCGACGACCGCACCGAAGGTCTTGCTGACGTTCCTTGCAACGATTATGGCTTCAGCGGTTTGAAGGCCGTCTCCGGGAAGATCATCGAAACCAGGCATCGGCAGGGGTCCCGGGCTTGAGTTCGAAATCGGGATTGGGGATGGAAAGTTTCACCATGAAGACGAGTTTGACCCGTTCCTTATGTGTCTGGATGATTTTGGGGGTGAACTCGGCCTGGGGGGAAATGTAGGTTACCGTCCCGGAAAATACCCGGTCAGGAAAGGTATCCACCTTTACATCCGCCTTTTGCCCGGGCCGGATCTTGCCGATTTCCGTCTCGTCCACGAACACCTTCAGGTCCACCCGGGACAGATCGGCCACGGAAAAGACCTCCTGGCCGGGGGTTACCACCTCTCCGGGTTCGATGTTCCGGCTGATCACGATGCCGTCAAAAGGCGCCGTCAGTTCCGTGTACTTCAGTTGAACTTCGCCAAGCCTCAGCGCGGCTCGGGCCGCCTCGACCTGGGCGCTTGCCGCGTTCACTTCTTTTCCCAGGGCTTCGATCTTTGCCAGATTGCTTCGGGCAAGCTTCAACATCGCCTGACCCTCGGCAAGCCGGGATCTGGCGGCTTCGATCTCCTCGACCCGGAAACCCTCCTCGGCCTGTTTCAGCGATTCCCGGGCGCGCAGATGTTCTTTCAAAGCCGTTTCGAATCGCAGGGTTGCGATGTCCTTAGCGGACTCGGACACCGCCTTGCCTGAAAAGAGTATATCGTAGCGCTGTTTTTCCTTACGGGCCAGGTCCAGGCTTGCCTCCGCGGCTTCAACTGCCAGCCTGGCCTTTTCCACATCCTGGGTTCGATATCCGCTCTCGAGGGCCTTGAGATTCGCCGAAAGGGTGGTAACGCCGGCCTCGGCCCGTGCCACTTCCGCCGGCAGGACCTTTCGGTTGACGGCAAGTTCCACTTCAAGCCGTTCCCGATTCGATTCGGACCGGCGCAAGTCCGCGGCAGCCTGATCCTTCCGGGCCAGGAAATCGTCCGGATCGAGGGTTGCCATCGTCTGCCGGGAACGGACTGCCTGGCCTTCGTCCACCAAAACCCGGGACACGCGGCCGCTGACCTGAAATCCGATGTCCGACGAAACGGCATCGAGTGTGCCCGAATAATACAGTTCCGCGGACCGACGTCGATACTGCCCCCAAAAGACCAGGGCTCCCACGCCGAACAGCAAAACCAAGAAAGCTCCCAGTATCACGCGTTTTTTCAAGGCGCACCCCCTATGGATGGGAGGCAATGTATCCTTTCCTTGTCTCGATTTCAAGAAGAGTCATTTTTGATGGTTTCGTAAAAAGCTTTTGCAAGCGAGATTTGAGCATTTTCGGAAAAAGAGATGCGAACGGCTGAGCGTTAATAATTTCAAGCTGTGTGAGGCGCTTGCGCCGAGTTCTTGAAATTTAGAGAAACCGTGAGCATCTCCCGAAAATGGTCACGAAGCGAGCAAAAATAGCTATTTACGATTTCATCATTCTTCAAACCCCGGCTTTCCGTGTTGACGGTCATATCTTCCATTGATATGAAACCCGAGTCGGATTGTCTTGTTTTCGCAGTTTTCTTTAGCAAGAAAGACGGAAAGCAAATGCTCAAAAACATGCTGAAACGGCTGGGCTGGCCTGCCGACCATATGTCCTTCAAACAGATCACCCAGGAATTGTACCGACGCTGGTTTCAGGAACCCCCGGTTGATCTGCCGGGCAAAAGAACTCTGGGTGCGGCTTCTGCTGCGGGCATCGTCTTTGCTCTGGCAAGAGAAGGAAACCTTAAAGCCTTGTCCTGGGCAGAACCGAGTGCCGGCTTACCGGAAGACACCCCATTGCCTGAGGAAAAAACCCTTTTCTTTCGTGATTCAAAGTTTATACCCTATCCTCACACGGATCGTCGGAAAACGTCCCGGCTGCCTGGAAAAGACGTCGTCTGCTGGTCTATCCCTGAAAAAGAATGCGGTACCGGCTGGCTCGTGGATTACTCTTCCGGAGGTATTGCTTTCATCACCGAACAAGAGAGATCCCTCAGAGTCGGAACTGACCTTTTCGCCCAAATCCAGAGCCGTGCCAACAAGATCCTGGAACTTGGGTCTGGGACGGTGGTGCGCCTCGAGACGTTGACGCCCGATCTCTCCCTGGTCTGCCTTCGCCTCGGTGCCCAACAACATGGACAGATCCAATAATTTTTAAGGAATATCCTTGAGCGCGCATCGTTTTTCAACAAAGACCGAAAAGCCCCTTTCCTGGACCTTGATACTGGTCCTGTTCCTTTTTGCATGCGGGTTTGTGGTCCCGCCTGCCTGCACCGGTCAAATCTACCAATGGCAGGATGAGACTGGTGCGCGTCATTTTTCCGACTGCCCTCCACTGGATGACCCGATCAAGGTTCTGGGAGATGAAAAAAGCACGAGTGAACCGTCTTCCGGATCTCCTTCTCTAAAGACTGAAAGCCATGCAGGGCGGGATGCTTCTCGTAAAGCAAAAGGCGTTTTCTGGAGGATCGAAAGATCCGGTTTGCGTCCCAGCTTTCTGATGGGGACCATCCATGTCGAAGATGAGCGGGTCTTGCAACTGCCACCGGCCGCCGAGGCGGCCTTCAACGCCGCCGACGCGCTGGTGCTGGAACTAATCCTCAACGAGGTCGCCGTTTTCAAGGCTGCCGCCGCCATGATCTATATGGACGGCACGGATCTAAAAGCGGTTCTCGGGGAAGATCTTTTTGCAAAAACCGCTGCGGCCATGAAAGACTATGGGCTGCCGGAAATCGCGCTGAGACGGATGAAGCCCTGGGCGGTCATGTCCGTCCTCACCGTGCCTAAGCCCAAAACCGGCAATTTCCTGGACCTTTCACTTTATCGCCGTGCGGTTCAATCCGGGAAAAGCGTTTACGGGCTTGAAACCGTGGAAGAGCAGGTCGGTGTCCTCGAATCTCTTCCCCTTAAAGACCAGATCGAAATCCTTCGGGAAACCCTCGATCAGTTCGAAGTTCTGCCCCGGGTGTTTTCCACCATGATCGAAATGTATCTTGCCGGCAATCTTGATGGACTTGCAGCGCTTTCGGAACGATTCATTCAGACTCAGGATCGGGGGTTGGTGAAGCGGTTCCTTTGGAGCGCCTCAACGATAACCGGAATCTGCGTATGGTGGAACGCCTGCAGACCTACCTGGAACAGGGAAATGCGTTTGTGGCCGTCGGCGCCCTGCACCTTTCCGGAGAAAACGGCTTGCTGCGCCTGCTTGAAGCACGGGGTTACACGGTTCTTCCCGGATGATTCAGGGCATATGGATATAAAAAAAGCCGGTCGTTGGGACCGGCTTTTTGAATGCTTCTCTAAAACAGAGATCGTTAATTCACGACCACAATCTTTCCGGCGTCCTGGCCGTCCGAATCGTTGTTCACCCGGTTTGCATCATCAAAGTCGAGGATCACCCCTAAATAATGTGTTCCGGGAGCGACACTCTCAGGGATGCTCACCAGGGGCACCGTCACCTCCACGGAAGACAACGGAACAAAAGAGGCCACGAAGGTGTGTCGCTGGATCAGGGTATCCGAGGCAGAGATGTTTTCATTGTTCGATAGATAGACATTGGCATTCACGGTCCCGCTCCAGGCGGCCGACGACGTGTTGTGGGCCAGATAGGTCATTTCCATCTGTCGGCCGTCGGAAGCTCCGATCGCCTTGGCAGAGACATAAACCGGGGTCAGATCCACACTTGCCGGAGCCGAAGCGCCGGTCCAGCTTCTGATTGCGTTGAACTGACCCTCATCCATCGTTGCACAGCCGGTAATTGTCTGGCGATCGCTGATGGATAAGATGGCATAAACAATCCTTGCACCAGTGTCGGTGTAATAAACATATTCGCTGCTGCCGCTGTGTCCGCCATAACTGGGCTTCAGAAAATACACCTGCTTGGGTAAATCGCTGTAATAGCCGTCATTATAGCCATACCGATAAAACAGTGTGTTTCCGGTAAAACCATAGGCCGCCTCTGCAGGATATCCTCCGTTATTCCAAAGGGTACCTAGGTAAAAGTTTTGATCCGTGGTGTATCCGAATCCATGCCACCCGGTTGCAGAGCCGATGGGCCGATCCAGGGCGATAACACCTATGTCCCAGTTGAAATCCCCATAGGTGATCCACCCCACGAAAGACAGAAATGTTCCAGAAGCCGCCGATCCGTAAGGCGCCCAGTTATCCCGGTAGCCCGGGGTTACCACGATCTGACTGGCCCAGGCTCCCCCGCTTCCGTTATTAACGCAATGACCTGCAGTAATGGCATAAGACGGCTGAATCAACGTCCCGGAGCATACATAGTTTCCATTCGGGAAGGTCATGAACAGCTTGGTCAGAACACTCCAGGGGTATTGCTCGGTATTTCCAACCGCTACAATGTCGGTAAATGATTCCAGGGAATTCTGCAATCGACTTTCGGCATCTGTACCGAGCGATTGATAACGCCCGATGCCGGCGACGGTGTGCATCAGCGAGCCGACCGATCCGGAAACGGCTGCAGGATTCAAAACCGTTTCTTTACCGGTCTTGGGGTCGTAGGAAACGATCTGCTTCAACAGTTCTGGGATCGACCCCTTGGGCGGCAGCGGGTTGTTTTGTCGGAAAGGGTATCGGCATGGGAAGGTAGCCGGAAAGGTCTTTAGGGAGGGGATTGACATTCCGCATCGCGCCTTCGTTTCGGGATGAGACTCCGGCAACCACCGTATCATCCACCACCGATGCCACCACCGGAACGACCCGAAGAACCTCTGCGGCAGGCAGCGCATTTGGAAGAATCAGACCTGCCAGCAACAAGGGCAATAGACCCACAATACATGATTTCCGAACCATAATATCCTCCTTCCTTTGTCTTTTCAGGGTGCTCAGATGAACGGGTAGCGGTCTTGTCCTATTGGGTTGACCCGGGACCCTTCTCTTTTTGCTCTTGTGTCGATGTTTCCTGCGGTGAAGCAGTAGGTTTTGAAAGCTCTTGGGGATTCTCGCCCGTTTTAACAGGGGGGTTTGCCATTGGATTCGGGATCGGCATGGGTTTATAATCCTGGGGGTTGATGGGCAGTTTCTGGTCTTTTTCGTCTGCCAATACCCCGGTCCCGGTTCCTCCCTGGGTGACCGTGCCCGATGGCTGACCCGATTGGGTCCCCGCGTCCTTTTGGGATTGGGAACACCCGGTTGACGCCATCACGCCAAGGATTAGAAAATAGGTTAGAAGACCTGTCATCAAGGGGCTGAAGAAAAAAAGCAAATGTCTTCTCCTGGAAGTGTTGTCCATGGGAAATCATCCTTTCGGGAAAGATTTTGCCGGTTTGCGGCTTCCAACTAAAATTAACTTGCAGGTATCAATGTAATTTTTTACTTTAACAGGTCGGAATTGTCAAGAAAAATGACACGTCCTATAAAAAAAGCATTCTCCCTGGAAAAACCAGCGACGTATCGGCTCATTCAGGGCTTGAAACATACGACGCACATGGATAAGAATAAAGCGTAGATACTTCTGTTGCCGGTGCATTAAGATTTCAATCTCCAAGTTGCCATAAAGGTGAAATCGGAAAAAGGCGGAGAAAAATCAGCATCCAGTTTCCGAAGCAAGAATAACAAAATGTCTAAAATCTCTTCAGCCATGGAAAGGACGGCCCAGTGAAGCCCATCGTCGCCATCGTCGGGCGTCCCAACGTGGGAAAATCCACGTTGTTCAACCGGATCACCCATAAACGGGACGCCCTGGTGGATGGCATTCCCGGTGTCACCCGGGACCGGCACTACGCGGATGCGGCGTACGACGAACGGGAATTCACTCTGGTCGATACCGGCGGTTTCACGGACGCGGATGCAGAGGGGTTTGCCGCCGACATCGTCGAACAGATCGCGGCGGCGGTGCAGGAAGCCGATGTGGTCATCCTGGTGCTGGATGGGAAAGGAGGCATATCCCCTTTTGACCATGACGTGGTGCGTTTCCTGCGACCGGCACAAAAACCGCTCCTTTTTGCCGTCAATAAGATCGACGGCCCTGACCAGGAAGACCGGCTCCACGATTTCCACGCCCTTGGAGCCGACACCCTTTTTCTCTTTCGGCCGAACATGGATACGGCATCCACGATTTCATGGACCGCCTCATCTTGGAGCTGGATCGGATCGAGACCAAGCCCGAACCGGATTTCCCGGAAGCACCCATCAAACTAGCCGTAGTGGGAAAACCCAACGTGGGAAAATCCTCACTCATCAACCGGCTTCTCGGAGAAGACCGTTTGCTCGTCAGAGACACGCCGGGAACCACGCGGGATGCCATCGACTCCTTGCTTCGAATAAATGAAAAAGCGTATTTGTTCATCGACACGGCCGGAATCCGCCGCAAGTCAAAAGTCGACGACAAGCTGGAAAAGTTTTCCGTGATCAAGGCGCTCAGAAGCCTTGAACGGTGCGATGTGGCCCTGGTGATGCTGGATGCCGAAGAAGGGGTGACCGATCAGGACATTCGGATCGCCGGATATGCCCATGAACGGGGATGCGCCATCCTTTTGCTTTTCAACAAATTCGACCGGGTTCAAAAGGACACCGGATCGGCCCGGAAACTGGTCCAACGCCTCCGTTCAGAGACCAAGTTTTTAGGTTTTGCACCGATTTTATCGGTTTCAGCCAAAACCGGTTTCCGGGTCAAACGGATCTTCGATATGGTCGATGAAATCTATCGGCAATATTCCCTCCGCACCGGAACCGGAACGGTCAATCAGATTTTCCAGGAAGCGGTTGAAAGAAAGGAACCGCCGCTTCATCAGGGCCGACGAATCCGGTTTTATTACGCCACCCAGGTATCCACCAAACCCCCCACATTCGTTGTTTTTGTCAACTATCCCGAGGCGGTCCACTTCTCCTATAAGCGATATCTCATCAACCGGATCCGGGACAGGAGCCGGCTCGATAAAACCCCCATCCGCATCCTGTTCAGGAAGCGCACCGGAAAAAAACGCCGTGGATCTGTTTGACATCCAAAAGGAACGGGAATCCCCGGATCATGTCCCTTTGGCGGAACGGATGCGGCCGAAAAGCCTCGATGAACTCATGGGGCAGGATCACGTGACAGGATCCGGAGGATTGATCCGGCAGGCCGTCGAGAAGGACCGGATCTTTTCCATGATCCTGTGGGGGCCCCCCGGATGCGGCAAAACCACCCTGGCCAGAATCATCGCCCGTCAGACGCGCTCCCATTTCCTCCAGTTTTCGGCCGTCCTCTCCGGCGTCAAGGAGATCCGTGCGGTAATTGACGAGGCGCGGGTCCAGCGACTTTCCGGAAAAAAAACCATCCTTTTCGTCGATGAGATCCACCGATTCAATAAGGCTCAACAGGACGCCTTTTTACATCACGTGGAAAGCGGGCTGATTACCCTGATCGGCGCCACCACGGAAAATCCGTCCTTCGAGGTGATTCCTCCTCTGCTTTCCCGGTGCCGGGTCATCACCCTCAAGGCCCTCTCTGAGGAAGCCATCGGCCGGATCATCGACCGAGCTCTTTCCGATGATCATGCGGTCCTTGCAAAAATAGGCATACTTTTGGAACCGGAAGCCCGCAATCATCTGATCCGCATCGCCGACGGGGATGCCCGTTCAGCCCTCAACGGCCTGGAGCTGGCCGCATCGGTGGTCTTTCCTCAAACCCAGGGTTTAAAGACCGAAAATAGGATCATAATCCGCATCGAAGACCTGGAACAGGCTCTCCAGAAAAAGGCTTTATTATACGACAAGAGCGGGGAGGAACATTACAACCTGATATCGGCCTTGCACAAAAGTTTAAGAGGAAGCGACCCGGATGCGGCCATTTACTGGCTGGCCCGCATGTTGGCCGCAGGGGAAGACCCGCTTTACGTCGCCCGAAGAATGATCCGATTTGCGGCAGAGGATATCGGCTGTGCCGATCCCCAGGCCCTGACCCTTGCCGTGAATGCTATGGAGGCATTCAAGTGCATCGGACCTCCGGAAGGAGAGCTGGCGTTGGTCGAAGCCGCTGTTTATCTGGCCACAGCTCCAAAAAGCAACAGTCTTTATACCGCCTACTCAAAAGCCCGGAAGGCTATTCAGGAGACCGGCGCTCTGCAGGTCCCCCTTCACATCCGGAACGCCCCCACACCCCTCATGGAGGCCTTAGGGTATGGAAAAGGGTATCGGTACGCCCATGACTTTGAAAACGCCGTTGTCGACCAGAATTATCTTCCGGATTTACTCAAGGGGAGACGTTTCTACCATCCTACGGGGAGAGGACACGAGGCGACCATCCAGAAACGCCTGGAAACGTGGCAGGCTCTTTTGAAAACCGGGCAAAAGGAGCCCAAAGAAAACTCCTAGCGTTTCAACCCGGATCCTGGGTATCAAAGACAAATCTGCATAGTGGCCCTTTCCGGACGGAAGGACCTTCCGGATAAAAAGTCTGTTCCACGAAAACAACTCGGCCGACATGCTCTACCAGGACGACCGTGGAGGAGCGTGTCCCGTAAGTGGGGCTTTGGATGAAGATGGGTGAAAGGATCCGTTCCCATTCAAGACCGGCCCCGGTATCCGGAAGATCGGCATCCGGTGGTTGCTCACGATCCTGAAGAACCCAAAACAGCCTTTTTTCCATTCCTTCCTCGCCGCCGCCGATCGCTTCGCCGAACAGGCGGATGCCTCGGCTTACTTTGGGCCAGGGAGTGTCAAGGAGTCGATTACTTAAACCATGGATCCCGGGGGAGATCTGTCGGATGCCGTCGCCCCGGCTGGAAAAACAGAAAAGACCGTAGCTGTCGCCCGTAATCAGATTGAAGGCGTTGTAGGCATCTTTATTCTTTGCCACGCGTCGGAGGTAGGTTTCGGCGGACGAATTTTCAAATAAAAACCGGCTGACCAGCATTCCCCGGGATTTCGCCTCGATGCAAAACGATTTTGGATCCCGGTAATTGGTCACGGCGGCAAGGCGTCCCTTACGGGTCATTCCAAGCCAAGTCCCTCCCAACTTCAAGTCGCGCCCGGCCAGAATATAGGGGGCTTCTTCCCAGAAGACCGCTGCTTTCGTAGGGCGGTCGTAGAACTCGTCCCGGTTGGCCGCAAGGATCAGCCGATATCTAGGATGGGCCTTATATGCCAGCAGGATCAGACACATGGATTATCCGTCATGTGCGTCCGGATTTTTTGCCTCTATGGCATTATAAATATTAATAAATTCATATAGTTCAATGGTTTCCGCCCGACGTTTCGGATCGATTCCGGCACGATCCAGGATCTGTCCGGCCATTTCCGCGTTCAAGCCCAGGCCGCCCTGGGACAGGGCGTTTTTCAGGGTCTTGCGCCGCTTTCCAAAGGCCGCCTGGACGATTTTAAAAAACTGCCTTTCTGCCTCGGGTTCAAGCGGGGTTTCTTCATGAAAAACGATCTCCACAACCCGGGAATCCACCCTGGGCCTTGGGAAAAAAAGGGAGGAAGAAACATCGAGCAACCCCCTGACCCTTGCGCAATACTGGATCAGGACCGAGAGCCTCCCCCGTGTTTTTTTACCCGGCAATGCCGTGATCCGGTCGGCGACTTCCTTCTGGAGCATCAAGACGGCCCTTGAAATTCCCTTTCTAACACCAACGAGTCGTACAAGGATCGAACTCGAGATGTTGTAGGGAAGGTTTCCCAGGACCACCAGCTTTTCCCCGGCCGCATCGGCGAATTTTAAAATATCCAACTTCAGGATGTTTTCTTCAACAATTGTGACGTTGGTGAATCCATGAGATGATATTTCGGCTTTAAGCAGGTCGATCAGCCGTCGATCCGTTTCCACTGCGATCAACCGCCCGGCACGTCCGGCAGCCGGAACCGTCAATGCTCCCAGGCCGGATCCGATTTCCAGAACCGTGTCACCGGTTCCGATTTCAGACAGCAAAACAATCCGCTCCGCCGCTTTCGGATCGGTCAGGAAATGTTGTCCGAGCGTTTTTTTCGCCCGGATATTTTGGGTGTGGAGCAATGTCCTGGGTGAGGTCATAGATGATAAAGTCCTTTGAGCATTCACCATAAAAAGCGCTGCTTTGCATGTCAAGAAAATTGAGTTTTTTTCACAGGTTGGGAAATAGCAGGATCTGCACCTGAATTGTTTAATTCCAGATGTCATCCTCGCCAGGTTTTTCCAAAATACTTGAAATGTATAATTTTATATGTTAGCCAAAGACCTTTTGACTTTTCATGCCCATCATTTGACACTCCGCGCGAAAGGATGCGACCCCGATGACGGCGAAAAAAGAACTGCAACTGGCATACGGGATAGGCATTGTCTTCCTGGTCATAGGGATCCTCAGTTATGCCGCCTTTTCCGCCAAACCGCCAGAGGAGCCGGTTCGAATCATGTTCAAGGTCACGGCCGGCAAGGTCTTTTTCACCCATAAGACTCATACGGCTGAAGGCGGATATGGGATAGACTGTTTCACCTGCCACCATCACCCGGAAGGTGACGATGCGGCACTAAGGGCCTGTGGCGACTGCCACAGTCCGTCGGAAGAAAGAAAAACCGCATCCGCAAGCTGCCGGGAATGTCACGATGAAGGAGAACTGGACAGCGAGGAGACTCCGAAGCGTGCCGATGCCTTCCATGATCAGTGCACCGGATGTCATAAGGAAAAAGATGCGGGCCCCAAAGAATGCTCGGAATGCCATGTCCTGTAAGGACCGAATGGATTCAACAGCGATGCCCATGAAGACCGAAGGGAAGAACCGAAGGAGTCATCCATGATCAAACGATCCTTTCTGGGGCTTTTGAAGCCGAAATTTGAAGTGCAGCGGATTCCTCTGGCGCCGGCTGAAATTCAGGAGATTCCGATTCCGAAGCAAGTCACACTCATGTTGAAAAAGCCGAAGGATCCGATACACGCAGCCGACACGGTGGCCCTTGCCAAAGGGGATCCGATCCATACCGGCCAAAAAATCAGCCTTTCTTCGGACAGCAGCATCTATGTGATCTCATCGGTCACCGGAACGGTCAGCGATGTGTCGCCTTTCGCCGGGGATTTCGGAACCACCTACATCGCCATCTCCATCGATGTTACAAAAGAGGATGTTTTTGACGAGGCTTTTACTGACCGAGCCAAAAGCCCCGACCTGGCTTTTTCCAAAGAATACCTCCAAGCCTTGCCGGGAAGCCCGCCCTTTTCGGCTTTTTTCGATAAAGAAAAGCCGATACAAATCCTTTGCATCACAGGAATCGATGCGGATATTCTTTCTATGACCCGGCGGTACGTCCTGCTTCATCAAATAAGCGAACTCAGAAAGGGGATCCAGGCGCTCAAAGGGATCACACAGGCCGATCGGATCGTCCTTGCTGTCCCTCAGAACACAGACTCGGAAATCGGCGACCTGGGCGCGGATGTCCGGGTGGTTGACGCCGGATACCCCGATACGCTCCCCCCACTGTTGGCACGGAAGCTTTTCGGGCAGACGGTGCCGGCTGAAAAGACCTGCGAAGACCTTGGAATCACATTTTTCAGCGCCGAAGCCGTGGCCGCTCTGGGAGGTGTTTTGGAGAGCGGGAGATGTCCGGTTAATAAAGTCCTGACCGTCACCGGAAAAGACGAAAGGCCAATCATGGTCTCGGCGCGGATCGGAACTCCGGTCAAAGAGATTTTCAGCGCGCTGGGAATTACCACGGGCAACCTCGATCGTATCGTCTTTGGCGGTCCAATGACCGGGTCGGCCATCTATTCCGAGGACCAGCCGATCCTGCCCGACACCGACGCAATTCTGCTTCAGGACAGGACCCGGATTCCTCCCGTCTCCCATTATCCTTGCATCAACTGCGGCGAGTGTATACGCATCTGTCCTGCTAAGATACCCGTCAATATGCTTGTGCGTTACCTCGAAGTCGGACGATACGACGAGGCTGCGGACCTGTATGATTTGCATTGCTGCATCGAGTGCGGCCTGTGCAGCTATGTCTGTGTTTCAAGGATGCCGATCTTCCAGTATATCCGCCTGGGGAAGCATGAACTGAAGCGGATGCATGCAGTGGGGGTCAATCATGCCTGATCAGAAAAAATTCATCGTTTCCCACGCCCCGTTCTGGCACGACGGAAGCAACATAACCACCCGGAGCTATCACACTATGATCGCTGCCCTGCCCGCGGCGATCTTTGGAGTGGTCCGTTACGGCATTCCGGCCATCGGGGTCATCTCCCTGGCGGTTTCATCAGCAATCATCTGGGAATACCTGATAAACCGAATCACTTGCAGGCCGGTCACCATCGGAGACGGGAACGCGGCGCTCATCGGCCTCCTTCTGGCCATGCTGCTCCCAGCCACATCCCCCTGGTGGTTGGTTGTCATTGGAACGTTTGTGGCCATAGTCGTCGGCAAACAGATTTATGGGGGCATCGGGGGAAATCCGTTCAATCCCACGCTGGTGGCTATTGCCATTCTCTTATTGTCCTGGAAAGACCTTTTGGACTTCGATGAAGCCCTCCTGAATTATGAATTCAATTTTACCATGACTTACCCCCTTGCCGACCTTAAAGCATTTCGGCACTTCGGCTGTGGAGGGTTTCACCACGGGCCAGCTCTTGCTGGGAAATCAAATCGGAGGCATCGGCTCCACCTTCGGTCTAGGCCTGATCGCGGGGGGGATTTATCTGATCTTGCGAGGGTTTATTCGCTGGGAAATTTCCGCTTCTTTTCTGGCAGGAATCCTGGTCACCTCCCTGATTTTCAACCTTGTAAACGGAGCCCGTTACGCTGGCCCGGCCCTTCACCTTTTCTCCGGCTATACCCTGATCGGAGCGTTTTTCCTGGCCACGGAAGACTCTTCATCCCCGGTGAACTTTCTTCCGATGTTGCTCTTCGGGGCCGGAGGCGGAATTCTGACTGTGCTTATTCGAAACATCGGCGTCCATATCGATGGTGTGATGTTCGCCCTGCTCATCATGAACATCGCCAATCCGCTTCTGGATAAAATCAGACCCAAGGCACTTGGAAAGGTGAGCTGACATGCGCGAGATGATCAAAATGGTGGTTGTGCTGACCGTCCTGTGTGCGTTTTCCGGCGGTCTTCTCGCCGCACTTCGCGACGGAACCAAAGAACGGATCGAAATCCAGCAACTGGAATTCGTCAAGGGACCGGCCATTCGCAAAATCCTCGAAGGGGCCTCCAACGACCCGATCAAGGACCGGTTTAAAATAAAGGCCGGGGAAACCGAAAGGACCTTCTTCGTCGGCATGTTCGACGGAAAACCCGCTACCGTGGCCTATGAAGCATCCGGAAAGGGGTTCGGAGGGGAAATCGGAATGATGGTCGGCGTAAACCTTGAGGATGACAAGATTGTGGGGGTAGGGGTCACCACTCACAGCGAAACCCCCGGGATCGGGGCCAGGGCCCAGACCGACCCAAAGTTCGCCAGCCAATTCAAAGGCCTGCTGCTTACCGAGGAATTGAAGATCAAAGGAGACGGCGGAAAGATCGACGCCATCTCCGGGGCCACCGTCACCTCAAAAGGGGTGACTGCCGGCGTGAACGATGCCGGTAAGTTCTATAAAGAAATCAAACCTCAACTTGCCGAAAAAGTAAAATCCTTCCAAAAGTAGGGAGTCATTCATGGCAAAAACACTAACTCAGGAGTTCACCAAGGGCCTTTGGGCCGAGATTCCTCCGTTTCGGCTTGTGCTCGGATTGTGTCCGACACTGGCCGTGACGAAAACCGTGGAAAACGCCATCGGAATGGGGATTGCCGTCATCTTCGTACTGACCGGCTCCAATATACTGGTTGCAGCCCTCCGTAAAATTATCCCGAATAAGGTAAGAATCGCCTGTTTTATTATCGTTATTGCCACCTTTGTCATCGTCGTCGAGCTCCTGATGCAGGCATATACTTATTCTCTTTTCTTGAAGCTCGGCATTTTTATTCCACTCATTGTTGTTAACTGCATTCCTCTCGGAAGGGCCGAGGCCTTTGCCTATAAAAATGGTATTGCCGCATCTACGGCGGACGGACTCGGACTCGGTATAGGATATGCCCTCTCGCTTACCGTCCTGTCCGCGGTACGGGAAGTTTTCGGTAACGGCACCTTTTTGGGAACGACGGTTTTCGGCTCGTCTTTTCAGCCGTTCAAATTCATGGTGGAAGCCCCGGGGGCATTTGTCTGTCTCGGATTGATGCTTTGCATTATGAACGCCATGGGAAAGAAATAGGAGAAGGTTCATGGGCGATTACATCCAGATGATCATTGGTTTTATTCTGGTCAACAACATTCTGCTCATGCAGTACCTGGGAAACTGCCCGTTTCTCGGGACATCCAAACGGATGGAAACGGCCGTAGGAATGGCGATGGCGGTGGTTTTTGTTCTGGTCATGGCGGGCGCCATCACCTGGGCCACCGAAATGTATCTGCTTAAGCCACTGGGCCTTGAATATCTGCGGACCATGTCCTTTATCGTGGTGATCGCGTCGCTGGTCCAGTTTGTGGAGATGTTTTTGAAAAAGAGCGTCCCGGCACTCTACACGGGACTTGGAATCTATTTGCCTCTGATTACGACCAACTGTGCGGTATTGGGCGTTTGCCTGATCAACATCAAAGAAGAATACAATTTTATGCAGACCATCGTTTCCTCGTTTGGTTACAGTTCCGGCTTCGGATTTGCCCTGATCCTCTTTGCGGGTGTCCGGGAACGCATACTTCTGGGCCGGGTTCCGAAGGCCCTTCAGGATACTTCAATCGGATTGATCACGGCTGGAATGCTCTCTCTGGCGTTCTTCGGTTTCAAGGGGATGATATAGGAGGAAGGTATGACTGAAGCGCTTGCCTTTATGCTGGGCCTCGGTGTGATCTGTGGATCCATCCTGAGTATTGCCTCAAAAATATTCTATGTCTATGAAGATCCGAGAAAGGCGGAAGTCGAGGGGTTTTTAGCCGGAGCGAACTGTGGAGGATGTGGCTTTGCAGGGTGTGCCGCCGCCGCCGAAGCGGTCATAACCGGAGAGGCGCCCTCCAGTGTCTGTATCGTGGGGGGGCCGGAATCCGCAGCCAACGTGGCCCGGGTCATGGGCGTGGATGCCGGAACCGCCGAACCCAAGCTCTCTTCCAGTAAATGCGATGGCGGAAACCGTGCGGAAGATAGTTATTTTTACGTGGGAGTCGACTCCTGCCAGGCCGTATCCGCCTTTTTCGGAGGGAAGAGGAAATGCGACGTCGGATGTCTTGGATATGGAGACTGTGTACGGGCCTGTCTTTTTCACGCAATCAAAATCGGCCCGGAAGGGTTTCCCGTCATCGACGAAAGAAAATGCGTGGGCTGCGGAGCGTGCGAGCGTGCCTGTCCCAAACAGGTCCTTTCCGTAACCACGATCAGAGATCGGTTGTTGCACTTCAACCGGGAGGACGATTGCCTGGCCCCCTGTCAGCAGACCTGCCCGGCCCAGATCGACATTCCTCTCTACATTGCCCAGATCAAAAATGGGGATTACGAAGGGGCGGTAAGGACGATTCGGGATCGAAACCCGTTGCTTCTTTCCTGCGGCAGGGTCTGTCCACATCCCTGTGAAAATTTTTGCCGTCGGGGAATCGAAGATGAAGCGGTCTCCATCAACCAGCTGAAACGCTTTGTGGCGGATCGGGAAATGAATTCCGGCAGCCGGATCTCCATCCCCTGTGCCCCGCCCACCGGCAAGAAAGTGGCGGTTATCGGCGGCGGTCCGGCCGGGTTGACCTGCGCTTATTTCTTGAAGAGGCTGGGTCACAACGTCAGCATTTACGAGGCCATGCCCAAGCCGGGGGGTATGATCCGTTACGGAATTCCCGAATACCGGCTCCCCAAAAAAGTTCTTGACTGGGAGATCGAAGGAATCCTCAATCTCGGAATCAGGGTCCATACCAATGTCAAACTGGGAATCGATTTTGATATCCCCTCTCTGGTCGCCGGAGACTATGACGCCATCTTCCTGGGCGTCGGCGCATGGAAAGACTACTCGCTCAAGATTGAAGGTGAAGACCTCTCCGGGTGCCATACCGGAATCGATTTTCTGTCTCGTATCGCTTCCGGGGAATCTGTCCCCATTGGAAAGAGGGTGGCGGTGGTCGGCGGCGGCAACACGGCCATCGACTGTGTCCGCACCCTGATAAGACTCGGCGCCGAGGAGGTCTCCATCCTTTACCGACGGACACGAAAAGAGATGCCGGCCAATGTGGTGGAAATTGAAGCAGCGGAACACGAAGGGGTCAAATTCATCTTCCTTGCCGCGCCGGTCAGAGTTCTGGGGGATGATCAGGGAAGGGTTGCCCACCTGGAATACCTCAAGATGGAGCTTGGTGAACCGGATGCCAGTGGAAGGCGCCGGCCGGTCCCGATAAAAGGATCCGAAACTCTTCTTCCGATCGACATGGTAATTTCCGCCATCGGTCAAGAGCCCGATATGACCTTCAAGGGAGAAGGAAAACGAGCCCAATCGCTGAAAACCACACGATGGAATACCATCGCGGTCAATCCTGAAACCTTGCAAACGAATATACCGTATATTTTTGCGGCAGGCGATGCTGCCACCGGACCTTCACTTGTCGTGGACGCCATCGGGGGGGGAAGACAGGCGGCAAGATCGATCCACCTCTATTTAAGCGGCAAAGCGGTCACCCCACCGGAGAAGTCACTTTTCAAACGCCACATTCCAGGCACCCTTTTCGATTCCGTTCCCGGAATCCGCAAAATTCCGAGGGTGCCGATGCCCGAGTTGCCTGTCGGGGAACGGGTCTATTCCTTCGTTGAAGTGGATCAGGTCATCTCCGAACAAGACGCCAAAAAGGAATCCTCCCGTTGTCTGAATTGCGGTAGAATATGCTACGACAAGGATGTAGCGGCATAAAAAAGCTGGATATCATTGATGTGGAACGTCTTCTCGGACGAGTGACCGAAGATCCGCAGAGCATACACGAGGAGGTCAAAGAGGTCTTTTCGATCCTGGCGGATACCACCCTCGATTTCAGGGACCGGAAACTGAAGGAGTTTGGAATTACCGTCACGGTGGAAGATGTTCGGATCGCTTTAAATTGGCTTTTAGCTTATTTTCGTTCCGGCCAAATTCCACAAACCGATCACCAGATCAGGCATGACCTTTTCGAGACATGGATAACCCATCTCAAAGCGGCTGAAAAAAGCACCTCCACCGACAGTTAAACTACCCTTTACGATCCCGCGTGTTTTTATCCTGCAGCATGGATTCCCTTAAGGAGCCGATCAGTTCCTGCATGTCTTTGGGGATGGGGGCTTCGAATTGAATGGGTTCAAGGGTCGTTGGGTGGATGACCCGAAGCCGCCAGGAATGGAGCATCTGACGCTTGACGGCATGAAGAACGTTGGCCTTAAGGGGGATTTGTTTTGCCCGTTTACTTCGCTTGCCGTATAGCGTATCTCCCGCCACCGGATGCCCTAACATCGCGCAGTGCACCCGGATTTGGTGTGTCCTCCCGGTTTTCAATTCGATTTCCAGGAGCGTCGCGCCGGAAAAGCGTTCCCGGATGCGCCATTCGGTCTGCGCGACCCTCCCCTTCGGGCTCACTGTGGACATGCGCTTGCGATCCCTGGGGTGCCGGCCGATGGGAAGCGAGATGCTTCCTTCATCCGATTCGATGGCACCGCAGACGACGGCCAGATAACATTTGATCACCTGTCGGGACTTGAACTGGCGGACCAGATGTTGGTGCGCATCCGAAGTCCGGGCCACCAAAAGCAGCCCTGAGGTATCCTTATCGAGCCGGTGAACGATCCCAGGGCGGGCCGGATCTCCCACTTTTTGGATTTCAGGATAACGGAACAAGAGTGCGTTGACCAGTGTTCCTGTTAGATGTCCCGGGGCCGGATGGACGACAAGCCCCTGGGGCTTGTTCAACACGATGAGCGTTTTGTCTTCATAGACGACATCGAGATCTCGAGGTTCCGGCAAAAGGGATTGTTGGGGCAAAGCGAGGATTATCCCGCTGATACGATCTCCTTTTTTGATCCGATATGCGGGTCGTCGCATGGCTCCATCCACACGGATCTGGCCTGAAAGGATCAGACGCTGTGCCTGGGTCCGGGTGACGCCGGGGATTTGTGTGGCAACATATGCGTCAAGACGGACCGCTTTTGCTTCTTCGGCAACGGTAATGCTGAAAGAAGTTACGCCCGTCATGGCGACTTACAAGAAAAAATTACTGGGGTGAGAACAAGGATTCGATTTCGGAGAGGATCGTTTTTTCATCCGTATTTTTTGCGGTCGACAGCTCTTTTACCAGAAGACCTTGGGCAGTATCGTAGAGTTTGCGTTCGCCGAAGGAAAGATCCTTTTCGAGCTTTAAAAGATAAAGATCCCTGAAGACTTTGGCCACATCATAAAGTGATCCGGTCTTGATCTTTTCCATGTATTCTCTGTATCTGCGGTTCCAGGTCTGATTTTCCAGCGAGGCGTCCCGCTCTTCCTGCATGACTTGGTAGACTTTTGGAATATCATTTTCACTGATGACATCCCTCAATCCTACCGATTGTACATTTCGGGTCGGAATCATGATCACCATGCCGTTTTCGAGGACTTTCATAATGAAAAAATCCTGTCTTTCTCCATTGATCACGCGGTTTTCAATGGCGTCGATCCGACCCACACCATGGGCGGGATAAACCGCCAGATCTCCAACCTGAAAACAATCGACTCTTGGATTGCCGATGAACGTGTCGACTCTTACCTCACCTTTGCTTTTGCCCATACCATCTCCGCTTGATCTGTTGAAAATACGCCGTTATTGATCTGTTTACCACAGCTTCCCACCGGGATCAAGCGATAAAAAAGGATTGGCGCAACTTTGCGCCAATCCTTTTTTGAAGGTTTAAAGAAGATGCCGGCTTAAAGTAGGAACGGCACCATCAGCAAGGCCACGACGTTGAGGATCTTGATCATCGGGTTCACAGCGGGACCGGCGGTGTCCTTGTACGGATCGCCTACGGTGTCGCCGGTGACGGCCGCCTTGTGGGCATCGCTTCCCTTACCGCCCAGATGACCGTCCTCGATGTATTTTTTCGCATTGTCCCAGGCCGCACCGCCCGTGGTCATGGATATGGCCACAAACAGCCCGGTCACGATGCTACCGATCAGAAGACCTCCCAATGCCACCTTGCCCAACAGGAAGCCCACCACCAACGGAGCCGCGACGGGAAGAAGAGCGGGAATCATCATCTCTTTGAGGGCAAACTTAGTGACGATATCCACGCATGTCCCGTAGTCGGGTTTGGCTGTGCCTTCCATGATCCCAGGAATTTCCCGGAACTGTCGCCGAACCTCTTCGACGACCGCGCCGCCGGCTTTTCCTACCGCTTTCATGGCGATGGAGGCAAACAGGTAAGGCAATAATCCGCCGATGAAGAGACCGATGATGACGTTCACATCTCCGAGATCGAACCGGATGGCACCGCCCTTGCCTCCTTTGACGGTGAACTCATAGACATAGCAGGCAAAAAGAACCAGCGCCGCCAACCCTGCCGAACCGATGGCGTACCCCTTCGTGACGGCTTTGGTGGTGTTTCCGACCGCATCCAAAGGATCGGTGACGGCCCGGACACTCTCGTCCATGTTGGCCATTTCCGCGATACCCCCGGCATTGTCGGTGATCGGGCCGTAAGCATCGATGGCAATGACCATGCCGGTCATGGACAGCATGGCCATGGCCGCAGTGGCAATTCCATAGATTCCGGCAAAATGGAATGCCGTATAGATACCGACGCAGATCGCCAAAACGGGCAGGGCAGGGGATTGCATGCTTAGGGCCAAGCCTGCAATGATATTGGTGGCATGCCCGGTGGTGGATGCCTCGGCAACCGCTTTAACCGGGGCATATTTGCCGGTATAGAATTCCGTGATGATCACGATGATCACGGTGAGCAGAATACCGACCATGGATGAATAGAAAATGGCCATGGGTGTGATGTTTTCAAGCCCGACCATGAGTTTTCTGGACGCAAAATAAAACCCGATGATAGCTATAATGGCGGAGCCGAACATCCCTTTATACAGGGCGCCCATGATGTATTGGCTTGCACCGAGACGGACGAAAAAGACCCCGATGACCGAGGCGATGATGGAAATGGCACCGAGCACCAAGGGAAATTCAGTGGCAATGGCAATCTTGGGGAACATGAGGTGGCCCATCAGCATGGCAGCCACAGCCGTGACGGCATAGGTTTCGAACAGGTCCGCGGCCATGCCTGCACAATCCCCAACGTTGTCTCCCACGTTGTCGGCGATAACCGCCGGGTTTCTGGGGTCATCCTCGGGAATCCCGGCCTCGACTTTCCCCACCAGGTCCGCGCCCACATCCGCGCCCTTGGTGAAGATACCGCCGCCTAATCGCGCGAAAATGGAAATGAGGCTTCCGCCGAAGCCCAATGCCACCAGCGCGACGACATCACGGGTAAAGTGGTAATAACCAGAGACGGCGGTCAGGGCAAGGCCCGCCACGATCATGCCGGTGACTGATCCTCCTTTGAAAGCCAGGGACAATCCGGCAGCGAGCCCTTTCTTGGCGGCTTCAGCAACCCGCACGTTGGCAATGACGGAAACCCGCATCCCGATGTATCCGGCCGCATAGGATGCGACGGCCCCAATTAAAAATCCGACGGCCGTTTTGGCGCCCATGAATACCAAAATGATGGCGAAAATGACGATACCGGCAATCGCCACGCTTTTCAGCTGCCGGTTCAGATAGGCGATGGCGCCTTCTTTAATTGCGGCAGAGATCTCCTGCATCCGCGCGTCTCCGGCAGGTGATCCTTTGACGATACTGGCGACGATCATCGCATAAGCCACACCCACAAGACCCACAAACGCGCAAACCAACGGTATGTTCTTGACTACATAATCCATTCTTCCCTCCGTTTTTCCGTTAGCGTGAAACCTTTGTTTTGTTGTTGTTAAATCGGTTCATTCCCTCCTTCGTGCCGTGGCAGAGGATGCATAGGACCGCCTCTTTTGCCTTTTGAACGACTTTCTCCAGAATCGCACTTTCATCCGGACCAAAGTCTCCCAGCACATAATCCGTAACGCTTGTCGCACTCTCTGGACGCCCGATACCCACACGGATGCGAATGAACCGGTCGCTTTCCAGGGCATCCATCAGCGACCTGACTCCTTTGTGTCCTCCATGCCCTCCTTTCTCTTTAATTTTTATGTTTCCGAGAGTGATGTCGATGTCATCGTGGATCACCAAAACCGCTTCACTCGATATATTGAAATCGTTACACAACCGCCGAACCGATTGACCGCTTCGATTCATATACCCCTGGGGTTTTGCGAGGATGACGTCGTATCCCTCAATGATTCCGGTTCCAAAAACAATCTTCTCCGCCCTTTGGTTGATCGGGATTGAAAATTGATCTGCCAGTGCGTCAAGAACCTTAAAACCGGTATTGTGGCGGGTTTTCCGATACGCCTTTCCGGGATTTCCCAGCCCGACCACCAGATACACGCATCCGTCCTCATCGATAGGTTCCGGTTTAAGCTTTCCCTGTGGCGGGTTCACCGGTTTCTTCTTCGGCCGCACCCTCTTCAACTGCCTCTTCTTCGGCTTTTTCTCCCGGTTCGGGTTCCGCCAACTTCGGAGTGACCACGGTCACCACTGTATAATTGGTTTCAGCCGGTATCTCGATATGACCCTGAGGAACAATTTCCTTGACATGGATGGCATCCCCGATATCCAAGGGCGCCACATCGATCTCGATGGAATCAGGAATCTCCATGGGCAGGCACAGGATTTCAATCTCCCGCCGGATGATCTGAAGTATCCCGCCGTTTTCAACGCCCTTGGCCTTCCCTTTGGTTATCACCGGCACGCTTACTCGGATCTTTCGATTCATATCGATCTCGTAGAAATCGATATGAAGAAAATTTCTCGATACCGGATCGCGTTGAATGTCTTTGATCATGACCGTCCGGGATGTGGTGCCTCCGTCTTGAATTGAAAGATTGAAAATCGATCGACCCGCCGATTTCCGCTTAAGTACTCGATCCAAGCTGCTGATCGAAATGGTCAATGGGACCGGTTGACTGCCAGGCCCGTAAAGCACCGCAGGAAGCTTTCCCTCTCTCCGGAGTTTTCGGGCGACGCCCTTTCCGACCGCTGTTCTGGCGGTTGATGTCAATTCCAGTATTTCCAAAAGTGAATCCTCCTTTTAATTCTTTTACTTATACAAATAAAGATGTGACGGATTCTCCGGTATGGCTCCGGATGATCGCCTCGCCCACCAATTCCGCTATGGATAGCACTTGGATTTTTTTACACAAACGGGCGTTTTCATTCAGCGGAATGGTATCCGTTACGATCACGGTATTGATGCGGGATGTGTTAATACGATCCACTGCCGGTCCTGAAAGCACCGCGTGTGTACAGCAAGCATGCACCTCACGGGCGCCGTGATCCATCAAGGCGTATGCCGCCTCGGTCAGGGTTCCTGCTGTGTCTACCATATCATCTACGATGATGGCGATCTTTTTCTTCACATCTCCGATGACAGCCATGGCTTTGGCCATACTGGGGGCATCCCTGCGCTTGTCGACGATGGCTAATCCCGCGTTGAGCCTTTTAGCAATGGCTCTGGCTCTTTCGGCGCCACCGGCATCCGGAGAAACAATGACGGCATCCTGATTAAAATTACCTTTTAAATAGTTGATGGTAACCGCAGCGGCAAAAAGGTTGTCC
This sequence comes from uncultured delta proteobacterium, assembly GCA_963736855.1. Taxonomy (GTDB): domain Bacteria; phylum Desulfobacterota; class Desulfobacteria; order Desulfobacterales; family UBA2156. Next base: position 353,043 of record CAVTQK010000015.1, read on the forward strand.
ACCGGGATAGTAAAAAAACCCTGGATTTGGCCGGCGTGAAGGTCCGTTGTAATCAATCGGTTGGCCCCGGCCACAGTTATAAGATCTGCCACCAGCTTGGCACTGATGGGTACTCGCGGGGCCACCTTCTTGTCCTGACGAGCGTACCCATAATAAGGGATCACTGCCGTAATACGTCGGGCCGAAGATCGATTGAAGGCATCAATCATGAGGAGCAACTCAACGAGATTGTCGTTTACCGGAGGACAGGTGGACTGAATCACAAAAATGTCTTTTAATCGGACGTTTTCCTGAATCTCGATTTGCACTTCTCCGTCGCTGAATCGCTTGACCTTTGCCCCACCGAGGGGAACTTTCAAGTATGCGCAGATTTTTTGCGCCAGTTCAGGATTGGAGTTTCCTGAAAATATTGCAAAATCATCCATCTAAGCCGCTTTCTTTCTCAGCATTCCCCGTACCATGCCATTTAAAGGCGGTGGCTGGGGCGGGAGGATTCGAACCTCCGAATCCAGGAACCAAAATCCTGTGTCTTACCACTTGACGACGCCCCAATTTGTATACCCGTTGTGTCCAAATGTCCTCAGGAATTCCCACCTGCTTCATACGATCATTTCGGCAAGAAAAAAACTCCACCCGGGTCTATCTGTCAGGGTATTTTTCGCCTTCAAAGCCCTATCTCGGGTATCGAACAGTCCAAAGACGGTGGGACCGCTCCCTGTCATGAGCGCACCGATTGCACCCTGAATCATCAACGCTTCCTTCATGTGAGGCACTTGCTCATGGCGTTTCGCTGTCACCCGCTCCAAGTCGTTATAAAGATGGTGTCTGGGATCAAATTCGCCTTTTGTAAAAGGTATCTCTTTAGTTTTTCTTTCAGGTTTTGTCAATCCCAAATCTAATTCCTGAAAGATCTCGGCGGTGGACACGCTGAAACCCGGAAATATCAATATAAGAAAAAAAGGAGTCAGTCCGTCATATGCTTCGAGAATCTCACCGACACCGGTGGCCACGGCCGGTTTTCCATAAATAAAAAACGGGACATCCGCGCCGATGGAAAGCCCCGCGGCAAAAAGGTCGGACAAAGGGATCGCGTTTCCAAAGTGCCTGTTGAGACCTAAAAGGACCGATGCGGCGTTACTGCTTCCGCCCCCTAATCCGGCGCCCACCGGTATGCGCTTTTCGATAACGATCCGGACACCTCCCATCTCGCGCCGAACATCTTGGCCCACTCGATCCCAAAACGCTACTGCAGCCCGATAGGCCAGGTTGGACTCATCCTGCGGAACACGCGCGTCATCGCAGGTCACGGAAAGCTCCCTCCCGCTGAAATCGAGCGTGAGCGTGTCGTAAAGATTCACAGGGCACATGAGGGTCACCAGTTCGTGGTAACCGTCTGGACGCTTTCCGATAATATGTAAAAACAGGTTGATTTTGGCCGGTGACCGGATTTTCAGAGGCTTACCCTTTTTCCTTGACATACATGAGTCTTAAATCATGGAGAATGTTTTTCAGAAGGCTCTCTTCATCCGCTTCCAGATTTCCCTGTGTCTTATTTTCAATGATTCCTAAAATATCGATGGTTTGTTTCGCCAATCCCAAGCTCTTAGTTTTTTCTCCGGTTGCCGGATTCTCGATGATGCCCAAGTGTACCAGGGCTGAGGAATGTAACGAAAGAATGAAGGTGGCGAAATTAATCTCCGGCAGCTGGGGCTCCTTTTCCGGAACCATTTTGGAGTCAATAGCCCCGGGTCCCCGTTTAGCCTCTTTCTCGGGTTTTGCGGAAGTTTCGGTTTTTTTCTCTTCCCCGGGCTCCTCCTGGCTGGAAAACCTTCGGTCTTTGACGACAAAATCCTTTTTCTCTTCGGCCATTTCCGATCTCCTATGCTGATCGCAGGTGGTGTTAGAAACTTGTATCTACACTCCAAAACCGCGTTTTTATCTATAAAGAAAACGGGTAGACCAAATTGATAAGCGGAAGAGACTTCAACTCTTCCAGAACGGAATCCGGAATCTGGGTGTCCGTCCTCAAATAAATGATATTATTATTTCCATATCGATCTCGTCCGACCTGCATCTGGTTGATATTGATCTGATGTCTCCCCAAAGTCATTCCCACACTGCCGATGGCGCCCGGCTTGTCCTGATTATTGATCAGCAACATATGACCCTCAGGGGTCAGCTCAAGACGGAAATCGTTGATTTTAACGATCCTAACATCCATTTTTCCGAAAATCGTTCCCGCAATCGTATTGGTTATTTCCGTGGAGACTGCTTTGACCGTGATCAGGTTGATGTAATCTTCCGCATCGGGACTGGTCGTTTCTTTGACCTTTATTCCTCGTTCTTTGGCAATTACCGGCGCATTGACGAAATTCACCGCATCCTTCACCATGGGTGTCAAAAGCCCTTTGAGGATCGATGTCGTGACAGGTGTAAGATCCAAATCCCGGAAATCTCCATTGTAGACGATACCCACTTCCTGAATCGGGCCTTTGGTCAGCTGAGCCTGTAACATCCCCATTCGTTCTCCAAGGGTAAGAAATGGACCGAGCCGGACCAGGAGTTCCCCGGAAACAGAAGGAACATTCACCGCATTGACGATGGTATCATGTTTGAGATAGTCGATGATCTGTCTGACCACATCCACGGCCACATTTCTCTGCGCTTCCTCGGTCGAAGCGCCCAGATGCGGGGTTCCAATCACGCAATCCAATGTGAAAAGCGGTGAGTTTCCGGGGGGTTCGGTCTCGAAAACATCCAGGGCCGCACCGGCCACCTTACCGCTTTTAATGGCGTCAAACAGGTCCTTTTCGTTTACGATACCGCCTCGTGAGCAATTGATGACCATCACCCCGTCCTTCATCTTTGCAAAGGCGTCCTTATTGAGCAATCCCAGGGTGCTTTTCATCTTGGGGACGTGGACGGTAATATAATCGGCCTGTGGATACAACGATTCCAGGGTGACGGCCTCAAAACCATCGGCGCCGATGCGTGCCGGTGTAACATATGGATCATACACAACCACGCGCATTTTCAAACCCCTGGCTCGATCCGCGACGATGGATCCGATTTTGCCATACCCGATCAACCCAAGGGTTTTATTGAAAATTTCCTTCCCCTGAAGTTTTTTCTTCTCCCACCGGCCATCTTTCAGGGAGGCGGTACCTTGGGGGATGTTGCGGGTGAGGGCGAGCATCATGGCGATGGCGTGTTCGGCGGTGGTGACGATATTCCCGGTGGGAGTATTCATTACCACGATTCCTCTCTTGGTGGCGGTCGGTATGTCCACATTGTCCAGACCGATCCCGGCCCGGCCGATGACCTTCAACCGTGAAGCCGCCTGGATGATGTCTCCGGTCACCTTCGTGGCACTGCGGATAATCAATGCGTCGTATTGGCCGATAATCTCCTTCAACGCGTCCGGGGAAAGTCCTGTTTTGACATCCACTTCAATACCCTCTTCCGCTTTAAGCATATCGATTCCAGCCCCTCCCAGGTTGTCACTCACCAGTACTTTCATAGTCCCTCTCTTTTATTTCGGATTTTAGATTTGACACATAACCCATTTTATTTAAGAAAAAATATCTGAAGATTCAATAGAATTTTGGATATCCTCATAAGCATCTCTGAAAGATGGCAACGAGGGTGTCTGTTCGCTATCAGAAAGTAAACCCTGCAGTTGCATAAAAAACAGGATAAGGTATAGGAAAAAAGAATGATAACAGGGCATTTGAATACGTTTAGGCATGGTTCGCGAATAAACTTTTAGTGACTTCTAAAATAAAGAAAAAATTTGTCAGGCTTTTACAACAACAGGGTAAGTCCCGATGAAAACGCAACATGAAGATTTCGTCTCATGGCCTCCTTTGGTTACCGGCACTTTGATCCGCAGATATCAACGCTTTTTGGCCGACGTGACCCTTGATGACGGCCGAACCGTCACCGCTCATTGTGCCAACTCAGGGAGCATGAAAGGGTGTTCGGATCCCGGAAGCCCCGTTTATTTATCGGTATGCGACAACCCAAAACGGAAATTGAAATACACATGGGAACTCATCCGAATGCCGGGCACCCTCGTCGGAGTGAACACCCTGATCCCTAATCGGCTTGTGCCCCTGGCCATAAAGGCCGGTGGGATCGAAGCCCTGAAAGGATATGACCGCATTACTCCCGAAGTTCGGGCATTCTCTTCCCGAATCGACCTTCTCCTGGAAAAGGAATCGCATCCGAAATGTTTCGTGGAAATTAAAAATTGCACCCTGGTTCAAGACGGGATCGCAGCATTTCCGGATGCCGTCACCGAAAGAGGTCGAAAACATCTGAATACGCTTCAGACGCTGATCCGTCAAGGGAATCGTTGTGTCATTTTTTTTCTCGTTCAAAGAACAGATGCCCGCAAATTTCAACCTGCGGACTGGATTGACCCAGTATACGGAGAAACCCTTCGTACCGCCCATGCCGACGGTGTTGAAATCCTGATTTATGATGTCAAGATCAATCTGAAGAAAATCGCTTTGAAAGGCCCGCTTCCTTACTGTCTATAAACTATCCTGCTTTTTCTCATTTATTTTCTCCCGATAAATGCGCTTTTCAGCTTTCAGACTGTTTCCTTAACGGTACGTCGATATCGTTGCGTTTGACTTTAATAGCCTGTTGAGATATATTATTAAAGATAAAATCAGCATTCTCGACCGAAAACATCTATTAGTAGAATATAGCACAAACTTGTCTTGGTTTCTCCTTTATAACGTATCATGCTGTAGGAAAAATGGTCTTTTGAGAAAGGCCCTGCTTTGAGTATCGATCGGTTCATATCCAGTCGAAAAACCCTGGAACGGGTTTTGGATAACCTCAAGGAAGGAATCATCGCCCACGACTTGAAACGGCGGATTCTGTTTTTTAATAAAGAAGCCGAACGGGTTACCGGGTTTTCCCGGGAAGAAGTCCTGGGAAAAGACTGCCACGAGGCGTTCGGAGGGCCTTTTTGCGGGGAGCATTGCGCCTTTCTTTTTGAAAATCCCACCCTATTCGATCGGAACGAATACACGCTTCATATCACCACTAAAACTGGTGAGATCCGGGTGATCGACATGAGCGTTTCCGGCATGGACGACGGAAATGGAGACTTTTTCGGAGTCCTGGCTTCTTTTCAAGACACGACGAACCTAGTGGATCTTCAGATGAAAACCGGAAGGCTGACCGGTTTTTCCGGCATCATCGGAAACCACCCCAAGATGTTGCAGGTTTTTCAGCAAATCCGGAATGTTGCGGGATACGACTATCCGGTGAACATCTATGGGGAAACGGGCACGGGAAAAGAACGGGTGGCTTCGGCCATCCACCAGGAAAGTCAACGGGGCAATAAACCCTTTGTACCCATCAACTGCGGAGCCATTCCGGAAGGGCTCATCGAGAGCGAGCTTTTCGGGCACATCAGGGGAGCGTTTTCCGGGGCCATCCGGGACAAAAAAGGCCGCTTAGAGCTGGCAAACGGCGGCACTCTTTTTTTGGACGAAATATCGGAACTGTCCAAACCCATGCAGGTCAAGTTATTGCGGTTTTTACAGGAAGGAACCATCGAAAAAGTCGGGGCGGAAAAAACGACCGTCGTGGATGTACGGGTTATCAGCGCCACCAATGTCGACCTCAAGCAAGCGGTCTTGAAAAAAACATTCCGTGAAGATTTGTATTACCGACTCAATGTGATTCCCATTCATATCCCCCCCTTAAGGGAACGAAAGACCGATATTCCGCTTCTGATCGAACATTTCCTCAAGGAAGCCTCTCAAACCTATTCCCAAAGCCGGCTTAGGGTTTCACGGAGAGCGCTGTCCTGTATGATGGACTATGACTGGCCCGGAAATGTCAGAGAACTCCAGAACGCGGTCCAGTTTGCTATCGTCAAATGCAACGGCACAGAAATCCGGCTCGGAGATCTCCCCTTGGAGCTGAAAGACGGCAAATCCAGGACAATGCGGCGGGGCCCCGCTCGGAAACTGGATGTGTCTCAGGTACGCCATGCCCTCAAACAGGTGGCCGGAAACAAATCCAGGGCTGCCACCCTCCTGGGTGTAAGCCGAGCTACTCTTTATCGTTTTCTGGACCGTTACCCGAATATTTCTCACTAACCGGAAAAACAAAGGGCCTCCCCTAAAGGACGCCCTTTGTTCTATCAATTCAAGTCCAGACGCCTTAGGCCACTTCAAGCTTCTGTCGATCGGCCATATCCATAAGGACCCGGTCCCTGGCTTTGTCAATGCCCAGGGCTTTTCGCTTTTTATCGATGTGTTCGATCATCATCCGGGCCATTTCATACGGATCCGGCGTGAACCCCCACTTACCCAGGCCCTGTTTTTCCAGCCCGTTAAAAAGCAGATCGTAAAATTTTGTATTTTCAACGATGGGGAACGTTACACCAAAAACGGTGAAGACCCCGGAGGCGACAAAATATTGACCGATACTGATCGCTTTTTCACTCATCCACTCCGGAGCCGCCCCGGCCACCGGCAGATCAGCGATGCTGTTTCCCAACCCGCCTGTCTTTACCATTTCTGCGCACGCGATCAGGATCCGGCTGTTATCCACACAGGAGCCGATACCGAGTACCGGAGGCATTCCGACGGTTTCGCAGACTTCACGAAGGCCGGGGCCGGCCAGGACCGCCGACTCGGGCGTCGTGAGACCTGCCTTGGCTAAAGCGATCTGGGAACAACCGGTCTGAACCACCAGGACATCGTTTTTAATCAATTCTTTGACCAGTTCCACATGCACATAATCTTGTTTCACCCGAGGGTTGGTGCATCCCACCACGCCGGCCACACCGCGGATCCGTCCATTGATGATATTGTCGTTCAAGGGTGTGTAGGAAGACCGGAACGTTCCGCCCAGCATGTACTGAATATATTCATGAGAAAAACCGTGTACACCGATATCGCGTCTCTTGGGAATTTCAATCTTGGCCTTTCGGTTTTTGAACCGGGTTATGGCCTTGATGACTACTTCATCGGTGCATCTCTTGGGGTCATGTTCGTGAAATTCGATGTGAGTCGCCCCTTCGATATGGCATCTCGGGTTCGTGGTAATCAGGTAGGTCCCGTAACAGTCGGCCACTTTTGCAAGCCCTTGTTTAATGCACTGAACGTCCACACACATGACATCCACGGCCCCGGTAATCAGCACCGCCTCGGTGGACATGAAATTGCCGGCGTGCGGAATACCGTGCCTCACCAAAACCTCCGCTCCGGAACAGCACATTCCGACAAGGTTGATCCCTTTGGCCCCGGCCTTTTTTGCCTCTTCGAGCAGGGATGGTTCCCGGACCGATTCGATCATCGACTCGAATAAATTGGGTTCATGACCATGGATAATGACGTTGACATGATCCTCCTTGAGAACACCCATATTGACTTCGATGGAAACCGGTGAAGGAGTACCGAAAAGGATGTCCGAAATCTCGGTTGCCACCATTGAACCGCCCCAACCGTCCGCTAGTGCGGTTCGACTGCACTGTTTGGTCATGTTCTCATAGTGCTGGTCGACCCCCATGTGGGTTCGGTGCATGATTTCCATGATCTCTCTCATGGCACCCCTTGGGACGATGCCGAGTTTTCTCCAGGTTTCGAGAGTTTTTTCCGGCACCCGATTGACAAATGGAATCTCTCCTTCAACTTGAGTATAGGTTCGCTCCAACTCTTTATATAGATCCTTTGCGATATCAATAACTTCCCGCCCTTCGGTTTCGATGCCGACCGACTTGGCCACTTCCTCAAGTTTAACGGTGTCTTTAATTTTGTAATCTTGAATTTTTCCATTGACGACGTCACGGAAAAGGTCGAGCATGCTCATCCCGTGATCCGTATGAGCTGCACATCCCGCAGCCACCATCCGGGCGAAATTCCTCGACATGATGGTATCGATGGTTGCCCCGCAGACTCCGACTTTGCTGTAGGGATCCTTGGCATTCAGCCTGCAGGGTCCCATGGAACAATGCTTACAGCAGGCAGAATCCGCCCCGATGGGGCAAGCCTTCATGCTTGCCGCCCTGTGAAATGCGGTTTCAACGCCGTCTCTTTCCGCTTTATCCAGCATTTGGGCAGTGGCTTCACATGTGGTAACATCCCTGATGTTAATTAATTCTTTTTTTTCCTTTTTTTCTTTCTCCATGTTTCCTCCATAGATAAGGTCGGTTTGAATTCGGGTTTAGCACCTGCAAGAAGAGCATGACAGCCGCTTACGTATTGTCCTGTTGAAAACGAAACTGTGAAAAAGAACTTTTACCCTTGACAATTAATAATAATTACTAATAACATTATTGCTCAAGGAATCTTTTGTCAAGAAGATTCGAAGCAGAAAATTTTAGCGCCCTGATTCAATTCGACAGAGAATGTGGGTTTGTTTAAGTCACAACCATTTTAATTTTCGATGCTTTCGTGAACCCGGTTAGCTCGCCTCATTGAAAAGATACCCTATAAAAGATTGTGAAATGATAAGATTTGTGAAAAAATCTTTTAAATCGGTTTAAAAAAAGGACCACAAAGAGATCACTGAAAGGAGGAAAAATATGAAACGTTTTTTGGCATCTCTCATTGCCGCATGTTTTTTCTTTGCGACCGGCTCGGCAGCATCGGAATCCCAAGGGCCTGCAGTGGGCCAGGCGCTCCCCGATTTCAATCTGAGGGTTCCGGACAATGCAAAATTACGTTCTTATTTGGGGGTTGAAGGAAAAACCACTTTTACAATACCGGATATCCAATCAGAAATTGTTATTATTGAAATTTTTAGCATGTACTGACCGTTCTGTCAGAGGGAGGCTCCCTCTATCAATCGTTTTTTCGAGATGATCAACATCGATACGTCTCTTAAAAATAAGATGAAGTTTATCGGTATCGGGGCTGGTAACAGCGCCGCCGAGGTGGAAGTGTTTCGCAAAAAGTATCAGGTTCCTTTTCCTCTTTTCGAAGACGGGGATTTTACCATCCATAAAAAAATCGGAGAAGTGCGAACCCCCTACTTCATCGGCGTCCGAAAAAATCCAGATGGAACCCATTCGGTCTTTTATTCTAAACTCGGAGGATTCGAAAGCCCTGAAAAATTCTTGAACCGGATCCTTGAGGCAGCCGGTATCCGGAAAGGAGGTACTTCATGAGACGATTTTTCAACCTGGCGTTTTTCCCTTTTCTGCTGATCCTTTTATCCGGAGTTTCATTTGCCGCATCCGAGGCTTTTAAAGATACGATTTTCAACCCCGGTAAACTCAAACCCGTTGACAGCGTTCTGAAAGTCAAGGTAGGGGATACGGCCCCCGATTTCGCTCTCATCAATCTTCAAGGCAAGAAGGTATCCCTCAATTCTTTTAAAGGAATTAAAAATGTTGTTCTTTCCTTTGTTCCTGCCGCCTGGACCCCGGTATGTTCGGATCAGTGGCCCGGGTATAATATCGCCAAGGACCTTTTTGAAATGCACAACGCTGTGCTTTTAGGGATTACGGTGGACAATGCTCCCACGCTTTTTGCCTGGACCCGACAAATGGGAGAGCTTTGGTTCGAGGTCCTTTCCGACTTCTGGCCTCATGGGGCGACAGCCGATCAGTATGGAGTTTTGCGCACAGACGGCACCAGCGAACGGGCCCTCTTCGTCATCGATAAAAAGGGGATCTTACGGTATATTGACGTGCATGATATTAATCAGAGACCGGATTTTGGGGTCCTGATGAAGGAACTGGAAAAACTCGATCCATGAGCGGACCCCCGCCTCCTGAACGGTGCAAGGGGTTTTTGGATGACCGAAATGCAACAAGAGACAGAGAATCGGCCTAATCACCTGATCCGCGAAAAGAGCCCTTACCTGCTCCAACACGCCTACAATCCTGTGGACTGGTACCCCTGGTCGCCGGAAGCTTTGGTGCGGGCCAAAACAGAAGACAGGCCCATACTCCTTTCCATAGGTTATTCGACATGCCACTGGTGTCACGTTATGGAGCGGGAATCATTCAGTGATTCCGAGATCGCCGGTCTCATGAACGATCATTTCGTCTGCATCAAACTGGATCGGGAAGAACGACCGGACCTGGATCAAATGTACATTACGGCGGTATCAGCGATCCGTGGATCCGCTGGATGGCCCCTGAACGTTTTTTTGACCCCCGACCTGAAACCGTTTTACGGGGGTACTTATTTCCCACCCGAACGCCGGCCCGGTATGGCTTCCTGGAAGGACATCCTTGAGCTTCTGGCAAAAGCCTGGAAAGACCCGAGTCAACGGGAAAAGATAAAAAATTCTGCCGATGAACTCGATACCCTGATCCGGAAGCACCTGGTTGGAGATAAGACGACTTCCCCCATGGAAGCACATCTTTTGGAGGAAGCTTACCAGACTTTAAAAAAGCGGTATGATCAGGCATGGGGAGGCTTTTCCCCGGCCCCGAAATTTCCCTCCCCGCCCGTCCAGGCGTTTCTGTTCTACTATTTTAACAGGACTCGGCAAAACGGAAGCGGTGGATCCAATAGGGGTCAACAGGCTCTGGAAATGGCCCTGCATACCCTGAAAAGTATGGCCGAAGGAGGTATTTACGATGCGTTGGGGGGAGGATTTCATCGGTATGCCACCGACAGCCGGTGGCGCATTCCCCATTTTGAAAAAATGCTTTACGACAATGCTCAACTGGTACTTAACTATCTTACAGCGTTTCAAATTACCCGAAACTCATTTTTTAAAAAAATCGCCGAGGAAACACTTGCTTGGGTTGATCGAGAAATGACACATCCCCGGGGCGGATTTTACAGCGCCCAGGATGCCGACAGCCTCCAACATCCTTCAAAAAGCGGGAAAAGATCCGCTGAATCCGCCGAAAAGCGGGAAGGGGCGTTTTACATGTGGATACTGTCCGAAATTGTTGAAGCACTCGGCGAGAAAGAGGCGGCGCTTTTTTCGTACCACTATGGTGTCCTGCCTGCCGGAAATGCCCTTGAAGATCCCCACGGGGAGTTTTTCGGAAAAAATATCCTCTTTCAAGCCCACACCCCTAAAGAAACCGCACAGCGGTTTCAGATATCGGAAGAATCGGTCGAGGCGATTCTTGATGCAGCCCGAAACCGCCTCTTAAAGGAAAGAGATCGACGGCCCAGACCCCATGTCGACGACAAGATCATCACGGCATGGAACGGGCTCATGATTTCCGCCTGGGCCCTGTCGTATCAGGTTCTAAAGAACGCATCTTATTTATCCCGGGCCAAGGAAGCGGCGGAATTCATCTGGAACCATCTTTACGATGAAAAAGAGAAGCGTCTTTTCCGGATTTGGCGGGAAGGAGAACGTAAAATTTCCGGTATGGCGGAAGATTACGCCGCTTATATCCAGGGGTTGCTCGACACCTACGAAGCTGACTTTGATATCCAATGGCTTCACCGGGCCTCAACCCTTGCCCAAATTCTGATCGATATCTTCTTTGACTCAGAGCATGGGGGTTTTTTCATGAACCCGGTATCGGATGAGGAACGCGCCACTGTCCGAATCAAAGAAATCCATGACGGAGTCATCCCATCGGCGGCTTCCACGGCAACACTGGCGCTGTTTCGGCTCTACCGGTTTACCCAAAAAAAAGCGTTTCTTGAGGCAGCCGAAGCCACCGTTCAATCTGTGGTCCCAACCATGCGTCAAAACCCCATCGCCGCACCGTTGATGCTGACGGCCGCAGAATACCTTCTGGAAAAATCCCTGCAGATCATCCTTGCTGGAGATCCGAAAGATCCAGTAGCTCTCCAAATGCTTGAAGTCGCTCATGCCTTATATCATCCGGGTAAGACTCTGATTGTTGTAAACAACCAGACCAGTCGGATGCAATGGGCAAAATGGCTTCCTTTTATCGCCGACATCCCTCTTGAAGACGAAAAACCAACGGTCTATTTGTGCAAAGATCATACCTGTTCGTTACCTATCGAGACCTCGGAAGCCCTTAGGAATATTCTCGACTCTGACAAGGAGCCTGGATCAAGCGAACCATAACGGCGTTTTTTCGTTTCCCAGAATCCTTGATTTCGAACTTTTTAAAGGCGTGTGAGTGCAAAGCCAAAACGCGGGCTTGTAAAGAAAGGCGCTAAAGCTTATGGTATAACCCATATCGGTTTGCTTTCCCGATTTTTTTTGGTTCGGGATCTGAACTCCCCGAGTCTGCTCGAAGTCCAATAAAATGCATTTTAAACAGGGAGGAAAACAAGCATGAAGAACCCTAAGGTGAAGCTATTTGCTCTGAGCACCTGCAGCCATTGTAAATCCACAAAAAAACTGCTGGATGACTGTACTGTCGAATATCAGGTAGTGGATGTGGACCTCTTGCAGGGAGATGAGCGGAAAGCCATCCTGGAGGATGTGAGGAAGATCAATCCCAGTTGTTCCTTCCCCACCGTCATCATCGGCGACAAGGTGATTGTCGGATACAAAGAAAACGAAATCAAGGAGGCGCTGGGTCTGTGATGGATGTCCAAAAACTGTATCATCATCTTAAGGAGATTCAGGAAAAAAAAGGTTACCTTTTCAACCAGAACCGGGAAAGGGTTTTCGAGCTTCTCGAAGCCCTTTTGATCAACAAGGAACGTTACGGTTATATGGCCTGTCCCTGCCGGTTGGCCTCCGGAGACAAAGAAAGGGACAAAGATATCATTTGTCCTTGTGTGTACCGAGAACCGGACGTTCTGGAATACGGGAGTTGCTACTGCAACCTTTACGTTTCAAAAGAGTGGGATGAGGGAAAGATCGAACACCGCTATGTGCCGGAAAGACGCCCACCGGAAAAGATTGGAATATAATCTCCCTACCCCCCAAAGTCATCGAAGGCAATCATCTCCTTTTCTACCCCGGCGTTGTCTAGCATTTCCTGGACCGCCTTGAGCATCGGAGGAGGTCCGCATAAATAAAATTCGATTTCCGTGGGATCCGGGTGGTTTTTCAAATATTGCTCGTATGCCGCCTGGTGGATATAGCCCGTCAAGCCCTCCCAGCGATCCTCGGGTTCGGGATCAGAAAGCGAAACGACGAATTTGAAATTCGAGTAATGCTTCTCCAACTCCCGGAATTCTTCTTCGTAGAACAGCTCCTTTTTTGAACGGGCGCCGTACCAGAATGACATCTTGCGCTCTGTCCTCAACGTGAGAAGCTGATGAAAAATGTGGGCCCTCAGCGGCGCCATACCGGCCCCGCCGCCGATGAAACACATCTCCCGCCCGGTGTCTTTGATAAAAAAATCTCCGTAGGGTCCGCTGAGAGTCACTTGATCTCCGGGTTTCAACGTAAAAAGATAGGAAGATGCGATTCCGGGGGGAATTTCCAATTCCCCGGGTGGCGGCGTGGCGATTCGGATGGTAAATATCAACTCCGGCTCCTCCGGGGTGTTGGCCAGAGAATAGGCGCGAAAAATCGGTTCTTCTGCTTTTGCCTTAAGCCCCCAGAAATCGAAACGATCCCACACCTTTTTATAAGTTTCCCCTACATGGATCTCCCGGTAGGACCGTTCATATTCGGGAATATCGATCTGAACATAGGCCCCGGTTTTGAAATCCATCCTTTCGTTTCCTTCAAGTTTCAGCCTCAGTTCCTTGATGAAAGAAGCCAAATTCTCGTTGGAAACCACGATGGCGCTGTATTTCTTGATGTTGAAGATCTCCTCGGGGATGCGGATCTTCATATCTTCTTTGACTTTGAGCTGGCATGCCAGACGGATGCCGTTGTTTTTTTCATCCCGGCTCAGATGAGCCAGTTCAGTGGGAAGGATATCCCTTCCTCCGGCTTCAATCCGGCATTTGCACAAACCACAACTTCCTTTGCCGCCGCAGGCCGACGATAGCAAAACGCCGTTTTGGGTCAATGCGGAAAGGAGTGTTGCGCCCGTGGGGGTTTGAATACTTTTAGCCGGATCCTCGTTGATGACAATGGTCCGGTCCCCCTTGATGACGACTTTTGCCTCCACCAATAGAAGGGCGATGACCATCAATCCGATGACGCCGGCAAAAACCGCCAGTGCTATGACCCAGGTCTCCAACACGGCTCACCTTTTCCGCTACAATGAAATTCCCGCAAACAACATGAAACCGATGGCCATCAAGCCGGTAGTGATCATGTTGATGGCAAAACCCTGCAATCCCACCGGCACATCGGCGTAACGAAGTTTCTTCTGAATGGCGGACATGGCAATGATGGCCAGAGCCCAGCCAACCCCCGAGCTGGCGCCGTAGACAACCGTCTCGGTGAAAGAATATTGGCGCTCCACCATGAACAGTGCAACACCCAGGATGGCGCAGTTGACGGTGATCAGGGGGAGGAAAACCCCCAAGGATGCATACAGGGCCGGGGAATACCGATCGATGACCATTTCCAGAGCCTGCACGATGATGGCAATGGTGGCGATAAAAAGAACCAGCTTCAGGTAGCTCAAATTCACCTCGGGAAGCCCTGCCCAGGCGAGGGCACCCGGCGCCAGCAGATGGTTATATATGAGCCAGTTGACCGGTGTGGTGACAGTCAGCACAAAAATTACCGCAACGCCAAGCCCGGCGGAGGTCTTCATGTTCTTGGAAATTGCCAGAAAGGAGCACATCCCTAAAAAATAAGCCAGAAGGATGTTGCCCACAAAAATCGAATTGACGGCGATGCTGATCAGATTTTCCATGAATGGCAAAACCCTGTTTTTTCCGATTTTCGGAAGCGGTTATCTTCCCTTTTTCTTTGAAAGCAACGTATGCTCCAGCCAGACGAACAGCCCGATAATGATGAAAGCCCCGGGGGCAAGCCGCATCAATCCATTGTTCATGTACCCTGCCTCATAGAAATAAGCGGGGATGACCGGATAGCCGAACAGCGCCCCGGCTCCCAGTAATTCCCTCAAGAATGCGACACCGACCAGCACCGAGCCGTATCCGATGCCGTTTGCCATACCGTCCACAAAGGACTTCCAAGGCGGGTTGGAGAGGGCATACCCCTCCGCGCGACCCAGCACGATGCAATTGGTGATAATCAACCCGACGAAAACCGACAGCTGGCGGCTGACATCGTACATGAAGGCTTTCAGGAATTCATCGGCCAGAATCACCAGAGTCGCGATCACGCTGACCTCCACCATGATTCGGATGTTTCGGGGAATTGTGCGCCGCATCAGGGAAATGACGAGGCTGGAAAATGCCACCACCAACGTCAGCGAGATGCTCATGACCAGAGCGGTCTTCATTTGCACGGTTATGGCCAGAGTCGAGCAGATCCCCAGAATCTGCTTGGAAATGGGGTTGGCTTCCCACAAGGCGCGGACAATGGCCTTGAAGGATTGACTCCTGCGGAAAAGCGGTATGAGGTTTCGGGTCATCCGATCACTTCGATTCTTGCTTCGGTTCATCTTGTTTCTGCTTCTGTCTTCATTTCACACTTGATATCATATGCTTTCTGAAACGGATCGACACCGGTTCATAATTTTCCAAAACCTGGCGGACTCCGGCTGTCAGATATCGCCCTGTTAATGTGGCGCCGCTGATTCCGTCCACGTAGTGGGAGAGCATCTCATCCGAAACAAAATTTTTAGCGGCCCCCCGGGTGATGCTGACGGAGACAAATTCACCTTCTTTGTTGATGATCTTTTTCCCGATCCAATTTTTCTGAAACCATTCCTTTTCGATCTCTCCGCCCAGGCCGGGAGTCTCAGCGTGCTTGAAGACAGTGAATCCGGCGATGGTAACCCCATCGTTTTCGAGGGCCAGATATCCGTAGATCTTTCCCCACAACCCCCTCGACTCCACAGGGACTGCATAGTTTCGTATCTTTTGGCCGTCAAGCCGGACGTAAAGGGCCAAATCGGCCTCCTTCCGCCTTTGAGTATCCACCAAGTCTCCTGCCGGGGTCACCCAAAATGTTCGAATATTTTGGTCATAGATCCTTTCGATATCGCTTTCAGAGAGGATTTTCCACGTTTCAATCAAACCGACGGCTTTTAAAATGTTGCGTTTTTTTTCTATGCGCATGTTGTTTTGCTGCAGGTCCTGCAACCCTGTGGAGGCTGCCGTGAGCAATGTGCTGCAAACCAAACAAAGGAGACCGGCAAAAAGGAGAGAACGAAGGCGCTCAGACATTGGGCACCCGTCTTTTCAAGCGAATCTTGATTTCGATCTCATCAAACAACGGCGCAAAGATATTCATGAAAAGGACTGCCAATCCCACCCCTTCCGGAAAGGCCGGATTGAAAACCCGTATCAATACGGTAAGGACACCGATACAAAATCCAAAGACCCAACGAGCCCCTTGCATGTGGCAGGAGGAGACCGGATCGGTGGCCATGTAAGCAAATGCGAACATGGATCCGCCCATGACAAGATGATAGAAGGGGTTCAGGGAAAGATACGGCATCGAATTCGGACCGGCAATCATGTTGAGGATTCCGGCTGTGGTCAGCAGTCCCAGGATACAACCGATGATGATGCGATAATTGGCGATTCCCAGAAGGATCAAAAATCCCGCGCCGATGACACATAAAAAGGTGGCGGTACCGCCGATGCTTCCCGGGTATAGGCCGAAAAAAAGTTTAGTAAAGGTGTAACCCGTATCGGAAAGCACCACATGGACATCTTGCATCTTCTCTATGTTGCCGGCTATCGACAAAGGTGTGGCGCCTGAAAAGGCATCCACGGCAGCCGTTTTGCCGTCGATGAGGAGTGTCCAGACCGCATCCCCTGAGATCTGGGCCGGATAAGCGAAATACAGAAAAGCCCGACCGGTGAGCGCCGGATTCAGGAAGTTCCGCCCCGTTCCCCCGAAAATCTCTTTGCCGATCACGATACCGAAAGAAATACCCAGGGCCGCCTGCCAGAGGGGTATTGTCGGCGGAAGCGTCAGAGGCAGGAGGGTGCAGGTCACCAGTACGCCTTCGGATATGGGATGTCTTCGAATGACGGCAAACACGACTTCCCATGTAAATCCCACCGCAAAGACCACCGCCACGATAGGCACCACTGCTTGGAAGCCTATGAAAACGGCACGCAGAAAATTCGGAGAATGACCGGATGCCAGAAGCGCTTGGCAACCCACGTTGTAAACGCCGAATCCATAGTGAGGAAGGAGGGCGACGATGACCAGCATCATATACCGTTTAACATCCAGGCTGTCCCGGACGACCGGAGCCGTGGCGGTGAATCGCGGCCTTGTCACAAATACCGACTCCAGGACTTCATACAGGGGTGCAACCCGTTTCAGGGAGCCGTTTTGATCAAAGGCCCTGCGGAGCGATTCGAATAGCGTCTTTTGGGTACTCATCGGTGCACCATCTCCTTATAAAAATCTGCTCTGGCGGTTTTCAGTATTTGGGCCAGATCGATTTTGGATGGGCATACATGGGAACACAGTCCGCATTCAACGCAATCCAGAATGCCATGTTTCAGGGCTTCTTCCATTTCATTGATGATGATGGTCTTGTAGGCAAACTGTGGCAGGATATCCACCGGGCAGACGTCGGCGCAATAGCCGCATCCGATACACGCACGTTCCTCCCCATGGTAACGGCCATCGACGGTCATAGGAGCAGGATTGAGACGCGATAAGAAGGCCCTCGAATAAGTAGGTTTGCGATATCCGGGTTTAAAAAGCGCCAATATTTCAGCCTTCTTGTCATTGGGAAGGACGGCCACGGCGGTTTCATGGAAACTGAGATAGCCGTCGCCGGGCTCCGGATAACCGGTAAAGAGACCTCCCACCACAAAGCAGTGGTCGCCGTTGATGGTTCCGAATTGGGCGATGTGGTTCAACGGTGCACCCATCC
Organism: uncultured delta proteobacterium; assembly: GCA_963736855.1. Classification (GTDB taxonomy): domain Bacteria; phylum Desulfobacterota; class Desulfobacteria; order Desulfobacterales; family UBA2156. The sequence goes on from CAVTQK010000015.1 coordinate 370,822, forward strand.
GGGTTTCGACATGACACGGATGTTTGACGTCTGGGCCTGCCAAGACAATGGTTCTTTCCATGGGATATCGCCCGTCCCGGAGGAGACGCGCCAAAAGAAGCACATCCTGGCCATGAATATACCAGGTTCGCTTTTGATTGAGGTCGATCTTGGTCCGATATAAAAAGACCCCCGCATCCCCGCAAGGATATTTCCCGGATACCGTGTGGGTGGCTATCTTATGTAAGAAATCGGGGGCATCGTTTCCGGATGGCAAGACAACATCAACATTTGCCGCCAGCCTTTTCAGCGCCCGGATGCCGAATTGAAAAAGGTCCTCCCGGCCTCTGAGATAAACTGAGGGTTCCGGCTCAAAAGGCTCCTGAGTCCCCATGGTGACGATGATCCCGGGAGGCTCGCCGTGGTAAAAAGGAATGTTTTTAAAAGGGAGTTCTCGAATCAAGGCCCACAAGCCTCCCTCCTGGATTCGGGTAACCAGATCTTTTGTATCCATCGTATCGAGGGTAGCCTCTGAAATCGAACTAAAGGTCTCATCCCCCTCTTTGGAGTCGAGCCGGATGACGATCGCTTCGAGGACCCGGCGGGGTCCGAAGCGGACAGTCTCCACTTTTCCTGAGCCGGGGGATCGAAATTTCAAATCCGGCCGGTGCTTTTCTGAGAACAGAAGGGATCCCACCTTAACGGAATCCCCTTCTCTGACAGCTAGGCGGGGTTTAATAAAGCGAATATGCTTAGGGACAAGAGCCACCCTTTCAGGGGCTTCGAGCCTTTGGAGTTCCAACGACGGCTTTCCGGCCGCTTGGAGGTTAAACCCTTTTTGGATCCGGATGAATTTCAAGTGTTTTGATCCTGATAAGTACCATTTGATCAATTGAAGGTGATCTTTTACCATTCTCCCGCTCGATTTACAACCAGCCACATGCGAGCAACTAATTTCAGTTCAAGACTTTCGGCCTTGACTTTTAAAGTCTTTGCCATCATAGTAATTTTTGAATGTGAAAATGTTCCCTATTTTAATTGCCCGTTTCAATTCATCTTTTTTCCTTATTTTATCAAGAAGGAGCAATAAATGGTCATGGGGGAAAAACATTTTAAGAAGGTATGTAAATGTCAACACTGCGGCAATGAGGCGGAAATGCTTGTCACCTGCACTCTGGAACACTCCCATGAGGAGGCGCACAGCGAGACAGCACCCGAGGCAAACCCTGATAAAAAGCGCCTTAAAGGCAAAGGAATTTGCACCTCCTGCGGAAATGAAGCGGATATGTGGATCGATCTTTAAGATCGAAATAATGGATCCACAAAACGCATGGAGACCGGGTTCGGCCCTCTCCGAATAAAGAAAGAATGACGGAGAAGTAGAGCAAATGGAAGAATGCCAGACGGCGATCAACACAGGTCTTAGGGGAATCCCGATCGCCAGCACCCGCATCAGCGACGTGGACGGAAAGGCGGGACGCCTCATTTACCGAGGTTATTTGGTACAAGATTTGGCCCAATCCGCCACCTTTGAAGAAACGATCCACCTTTTACTTTACGAAAAGCTTCCGGACAAGTCGCAGCTTGCCCGGCTTTACAAAGATCTTTCCCAAAATCGATACCTTGCTCCGGAATTGATCTTGGCATTGAAAACGCGTCCCAAGAATGCGCTTCCCATGGATATCCTTCAGGCCGCTATCCCGATGCTGGCGAATCACGATCCGGATATCGGCAACACTTCCAGAGCGGCTTTCATCCGAATGGCCATCCGTCTGATTGCCAAGCTTCCCGTTGTGGTTGCGCTTTGGGATCGCATTCGAAAAGATCAGCCTCCCATCGATCCGGATCCCGAACAGGGAATCGCCTTCAATTTTTTATATATGCTCACCGGAAAGGTTCCGGATGCCGAAGTCGTGCGGTTTTTTGATATCGCGCTGATTTTGCATGCGGAGCATTCCTTCAATGCCTCCACCTTTGCCGCCCGGGAAGTCGCCTCGACGCGGGCTCACATGTATGCCGCGGTGGCGGCCGCCGTAGGGTCCCTTTCCGGCGAACTTCACGGCGGTGCCAATGCCCGGGTCATGGAAATGCTCAAACAAATCGGAACCATCGATGCCATCGAAGGCTTCGTCCAAGAAGTGTTGAATTCCGGTGGTCTCATCATGGGGCTTGGTCACGCGGTGTATAAGACCGATGATCCCAGGGCTCATATCCTCGCCCCCATGTCCAGAACCATGGGAGAGCGAACCGGCGAAATTAGTTGGTATAACATATCCAAAAAACTTGAAGAAGTAGGAAAAGCGGCTTTTTTAAAACGCAAAGGTAAAGAAATCTATGTGAACGTCGACTTTTATAGTGCCTCTCTTTATTATGCTATGGGAATTCCCATCGACCTGTTCACTCCAGTTTTCGCCATCGCCCGAATCGCAGGCTGGACCGCCCACATCATAGAAGAGCATTTCGGGGATGCAGCAGGAAAACCGGTGCTCTATCGACCGGAGTCCAAATATATCGGTGAATACTGCGGACCCGATGAGTGCGCTTACATCCCAATCCAGCAGCGCTGAGATTGAGTGCATTCCGTTTCAGCGTTTTAACTTGACCAGGTCAAATATATAGTGGTAGGAATTATTCTTGAAATAGAAATCGAAAAAATCGCTCATTTCATGGATACAGCCGGTTGAACGCACCGTTGATAAAAGGTAATTTCCCTCCGGGTTTGGAAAATAGGTTATTTCCAGAGGCATCCAAACCGAAGATCCGAATGACCCGTCAACGACAGGTTATTTTGGATGAACTCAGGAAGATGAATTCGCACCCCAGCGCCGATGAGCTTTACGTTTGTGTGCGAAAACGACTTCCTCGCATCAGTCTGGGGACGGTGTATCGGAATCTCGAAATTCTTTCTGAAATGGGTCGGATCCAGAAACTGGAAACAGGGGGAAGCATCAAGCGCTTCGATTGGAACCCGTGCAAACATTATCATATTCGATGTGTCGCCTGCGGCCGCATCGATGACGCCCCTATTGCCCCGTTAAATCAAATTGAAAACGAGCTTTATGGCTCAACAGTCTTTACCATCATGGGTCATCGTCTCGAATTTACGGGGCTCTGTCCGGCATGCTCGAAAAAAAACCTTTCCTCATCGACATCAGTTGGATTTCAGGATCTCCATTAACCACCTTTTCACCTCGTCCGTGAGGGAGTAAACACCCCGGTTCCATCCGATTGTTTCCATGAACCGATCCCCAACCGGCTTGGGCATCCGGATTTTAGCAAGCTCTTTTGCCTCTTCGGAATTTCTTCGGATGAGATAGATTACCGGCTCAGCCTCCCATGTGTTAATGACGAAATAGAAACTGACATCTTGCTTGGAGCGGATCACGTAATTTCCCCGAGCCCAGTTATTTCCCCACTCCAGATAGAGCCTGACTGCATCTTCATGGGTCATGTTCCAGTCGATGGCATTAACCAGGGTTACATCCTTTGCGATATCTTCCAGTTGCATCATCATTTGATCTCCCATCTTTCAATGAATCCATTGGCTTTGGCAGTTAAGTAAGCAAATATAATGCCATTAATTCTTTTTGTTTCTGTTCTAACCGTCCGGCATTTTGTTCTTAAATAAGCTGGATTTTGTTAAAAAAGTGTATCATGATACAAAAATGTCTTATTATAAATAGAACATATACATTATCAAACGATTTCAAGGTCTTTTTAACGATTGAAAGTTATCGATGTCTTTTTCTGTCTCATAAATAGACATCGGATCATCGAAACGGAAAATTCAAAAACCTCAAGAGGATACGATTTTTTCCGAAAAAACCCGCTTTTCCATGGGAGTTACATTTCATTTTCAGGTGTCCCTTAACCATTTTTCTCAATCTTAATGGACAGATAATAAAACCATGAATTCCGACAACCTGACCACCTGCCATATAAATGAGCGGTTTTAGCCCAGATCGGAAAATCTGGCACAAAAATTGTATTAAACTTTATTATGAAATATTTGGCAATCCGAAGTAATTCTCTTTTCCGGGCCTTTGAAGTGGCCAAAACTCTATTCTTTTCAATTTTTTGAGGACCATTTTGCTTTGAAACGTTGCGACCATAATATCCAAGAGACGTTTCAGCTGGCGGACCGAATGCTCGATCTGGCCAATAAAGGGGATGCCGAGCGAGAGGATGTGGGGTGTGGGATCCTCTATGGCGTTTTAAGAGATTCGGCCTATAAACTTAAAAAATTGGCCGAAAAGGAAAAACAGGCGCATATCCAAAAAGGTTGGTGGAAGCAAAGGAATCGTTGAATTTTTCAACCCCGATTATAAATCGTTCAAAGGAGGTTGTAGCGTGGCAAATCTGAAAGGAACCCAAACAGAAAAAAATCTCTTGACAGCCTTTGCGGGAGAATCCCAGGCAAGAAACCGATACACCTATTTTGCCGGTCAGGCCAGGAAAGACGGCTACATTCAGATAGCCGACATTTTTTCTGAAACCGCCGACCAAGAAAAGGAACACGCCAAGCACTTCTTCAAGTTTCTTGAAGGCGGCGAATTGGCCATTGCCGCGGCCTTCCCCGCCGGAACCATCGGGACCACTCTTGAAAACCTAAGAGCCGCTGCCGCAGGAGAACATCATGAACACACTGAAATGTATCCCGGTTTCGCCAAAACAGCCAGGAAAGAGGGGTTCGAGGCAATCGCCTATGTTTTCGATGCGATATCCGTAGCGGAAAAACAGCACGAAAAACGATACATGGATCTCGCCAGAAACATCGAAGCCGGACGGGTTTTCAAGAGAGACAAACCGGTCACTTGGAGATGCCGGAATTGCGGGTATCTCCACCAGGGGAATGAGGCGCCGGGAATATGTCCGGCCTGCACCCATCCCCAGGCCCATTTTGAGCTTTTGGGTGAAAATTGGTAATTTTATAAAGCAAGAATAACCAAAAAAAATTAAAGGAGGAATCATGGCCAATCGACTCGAAATTTACAAATGTGATATTTGCGGCAATATCGTCGAGGTGCTTCACGGCGGAAAGGGTGAACTCGTTTGCTGCGGCCAACCCATGAAGTTAATGGTCGAAAATACCGTCGATGCCGCCAAGGAAAAACACATTCCGGTGATCGAAAAGACGACCGGCGGTACAAAAGTGAAAGTGGGCAGCGTCCCTCATCCCATGGAAGAGAAACATTACATCGAATGGGTAGAGATCATCTCAGACGGCAAGGTCTATCGACAATTCCTCAAACCCGGCCAGGCCCCGGAGGCGGTTTTCAACGTTCAGGGAACTTCCATGACGGCTCGGGAGTACTGTAATATTCATGGACTTTGGAAAGGATAATCTTCATGATTTCGGAAAAGATTGAATCCGCATTCAACGAACAAATTAATGCCGAGCTTTACAGCGCCTACCTGTACCTTTCCATGTCGGCGTATTTTAAATCCACCAATCTGGATGGATTTGCCAACTGGATGTACGTTCAGGCTCAGGAGGAGCTGATGCACGCCATGAAGTTTTATACTTTCATCCATCAACGCGGTGGTCGGGTGACCTTAGGACCGGTAGCAGCCCCACCCACCCATTGGGAGTCTCCTGAGGCTGTATTTAAAGAGGTTCTGGCCCATGAGCAAAAAGTCACAGGCCTGATTCACGGTTTGGTGGAGACCGCTCTACTCGAGCACGACCATGCCGGAAATATCTTCCTGCAATGGTTTGTGACGGAGCAGGTGGAAGAAGAAGAAAGCGCCAACTCCGTACTTCAGAAGTTGAAGTTTCTCGAGGGGGCAAAGGGCGGGCTTTTTATGATCGACCAGGAACTATCCCAGAGGACCTTCACCCCTCCGGGGGCGGAAGCCTCTACATAAAGTCACTGAATCGAGGCGGGACTCGCCAGGCCATTCTTCATCGGTGCACTGCGAGTTCCGCTTTTAAAGCGTCTGAATAAAACCGCAGCGAATCTTCGGCGTGAGGATTTTCTAAGACCTCGCTAACCCACGGTCCCGCCACAGCGGGACAGGGAAGGTGCTCGCTATTGCGGTTCAGCCGACGCCGTAAAGGAGGAAAATACCATGAACAGCTGGAAATGTGGCAACTGCGGCTATACTTTTGAAGCCGAGAATCCCCCCAACGAATGTCCATCCTGCAAACAGATGTGTGAATTTTTGAACAATACATGTTATACACCCGATTGCGCGGCCCAAGGAATAGACCAGAGAATTGGAAAAAAGGAGTAGCCCGCATGTCAAAAGCACTGATCGTTTATGTATCTCGGACAGGAGAGACCCATGAAATCGGGAACCTCATTGCGGAAGGTCTGAGGATGTCCGGTATCGAAACCTCGGTTTTGGAGGCAAAAGCCATCCAAAAGGAATCGAATCTGGAAGGGTATGAAGCCCTAGTTCTTGGCTCGGCCACTTATCATGGAGACATGATGCAGGGTATGAAAACACTTCTGTTCATGGCTGAAAAGGCCAAACTCGAAGGAAAAGTCGGTGCCGCCTTCGGAGCATTTGGATGGAGCGGAGAGGCGCCCGATCGCATTTACGATACCATGCAACACATCTTTAAGATGAGAATGGTCGGCCAACCCCTGAGGCTGAAGTCAAGCCGATTACAAGGCGGAGTCAAGGCCGCCCAGGACTACGGAAAAGAGATCGCTAAAAAAATAGGAGCGTAGATTTTAAGTTGGTTCTTATATCAGTTGAACTCTTATCTTGAAACCTTACAAGGAGGAAGCAATGACAACCCCCCAACATTGTCCCGGATTTCATGGATTTAAAAATCTCAAGTCATTTACTTGTAAATGTCCAAAGTGCGGTAAGGAAAAAGAGATTTTTTCAGACGAATTTGATAAAAAACATGTCTGTTCCGGGTGTGGAAAGGAAATCGACTTCACCCAGTGCACGCTGATCGGCCAAGCCTAAGGTGTTCGGCGTATTGCCGTATCCCTTGAGGTCGGCCCAGGATCCTAACTCTTTTTAACATGGGATCCCTCGAATCAATTTCGTCATCGGCGTTGGATTAGGGGGGAAACCATGAAAGGAAAGTTTTATTATAAAGATGCCCTTGCCGTTGAAAGGCAAAAGCTCTTTTTGGAAAATATTCACGGATGACCATATATCGGAGTTGGAAGCATATCCATGGATGCTTTTTAAAATGCGCTCGATCAAACCATTGAGTCTGACGTTTCTTTTTTTTGCTTTGATTCTTGGTTCGGGATCGGCAGTCGATGCTGAGAATAAGGGAGCCAAAGAAATCTTGCTCAATGGCGGTACCAGCGGTCCTGTTCCTTTCCCCCATCAACGCCATCAAGAAATTATCGGAGATTGTATGGTCTGTCATAGCCTTTTCCCGCAGCAATCCAGAGCCATTGATGAACTTAAAAGGCAGGAAAAATTGGCTAAAAAACAAGTGATGAACCAGTCGTGTACCCAATGCCATCGGGCAAAACAAGCGGCCGGCGAATCAAAATACGGCCCGATTACCTGTTCCCAGTGCCATCGAAAGTGAATCGAACATGAGGATTCTCGGTATTCAAGGCAGCCCCCGGAAAAAAGGAAATACCCGGTTTTTACTCGATCTGTTTCTTGAGGAAGCCCGAAAATTAGGGGCAACCACCCAAGTCATTGACGTGGATAAACGGAATATCATGCCATGCAAGGAGTATACCGTTTGCGAGAAAAAAGGCTTCTGTCCAATCGACGACGATATGAAAAAAGAGATTTACGCCCTTCTAAGAGAGGCGGAAATGGTCGTGCTGGCCACACCTATTTTCTTCTATAATACCACGGCTCAGCTCAAGGCCCTCATCGACCGGTGTCAGACCCTCTGGGCCCGTAAATACAAACTCAAGCTGATCGATCCGGGACAAAAATACCGAAAGGGATTCCTTTTGGCTTTGGGCGCTACCAAGGGGGCCAACCTTTTTGAGGGGGTCAAACTCACGACGAAATATTTCTTCGACGCCATCGGCTCCGGTTTCAACGGCAGCCTGACATACTCCCGGATCGAGCATCTCGGGGATATGGAGAAGCATCCGACCGTTCATGAAGATGTTCAAAGAGAAGTTCAAAGTCTGCTATCCGGTATGACTGGCCGAAGACGGATCCTTTTTGCCTGCAAGGAAAACGCCTGCAGGAGCCAGATGGCCAGCGCCTTCACCCAATACCTGGCTGGAGACCAAATAGAGGTATTAAGCGCCGGGACTCAACCTGCGGAAATTCCCAACCCTATGATGATCGAAGCGATGCAGGAAAAGGGGATCGATATGGGCTTCCGAAAAACGAGGCGACTGAACGAGGGAATTGATTCTTTAGAACCGGAAGTGATCATTACCATGGGGTGCGGTGAAGAATGCCCGTATATTCCGGGCGTAAAAATGGAAGACTGGGATCTTCCGGATCCGGCCGGTCAATCCATCGATTTCATGCGACAGGTCCGGGACGAGGTTGAAAAACGGGTGGTCGCGTTGATACAACAGGTATCCGACGGGATCCTTTAATAAATCCAATTGAAGGGAAAGGAGAGAAGGCAATGGCTCGATACGTTTGCACCATTTGTGGCTATGTGTACGATCCGGCACAAGGCGATCCGGACAGCGGAATCAAACCCGGGACCAAGTTCGAGGATCTGCCTGATACTTGGGAATGCCCGGTCTGTGGGGCTTCCAAGAGCGACTTCGAGAAAGAGGAATAGCCGTTTCAAAAAGCAAAGAATGCCCTTTTTGCCGCAAGGTTTGTGGCGCAAAAAGGGCATTCGATCATTTTGGAATGGCCGCCATTCCATTTCACTAATAACCGCCTTAAAGTAAGGAAAGGACCATGAAACCCATCGAAATCGCCAAAGATATCTATGACGTCGGCGTCACCGATTGGAATATCCGGGATTTTCACGGTTATTCCACTTATCTGGGAACAACCTACAACGCTTTTCTGATATTAGACGAAAAGATTGTTCTCATCGACACCGTCAAAAAGGAATTCGCGGACCAATACCTGGATCACATTGCTCAGGTTATCGATCCGAAAAAAATCGATATCGTCATCAGCAATCACACGGAGATGGATCACTCCGGTTCCCTGCCCAGAGTCATGCACCGTATCGGGGAAGATAAACCGGTCATCTGCTCCAAGATGGGACTTAAAAATCTTTCCCTGCATTACCGTCAAAAGTTCAACTATAAAGACGTGGAAAACGGAGAAATGCTCTCCATCGGTAAGCGGACCCTGACCTTCCTGGAAACCCGGATGCTCCACTGGCCCGACAGCATGTTTACCTATATCAAAGAGGATGGGATCCTCATTTCCAGCGATGCCTTCGGGCAGCATTATGCCGGCTGGCAGAAATACGACGATCAGATCGGCGACGCCATTATGGCGCACGCCAAGAAATATTTTGCCAATATCCTGCTTCTTTACAGTCCCAAAATACTAAAGCTTGTCGAAACCGTCACCGAAGCGGGTTTGAATATCCGTATGATCTGCCCGGATCATGGCATTATATGGAGGAAAGACCCCAAAAAGATCATCAACGCCTATGTCGAATGGAGTCAACAGATACCTCGAAAGAAGGCACTCGTGATCTATGATACCATGTGGCACAGCACCGAAAAGATGGCAGAAGCCATTGCCGATGGGCTGATCTCGGAAGGGATCGACACGACCGTCATGCATCTCCGGAAATGGCACCGAAGCGATATCATGACCGAGGTTTTAGATGCCGGCGCGGTGATCGTAGGATCCCCCACCCTGAACAACGGACTGTTTCCCACAGTGGCCGATTTCTTGACCTATATGAAAGGGCTGAAACCCAAAAACAAGATTGCCGGCGCTTTCGGATCCTATGGCTGGAGCGGCGAATCGGTCAAGTTCATTCATCAGGAGCTTGAATCCATGAAGTTTAATGTCATGGAACCCGGAATGAGAATTCAGTATGCACCGGATCCTGAAGGAATCAAATCCTGCACCGAATTCGGGAAACAGATAGGTCAAAAGCTCAAAGCCACGACACCCTAAAGAGATATTCCAGGAAAAGTACATAAGCAGGCCGGCATGAAGATTCCCGTCGTCGAGCTGAGCGAATGCATTCTCTGTGGCGTCTGCGTAGACGTCTGCCCGGAGGTCTTTTTACACAACCCGGCGGATTACATCGAGGTGGCCTCTATGAAATATTACCCAGAGGAAGAGGTGAACGAGGCCATCAAGAATTGCCCTGCCCGATGCATTTTTTGGGACAAGGAATAACGAGACGGCATGTCGGAACCAACCCAAGGATGTGTCTTTCACGGAAAAAATTCAGGCACTAGGCGATCATGAAAGCATTCAAAGATCAGATTGCCAAACTTCTCGAAAGCGATCCCTTTGAAAACGGGCTTTCCCAAATCCTGAATATGCCTCCGCGACGGGTGATCAACCCTCTTCTCTCTTTTTTATATAGCACCCGGGAAGAAATCCGATGGCGTACGATTACCGCCATTGGAGCCTTGGTGGCTGACCAGGCCGACATGGACCTGGAAGGGGCCCGGGTGGTGATGCGCCGACTCATTTGGAATCTCAACGATGAATCCGGCGGAATCGGCTGGGGATCCGCAGAGGCCATGGGAGAAATATGCGCCAAAAGCGAACGCCTCGCTTGCGAGTTTGCCAAGATCCTTGTTTCTTATATCGATCCGAAGTGTAACTTTATCGGGAACGAAACCCTGCAAAGAGGTCTGTTGTGGGGCATCGGCCGAATCGCCCAGGTCCGTCCGGAGCAACTTTCAGGAGTAGCCGTCCTTTTGATTCCATTTTTCAATGCCGAAGATCCCATCCTTAGGGGGCTTGCCGCCTGGGCGTCTTTTTCGTTGAAAGATCCCCTTCTGGCACCTTATCTTGCCGCATTATCCGAAGATATGTCATCCATCACCCTTTTCATTAACGCTAAACCGAAAACGATGCGGATCAAAGATCTATCTTTATTAGAGGCAGAAAAAGCAAAGATGTATAATCGCTGAAGAGTCAATTGATAAGAACTATCTATTACACGGACGGACTGAACACGGGAAAGAGCCTAGTGGCCGCCCTGCGCAGCAAGATCCCGGACCAACTCGACGCCGGGGATCAGATTCTGCTGCCGCAGCTCGACCTGACCGATCCCTACCACCGCGCCAAGGCCAAATCCTGAACTTGGACATTCTCTTCCAGAAAGGTAACGATGCCCATTCTTCGGGGAAGCGATAAAAGGGCCTCATCCCTCGACAGAACGCTGTGTAACATTGCCCTATTACCATCGCCTTTGACACAAAATAATCCTTTCCATATCATCACTTTATACAACTGCAAGTCCTTAGTCGGACGTCTTTTCGGCCATTACTGCCATCGGGATTCGAGGTCGCGGTTTTGGAATGGATTGGAGCCGCGCTGAGCAGAGGAAAACCAAGCCAAGAAAGGAGGCACGGATGGAACCAGAGAACGGCAAAAGAGGGTGGAATCCCTATGTTGCCGGCGCGCTGACAGGGCTCCTGCTGGTCTTTTCCGTCTGGTTTACGGGGAAGTACGTAGGGGCATCCACAACCTTCGTCAGGTCCGCCGGTTACATCGAAAGGATCTTTAACGAGGAACGGGTGGCCCAGATCGCTTACTTCAAGAAGGAACTCCCAAAGATCGATTGGCAGTTTCTGTTTGTCATCGGCATCTTCTTCGGGGCCCTCGCGGCTTCGACAACTTCCCGGTCCTTCCGCTGGCAGGCCGTCCCTTCCCTCTGGGAAGGCCGTTTCGGACCGACTGTCCCGAAGCGGGCCGTGATCGCCTTCATCGGCGGCGCCGTGGCCATGTTCGGAGCCCGCCTTGCCGATGGGTGACCGAGCGGACACGGACTGAGCGGTTCGCTTCAGTTAGCAGTCAGTGGCTATATCTCTTTGATCTGTTTTTTTGTGGGCGGGATTGCAATGGCCCGCAGTCTCTACCGAGGAGGGAATAAATCATGAGCGAGCTCGTCTATGGTTTCATAACCGGGATCATTTTCGGCTTTCTCCTTCAGAAGGGGCGGGTCATCCGCTATGACAAACAGATTGGCGCCCTGCTCCTCGAGGATATGACCATTGTCAAATTCATGCTGACCACGATTCTTGTGGCCATGGTGGGGGTCCACCTGCTTGTGGATCTGGGGTTGGCAAAGCTCTCCCTAAAGCCGACGATCCTCGGGGGGAATGTCATCGGAGGTCTGATCTTCGGACTCGGTTGGGGCCTTCTCGGTTACTGTCCCGGCACCCAGATGGGCGCCCTTGGCGAGGGGAGATGGGATGCCATCTGGGGAATCATTGGCATGATCACCGGAGCGGCGCTTTTCGCCGAGGTTTATCCCGGACTGAAGGCGACGGTTCTGACTTGGGGGGATTACGGCAAAGTGACAATCCCCCAGCTTCTGGGAATCAACCATTGGCCCGTTATTGCGGTCATGGTCGTGCTGGGTCTACTCCTGTTTAGATGGTTTAAAAAGAAAGGCCTCTAAATCGGAATACGCACACCTATTGTTCAATGCGGAACGGCCGGGATGATCCCGGCTGTTTCCCCGCCTCTCTCGGCCAACTTTCGCTAAGAGCGTTGCCGATACCCTATGCCAAAAAGGTTTGAATGGCGACGGTAGCGCGGGGTACTGCCGTTGAATTTCTTGAGGCCAAACTGAAATAATCCTTCAGGCTTTCCCAACCGCAGTGGCTTAAGTCGGATTACAGCTTGTGGTCAAACAGAAAATAGCGCCTGAGGATCTTGGGGACACTCATCACCAGATGGAAGTGCAGGACGGCTTTGATGACATTGCCGCATAGCCATTTGCCGAACTTTGAGTTCCTGGATCTCACCGGCTTCCAGGTCGGGTTTCAAGGTCTTTTCCTCCCTGCCCCAAATAGAACCTGACCGGTACATTCCTGAACTCCTTTTTACCCATATTCTGAATCTTTGCCGTAACGATAACCTCTTCCCCCAATGAAGGGGTCATGTTATTCACATTCAACTCAGTGAGCACTAGGTCGGTGGGAGGTTCCGGCGCTCGGGGAGGTTCGATGGGGCGGACGGAAGGTAGCGGCAGAAGAGGTGCCGTCGGCTTCATGGAGGGCTCCTTCCGGACAACTTCATGATGTTTGATGAAGATCTCCTGACTTCCGGCATTATCGTCCGTCTTGGATTTCTGGATTGCCCCGTCCGGATTGACATGGGCGATTACTTTATGCTCTCCCTCGCGGCCTGCAGGGAATGCAAAGCTTGCCGTTCCCGCCTTTCGCCGGCTCAGGGAAATGTTCGAAGTTCCGAGCATCTTCTCTCCCAAGGAAAACCGCACCCGCACCGGATCAAAAACTTCTATTCCTTCACATGCAACCACAGCGGTAGCCGTGACCTCATCGCCCTGATCAACCCTTGCGCTGCTGAGGGAAAGACTCTTGAGTATCAGGTTCGGTTTTATCTTCTCGGGTTCCCGCACTTCTTTCCTGGTAGGTATCTCTCCCCGATCCTCCCGACCAGACTCCGCCTGCCTACCCTCGAACGAACGGCTCCTGCGATCCTGACCAGAAACATAAAAGGGTATACATAAAAGAAAAAGAACTCCGATCAAAATGCCCTTCTTCATTATGCTCCGTCTCTACTGTTTTGAGCTCTTTTTATGGTTCGACTTCTGGAAATCGCAATGGCGACATATAGTGGAACGAAAATCAGCATGCAAATAAGCCAAAAGACCGGTCTCATCATGATCCATGAGGCGCCGACAACGGGCATCAACATGATTCTGGCTGCTCTTCGGAGCCCATCGGATTCCGATAGATAAGCAGCGATTTTCGGGGAGCATGAATAATACAACCGGACAAGGAATCTGCCCGCGCCGCTTTTAGCCAGGATTCGGTCTCGGAATTTCCTGAGGATATCGACCTGCCAGGCTACGGGAGATCCGTAGGCGGCGGTCGCGATAAAACAGCCGCCGCCACCGTCATCGGAAGGCGGCGATGAAGGGTTGGGACCCACAGCAATATCGACAGGACCGTCACCGGCGAAAATGGATGCGATCAGGGAACAAGAATCCGCATCGATGACCGAAATGATATCATCCGATGCATTGGCGACAAATACCGTCTGGCCGGAAGGGTGGCATGCGACACCGCCGGGGTCTCGTCCCACGGCGACGGTGGAGACAACGGTGTTGGAGGCGCTGTCGATTACAGAAATGGTGTCGTCATCAGTGTTTGCAACATACACCCTGCTTCCGTCGGGCCTCACAGCCAGGCCGGATGGGTTGCTGCCGACCGTGATAAGGTCCAGACCTGCATTCGCCAACGTGTCAATGGGCATCACGGCGTTTAAGTTTCCCGATGCGTAGGCCCGGTTTCCCGAAGGCGAAACAGCGACGCTGACAGGAAATCGCATGCCGATATTGGCCACCACGGTATTTGTTGCCGTATCGATGGTATGCACGGTCCACAGACGCAGCATGGCAACATAAACCCTTGCCCCGCTGGCATCGGCTGCAATGCCATACGGCCAGGAGCCCAGCGTAATTGTTTGCGTCAGCGTATTCGTCGTCGCATCGATCACCGAAATCGTGAAGCTGTTGTTATTGGTCACATAGACCCGGTTTTGAGAGGAACTGAAGGCGACATCCTGAGGTTCCGGACCGACGGCTATCGTCAGCGATCACGCTGTTTAAGGCCGTATCAATGACGGATACCGTGTCGGAACCTCTGTTGGCGCAGAAGGCTCTCGAACCATCACCGTTGAGGGCTATCCCCTGGGGTTGGTCGCCGACTGGAATGGATGCGATAACCTGATAGGTGGTGGAATCCAATACGGTCACACGATCGGAGTTGAAGTTGGCAACATAGATGCGCTCGGCATGCGACTGAGCAGGCACAAGGGGAAGGCATAAAAAAATTGCCAAACCAATCCAAGAAAATCGTCTGGTCATGGTGCGATTTCTCCTACTGGGTGGTTTTCAGTTTCACTGCCGGGGTATTATTAATTGATAAGAACTTGCTTTTACACGGATGGATTAAGGACGAGGATGGATTGTGTTTTGTCATCATCCGTACCTCAAGATATGGGAACCTTCAGGCAATGTGACGTATATACTATTGATTATCCGAAAGGAAATGTGCTGTCAATCGGGATTGTATAGCCAAGATGCCGTTTTCCTGGAGTGTTCGGGCATAGGTCGCCTGTCTGCGTACATTGCACAGGCAGGCGAGTCAACTTCGGACGGGTTTTTCAGAAATAAGAATCCATGGGGTAAGCCGGGTCGGCGACGTAATCCTCTGTGGAAGGCGCAACGGGGTCATCATATGTTGCCGTCTCAATCAGGGTCGGGGCATGGGCGACATGCCTTTCCGGTCGTTTCGGATCCCATAAGTTCAGGTGGTTGAGTATTTTTTTAATCACATCCGAATTTTCTATGAACGCGACCACCCGCATTTTTCCCTGGCACTTGGGCCAGGCCAGGGGATTGATCTCATATATTTTTTTTGGATCAGGCGCGACCAGCTTTTTCGAAAACAAAGAGGAGGCCACTTTTGACCTGTCAACTGCCAATCGTTCGGTACGGCTTGCTGTGGATCCCGGGTATGATCTGTTTCGGCGTCTCGTTCGCGAAGAGATCCAGCCCACAGTGAATTCCATCCGGGGTTCCACTTCGCTTCTAGCCGTAGTCGCCGGAGATCCTTCTACCGATGATCTGAAGACGGTCAGAACCCTGCTCGCGGGCCTCAGCCATCCAGAAACGCACATTCTCCGCGAAGCAAATACGGTGCCGCAGCAGCTCAAAGCTCACGATATTCTCTACTTCGCCATAGGCGGGAGAAAAGGCCATCTTCCTGCCCCTTTCATCTGAAGCAGATCAAATGCTTGTTGGCAAGATCCCGCATTGCGGAAATTACAGCCATTTCATTTTCCGTAACGCACAGAATCTGGTAAAAAGCACTCGGTCAGTCGCCGCATCGCCGACTATATGTAATCTCATTTCAGAGGATCGAGAGAGGGCTAGTGCACTCTGATGTAGGGACTATAAATAATACCGTTTATGAGCAAATAGACGCCAAAGGCCAATGCGGCATATCCAAAGGCAAAGTAGAGTACTTTATACCAGAGAGCTGGGGCAGGGGCCTCGGCAAGCTCGAGATTCCCCTTTTTTTCTAGTCGCTCCACCCAGGCCGGTTTTTCCTCCATGGCTTCTTTAAGTTTGACAGTGCCTGCGAACATCGCCTCATTCAATGGAAAACTGAAGGGTCGAAGATGCCCGACAAAAAAATGAATTATGAAGATGTAAAGAACCGCCAAGATTGCCTCCGCCTCGTGCAAGAGGCCGGCCACATTGAGTCCCCAGCCAGGCAATATGCGGCTTGTGGCGAGAGGATACATGAGCATGAGCCCGGTGCCTGCCAGCAGTGGTAAGCCCCAGAAGACCGCCCAGTAATCGAACTTCTCCCAGTAGGCCCAACGGTCCAATTTAGGGGGCGAACCTAATCCAAAAAACCATAGAATTCGCTGCCATAGATGCCGTGCATCGTGAAAGTTGGGAACCAGAGAGTCCGGCCCCAAAATGCTTTCTCCCAAATTCCGCCAGTCAACCTTGGTGAAGAGGTATACGACATGCACCAGGAAACCGACAATCATCAAGAGACCTACCCGTTGATGGATCAGAAACGAGGAGTCATAACCCCCGAAGACATTGCTGAGTGTCTTGCCCCAAGAGGTGGTAATGAATAGACGACTGAAACCGGTGGCCGACTGAATCAGAAAGGTTAGCATAAGGAAGAAATGAAACAGCCGATCTATCTTATTAAATCGTTTTATATGCATTGTCGACTTCATTTCTCAGACTTCCCTTTCTTCCTGAATAGCTCACGCAAGCCCACCAGAACACTATGCGGCACAAAGAAACCCAGTGTGAAAAGTAATAGCAAGAGCATAAACCAGTAAGTGTAATACAGGAGGGGAAAGCTCTTCTTGGTTCCTGGCGCCCCTGGTGCAGGTTCATGGATAACATAACTGGCGAAAGATGCACCCGCACCCTCATGACACTTGGCGCATACGTACGCATGCTTCCGGATCGGGTTCATGGGTGAATTAAAGTATTGAATGCTGGCAATGGGTTCCCCCCCATGACACTGCCGGCAGGTTAAGTTGGCACGCACCGTGTGGATGTCTTTCGTCTGCTCGGAATGGCAGGTCTGGCAGGTCTTCTCCGTGTAAAACGCAATTCCCATGTGAGAGTCGCCAAGGCGCGAGCGGTTCCTCACCTGGGCCGCTGACGGGCTGTAGGGAAACAACCCGACCTGAACGCCGGGGACCTCGATGAAGGGCCGCTGGCGCCTTGGCCGCACTTCATACTCCTCATAATAGCCCGTGCTGGCCTCCCGGTCCTTATACCGTCGGATCGCGGAAGCCACCTCCTCCTGGGCGGAGGCCGGGGGCGGCAGGGCAAAGAGTACGCCTGCCGCCACGGTGACCAGCACGATCAAGAGCCTCAGAGTGACTGATGACCTTGCCATCGTGCTCTCCTGTTCATTTCTTTGGGGTAGCCAGCTTGTAACCGATTGGCTCGATGGGTTTCCCGACCGGTTTGGGAATTTTTGCCAAGGCCTCCCACTCTGCCTGCAATTTTTTCAAATCCTCATTCTTGTGCTTGTGGCAGGTCTGGCAGGAGTTGGGCATATCCTTGTTATTGAGCGTCTCCGCGGGCAGCAGGGTGACAAACACATGGCTGTGCAAGTCACCGGACTCGGCACTGGTTACGATCCGCGGCATGTGGCAGCCTACGCAGTTAGCGAAGGAGTGGATTGAGTGGGCCATGTTCTGATTGGTTTGGACATGGCACTGAAAACATTGCTTGGAACCCGCTGCCTGGGTCTGGGAGCGGGTCGGCGGTACTCCGATCTGGTGCACGTAGTGGCATGACACGCAATTCACGCCTTCCTTGAAATGTTTGGACTGCTTCCAGTCGATGTATTGCTGGTGATGGGCCTTGGAGAACTCGTTGCCGTAAAGGTGATTTGCGTCGCCGCCGGCGAATGAGGTGGACTTGAAATAGCTTTCCAGTACTCTACCGGGCTCGTAGCCCACGGCCCACTCCGCATCCTTGTATTTGGTGGCCTTGCCGCGGTTGTGGCAGGAGCCGCAAATCTCCACGGCCACTCCCGAGGTGAGCTTGGAGGGGTTGACGATGGTCTGCCTCTTTTCGAAAACGGCTGTCTTGGGCAGCGCCGCGTGCCAGGACCCTTTCCCATGGCAGGCTTCGCAGCCCACGGCAGGCTCGACGAATTTTTGCTTGTCGAGATCGACGCCGGTGGCATGGCAACCGCCGCACTTGAGTAGCCAGGGATTTTTATCCCAAGTGGCCTCGTTATAGTTCACCCAGCGATCGGTGTCGGCATTGTATTGAACCGGGGAGATATATAGCACGCCGCCCTTTTCCACGATGTAACGCTGTTTCCACTGGCTGCCGATGGTATATTTTATGTCTTCGATTTTGGGGATAAAAATTTGATCGGCCGGGACCTTCAGCTTGTCGCCAAGTTTGGCGAGATCTTCGCGGATTCTCTTCTCGTCGAAATCCGCTATGATCGCGTCCCTGTTTTTCTGGGCATCCTGGGTCATGCGGCTGTGGAGTGTCATCATCCAGGAATCGAAGTGCTCCAGGTGGCACATCTTGCAGGTGTCCGACCCGACATAGGCTTTCGGCTGTGCCATGAGCTGCTTGATGTCAACCGCCTTCTCTCCGCCGCAGGCGGACAGGACCAGGGCCATGACACCGATGGTCAGGACCGCTATCAACGCTCTTGCCTTCATTTCGACCTCCGTGAGTTGGGTTTGGGTGTGATCACACTTCTGAGCAGGCACATGAACTCGTCTGGGTCTACCGGCCTCCCCGGGCAGGCGCAAATTTGACGCTTGAGGGACTCTTCCAGGTTCAAAAGCAAAGGTTCACAGGCCAAGGCGATGATCGTGAGCGGGTGCTCGATCTTGAGCTCGCGCAGTGCGGTGTGGATGAACTGTTTCGCATACAGATCGCTGACGAGAAATCACTTTTCGACAATTTTAACCTATCACATGGTGTGGAACTTTGTCAATGGTTTTTGTTTCGACATGGCAATCATAGAGATCATTCGCCTGTAAGACACGATTCATCCTTGGTTCGGGGCATGACCTCATTCTTTATGCCAGTATCTCGAGGACTGCTGGTCTTGCATGAAAACGTTAAGTCCAGGTTTAGGGTTATGGTGTTTCATCACTATTACCCGGCATATACCAGTCACCCCCGAACGTGTTGATGAGGGCCACCGCGACAACCAATCGCTGGCCGTGAAGGCGGATCCCGGTGCGCTCAGTCCCCAGCACTGTATTCTGCGCCGTCGCCACTTCAAGATGGGCATCGGGGGCCAGCAGGGAAGATTTACTTTGCTGAGGACCTCACATCGACGCTTCACCACTATTTTGTGTGGAAAACGTTGAAAAAGCTGCTCAGGCAGTCTTGCCGGTTTGTGCGGTGGACTTAACATCAATGCAGTGCAATCAAAACTTGACTATGGTACACTTCTTCAAATCGATGCCCCATGCAGGCCAGCCAGAACATACGCAACGCTCCTATACCTTTAGGCAAATTGAATTGATAAGAAGTCGCTTTTTTGCGGGTGGATAAAGCAAGAGCATGAAGTGTGTTTTACCATCGTCTGGACCCCAAGATCTGAGCATTTCAAATCCTGAGATTGGCAGCGGATATACGGAATCTGCCACTGCTGTGGGTGCTGACTTCTGTTATTGACTTTCGTCCAGCACTCCCCGAATCGTTTTGAGCATTTCTTGGACATCATACGGCTTATGGATAAAGGCTTTGGCCCCGATCTCCGAGACTCTCTCGAACTGTCCGGCAACAGAATAACCGCTGGCGATGATAACCTTGGCCTGGGGATTCATCTCCAGGAGCATTTGAAGACATTGCGTTCCTCCGATTCCGGGCATAATCAGGTCGAGGATAACCAGCTTAATTCTGTCTCTATCCTCTCGGTAGACTTGCAGGGCGGTCTCACCATCTTCTGCGCTGATGACCGTGTACCCAAACATTTTGAGAATCGTTTTGCCTAGATCACGCACAACATCATCATCATCCACAAGAAGTATGATCTCATCGCCGCCGCGCTGCTCTGCCACCCCTGTATCGATACGGGAAGTTCCTTCGAGTTGCTCGATCGCTGGAAGAAAGATCTCGAATGTGGTTCCCTGGCCTGGATTGCTGACGCATGTGATGTGCCCATGGTGATTCTTGACTATGCCGTAAACCATGGCTAGGCCCAGGCCGGTGCCTTTCCCGACCTCCTTGGTGGTAAAAAACGGATCAAAGATATGTTCCAGGGTAGTCTTTTCCATCCCTTGACCCGTGTCGGCAACGGTGAGAAGAACATAACTCCCGGGAGAAAACTCTGGCTGGGTGCGGCGATAACCCTCATCCGGAACGATGTTTTTCGTTTCGATTCTGAGCGTGCCACCATCCGGCATGGCATCCCTTGCATTTACCGCGAGATTCATCAAGACCTGCTCGATCTGTGAGGCATCGGCATTCACATAGTGAAGGTTCCACGTCAGATGCAGCTCGATCCTGATCATTTTGGGGATGGTCCGTTCAAGTAACATCCTTACATCGTCCACAATTCGGTTGAGGTCAACGGGCTGGAGTTGTGATTCCACCTTGTGGCTGAAGGTGAGCAGCTGGCGGGTGAGATTGCCCCCGCGTTTGGCGGCACGACTGATCTCCTGAAGTTCTCGGTAGCCTTTCTCTCCTTCCGTCTTCTTCAAAAGTAACAAATCCGCATAGCCTTGGACGGCCTGGAGGAGGTTATTGAAATCATGGGCGATACCTCCGGCGAGCGTACCAACGGCCTCCATCTTATGGGCCTGCCGAAGTTGTGCCTCGAGCTTCTTGGTTTCGGTGATATCGATGACGATTCCTCTAATTCCGACAGCCTTCCCATCACGGAACTTGGCGGTGGAGTGCATAATCACGGGAAAGGTGCTCCCGTCTTTGCGTAGCGCGATGTATTCATTCAACCCAAGCCTCTCTCCGTTCATGACTCTCTTGGCGTTTTCAAGAGCCCTGGGTCGATCTTCCGGAGATATCATATCAAAGCCGTTCAGGCCTTGTTTCAGGTCCTCTTGGGAAAGCCCAAAATGAGCGAAAGCATTCTGGTTGACAAAGGTGATATTCCCGCTGGCATCCATCTCAAAAACGGTTTCAGGTAGCAATTCGGCCAGTTCCTGGAACCTCTCCTGACTCTCCCGCAGCGCCTCTTCCCCCTGCTTGCGCTGGATGATTCGCCACATGCCGGTCATCAGCAGAGTGAGTTGGCGCACGTCGGCCTCGTCATAATCCGTTGGCTTGTTTCCGACACCGGAAACCAGCACGATGCGGTCCCCGTCGAAAAGAGGGACGTTCATATGCCGGTGCACCGCCACGTGGCCTGGGGGAGTGCCACGTTTGAGGGGGTTGGGAGCCTGATAATCATTGGTGATGATTGGGCGACGCTGGCGAACGGCTTCGCCCCAAAGACCGGTCGTCTCGACGGGGTATTCGATGGGTTTGTCAACCATCCGGCATTCCTGCATGGCCAGACGAGACCAGGCATGCATGGTAAGCACCGTTTCATCCTCGTTCATGAAGGCTACATATCCGATGGTGCTTTGTGTCAGCCGGACCGCTTCTTCCATTGAGAATTCAGCGATCTCGTGAAATGTGGCGCCGGTCATCTGATTGAGCTGGAGAAGCGTTTCCAGACGGGATTCGTCGAGCCGGCGTGCTTCTTCCGCACACTTACGCTCAGTAATGTCTCGCACCACGCTGATCAATGTGCGAGTGCCATCGACGGTTTCACCCCGCGAGCTGACCTCCACTGGGAACGTGCTACCGTCGCTGCGTCGGTGGACGGTCTCGAAGAGCAGCCCGCGCTCATCCGCCTCCGCCATTTGGTCGGCGGTCAACTCCAACGTTTCAGGCGCGCGCAGGTGATGGATTGTCAGCTCCAGTAGTTGCTCACGGCTGTACCCATAGGCCTTCGTGGCCGCTATATTGGCTTCCAAGATGCGCCCATCGTCTCTTCGCATGAAAAGGATGATGTCCCGACTGTGGACCACCAGGAGTTCGTAGCGATGCAGCGACTCTTCAGCGCGTCTACGTTCGGCTAGGGCTTTAAATTCCCGACGCTCAAGCAGGTGCTGTCGAACGAGCAAGAGAACCATGATCAACGTGATTGCCAGGGTCAGAGTGAAGAGCAGATTGACACTGAAAAGGAACCGGTCAAGGCGATCGCGCTGCTCCGTCAGGATTCTGTCGGCTGTCAATTCAGAAGCGTGGTTCAGGTCTCTGGCTTTCTGAAATGCCCCGGTGATCCGGGACAACACAATCTCAATGGTGGTTTCCGTCTCCGGACCATACCCCGAGACGCCTTCGGAAAGCCAAAGCTGTACATCGGCGATGGCCGGAGCAACGACAGCGTGGAACGCGGAAGCCTGGATCAGATTGTCGAACACATAGGTGGTGCGCAGTCCGACTATGGCATTGTGGACGGCCATGACTTTGTTACGAAGCCGCATGAAGTTCTCCGAAGTTGGGGCAACCTTGGTCACTTCAGCGGCAGAGACGACTTGCGCAAGATCTTCGTTGACAAGCGCCAGGTCATGAAGCTGTCCAAGCAGTGTGCCGGGAAGATTCTTTTCCACTGAGCGCAGGGTGACGTTGGTGTGGATCCCTGCCGCAATCAGGGCGACAAGGACGGATACCACGGCGCTCCAAAGCAAAATCTTGATAATGGGTGGAGGCCGTCTCATGGGGTTGGCGTTCTTTTGGAAACTATGCCATGCTCTCGGTAGAATCGTTCTGCTCCCGGATGAAGCGGGATCGAAATGCCTTGCAAGGCGGTCTTGAGGGTAATCGCCTTTCCTTGGGGGTGCCCGCCTTTCAAAAGCGACAGTGTCCGCTCGCTCCACAAGGAAGCGGTCAGCTGGTAAACGAGGTCTTCGGGAATCGCTGAGCTGACCACCAGCAGGGCATGGACCTGCAGGGTCGGAGTATCCGGAACCCCCGGATAAGCACCGGCGGGTATTTCACCTGGGACGAGGTAAGGAAATTTTGCATTGATCCGCAACGCAATCTCTCGGTCAATGGGAACAAAGAATAGCCCAATATCGGCTACACGCTGGGCCGCTTCCATGGGAATGCCCGCCATCACTACAAAACCCTGAAGTTCACCTTTCACCATTTTGTCATCAGTAAAATTGGGCTTCAAATACAATGGGTACATATCTTTCTCGGACAAGCCATAGGCATCGAGAACGATTCGCATCACCATCAGCGAGCCTGAACCGATTTCGTCGATGGAAATCCGTTTCCCGCGGAGATCCGACACGCTGCGTATGTTGGCATCCCGGCGTGTCACGATCTGAAATTTCTCGGGGTAGAGGCTCGCAACCGCACGGACGACTTTGACGCTTTCATCCCCGGCGAAAACCCGCTCTCCCTGAAAGGCCCAAGCTGCAACGTCGGCTTGGACTATTCCAGTTTCGATCTCTCCGGATGCCAGCGCCCGCACGTTGGCTACCGAGCCGCCGGAACTTTGGGCCACACCGATGTATCCCGGCAGTCCAAGCACTCCGGCTTGAGGCATAGCCTCTCCTTCAGCAGGCCCAGTCAAACCCTGCGCAATCAACTTGCCAACCGGATAATAGACGCCTGAAGTCCCACCCGTTCCGATGCGAAACAGTCGTTTTGCTTCTCCCACACAGGGGGCGGGCATGGCCGTCAGCAGAAACAAACACAATATCATCAGCATGTAAGGTACCGGAATTCGGTCATTACGATCCGATCCAGGTATCCCTCGCACAACCGGGAGTTGTCTTTTCGTTCGATAAGATCTTACAAGCTGTCTCAGTCGCTGCCGATTCATTTCCTCTTGCTCCTCCCGGTTGAGATATCGACCAAAACCGTCTCTTACGCTCATGACCTGAAGATGTTGCATATGTGACCGATCTCTGGAATGTATATCTGTTGTGGGAACATTCTGTGCGTTGTCGATGAGTCTATCTGGAGTGAGTCCACCGATTCAATTGGCAAGAAGTCGCTTTTTTGCGGGTGGATTAAGCAAGAGCATGAAGTGTGTTTTACCATCGTCTGCACCCCAAGATATGGGAACACACATTTGTCGTGGCGTGTAAATTCTCGATTAACTGAAGGGAAATCCGCTGTCAATACGAATTTTATCTGCAAGAGGCCATTTTCCCGGCTGGTTCGAGCATAGGCCACCTGTCTGCCGGCCAGGTAGGGATCGCACAGGCAGGGCGGGTCAACTCCGGACGGATTTTTCAGAAATAAGAATCCATGGGGTAAACCGGGTCGGCGACGTAATCCTCTGTGGAAGGCGCAACGGGGTCATCGTATGTCGGGTGTTCAATCAGGTTCGGGGCATGGGCGACGGGCCTTTCCGGTTGTTTCGGATCCCATAAGTTCAGGTGGTTGAGTATTTTTTTTATTCACATCACGATCTTCGATAAACGCGACCACCCACATTTTCCCCTGGCACTTGGGGCAGATCAGGAGATCGACCTCATATATTTTTTGGATCAGGCGCGACCCGCTTTTTCTAAGTGCCGGTGGGGGACGGCTTTGATGACTTTTTCACACAACCATTGCCCGAACTCCACCACGCGCTTCTGATGACACGAGGGACAAAAGTGACGCCTTTTGCATGGAAAGGACAAAAGGTATTCGTGACCGCACTTCCCGCACCGAACCCTGGCGAACCCGTTATGGAGCACCCCGCAATCTAGATACCAATGGATCACCTCTTTGACATACGGGCGGAAAAAGCTGTATCCCCTCTCAAATCGATCTTCATAGATGCGTTCAAAGTTGGATTCAACAACATTGACTCTCGACCTCCGGTGGGCAAGGAAGGCATCAGAGGCTGATAGTGATCAGTCCTTTTTCCCACCAGAGGCGAGAAAGGGGAAGGTTTGTTCCATTTTTTAAGACAAACAATTGGTGGAGCGGAAGCTTTCCCGCCCGCACATTGCGTTTCTTCTCCAAAGAGGCGTTAGAAATCATAATCATAAGTTTCGTCGTGAGCCGGTTTAATATCTTTCATCATGACCACGACATCAACCGGCATGTTGTTCCGGTCCTTGACCATGTTCGGAATCACTGTTGCACGATAAAATCCCGCTCTGGCGAAAGCGTTGATAGCCGATGTGTTGATGTCCGGAATCTCGACGAGTAGTTTTTCAAGCCCGAGTTTGTAAGCGATGTCCGCGAGCTCTTCGATCATCAGATGCCCCAGACCGATGTTGCGGTAGTCTTTGTGCACAAAGATCCGCACAGTACCCAGGTGCCATTTCCAGCCGGATCGACGGCGATTGATAGTGGCATCGGCAACAATTTTGCCATCTCTTACTGCCACGATGGGCAGGGTCTTGGCATAGTCGAGGTTCTTCGCCCATTTTTCAATAAGGAGCCTGCTTGAAACCTCGTCACGCAAATACCGTGCATCTTCTGCGGGAACCGCCTGGAAAAACTCATACACAGCGTCCTTATCTTCTGCCACCATAGGACGTAGAATAATCTTGGTCCCATCTTTCAGATGAGTTTCCTTGTGATATGTGTTTAAATTGATTGTGGGATAAATGTTGGGATCCAACATGGCGAGTACCTCCTTTCATCTCTCAGGGGTTAATTGATCGAGGTCTGTCCGCAAGACAGGCTCTCCGGACAGGTTCCTTAGTAAACTCGTTCACGAATGCACAAAAGCATTCTCCGTGCCGGATTTAGAAGACCGAATTAGCTAGAGGTAAGATATTGAAAAAGAATGGAATATTAGGAAAACATTAGTTTCTGAAAGGTCAGGCATTCCGCCAAGTATTGCATTTTTGCACGACTATGCAATGCACAAATGTAGGTATGCAATCTCTCATGAACTCTTGCCGCTCGAACGACCGTTGCGTACCGGAATTTGAAGATTCAGGCGCCTTATTCTGCGCCACAAAGTGGTAGGGTGTATACCCATTTGGGCAGCGGTTAACTTCCGGCTCCAGTTATTCCTCCGAAGATTTCCATAGATAAAATCTTTTTCCATGTCTGCCAATGAAGATGCAGACGCCATGATCTGTTCAGGAGACGGTATTACCCTATGTGCTAGCTTTCGGTGGACGCTCTCAGGAAGATGCTCTATCCTTACCACGTGATCTGTACAAACCAATGTGGCATATTCGATGATATTTTCCAATTCCCGAATATTACCCGGATAATCATAAGACATCAGAATACTCATGGCTTCAGGCGACATACCATGAACTTCTTTGCCCCTCAGACGGCTAAATCTTTGGACAAAATGCTCCACTAATAGAGGAATATCTTCTTTTCGCTTTCTCAATGGCGGGAGAATTAGCTTGACGATATTGATCCGATAATAGAGATCTTCTCTAAACAGTCCCTTTTGAACGAGTTCTACAAGGTTCTTGTTTGTAGAAACCACTATGCGGACGTTGGCCTTTTCCGATTTTGTGCTGCCGAGTGGTTCGTAGACTTTGTCTTGGAGCACTCGCAGGAGCTTAACTTGAAGCAACATCGAGATGTCTCCGATTTCATCCAAGAAGAGACTCCCATTTTGAGCCAGAGCCAGCCTTCCCGGTTTGTCCCTCTTTGCATCGGTAAACGCACCGGCTTTGTATCCAAAGAGCTCGGATTCGAGGAGCGTATCCGGTAATGCACCGCAGTTTACGGTAATCATCGGCCCCGTTTTTCTATGACTGAGTGAGTGGATCGCTCTTGCAAAAAGTTCTTTTCCCGTTCCGCTTTCGCCTTCCAAGAGGATTGTTGTATCATCTTTAGATACCAACTCGAGCATTTCAAATAGGCGATGCATCTCCCGGTTGTTGCTGATAATGCCCAAAAAGGAATGCTGACCGGTCAGTTCTTTCAGTAGTTGTTCAACCATTCTTAGATCTCTAAATGTCTCAATTCCTCCGATCACTTTGCCGCTTTGATCTTTCAAGACAGCCGTAGAAATTGTTACAGGAATCCGGTCACCTTTTAAATCAACTATATAGATGAATTGGTTCATAATCGGTTGGCCTGATTCAATTGTCTGACGCAGGGAGCATCTCTGCTCACAGATTTCGGCTTTGAATACTTCCCGGCAATATCGGCCAATTGCGTCGACTTTCTTGACTCCCGTGATCTGTTCAGCGGCACAGTTGAAAAAGCTAATCTTCCAGTCCGAGTCGACGGTAAAAACGCCGTCGGTAATGTTGTCAAGGATCATCTGGGTCTGATTTTCATGTGCTGTGTTCAAAGTTTGAATCACTTTCTCAGTCGACCTGTTTCTCAGCTAAAGTACCATTGAATTGATTAGAAGTTGCTTTTTTACGGACGGATTAAACAAGAGCATGAAGTGTGTTTTACCATCGTCTGCACCCCTCGCATTTTCACCTGGCACTTGAAGCAGA
The DNA here is from genome assembly GCA_963736855.1 of uncultured delta proteobacterium. Classification (GTDB taxonomy): domain Bacteria; phylum Desulfobacterota; class Desulfobacteria; order Desulfobacterales; family UBA2156. The sequence continues at coordinate 398,299 of CAVTQK010000015.1, forward strand.
TCAGGGGATCGACCTCATTTATTCCGCCATAACCGTCCGGTTGCGGCCATCGGTTTTTGCTTGGTAGAGCGCCTTGTCCGCCCGGTGGAAGCACTCGTCAATAGACATTTCTCTTTCCATCTGGCAGACGCCGAGACTGGCTGTCATGCTGATTTTCTGGTCGTCAATCACGGCCGGGTTCTCGGCAAAATGGAGGCGGATTTTTTCAGCCACTTCCTTTGCCCCTGCTTTTTCTGTCCCGGGAAGCAGGATAAGAATCTCTTCTCCTCCCCATCGGGCAACGGCGTCCTGGTCTCTTAACATGTTCCGTAAGGTTTGCGATACGTACATCAGCAATTTATCGCCCATTTCATGGCCGAACCGGTCGTTGACTTGTTTAAAATGATCCAGGTCAATAAGTATAATCGACGAACCTTCCCCACTTCTCTTGATCCTTTTAAATTCCTGTTCCAGCAGAGAGATCATTGCGCGGCGGTTGATCATTCCTGTGAGGTAGTCGGTGGTAGCGGCTGTTTCCAATGCAGCTTCGGCACGCTTGCGCTCCTCTATCTCCTGCCGGAGTTGTTCATTGACCTCGGCAAGCCGGGCGGTTCGCTCGACGACTCGAGTTTCAAGAGAATTCCTGGCATCCTGGAGTTCGTTCATGGCTTGTTGCGTGTGTTCATGGCTTTTTCTGAGACGGTTGGACATGGTGTTAAAAGCATTGGCAAGGTCGCTTAATTCATCGCGGGTATCCACTTCCACCTGTCCGGGGAAGATTCCGTCGGCGATTTCGCTGGATCGCCGTACAAGAAGGCTGATCGGCCGGATAATGCGAGCGGCCTGTATTTTACTGAACCCGTACGCCAGCAGGAATGAGAGGACAAGCGAAACAAGACCCGCGATTCGGATGGTGCGGAATTTTTGCTGGACGTCATCGGCGCGCATGTCTATTCCCAATAGATACTGCCCCTTGCCATTCTTTAACGGCGCATAGCCGGAAAGAAAACATCCCCATTCATCGCAGGTGATTTTACTGTCTGCGGTAAGATTTTCAAATCCGTGTTTCATGTTCGGGACTTCGACATCATAAAGTTTGCCGGGATGTGCCTGAGCATCCGATGTATCTGAGTCAATGACAAATACGATGTCTTCGCCCTGCTTGCGCATGATATAGATAAACGCGATATCTTTATTGGCTGTCTGAAATTCTCTGAGCATTTTCAGATAATTCTGATAGGCGGGAAGAGATGCGTCCTGGGGACCCTTGATGTCCACAATATCATTGGCATCCATTGCGCGGCTGATGAGTGCCGCGCTGTTCATCAGCCGGTTCTGGAGTTGTTTGAATAACGTACTGATGGCGCTGTGGTAAAAATACGTGCCGATGCTGCCGGAAACCAGAATAATGACCAGAAAGTGGCTATAAAAGAGTTTTTTCTGGATTGTAAAACGCATCAACCGGATCTCCGTAAAGTTGAAAGGTCAGTTAGGGCGCTGCGGCCGAAGGGCAATCATATCCCGGGTGATTTTACTTTTTTCCCAGGAGCATCTTAAGCACGCGATGTCTGAAGAGGCTACTAGAGAGTCCGGCAATCGATCCGACGCGCCACGGTGAGCATACCACTTTTGTGGAACCAACCGTTCAAAAATTCGCATCGATTGAATGTCTATCAACTTACGACCTGCTTTCCGTACTTCAATCCCATAGAGAAACTATGGAAAAAGGTCAAACAGGATGGAACTTATCCTCATTACTTCCCCACATTTGAAGACCTCGTCGGAAAGGTTGATGAGATCCTCCCTCTATTTCAAAACTCTCCAGATGAAATCCTTTCCCTCTTTGGTCTCAACAACGAACTTGAAAACCATGCGAGGCTGGCAGCATAATCTCACACCAAAATATTCTTTTTAAAACCATAGAAATCCACAGAAAGGGAGTCTCACTATCTATTCTCTAAAGCGGCCAGTCGATCCCTAAGCTCTTTTTCCTTTTGCCATCTGGTGGTTACATCGCGAACAATCGCGGCAGAACCCAAGATTTCTCCAATGGAAAAGCGTACAAGAACCATACTGAATTCAACGGAAATGCGTGTTCCGTCCTTCCGCATTGCCGGTACTGCCAGCAATTCTCCGGCGTAACGGGTAGAACCGGTCGCCATAACCTTACGGTAGCCCTCCCAATGCCGGGTCCGTAGTTTCTCAGGGATAATGAGATCGAGGCTTTGCCCCGTTGCCTCTTCTGCACTAAATCCGAAAATGGATTCCGCCCCCGAATTCCAAAGCTCGATTTGACCATCTCGATTTGCGAAGATGATTGCATCTTGGGTTTGATCCACAATTTGTCGGTACAACCACTCGTTCGTGTATTTCTGCATTGGGCAACCTCTTGATATCTTATCAAATTTAAAGCCCCGGATACCTCCTGAATTGAATTGATTGAATTGATAAGATTGATAAGAACTCGCTTTTACAAAGGCGGGTTAAGGACGAGGATGGATTGTGTTTTGTCATCATCTGTACCTCAAGATATGGGAACCTTCAGGTAATGTGACGTATGTACTATCAATTATCCGAAAGTGAACGTGCTGTCAATCGGGATTGTATCGCCAAGATGCTGTTTTCCTCGTGTGTTCAAGCACAGGCCTCCTTTATACGTGCATCGCACAGGCAGGGCGGGTCAACTCCGGACGGATTTTTAAGAGTAAGAATCCATGGGGTAAACCGGGTCGGCGACGTAATCCTCAGTAGAAGGGATTCTCATTAACAAGACGGAAATTAACCAAACCGTCCTGGTGTGTGATAAGCTTGCCAGGCAGTGTGAGCAGGGGGAGGCCGCTTTCCAGGCGAATTAAAATTTGATACATATTGATTTCATGAATATTTCCAATAAAAAATTCGATCGCATCGTCAAACAGGCCATCGGCCGGATCCCGGAAGAAATCCATAGGCATCTGGATAACATCCTGATTACCGTACAAAATAAACCGACACCGGAAATGCTGTATGAGGCGGGACTGTCTTCGGATGAAACGCTGCTGGGATTATACCGAGGTGTGCCGCTTGACGAGCGTTCGATCATGAATCCGCCCCTTCATCCCGATACGATCTTCATCTTCAAAGAACCCCTTGAAGAGATGTGTTCAAGCCTGGAAGAACTGGAAAACGAAATCGAGATCACCATCGTGCATGAAATCGCCCACTTTGTCGGTTTCCCCGAGGAACGCCTCTCTGAATTGGGTTACTCCTAAATAATGAGACAAACCCCCTGCCGGATGAACCTGATCGTTTCAGGGGTGAAAAGTTCAAATCAAACGAAAACCATTTCAACATCTTTTTAGAGTCCTTGAGCCTTGTTAGGGTACAAATCAAAAGGAATTTTCGACACAAGGATAAGGATTTCTCGCAATCTCCCTTGGGGAAAATAAAATAATTGACAGGCATTTTTATTTTCTGTTAGTATATTCGATTTATAGAAATCAGCCAACCACAATCCTTGCTCCGGACAAAAGTTCCGGGGCTGAATAACCATGAGGAGGTTTTATGAAACGATACGAAACCATCGTTATCGCCGATCCCGAAGTTTCCGAAGAAAACCGAACAGCACTTTTCGAGAGATATCAAGGAATCATCTCTCAGAGAGGGGGTTTTCTGGTGGAAATAGACGTTTGGGGGACTCGGCCACTGGCCTATGAAATCAAGAAAAAGGGTCGGGGGTTTTATTTCCGTCTGGATTATTGCGGCGTCGGATCTCTGGTGGATGAAATCGAGCGCTTTTCCCGCATCGATGACCGCATCCTCAAATACCTCACGGTCTTAATCGCTTCCGATGTCGACTTGGAACAGATCAAAGCCGAGACGGCCCGTAAAGAAGAGGCGGAAAAGGCCGCATCGATCCAAGCAGCTGCAACTCCTGAGACGCCTCAGATCGCAACAACGGAAAGCGCAACTGCCGGAGAGACTGTACAACCCGATGAAACCCCATCCAAGGAGTAACGACCCATGGCTTTCAATTCCCAATCATCCAGACCCAGGCCCGCACCTAAAAAGCGCGTCTATCATCGCCGAAAGGTTTGCCGATTTTGCGCTGACAAAAAACTGGTAATCGACTACAAGGATCCGAGAACGCTCCGGTATTTCATTACAGAGCGCGGAAAGATCATTCCCAAGCGCATCTCCGGAACGTGCGCCAAGCACCAGCGCGCGCTCACTCAGGCCATAAAACGCGCCCGGACCATCGCCCTGCTGCCTTTCGTGGGATCTCTGGATCACGTCTAACCCGATCCGAATACGGATCTGGGAAAGGAGAAGCGCGTTGTGACATCTGCCTTGCCACAGAAGGCATCCAGGGATATTGTTACCGGGATCGCCGTCACGCTGATCATTTTCGCCCTGACGTTGAATCTTCCGTTGATAGGCTTTTTTCTGGCCGTGTTCATCCCTTTGCCCATCCTTTTTTACCGAGCCAAGCTGGGGAGACGCAACGGAACTTGGGTCCTGGGATTGACCTTTGTGGTGATGACTGCCATAATCGGACGCCTATCGCTCGATGCGCTTTTTTACCTCGAACTGCTGGTCCTCGGATTTGCTATAGGCGAAATGCTTTTCATGAGGCTGTCCGTCGAAAAGACGGTCCTTTACGCCGTAGCAGTAGTGTTGGGCACTTCCAGCGCTTTTCTGCTCCTCTATGGCCTAACCTTCCAAGCGGGTATCAGCACAGTGATCTCCGATTACGTTCTCAAAAGCCTGAGGCTGACCCTGGCAATCTATGAGAAGATGGGAATTTCCCAGGAAGCAATTCGTTTGATGTCCGATTCCATGGAACAGATCCAGTATGTCCTAGTCAGGATCCTCCCAGCTTTGGCAGTCGGCTCCACCCTATTTGTGGCCTGGGCCAACCTGCTGATGGCAAGGTCGGTCCTGCTGTCGAGGAACCTTTTTTTCCCGGATTTTGGCCCGCTGAATCGCTGGAAGGTTCCGGAAGTCCTGGTATGGGGCGTTATTGCCTCGGCTCTTTTGCTCCTTTTCCCTTCAAGGGCCATGAAGGTGATCGGTTTAAACGGTATTATCGTCTTTATGGTGGTTTATTTCCTGGAAGGGATCGCCATTGTTTCCTTCTTCTTTGAAAAAAAACAATTTCCTCGATTCCTGAGATCGACCATCTATGTTTTCATCTTTATACAGCAAATCATCTGCCTGCTGGTCATCGGGTTGGGATTTTTCGATACCTGGCTTGATTTCCGAAGGTTGAGCACACCACCTCAAAACAGTGAGTAGAATCTACAACACGTCTTTTCGACGTTTTTTCGGGAGGATCATCCATGAGAGTTATTTTAAAAGAAACCATTGATGCCCTGGGGACTATCGGATCTGAAGTGACGGTGAAGGACGGATATGCCCGGAACTACCTTTTTCCCCAGAACAGGGCGGTCCCCGCCACGGAACACAATCGAAGGTCGATGGAGAAACAAAAAGCCAAATTCGACCTTCAGGTGGCCAAGGAAAAGGCCCTGGCCGAAGAGATGGCCAAACGTCTCGAAGGGGTTTCCTGCACCATACCCGCCAAGGTGAGTGAGGAAGATCGGCTATACGGATCGGTTACGGTTCGGGATATTGTCCAGGCGCTGGCCCTGCAGCAGATAGAAGTTGAAAAACGGATGGTCATGCTCGCCGAACCTATTAAAACCATCGGAAGCCATCGGGTCCCCATCCGGATCTATGCCGGTATCGAGCCGAAAATCGAAGTCCGGGTGGTCCCCGAGGAATAGCAAAGCACTTTCCCTCCGACACATCGAGGCGCTTACCATGGCTCTTTCCGATTCTGCCTTCCGCAAGCTTCAGGGCATCGTCGGGGTTGACCGATGTACCCGCAGTCTGGAAGAACGCGCCTGTTACGCCTACGACGCTGCTACCGGCCGATCCCTGCCGGATGCGGTCTTATTTCCTGAAACCGCCGCTGAAATCTCCGCGGTTTTGACCTGCGCCAACGCCGAACGATTCTTCGTGGTCCCGCGGGGAAGCGGATCCGGTATGACCGGAGGATCGGTTCCCGTCCAGGGAGGTATCGTCCTGGTCATGAGCCGGATGAACCGCATCCTAGCCATCGACACGGAAAATCTGGTGGCCCATGCCGAGCCCGGAGTCATCACCGGCAAGTTCCATGCCGCTGTGGAAAAAGAAGGGCTCTTTTATCCTCCGGATCCCTCCAGCTCTGATTTCTCCACCCTCGGTGGAAACCTGGCTGAATGCGCCGGTGGGCCTAAAGCAGTCAAGTACGGAGTCACGCGGGATTACGTTTTGGGACTCGAAGCTGTACTGCCTACCGGCGAGATCATCCGGACCGGTGTACAAACGACCAAAGGCGTGGCGGGTTACGATCTGACCCGGCTTCTGGTGGGCTCTGAAGGGACCCTTGGCATCATCACCCGTATAACGCTGAAGCTTTTGCCGCTTCCGCAGTCCGTCATGACCTTGACGGCGGTTTTTCATCGTCTGGAAACGGCGACCGAGACTGTATCGGAGATCATCCGACGCGGCATCATTCCCCGAACCCTGGAATTCATGGACAACGCATCCATTCGCTGTGTGGAAAGACACCTGAAGATGGGTCTTCCCGTGGATGCCGGAGCCCTCCTTTTAATTGAAGCCGACGGCGATCCGGAGGAAACGATTAAAACTATAAAAAAACTTCAGGACCTCTGTCACAACAACGGAGCACATAACGTCCGTACTGCGTCCACCGCTGAAGAAGCGCAGGCGCTTTGGAAGGCCCGAAAAACCATCTCTCCGGCTCTTTTTCAGTACGCCCCCCATAAAATCAATGAGGACATCGTGGTGCCCCGGAGCCGGATTCCTCAAATGATTCGACGAATCGAATCGCTCCGGGAAAAAACCGGCCTGTTCATGGCGAGTTTCGGACATGCCGGGGACGGAAACATTCATTTTAACATCATGCTCGATAAAAATGATCCCGTGGCTTTGAAAAAGGCTGAAGACACGGTGGAGGAAATTTTTGATTATACCGTGGAACTGGGAGGAACCCTTTCAGGGGAGCATGGGATTGGTATTACCAAGGCACCCTATCTCTCCAAAGAGATCGGGCCCGAGGCGCTTGCGCTCATGAAAAGGATCAAGAAAGCCTTTGACCCCAATGGCATTCTCAATCCAGGGAAGATCTTTCCGGCACGTTAGGCATCCTCAAGCACGCTGCGATCCCCTCTGGATAAAGGGCTATTCCACCTTCAGACGGATATCCGGAAACCCGATATCCTCGAACCGTTCGTAACGTGTCTCCCTATCGTGCTCGATGGCGCAACGCAACCTCAGTGCGCAGTATTTCCTGCAAATGGGGTCCTGGGAAAGATAATCGCCGAAACAGTCCAGTCGTTCCCCCATCCGGAAGCGATCGGTGCTCTTATTGAGGATCCTCTTCATTTCCAATATCCAAAAGCGAAAGCATTTCGTCATGAATGTGCCCATTGGTCACCAGGAGCGATTTTTTCTCCAAGGTAAATGGGCGATTGTCATAATCAGTGACCGTCGCACCTGCCTCCAGGGCGATCCGGAAGCCGGCGGCCGTATCCCAGGGATTGAGGTTCTGCTCCCAGAAAGCATCGAATCGGCCGCAAGCCACATAACAGATATCCAATGCTGCCGATCCTAATCTGCGCACTCCTCGAGAAGCCTCCATGCATCGTCGAAATCTTCGGATCATGGGCCCCACGTTCGGTCCGGGGTTATGGGGAAAACCGGTGACCAGCAGGCTGTTCGCCACTGCGCGGGCATCCGTCACCCGGATGGGCTTGCCGTTCAGGGTCGCCCCGCATCCCTTGACTGCGATGAATAACTCTTCCAGAGGTGGTGAAAGGATGACTCCCACCTGGACTTCATCGGCCGAAGCAAAGGCGATGGAAACGCAGTATATCCCCAGCCCGTGCGCATAGTTGATTGTACCGTCCAATGGATCGATGATCCACCGGGAGGCGGTTTTTTTCCCGGCTGCGCCGCTTTCTTCAGCCAGAACAGCGTGATCCGGAAATGCGCTTCGGATGGTTTTAAGGATGGCCTCTTCAGCCGCGATATCGGCATCAGTGACAATGTCGGCGATCCCCTTTTTGGTGGATATCTTGGAAAGCTTTCCAAACCGCCGGGTGAGCTCCGCCCCTCCTTTGCCTGCGGCGGCCATGGCGACCCTCTTGATTCGATCCAGATCCATTAGAGGGCGAACTTACACTCCGCCAATTCGGACTGTCAACAAGTTTTATTGGCTCGACAAAAAGTCTATTTGTCTTGCCGGGGCAGGATTGCACTGCATCTTTGGTCTGCCGGTTCGTCTTGCACTCAGGCAGGTCATGGCAATGCACCCCGAAACCGGATCTTTGAGAGGATACCCTGCATGGCATCGATAAGCCCATGGAGTGTGGATCGATTCCGTGCACAAATGGGGACCCCATCGTAACGTCGACTCAAAGCCGCCACTTCGGATGCTTCCAACTGATCTATCTTGTTCAGGACCCGGATGGCCGGTTTGTCCATCAATGCAAGCTCATCTAAAATTTTTTCCACCGATTCCACCTGCTCTGGAAAGTGGGGATGGCTGATATCGATGACATGAAGCAAAAGGTCTGCCTGCTCCAGCTCTTCTAAGGTCGCCCGAAAAGCCACCATAAGGTCCTGGGGAAGATCCCGGATGAATCCCACCGTATCCGTGATGATGACTTCCATATCCTGCGGGAAACGAAGCCGCCGGCTGGTGGGGTCCAAGGTGGCGAAGAGGCGGCTTTCAGCCATGACCTGGCTGTGCGTCAGCGTGTTGAGAAGGGTGGATTTACCGGCGTTGGTATAGCCGATGATGGAAACGACGGGTAGGTGCTTTTTACCCCGCATCGCCCTCTGGGTTTTGCGGTTTTTCCGAACCTGCAACAGCGCCTCCTCCAGTCGGACAATCCGATCTCTTGCCCGCCTCCGGTTGATTTCCAACTTGGTCTCACCGGGGCCGCGGCCGCCGATGCCGCCCGTCAATCTGGACATGGCCGTATTTTTCGTAACGAGCCGGGGGAGGAGGTATTTCAGTTGGGCAAGCTCCACCTGGAGCTTCCCTTCTCGGGTCTGAGCGCGCTGGGCGAAGATATCCAGGATCAGCTGGGTTCGGTCGATGATCTTCAACTGGAGCTGGTCCGCAAGAGTTCGGATCTGTGAAGGATTTAGTTCCTGGTCGAACACCACCATGGTGACCCCTTTCTGAAGGGCAGAAATGGCGAGCTGCTGGAGTTTTCCCTTTCCCAAGGGGAGTTGGCCGCCGGAGCTTCGCCGGTAGGGTTCCGTCCCCACCACTTCCAGCCCGCACGATATGGCCAGAGCGAGCAATTCCCTGCGAGATTCCTGTTTCAGGTGCCTCGGCATATCGCCGGCATGCATCAGGAGTGCGCGTTCCGAACCCGGTTTTGTTCTTCGGATTCCCTCAAAAAGGGACAGCTCGGTCTCCAGCGCATGGATCCGGTCCAGACAGGCGATGTCCATGCGATCGGGCCGTAAGGGATGCAGGAAGCCGTAAGGCTTTTTTTCGGGGCCTTTGGGCAGGATATAAGCAGCGTGGACGAGACCGGGCTCCCCGTCTTCGGAGACTGTCACTGCGGCCATGAAATCGAGGGTAAGCAGGCAAAGATCGGTGAGGTCGTCTTCGGTCAGTGTCTCCTCCGCAAGATGCGTGTGAACACATCGCACGCCGTTGAGGCGCCCGGAGGCCGAACGGTATCCGGTCAGGTCAGGGATGACGATTTTCTGGTAGTCTCCCACGATCACGTGGGTAACTCGGCCCGTCCGCTCGATGAGTAGACCGAGCTGTCGCCGCATTTCACGGGAAAGCCGGCTGATTTCACGAAGGAGCTGAAGGCTGATCAGGTGCTGGATGGGTACGCGACGGCGGTACAAGGCTTCAAGGCCACGGGTCTGATCGGCCTTGAGCCCTCCGGTATTTCCAAAAAGACGCTTCATCCCATGTTGACGGGCGCCAGATTTTCAAAACGGGTGTACGCCGTCAAGAAAGTCAGCGGGACTACGCCGGTGGGTCCATTTCTCTGCTTGGATAGCAGCAGTTCAGCTTTCCCTTTGTTGGGGTTGTTCTCGTCTTTGTTGTATACCTCATCCCGATAGATGAAGGCAACCACATCCGCATCCTGCTCCAGCGCCCCGGACTCCCGAAGGTCCGCTAGTTGCGGTCTTTTGTCTACTCGCTCCTCCAGCTTCCGGTTCAACTGGGAAATCGCCAAAACCGGCAGTTCGAGCTCTTTGGCCAGAGCCTTGAAGGATCGGGATATTTCAGAAATCTCCAGATCCCGTCGTTCGGCCATATAATGGCTTCTCATGAGCTGAAGATAGTCGATGACGATCAGACCGAGATTGACCTCCATCTTGAGCCGTCGCGCTTTGGCCCGGATCTCCAGAACCGAGATGTTGGGGGTGTCGTCGATGTAAACAGGGGCTTCAGAGAGGACGCCTGCGGCATTTGTGAGGTTGACCCAGTCTTCCTTACTGAAAAACCCGCTCCGCAGGCGCGATGAATCGATCCTCGCTTCGGCGCACAGCATGCGCATGGCGAGTTGCTCCTTGGACATCTCCAGCGAAAAGATGGCACTAGCGACTTTAGCCTCCACCGCTGCATTTCGGGCAATATTCAACGCCAAGGCTGTCTTTCCCATGCTCGGTCGTCCCGCCACGATAATAAGATCTGATTTTTGCAGCCCGGAAGTGAGGTTGTCAAAGAGGGTGAATCCGGTTGGGACGCCGGTGATCAGCGCCTTGTTCCCCTGCCGCTCCTCCAGGGCGTCGATGCTTTTATCAATGAGCGCGCTGATAGGATAAAAGGACTGCCGGTGTCGCTTCTCGGACACTTCAAAAACCGCTCTCTCGGCAAAATCGAGGATCTCCTCAACACTTCCCAAGTCTTCAAGGCATCGCTTCGAGATGGCATTGGTCTTTTCAATAAGCCGTCTCAAGATCGCCTTGTCATGGATGATCTTGGCATAATGGGCCGCATTGACCGCCAGGGGGACGGTATCCACGAGGCGGGCCAAAAAGACGGCTCCTCCCACCTCCTCGAGCTGTCCTTTTTCCCTGAGTCTGTTGGATAATGTGACCAGATCGACCGGTTCGTCCTTATTGAACAGATCCACAACGGCTGAAAAGATCTTTTCATGGGCCAATCGATAGAAATCCTTAGGGGAAAGGATCTCCAGGACATCTAACAACGCTGTGTTATCGATGAGGATGGCACTGAGAATGGACTCCTCAGCCTCGATGCTGTGGGGAGGAACGTGGTATAGTGCGGGGTCTTTCTTGGACCTTTTTTGGAATTCAGTCATCGGAATTGCTCAAGGAAAAAAGGACATGGGCTGGATCAGTACTGGCCCGTTTCCAACTTCCGGCAAAGGTATTCCACTTGTTGCTGGATCTGCTGGTTTTCTTTTACGCCCCGTTCAATGAGATTCACCGAATGAATGGCCGTGGCGTGATACCGGTTAAAGCTTTTTCCGATTTCCTGGAGAGTTGCATCCGTGTACTTTCGGGTCAGGTACATGGCGATCTGTCTCGGACGGAGGACGGTCTGTTTCCGGGAACGGGAGGTCAATTCATCCGGGGAGATCCGGTATTGTTTGCAGATGAGCCGCTTGATGGCATCCACCGTGATGTTTCTCCGGTGCTGAACCATATTCTTGACCACGCTTCCCGCAAGGTTCAAATCCAAAGGCGCACACAGCAATGAAGCCTTGGCCATCACCCCGGACAGGCCGCTTTCCAGTTGCCGGACATCGTCGGTAAGTTCGCTGGCCAGATATTGAATGATATCATCGCAGATCTGATATCCATTGAATTTGACCTTCTGTTTTAATATTTTAATCCGAGTCGCATAATCCGGGGCTTCGATGTTGGAAATCAAACTGGAGCAAAGCCTGGATTTCAGCTTGTCGTTGATCTTTGGAATGTCCAAAGGCAAATGGCAGCTGGTAAAGATGATCTTCTTATCCACGCCCAATAAGTCTTCCAGGATAAAATTTAATTCGATCTGAGTCCGATTTTTCCCGGAAAGTAAATGGATGTCTTCCAGGAGAAGCACATCGCATCGGCTTCGGTATTTTTCTTTAAACGCATCGATGGTCCCGGACTTGAAGGCATGGATCATTTCCAGGGCAAAATCTTCAGCCGTGATATAATAAACCCGCTCGTTGGGAAAATAGGATAGAACATGGTGTCCCACAGCCTGAGAAAGGTGACTTTTCCCCAAACCCGGCTTGGCCATCAACAGAAGTGCACTTTGCTGGGACTTTTTGGAGCATGCCAAAGAAAGAGCTGCCGAATAAGCAAAATCATTGCCGGTTCCCACTACAAACTGGTCGAAAGTGAAGTCCGATCGGAGAGTTTTACCGTTATGGGGCATGGGGTGGATGTTGGGAAGGGGAATCTGATTATCCTCCAAAGGATCCTTCTGCCCCTTTTTATGCCCGTTGGATTCGGAAATCTCAAAAACAACCTGATTTTCAAATCCCAGCACCTCCCGGATTTCCGATGTGATCAAATCCCCGTACTGGGTCATCATCCGTTTCATTGAAAAGGCGTTGGGACTTTGAAGAACGATCTGGGGCCCTGTTTCCGGTTTTTGAACGACCGGCTCGATCCACATCCGATAACAATGAGCCGGGATCCGGTCTTGAATCCTGCTTTTCACCTGGTCCCAGATCGTTTCCAATGCATCCATATTAAAAATAAAAGTCCCATTCCCGATTGAGTTCGTGAAAACGATGCGCTGAAAAACCGTATCCGCCGATTGCCGATCGCGTGGGAGATTTTCGGGTCTGCGTCGATGACAGGGTTCCTTCTATGGTAAGAGGGCAATGCTGTCAAATCGGATGGTTTGGGTTTTTCATGAACTTCTTAACAGATTATTAACATTTCACAACTAATTGTTATTATTTAATTATTGTATACTTAAAAGCCAACTGCCCCAAAACATGATGCTTTTTTTACCGGGGGTTTCTCCAAGCATTTTGGACACATCCATGACCGTCTCTCAAATATGCACAATCCGGCTTTGAAAAAAAATCTTTCAATTTCTATATTTTTCTTTGATTTTTGAAAAATTTCATATACCGACATCCGGCTCGCTTGGAAAAAATCATTTAAAGAAGAGATTAACTTCGGTTTTCGTTTGAAAGGCGGGGCAACCCCTTATAAGGTGTCGCAAATGGTTGTGCTCCCGGACAGACTTTATATCCCTGAATAATACAGACGGACCCCTTGAATGCCTTAAAAAGCGTTCTTATCGTGATGCTCGGGTTCACTCAGGCAGAAAAATCGCAATGAAAGCAAAATTCGATACACGACCCATTATTGTAGTTACCATGGGAGACCCTGTGGGAATCGGCCCCGAGATCGTTGTTAAAGCCATGGCACGGAGCAATTTTGATCATTTCTGCAAGCCCGTTATCCTGGGAGATCCCTTACGGTTGGAGGTTGCAAAAAAATGCGTGGGGATTTCCCCGGAAATACGTGTGATCAACAATCCGCGCCAAGGACATTATGAGGGCTCCTGCATCCATGTGATCCCTATCAGCCGTCTGAACCCGGAGAAAACCCGGTGGGGAAAGCCTACTCGATCCACGGCTGCCGCCGCAATCCGATATATCACCACGGCCGTGGATATGGTGCAACGGAAGGAAGCTTCCGCCATGGTGACCTGTCCGATTCATAAAAATGCCTTCAGCCTGACGGGGCTGCCGCATGCCGGCCATACGGAACTCATTGCCGAACGGACCGGATCTTCCGATTTCATCATGATGATGGCAGGAAGCAAATTGAGAGTCGCCCTGGTTACCATCCACGAACCCCTCAGGGAAGTGCCCGGCCTGATTACACAGGAACGGGTCGTTCGCACCATCGTTTTAACTGCGCAGGGCCTCATGGAGCGCTTCGGTGTTCACAAACCCCGCCTGGCCGTTTCCGGACTAAACCCGCATGCCGGAGAGAACGGCCGGTTCGGGGACGAAGAAAAACGGATCCTGGGGCCGGCCATTCGCCGAACCCTCCGGAAAGGGTATCGGGTGGAGGGCCCCTATCCTCCTGACACCGTGTTTTACCGGGCCCTCACGGGAGCCTTTGATGCGGTGATCGCCCTGTATCATGACCAGGGCCTGATCCCTTTCAAGCTCATTCATTTCAACGACGGCGTCAACACCACATTAGGCCTTCCTCTGATCCGAACCTCCGTCGATCATGGTACGGCTTATGACATCGCCGGAACCGGAAAGGCAGACCCGGGAAGCCTTGCAGCCGCCTTACGGATGGCTGCAGATCAGGTGCTCCACCGACGCAGGACGCTTTTATAGGTGTCATCCAGGGATTCAGAAATGATCACCGATCAGATCATCATCCAAGGTGCGCGGCAGCACAACCTTAAAAACATCGATGTTTCCATCCCAAGGAATAAGCTGGTTGTCATAACCGGCCTATCCGGATCCGGTAAATCGACGCTGGCTTTTGATACCCTTTATGCAGAAGGTCAACGCCGGTATGTGGAATCTCTTTCCACATATGCCCGTCAGTTTTTGGAGCGGATGGAAAAACCGGACGTTGACAGCATCGAAGGGCTTTCTCCGGCCATCGCCATTGAACAAAAATCCGCCGGCCATAACCCTCGATCCACAGTAGGGACCGTCACGGAAATTTATGATTACCTCCGCCTGTTGTTCGCGAGGGTTGGCACGCCTTATTGCTATCAGTGCCATCGTCTTATCACCTCCCAGTCCATTGACCAGATCGTGGACCAGATCCTATCCCTGCCTCAGGGGACCCGAACCCTAATCCTGGCACCGTTAGTAAATCAGCAAAAGGGATCTCACGAGAAACTCTTTAAGAAGCTCATCAAGGAGGGTTTTGCCAGGGTCCGCGTCGATGGGATGTTATATGAAATTGAAGAGGTCCCTGCGCTGGTGAAAAACAAGAAGCACGATATCCAAGTCGTGGTGGATCGTCTCCAGGTTAAGGACGGCCTCAAAAGCCGTTTGGCCGATTCCCTGGAGCTGGCCATGGCCCAATCGGATGGGGTGGTCATTGTGGACGTTGTGGGGAAAGAGCCGATTCTGTTCAGCGAAAAAGCGGCATGTATCCACTGCGGTATCAGCTACCCCGAACTCACACCGGCAAGCTTCTCCTTCAATTCCCCTCAGGGAGCCTGTCCGAAATGCGACGGGATGGGCACCATCACCGAATTCGATCCGGGTTTGATCGTTCCCAATCCGAGCCTTTCCCTAAGGGAGGGGGCGGTGGCTCCCTGGGCCAACCGCAATTCGATCTATTTCGCCGAATTCCTCGAGGCTCTGACGCAACATTACCGCGTGGATATTTTTACACCCTTCAAGGACCTTCCGGAACCCTTCAAACAGGCCTTATATTATGGTTCCGGAGATGAAGTCATCACTTTCTATTTCGAGCGTGACAACCGACGATATACTTACCAGAGACCCTTTGAAGGGATAATCCCCAATCTTCAGCGACGTTACATGGAAACCGACTCCCACCAGATGCGGGAGGAGATTCAGCAGTATATGAACTTTCAGTCGTGCCCCGAATGCCAAGGGACGCGACTGAGGCCCGAAAGCCGAAGCGTTCGGGTAGGGGGGAAAACCATATCCGAGGCCACCGCATTTTCCGTTGAAAGGGCCAATGCTTTTTTCCTGGATTTGAAACTTGTCGGGAAGCGCCGGATCATCGCCGAACGGATTCTCAAGGAGATCGTGGATCGGCTTGGATTTTTGAAAAATGTGGGACTGGGCTATCTGACTCTGGATCGCTCGGCCAACACCCTGTCCGGCGGCGAGAGTCAGCGGATCCGGCTTGCCACCCAAATCGGATCCAAGCTGACCGGTGTCCTTTATGTCCTAGACGAACCGAGCATCGGACTTCATCAACGGGATAACCGGCGTCTTTTGGACACGCTCGTGAAGATGCGGGACATCGGTAATACCATTCTTGTGGTCGAACACGACGAGGAAACCATCCGACAGGCGGATCACGTCATCGACATGGGACCTGGGGCCGGAATCCATGGCGGCGAGGTCGTCTTTTCCGGGGACCCGGAAGCATTGGCCGCCGATTCCCGGTCCCTGACCGGGCAGTACCTGTCGGGGGTAAAAAAAATAGAGGTTCCTAAATACCGGCGTAAAGGACATGGAACCCAACTCATCGTCGAAAAAGCCTCCCAAAACAACCTCAAGAATCTCACCGTAACCTTCCCTCTCGGCTGCCTGATCTGTGTCACCGGTGTTTCCGGATCCGGGAAATCCACCCTTGTCCTGGAAACCCTTTATCGCGCCCTGTCCCAAAAGCTTTATCGCGTAAGGGTTCCGGCAGGCGCTCATGAACGGATCATCGGCATTGAACATATGGACAAGGTGATCCACATCGATCAGTCCCCCATCGGACGGACGCCCCGATCAAATCCGGGCACATATACCGGAGTCTTCACGTTTATTCGGGAACTTTTTTCCAAAACTCCCGACTCCAGGGCTAGGGGCTATAAAGCCGGCCGTTTCAGTTTCAATGTGAAAGGGGGACGATGCGAGGCCTGCACAGGAGACGGCATCATCAAAATCGAAATGCACTTCCTGCCGGATATTTACGTTCCCTGCGACGTGTGCCGAGGAAAACGATACAACCGGGAAACCCTCGAGATCCGTTACAAAGGAAAGAACATCACCGACGTATTGGAGATGACCGTGAACCAGGCGTTGCAGTTTTTCGCAAACATCTCCGCCATTCGTTCAAAACTGCAGACGCTAATGGACGTGGGGCTGGGGTATATCCGATTGGGTCAGCCGGCCACCACCCTTTCCGGTGGAGAGGCCCAGAGAGTCAAACTGTCCCGGGAACTGAGCAAGAGAGGTACCGGGAAGACCATCTATTTTCTGGATGAACCCACCACCGGACTCCACATGGACGACATCCGCAAGCTTTTAACCGTGCTCAATCGCCTAGTGGATGCCGGAAACACCGTCGTCGTCATCGAGCACAACCTGGATGTCATCAAGTGCGCCGATTACATCATCGACTTGGGACCCGAAGGGGGGGATGCAGGAGGTCAATTAGTGGGTTGCGGGACACCCGAAGCCGTCTCCGGCCTCACCCACTCCTACACCGGGCAGTTTCTTAAAAAGGTCCTTCCCGCCTCATACCGCTGAATCCGAAAGGGAACCATCGGCGAAAAATAAAAAAAGGAGCCGACCCTTCAAAGAAGGACTCGGCCCCCCTTTTGTTTCTTAGGCGAAATTAATGGGCGGCGAAAATCTTCGCGATCGCCGCTGCCTGAGGATGCGCGTAAATGAGAATCAGCGCGATGACGAGTGCATAAATACACAACGACTCGATCATGGCCAGGCCGATCAACATCGTGACGGTCACCTTACCGGAGGATTCCGGGTTCCTCGCAATCCCCTCAACGGCCGCGCGCAGTCCGAGGCCCTGAGCAATGCCGCAGAAAGATGCCGCAATGGCGATCCCGAAACCTGCCGCTGTCACGCTTGCGATAAAAAATTTCAATGCTTCTGCTTCCATTCGTCCTCTACCTCCTTTTTAAGTATGGTTTCTGGGCTTCTTCCATAACCCATTTCCGCTTATGAAATCTCTTGTCCTCCGGCGCAGGTCTGTTGCTCCCCGGTGTTACCGCAGGATGAAATCCTCCGGACCGGTTCATGTATCAGTGCGCATGCTCCATGGCACCGGTAAAATACATGATGGACAAAAGAAAGAAAACAAAGGCCTGTACCAGCGCCACGAAAATTCCCAGCCCCATGATGGGAAGCGGCGCAAAGAACGCCCCAGCAAGTGCAAATAAAATGGCCAGCACCAGCTCGTGTCCCATCATATTCCCGAAAAGCCGGAAGGTCAGAGAAAGGATCCGGGCCAGATGGCCGATGAGTTCAATGGGGAAGATGATGGGGATCATCCACCATACCGGTCCCAAAAAATGCTTGATATACTTAGCGCCGTG
The DNA here is from genome assembly GCA_963736855.1 of uncultured delta proteobacterium. Lineage (GTDB taxonomy): Bacteria > Desulfobacterota > Desulfobacteria > Desulfobacterales > UBA2156. The sequence goes on from CAVTQK010000015.1 coordinate 416,315, forward strand.
ATACTTAATGCCTATGATATGCGTGAAAATGACCACGGTCAGCGCACAGGAAGCCGTGGTGTTGAGGCTGGCGGTAGGCGGAAAAAATCCGGGAACTAAACCGATCAGGTTACAGGTGAAAATGTAAATGAAGACCGTAGCGATGATGGGCAAGAGCCATCGCCCCTCCTCGCCGGTGATGTCCACCATGAAGTCCTCAATGCCTGAAATAATGACCTCGAAAAAGTTTTGCCCTTTGGAAGGAATCATACTAACGCCCTTTGCCGCCAGGGCTCCGGCGATGATGAGAATGGCCATCACCACCCAGGAATAGATTACGTGGGGATAGGCATGGGCGAAATGACCCAGTCCTACAGCCTCAAACAGTTTGACGAAAAAGAGATAGGGATGCTCCACGTTACGTTGCCTCCTTGAAAATAAGATGTTTCAGCTCCATAAGCGTTGCAAACAGGATGCTTAAAACAACCACTGAAAGCCCGAGAATCAAGCCCAGCGGATCCACATACTTTCCTGAGATCAGCCAGAAGATGATCAGGCCGCTGACGGCAAACCGGGCGTAATATTTAGCAATGACGACATGGTGAGAAGAAAGATGGGGGGGCGTAAGCGCGCTTTTAAGGGTGCGACAGAGCAAATGGAAATTGACCGTTACGATAAGTCCTCCCAAAATCAGGCCCAGGGCAAAGCGCGAAGATGTCAATAGGAACCCTACCATCGAAATAAGGCTCAAAAGCACCCAGTTGGAACGGGTGATACAGGTCAGAATGCGTTTTTGAATCTTCACGGCACCTCGATGATTCTCATATATGGCCCACACAAAACCTAAGATCGATTCAACCACTCGAACCCGAAAGTCGATCTGATTTCATACCCGTCCGCTCTTTTTTATGGCCAATCCGATGTTTCTGAAGGCAGCCGCGATTCCCAGCCCTAGAAAAATAAGAGGTTAACCAGGGACCTGACTGAAAGCGCCGGTCGAGGTAAACCCCGATGGTCAGCCCGATAAAGATGGACAGTGCGATTTGGAATCCCAAGCTGCTGTAATAAGCAAGATCTCTGATCCAACGCCGGGTTTCCCGCTTCATTTCAACGAACGGTCCTTGTGTAGGTAAAACCCCAAACCGTATAAGGCCACGGCTTTTACCATGGCTTCCATGTCAAGTCAATCCCAAAATGAAAATTTTTTATCCCCCGGCCCATTCTGCATCCTAAGCCCATCCCTTAGTTCCAGCCAAGGGTTTCGGCGTCAAAAACCGGCCCATCGGAGCAGACATGCAGGTATCGGTCTTTCCTTTTTCCCTCCACGGCACACCCCAGACAGGCACCGATGCCACACGCCATCAGGGCCTCGATGGAAACCTGACAGGGCGCATTTATGAGCCGTGCCATCTGCACGACGCATCTGAGCATCGCTTCGGGTCCGCAAGCATAGATGATATCCGGCGGGAAAGTCTGCGCCAGTTCCTGGACAGGGTAAGTGACCAGGCAATGATCCCCGGCGCTTCCGTCGTCCGTGGTGACGTGGAGTTTGACTCCCATCTCCTTCAACTCATCCCGGCACAGCAATTCCTCCTGGCCCCTCGCACCGAGGAAAAAATCACAGCTTCCCGGATCCATCCCATTTTTCAGCATTGTTTCCAGAAAAAAGATCAGCGGCGCCACGCCGATGCCGCCGGCCACAATCATGAGACGGCAAGCGTCCTTCGGCAACACGAATCCTCGACCCAGGGGGCCCACCATACGGACCATTTCCCCTTCCCGGATCCGCATCATCTTTCGGGTCATCGCCCCCACCACGCGGTATAGGATCTGAATTTTCACATCCCCTTGGCCGCTGATTTTGACTCGATGGATGGAAAAGGGCCGGGGAAGCAGGGGACTCTCTCCGTCCGGAATATGCAGCATGATAAACTGACCCGGAACGGCGCTGATATAAGAAGGATCGCATGCCAGCGTCATTTTACAGCATTCCGGACTCATCCTTTCATGATGTAGTATGGCTGATTTTTCCAGAATCATCACATATCTTCCTCAAACGGTGCAAAGTTCGATGGCGCCGGCAAACCGGCCGGTGGTTTTTCTACTGCGATAAGAGAAAAACAGGTCGGTCCGGCACCGGGTGCACAAACCGCTGTTGTGTACGTTGTTTCCTGAAAGCCCTTCATCGATGAGTTGGTCCCGGGTGATGGACCAAAAATCAAAACGGTTGCGGCTATCTTTGTAAATCCAGTAGGATGGGGGAATCTCCTCCGCATAATTCGTGAATTCGGCGCAGCAGGGCCCCAAGGAAGGACCGATACAGGCGATGAGGTTCTCCGGTCGACAGCCGAATGTACGGTTCATGGACCGCACGGTCTTTCCCACGATCCCTCGAATACTCCCCCGCCAGCCGGCATGGACGTTGGCAATCACCGGATGCACCGGGTCGTATATGAAAATCGACTGGCAGTCAGCCACTTGGATCACAAGGATCATTCCCGGAATATCGGTGATGGCTGCATCCGCCCGGGGAATTATCGGGTTTCCCCATGACGAGGCTGCCTTTCCGGCCGGGAGCATCCAAATCGCATCGCCGTGGATCTGGTCCATGAAAACCGCCTCGCCACCTCCGGCGCATTCCAGAATTTTCCCCCGGTTTTTCACAATCTTCAGCGGGTCATCTCCCAGTCCGACGCTCATATTCAAACTGTCGAAAGGAGAGTCGCTGAATCCTCCATGACGGGTAAAAACCGCATGGAAAAGGCCTGGTTGGGCGACCAGCGCCGGAAATTGGAGAAAGAGGACCCCGCTTTTTTCCGAAAAAATCACGCTGAGTATGCTTTGAGGATCTTTTCGATGAGTCTTGTTGTGGAAATGCCCTCGACAACGGGGATCCTCACCACCCGTCCCCCGCGACCCTGAACCAGATCCGCCCCCACGATTTGAGATGCCTCCCAGTCGGCTCCTTTTACCAGAACATCCGGGGCCACCTCTTCAATGAGGTTCAAAGGGTCCGGTTCTTCGAAGACCGTGATGTAATTGACGCATGCCAGGGCGGCAAGGACTTCGGCCCGGTCTTTTTCGGAATTGATTGGTCGGTCGTCTCCCTTGATGCTCCGGACGGACGCATCCGAGTTGAGCCCTACCAAAAGGACCTCTCCCAGCGTTTTTGCGGCTTTCAGGTAACGAACATGCCCCACATGGAGGATGTCGAAGCAACCATTGGTAAAGACGATCCGCTCCCCGCGACTTCGATGAACCTTCAGGGCTTTTTTCAGGGCGACCCGGTCGATAAGCTTCATTTCGACCGTCATGACTGCCTCTCCTTTCACAGGCTCCTCACAGAGTCCGGGCCAGGGTCAGGACATCCACCTTGAAGGCTCCGGCCTCTGTCAGTGCCGTAGCACACGCCTCGGCGGTGGCTCCGGTGGTGTGAACGTCATCCACGAGCAGGATCCTTTTCCCCGCTACTAAAGAAGGTTTCTTCACGGCAAAGGCACCCTGGATCGCTGCCCTTCGCTCCTTCCGATTCAACCCGGTTTGGGGTCGCTCCCAGCGGGTCCTGATCAGGATATCTCCCGAAATCCTGTAGGCAAATTCCGGCTTACCGTATATGAGGGAATACCGGGGCCAGTTCTTCACCAGGAGATATGCCTGATTGAATCCTCTGCTTTTCAATCGCCGGCGATGAAGGGGCACAGGGATGACGACGTCCACAGGATCCTCATTCCATATCCGGTAAAAGAGGATAAACATCAACATCCCGAAGGGGTGCGCCAGTTGGATTTTACCTTCGTACTTGAGCCGGTGCACCGCCGTCATCATGCCTTGCTCATAAACCCCCACGGCCCTGGCCTTACCGAACGCCCGCAACTCAGCGTCGCACTTTGGACAAAGATGGTCAGTTCCCTGACGACCGATGAACATTACCCCGCAGACCGGGCACAGCGGGGAAAGGATTGGAACAAATCCCGTCACGCACGCCGGACATGTGCATCGGGACAAGAGTCGATTCATCACCTGCTCAAAAGAGGCCTTAAACAGATCTTCTTCGGTCATCCAATCGATGAAATCCGTGTCATCACCGTTTGTCCCGGCATTATATAGAATCCCGCAGATCAGGCACCGGGAAGGAAAAAGAACGTCTCTAAACGGTGTCATCCACCTGCGGGTGACCCTTTTAAAAAAAAGGAGAGGCTTCTTGGAAAGAAAGGAGGAGGCATCCACCTCCTTTATCCGGTTGCCGTTGATCATACGCCGGCTTGGATCCTTGCCCGGAAAACCGTGTACATGGCAATCCCTCCTGCCACCGATACGTTTAAGGAGTTCAGCCTTCCCCTCTGGGGGATTGAAACCAGTGCATCGCAATGTTGCTTCACCAGGGAACGGATCCCCTTCTCTTCGCCTCCCACCACCAAGGCGACGGGGCCGTCCAGGTCAACGGAAAAAAGGGGAGTTTTCGCTTCAGGATCGAGGCCGTATACCCAGATTCCCTTTTCCTGAAACCGTTGGATGGCGCGTACCAGGTTGGTGACCCGGGCCATTCGAATATGTTCCAGGGCCCCGGCCGAAGCCCGGGACACCGCCGCCGTCGGCGGCGCACACCGGTCCTTGGGAACCACAATACCCGAAACACCCATGCACACACCGGTTCGAACCAAGGCACCCAAATTCCCGGGATCCATCACGCCGTCTGCAACCAGCAGAAACGGGAGTTCCCCGCCGGGATCGGCCTCCATAAGCATATCGTTGATTTCCATCACCGGATATGGGCCGACCTTTGCGGCGATTCCCTGGGTGAAATGGCTTCCGGCTATGCGGTTTACTTTCGTAAGGGGCATTTCCACCAACGGGATCCTTCCCGCCTCAGCCTTTTCCCGAATAGACGTTTCCCATAAGACCTTCTTCCCTGCCGCAATATAGATATTAAAAAACCGGCGTCGCTTTGCAGCCAGGGCCTCGGTGACGGGATGGATCCCATATAGCACCTCGGTTTGTGCTGTCTGTTTTCGATTGTCCGTCATATCCTATTGCCGGAAGAATCGTGTGGATCTTTTATGTGCAGGGCTTCTTGCATCGGGTACGGTACCCTTGGATGAGATCCGTCAGTTCCGAAACGGCGTCTTCCAACCGATCGTTGATGACCACATGGCGGTACATCTGAATTTGGGTAATCTCTGTTCGGGCATCGTCCATGCGTCTTTCAAGGGATGCTCCGGTTTCCGAGCCCCTTTTCTCAAGCCGCTCCCTGAGCATCCCCAGAGAGGGTGGCATGATGAAAATGGAGATGCACTCTGTGAATCTTTCCAGGATCTGGCGGGTCCCCTGGATGTCGATATCGAGCAACACGTCGTTCCCCCGGCTCAGTTCCCGGTCCAGAAACGCAGCACTCGTCCCATAGTAATTCCCATGCACCCGCGCCCACTCGATCCAGTCTCCCGATTCGATGCCGGTTTTGAATGCCGCCTCGGTAATAAAAAAATAGTCCCGGCCGTTTTGTTCCCCCTCCCTGGGCTTTCGGGTCGTGTAGGAAACGGAATACACCATGTCGGGAAAGCGCTTTAGGATCTCTTGTCCCAATGTGGTCTTTCCGCTTCCGGAAGGCCCCGACAGGATGAAAAGGCACCCGGAACGTTTCATGGGACATCTCTCACAAGCGTCCTGCAGAGTCTAAGCCTCCTGGGATTCTTTCAGGGTGGCATAACGCTGGGAAATGGTTTCCGCCTGGATCGCGGACAGGATGACGTGATTGCTGTCCATGATGATGACGGAACGGGTCTTCCGGCCGTGAGTCGCATCCACCAGGCGCTTTTCCTTCCTGGCTTCGTCCTTGAGGCGTTTCATGGGAGCGGAGTTGGGAGAAACGATCGCCACCACCCGCTCGGCCACCACCGTCCCACCAAAACCGATGTTCAATAATGTCTGCTCCATAGGATCTCCTTCAGGACTGGTTCCTAAACAGGTCTAAGGAGGATTCGTCTCATTCGATATTCAGAATCTGTTCCCGCATTTTTTCCAGCTCCGACTTGACTTCCACCACTACCTGGGAAACGATGGCATTTTCCGCTTTAGCTCCTATAGTGTTAAACTCCCGGTTGATCTCTTGCAATAAAAAATTTAGCTTTTTTCCGGCCGGCTCCGGGGAATCCGTTATATGCCGAAACTGGGACAGGTGGCTTTTCGCCCGGGTGATTTCTTCCGTGATGTCCCGTTTGACGGCAACCATTGCTGCTTCCTGGGCGATGCGGCCCGGATCGAGGTCCATCTTACTGGAAATCAATGCCGATATCCGTTCCTCGAGACGAAGCCGACACTCGGCCGGGGCATCCTTCGTCTCTCTTTCTACATTCGTAAGGTGCCCTTCGATCTGTTCAAGGCGCATGGTGAAATCATTGCGTAGGGCTTGCCCTTCTGCGGTTCGCATCACTTCCAGGTCGTTTAGTGCCGCCGCCAGGCACGATTGGACGCTTTGCCAGCAATATTCAACGTCTTTTTCCTTTGCCTTTAATTGGATCACTCCGGGAGCGTTGGCGACCAGATCCAAAGAGACTTCCCCGGGAATCCCGAATTCCTCTTTCAAATGAGCCAAAGCGGCATAGAAAGACCGTGCCCTGGCATGGTCCACCTGGAAGTCAACGGTCGGTTCGGACGGCTCCTGGATCGAAAGGAAGATCTCCAGCCGTCCCCGGCTGATCCATCGAGCCACTTCCTTTTTGATCCGATCTTCCAGTTCCAGGTAATCGCGGGGCATCCGTAACGCAATGTCGAGAAAACGGCTGTTGTAAGAACGGATCTCGATCGTGATTTCCATCGAATTGTCCATGCGTTTTGCTCGTGTAAAAGCGGTCATGCTTTTAACCATGTGAAATTGCCTTTCCAATCTCCGTCGGAGGTGCACCAGCTCTTGCCAGATCCTTGACATACTTATCGCGGACTCGCTTCAGGTATCGCAGCATATCCGATCGGCAATAGTCCGGGTATGTCCATGGCAGCTTTTGGAATACCCCATTTTGGAAAAGGAGAGTCAAATCGGCGTAAATACCCTGTCCTATGTAGATCCGGTGAGAAAAGTTTTTTCCGGTGGCCACAACGACATGCTCCCGCGACACATACCCGGGGTCCAAATTCACCCGACGCTTCCCATCTAGTGCGAATCGGCTCTCCAGGGTATTGGTTTCGACCTTGATGGCTGTCAGATCATCCCGCCGGATTAAGAGTTCAAAGGCCATCATCCTTCGAAGGAGGGGGGTCCCCATTTCCGATTCATAATAATCGGTCAGGTCAAAGGGAAACCACCGGCTGACCATGTCCACGGAACCGTAGCGGTCCGCGAGCATGCGGACTGCCGATGGAAACAGCGACTTGTCTTTTAAAAAAATCCCGATAATCAGCTTGACCGGTTTGGGTATGTGCAAAAGACTCACGGGCTATTCGCTTGTTTTAAAAAGGATTTATACAGGTACGCCGTCATGACGAAGGGTGCGGCGCCCAGCAGATGGACATTTTACGAAGCCAATAAACCCTGTTGTTGCAAAAGCCAACTCCGCAGTCCAATTACAGCGGGACAGGTAATCTGCTTGCTTAAACGGTTCAAGAGATGCGTTTGGCTTCGTCGATGAGCATGATGGGAATGTCGTCCTTGATTTCGTACAGCAGCTTGCACCGGTCACAGATCAGCCCGTCTTTTGTGTCGTTAAGATGGATATTCCCCTTGCATTTGGGACAGGCCAGGATATCTAAAAGCTCCTGACTTATGGCCATTTTTCCTCCTTTAAGGTATAGGTGTCCAGTTTACATGGTTCTATAACCGTGGGTGGTTTGCCAAAACAATCAAATATAATGGATATTAATAACCTCGATATCAAAAAAGTCGTCTATTTGTAAAGAAACGAGTTGCAGGGACATTAATTATAGTTCGCTTCATGTGACTTAAAAGCGTTCCCCGTCGCCCACGCCCCGTCAATACCGGTGATTCCCACACTTCAGGGAACCGCTGGTATCCTCACTCAATGTTTAGGTTTCCGATCCTGCCCGCCCCTCCGATATTACATCCATACAAATACCGGCTAAAGACCCATCGATGATGCATGCTCAAATCAGTTGAAATTTCAACAAGATGGCGTTGCACTTTGCATTTGACAATGCTTTCCCCTTCGGATAATTGAAAATTCACAACCTAAGATAATCTGGGCGCTTTCATATTTTGGGCATGGATGATGGAAAAATACAAGTCCATCCTTCCACTCAATTTCGTCATCCAAAAGCGCATGATCGTCAACGTGGACAGTTTGCGCTTCTTCATACCGCCGGTATGTTCATCATCGCCATGTGGATGGGGGTTTTTTGGCGGATTGGCCTTGTGGATCGCGAAGAGCGGCATCAGCGAAAAAAGACTGGAGAACCATGATTGAAAGGGATGGCTGATAGCTGGACCGGATGGATGCCTTGAGCTATGCTGCTCCGACTTTTTCCATCTGAACCCCTACTTTTTCCAATCGGATAAGACAATCCATGAAGATCCGCAAAACCATGCGCGTTTTGGCTGTGGACAACTGCCGGGAATCCTTAAATCTCATCACATCTACCCTTGAAGCATCCGGATTTCAGGTCACGGCCGTTACAAGCGTTGCGGAGGCTATACGGGTTTTGGAATTTGCGAAGGTGGATCTCGTCATTTCTGAATTGATGGTTCACGATATGAAAGGACTCGACTTCATCCGATACATGCGGGACAACTTCACCGATCTGGAGATCCTTACCACGACCTTAAGTCCATGCATCGATGATGCGATCCGCGTCATCAAGGAAGGCGCCAACGACTATCTGATAAAACCGCTCGATGTTGACCAATTGCTGTCAGCCGTTATGCGCATGAAAAGCAAGCTGATACGTCGGCGCCAGATTCAAGAGGAAACTTCGCGTAAATCCTATGGGATCATCGGCGAATCGGCAGGCATCACCGGTGTGATAGATAATATTGAGAAGGCTGCCTCCTATAATGCGAACGTCCTGATCCGAGGCGAAAGTGGAACCGGGAAGGAACTCGTGGCCAGGGCCATTCATTACGCCAGTGAACGCGCCGCATCGCCGTTTGTTCCCGTCAACTGCACCGCCATCCCTGAATCCTTGTTGGAGAGCGAACTGTTTGGACATGTGCGGGGTGCTTTCACCGGTGCCCGGGACGGGCGGGCGGGTTTTTTTCAAATTGCCGAAGGCGGAACGCTGTTTCTGGATGAAATCGGTGACGCAAGCCCGGCAATGCAAGGCAAACTGCTTCGGGTTCTCCAGAACAAGGAAATTCAGATCGTGGGCTCCAGCCGGGTGCAAAAAATCAATACCCGCATCATCACCTCTACGAACAAGGATCTGATGTTTATGGTCCAAAAAGGCCTTTTCCGGGAGGATCTCTATTATCGGCTTGTGGTCATAGATATTGTCTTGCCGCCACTGCGGGAGCGAAAGGAAGACATTCTTCCTCTCGCCCATCATTTCATGAACAAATTCATCAAAGAACTCCGGCGGGATCTTCCCCGGGTTACCGATGGCGCCCTCGAAGCGCTAAAAAACTACCGGTGGCCGGGGAATGTCCGTGAACTGGAGAATCTCATTCAGCGGCTTCTGGTCATTGTGGGTCGTCCCGTAATCGATGTGGCCGATCTTCCCCCCTACATGCGCTTTCAGATGGAGCGGCTGGCGGATCCCATGAGGACTCTGGCCGATATGGAGGCGGAGCATATCCGATCGGTTCTACAATTGACCGGGGGCAACAAAACCCGGGCCGCGAATATTCTGGGAATCGACCGCAAGACCTTGCGTGATAAGTTGAAAAAATATTGCATCCCTGACAAAGAATCGGGGAATTAATCCCCACCGGGGTAATTTTCCCCGCTCGTTTTTCACCGTTTTCGACTAACCAACCCTCTTATTGCTTCCCGCTTTTCCCGGATTAAAAAAATTCTAACTTATTGAAATAAAGATAATTTATTATCGTATTGAACATCACGATTTCCAATTGAAGGCGACTGGCCCGGTATTTGCGACAGCATTAGGTAAAGGGACTTGATCGAGATATCATGAAGTTTCACATGCCGGCAGCATTTTTGCGATCTTTAGATGGTAAGGGATGGGATAATGGACAATAACACCCCTGATCGGTTGGAATATTATAACTCCCTCAAGCGAAATATTTTTATTGCGGTTGTGATCGTTTCCATGATCCCCCTGATTGTTTTCGGTAGTATCACCCGATACGAATTCCAAACCTCTTACACCGAAAAGGTGCGGGCCCATCTCAGCATTATGGTCAAGAAGCATGCCCAAAACATCGATACCTTCCTGAAGGAACGTCAGGCCAACATCGTCTCTTTGGCTAGCAGCTACCCCTATGAGCAATTGGCGGATAATACTTTCTTGGCGCAGCAGTTGGCCCGCTTCCAGAAGACATATGGCCCGGTCATTACGGATTTGGGGATCATAAACGAAAAAGGGGAACAGGTTTCTTACGCCGGTCCGTTTCAATTGAAGGACGCCAATTACGCGGATTCCGAATGGCTGAAGCAGGCGATGGCATCGGATATTTTTACAAGCGATGTTTTTATGGGCCTTCGCCGGCTGCCGCATTTCATCGTAGCCGTTCGAAGTCTCAAGAGCGGAACTCCTTGGCTGCTTCGCGCCACCATCGACTTCATGGCATTCAATGAGTTGGTTCAGAACATTCATATCGGAAAAACAGGGTTTGCCTTCATCATCAATAAAAAGATCGAAATGCAGACGGACACCACCAGAAACGTGGAAAAGAACCTATTCCGCGATGCTGAATTGTTTCATCCGGATAAAACCGGGATGGATATAATAAACGAACCCCTTTTCCAAACCCGAACGAGCGACTCCGGGAGAGAAGTCATCTATGTCGTCCGTCTCCTGAAAAACGGAGAGTGGGCGCTGGTGTTTCAGCAGGACTACTTGGATGCTTACAGTGAGCTCTACCGGGCGCGAAAGGTCGCTCTCTTGACACTGGTGTTGGGTGGGATCGCCATTATTCTCATGGCGGCATGGGTCTCCCGCCACACCACCATAAAAATCGCCGAGGCCGACCAGGAAAAAGAAATCATGAACCGTCAGGTGATCCAAAGCGGGCACCTGGCGTCTATCGGCATGCTGGCAGCCGGCATCGCCCATGAAATCAACAACCCCGTGGCCATCATGGTGGAGGAAGCCGGCTGGATCGAGGATCTTCTGGGAGATGAAGATTTTAAGGAAAGCGAAAACCTCAACGAATTCAAGCGGGCATTAGTGCAGATTCGAAAACAGGGAATTCGATGCCGTGATATCACCCGCAAACTGCTGAGCTTTTCCAGACACACTGACAATCGAGATCAGCTTTTCGATCTCAACGAATTGATCCGGGAAATCACAAATCTGTCTTCGCAGCATGCCAAATACAGCAACATCACCATTGAATTGAACCTGACCGAACCGCTCTCTTCGATCAAGGCATCCCAGACAGAAATGGAACAGGTGATCTTCAATCTGCTGTACAACGCCATCGATGCCATCGATAAGAAAGGTGGTAAAGTCCGCATCCACACCTGGCAGGACGATTCAATGGTTCATTTCGAAGTTCAGGATACCGGGCCAGGCATTTCCGAGGCCAATTTGAAGCGCATTTTCGACCCGTTTTTTACGACCAAGCCGACAGGACAGGGAACGGGCCTGGGACTGTCGATCTGTTATGGAATCGTTCAGAAAATGAACGGCCAGATCGTCGTGGAAAGCACTCTTGGAAAAGGCTCTCGCTTTGAAATCAGCCTTCCGGCGGCGGAAAGTCAGGAAGAGACGGAGACCAAAACGACGAAAACCGTGGGTTCAATGACATCATAGAAGGGGGGGAGAAAATATGAGCATCGCCAACGTGCTGCTTGTTGATGACGAGACCGCGTTTCTGGAGACCATGAACAAGCGGCTCACCAAAAGAAACTTCCAGGTTAAAACCGTGGATTCCGGTATTGCCGCATTGGAAACCCTAAGCGAGAACGGGGAGCAAATCGAGGTGGTGATTTTGGATGTTCAAATGCCCGGCATGGACGGTATCGAAACCCTCACGGAAATCAAACGGAAATATCCTCTAGTCGAAGTGATCATGCTGACTGGACATGCAACGGTGGCCTCAGCCATCGAAGGAATGAAGCAAGGCGCCTATGACTACCTCATGAAGCCTTGCGAAATGGAAATCCTACTCTCCAAGGTCATGGAAGCCGCTAACAAAAAGCGCGGGCACGAACAAAAGATCATCGAGGCGCGAATGAAGGAAATTACAAGCTTTTAGCTTAGGAGATAGGCATGATGCCGAAAGAATTCACTCCACTCATCCGGCTCTTGTTAGTGGACGATGAAGTTGAGTTTACCTCGATCATGGTCAAACGGCTTGGACGCCGTAACATCGTCGCCACTACCGCCAACAACGGCGAACAGGCCCTTCTCCTTTTGGATAAAAATACCTATGATGTCGCCGTGCTCGATTTGAAGATGGAAGGGATGGATGGTCTCGAGGTGCTCAAGATGTTAAAGCTGAAAGCACCCGATCTGCCGGTCATCATACTCACGGGACACGGTTCTCAACTGGCCGCTGAAGAAGGATTTGCACACGGCGCCTTCGACTATCTGTCAAAACCCTATGATATCGAAGGGCTCACCCAAATTATTCGAAAGGCAGTTTTCGGAGGAAGAGAACAACATGAATAAATTTAAAGTACTCGTGGTGGACGATGAAGAGGATTTCCTCGCTATCCTGGTCAAGCGATTAAGCAAACGGGGAGTCACGGTATTCGAGGCCAAGAGCGGCAGCGAAGCCTTAAGTTTGATCGGACGGGAACCGATCGATGTGGTGGTTCTGGACGTTCGGATGCCCGGACTCGACGGCATCGAAACCCTGAAGGCCATCAAGCAGATCGACCCATGGATCGAGGTTATCATGCTGACGGGGCACGCCAATGTCGAGGTGGCCGTGAAAGGCATGGAACTCGGGGCCTTCGATTATCTCATGAAACCCATGAACATCGATGATCTTCTCTTTAAGCTGCAAGACGCCAATGAGGCGAGGAAATTGAAACAACAGGGACATCGTAGGAATGATAACAGGGACTCATCCGGAACATGAAATTTGACCTTCAACCAATACCGAAAGGAGAAAGTAACCATGAAGTTCTTTAAACAATGGACCTCATTTATGATGGCCGCCGCAACGGCGCATGCAAAGTGGGAAAAGGATGTTTCCGATACTGTTTTTTCAAGTCGGAAGCGGATGGTGATGCTTGGACTCCTGATGCTGCCGGTGGCAGTCGGTGGTATCGCCTTCGCCGATCAGGTCGCAGGGATGCTGCCGGAAATGATCGGGGGGAAAACGGCCTATAGTCCGGCATTTTTTACGCCCACCATTTTCATTGCATCGATTCTGATCGGCATCATCGCCGGACTGATCACCGGCTGCATCGGCGCGGGCGGCGGCTTCATCATCGCGCCGGCCCTGATGAGCGCCGGCATCAAAGGCATCCTCGCCGTGGGAACCGACCTGTTTCATATTTTCGCAAAAGCCATCATGGGAAGCGTCATCCATCGAAAACTGGGCAACGTTTCGGTGGCCTTGGCATTTATCTTCCTCATCGGCGCCATCGTCGGCGCCACGGTCGGCGGCGTCATCAACCGCGTCCTGTATGAGATCAATCCGGTTTTAAGCGACGCCTTTATTACTACCATTTATTCCATCATGCTGGGTTTTCTGGGCGTCTATTCCATGATCGATTTTTTCAAGGCAAGAAAGACCGCCGGTGACACCGGAGGCGCGCACGGTGGAAAATCCGAAGGCGCCGACCTGGGGGCGCTTCCCAAAAAACTGCAGGCCGTCCGCATTCCGCCCATGATCACCTTTGATCAAAGTCTCGTACCTGGGGGCCGGAGCATTTCCTGTGTTTTTCTGATCTTAAGCGGCGCGCTGGTCGGTCTGGCTGCTGCCATCATGGGGGTAGGCGGCGGATTCCTCACGTTTCCGATTTTTGTTTATATCCTGGGAGTTTCCTCCATGACCACCGTGGGAACCGACATCTTGCAGATCGTGTTCACGGCCGGTTACGCCGCCATCAGTCAGTACGCCATCTATGGGTTTATCTTTTATACTCTGGCCATGGGCATGCTGTTGGGGTCCTTGATTGGTATTCAGATCGGGGCCATGGTGACCAAGGTCGTGAAGGGGATTACCATCCGGGGATTTTACGCCATCGCAGTCATGTCCGGATTCGTGAACCGGATCTTTGCACTTCCGGGAAAACTGTCGTCAATGGAGGTGATTCATCTGTCCAAATCGACCATCACGGTGCTCAACGCCATCGGTACCTATGCTTTTTTCATTGTGCTCGGAACCTTCGGCGTTTGGGTCATCGGAACGTTTTTAATGAACATCAAAACCCTTAAAGGAGGGGAGGTGGCGTCATGATTGCGCATAAAAGCCTGTTTTTCAAAGGATTGGGGCTGCTGGTAGCCTTTTTTATCGTACTCTTTCTCATGTTCATGCCGCTCAATAACGGTCAGAATTTTCTGAACTCCATGGACAATCTCTATAACACCATCTCCAAGGGATCGGCCTACTATATCCCCAAGATGAAAACAGAGATCGCCCCTTACCAAGGAAAATTCATTACTCTGGATCTGACCATGGCCACGGAACGGGAAGCGAAGGAAACGGCTCTTCTACTGACCAAGAGCGGCGCATCCGCCCAAATCGACGGCGTCAAACTCAAGGTTTCGGGAGATCTGGGCGCTATCCTCGCCAATTGCCTAGAGGATTCTGATTTTATGTTCAATAATCAGGGAGAGCAGGTTTCGGCTAAATACGGATATCCTGAAAAACAGGTGCTCTACAACTGGTATCGGGCCGACATTCAAATGAATAAGGGCCTGACCCATCAGAAACTATTCAGTGAAGCCAAAATTGTGGCGTCGGTTCAGGCCAAAGCCGTAGAATGCGCCTTCAATTACTACAAGATCGTTCCCGAAAGCATCCGGAATAAGATTTGGGTCGTCATTTTTTCTCTGGTGTTTTATGTGATTTATACTCTATGGTTCGGATTCTCCATTATGTTCTTGTTTGAAGGTTGGGGTATGCGACTTGAACATTGATTCCGGATAACGGAACAGGGGCTGGAGTCGATGACTCCGGCCCCTTTCCGGACCAGAATGAAACGAATATTCGAAAAATTAAAAGGCTTTTTCCAATCAGACGCCGCCCCTTTGCATACAGATGAGGACGTCGAAAGGCTTCGGCTCGCCTTTAAAGGGCGGCATCATCATTTCAAGCTTCTGCTAAACGCCAATCAGAGATCCCTTGAAATCATGGCGGATATCGAGCAGGCGTTGCGCAGCCGCCCTTTCGGTATGACCTTTGTACGTTCCGCATGTACCGGAATTGCTGTCAATGTCCTGAAAATGATTAAAAATATGGAACAGTTGGCACCTGGAAAATATTCGGATTTGAGGAGCCGTTATGAGGTCATCAATCAGCGCATGCAGGAAGTTCTATCCCGTAAAAACGGTTCAAAAGAAGAGGTATTGATTCTTCATCTCGGCGAAATTGACCCGTCCAAACTGGACCTGGTCGGCGGGAAAATGGCCGGTCTGGCCGAAATTCGGAACCGGATGTCTATTCGGGTTCCGGAGGGATTTGTTATTACTACTTACGCCTATGACCGCTTCCTTTCGAGCGCCCGTTTACAGGAGGAAATTGATCGGTTGTTTCAGTCCGGCGATAAAGACGATTTGATTTCACTCTATTCACTTAGCACCCGAATTCAGCAACTCATCCTCAAAACACCGGTTCCGGATGCAATCGTAAGTGCCATCCATGATGCCTGGAAAAAACTCGAAGATTCTTTCGTTGGGAAAAAACTGACAGCCGCCCTGAGAAGCAGCAGCCTCTTCGAGGATGCAGCCGGCGCCTCTTTCGCAGGTCAGTTCCGGACAGAGCTAAATGTATCCTATGACTCCGTCCTGACCGCCTACCAAGAGGTGGTGGCCAGCAAGTACAGTGTTCATGCCATCACCTACCGTCTGGCCAAGGGATTCAGCGACGAAGATATCGCCATGGCCGTGGGGTGCATGGCCATGGTGGATGCAGCAGCCGGCGGCGTGGCCTATTCCGTCAATCCGGTGAATGAAGCGGATGATGCCATATACATCAGCGCCGTTTGGGGGCTTCCCAAAGCCGTTGTGGACGGATCTACCGCGTGTGACCAGTTTGTCGTTCATCGGTCTACATCCGCTATTCGTTCCGTTATCGGGCAGAAGGAAACGTATTTTATTTGTTATCCCGAAGAAGGCCTCTGCAGGATGGCGCCAACCGGTGAAAAAGCCGGGGAACCGTCGCTGACGATCGATCAAATCCTTATGCTGAAAAATATCGTGCTGAAACTCGAAGCATTTTTCAAGACGCCCGTGGATGTGGAATGGGCTGTGGCGTCGGACGGTGGTATCGTGATCGTGCAGTGCCGACCTATGAAGCATGTATCGTCACGATCTGAACGGAGAAAAAATCTGGAAGACGATGTTCATATCGTCCTGACCGGTGGTGTCGCTGCCAGTCCTGGAATCTGTTCAGGCCAGGTTTTCATCGCTTCTAAAGCAATGGATTCGTTGAAATTTCCGGATGGCGGCATTTTGGTAGTCCGTCAACCCCTTCCGCAATGGGCCAGCCTGATTAGCCGGGCAGCAGGAGTCGTTGCGGAACAGGGCGGTATGGCAGGGCATCTCGCCAATGTGGCGCGTGAATTCGGTGTGCCGGCGCTTTTCGGATGTCCTTATGCGGTGGAAAAGTTGTCTCATTACCGCGAGGTGACGCTCGATGCGGATAGCGGTGTGATTTATGAGGGTCGCCGGGAGGATCTTCTGGACCTAGAGAACGCCATTGTCCATGTTATGACCGGAAGCCCGGTTTATAAAGTACTGGCGGAGGCCAGCAAGCATATCATTCCTTTAAACCTCCTCGATCCGGCATCCCCAAAGTTTCGTCCCTCAGGCTGTGAGACCTTTCATGATCTCACACGTTTTATACATGAAAAATCCGTCCACGAAATGTTCAATTTCGGCCATGAACACCATTTTTCCGAGCGTTCCGGAAAGCAGCTCTTTTTTAAGGTTCCCATGCAGTGGTGGGTGCTGAATTTAGATGATGGATTTACGGAGGAAATACGTGGGAAATATGTCCGCTTGGAGCAGATTACTTCCATTCCCATGCGGGCCTTTTGGGACGGATTCGTTGGCGTTCCCTGGGACGGTCCTCCAGCTTTGGATCGCCGGGGATTTGCATCGGTCCTCTTTCGATCCACCGCCGATCCGGCCCTGGCGACTGGCGTTAAATCGCGATATACGGAAAAAAATTATTTCATGATTTCCCGCCATTTCTGCAATCTCAACTCCCGGCTCGGCTATCATTTTTCCGTCATGGAAGCTCTGGTGAGCGATCGAGTTCCCGAGAACTATGTGAGTTTTCAGTTCAAAGGCGGCGCGGCGGATTCCGATAGACGGCTCAAAAGGGTCCGGTTTCTCGGTGATATCCTGGAGTCCTATGATTTCCGGGTAGAAATTCAGGAAGACAGCTTGATCGCCCGCATCGAAAATTTCGATTGCAACACCATGCAGAAACGCATTAAAATTCTAGGCCATCTTTCGCTTCATACCCGCCAGTTGGACATGATTATGTCCACACCAAATTCGGTGAACTATTTCCGATTAAAAATCCATAAAGATCTTGAATATGTGCTGTCGATGCCGGTTGAAACGCCTCCCGTCGATGCGATTGTCACTTTATGAGTGTTTTTCATCCTCCATAACGTGGATCGCATCATTATCTTTTTTGAAGGAGAAATGGTTCTTCTCTCCATGCTCTTATCGCTGACCCACAGCCGATATTGGCTGTTTCTCACGGCCTTTGTAGGGGCCAATCTGCTTCAGTCCGCCTTTACCGGATTTTGTCCCACGGCCAACCTGTCGAAAAAAATCGGTATCCAACGGGGACAGGCCTACAATTAAAGATTAAGCAGCAACCGCATGTAAATGTGAACCAATTCTTCCAAAACCTTATCCCAGGATTGTTCCGAAGCTTTTTTTTGGGCTTTTTCACCGATGGTTTTGCGCAGATGGGGTTCTGACAGTCGTTCGAGCACCCCGCCCATTTCCTCCGGGCTCGGATGACCGGAAAGCACGAATCCGTTTTCACCGGTTGTAATCAGATCCCTGGCGCCGACTTTTTGACTGATGATCACCGGGAGCCCGGCGGCCATCGCTTCAAGGACAGCCATTCCGAAAGTATCCATCCAGGACGGCATGGCAAAAAGGTCTGCCGCAAGATAGTAGGGTTCCACGGGAGTCACGGGACCTGCGAAAATGACGCGATCCCCGATGCCCAATTCCTTTGCCAGGTAACCAAACTTCCTCTGGTTTCCTTTCCCTGCCACCAGGAGTTTCCAAGGAATTTCAGGCATGCGCTTCAGGGCGTGGGCCATCCCTTTCATCACCAGATCCAGTCGTTTGATTTCAAAGTTCATTCCCAAGAATAGGATGACCACATCCGAGGATGCGAGGTCGTACCGGGCCCGGACTTCCTTGCGGCATGCCTGCCGGTCCAATCCTGTGAATCGCTCCAGGGCGATTCCGGGATGCATGATCCGGATCCGGGACTCGGGGATCTCATAGCACCGTAAAACTTCTTCCTTGACCAGACTGGAAACCGGCAAGATGTTTGCGAGACGAGGATTGACCATCCCTCGCCCCTCCACCCAGGCGGTGGCCCGGTCGAAAAGGCTCATCCGCTTTTTTCGAACTTCCCGAATCCACGTCTTATGAGGGATGCCGTGAAACGTCCACAGATCCATCTGGTGGATCCGCTCGTGGCTGTGAACCAAGACGTCCGGATGGCGACGGATCCATCGATCCACAAAATGAGCGAAGCTTAGCGGTTCTAAAATCCTCGGGAACTTCACCACCGGGATTTTATGAAACCGGATAGGGGCTTTGCCGGCCTTCCAGCGGTGCGCCAGGACGTGAACCGTAAGACTTTCCATCCGGGCAAGACGCTCCCCCATCTCGAAAACAACGGATTCCGCTCCTCCCATGAGGCCATACTTCGGAACCACCAGGGCGATGGGAATTTTCCCTTTCTTTTGCACCTTTTTTAGGGATTCCATCGATAGCCCCTTGCCACCGCACGGTACTTGAGCCATTTTTCAAGGTTTTTTTCTTTTTTCCCCCAGAAAATCGTTTCCGCCTCAAGAGTCAATAGCCGCCAGTATGCCTGCAAAAGGCCCTCGCGATGGATCCGGCGGCAAGTTGCCTTTGAATAATGCTTATTATAAAAAAGCGTCTCGGCATGGACTTTCTTTTCCCAGACCGCGAGGCGATGGTGTCCGCGTTCGCTCTGTCCCCCCCAGTGCAATATCACGGCTTCCGGGATGAATCCGACCCGAAATCCGGCTTGACGCACGCGCAGGCAGATATCGGCATCTTCACCGTAGAGGAAAAACCGCTCGTCAAATCCCCCGATTTCTCGAAGCAGAGACCGCCGGCCCACCATGCTGGCGCCCAGGACCCATGCAATGGGGTTCATATCGCCGGTCGGGAAACCGATTCGCATCTTAAGCTCTTTTTCGCCGTGCTTCCCCCCGGGATACCGCCACTCCACAGAGGACTGGGACGAGCCGTCGGGGTTTACGATTCGGGTTCCGGCGATCCCCACCTCCGGGTGGACGGACAAGTATGCCACCATACGGGAAAAAGCTCCTGGTTGGACTTCGGTATCCGGGTTCAGGAAATAAATGCACTCTTCCGCCGCACTTTCCAGGGCCTGGTTGTTGGCACGTGAAAACCCCATGTTTATCGAATTGGCGATGAGATGAACCTTTGGAAAACTTTCTTGGATAAGATTTCGGCTGTGATCGGTCGATGCGTTATCCACTACCAGGACTTCGAATCGTACTCCATCTTGTGCGAAAACGGATTCCAGGCAGCGTTTAAGGAAATATGCGGCGTTGTAATTGACAATGATGACGGTCAAATCCGCCAAAAAATCCGGGGGGGCGCCTGAAATGGGATTCATACCTTTGCCAGAAGCCATGCCTTCATCAGGAACGAATCTTGAAAAGAATCATGCGTCCGGTATCCCGGTGCTTCCATCGTCCGACCTTCTTGAAATCCTTTTTATAGCCTTTTTGAAAAAAATCGTATCGGTCCCGGGGCCAGTGCCGCTCTTCCCAAAGAAAATAGCTCACGTCCATGCTCTTTAAGTTCGATAAAAAGGCCTCGTAGCTATCTCCCACCAGGGTGTTAAAATCATTATAAGGCTGGGGGCACGGAGCTCCGGGGTACTTCAGGTTGGCATAAAAGGATAACCATCGTATCGTATCCATCGAGGCCGCCACGCGGATTTCTTCTCGGTTTCCTGAAATCCGGGCCACGGTCTCACCGATTTCCTTAAAGACCTCCTTGTCTTTTTCCCGGGGTTGCAGGTTTTTGGGAAATGTGAACACCAGGATCACCAATAATAAAACCCAAAAGGCCGCCCGATCTTTCAGGCCGAAACGCGATTGGAGGAAAAGGTGGATACGTTGTATTCCAAGCCCGGCGAAAACGGCGCTGGGAAAAATGACAATGGCCATGTGTCGGTTGTCCAGGATCCACCACTGCAGGATATGAATATACAACGCCCCCGCAGCGACAACGATCATTAGGATGAAATAGATCAATGCGGGTTCTTTTCGGATATATGTCTTAATCTGCAGAAATCCTAATAAAAACAAGGCAAAAAGGGGATAAAAAAAAGCCTCCAGGGCACGATTGGCAAAGGTTCCCAGACCCACAAGCCATCCGAAATTACTGGCTTCCGGCAAAAAGCGCTTTACGAGAGGGTCCTGAATACCCGACCCCAAATCGGCCAGATGCAGGCGGAGGAGCTTATAGTGAGATACGGGTCCGGAGGCCTTGTCAATGATTTCGTGGGCCCGGTACAGGCCCGATGGAGGCAGCCCGTATATCCAGGCTGCGATAAAAGTGACTCCTGCCACGGCAATGATCGGTATCAGAAATAGGGCCAGTTTTTTCAGGCGCGCCTCACGCTCGGCCACTATTAGGTAAATTGCTGAAACGAAGATGGCTGCCATTGCCTCAACCCTGGCCCAGGTGGCCAATAAAAAAGACAGGCTCGACAAAAGGAGACCCCCATAGCCTTTCGTCGATTTCCGGGCAGTAAAGCAGGACATTCCGAGAACCAAAAAGAACCAGTAGACCGGATCCCGGATTACGTCGGCACTCCGCCCTACCAGAACCGGCATGACCGCAAAGACCAGGACGGCCAGGGCGCTGATAGACTCGGTGAAAAACCGGCGCAGCAGAAAATAGAGAGGGACCAGAGTCAGGGTCCCGAACAGTAAAGAGACCGCACGTGCAGCTTGAATCCAGTCTCCGAAAAAGGGGAAAGCGGCGGTGATGAGAAAAGCATAGTTGGATAAAAAGCCGGTCCCGCAAGGAATTGCCTGTTTCCAGAGTCCGTAATAAAGAGCCCGGGCCTGATGGATATAGAGGGTCCCGTCCGGGTTGACGATATAGGTCTGCGCACAGGCATAAATCCGGATGGCTGCCCCTAAAAGGATCACCCAGAAACCCGGGTTTCGGACAAGACGACGAAATTTAGAAGGAAGTGGCGATTTTTCCATGCTCTGAATCCGTATCAGATATCACGGTTTCTGTCACTCCCGTCCTGATCCACCGAGTCAGTGACTTTTTCATGCTCAAAGTGTCGATTCACTACCCTTAAAACCTCTGAAACGGTCAATTCTTCAAGGCATCGGCTTGTCCCGCTGTCCCCGCATCCTTTCTTACGGCATGGTATGCAGGACATTTCTTTGGATACGATAAGATGCCGGGCACCCCTAGGCGCCCATGTGACGGTCGAAGACGGTCCAAAAATAGCCACCGTCGGGGTTCCCACTGCGGCGGCCATATGCAAGGATCCGGAGTCCACGCCGATGTAAAGTCGACAGATCTTGAAAAGGGCCGGAAGCATCTGCATCCGGGTCTTCCCTGCAAGGTTAAAAATATCTCTGGACAGACCTCGGACGAGAGTTTGGGCCCGTTCCCGTTCTTCGGGTGACCCGGTGATGACGACGGAAACCCCACGGTTTTTCACCAGATCAGCCATCAGGCGAATCCAGCCATCTCCCTTCCATTCCTTGTAGGGCCACAGGGAAAAAGGGGAAATGGCCACCAGAGGACGTTCCTGAGAAATCCCTTCCTTTGTTAAAAACGCCCAGATTTCCGTTTCTTTTTCCCGGGAGATCCGGATTGTGGGTCTTTCCTCGGCCGGGGGCACACCGACGGCGGCAAGGATGTTCAGATGATGTTTCACGGCGTATTGACCCTTTTCTAGGTCGGAATCGGGTTGCACCAGGTGGGTAAAAACCCTTTTACGCACTCCTTGCCGTCCGTGATCGAGTCTTCCTATCCTAAACGGGGCACCGGAAAGGCAAGCAATGACCGTACCCCTGGAGCCGGTCCGAAGATCCAACACCAAAGCAAACCGCCGGCGCCGGAGATTGAGGATCCACCGCAAGTGGTGATCCAATGCCCTTATCGTCGGTCGGGGTGCCACATCCACGCCGATTGCTCCCTCAATTTCCGGAATATGCTCCAAAAGCCCTCTCGCCTTTTCCCTGATGCACATCCAGATATCGCATTCAGTAAAGTGCTGCTTGAGGGCGACAAGGGCCGGTAAGGAAAGCACCACATCTCCGATATCTCCCAGTTGGATGAGGAGGATGGAACCGCGGATCTTTGGGAGTCTGCTTTCTCCTTTGACAAGCATCGTCTCACCGGCAGATGGATATCGGCTTGGGGCACCCGGTTAGGTGCCAGGCAATGAGTTTCAGGTAGACCCCTAAGCGCCGGCGTAGACCGCCCGCAAGCCCCAGGGTCAGGAAGACGCCCAGGGCGGTCAGTACTGCATTGACCAGCAGCCGAAAAAAAACCACGGCATATATCGCTAAAAACCCCTGGGGGTACCATTTTTGAAAATAGGCATACCTGGCCCGATAAAATAGTTTCCTCGATTCCACCCCGAATCCCACGCTCTGGCCCTGTCGGTGGATCACTTCGGCTTTCGGGATAAAAAAGATTTTCCATCCGGCCCCATGCATCCTCAAGGCCCAATCGGTTTCTTCAAAAAAGAAAAAATATCGTTCATCCAAAAGCCCCACTGCGTCCATGGCGCTTTTGCGAACAATCATGCACGCGCCGACGCACGAATCCACTTCCACCGGATCCGTTTCGGCGCGCCTTTTCCCGGTAAAGCGTGAAGGAAAGAGGGCCCTCAGGATCCCCTCGTTGGTCAAGAGCGTCACCCATGATGGAAAAGGAGCCACGGAATTCTGGCACCTTCCGTCCGAATGGAGGAGCTGTGCACAGGCCATCCCGGCCGACGGCGTTTTTTCCATGAAATCGAAAAGGAGCTTGACGGCTCCTTTCTCGGGCAGGGCATCGGTGT
The DNA here is from genome assembly GCA_963736855.1 of uncultured delta proteobacterium. Taxonomy (GTDB): domain Bacteria; phylum Desulfobacterota; class Desulfobacteria; order Desulfobacterales; family UBA2156. Next base: position 439,866 of record CAVTQK010000015.1, read on the forward strand.
TGAGGAGTAGGGCATAGCGCCCTTTCATCTGGCGAAGGGCCTGGTTGCAAGCCGCGGCATACCCAAAATTTTTTGGATTGACGATGAGGTTCACGCCGGGGTACCGCTTCCTGACAGCCGCAACACTTCCGTCCGCGGAGGCGTTGTCCACAACAAATACTTCATATGCCGGACTGTCGAAGGTCTCATAAACCCGCGACAGGCATTCCAGCAGGAGCCCCTTCGTGTTCCAGTTCACGATGACCACCGTGATATCGGTCGATCCGCCCTCCACCATTAATCCTTCCCCATTTCATCCATCAGCCCTTCGACGGCTTCAATGACATCTTGAACCGAAATCCGCTCCATACATAACGCCGCAACGTTTGCTCCGTGCCGCTCCAGGAGGCACTTCCGTTTGAAACAAGGACTGCACGCCATTTTCGTCCGGAGCACACGATGCCGTTTACCGAAAGGTCCGGTTCTCCATGGGGCTGTGGGCCCGAAAAGGGCTAATACTGGTGTTCCTACTGCAGCAGCCAGATGCATGGGGCCGGTATCAGTGGAAACGACACACGCGGCGTTTTCATAGATGGCACTCAGCACTTTGAGGGTGGTTTTGCCCGTCACATCAACCGCCTTTTCATCCATCCGTCCCCGAATATCTTCCACCATTGCGGCGTCCTCCCGACTTCCGGTAAAAATGATCCTGACCGAATGCCTCCGGATCAGGTCATCGGCAAACTTTGCAAATTTGCCCGGCTCCCAGAGTTTGGTCATCCATTTGGCACCTGGGTTGATCGCTACATACGCCGCATCCGGTTCAATTCCGCAAGAGGCCAAGAGCTGCCCGGCCTCTTTCCGATCCTGCATTCGGATCGGCACATCATAAACGATCCGGCTGCACCGGATTCCCAAGGCCTCAAGAAATATCAATTGCCTTTTGAGGGCATGGTATTCCATGGAAACAGCCGGAATGCGTTCGCTTAAAAAAAGGTGGCTGTGTTCCATATGCCCCATTCCCTTTCCGAACCCGATCTTTCGCTTTCCCCGGGCAAGGAAGATGAGGAGGCTGCTTTTTAAAAGGCCGTGAAAATCCAGGATCATGTCATACTGAGTATCCCGAAGGTTTTTTAAAAAAAATGCCATAGCCTTAAAATGCGAGAACGCATCTACGGAGAACAACCCGCGGATCCATCTCTTTCTCTTGGAAACCAGCACGCGATCCAGGGCCCGATGCCCGATGACCAGATCCGAGGCCGCCTCTTCCACTAGCCATGTAATGCGCGCAAAGGAATAATGGGCGCGCAGGGCGTTTAAGGCCGGAAGGGTGTGGATCACATCTCCGATGGCGCTGAGCTTAACGATGAGGATATTCACAAAAACGCCTTTGCAGCCTCAAAGACTGCATTGGTTGTGATCCGGGTCATGCACTGCGAATGACCCAAAGGGCACTCCGGCTCAAGACAGGGACTACAGGAAATTTTGGACTTGAGGATTCTTCCCCGGTATCCCCAGGGTCCTGTGGCTTCCGGATCCGTGGAGCCGAAAATGGCGACCAGAGGGACCTTTAAAGCCGATGCCACATGCATCAGCCCAGAATCATTGGTGATAAATAGCCGACATTCCCGAATCAGGGCCATAGCCTCAGACAGGTCGGTCTCTCCAGCCAGGTTCACGGCCGGATATCGCATGCTTTGACGGATTCGAAGCCCGAGAGCACGGTCCGCGGGTCCCCCGAAAATCAATATTTTTACCCCGCAGACCTCCTGGATCCGATCCCCTACAGCGGCAAAACGATCGGGCGGCCACTGCTTGGCAGGCCCATAAGCCGCACCTGGATTGATCCCTACAAGGGTATCGGTTTTTCGGATCCCGAATCGATTCAGGAGGCGTTGCGCCTTTTTTGTCTCCTTTTCTCCGATAGAAAGACAAAGCTCGCGATTCGTATCCGGGATACCGACTCCTTTTAAAATGCCCAGATAATATTCGACCTGGTGAACCTTTCGACACCGTGTTAAAAGAGGCGAACGGTGGGTCAGTAAAATGCCCCTCCCGTCGGTGGGGTATCCGATGCGTACGGGGATGCCGGACAGGGCCGCGATGAAGGCCGCTTCGAAGGCATTCTGGAAGAGGATTGCCGCATCGAATCGGAAGGCTCGAAGATCCCGGGCCAGACGGATGAACCCGAATATCCCTTGGTGACGTCCGGCCTTATCATAAACCAGGATATGATCCACATAAGGCAATCCCTCGAAAACAGGAACCACCCAGGGTTTAGCCAGAACAAAGATCTCCGCTTTCGGAAAACACTTCCTGAGGGAGCAGACTGCCGGTGTCATCATGACCGCGTCCCCAACCCAGTTAGCGGCACGCAAGAGGAGCTTCGGGGATTGATGTCCCTTAAATCGGATTTTCAAGATCGCCTTTTATCTCCCAAACGCATTTCCCTCGGCCAGAGATGGCAGGGCCGCGTTTTCCACCGCTGATGCACCCATAGCCACTGGCCAGGGAAACGGCGCACGACAGCCTCTAATGTCTGTGTATATCTTTGGGTATTCTCTTCCAGGTCTTTTCGCCTGTCCCCGGTTCGTACCAGCGGAATTTCCTCTAAAAACTCGGTAATAAATCTTTGGCCTTCACGAACGAGAAAAACCGGAATCACCGGTGCTTCCGTTGTCAGGGCCATCAGCGCCAGCCCCTGGTTGGTACATGCACTTTTCCCGAAAAAATCGACAAAAACCCCCTCATACCAATCCATATTCTGATCCAGCAAAACCACCACAGACTCCTTCTGCTTCAAGGCTCTTAAGATTTTGCGCATGGAGCGGGTGCTGGGAATCAACCGGGCTCCAAACCGTGACCGGTATCGATCAAAAAAAAGATCGAGAGTCTTCACATCCAGAGGACGATACGGCACATGGACCGGTACGTTTGCCTTGGCCGCAGCCCCGGCTAAAAGCTCCCAGTTTCCCAGGTGCAGGGTCAACAGCAAGACCCCCTTTTTTCGATCCATGGCGTTGCGAAAATTAGAAAACCCGCGTATGGAAATGAAACGGCCCAAGCTTTCCGGGGTCTGTCCAAGGGACCAGCCGATCTCAAAAACGATCCGCGACAAATTCCGGAAAGACTCCATGGCTAACAAGCGGATCGAATCCGGGGATTTTTCCCCGGCAAACGCTTGGGTGAGGTTTTTCAGGGCGATCTCCCGGTGACGTTTGTCGATGGCAAACCAGATTCTGCCGATCCAACGCGTAACGCTATCAACGCTTGTCAAAGGAATCGATCCCATAAGCCTGAGCGCGACGGTTACCAGTGCGCACCCGAGTTGATCAATCATCTTCACGGATTCCCGGCAAAAATAACAGATTCATTTTTCACGCGTCTTTAACGAGAATTCCCACGCCTTGGCGTGTTTCAAAAAAACGTACCATGAAGAATTGGCTGCAATCACAATTCCGGCATATCCGTCTAAAAACCCCAGCTTCCAGAAATAGCTTTCGAAAAATTTGACGGCCCCGTGCAACAGGCCCAGAAGAAGGTATTTACCCGTTCTCGGCCCTTTCTCCGAAGCCGCCACATCCGAAAAACGATTGATGGTCGCCACCTGGTCCGCGATGCTTCTGTAGACGTCATGATAGAGCGGCTGAGAAAGTGGTACAACCCTTCCTTGCACGATGAGTCGCTCATGCAAGGCGTCTTGGCTCCATTCTCCTTTTCCCCGGCGGACCAAACGGATCTTTCGATCCGGGTACCACCCGCCATGACGGATCCACCGATTCAGATAGAAAGAGAGCCTGGGCATGGAAAAACCTGCCGTCTCCGGCAGCGCTGATGCAACCGCGGCAGTCATTTCACGCGCCAGGGCCGCGGATACCGTTTCGTCCGCATCCATATTGAGTATCCAATTCGATCGAACGCATTCCATGGCAAACTGTTTTTGTCCCGCGTATCCTTGCCAGGGACGTTGAATCACACGAGCTCCCATTTGGGTGCATAGGGACGGTGTCCCATCCGTACTTCCCGAATCCACCACCACGATCTCGTCGGCAAAGGAGATACTGTTAATAAGCTTCGTAATGCGATCCGCTTCGTTTTGGGCAATCACCGCGATACCGATCGTTTGGCCCCTCAACTGTTCCACCGGTCTATCCCCTCTTATCCTTTCTTTTTCTAATCACGGTTTCCGCATTGCTTTTTCGACATGGTTCCGGACCCAATCGGAAAACTCCGCCCCATCGCTTTTCAGGAATTGCAGCCTGATGCCGAGCACCATCAAGGGGATATCGGTCGGAACCCTTCCGCGGATGCGGGCATAATCCTTTTCCGTAGTTGCGACAAAAAATGCACCTTTTTTCCGGCCCTCTCGCCAGATGGATTCCAGCTCCTTTTGTGTATAGGGATGGTGGTCCGGAAATCTAAAAAAATTTACTATATCATAGTGTTGGGTCTTGAGGGAATGTCGAAAATCGTCGTTTTGAGCGATCCCGGAAAAGGCGATACCCCGTTTTTCCGACAAGGAATCGACATCTTCCGCCTTTGGGTTGTCCCCCTTTATCCGATAAACCATGGGATAATGGGCGGCATAAAAGAACGGCTTTTTATTAAAGGCCTCCCGATCCAGGAAACGGGGAGGATTCATTGCAGATGCCGAGCCGGGGTCGCACCGGGTAAAAATAAAACCATCGGCCATTAAGAGTGCTGAAATCGGTTCCCGGAGGGTTCCTCTGGGTAGAAGGTGTCCGTTTCCCACAGGATACCGATGGTCCAAAAGCACCAGATTCAGGTCTCTTTCGAGGGCCAGGTGCTGAAATCCATCGTCTAAAATCAAGACATTGGATCGATACTGTTGGACAGCCAGGGTCCCGGATGCAAACCGGTTCGACCCCACAAGGACCGGAATCTCCTCAAGTTGTTCAGCCAGCATGAAGGGTTCATCCCCGGCATCGTCGGGCGTCATGAAGACAGTGTTTCCGTCGCTGACCACTCCGCCGCATTTCTGGGCTTTTCCCTTGTATCCCCGGCTCAGGACCGCCGCCCGATAACCCATTTCCTTGAGCAGGTTAGCCAGATAGGCCACCATAGGGGTCTTTCCCGTTCCTCCCACCGTCAGGTTCCCGACGGAGATCACCGGGCAGGGGAGTCTTTTGGCTTTCAGGATTCTGTTTTGGTAAAGCGTCCGCCTCAGTTTTGCAGCACCACCGTAAACGAAGGAGGCCCAAACAAAAGCCTCTAAAGCCCAACGGTGCGGGCCTGTTTCGGGATCCTGCAGGGTCCAAAGAACCCATTTTTGACTCTTTGAAAGGATTTTAGAAAGATTCAGAATCACGATCTGCCTTCCGTTGGTTTGGAGGCCGAGCCCGTTATGATAACACCGCTGTCATCCTCACTCACCCCATTCCCGCCCGTAAGGTGCGCGGCCACCACTCTCAAGATCTTTTCCACAGCTCCCCTTCCTTCAGAAGCTACCCGGTAAGCGGCCAGACCCATCGCCTCGGCAGTTTTCGGGTCCTTCATCAACCGGAGCATCACGGCAGCCAATGATTCCGAGTCTGGAACACAAACGGCGGCACCTGCTTTCAGGAGTGCGTCGGCGATCGACGCAAAGTCGCTCATGTCCGGACCAAACAGGATCGGCTTGCCCCGCGCAGCTGGTTCCAGGGGGTTATGCCCTCCTTCTCTGACCAGGCTCCCACCCACAAAGACCATATCCGCGGCAGCATAAAGATTTGTTAAAACACCCAGCCGGTCCACAACCAGGCAAACCGGGCTTTTGGATCTTTTGCCGTCCGGTTCGCTGAGCAAAAACGCCTTGAGACTCAGGGATTCAGCCATACGGCAGACAGCACCCGCCCGTTGGGGATCCCTGGGCGCCAAGACGATTCCTGCATCCGGGATAGATTCCCGGATTCTTAAAAATGCATGAAAGATCTTCTCTTCTTCTCCTTTGTGGGTGCTTCCGGCCACCAGGATTTTTTGGCTTACGTCAAATCCGAGATCCTGTTTCAGAGTCCCCGCCTCCAAAGGCATTGCCAACACAGCCGAATGTTCATACTTGAGGTTTCCCGTGATCTGAATCCGGCTTTCCGGAACCCCCAGGCGGGTGAAGCGACGAGCATCCTCCACGGTGGGCGCGCATACTCCGGAAAGCGCACCAAAGAGCATTCGGGTCACGGATTGAAATTGCCGGTATCGGGCATACGATTTCCTGGAGATCCGGGCATTGATCAGGACGAGGGGGATCTTTCTTTTTCGCAAGGAAAAAATGAAATTGGGCCACAGGTCGGTTTCAAGGATTAAAACAATGGCCGGATCGACTCGCTTGATAACGGATCGGACGCAAGGCCACCCGTCAAAGGGAAAGAAAAAAACCGGCTTTTGAATCCCGTCGACGAGCTGGCCGGCCAGCTCGAATCCGCTGAAGGTGCTTACCGACAACACGACGGGACGATCCGAAAAACGGCCCTTGAAGGCCTGGATCAGGGGGATCGCCGCCATCACCTCCCCCACCGACAAGGCGTGTACCCAGACAGGTCGGCGCTTATAGCGGGCTGCACAACTTGGAATTGCCGTGAAACCCATACGCCTGAAAACCGTTTTTCGGCGTTTTTGAGAAAGCATCCCCATGGGGAGGATGAAGGGCATCACAAGGATCACACCCAGGGCCATCGCCAGGTTATATCCCCAAAGCATCAATGTCGGGATTTTTTTAATCAGCATGCATCAGGTTGACGGCGGCAAAACACGCAAAGACGAAATTTGCCACCCATGGCGCAATCGCCACGGGAAGCATCTCACCATACCCCAGTGACAGACAGAAGCTATAAAAGATCCAATAAATAAAGGCTGCTCCGATGCCACAAGCGATCCCCATGGGCATGGCCTCTTTCACCGACCGTTTGAGCGCAATGCCCAGACCCAATAGACTCATGATCACACAAACAAAAGGGAAGGCGATCTTGGCGTGAAGATCCACTCGATATAGGGTCGCGTCATACCCTTCCATCTCCACCTTCCGAACGTACTCGTGCAGTTCGACCAGGTTCATTTCTTCCGATTTCTTCACGACCCTCTGAAGATCTTCGGGAAGAAGGTCCAGGGTTTCCTCTTTAAGGTCGAATCCGATGGTTTGGTATCTATTGGTCTTTGAATCGAACACTTGCTCCATTCCGTCTAATAATATCCACTTACCATTCTGGTAGTATCCCTCCTCGGCGTCGACCCGGTGCACTAGTTGAAAATTCGGGCCAAATCCATGCAGGGTGATCCCGTGAAAGGTCTTCCGGGCCGGGTCGTAATACCGGATATGAGTGATGTACCGATTGCTCTTGATCCAGATATTTTTCTCCCGGGAAGTCATGGCCGATTCCTTCCGGACCTCAACGAGCCATATTTGATTGGCCCTTGTCATACTCATGGGGATTCCGATTTCAGAGATTAAAAACAGCAGAACCGAAAATCCGAAACCCGATAACAGGACTGGAAACAAGAGCCCATTGACCCCGATTCCACTTCCTTTCAAGGCAATCCACTCGTTGTTCTTGTTCATGAGTCCGAAGGTGATCAGGGTCGAAAGCAGAACCCCGACCGGGATGATTTGACCCAGGATAAACGGAATCTTTAGAAGAAAATAGATGCCGGCCCGCGACAGCGGCAATCCCGCCTCGATGAAATCATCGATTTTTTCGAAAAAATCGACGGCGAGATAGATGCCCACGACCATCGCCAGGACCATCATGAAAAACCGCAGGATCTCTTTGAGAATGTATCGATGTAAAATCGACATGGCATGGACGCTTATTTCGGTTTCTTCATAAAACGAGCTTTCACCCTTGCGAATGCGAACCGGATCTCATCGATTCCCACCGTCCGTTCTCTGGCCGAGCGAATGAGCAGAAAAATCCCGATCCCTCCGAAAACGATATTAGGCGCCCACATCCCGATAGCCGGAGGATAGGCTCCGGTCTCCCCAAAGACCCAACCCATCGATAACATAAGATAATACGCTAAAAAGAAAATTAGTCCTAAAAGGATGCCGAACGATCGTTTTGCGGACTTGGAATGGATGCCCAGGGGCACCCCCAGTATCCCCAGCGCAAAACAAGCGGCCGGTATGGAAAATTTTTTATGATACTCCATCAGGGTCAGATAATACTGGGAATCCCTTTCTTTTACGGTATTCACATAGTTTTTAAGCTCTGACAGGCTCATTTCCTCCTCGTCTTTGGGTGCGTCCGAAACCGCCGCAGCAGACTCCTTCAGACTGAGGTTGATGTCATAGACTTCAAACCGAATGGTGTTTACGGATCGATCTTTCAGGTTCACCTGGTTGATGGTCCCGTTGAATAGACGCAGGTGGACGGCGGATTGTTCGGGATCGCCGAGGAGTTTCCCTTCCGGGGCCAACACCGTCGAGACGATGTCCATTTTCCGCTGATCCTCGATGAATACATCCACCAACCGTTGCCGCTTAGTATCGGTCTGGTTGACGTACAACATCACCCCTTTAAAACTCTCGTTGAAAGTCCTTTCCTTGATGGCGATATCGGCATTGGAAGAAGCGATCTGCATTGCCAGGGCCTTAAAGGAAAGCCGCCCCCAAGGCAAACCATAGATGGCCATGAAAGCGGTCAGAAGGCTTCCCATGAAGCAAAACAGTAAAACCGGGGGAAGAAGGCTGTAAATGCTGATTCCACCGGCTTTCAGGGCGATAATTTCGTTTTCACTCGACAGCCGCAGGAATGTCAGAAGCACCGCCATCATAACGGACATGGGGATAACGAAAATTAGAAAAAAGGGCATAGCATATACCAGCATCCAAAAAACCGTCGACACGCCAACTCTGTGGTTGACGATGAAGGTGGTGATCTGAAGGATTTGGGTCATTAAAAAGATGAAGGTTAAGAATACCACGTTGATGGAAAACGGGGTCAGCATCAGGCTGAACAGATACCGATCGATGATGCGGTAGTATTTCATTTCCTTCTATTCGGTCAACTGGGTCTGTATGATTTGTTTGGCTTTAAGGTGCCTGCGGTTCAAGGGTCCGTGGGTTTAATTAAATAACGGACTGATTTTCGCGATTCCCTTGACCCCCGAAACCCTGACCCCCGGGTCCTTCGGGTACCGGTACCCGATATTTAAAATAAATCATGTTATTTCAAATCTCAAAAGATGTCAATATTTTACCCTGCACCGGATCCTGGAAAAATGCTGTAATTCGGGTACTGTCTTGACTTTCCGATCGCCTCCCGTTAGTGCATCGTCATGAAAATGTTCTCACAAGATCGATATTGGCTCTTGGCCGTAATTTGGATCGGCTTTTTTTCGGTGTTGCGCCTCTGGGTAGCCGGCAAGTTTCCGCTGGTTCCTGACGAAACCAACTACTGGCAATGGAGCCGCTATCTGGCCTGGGGGTATTACGACCAGGCACCCATGATCGCCTGGGCGATCGGGTTGTGTACGGCATGGTTCGGACATACCGAAACAGCGGTCCGCCTCCCCTCGATCCTTGCCATGGCCGTTGCATCCGTCTACCTGGTCCGGGTGGCCCATCGTTGGGCAGGATCGGCTGCTGCGTGGCATACGGCACTTTTGACCCAGGGTGTTCTTCTATTTAATGTCGGTAGCCTCTTGGCCACGCCGGACGCCCTTCAGGCCGCAGCTTGGGCAGGTGCGAGCTATCACACGGCGAGGGCCCTGGAAAACGATCGAGGGTTTCAATGGCTGACGGCCGGTTTCTGGCTCGGGTTTGGAATGCTCAGCAAGTACACCATGATTCTCTTTCCGGTCTCCGTCTTTTTCTTTATGCTGCTGCATCGGTCGTTTCGTATCAAGCTTGCGGGTATCGGGCCGTGGGCTGCCGTCCTTTTCGGACTGATCCTGTTTACGCCCGTGATTTACTGGAATGCCGAAAACCAGTGGAATTCTGTCCGCCACATAGCCCACATCGGTGGGGCAGACAATCCTTTCTTGTTGCATACCCGGTTCCTTATCGAATTCTTAGGGACCCAGATAGGGCTGTTGACTCCCCTGGTGTTTATTTTAGTCCTTTTGGCCTGGGTACATGCATTCAAAGAGACCGGCGACAGATCGTGGATCTACCGATACCTCTTTTTCACTTCTTTTTTCATGATCATCGGATTTTTTTTGTTAAGCCTGCATACCCGTGTATATGGGAACTGGTCGGGGGCGGGGTACCTGACAGGAGCCGTTCTCGCCGCCATTTTTTTCGGCGGCAATAATAGGACGGACGGCCGTGTCCGGATGAAATCCGCCGGACGATGGGTCTGGCCATGGGCCGTCGGCTCTGCCTATCTCATCAGCAGTCTGGTAGTCCTGCACGCGGTATATCCCTTTCTTCCGATTCCGCCGCAATGGGACCGGATCAGTTCGGAAGTTTACGGATGGCCGGAACTGGGAGCCAAAGCCCATGCCATGCAGGCTGAAATGCCGAACCCGGATCGAACCTTCCTTTTCGGCCTGCATTACCAAGTGGCCAGCGAACTGGCCTTTTACACCCCCGGTAATCCGAAAACCGTCTCCATCAATCGGTGGGGGCGGCCCAATGTTTACGACTTTTGGTGGAAAGACAAAAACCTGAAGGAAAAAGATGCCATCGGGGTCACTTATGATCCAACGAGTCACACCCGCCAACTGTCGAAGGTTTTTAAGCGGGTGGATCCACCGGAAAAACTTGAAATTGCCGCCCCGAAGCATTTGTCAAAATTTAATACTCCCCTAAAAGTTTTTTACCTCTACCGTTGCTATGGATTTAAAAAGGGGCTCCGATGGGTCCCGCCCCGAGGTTCAGACATCCGGAAAAGTGAGTGAACCGAAACCGAGAATACATCCCGAGTCCCTCCAGATTGGGACCATGGGATCTTCAATCGATTCGGTGGAGTCTTTTGATTTTAAATAATTCCTGAAAAATGAAAAGGGATTTTTTGATGCTGTCATACTGGATCCGGGAATCCCCGATATGGCTCCAGTTCACCGGAAACTCCCCCGTACGGAAACCCATCCCTTTGGCCAGCCAAAGGATTTCCGGATCAAAGATGACGCTTGAAAGCTTTTGTCGATAAAAAAGGGCCTTGGCGGCCGGACGAATGAACATCTTGAATCCACACTGGGTATCCCGATAGGAAATGCCCAAGTAACGATTCTGGATCATCGTGTAGATTCTGGCCGAAAACTCCCTGGCCAAATTCTGATGAGCCAATACGTGGGATCCGCCCAGGGACCGGGATCCGATGGCGATGTCGTACCCCTTCCGAAGAAGTAACCATCCCTTTTCCATCTCTTCAACAGGAACAGAGTAATCCGCGTCCATGAACATGAGGATGTTGCCGCTCCCTTCCCGCATTCCGGTACGTACGGCATACCCTTTTCCGCGGTTGGGATGGTATTCGATGACTCGAAATCCAACCGAGTGTCCCTGACCCAGCCTTTCCGCAACCGCCCGGGTGTCATCCGTGCTCCCATCACTGACAACAATTACCTCGCTTGAATAAGGACGGCGATCTAAGTAGACCAAGGTCTCTTCGAGGGTGGTGACAATCCGGTCCTCCTCATTATAAGCCGGGATTATGATGGAGAGGTCCATAAGCCTTTTCGTATATTCACATCTGAAATTTTGGAATCCGACTCATGCAGGATCGTCTGTAGGAGCTTTTAATACTGCTTCCCTATCACCCGTGGCGATAAGCACACTCAAAAGCCATGCAACAAGATAGACCATCATTCCGGCAAAGATCACATCGGAAACAAAATGGCTTCCCTGCATGATGCGGACCAGGCCGATCACAAAACCGCAGATCAACGCTAGCCCCATCCATTTTTTCCGGTGATGGTGCGAAAGGAATGCAAAACCGAAAAGGTAAAAACCCATGGAGGCATGGCCGCTGACAAAGGCACAATTTTGCATGCATTCGTTCGACATGACCCAGGCGGAAGTAAAGCGCTTCTGGCCCCCGAACTCTTGGACCTGATCCGGTCTGGCCCGACCCCAGTTATCTTTGAACAGGACGTTCACCATCAGCCCGGGCCCGATGGCCAGAACCAGAATAAGATAGACGATTTTTTTTCGGTCAAACAGGAAAATCGGCTTTCTCCTCACAAGGACGATGAGCAACAGAAGGGGAAGCCCCAAAGCCAGGAATCCGGAAAAAACTTCCACAAAACGGTAGATCAGGGTGCAAAACAGGAGGTCCTTTAAAAAAAAATGCTTTTCCGGATTATAGAAGAGGCCGCTGACACTCAAATCGATTTCAGGAAATAAAACAACTGCAGTCCCTGCAATCGCAAAAAAACCGAGTACCGCCAGGAATCCACCCGCCCCTTTGACCCTCTGAGCCCTCTGTTTGGCGTAAGTCATCGGCCGTCCTATCCTGGAAGAGAGACGGGTGATGAAGCGGTGCTTATGTCCTCCGGCCGGTCCCCGTTGTTGAAAAACTGCATCTGATACAGTTTGAAGTATTCTCCATTGAGAGCCATGAGGCTCTCATGAGTCCCCTCCTCCACAATTCGGCCGTTGACGATGACAATGATCCGATGCGCGTAACCGATGGTGGAAAGTCGATGCGCGATGACGAAGGTCGTCCGTCCCCGCATCAGGTTTTCGATGGCCTTTTGAACCAGCATCTCCGACTCCGTATCCAGCGAAGATGTGGCCTCATCCAGGATCAAAATCGGGGCATCCTTGAGTAAGGCTCGGGCGATGCAGATCCGTTGCTTTTCGCCGCCGCTGAGCCGCATCCCCAGTTCACCGATGCAGGTTGCATACCCTTGAGGGAGCTGGGATATAAACTCGTGGGCGTATGCCGCCCTGGCCGCTTCCTGAATGTCCGCCTCCGACGCCCCGGACTTGCCATAGGCGATGTTGTCTCGCACCGATTCGTTAAACAGAATCGATTCCTGGGTCACTATGGCGACCTGTCTTCTTAAAGAAGCCAACTGCACCTTCCGGATATCGACATCGTCGATGAGGAGCGTCCCTTCCGTGACATCGAAGAACCGTGGGATGAGGTTCACCAGGGTCGTCTTCCCCCCCCGCTCATTCCCACAATAGCCAGGATCTCTCCGGTTTTTACTTCCAGGCTGATGCCCTTCAACACCCAATCGGTATCGTATTTAAAAGAAACGTCTCGGAACGAAACCGAATGGGGACCCGTGGGTATTTCCGGAGCACCCGGTTCCTCCACAATGTCCGAATCCCGTTCGATGATATCAAAAATCCGGTCGGCCGCCGCAAGGCCTTCCTGGATGGAATTGTTGAGGCCGCTCAATTTTTTGACAGGGTCATAAAGCATCAGGACGGCGGCCATAAAGGAAAAAAAGGTCCCGGGGCTGGAGGCGCCCGTGATGACTCGATATCCGCCGTACCCGATGATGAAAGCGATTCCGAGGCCGCCGAGAAACTCCATGATCGGGGAAGAGAGGGAACGGGCGATGACCGCCTTCATCTCCAGCCCAAACAGCTCTGAAGTCTTTTCAAAAAACCGTCTCTTCTCGTAGCTCTCCATCCCGAATGCCTTTATGATCTTGTTTCCCATAAAGGTTTCATGCAAAAATGAGTTCAGATTCGCCATGGCTTCCTGACACCCCGTGCTAACCCGCCGAACCCTTTTTCCGAATTCCACGATAGGATAAAAAGCCATGGGCAGAATGATCAGAGCGTACAAGGCCAGCTTCCAGTCCCGGTAAAAAATCACCCCGGTCAAACCGATGATGGTGAAGCAGTCCCTGAGCGCACTGGTAAAAGCCGTGGAGACCATGGATTTGAGGATGTTGACATCGTTGGTGATCCGCGACATGAGGACACCGGTCCGCTCCTTTTGAAAAAAGGATACGGGCAGGTCCTGGATGTGGACGTACAGACTATCCCGAAGCCTCTTGATGATGCTCTGCCCCACGTGATTCATCAAATATTCCTGGCCGTACTGGCCGAGCCCGCGAAGGAAATAAATCAGGATGACTACGGCAGGGATGATTTTAAGCATTTTGATATTTTTATTGAAAAAAATATCATCCAAAACCGGTTTGACCAGATACGCCGAAAAGGCGGTGGAAGCGGCCACCACCAGCATACACCCCATAGCCTCCAACAGCCGAAACCAATGTTCCCGGATGAGCAACAGGACCCGTTTATGGCGGTCCTTGAAGATGAGCGCGCTGACTTTGCTCATGATTTTTCGGAAACACAAACCCTGTCTTTGATTGTCATTCAATGACGTGTCCGAACCCCCTGTCTGCCTTGAAGGTGATCCGCCGCAGCTCTTGTTCCAGACGCCCCAGTCTCTCCTGAAGTACAACCGGATCGGCGTCGGTCGGCACGATCACCGGATCTCCATACACAACTTTGCAGACGGTAAACGGCAGGGGAAGGATGAACCGGTCCCAGCTTGAAAAAACCTTCATCCTCCGGGCGCTGTAAGTAATCGGGATAACGGGATATCCGGTTTTTTTAGCCAACAGCACCACCCCGGGCTGAGCCCTGAACCGCGGGCCCTGGGGGCCGTCCGGCACCACCACTCCGGGCCTGGTGGGTTTCTCCTGAATACGGCGGATCTGCTCGGCCAGTGCCCGACCCCCTTTTTTAGAGGTGGATCCCCGCACCGTGCAGTGACCCTGTCGTTTCAACACCCGGGCCATGTATTCTCCATCTCTCGAAGCGCTCACAAGAATCACCCCTCCCCAGCCCTGATACAGATAGCTGATCAACAAAATCCGAGAATGCCAGAAAGCAAATATGAATCGCCGGGATTCCAGGATGGACCGGACCTTTTCCCGCCCTTCAGATTCAACCTTGGCGGTGGCAAACCAGGCATCTACAAAGGCTTTGCCGATGCTGCCGATCAGTTCCCATTTGAACTCTTCCCACTTCATGGCATATTGTTTTTTCATGGATAAAACCCCGATGCCGCATCGGTCATGCAACCTGCGGGTTGTTGCTTTCCATGAGTCGAAAGGCGATATCGGCCGTCCGGTCGGATGCGCCTCTTCCCCCCAAAAGGGACCTGAGCCGGTTACATTCCTCTATAATTTGATCCTTGTAGTCCGTATCCGTCAGCATGCGATGGCATCGTTCGGCAAGGGTTTGGGGTGTAGCCTCTTTTTGAATCAGCTCCGGCTGGATCTCCTTTCCAGCGATCAGGTTGGCCAGTCCGATGTGAGGGACTTTGATCAGCATCCTCCCTACCCAAAAACTGATGGGCGATACCCGATAGCAAATGACACACGGAACACCGGAAAGGGCCGCTTCCAGGGTCACCGTTCCCGATGTTGCCATGACCAGTTCCACCCGCTGTAATATTTTTTGCACGTTTGCTTCGGACAATTCACACGGGATATTCGATCCCGATCGCTGGAGGATTCTCTCTACTCGGGCTTTTCCCACCGTATGCGCAGCGGAAACGACAAATTCCAGATCCGGATGCCGGACCTTCAGGATCCCGGCAGCCTCCAGCATAATGGGGAGATGCCGTTCCACCTCCCGCTCTCTGGACCCCGGAAGAATGCCCACCGTCCGATGCCGATGCGTTTCCGGGTCTTTTGCTGTTTCAACCCGTTCTTCTTCGGCATCCAGTAGTGGATGCCCCACAAAGGTCACCGGGATGTTCCATTTTTCGTAAAAGGCCTCTTCGAACGGAAGGATGACTGCCAGGTGATCCACCAGTTCCTTGAGTCTCGCCGCCCGACCCTGTCGCCATGCCCACAACTGGGGGCTGATGTAGTACAACACCGGGATCCCCAGCTTCTTTGCCGTGGGCGCCACTCTGAGATTGAAATCGGGAAAATCGACCAGGATGACCAGATCGGGCTTCAGATTCTTCAAGAGGCTTTTGACAAGCGCCATCCCCTTAAGGATGACCGGCAGCTTGGCCAGAGACTCGGTGACACCCACGGCGGTCACCGCACCGGCCTCCATCAGGATTCTAGCGCCGGCCTCCCGCATGGCCTGTCCCCCGATCCCGCAAAAGAAAAGGGACGGTTCCTTCTTTTTCATGGAGCGTACGAGGTTGGCTGCATGAAGGTCGCCGGATGCTTCTCCGACAACGATGATGACACAGCGGCCCCGCCTTTTTTCCTCTTTTACCTCTCCCATTTCACAACGCACCCTTCAACAATGGATAGCTGGTGGTGCGGATTTGATCCATGATCTGAAGCGCGATCCGAAGGGCGTTGCGTCCCGCCTCGCCACTGACCAGGGGCGGTCTTCGATAGCGTGCGGATTCAATGAAGGCTTTCAGTTCCGCTTCCAGGGTGTCTTCTTTGGGGAAAGCGAGCCGGCGGATCCGCATTCCCGGGATGAGGCTGTCCGGTTCACCTTCACCCTTGTCAATGACCGTAATTTCCTGGTCGGAAAAATTAACCGAAATATACTGATCTTTTTGAAACAGTCTAAGTTTCCTTTCGTTTTTAAGGGAAATGCGGCTGGCTGTGATATTGGCGATGCATCCGTTTTCAAATTCCATCCGTGCGTTGGCGATATCCACATGCTCGGAGACGAGGGGCATCCCCGCAGCCCGGATTTCCCTCAGCCCCACATTGACGAAATTCAGGATGATATCGATATCGTGGATCATAAGGTCGAGAACAACACTCACATCCGTGCAACGGGGTTTGTACTGGCTCAACCGGTGTGATTCGATGAAGAGGGGAGTCCTGACGATCCCCTTCAAGGCCAGCACCGCGGGGTTAAACCTCTCCAGGTGTCCAACTTGGATGAATCGACCATGGGACCTGGCGATCTCGATGAGTTCATCGGCCTCCTCTAGGGTAGTGGTAATGGGTTTTTCGAGGAGGACATCCACATCCTCCTTCAAAAAATCTTTCGCGATGCTGAAATGATTTGGGGTGGAAACGGCGATGCTTACGGCATCGACCATTCCGAGAATCTCGCGGTGGTCTCCGTAAGAGCGGGTCCCCACGCTCCGGCCCACTGTTTTAGCCCGATCCGCGTCGATGTCCACGACGCCTACCAGCTCCGCCTCCGGGATCTTTAGATATTTTTCGGCGTGGTACCGGCCCAGGTACCCGACTCCGATCACGCCCACCCGCACCTTTTTCATGGATCCTATCTATCGTATCTGCTTAGATTGTTCCGAGGCTTGATCATCTTATTACCCATCTCGTATTCCTCTTTACTTGTCACCGACCTCCGGCCCTTGATCCATGTTTTTCATCCCCACGATGGCAATCCCAAAACGATCGGCGAGAGCGATCATTTCCTGTCGATCGAATACCACGGTCTTTCCCGCCTCTACGGCCAGGGCGCCGACACCGGCATCGTACATGGTCTGCACCGTCTGCATCCCCACCGCGGGAATGTCGAAGCGCGTATCTTGGTTCGGCTTGCATACTTTCACCGCTACAGCGCCTCCCTTTCCCAGCTGTCCCCCCCTGGATATGGCGGCATCCGTCCCTTCGATGGCTTCCACCGCCAGTATGGTCCCTCCGGCTACCACCACACACTGCCCGATATCCAGCCCGCCGATATCCCTGGCACATTTCCATCCGAAAGCGATATCTGCAGCCTCGGACCGGTTCGGGCGTCTTTGGGTCCAGACCCCCTCAGGCGCCAAAAGATCCGGGAGTAAAAAGGTGGAGGGTCGGATCCGGATCCCCTCCTTTTCCAGAACGCCCGCAAAAGACCTCAGCATACCGTCATCGTGGGTGCTGAACATTTTGAGCAAAAGGGAAATGGCCTTGGAATCAGGCTTGACGTCCGAAAACATGCGCGTCTTTTTAATGGATCCCATCATGACCGTCTCCACGACCTGATTCTTTTTAAAAAACCGAATGAGGCGTCGGACCTGCCCCAGGTGCATCCATTCGATGGCTTCCACCCCATCGGCCAACCGGGGATCCGCCTCGTTCAGATATGCTGCGGCATAGATAGAAAGCCCTTTTTCTTTCGCCTTTTTTGCAAAAAGCAGGGGAAATTGTCCGCCCCCGGCAATCAAACCGATACGGTCGCCGGCGGTCAGATGTCTCACGATCCCGTTCTTTTTCATGTTTTTAAAAGTCTATATATCTTTCACCCTCTCCTCATCCTGGTTCCTTTCCTCCGGTCTGTGGGGAACGGGAAGGGTGAAGGTTTTATTGATGAAAAAACAAAAATGCAATCCTTAATTGACGTTGGGGGTGCCCCGATCCAAGCAGCGTATTATCGCGTGACCCCCCTCTGGGATTGTTTCACAAATTCGATGAAGGTCACAACTTCGGGAATCTGCTCCACCTCGGCCCGAACCCGCTCAATGGCTTCGTTCAACGTGAGACCGATCCGAAAGAAGATCCGGTAGGTCTTTTTTAAAAGGGAAAGCGTCTTTTCCGAAAAACCCTGGCGTCTCAGACCGACGCTGTTGAGTCCGTGCAACTGGGCCCGGTCCCCCGCAGCGATGACATAGGGAGGCACGTCCTTGACCACTGCGGATTTCCCCCCTACGAAGGCATAATCCCCGATCCGTACAAACTGGTGGATAGCGACCAAACCGCCGATGGTGGCGTAGTTGCCGATGGTGATGTGGCCGGCCAATGTTGCGTTATTGGCCATCATCACCCGCCGGCCGGTTTTACAGTCGTGGGCGATGTGGGAGTAGGCCATGATGAAATTTTCTTCCCCCACTTCTGTGACTCCGCCGCCGAAACCGGTTCCTCTATGGACGGTCACAAACTCCCGGATGATGCTTCCCTGTCCGATCTTGACGTAGGTTTCCTCTCCGGTGAACTTGACG
Organism: uncultured delta proteobacterium; assembly: GCA_963736855.1. Taxonomy (GTDB): domain Bacteria; phylum Desulfobacterota; class Desulfobacteria; order Desulfobacterales; family UBA2156. The sequence goes on from CAVTQK010000015.1 coordinate 458,582, forward strand.
GACTGAGGCACGGCGCCGATGGCGGCATGCTGAAAAATCTCACAGTCCGGTCCGATGGTGACGTAAGGATCGATCACCGTATGGGATCCAATACGGGTCCCCTTGCCGATGATCACATTTCCGGCGATAACGGCGTAAGGCCCGATGGTCACGTTTTTCGCGATATCCGCTTTGGAATCCACAATTGCTGTTGGATGAATCATTCGCTTTCTCCGATGCTTGCCATCAGCTCCGCCTCAGTGACCAGTTTCCCATCGACCTTCGCTACCCCAGCCATTTTGATCACTCTGGAGCGCAGTTTCAGAATTTGGACTTCAAAAATCAGTTGGTCCCCGGGAATGACGGGCTTTCGGAAACGGACCTTGTCGATGCCCATGAAATAGATCAACGCTCCCTGTCGGATTTCGGATACCGACTCGAAGGCTAAGACACCCCCCGCTTGCCCCATGGCTTCCACGATCAGCACCCCGGGCATTACGGGAGATTGGGGGAAATGCCCCTGAAAAAATGGTTCATTGATGGTCACATTCTTCAGGGCCACAGCCCTTTCCCGGGGGACCAGTTCAATGATGCGATCGATGAGCAAAAAGGGATACCGATGGGGCAAAAACCCCATGATCCGTTGAATATCATACACTTTTTCCATCTTTTTCCTCGATACGCTTCAAACGTTTTTCAAGATCCGTCACCTTCTTCTTAAGCTCGGGCAGACTCGGAAGGGTGCGCTGTACCCTGAGCCAAACCCGGTGGGGTATTTCAGGCGTACCGGAGACCGTCTGTCCTTTCGGGACGGATCTCGTCACACCGGCTTGGGGTCCTACGGTGACATTATCTCCGATTTCCAGGTGTCCTCCAACCCCGGCCTGACCGGCTAAAATGGCATGCCTTCCGATGGTCACACTCCCTGAAATCCCCACCTGGCCCGCCAGAATCGTGTGGGCGCCCACCGTGACGTTGTGGGCTACATGGACCAAATTGTCCGTCTTGACCCCCTGCTGGATCCAGGTCTTTCCGAAAGTCCCTCGATCGATGGTGTTGTTCGCACCGATCTCTACGTCATCGTCGATCTGCACGAAGCCCAGATGTGGGATTTTGTGGTACCCTTCTCCGTCCGGCGCAAAGCCGAAGCCGTCGCTGCCTATGACCGTGCCTGCATGGATCATGACCCGGTTCCCGATGCGGCAACCCTCCCGGATGGTCACGTTCGGATAGATCGTCACGTCGTTTCCGACGGTCACCCCGTCCCCCACCACCACACCGGAGTGAAGAACGACCCGATCTCCAAGAGTTACATCATTACCCATGGAAACAAAGGGGAAAAGGGTCACCTCTTTCCCATGTGAAAACCGGTTTCCGAAAGCTGCCAAAGGACTGATTCCAGGTGCAGGCCTTTTGGCCGGACAGATGAGGGACACCGCTTTGGCAAAAGCCACTTGAGGGTTCCCGACGCATATCAGTGTCCTGGAACACGCCGGAGTTCCCAGGGGAACGATCACTGCACCGGCACACGTTTCATCAATTCTTTTCAGAAACCGTGGTGTCCCGGCATAAGTGATCTCCTCCGGACCCGCCGTATCAAATGGGGCCGCCCCCCGGATGATCCGGTTGGGCTCTCCAAGGATTTCGCCGCCCACCCATCCGGCGATCCGGAACACTTCAATGCCCATCCGTTTGGCTCCTTGCTATCGGAAACGTTTGGATCCGTTACTGGGCTTTGGGTTTGGCCGGAGCCTTCTGGTCGCCCTTCACCGTTTCCTTTGAAAAACGCTCATTGTAGAGCTGGATCAATCGATCCGTCATGTCCAGAGTGCTCGGAAAATACAGCAGCCCCCCCTCCCGACGCTCCAGGATCAAAAGATATCCTTCTTTTTTTCCGATCTCCTCGATCAAACCCATCACTTCTTTTTGAATTTTGGCGATGAGCCGCCTTTCCATCTCTTTGAAATCCGAGGCATACTTTTTCTGCAGCTCTTTGAAATCGCCGACCTTGATCCTGAAGTCCCGCTCTTTTTCTTCGCGCTTCTCCTTGCTCATGACCAGGGCCTCTTGTTCGAGCCGCTTGCGGACCCCCTCAATATCATCGCCCTGCTTCTTGAGTTCGGTCTCCATCTGTTTGCCCTGCTTGTTGATCTCGGACTGCGCCATTTTCCCGGCTTCCGAAATCGACAGGATCTTTTGAAAATCGACGACGCCTATCTTGGCAATATCAGCTCCCCACACGGTACCCGAGGATGTTAAAATCATCACCGCAGCCCACAGGATGCCCGCGTGTTTGATTGTACCCATTCTCTTTTCCTTTCTCAATGAGGCGTCGCTTTTGACTTTCGACACCCGTTTCGGTATCCGGATTAAAACCCGGTGGACATGGAAAACTCCCATCGACCCGAGCTTTCCCCTTCCAGCCGATCCAGGACCAACCCATATTCCAGCCGGATGGGACCTACAGGGGAAAACCACCGGAATCCTAAGCCGGCGCTTTCCCGCATATTGGACAGATCGATGTTTTCATCGTTGTTGTAAGCATTCCCCGTATCAAAAAACGCTACTCCATAAATCCCCATATCCGGAAAAAGCGGGACCAGGTACTCGGCATTGAACTGCACAAACTTATCCCCGCCGATTTTTATCCCGTTCTCGTCGGTCGGACTGACAGTACGCGACTTGAAACCTCGAAGGGAGCTGATTCCGCCCAGGTAGAAACGCTCCCAGTCCGGCAGCCTTCCTTCGGAATTTTCACGGACATATCCGGCCTTGGCATGTAGAAAACCCACCGTTCCTTTATAAACCGGGAAATACCATCCCGTCTGTCCGATATATTTGGTGAAGGCGATATCACCCCCGAATCCGGCGTACTCGACGCTGACACTGTGTTCGGACCCTTCGGTGGGGTTAAAGATCCGGTTTCTCGAATCCCATCGAATCTCTGCCGAAACGCTGCTCTGGGTGTTGGTTCCCTCGAATTCCTTGATGCTGGGCGGTGCATCTTCCTCGATATCTTCGATGGTGGCTACCTCATAGGCATATCCGATTATAAACCTTAAATAGTCAGACCATAGGGGATATCCGAACCGCAAACCTCCGCCCGTGGCATCTTTATCATAGGTATCATAATCTTTGATCCAGCGGTACACATCCGTCCTTGCCGAAAGGGGGATGTCAAAGAGCCAGGGCTCGGTGAAGCTCAAATTATAACGATCCGACGTGCCTCCCACATGGGCCTGGAGACTTAAAACCTGACCGCGGCCGAACAGGTTCCGCTGGGTGATCTCGCCCATGGCAAAAAACTCATCTTCGCTGCTGTAACCGGCGCCGATGGAAAACATCCCTGTGGACTTTTCCTTTACATCGATCTTCAGGACTATCCGGTCTTCGGCGCTCCCTTTTACGGTCTGGACCTTGACGTCTTCGAAGTAATCGAGGCGATACAGGTTCCGGATGCTGCGCTTTAAGCGCTTTCCGCTGAAAAGTTCCTGCTCGTAGACCCTCAGCTCGCGGCGGATGACTTTATCCCGTGTTTTCCGGTTTCCGCTGATGAGAATTTTCTCGAAAGAGATCTGAGGACCTTTTCGGATGTGATAGTCGATGCCCACCACATGAGTGTCGGCTTTTTCGTCGATTTTGGTGGAAATGTCCACATTGGCATATCCCTGATCCGTGTAAAGATCCATCAGGGTCAACACGTCTTTTCTTACCGTCTCCCGGCTGAAATAGGCCTCTTTTATAAGTGCCAGTTTGATCTTCAGGGCACTTTCATCCTCCACATCCCCGGAGACCGTGACCGCGCCTACTTTGTATCGGGGTCCCTCCGAGATCTTGAACGTCACCTCGATTCCGTCTTGAACGTATTTCGTCTCGGGATCGCTGACCCGTGCGTGCAGGTATCCGTGGTTCTGGTAGAACGCCGTCAGCGCCTCTTTATCCTGGGAAAGCTTGTCGGAATCCAAATCGCCGGAAGAAGTGATAAAGGAAAAAAAGCCTTTTTCCGATGTGCTCATGATCTTCTTTAAGGCCTTGGCGTCAAAAACCGTGTTTCCCTCGAAGGCGATGGTCTGTATCCGAAGCTTATTTCCTTCCGATATGACAAACTCCAGGTCTGCCTGGTTGTTCTTTAGATCTTCGATCTGATAGGACACCTGAGCATTATGATAATTCTTCTTCTTGTAAAGGGTCTCGATCTTTTTCAGGTTACTTTTCACCTTGAAGATATTAAGGATGGACCCGGATCGGATGTCGAGGTTTTCTAGGAGTTCCTTTTCATTGTAGATCGTGTTGCCTTTGAACCGGACCTTTCGGATGGTGGGTTTTTCCTGAACTTTAAATACGATTGCTTTCCCTCCTGTACTCTCCTCGGCTTCGACGCGAACATCTTCAAAATAGCCCATCTGGTAGATGCGGTTCAGGTCTTCAGACAAGGACCGGACGCTGTAAGCATCTCCGGCCTTGATCTGAATGACTTTCGATATGGCATCGGATTCAATCCGCTTGTTCCCGGAAACCGATACGTTCACAACTTTGGCCTGTTTGAAAATGTGAAGCATCAGGTCGTCGGCAAGCTTTTTCACCGCTCCGAGCAGGTTCTCAATCTTTTCTCCTTCAACAGCAAGCACCTTAGGAGGGGTTTCGGTGAAAGCCTCCAATAGGTGCGCATCGATGCTGAATCGCTGCCCTGCCTGGGTCAGACTCCCCCATACGGCATGAGTCGATCCGTTTTGGACAGCCAGATTTCGGACGGCTTTGGTCGTCGCAGCGGTATCAGTGCCGGCCATTTCCTTTTCCGAAACCACTTCGACGCCTTCCTGGCTTAGCCGATCCTGAATCACCTGCACAATCTCTTTTTGCAGGTAGGCATACTGGGCCTGGGCATTGATTCTAAACGGAATGATCGTCACCTTTGCCCGAGTTTCGCTGCCTGCCGCCGGAAAAGCGGCCAGCACAAGTGCTACTCCTATCAACAGCCACAAATATCTCCGCCACCGGCTCTGTCGGTGACCCCAAGAGTTCGAAATCCGCCGCAGAGTGGATCGCCTAGTTTCGGTCTGCATCTACCAATCTTCCTTCCGACAAGGTGATGCGTCTGGCCATTTTTGCCGCCAGGCGCATGTTGTGTGTGACGACCACCAGAGTCATCCCCAAGTCCTGATTCAGCGTTTTCAAAAGCTCGTGGACCTGCTGGCTGCTTCTCTCATCCAGATTTCCGGTGGGCTCATCGGCCAAGAGCAGACGGGGCTTGAGGATCAGGGCCCTGGCGAGTGCGACCCGCTGCTGCTCCCCGCCAGACATCTCAACAATCTTATGGTTCAGGCGGTGGGAAAGTCCCACTTTTTCCAGCATTCCTTCTGCCCTGTGCCGGGCCTCTTCCCGGGTCATTCCGTGGATCAACGCCGGCATCATGGTATTTTCAACTGCGGTAAATTCTGGGAGCAGGTGGTGAAACTGAAATACGAACCCGATGGATTGATTTCGAAACGCCGCAAGTTCGGCATCGTCGAAATTAAAGACCTCTTTTTCTTCGAAAATGAGCGTTCCCTGGTCCGGCCGGTCCAGCGTACCCAGGATATGCAACAGGGTAGACTTACCGATCCCGGACGGCCCCACTACGGCCAGGGTTTCCCCCGGGTTTAATTTCAGGTCGGCCCCTTTCAGGATCTCGATTCTGGCCGTTGGGTTATGAAAACTTTTGTGTACACCTTGCATGATGAGTAAAGGCCCCTTTGCATCGGCGCTGCCGGGATCCCTGTAATGTTCATCCATATCGAATTGCCTCAACGGGATTGAGCCGTGCCGCCTGTCGGGAGGGGTAAAGGGTGGCAATGAAGCAAATCACCAAGGTGGCAAAAACGATTCCTAAGACATCCGGAAGCTCAAGCTTCACCGGCAGCGTGGTGGTAAAGTAGTAAATATCGCCCGTCAGCTCGACGATCCGGTACCGCTTGAGGACCGCGCATAGGATAAACCCCGAAATCATACCCAGCAGAGTCCCCATGGTTCCGATCACCATCCCCTTGAATACGAAAATCTTATGAATACTTTTATCGGTGGCCCCCATGGTCTTCAATATGGCGATATCCCGGGTCTTTTCCATGACCGTCATGATCAAGGTGGAGGCGATGTTGAAAGCCGCCACCAATACGATGAGGGTCAGGATAATGAACATCACGATTTTCTCCAGCTTCAAGGCGGTAAAAAGATTCCGGTTCATTTGCATCCAGTCCCTGGTCCAGAAGGGAAAACCCAGCTTATCGACGATCCGGTCCGCCACCTCCCTCGCCCCGTAGACGTCCTTCACTCGCACCTCGATCCCGGTCACGGCTTCCGGCATCCGCAGGAGTCTTTGCGCTTCCTCGAGATGGATGTAAGCAAAGGTTCCATCATATTCATACATGCCGGATTCGAAAAAACCGACAACTGTAAACCGCCGCATGGCCGGCAGATGACCCATGGGGGACAGCATCCCCTTGGGGGAGATGAGATGTACGACATCTCCTTTTTGAACACCTAGGTTTTTGGCCAGCTCTTTTCCTAAGACGATCCCCGGGATAGAAACGCCGACATCGGGACCTCGGTTTTCCTTGTTTCCGTTTTCAAAAGAAACGCCCTTAAGGCTTGGGATGACCCTTCCGGCACTTTCGGGATGAACCCCTCTCAAAACTGCACCGGAAGTCCCGTCCGCCGACCGTAACATGATCTGGGTATAGATAAAGGGAGTGGCCGCTTCCACACCCGGCGTTTCCTCCACCCGGCGCATGACAGCGCTGTAGTCGGTGAAGGTCCCCCCGTGACGCAAAAGGACCACGTGCGCCTGTCCCCCAAGGATCCGGGATTTCAGGTCGGACTCAAAGCCGGACATTACCGCAATCACCACGATGAGGGCCATGACCCCGACCATCACACCGGCGATGGAGAGCAGGGTAATCAGCGAGATGAAGGTCTGCCGCTGCTTGGCCATGAGGTAACGGCGGCCTATAAAATATTCGTATGTCATTCAGCTCTGTTTCATCTGTTGGGTCAAATCCGAAGCAAAAAATCCGAAATTCGAAACAAATTCATAATTCGAATCATCCGATGATCCAAACAAGTTTAATCCGGAGCTTTTTTTTGTTTTGAGCATTTGAATTCTAGCCATTAGATATTGTTTCGGATTTGCAGCGTTCGCCTTTAACCGCGTGGATATTCGAATTTCCCCCTCACTCTTTACTTTTCACAATTCACCGTTTACCGTTCTTAATCACTCTTCACTTTTCCCCCTTTACAATTTATTCTTCATGTGCGGGAAGAAGATGACGTCGCGGATGGAGTCGGCATCGGTGAAGAGCATGACCATTCGGTCGATCCCGATGCCTTCCCCAGCGGTGGGAGGCATGCCGTATTCCAGGGCCTCGATATAGTCTTCGTCCATGGGGTGAGCCTCTTCGTCCCCGGCCTGCCGCTCTCGGACTTGCTCGAGAAATCTGTTTCTCTGGTCTTCAGGATCGTTGAGTTCGGAAAAGCCATTGGCGATCTCCCGACCGCCGATAAAGAGCTCAAAACGATCCGTCAAAGAGGGTTGAGTCTCGCTTCGCCTCGAAAGAGGGGATACCTCCACCGGGAAGCCGGTGATGAAGGTGGGCTGGATCAAATGTGGCTCCACCAAGGCATCGAAGAGCTTGATGAGGATCTTTCCGATGCTACCCTTCTTGGTGACCTGAACCCCTTTGGCCTCGGCCAAGGCAAGGAGTCGGCTCCGATCGGAAATCATTCCGCTTTCTACCCCGCCGAAGGTCTTAAGGGACTCCAAAAGCGAAATCCGCCTCCAGGGTGCCGCCAAATTAATGACGTTGCTCTGGTAAGTGATGGAAAGCGTACCGCAAAGAGCTTCCCCCACGTGACGAAACATGGCCTCGGTCAAGATCATAAGGTCATTGTAGGTGGCGTAAGCCTGGTAAAACTCCAGCATGGTGAATTCGGGGTTGTGCTGGGTGGAAACGCCTTCGTTTCTGAAATTCCGATTGATTTCAAATACCCTTTCCAGCCCCCCGACAACCAGCCGCTTCAGGTAGAGCTCGGGTGCGATTCTTAGATAAAGTTCCATTCCCAGCGCGTTGTGATAGGTCTTGAATGGAGCTGCTTCGGCGCCTCCGGGCACGGGATGCATCATGGGTGTTTCCACTTCCATGAAGTCTTTGCCGATGAGAAACTCCCGGACGAACTGGATGACCCGGCTTCTTTTTGCAAACAGCTCCCGGACCGCAGGGTTCATGATCAAGTCGAGGTAGCGCTGTCGGTACCGTTTTTCCGGATCCTTGAGCCCGTGAAACTTCTCCGGGAGGGGGCGAAGGGCTTTGCAGATCAGCTTCAGATCCGTCGCTAACAAAGTCCATTCTCCGGTTCGGGTGATGAACATGGGACCCGTAAGACCGATGAAATCTCCGGCCTCCAGCTTTTGAAACACCTCAAAGGTCTCCCCGCTCATCTTCTCCTTACGGATATAGGCCTGAATCTGGCCGGTTCGGTCCCTGAAGCGGATAAAGGCGCTCTTTCCGAACCGGTTGATGGCAACAATGCGCCCCGCTGTCTGAAAAACGGGTCCTTGCTCCGAAATATCTTCGGGTGCCGCTCCTTCCACGGCCTGCCGGATTTCCCTGATATCGTGGGAAACTCTGAAATCATTGGGATATAAAGGTATGTTTCGACTTTTTAGCTCTTCTATCTTCTGTTTGCGTTGAGCCAAGATATCTTTATTTTCTTCAGGTGTCTGATCCATTTGTTCTACCGGGTCGTTCTTGCCCACCTCGTTGAGATTGTTTAACTCATTTTTCCGTCACGGGTGCATCATGACCGACTGCTGTGTTTCACGGTTTACCATTTTCAATTTAAAAAATGAAATTTAATCTTTTATATGAGTTACCCATGAAGTGTCAAGATTAACCTCGAATGCCTCCGATGCCAAACTGAATGGGTTTTTCTTAAAATGCGCTCAACGGGCTTGTGAAACGGGTCGAATTCAGGTAGAGTTAATCTGTTTTAAGATGGCACCCGTTAGATGTGAAATGAAACCATCAACGCCCAAAAACCGAGGAGATTGACCATGTGCCTGAAACAATGTTGGGTTTTATTATTCTGTGTCGCCCTCGCTGCTCCGGCTGCCGCACAATTTTATAAATATAAGGACGGGGAGGGAAATGTACGCTTCACGGACGACTTAAGCCAGATTCCGGAATCCCAGCAATCCGGCGCAACCCCTTATGAACAGGCGGAAAGCCGGCCGGAAGAGCTTCCTACCTCCGGGAAGCCCGAGGGCTCCAAAGACACGGAGGTTAAGACCCAGAAAGAGGCGGAGCTGAACCAAGCTAAGCTCACCCTGGAAGAGAAGAAGAAGCAACTGGATGCAGAGCGTAAAGCGCTCATGGATAGACGTGCAGCCCTTGAAAAGAGTGCAAGCATCCGCAGGACTCGCACACAGTCTGTCGCGCATAATAAGGAGGTGGTGAAGCTCAACGACGAGCTGCTGGCTTTCGAAAAGCGGATGAACGAGTTTAACGCAGAGGTTGAAAGCTATAACCAACGGTTTAAAGAGGCTGAAAAACATCGCCTGGAAAAGATAAATCCCGCACTACCGCCGGTTGATTGATTTCAGCCTGCTCCGGCATGGAATATTAAGACTCCATGAAATCCCAGTTTATCAAGATTGCAGGGCTTGAAAATGGTATTGAAGCTCAACTGGTGGAATCCATTTTGAACGAACAGGAGATTCCTCATCGTATCCGTTCCTATTACGACACCGCCTACGACGGACTGTTTCAGGTCCAAAAAGGGTGGGGGGAAATCCATGCACCTGCAACCTTCATGGAACCGATCCGAGAGATCCTCCGCGCGGTGCGTGCCCATGCCCAAGATGATAATTCAAAATAGAAATCCATCACAATAAGAAGGAGGATGCACATGTCTATGAAATCATCGGATTTTCAAAAGGCAGTAGAAATCGGTCGTCCCCCCAATATCAAACAGATGTTTCCCAATTCGAAAGGCCTGATCATCAGCGGTAAGTTCATCGACCGGGCCATGTTGAAAAAGGGGAAAGCCATCGCTATAGCCGCCAACGGCCGCAACACCTTTGTCATCCAGGGTGCTCTCAGAGCCGCCCAGCGGGCCAACACCGCCATCATCATCGAGATTGCCAAGTCCGAAGGCGGCACCGATGCCTATTGTGCCATCAACTACTGGAATATGGCCCGGATCGTGGACGCCCTGCTCAACGAAATGGGGATCACCGTTCCGGTGGCTCTGCATGCGGATCACTACGGAATCAAGTCTGAAAAGGATATCGAGAAGGCAAAAACCGAGATTCCGACCCTTTTCGAGTTCGGGATGACTTCCATCGCCATCGATGCTTCCCACATGCCCGACGATCAGAACCTCTTAGCTAACCTCGCCCTTTATCCCTTTGTTCCTAAGTGGGCGGGGCTGGAGACGGAAGTCGGGGAAATCAAGGGGAAAGAAGGGCTTTCTACCGTCCGAGAGGCTCTCTTTCTGATCCAGGGTCTCAATGCCCACAGTATCTTTCCGGACTGGATCGCCCTCAACAATGGCACCACCCACGGTATCGAGGCTAGCGACCAGGGGATCCAGGTCGAATTGACCCGGCAGATCCATGAAGCACTTTCCCCCTACCGGGTCTCCGGCGCCCAGCACGGCACCTCGGGAAACAATTCAGACCGCCTCAGGGAGATCGCTGCCAAGACCCGCACGACCAAGGCCAACGTTGCCACCGCACTCCAGATGATTTCCTGGGGTCTCGAAGTCAACGATTACGGCAACGCCCTGCTGAATGAAAACGGCGCCTTCATCAAAGTGGCGAACACGGGGGTCACCGAGCCCATGTGGGCGGAAATGATCGCCTATGCATCCACTAAAGGGTGGAAGAAGGGGGATTTCAAGAAACTGAACCTGCCCTTTGAAAATCGGCTTCTAGCCCAACCCCGGGAGATACGGGAACGAATGATCCGCCGTGTGGAGGACTTCGTCTATACAATGATCACGCAGGTTTTCAATGCGAAAGATACCGCCGATCTGTGCATCGAGACCATCCTGAAAACCGGTTCCTTCGATTGCGGTCCAAAAGGCGAAAGGATTGAAGATCCTGCGGCATGGACGCCGGAAAAGATCGTCCAAAAAGCGAAGGCCTTGAACGCGGAAAAAGGTTCAGCCGGAAATTTCGACGACTAGCCATGCGGGAAAAGACACACTGCCCCTTTTGCGGCCATCCGTTGATTCGACGTATTTCTGAAGGACACTTGCGTCTGTTTTGCACGAACTGCAACGAGCCGATTTACGAAAATCCCATCCCCGCCACCTGTCTGGTGGTGGTGGATGCCCGAGATCGAGTTCTTCTGGTCAAGCGCAGCGTGGAGCCAAAAAAAGGGTACTGGTGTCTGCCCGGGGGGTTTTTGGAGGTCCGTGAAACGCCTGAGGAAGGAGCGCTTCGGGAACTCTTCGAAGAGACCGGACTTTCCGGTAAGATCACCCGGCTTCTTGGGGTCACCACAAACCCAAGCCCCCGGTACCGTTCGGTCCTCATGATCGGCTACCTGGTCCGAACCTTTGAGGGGACCGCCCTGCCGGGCGACGATGCCTCAGATTTGGCCTTCTTCGCTCCCGATGCCTTACCGGAGATCGCCTTTGATAGCCACCACCGATTCATCCGGATATTTTATGCCGCTTATTCGGTGAACAGTGAGAAGGGCTGTGACGAGTGACGTAAGAACAGCAACGAGTGACAAGTGACCAGATAGACCAAACCAACAAGATCAACGAAACAGACCAGATAGACCAAACGACCAAATAAACCAGATCACCAAGTCTTCCGGACCTTGATCCCACGGTCGCCCAGGTATTCCTTGATCTGGGGGAGGGTATAAGTGCCGTAATGCACCATGGAAGCGATAAGTGCGGCGTCCGCCTTTCCCTTTGTAAGGACGTCGTACAGATGCTCGGGCTTTCCCGCACCACCTGACGCAATGACGGGAATCCCCACATTATCGGAGATCATGGACGTCAAGTTCAGTTCGTAACCCTCTCGGGTCCCATCCGTGTCGATGGCGTTCAAACAGATCTCTCCGGCCCCAAGCGCTTCCGCCTCCTTGGCCCATTGAAGGGCATCGATTCCCATATAAGTCCTCCCGCCGTTAATAACAATCTCATACCCCGACGGGATCCCCGCTTTCACGCCTACATGCTTGACATCCATTCCCAGGACAATGCACTGGTTTCCGAAGGCCTTCGCCCCCTTTGAGATAATAGATGGATTGCGGACTGCCGCCGAGTTCACACTCACCTTCTCGGCACCTGCCAGGAGCACGGCACGCATGTCCTCTACGCTTCGGATCCCCCCGCCCACCGAAAAGGGGATGAAGATGGTTTCCGCCACACACCGGACCACCTCGATCATGATGTCCCGTTTCTCGTGGGAAGCGGTGATATCGTAAAACACGATCTCGTCGGCTCCGGCCTCGTAGTACAGGCGTGCCATCTCCACAGGGTCTCCGATGTCGACATTTTCCTTGAACCGGATTCCCTTGGTCGTCTTTCCATCCCGAACATCCAGGCAAGGGATGATCCTTTTACTTAGCATGGCGTCTTCTCCATATCCGACATCAGACCTTGAGTTTTCCATCCCATCGGCAAAACTGTCTCAAGATGGAAAGCCCGGGCCTTCCGCTCTTTTCCGGGTGAAACTGGGTGGCAAAAAGGTTTTGCCTCCCCATCACCGAAGCAAACGTCAAACCATAATCGGTAAATCCCACCACCCAATCAGGATCCCGGGGGTCAGGGAAATATCCGTGTACGAAATAAAACTCATCAGTCTCCCGGATGTCGGTCAATAAAGGATGTGCCCTCACAATACGGACGCGATTCCATCCCATATGGGGAATCTTAAGGCGCTCTCCGTCATGGGATCGGAGGTCCCCCGGAAAGGCGCGCACTGTTCCCGGGATGATCCCCAGACAGGTCGTGTTGTTTTCCTCACTGTGTTCCAGGATCACCTGGGTTCCCACGCAAATCCCTAAAATCGGCTTTCCTTCTTCAAAGGCGTCTTTCAGACATCGGTCCAGATCCAGGCGTCTCAAGGAGGCCATGGCAGAACCGGCAGCCCCAACCCCCGGGAAGATGATCCTTTCGGACCGTTGAATGGCCTTCAGATCGTTGGTAACGGTGCACGAAAAGCCCAGGTGGGATACGGCCCGGGCCACACTAGTCAGGTTTCCAGCGTCATAGTCGATGATGGCAATCATGGTTTGTTGGACCGTGAACGGTTAAAGGTAAAAGATGAATCGTAAAGATGTTCACTTCCGTCAGATTATTTGTTCCTTGGCTTTATCCCAAAGAGCATCTTTTTCGGCCTGCGGAACCGACCGGATATCCCTTCCGCTTTCAACGATCTGCTCTTCAATAAACCGAAAGCGCCTTTCAAACTTCTTCGTAGCGGCATGCAGGGTGCTCTCCGGATCCAGCCGGGCAAACCGCGCTACGTTGACCAGGGTAAACAGAAGGTCCCCGAATTCCTGAGCCAACCGATCGTCCTTATTCTTGGGGTCGGGTAAGCTCTCTCCCATTTCTGCATTGAACTCCCGCCATTCTTCTTCAACTTTTTCCATGACCCCGGAAATATCATCCCAATCAAACTTCGCCCCGGCAGCGCGCTCTGACATCCGCAACGCCCGCATCAGGGCGGGCAGGTGCCTGGGCACGGATCCCAGGATGGAATCCTTGGAATCTTCTTTCTCTTCAGCCTTGATCCGCTGCCATTGGTCCTTGACGGCATCGGAAGTTTCAAGGGACTTTTCCCCAAACACATGGGGGTGTCTTCGGATCATCTTTTCCATGATTCCCTCGATCACCCGATCCAGGCCGAAAAGACTCTTTTCCTCAAAGCAATCGATGATGAACATCAGGTGAAACAGGACGTCCCCCAGCTCTTCACAGACACTCCGGCTATCATCGGCCTCCACGGCATCCAATAGTTCATAGGTCTCTTCTAAAAGATATCCGACTATGGTCCGGGGCGTCTGTTCCCGATCCCAGGGACATCCCTTATCCCCCCTCAAGGAACGGATTAATCCCTTCAGCCGCTTCACGTGTGAGCCTTTCTTTCCGCCACACCCTTATGGATGCACGGCGAGTCCCTTTTTCATGGCCTTGAGATTGGCGGTAAACTGGAGGAGCATTTCCTTGGGGAGGACCAGAGCCATCTTTTCGGTAATGGAAATCAGGTGGGGTGATAGGCGCGATCGCGTGATGAAAGAAGAGCCGGCCGGAAGAAAGGCCACCAGGGCGAGCAACAATACCGTGGTGATCAGCACTCCCTTGAAGGTTCCCGATATGGCTCCGAAAACGCGATCCACCCAACCCAAAATGGTGATTTTCAGAAGGTACTTGATTATGACACCGAGAACGCTTATTATAAAATATAATAACATGAAAAGGATCAAAAAGCCGACGATGGACAGGTATGCCGGATTGAGAATACCTCCTGGAATTAAGGATGCAGCCGCTCCATAATAGCGAGTTGCAACGAAAAAGCCTGCAAAAACGCCTATAATCGAAAAAAACTCCTTAATAAACCCCCTGAACAGTCCCCGAATAATGAAAAACCCGGTAATAAGTGCAAAAAGAATGTCAAAAGCGTTCATGGCTTTTTATCTTTTTTCAGAAAGGCAATTATTTCAGGGTATTTCAGGGAGTATCTCGGGTTTAAATACCGGTGTCTAACGATTTAATTAGACTATCAGAGCGCCTATCATTGTCAAGGACATTTTGCATAAATGCGGTCCGCTGGTTGAATAGGGGTGATCTGCCGGGAACCTTTACTAAAAATGGAATCTGCTTTGGACACTAAAACCACCACCCTGAGCTTTGAAAGTAACGATCTGGCCCGGCAGCTTTACGGCCAGCAGAACAGCCACCTCAAACGCATCTCTGAAGTGCTCAAGGTCGATGTAGATGCCCGGGGAAACTCGATCTTCATTCAGGGAAACAGCTTTGCCGTGGACCTGGCGGAAAACCTATTAGACCAGCTTTATGGCCTTTTGGAAAACAAGTACCCCATCTTCCCGGACGATGTGGATTATGCCATCAATGCCCTGAGCGCCGACCACCGCACCCGACTCAAAGACATCTTCTTGGATACTATCTTCATCACCGCCAACAAAAGGCTCATCACCCCCAAAAGTTCCAATCAAAAGGCTTACATTGAGGCCATCCGAAACTTCGATATCGTCTTCGGCATCGGCCCGGCGGGTACAGGAAAAACCTACTTGGCCATGGCGATGGCCGTACTCACTTTATCCAAAGGCCGGGTCAACCGGATCATTCTGACCCGGCCGGCGGTGGAAGCCGGGGAAGCGCTGGGGTTCCTTCCCGGGGATATTGCAGAAAAGGTTGACCCGTATTTGAGACCGTTGTATGATGCCCTACATGACATGATGCGCTTCGAGAAAGCCTCCGGTCTCATCGAAAAGGGGGTAATCGAGGTGGCACCTCTGGCATTCATGCGCGGGAGGACCTTAAATGATGCCTTCGTCATCCTGGACGAAGCGCAAAACACTACCTCGGAGCAGATGAAGATGTTTCTAACCCGAATCGGGTATAATTCGAAGGCAGTGATCACTGGGGATATCACCCAGATCGATCTGCCCTCCGGAAAAGCCTCCGGGCTCATCGAGTCCAAGGAGATCCTCCAGGGGATTGAAGGAATCCGATTCGTATTCTTCTCCAAAATGGATGTGGTCCGACACAAGCTCGTCCAGGAAATCATCCGGGCCTATGAAGACCTGGATCTTCGCAAGAGCGAAAAAGACCGGAAATGAGAATCCGAATTCCATTAGAGCCGTTCGGCATTAGGCTGGGCGGTGCCAATTTTATTCCCTGGGCTATCCTGGCGGGACTGATCATCATTTACCCTATCATCCTTTATCCCAGCTTGGTGGTCACAGACGACCTGAATTATCAGATGGGGGATGTGGCCAGACGGGACATTAAATCCGACGGCGATTTTTTCTTGGAAGACCCCCAGGCCACCGAATCGGCCCGTCAGAAAGCCGTCCATCAGGTCTTGACGGTCTATGATCACGACGTTGAAATGGCCTCCCGAATGAAGCGGCAGGTCCTTTCGGCCTTCGCTGCCATGCGTCAATCGATCAAGGAGAACCCGTCTGCCTTGGGCACCCATCCCAACCCGAAAGCCCCCCGCGGCTTGGGCGCGGAATCTTCGCCGCTCAAGGAATCCTCCTCCGATCTGATCCGAAAGATGGAATCCGAGTTCGAATCCAAAATCGGTATCCCGGTCTCCGAAAGTCAATTCCAGCTTCTCGTTAAAGAAGAGTTTCCCGAGGACATCGCCACCCGCATCGCCACCATCTTGAACCAGATTCTCGAAAACGGTGTCGTCGCGAATAAAGATCTTCTTTTAAGAGAATCAGAAAAAGAGATTATCCTCCGAACTTTGGGGTCCAGCACGGAAAAAACAATCTCCCAGTTGAAATCCTTTTACGGGAATGACCAAGCCAAGACCATGGTGACTGTTTTTGGGGAAACGGTCCTCAAGGATGCCAACCACGCCTTGAAGGCCCTGATTGTGGATTTTGCCCAAAAGCTCATCAAACCCAACATTACCCTGAACCGCCGCGAGAGCGAGGAACGCCGCCAAAAGGCCGCTGATGCCGTTGAGCCGGTGGTGCACCGGATCAAAGCGGGTGAGATGCTTTTGCGGGAAGGGGAACGGGTCACGGAATTTCAGATGATGAAACTCAAAGCATTCCAGGACCGCTCCAGGAAGGAACGACTGCTGGCCACCAGCTTTGGGGCTGCTATGATGATGCTGTGTTTTCTCATGGTCCTCTATTTCCCCATCATATCCCCCCGGGAAGCTTTCCGGCGTCACCTGAACCGGAACCTGCTTTTTACCGCCGCCATGCTCGTTCTTTTTCTTTTTATCGCCAAGGTTTCCGCTTCCCTCATAGACTCCTTCACTAAAAACAACCCCTTTGATCTGTCCCACACGACCCTGTACTTCGGCATGCCCCTGGCGGCCGGGTCCATGGCGGTATGTCTATTTCTGGGCATGGAAGTCGCCTTCCCTTTCGCCATGGTCCTTTCCATCTCGGTGGCCGTCATGCTCCAAAACCGCATCGATCTCTTCATCTATTATTTTTTAAGCTCCGTCCTGGGCGCCCACTGGATCCGATACTGTCGAGAACGGAAGGTCTTTATCAAGGCCGGTTTGAAACTGGGCATGCTCAACATCCTCCTCGTTACAGCCATCGATATCTATCTGGGAACCTTTATCGGGGTCCACACTTTATGGGATTGGGGATTTGCCTTCCAGGCCGGACTCGTGGCCGGGATGATCACCACCGGAATCGCCCCATTGATCGAGCTCGCTTTCGGGTATACCACGGACATCACTTTGCTGGAGCTGGCCAACTTCGATCAGCCCCTCCTCAGGCGATTGATGATCGAAGCGCCGGGGACCTACCACCATTCGGTCATCGTAGGATCTCTGGTGGAAGCCGCTGCCGCCGATATCGGCGCCAACCCGCTTCTGGCCAAGGTGTGCGGCTACTACCATGACATCGGCAAGCTCAAGCAGCCCCTCTATTTCATAGAAAACCAGATCGATGGAAAGAACCGGCATGACAAGCTGGCACCTTCCATGTCGAGCCTGATCCTGATCTCTCACATCAAGGCCGGTGTAGAGCTGGCTCGGCAGAACAAGTTGGGACAAGCCATCATCGACACCATCCAACAGCACCATGGAACCAGCATCATTAGCTATTTTTACGAAAAATCCAAACAGCAAAAGGGAGAAGACACCGTCAAGATCAACGATTTCCGGTACCCGGGCCCAAAACCCCAGACCCGGGAAGCCGGGCTGGTCATGCTGGCCGATGTGGTGGAAGCGGCGTCGCGAACTTTGCAGAACCCCACCCCGTCCCGGATCCAGGGATTGGTCCAAAACCTGATTAACAAGGTCTTTTCCGACGGGCAACTCGACAATTGTGAGCTCACCCTCCGCGACCTGCACAGCATCGCCAAAAGCTTCAACAAGATCCTCACCGGCATCCATCATCACCGGGTGGAGTATCCAGAAAGCCCGTCGGGTACAAACGGAAAGGAAAGAGATGGCGGTCTTGATCGACAACCGCTGCACGCGGTCGGCAATCCCCCGAGCCCGGATAAAAACGGCGGCACAGGCCGCCTTAGACGCCTTGGGCTCCCCTGACGGGGAACTCTCCGTCGTCATCCTCGACGATGTCGGGATCGCCGCCCTAAATCAAGCCTATCTGAACCGACCGGGGCCCACCAATGTCATCGCCTTTCCCATGCGCGAAGGTCCCTTCTCGGATATCGCCCCCGACCTTTTAGGGGATGTAGTGATCTCCATGGATACTGCCGAAAGAGAAGCCAAACAGGCGGGGATGCCCTTCGAAACCCGTTTCATGGAACTCTTGGTCCACGGCATCCTGCATCTCTTCGGATTTGAACACGAAACCGATCCGGAGGAAGCCGGGCGGATGGAACAAAAAAGCATGGAAATCCTGGTGCGCATCCGGGTAAAAGCTTAAAAATCCTTGATAATTTTTTAGTGTAATTAACTATCAGATAAAGTAACATTTTTTCTGTAAATTGGTACAGCGGATCATTTCTCCTCAGCGTTCAGGTATATTTTCCCAGTTTCCCGCTCCTCACTAATTTCCATCAAGATTGCGCTCACCAGGCAAATGAGTGAGTCCTCATGTTTGTGGTATGCATTCGACACTGATGACTTCGGGGCAAATTAAGCACCGCAAAGCCTTACGGCAGATTGTCCAGCCTCCAAGTCGACAAGCGGCAGGCGCTGTTTTGATATTTCTTAACCGTCAGATCCGGCAGGCGTTAGCCCTCTTGGCGGTCCGGGGCATTGAAGATCACACGAATGTTTTCGGCCACCTGAGGCCTCATGTCCATCTTGGGAACATGGGCCGAGGCGTTTCGTTGCAGATGCAAAAACAGACACCAATGGATTTCGGTCTCGCTCAACAATACGTCCACCCCCAGCAGCGTCCGGCGACCATCGGCCCGGATTCCCGAGGCCATCAACACCGCGCAACTCATTACCGTGCTGTCTTGACGGATATTCTTATAGCACGCATTGAGCACCAAATAGGCAATACTGCCGATAGCCCGGCTGCGCTCGACTTTCATCGCCTTATTGAACGATAGCGACAACACCGATTACAAACCGTCTAAGCCATGATGGATCACCTCTTCCAATACCTGTGAAATTGGCGTTTGATGCGATTGGTGGGTCATTTCAGCCCCTCCTTTATTAGGTTTTTACAATTCTTTAGAATACTGACTTGATCCACCATGTTCAAGGCCGATCTGTACATTGTACAACAGCCTTGCAACCCCACCGGCGATCCGAATCGGAAGGATTTCTGGGTATCCCCCCGAACCGTATCACCTTTCACCGGGCTCATTAGTCAATTTACAGAAAAAAGGTTACACTAACGTCCATTCTGCTTGATATCACTCTATTTGCCTCCTATTTTACATAACTAATTCGGAGATAATTCGAATTAGTTATGTAATGTTTTTAAGAAAATATTTTCTTGCTAAAGCTGTTCAGGCTTGATACATAGCAGCCCGCTCGAAGGAACGGTTGAAAGCAGACCATCAGTAAGGCTGTGAAAAGGATATTCGACGGATATCGTCGTCAGGATTCCATAGGGGACAAAGGGTAAAGATCCGGGGCCGGATCTGCCCCGGGAAGAGTGCTCTCAAAGTACAAACAAATGCCCAGGAGAGCAGGGTATTAATTTAGTAACCGCCGTTAAGGCAAGAAGACTCAGAAGGAGGAAGGAAGAAATGAAAAAAGTTATCTCGATGTTGGTGATCGCTGCATTTTTGGTAGCGCCTGCGCTTGTTGCTGCTCAGCAGGCTAAGCCTGCCACTCCCGCCGCTGCCCGCCAGCGCCTACAGCGCCTGCTGCGACCGTTGCGCCTGCTGCTCCCGCCGCGCCCGCCGCGCCTGCTGCGACCGCCGCGCCTGCAAAGGCCGCTGAGGTCACAGCGAAGAAGGTGGAGCCCGTCACGCTGACCGGTGTGGTGAAAGAGGTCAAGGATGATAAGGGCAAGGTCACCGGCTACGCCCTCAAGACCGAGACCGAGACCTGTGGAATGAAAGGCGAGAAAATTGCTGCCATGTTAGGAAAGAAGGTAGAGGCAACCGGCACTATCGCTACGGTGCAGGACAAGAAGGTTCTGACCGTGGAAAAAATGAAGGAAGTTAAATAACGGTTGTTCTTGCCTGATCAAGTGAGAAAAGGGGGGCGAAATGCCCCCCTCTTCATTTTTTGTTCTTAAAAAGCCCGCCGAGTTCCCACCTTTGGTTTCCGTCAGGATTGCTCATCGTAAACGCATTCGAAGGCCTTGGTGATTCTCTGTGCATTCATCCTATTTCTCTTCGGGGATAACCGGGGCGAAGGAATAGGGGACATGGAGCGTTATCCCGTCATCGTCTTCTCCCGGGTTGAAGCGATAAGTCAAGGGGAAGGATCTTTCATCCAGGAAGAGGGTGTCGGGAAATTCGGAAAGCCTTTCCGCACTCGGGACATAGTTGACCAGATCCTCGATGGTCATGCGCAAAAAAGAATCCGACTCTATTTCGAGGATCAGTTTTTTCAGGGATTTCGGATCAAACACCCTCTTCAGGCGTTCTGAATAAAATGAGAAGATCTCTGAGTCTGAGACTTTGATATCGCGCCGTCGAAGCTTGTGTTCCAGGTTCTCCACGTGTTGGATCCGCTCCCGATTGTGCATCAGAAACGGGAGGGTATATTTCATATTTCCGGCCATAATGGCATCCCGGATGACGTGGTCCATCTTGCCTGGAATTTTTCATATAGAGGTACTTTATGGGACGATATTGGTAGGTGCTTCGGCAGGTATGAGGCCGGTCCGTGGAGAGTCTGTGGGATTTGAGCCCGAAAAGGACAAAACTGGGCAATTTGAGTCTTGACCGCCATGATTGAGCGGAGTAGGGCTCACTATGTGTTTTAGAGTCAAAGCCATTAACTTAGGTGCATGGTTTATAAGCAAGGCAGAATTTTCTGGATGACAACCGGTGTTTATGCGGGTATTTTCTTTCTGGACGGATGGGTTCTGTGGTTTTTTGAAAAACGGTAAAAAGTGCATTGATCATGATTTGGGCTTTTATTTTAGATCGGTGGAACAGCAGGATTAAGACATTCTGGATTAGGGAAATGGCCTGGGTGAAATTGACCCGGTAATCGTGTTGTCGCGTATCCAGGGTAACCCAGGGGGACAGCAATTGAATTTACAGTCGTCGTACTTTACGAAAAACGAGTTCCGATCACTCTATGAGTCGCTCACCGTCGGATTAACAAAACAAACGCTTTTACGTTCAACCGGGGAAAAATAAAATGGAGTTCATTCCGTTACAATATCACAATCCCGATCAGTGGATCGGCGGCATTTTGGGGATCATCGCCGGTTTCATTGTTCAGGGCGAAATGCAGATATATTTCGTTCTTCTTTTTCAGAACTTCGCGGAACGGGAAAAAGTGACCTATGATCTAAATCCCTTTCATCATATCGATCCAACCTCTCTTCCGGTCATTCTTTTCACGGGATGGGGATGGGGGAAGAAACGGGTTGAGGCTCCACCGTATTTTCCCCAGAAACGGATAGCCCTATGTATGATCCACATGATGGCTCCCATGGCCAATCTGATGCTTGTGGGCACACTGGGGAGTATTTACCTGTTTCTACATAGTTCAATTCTAAAATTCGCTATTGAAATCAACGCATTGATCGCAATGGCGAATTTTTTTATCCCCATCCCTCCGATGGCTTTGGGAAGAGCCGTTTCTATCCTCTTCCCTGCATTGGAGGGCCGTCGTGCCACTCTCGAGCGATCTGGGGCGTTGCTATTGACCGTCTTGGTGATTTTGGACTATGGGGCCAAGACGGGCTTTTTTCAATCGATCCTCATGCCGGCGACGCGATTCATCTCCCATTTGATTTTGGCGGTATAGCCGGTTTGCCTGGCAGGTTCCTTGCTTGTGAGGTGACGGTATCATCGTAAGTTCAATTTAGCCGAAAACTCGATGCCAAGGCAATTCCGATCCAGACTTCACTTCCAAAGATTCGCCCTCCGGCGCAAATCGTTCGCCGCTTCGCTGTGCTCGGCGGCTATCCACATCCGGCGGCGCACCGTGTCCGGCTTGACCTCTACAACTTCTGCGGCTCTCCCCGGCCCTGCGCTGGCAGCTGAAGCTTTTCTGGGTCCTTTCGGGCACCCCTCACGGCCTGGTTGATATGGCCGCCATCACGGCTTGGTCGTACCCTGCCCGGCCAGGGCCTTGATGCCCATGGTCTCGATCAGGCGGTTGATGTCGGTGGTCTTCAGGTTCATGCCCCCCTCGGAGACCGGCAGCAGCATGATTCGCTTGCCCTGCAAGGCTTCGGCGATGCGCAGCTTGACCATGGCCTCGCCGCCCGAGCCGGCCAGGGCGTTGTTCATCTCCTGGATGCCCTTGGCCTCGGCGATGCCCTCGGCCTTGATGGCCTCGGCCAGGAGCTTCTGCTGCTCGTAGTAGACATCGGCCTCGATCTTGGCCTTGCGGTAGGCGCCGTCGGCGTCGGCCACCATCTTGTTGACTTCGCCCTTGGCCTCTTCCAGCTTGCGCTTGTACTCCTCCACGGCGGCGTGCTGGGCCGACTTGTTTTTCTCGACCTGCTGGTCGGCCACCTTCTTGTCCTCGATGGCTTTCTGATATTCGCGGTTGAAGCGGTAGTCCTTGGTCAGCACCTTTTCCACGATGATGCCCATGGGTCCCAGCATCTCCTGGAGGACCTCCTTGGCGCGCTGGGCCTTCAACTCGCGCTTTTCGGCCACGTAGAAATCTTCGGTCTTCAGCTCGCCGAAGATGTCGCGCGGCTTGCTGCGGGCGACGGTGCGCACGATTGTTTCGCGCAGGGTCGGTCGTTGCTGTCGGCCACATACTGCAGGATATAGGGCGCCTTGTGCGGCATCGATGCGATAGGCGATGATCACATCGAGGCTGATGTCGTTGCCGTCGATGGTCTTGAAGAGCAGGTCGTCGCGCAGTTCGGCGGTCACCGCGGCCCTGATCGAAAACCATCTCCAGGTTCTGCAGCTTGGTGTCAAAGGTATGCCAGTCGTTGATCAAGGGCAGGAAGAAGTAGGTGGAACCGGGAGCATAGACCTTGTCCTCCACGCCCTTGGCGCCCGATAGAATGCCAATTTTTTAGTGCGCACCCCCACCTCGGTCTCGCCGGTGGTGTGGGAAACGCAGCCGCTCAGGCTGCCGAGCCACGAGGCCGCCAAGACGCAGAGCGATCAAGCGTTTCATTGGGCACCTCCTTTGCGAACGTCGAACAGTTTCAGCGCGTTGTTCAGATCCAGCGGGTTGACCCCGCCCGCGCCGTCGCTGGGCAGGATGATCAGGTCCAGCCCCTTGTAGACGTCGGCCATTTTCAGGCCCACCATGCGCTCGGAGCCGATCCCCTTCAGGGCGTCGTTTTTCAGGCGCACCCGTTCGGCCTCGGCCAGTTTGACCAGCAGGTCGGCCTCGGCCTTTTTGGCCCGCACATAGAGGTCCTTTTCGGCGATCTTGCGCGTGACATAGGCGCTGGCCCT
The DNA here is from genome assembly GCA_963736855.1 of uncultured delta proteobacterium. Lineage (GTDB taxonomy): Bacteria > Desulfobacterota > Desulfobacteria > Desulfobacterales > UBA2156. The sequence continues at coordinate 482,285 of CAVTQK010000015.1, forward strand.
GCTCCATCTCGACCTCCACGATCACCTTCCCCTCCTGGATGATCTTCTTCAGCTCGGCTTCTTCCCGTGGCCGCCCGCGCTGCGGCCTGGTTGGTGAAGACCAGCTGGTCCTGGAGTTTCTTCTCCTCGATATTCTTCTGGATCTCCTGGCTGTAGACTGAAGTAGCGCACCAGCACCTGCTCGACCTTGATACCCTTGGCATTCAGTTCTTTGTTGAGCAGCTCGTGGCCTCGCGGGCCTTTTGTGCTCGCAGCGGGCTGTTGTAAAATTCTTCGGTGGTCAGCTTGCCCAAGGTCTCTTTCAGGGCCGGCTCGGCCTTGGGGATGATGCCGTTGTCCTCGAAGAGCGTTCCCGGACCGATGCTGGTAAAGACCAGGTAGGGGTCGGCGATGTGGTAGAGGATCGAAACATCCACATCGACGAAAAAACCGTCCGAGGTCTGGATGTGCGCGGCGCGGTCCTTGCGCGCCGTAGTAGCCGCCGTGGTCGGCGACCCGGTCAACTCCAGCACCTGCATATCACGCGGCAGGCGGTGCATCTCCAGCAGACCCGGGAAAACCCAGTGTAGACCTGCGGTATAGGCCTCCTTTCGCACGCCGCGGTTGATGCCGATGCGCACCACCTTGATACCGAACTCGTTGGGTTGCACATAGACGAACAGCGTATTGAAGACCACTAGCAGGATGATCAGCGCCATGATGCCGATGCGGATGCCGCGCGCAATCTTGGGCTGCAGCTTGGGCATTTTAAAGGACTGCCGGGCCTTTTTCACGGCCTGTAGAATATCCTCGGACTGCTCAACCATGGATGTACTCTCCTTTCGAGAAAAAGTTGTCGACGCATTAAGCGTCCATCGCCCCTTTGACTCCTATGTGGGCCGCGGTGATGGCGTTGGTCATGGGGCGATAGCGCAGCTGCTCGAAACCGATTCTCGCCAGCACTGCGGTCAGTTCCACCTAACGGATAGCTGGGGCCATCGGCCATTGTTTATAACCTGATGGAAAAAATCTCTAGACTGGAGCACAACAAACATCATTTATCATGCAGCACTTTCAGCGAGAGCCGCTGTTCATCAACTGATAAGAAGTTGCTTTTTTGTTGGCGGATTAAGTGCGGGACTGAATTGTGTTTTTCCATCATCTGCGACCCAAGATATGGGAACCTGCAGTTGACAAGGCTTATGAATTTTCAACTATCCGAAGGTGAATGCGCTGTCAACTGGAATTTTATCGGCTGTCCCCACAAGTATGTTGTAAAAACATCTGCATAGTGGTAAATTTCATAATTTAAATATTATCATGCCATTCCTTGAATCCAGAAGGTGGATGCATTAAATTCTTACAAGATGAAGGGTTTCTTTCAATGTGCACTCAACCGATAACTGTTGTATCCCCAAACCATATCCGGCACCAAGAGGAAGCCGTTTTACGGATGCGACGCAAAAGGGCCGCACTTCTTCTTGCCTCTCTTTTTCTGCTGGCAATTTTATCGCCCCAGGCTGGTTTTTCCGCCATGCCGGAACTGAACACGGCTCCTTTTTCGCCCGGCGAGAGACTGACGTTTCACCTGAGGTGGGGTATCATTCCGGTGGGAGAAGCCACCTTGGAAGTGAAACCTTTGACGACCCGGGATGGGGTTCAGGCCTATCATTTCTCCGTCCGCGCCAAAAGCAATGCCTTCGTGGACGTGTTTTATAAGGTTCGGGATCAAATCGATGCTTACGCAGAAACCGGGATGACCCGGTCCTTGCATTATCGGCAAGAACAGCAGGAAGGGTCCACCCGGCGGGACATCACCGTTTATTTCGACTGGAAAAAAAATGAGGCACAGCATGTCAACTATGGGGAAAAACGCCCACCGATTCCGATTCAACCCGGCACATTTGACCCGCTTTCCGTCTTTTATTTTGCCAGGTTTAAGGAAATGGCCCCGGGGGCGGTGATTAAGCAGTGGGTCACCGACGGCAAGCGATGCGTCATCGGGAAAGGGATCGTGGTCCGGCGTGAAAAGGTCCGTATGGGGAATAAGATGGTGGATTCAATTCTGTTCGAACCGGAATGCAAAGAAGTGCGGGGCGTTTTCGAGCAGAGCCCTGGCGCCAGAATCGAGGTTTGGCTTACAGATGATTCAAATCGGATTCCCGTCAAGATCCGGAGCAAGGTCATCGTGGGAAGCTTCATCGGGGAATTGGTGTCTGTCGAAGGCGTCAAAGGTTTCAAATTCAATTGAGCGCGGAGCCTTTTCCCGATGCATTCATGCCCAAAACATTTTGGAAATGCCTGGAGGCTCTATAATCCCACGAGGGGAAATCACAGGCAAGAAATAACCGTTTGTCTCCAGTTGCTCAGGTCCGAACGTCACCGCCTTCTATGCATCTGGATGCTTTGCCGGACTGCTGTGGGTTGAACCCAACGATCGGTCTCTCCGTCGTAAAACCACTTGTCCGGGAATCCGCGGCGGCTGGTGAATGTGGGGTTATCCGACCATTCGACGAGATCTATGTAGGCCTGGTGGATTTTTCGGAATAGGGCGGCGTAGCCACCGCTGTCGGGGTGGTGCTTTTTTGCTTGACGGCGGTACGCGACTTTGATTTTTTGCCTGAAATCCGGATCACTGAGTTCCGAAGGCTTCATCCGGAGATAGGTGACGGATTTGTTGATATGCGTCGGATGCCGGGTCGTAAACGGCTTGACTGTATCACAGGGCACATGGTTTTTTTTGGCGATCTCCAAAAGGTGTCTCGATGCCAGATATCGTTTTTGGGTTCGCCGTTTTTCCGCCCACCAGGTATTTCCCAAGGCATTGGTCATGTGACAGAAATCCTCGGCCGGCTTGTTATCCCCGTTGCGCGGATAGAAAAAGCTGAACAGCGTGTCGGAATGGTGGGTCAGGATATCCAATATCAGCGTGGAATCTGTAAAATAGAAGGTGGCATAGCGGGTGTTCAAAGCCCGGAGAAGTCCGGTCCGCATGGTGAGCATCTGCTTTAACCGCTGCCGGCAATGCAAAGAACAGTATTTTCGCCGCCCCATATTTTCCACGGTTCCACAGGAAAGGCACCGGTTTTTGAGTCTCTCGGATCGAAATTGGGGTTGGACTGCCAGGCTGATCATGGTTTTAAAATCACCTTAAAACGCAGGGTGCGGTGCGATACTCATTGAACTCCACCTTGCCGTATTAAAACTTTTTAGCCGCTTCTTCCAAAAGGGTTTGCACTCCAGGGCTGAACCACAGCTTAAGGAGTTGTTCGATTTTGTCTTTTGAATACTTTTCAAAACGTTCACACACCACCTCTACACTGTTGCGTTTGATGGCCGCAAACGCTTCTTTGGGATTATGGCTCAGTTGAGAAATTTTTTCCAACGCAATTTTTTCCACGTCGGTCTTCGGGAATACCCCGTCGATGACCCCCATCGAGTAAGCCGTTTCCGACTCCACAAGCTCTCCGAAATAGAGGAGTTTTGTTGCGGCGCGATTCCCGGCTGCATACCTGAGCATGAGATCGGCCAGGTAAGGGACCGGAAGGCCTAACCTGACCTCGTTTAACCCGACAAAGACTCTTTCGGAACAAGCGAACCGAAAGTCGCAGGCCAGGGCGAGGATAGTGCCGCCGGCCACGGCATGTCCGCAGATGGCGCAGGCCGTTGGAAGCGGCAGAGTAAAAAGATCCAGGACGACGCGATCAAAAGCATACCAGAAATCTCGCAGCTGGGCTTGGTTTAGGGGGAGCAAGTTCGGGATGTCCAACCCGATGGAGAAAAATTTGCTTCCTCCCGCAAGTACCATTCCCCCATAGGATTTTTTGATGTAGCCTAAGGTCTGCGAAAGCGCTTCCACCACCTCAGGGCCGATGGCGTTGGTCACGCCGTTTGAAAGGCGCAAAACAGCCACCGCACCCAAGTCCTCGATAGTTACTTTTTTCGTTTCCATGAAACAGCTCTTTTCATCGAGTTGTCCTGCGGTGTACATTTGCCTTGGGCATAAAACATAAAAAGAAGTATAATTAAATACGATCGGGACCGGATATGTCAAGAAAAAACACCGGGGATCCCCTGCGGAAAAGTCATCTGACCCGACGATCCGCATCAATGACGGATTATTAAAAAATCACCTGAGGGTTGCAGATGACGGTGCCTCAAGTTATATTTAAGACCTTTGAAAGGAAAGAAACCCATGCATTATGAAGGCAATATCATCCGGCCTCCCAGCGAGGCCAATAGTATTCTGCTACAGGTGACCGTGGGATGTTCCCGCAATAAATGTACCTTTTGCGGGACGTACCGGGGTGAGCGTTTCAAGATCAAGGACGATGCGATCATCATGGAGGATATCGCTTTTGCCGCGCGATACTGCCTGCGTCAGCGCCGGGTCTTTTTGTGCGACGGCGACGCCCTCATTATCCCGCAGAAACGCCTGAGACGCATTTTACAGGAAATTCGCCGCCAATTGCCCTGGGTGACACGTGTGGGGGCCTATGCCAACGCCAAGGGTATTGGCATGAAAACCCTGGAGGAGCTTGTCGCATTGCGGACAGAGGGTCTCGGAATTTTATATATGGGCTTGGAAACAGGGGATGACGTGACCCTCCAAAGGATCAACAAGGGAGCAGATGCCCAACGGATGATCGAAATGGGAAGAAAGGTTAAAGCTGCGGGAATCAAACTGTCCGTCACGGTTCTCCTCGGGATTGCAGGCAGAGAGCGCTCCGCTGTTCATGCCGAGGCGACCGGCAAGGTGCTATCGACTATGGATCCGGATTATGTGGGGGCCTTGAGCCTGATGCTTATCCCGGGAACTCCCTTGTATGAAGACTATGTCTCGGGCCGGTTTGATTTATTATCCCCCCTGGAAATACTCGGAGAACTCAGAGTGCTTTTAGCTCACACCGATCTTTCAAGGGGGCTGTTTCATGCCAATCATGCCTCCAATTATCTTCCCATCAAGGCTCGGCTGCCCAGAGACAAGGCAGCGACACTTGCTCTCATCGACCAGGCGCTCGAAGGCGCTGTTCCCTTGAAACCGGAATGGCTGCGCGCTCTTTAACGGATCGACCTCAGAATAAACAGGAGGACTCAATGGATTTTAAATTGATGATGACCACCTTCATCATGATATTCCTGGCAGAGCTTGGAGATAAGACCCAGGTGGCCACATTTTGCCTTTCCGCCGACTGCGAGTCTTCGAGGCTATCGGTTTTCCTTGGATCCGCCGTCGCCCTGGTGATCAGTGCGCTTATCGCCACGGCACTAGGGGACGTGGTCACTCGATTCATTTCTCAAAGTCATATCAAACTGATAGCGGGCGCCGTTTTCATCATCTTCGGAGTCTTCACATCGTATGCAGCCATTCGTTCGATATTCTTTTCTTAAACGAGGCAGAGGGTAATAGACGTAAAATCGCTAATTGAAAAAGGTGACGTATTTTAAGGTGCAGTCAATCAATGTTGACGAAATCGTAAAAAAAAAGCTATTTTTGCTCGCTTCGTGACCATTTTCGGGAGATGCTCACGGCTTCTCTAAATTTCAAGAACTCGGCGCAAGCGCCTCAAACAGCTTGAAATTACTAACGCTCAGCCATTCGCATCTCTTTTTCCGAAAATGCTCAAATCTCGCTTGCAAAAGCTTTTTACGAATACCTCAATGTTGATGGCTTCGTAAAAAGTCCATCTGCTGCGTTGCACTGCATCCTTCGTCATTGCGGCGTACCCATATGTACGCCTCATTCCTCAGGATTTGCGCGCCTTGCATCTGAAGCTTTTTACTTTGCCATCCTAATTTTGAGTTTTTACGATTTCATCAACGTTGCGATTTGTAGCTTCCCGTTGTTCAGTTTCTGGATAAGTGAATGACCTGATTAGGGCAGGGCCTCCAGGATGGACTTGGACATGTATTCGGCGGTGTCGGCCAAGGCATCGATAGGGGCGAAGGAGAGGGCATTATTGGAAAAAAGGCATGTGGCCGAGGCCGGGAAATCCTCATCGGCACGGTAGAAGATGTAGCACAAGGCAATTTTGGGGAAAGGTTGCACGACAAATGAGAAATCACCTCCGACGCTGGGAGGACCGGGGGATCCGCTGAGGCGTCTCAGGAAGGATTCCCGGGTCATTCGGATAGCCTCCACATGCGGGACCAATACCTGCTGAGTCCGGGCAGCAAAGGCGGCCACATAGGGTGCACTGTTGGGAAGGTCTTTGAATGCTTTGAAGGGTTCTAGGATCATTTCTTCACTTCCGGCATGGAGGGCATAAAGGGAAATGAGAATTCCCAAGACCCCCTCTTCCTTTTTTCCTTTGAGAAATATGCCTTCCGGATGGATGACGCAATTCATCCCAAGAGTCTGAAATTCAAGACTTTTTATTTTAGGATTCTTAAAAAGCATCCTGATGTTTTCTTGTACGATCTTCGAGTAATTGCCGGTCATCAGGAATCCTTTTAAGTACCGAGAAACCTCTTGACTCGGGTCATGAAGTCACGTTCCCCGATCCTCGACAAAGTCTCTTGGATGGATTCAAGACACCCACGGAGCACCGCGGTCTTGGGTTTTGGGGAAGTCAGCTGGGCATCGATGCTTTTAATATCGGCCATTAACTCGCTTAACCCTTCGAAATTAAGACCAAAGTCTGGAATGTGGCTTTTAAGGGTGCATAGAAGAATGTCCAGCGCCTTGAGGATCGGTTCATCCGGAATTCCTTTGTCACCGAGGACGAAGGCGCCCGAGACCAGGTGATCGCCAGGGCCCTGAAACGATTGGGCGGCATCAATGCCGTCGGAGGTGATGCCGATGGCGCCGGAAAGGGTCCGAATTTCCACCAGACCCAATCCAATGAGCGTTTCGGCCGCATGCTTGGCGGCGGGACGATCCAGGTTCAGTTGTTCACCGACTTCATACATGGAGACTTTGGCGTCTGGATCCCCACTGGTTTGAATGACAAGCTGTTCCAGGAACCGGCGTTCGGATTCCTGAAGATCATCGAATAGGGTCATCCTCTATTATCCTTTCATTTTCAAGCTCAAGGCCCAACCCATTGAATCTGGACCGGATGTGATTGGGCTTTTATATGTTATGTTTTCACCAATCTAAGCCAGGTATGATCGATTTGCAAGGCGTTTGAAGATTGAAAACCCGGTTATAAAATCGTCCGACAGGTGCACCGGCAAAGCCCCTTGGATATAGTTCATGATTGACATTCCGACACAATAAAAGGTAAAAGAATAGATATAAAAAAGATCGTTTTTCCCCCTGAAACAGAACGAACGGGAGACGATTTCGATATCGACGGGAGGAAGATTCATGCGAGACGTGGTTATTGTCAGCGGATGCCGGACGGCCATCGGCGCTTTTGGCGGAAGTTTGAAGGAGGTATCTGCAGTGGAGCTGGGCGCCTTGGTGATCCGTGATGTTTTGAAGCGGGCAGGGCTCAAACCGGTTGCCGACAGCCGGGTATTGGATCTGGCACCCCGGAAACTGAAACAAGAGGCGCTAACCGAGATGGAAAAGAAATATGGCGGATGGGACGAGGGTTTGAGGCCCGTGGTCGTGGACGAGGTCATCATGGGCAACGTCCTCCAGGCCGGGATGGGGCAAAATCCAGCCCGGCAAGCCATGATTCATGCAGGCCTTCCGAAAGAAATTCCGGCGGTTACCATAAATAAGGTTTGCGGCAGCGGCCTCAAATCCATCGCATTGGGGGCCTCGGCCATCCTGACCGGGCAGGCCGATGTGGTGGTCTCCGGGGGTCAGGAGAATATGAGTGCGGTTCCTATGGCGCTTCCCAAAGCACGATGGGGGCATCGTATGGAGTTGACCGGTGTCGGGGAGATCCTCGACCTGATGGTTTTCGACGGCCTTTATGAAATTTTTTACGGCTATCACATGGGAATGACGGCAGAGAATATTGCCAGAACCTACGGCATCAGCAGAACCGAGCAGGATGAGCTGGGGGTACTCAGCCATCGCAGGGCCATCCAGGCGATCAAAGGAGGTCTTTTCGCCCAAGAGATTGTTCCTGTGGTCGTTAAAGACCGGAAAAAAGATATTGTTTTTGATACTGATGAGCGACCTATGGAGACGGATATGGAAAAGATGGCCAAACTTCGGCCGGCTTTTTCCAAAGACGGCACGGTAACTGCCGGTAACGCTTCCGGGATCAACGATGCCGCGGCAGCCGTACTGCTGATGAGCGGCGAGCGGGCCAGGGAACTCGAACTGGAACCTGTGGTCCGAATCAAGTCCTTTGCCTCAGGAGGAGTGGATCCGGCTTACATGGGACTCGGTCCGGTTCCTGCCGTAAAAAAAGCCTTGAAGGCTGCCGATATGGCCATTTCCGACTTGGATCTGATCGAGCTCAATGAAGCCTTTGCATCCCAAGCCATCGGGTGCATGCGGGAATTGGGGATTCAGACCGAAAAACCCAATGAACTGGGAAGCGGTATTTCCCTGGGACACCCCATCGGCGCCACGGGTGCGAGGCAGATGGTCACCGGTATGAACCATATGATCCGCAAAGGGTACTCCACCGGGCTGGTGACCATGTGTATCGGCGGTGGCATGGGGATGGCCATGGTCCTGGAGCGCTGAGATCCAATCGTATAATGGGATCGACTTTTTCTTTGCTATGCGGTTTGAAATTTGATAAAAAGGATAATGCGGATAACGGCGGCTTCTCAAATAGACTGCTCGCCTCTCGGGGGGATTGTACGGTATCTAACCTGAGGGCGGCATATTTGTTAACTACACCTCATCATTAGGGATTTTCGTGTATTATCCCGTGAAACGCGGGAGAGTTTTTGTTTTCGCCGTCGATCTTGATGAGTTTTTACGGGTTCATCAGGCTTAAACGCATTGAATAGAAAGGGACGCTGAGGCCCTTTGTTAATTACCCCATCAGTGGAGTAAGTTCCGGGAAAGCAACTGCTTCCCTTAACAGCAGGAGGTTCAGGCAAATGAATGTGAGCAGGAAGCTGGGCATCTTGGTTTTTTGTGCCGTTCCCGCCATTGTTGGCGGGGGCATCGTCTATGCGCTGTTCAACAGCTATCCGACGGTGCTTGTGTATGAAATCCTTCTTCTGCTGACTGCCGGCGCATTCTTTAGTAGGTAGCGGTGACGCACGGCCGGTCGACCTTCAGCAAATTCCATCCTTGAGGCGATCCCACAATCTATCCAACCCCATGGCATGGAAGGGGCAAGTGGGATGGCAGTGATACCCATTTCCGCTTTCTGCAGACGGAGAGGTTCGGGAAGCCGGTAGTTGATGAAACCCCGAATCCTAGCACCCATGAACCCGGAAAGATGAAGATGGGGAATTGTCTCAACCCGCTGAAAGGATCCATATTCCCGATGCAACGACTTGGAAGGCAGGAAAATTGATGGATCACCGGAGAAACAAGGACATAATCTTGTGGTTTTTTTTGGCGCTGTTTTTAGTTTCTATCTTCATGCTCGGCTGGCTGATCTGGCCTTTCATCTCCATCATCATTTTGGCGGCTGTCCTGACAGGGGTTTTCAACCCGGTTTATGCCCTCTTCAAAAAGAAAATGAGGGCCTCCCTGGCTTCCGTTCTGATTTGTTTCATGGTGTTCGTTGTTATTTTTATTCCCATTGTCCTGTTTGTGGGGATTCTGTCCAAGGAAGCCTATGACCTGTATACCATGGCAAAAAACGCGGTGCTCAAGGAAGAGATCCGCGCGCTTTTCGAGAAGAGCCGGATCTTGGAGCAGATCAATCTCCTGCTTGCCCGTTTTGATTATACGGTATCGGGCGAGGAACTCAATAAGGCCATATCCGAAATCGGAAAGTCCGTGGGCCTTTTTCTTTACGAACAGGCAAGCGCCGTCGCCTCCAATATCTTCAGGTTTGTATTAAATTTCTTTCTCATGTTGCTCATCATGTATTTCCTCCTGGTAGACGGAGATCGGATGATTTCTTTTATCGGCGACTTATCACCGCTACCCGCCGAACAGGACCAAAAGATCATCCAGAAATTTAAAGACGTGGCCGGGGCCATCCTCGTTATCAACATCCTGAGCGGCATTGTCCAGGGATTCTTCGGCGGTATTATCTTTGCCCTTTTTGGACTCAAATCGCCCTTCCTGTGGGGATTGATCATGGCAATTGTGGCCTTTTTGCCCATTCTGGGGATCGGGCTTGTTTTCATCCCGACTTCCATCTATCTTTTTTTGAACGGTAGGATCCCCGCAGCCGTTTTTTTCATTATCGCGTATCTCATTTTATCGTTGGGGATAGAAAATGTCCTGAAACCCAAACTGGTGGGTCAAAGGGTGCAAATGCACATCCTTTTGGTTTTTCTTTCCATCATGGGCGGGCTGAAGCTTTTCGGAATCTTAGGGATCATATACGGTCCCCTGGTCGTCACCGCATTTATTACGCTGACCGATATTTACCATACCAGCTACCAGCAACAGGTAGAAATTTCGGAAAAATAGACTGGCGATATTTCCCGGTCGGTCTCACATGGCCGTATTAGCCCTGCAGTTGCATAAAAACATGACAAGGAATAGAAAAAAGAATGATAACAGGGCATTTGAGTTCGTTTAGGCATGGTTCGCGAATAAACTTTTAGTGACTTCTAAAACTAAAATTTGTCATGTTTTTTTACCCGGAGGAAAATCGAAAATGCCCCATCTCCTTCGTTGCCAAAGGCTTGCAGTAAAATACTACGGTTTCGCCCTTGGACGCCTTGGATCTATGGCATCCCCGGCTTTAGCATCAGCAGGGTTAATCTTCGGATGAAGAAAAGGTAATACCTATGGATTTGCTTCAAAAAGAGAGGTCGCCTGAAGTCAGTATTGAGAGCGAGATGAAGAAATCGTATCTCGATTATGCCATGAGCGTGATTATCGGCAGGGCGCTGCCGGACGTTCGGGACGGGTTTAAGCCGGTGCATCGCCGGATCTTGTTTGCCATGAGCGAGCTGGGAAATGACTGGAACAAGCCGTATAAAAAATCCGCGCGGATCGTCGGAGATGTCATCGGCAAGTACCACCCTCACGGGGATGTGGCGGTTTACGATACCATGGTCAGGATGGCGCAGAATTTTTCCATGCGCTATCCGCTCATCGATGGACAGGGGAATTTCGGTTCCATCGACGGGGATCCGCCTGCCGCCATGCGGTACACGGAGGTCCGAATGGCCCGCCTGTCTCACCAGATGCTGGCCGATTTGGAGAAAGAGACGGTGGATTTTGTTCCCAACTACGACGAATCCCTGAAGGAACCCTCGGTGCTTCCCGCCGTCATACCCTCTCTTCTGGTCAACGGATCCTCCGGCATTGCCGTGGGGATGGCCACCAATATCCCGCCCCATAACCTGACGGAGGTCATCGATGCCCTTTGTGTCGTGATCGACAGGCCCGATACCGGCGCGGAGGAACTCCTGAAGATCATTCCGGGGCCGGATTTTCCCACCGCCGCCATGATTTACGGGACCTCCGGAATTAAGGAAGCCTACCTGACCGGAAGAGGGATCATCCGGATGCGGGCCAGGGCCGTTGTTGAAAAAGATAAGCGGACCCAGAGCGAAACTATCGTCATCACCGAACTTCCCTATCAGATCAACAAATCCAGGCTCATCGAAAAGATCGCCCAGCTGATGAAGAGCAAGCATCTCGAAGGCATCCGCTATATCCGGGATGAATCGGATCGGGAAGGGATGCGGATCGCCATTGGGCTTAAAAAGGAACAGACCTCCGAGGTGGTGGTCAATCAGCTCTACAAACAAACCCAGATGGAAGCCAGCTTCGGGATCATTTTTCTGGCCATCGTCGATAATCAGCCGGTGCTGTTGACCTTAAAGGCGCTCCTGGAGCATTTCATTCGGCACCGTAAAACGGTGATTATCCGTCGCACTCGATATGATCTGGCAAAGGCGACAGAGAAGGCCCATATCCTCGAAGGGCTCAAGATTGCCCTTGGATAACCTGGACGCGGTGGTGATCCTCATCCGGAACTCCACGTCTCCCAAAGAGGCCAAGGATGGGCTCATGGAGCGCTTCTCACTTTCGGCCATCCAGGCCCAGGCGATCTTAGATATGCGCCTCCAGCGGTTGACCGGACTCGAGAGGGAAAAAATCCTCCTGGACTATGAGGCGACGCTCAAAGACATCGCGCGGTTCAAGGAGATCCTGGGGAGCGAACGGATCGTCCTGGATATCATCAAAGAGGAACTTCTCAGGATTCGGGAAGAGTTCGGAGACGCCCGCCGGACCGAGATCGTGGAGGAAACCAGGGAGATCAGCATCGAAGACACGATTGTGGAAGAGGATATGGTGGTGACCGTCTCCAACACCGGTTACATCAAGAGAAACCCGGTTTCCCTTTACGCCAGTCAGCAGCGCGGCGGGAAAGGGAAGACCGCCATGGGCACCAAGGAAGAGGATTTCGTCTCCCTTCTGTTCGTGGCGTCCACACATCATACCTTCCTCTTTTTCACCAATCTGGGAAAGGCTTACTGGCTCAAGGTCTACGAAATCCCTCAGGCCGGTCGGATGAGCCGGGGAAAGGCCATCGTCAACCTTTTGAATCTGGGTAAAGAGGAAAGGTTGAGCACCATACTCTCGGTGCCTTCCTTCAAGGAAGGGGGCTATGTGATCATGGCCACCGAAAAGGGAACGATCAAGAAGACCGATCTGATGGCCTTCAGCCGACCCCGTTCCGGCGGCATCATCGCCATGACTCTCGACGAAGGGGATGCCCTCATTTCCGCGCGGATTACCGACGGCACTTATAATGTCTTTCTGGGATCGGCCAAGGGAAAATCGATCCGATTTCACGAATCGGATGTCCGGCCCACAGGCCGCAATTCCATGGGGGTGCGCGGCATGGGACTGGAACAAGACGATCGACTGGTGGGGATGGAGGTTCTCAGTCATGGGCAGACCCTCTTTACAGCCACGGAAAACGGATTCGGAAAACGGACTTCCATCGACGAGTATCCGGTCCACCGGCGCGGCGGAAAAGGGGTGATAACGATCAAGACCAGTACCAGAAACGGAAAGGTGGTCTCAATCCTCTTGGTGAGCGATTCGGATGAAGTCATGCTCATTACCAATACCGGGAGATTAATACGGACCCCTATCAACGGTGTTTCGGTTATCAGCCGTAATACTCAGGGGGTCAAATTGATGGGCATGGAGCTTAGCGAGCGGTTGACCGCAGCGGTTCGAATCTCCGAAGCCCTGGAGAAATAACCCGGAGAGAAAGCCATGCATCTGCCGATTGTCGATATTCATGTGGGTGTTGTGGGGGGTGGAAGCTGGGGAACCGCCATCGCGAATCTTTTGGCACTCAAAGGGTTTCGGATCGATTGGTGGATCTACGAAGCTGAAGTGCGGGAACAGATACGGCAATTCCGGGAAAATCGGGTTTTCCTTCCCGGGGTCCTGTTGTCTCGGAATGCGTTGCCGACCCATGACTTGGGTCAGGCAATACAGGGAAAGGATGTGGTGATCGTCGTGGTGCCTTCCCATTTTCTCAGGGATGTGGCATGCCGGATGACGGATTTCGTTGAGGAAAAAACCCTTTTCGTTTCAGCTTCCAAGGGGATTGAAAATGAAACCCATTTCACCATGTCTGCCGTCCTGCAGGCATCCCTGAATCATCTGCCGAAGGATCGTATCGCCGCCCTTTCGGGCCCCACGTTTGCAGTCGAGGTGGCGCGGCAGGTCCCTTCGGTAGCCACCGTTGCCTCCACGGATCCAAAAACAGCCTTTTTCGTGCAGCATGTTCTGGCCACCCCCTTTTTTCGAGTCTACACCTCCAATGACGTCATCGGGGTCGAGCTGTGCGGGGCATTGAAAAATGTCATCGCCATCGCAAGCGGCATCGTGGATGGATTGAATCTCGGATTGAATACCCGTGCGGCCCTGATTACCCGGGGGCTTGCCGAAATGAAACGACTTGGACGCGCCCTCGGAGCGGATCCGGACACGTTCACCGGGCTTGCGGGGGTCGGGGATCTGATTCTGACCTGCACGGGAGATCTGAGCCGTAATCACACCGTCGGGAAAAAGATCGGTGAGGGGATGAAACTTTCGGAGATCCTCACCGGGATGCGGATGGTTGCTGAAGGGGTAAAAACCGCGAATTCGGTCTATAGACTTTCCGATAGACTGGGTGTGGAAATGCCCATTTGTGGTGAGGTGTATCGTATCCTCTATGAAGATGCATCGCCTTCCGAGGCGTTGCATCGCCTCATGACCCGAGAACTCAAGCAGGAAAAGGATGAAGCGTAATCGAGCTGAAAGCACGGATGACCCCGCTTCCATGGCGGAAGGGCATCGCGAAAGGCTGCGAGAAAAGTTTTTAAGATCCGGACTTTCCGGATTCCATGACTATGAAGTCATCGAACTGCTCTTGACGCTGGCAACGCCCCGAAGAGATTGCAAAGGTCCGGCCAAAGCCGCTTTGCAACATTTCAAAACCCTGCAAGGGGTGCTGGAAGCACATCCCGCTGAGCTTTCCGCAATTCCCGGAATCGGTCCGAAAAATCTTTTCGGGATCAAACTCATCAAGGCGGTGGCGGACCGGTACCTATTAAAGGCGATTATCCATAAAGATCCCATTTCAAATTCCCGATCCCTTTTTGAATATCTCTATCATACCCTTCGAGATAAGAGCCGGGAATCCTTTAAGGTCTTTTTTTTGGATGCAAAAAACCGGGTCATTTCGGCTGAGACCCTTTTCGAAGGAACATTGACCGCAAGCCAGGTCTACCCGAGGGAAGTGGTCGCTTCGGCGTTGAATCAACGGGCGGCTGCGCTCATTTTTGCACACAATCATCCTTCCGGCGACCCGGCGCCATCGGCGGAGGACTTTGCCGTCACCCGACAACTCGTATTCGCCTGCCGGGTCATGGGGATCGCGGTTCATGATCACATCATCATTGGGGACAATCGCTATTTCAGTTTTGCGGATGAGGGACATATTGAGAAGATGCGAAGGGAATATGAGCAACAGGTTTGTTCCCGTTAACCGGGAAATGGTTCGGGAGAGAAGAAAGCCATGACCGATCGCAAAGGCGCGCGACCCTTTTGCTTCGGTAAACTCGAATGCGTCTTTCCCATGGGATCCCAGGGCTTTCGGGAAACTCCCGAGTCCTGCTTTCCATGCATCTTCCGGGTTGAGTGTCTGAAGTCCGCCATGGATCAAGTGGAAGGCCTGACGGTTCGGGAAGAAACGGTGGACCGGGCTTATTCATGCGGAGTGATCGGTTTCTGGGCGCGTTGGTCGAAGAAGAAATCTCTCCGGCAGGAGATGGAAAAGCGACATCGGGAGAAAAAGTCAAAATCATAACAAAAAGGAGAAGCAATATGAAATCCATTGATCAGATCGATGTGAAGGGAAAGAGGGTCCTGGTCCGGGTGGATTTCAATGTGCCGCTTAACGAACAATCTCAAGTAAGGGATGATCTGCGAATCCGTGAAGTCCTCCCCACACTCCGGTATCTTATGGAAAAGAAAGCCAGGGTGATTCTGGCCTCTCATCTGGGAAGACCCAAGGGTAAAAAGGCCCCTGAATTTTCCCTGCGGCCCGTGGCAGTGCATTTAAGCAGAATTCTTGGCCAGGAAGTGCAAATGGCGCCGGACTGCATCGGTTATGAGGTGGAAACACAAGTTGCCCGCCTCAAAACAGGGCAGGTCCTCCTCCTGGAGAACCTGAGGTTTCACGCCGAGGAGGAAAAGGATGACGATGCGTTTGCCGTGTCCCTTGCCGCCCTGTGCGATATTTATGTCAATGACGCCTTTGCGGTATCCCATCGGGCTAATGCTTCGGTTTCCGCCATCACCCGCCATGCGCCGGTGTCCGTAGCGGGCTTCCTCTTGAAACGAGAGATTACCTATGCCGATCAGGCTTTAAAGAACCCCAAACGGCCTTTTGTGGCGGTGGTGGGTGGGGCAAAGGTCTCCACCAAGCTCAAGGCCTTAGAAAATATTCTTGAACGGGTGGACAAGCTCATTATCGGCGGGGCGATGGCTAACACCTTCCTGGCGGCAAGCGGAAAAGATGTGGGACGGTCAAAGGTGGAAGCGGAAATGCTGACGGTGGCCGCCGATATCATTCGCCGATCCACCGAAAAAAGGATTCCTTTTTATTTGCCTGTCGATGCGGTTGTGGCTGATCAAGCGACCGCCGATGCGACGATCCGCATGGTTCCTGTCCAGGAGGTCCCGGCCGAGTGGATGATCCTGGACATCGGCCCGGCATCGCTCTCCCTGTACTCCCAGGCTCTTTATGATGCCAAGACCATCGTCTGGAACGGCCCCATGGGCGTTTTTGAACTGGATGCGTTCAGCAGAGGAACCCTCGGCATGGTGCATTGCCTGGCGGAATGCCATGCCCTGACTGTTGTCGGCGGGGGGGAAACCGGAGAGGCGGTTCAAAAAAGCGGTCTTGCCCAAAGGATTTCATACATTTCTACGGGAGGCGGGGCCTTTTTAGAGCTGATGGAGGGAAAGGAATTGCCGGGGATCGCTGCGCTTAATAGATCTGAAGGCAGGGTTTAGGAATTCCATCGCCAACTGAAACCGGAGCGGGGGAAGAAGCGCTTTGAAACGGTTCGTCATATTCATTCTGGCCGCCGCTTTTCTTCTCGCCCTGGTCTATATATACCGGGAATACGTGTTGGATCAACTGATGGTCCTGTATCGGATTTTGGCGGACCGGGAAGAGATCAAACGCGTTGTAATCGGTTTCGGTCCCATGGGGCCTGCCGTATTTATCCTGATTCAGATTCTGCAAGTCCTCCTCGCGCCGGTCCCGGGAGAGGCGACCGGGTTCATCGGGGGATTTCTTTTCGGGTCGCTGAAAGGGTTTATTTATTCCAGCATCGGCTTGACACTGGGGTCATGCCTGAACTTTGGCGTCGGACGGCTATTGGGAAAGCGATACGTCCGAAAGGTGATTCCAGAAAGGAAGTTGAATTGGTTCGATGCCTTCGTCAGACACCAGGGCGCCATCGTCGTGTTCATCTGCTTTTTGATTCCCGGTTTTCCCAAGGATCTGCTCAGCCTCTTTCTCGGGGTCACGTCCATTCCTTTTAAGATATTTATTGCCATGGCGGGCATCGGACGCATTCCCGGCACCCTGATGTTAAGCATTCAGGGGGCGTTTTTGTTCGAAAAGCAATATGGCCTCCTCCTGGGAATGCTGTGCGTCAGCGCCCTTTTGGTGATTGCCGCCTACCGTTATCGGGAAAGACTTTATCGCTGGATCGAAAGACTCAACAACGACTCCTGAAGATTCATTATTGACGAATAGGTAAAGTGAGGGTATTTGATATAAGGGTTGGACAGACGCAACTGGTATTTTGACTAAAGACATCCGGGGAGGGCACCTTGACGCACTGGCTCTATCGGGAAGAACTCAGCAAGGCCGATCGTTTAAGACGTTCTTATTACGAACTTCTCAGGGACGACCTCGATGCATACATACTCCAATTTGCACTCATCGACTCCTACCAAAATTTTTCCGTAAGACAGATTCCTTATCCCTTTGTTGAAAAACGTGAACTCAAGCCAAGGGGGCGGATTCCGGATGTGGAATGGGACTGCCAGAACGCGTTTTTGGTGATATTTCTGGAAAATGGTATTCCGGTCGCGCATAAAAAGTACATCCGGTTTTTTGAAGAAAACAAGACCACTAAAACCAACCTGCTGCGATCTGAAGCCCTCATCCTTTCCGATCAGTTCGATCGAACCCAGAAGTATCTGGAGTCAGCCCGCTTCATCGAATTTTTTAAAGATCTCCTTTCCGTGGACTATGCTCTGTTGATCCAAAGAAATTCTTACCGGAAAGCCCACAATCAGTACATCCTCTCCCATTTCCATGTCAGGATCGATTGGCCCATCGTCGAAGCCGCCGAGGATCTGGCCCGGGTGTTGCGTTATATCTCCAAGGATATTTACGAAAAGGGAGATAAATACGCCGAGGACATTCAGAAAAAATTTTTTGAATATTATGCTCTCCCGGCCATGGTGGGAGGAAGAAGGACGGCCGCCATTGTGGCAGCCCAATATCTTAGGAAGATCCCCTGCATCAAGACGATTTATGTGGGAAGTTGCGAATCCCGGGCGTTGTATCGAATTTCCGAAAGGGGGGTTTCAAAGGCCGTTCTGATTAAAATTTCCGATAAGGAGGTGGAGCAGATCTGTCAGGAAAATAGGATTCCTATTCGAAGATTTCGACAAAACTATGCTCTGGCATCGGAAAAAGATGGCGATGTCTGCATTTTTCAGACCGCTTATGTCCATACCAGCCATGCTCGCCCCCCCGATGATGGGAAGCTACGCGAGATCAAACCGGATTTGAACTGGATCCGGGTGGATACCCAGCACTTGCTTCCTAAGCCGCGCGATTGGAAACACCCGCCGATTCCCCTCAATGTGATCTACTCGAAGATCATGGGGCCCAGCGAAGACGATGGGATTTTTTCAGTTTAAAGGATAGAGGATCACTGCCCGATCCGATAGATCATGGCGATCTCGTCGCAGTCTGGAAATTTTACGCACATGATGCAATCGGCCCATATCTTGTAAGGAAGCTCGGAGCGGTCGATTTGAATGAAACCCAGGCGTGAAAAAAAACCTGGTCGGTAGGTGAGGGCGAATATTTTCCGGATGTTGAAGGATTTCGCATCTTCGATGGCGGTCAGCGCCAACCGGGTCCCGGTACCCTGTTTCATGAATTCCGGATAAACAGCAAGGGATCGAATCTCCGCCAGGTCTTCCCAGCAAAATTGGAGGGCGCAACATCCGACAACCCGCCCGGTTTTGCTTTCCTCGGCAACAAAAAAATCGCGAATATGGTCATAGAGATTGCTCAGGGGCCTGGGGAGGAGCTCTCCCTTTTGGCTGTAATCCTGCAGGAGACGATGAATGGCCGGAATATCGGCGAGTGTTGCTTTTCGAATCAACGGCTGTGAATGACAGGCGTTGGTTTCCATCGTCTTTAACTAAGTCCTTTCTGATGAATTGAGAACTCACTTATATCACGTTGATGTATCAAAGCAAGGCTTCTCCATTAATCCGGGGGGATCTCAATCGTATTTGGGAAAAGCGCTTTTACGGATCCCTCGAAAGGTTCCTTAGCAAGACGCCCGGTGTTCGAATCCAAAAATAAATAGACCCCGTCGTCGGGAACATCGAAATAAGAGTAGGGAGAATCGGCAAGAGCCGCTTTCATGAAATCGATCCAAATGGGGAGAGCGGCTTTTGAGCCGGTCTCCCCATTTCCCAGGCTTTTATGGATGTCTTGCCCTACCCAGACGCCTGAGACGAGGGAGGGGGAGTATCCGATGAACAGGGCGTCCTTGAACTCATTGGTAGTACCGGTCTTTCCGGCCAGGGGGCGACCGAGTTGGAGGGCCTGTTTTCCGGTTCCCTCTTCGATGACGGCTCGAAGCATATCGGTTAGGATGGCGGCACCCGTTCGGGTCATGACAATCCGTTTTTCCGGAATCGTTTCCCATATGATGAGACCCTCGGCGTTGCGAACTTCCGTCACACATTCCGGCTTGATCCATTCTCCTTTATTGGCGAAGACCGCGTAGCCGGCCGTAAGTTCCAGGAGCGTGACATCGGAAGTTCCGAGGGCAAGGGAAAGATCCAGGGAAAGGGGCGAATCAATCCCTGCCTTTATTGCAAAGCGAACCACGGATGCCGGTCCTACCTTTTCAATGAGACGGACCGTTGGAATGTTTTCCGAGATCGCCAACGCCTTCCTCATCGTGATTTCACCCAGATACTCGCCTGAAAAGTTGTCTGGTCTCCACTCCTCTCCGAAACGCCCTCCACGAAAGACCGCCGGTGTGTCGAGAAGCATCTGGTTTTGGGAAAAGCCGTTTTCAATGGCGCTCGCGTACACGAAGGGCTTGAACGCGGATCCCGGTTGTCTTTTTGCCGATGTCGCCCGATTATAAGGACTTTTGACAAAATCTTTTCCACCTACCATGGCCAGGATGCCCCCCGACAAAACATCCAGAGCGATCAGGGCTCCCTGGGGGTCCGGGGCCTTGATCCTAGCCTGGACCATGCGCTTTTTGACCGCGGAAAGTCCTGTTTCAACGGCTGCTTCAGCCTCCTTTTGGAGTTTCGATGAAAGAGTGGTTTTCACGGTCAGACCTCCCTTATAAAGAAGGGACGCACCGATTTCTCGTTCGAGAAATTTCTTTGTATAATCAATAAAATAAGAGGCGTGCGGTGTATCCTGAGCGGTTTCTTCCGGAATGATCGGTTCTTTGGCTGCCTGCTGAAAGCCCTTTTGGGTAATGATGCCCAGCTCCAACATCTGCTTGAGAACTACGTTGCGTCTTTTTTCCGCTGCTTCACGATTGACAAGGGGCGAAAATCGTGACGGGGCTTTAGGTAGGCCTGCGATCAGAGCGCATTGGGCAAGGTCGAGGGACTCAGTCGGTTTACCAAAGTAAATCCGGGCGGCGGATTCCACACCGTAAGCTCCGCTTCCGAGGTAAATCTGGTTCAAATAAAGTCCCAGGATTTCATCTTTGGCAAACCGGCGTTCGATCTGGATGGCAAGAATCGCTTCCTTGATTTTCCTGGAGAGGCTTTTTTCCGGGGTGAGAAAAAGGGTTTTTGCCAGCTGCTGCGTAATGGTACTGGCACCTTCTGCAAATTCACCGGCAAAGATGTTCTTGATGATCGCCCTGGCAATACCTTTCAGGTCTACGCCGATATGGTTATAAAAGTTTCTGTCCTCTGTGGCCAGTACAGCCGATTTCAGCAGGGTCGGGATACGGTCCAGGGGGACCGGATTTCTCTTTTCATCAAACAACTCAGCTAGTAAGATGTCGTCCGAGGAATAGATTCGTGTGACGGCAGAGGGCTTATATTCCTGAAGGGAGCGAATTTGGGGCAGATCCGACGTTAGCGCGAAAAATGCACCGGAAGAAGCGCCGAAAAGGCATGCAGCCAGGATAAAACACACAACCGGTATCATCCTGGCAGGTTTCTTATTTTTGAATTCCCTCATCGCACTTGACCAAAAAAACATTGTTGTTATAAAAATACTTTTAATCAAAAAAGGAGGTTTGTCATGAATCATGATCATAACCAAGAGCATCATACGTCAAATGCCCAGACATTTGAAGAGAAATTGATCCGCCTTCTCGAGCACTGGATCAGGCACAATGAAGATCATGTCAGAACTTACCGGGAGTGGGCCGATCAGGCCAGAAACCATCATCTAAAGGAAGCGGCAAGCCGGATCGAGGAAGTGGCGGTCATGACCGAAGCCGTCACCAAAAAATTGGAACAAGCCCTATCTTCAGCCAAGCGTTTTAACGAATAAAATGCAGGATATTTCCTGGTTTTGACACCGGATTTAAAACCTGCTATAAGAAAACCATTGGGGGCTGAAGATAGATATTTAGACTGGAAAGAATACTTAAGGTCGGTGCGGCAACTGCTACACTTCATGGAACGGTTGAGCGTTTCCAATCGGGTTCTGAGATTTTTCCTGCAATTCGAAGCCTCTCATTATTTATGGCCGCATCTTGTATGGCCCTTGCAGCCGGCTTCCGTTGCTTTTTGGTTTCAAAGCAAGATCAGTCTCACATCTAGAGATTCATTTCAGGTACCTGCGACAGGTGACTCCAGGAAAGACGATGATCACCTATCGTGGGTTTCCGAAGCATGCAACTCGTCAGGCAAGGAGGGGAAAAATGCGAAATCTTCGGCTCAATTACGATACTCTGGTTAAGGTTTCACGATTTTTATTAAAATCCAAAGATCCGGAAAAGATCATCAAAATGATGGTGGAAAGCATCCAATCCACACTGAAGAGCAAAGGATGCGCCCTTTTTTTGATCAATCTCCAAACCAAACAATTAGAGATCGCGTCTTCGGTAGGGTTGAGCGCGAACTACCTAAAAAAGGGACCGGTAAGTACGTTGCGCTCCATAGCCGATTCTTTAAAGGAAGGACCGGTTGCAATCTACGATGTAAGTGACGATCCCCGTATCCAATACCCCGAAGAAGCGGTTAAAGAGGGCATCGCTTCCATCCTCTCGGTGCCAATCATGATGGGTGATCAGGTCATCGGTGCTGTTCGGGTTTATATGGCGGAGAAATGCGAATGGACGCTGGATGATGTCAACTTCGTACAAGCCCTCGCCCAGATTGCAGGGATTCTTATCGAGATGACGCGGTTGTATCAGGGACAGAAAGAATATATCGAGGTATTATCCACCCTTATAGAATCTCCTGACCTGTAATCTCTTTTTCAATCTATTTATACCGGCTCTTTATGCGTTTGGCCATGGAGAGAGGGATTGAAGGAAGGGATGTCGTTTCCACCCGCCATGGAAGGGCCGGAGCCTAGTAAGGCCGAACGGCCCTTCCGTATTCGCACGAGAGGGTTTCATCCCTGCTCTTGGCATCAGTATAGAAGCGGAATCAGGGCATATGCCGTTTCGTCCGCTTCCGGCAGTTTTATTTTGCGGGGTTAGTAACGCCGACCGCCGCTTCGTCCGCCGCCGGACCTGGGGCCTTTTCCAAAGCCCTGCCCGCCACCCTCGGGCTTCGGTCGGGCTTCATTCACGTTAAGGGTCCTGCCCTTCATTTCTTTTCCGTTCATTCCACTGATGGCAGCCTGACCTTCTTCCGCGGAAGGCATCTCGACGAAGCCGAATCCCTTGGATTGCCCGCTGAAGCGGTCCTTGATGATTTTCACCGACTCGATTTGTCCGAAAGATTCGAAAGCCGATCGCAGATCCTCTTCGCTGACTTCATAAGATAGGTTGCCCACATAGATGTTCATTCCAGTCTCCTTTTTTTGGTTATATTTCTCTGCCTCTTATCCATGGAAGCAGACGTTCAATGCGCTTTTTCTCCGATTTGCAAGGGGTGTGCAGATTCTCAGGGGATCATTTCAAGGGAAGGTCTAATTGGGCGGCAATCTTAGACTTGTCCTAATATAGAAGATCCGGTAATGCGCACCTGTCATCAGAGCATGTTTCATCGTCTATTCCACTATCGCAATTTTTGAGGGTTGTCAACGTGTCGTTTATGCGGTGCTGTTTGACTGAGGTTCGAGGGTGCCGGACGCCAAACCTATGGGATCAACATGCCCACTACCGCCCCGGTCATGCAGGTAGCCAGGGTGCCCGCTATGATGGACCGGATACCCAGAGAGACAATTTCATCTCTTCGCGAAGGCGCCATGGTTCCCATTCCACCGATCATGATTCCCAGGCTCCCCGGATTGGCGAAGCCGCACATGGCATAGGTCATTATGATCCGGCTTCGCGGAGATAGGGCGTTTTCCGGAAGACTTCCCAGATTCAGATAAGCTAAAAATTCATTCAAAACGGTTTTAACACCCATGAGTTTCCCGGCATCCCAAGCTTCTGCCCATGGTATTCCCATAATCCATACCACCGGTGCCATGATATATCCCATCAGTCGTTCCAGGGTGATGGGTTGGCCGCCGACATTCGGAAAAAGGGCCAGAAGCAGATTGGCCAGATGGACCAGGGCTACCAGGACGATGAGCATGGCGACGATGTTGATGAGTAGTTCCACTCCCTGGATCGTCCCTTTAGTGATGGCATCCATGGCGCTGGAAGCTTCTTCCGGTGCCTGGATGGAGCCCATGGTAAGGAATTCGGTTTCCGGGATCATGATTTTGGCCACGGTGATGGATGCCGGTGCGCTGATGATGGAGGCGGTTAAGATGTGGCCCATGGAGTCTGGGATGACGGGGGTAAGGATGCTCGAATAAAGGACCATGACCGTTCCGGCTATGGTGGCCATCCCG
The DNA here is from genome assembly GCA_963736855.1 of uncultured delta proteobacterium. Classification (GTDB taxonomy): domain Bacteria; phylum Desulfobacterota; class Desulfobacteria; order Desulfobacterales; family UBA2156. Next base: position 506,077 of record CAVTQK010000015.1, read on the forward strand.
CAGGTCATCAGGCTGAACATCTCGCTGCGGGTCATGTCTTTGAGATAGGGACGTATGAACAGCGGAGATTCCACCATTCCGACGAAGATGTTGGCGGAAACCCCCAACCCCTCCGCACCTCCGATGCCCATGGTTTTTTGAAGGGCCCATGAAAAGGCCCGCACAACAGCCGGCAGGATCTTCCAGTAAAACAGAAGGGCAGACAGGGCACTTGTCAATAAAACCAGAGGCAAGGCCCGAAACGCGAAGATAAATGTGGCGTCGGGAAATTCGGCTTCAAAAGGAAGCCGACCGCCCCCCAAGTAGCCGAAGACAAAGGAGGTGCCGGCGGCAGTCGACTTTTCAAGGGACAGGACGAGCTGATTTAAAGCGAGAAAAACTTGCCGGAAAATGGGAAGTTTTAATAAAAGGGCACAGACGACGATCTGAAGGCCGATACCCGTGAGGACGATGCGGACGGAAACTCTCTTCCGGTTTTCGCTGAAAATCCAGGCAACGGCCGCAAAGGCCACCAGACCTAAGACCCCTCGAAGGATCATAACCCTTCTCTCTCCTTGGATGTAATTTCGTTTTTTGTCCTATCAAACGGCTTTTGTCACGTCAATTTTGATGGCATCGTAGAAACTCAAAATTAGGATGGCAAAGTAAAAAGTTTCAGATGCAAGGCGCGCAAATCCTGAGGAATAAGGCGTACATAAGGGTACGCCGCAATGACGAAGGATGCAGTGCAACGCAGCAGATGGACTTTTTACGAAGCCATCAATTTTGCTCGAATCGGGGGCTTCCATATGCAAGGCATTCAGGCTTAAGCCATAGTGCACCATTGTGAGTCTTTTGTACATCACCTGTTTCTCATCCACTTTCAGGCAAGATTCAGCCTTCCAATCACTAAAAGCGCGGCAAGGGTGGTCATGAAAAGCGCCCACAAAAGAGCTGACAGGAGCATGAGGTCACAGGCTTGTTTTATATGGCAGGGCAACACCGGCCCAACACCGGAGCCGATTTCGGGTTTATGAAAAAGGACTCCCTGGTAATAGCTGGGCCCGCCTAACGTAAGGCCCAAAGCGCCCGCAAAAGCGGCTTCGGGGTATCCCGAGTTGGGACTGGTATGACTGTGCCCCTCTCGAAATGCGGTTTTCAGGGCCGTCATCCCTTTTTTGGCGAGAATTTGAGCCGCAAACGCAATAAAGGGAACGGAAAGTCGGGATGGAATGAAATTGGCGACATCGTCGATTCGGGCCGAGGCCTTGCCGAACAATAAATAAGTTTGGTTTTTATAGCCGATCATAGAGTCGAGGGTGTTCACCATTTTAAAGGCCATGGCCAACGGCGCCCCGCCGATGGCAGCATAAAAGAGAGGGGAGACGAAACCGTCCACCAGGTTCTCGGCAACCGACTCAATGGCGGCCTTTGAGATCTTTTCGCTGTCGAGGGTTTCCGTATCCCTGCCCACGATCAGGGCCGCTTTTTTCCGGGCTTCCCTCAACCTATTGTTTTGAAGTGGTTTGAAGACCTCCATGGCGGAATCAGCCAGAGAACGGGCGGAAAGAGAATAATATATCAACACCGTCTCCAGTATATCCGCAAAGATTGGATTAAAAAAGTCAGAAACAGCAAGGAGCGCCCAGCAAAAACCCCATGTCCCCGCGATCAGGACTCCGGAGAAAAGGATGCCGGATGACACGAAGTTCAACGGCAGGCTTCGGAATGGTCTCTCGAGGGCGGATATACCTTTCCCCATCCATCGTATCGGGTGGGGAAAAAACCGGGGATCCCCAAGAATAAGATCCAGAATAAACGCAATTGCAAGTATTTCCCAGGATTCCATCTGTATTTTCATTTTCCAAAAGCATGAGAGGCAATGCAAAAATCAATGATATGTCCCTTGTCATCCGGAACAATTTCTTTTAAGTGGATTGCCTATCAAATCACCCATAGAGGATCAAGCTTTGAAAAGGAATAGAAGAAATGGAAATGAGACCCGAAAAGAAAGACAACAGTGTTTGATCATGTCTTTCAGCTATCGACATCCTCACCCGCCGGCTTGTCCGGAGCGTTATCTTTGTTTCATAAAGCCCGAAGAACAACAATCGGTCTGGAATTTTCCGGCAGGCAGTCCCGTCTCAGGGTGATTGGGACCGTCCTCGTGAAGGTGTTTAATTTCCGGAAGACTCCCCCGTCTTAAGGGTGTCTCGGTATTTCTGGGCTATCTGACACCCTTTTTGGTATCCCAACTGACAGGCTTTTTCGGCGTCTTTCAAGGCCATCTCCAGGTCTCCTGTTTTTTCGTGTAGGAAGCTACGGTTGAAGAAGGCCCATGCATTGTCGGGCTTGAGTTCTATGGATCGATTCAGATAGGAAAGGGCTTGGGGGTATTCCCCTCGCTTTATGTGCAGCCAGCCGATATTGTCTAAAGCTTCCCAATAGTCATGTCGAAGGATCAGCGCATGTTTAAATGCATCCATAGCCGGTGTATCCTGATCCTTTCTTACTAACGTGCGACCTTTCCAGTAATATGCTTCAGAATTTTTCGGATCGATGTCAATGGCCTGATTAAAGGCTTCCAGGGCCGGATCGAGGCGCTCTTTCTGGTATAATTCATACCCCTTTCGAATGAGACTTCGGGCGGAAACGGTTTCTTGTCTGATGGACGGCAAAGGCTTTTTCCCGGCAAACTCACCAACGATTCGTGGAAGAGAAAAGTTGTTTTTGAATTCGGCAAGGGATTGGATCCATTCTTTGAAGGTTTGCATATCCAAGGTCTTAAAGGCATAGCACCCGGCACCGATTACCATCGAGAGGATCAGGACCAGGAAGACGGCGGCTGTAAAGTCTATTCCCTTTTTTGCCCCTTTGGACATGGAAAGAACCGTCGGAAATTCCTCTCTGAGTTTTCTTTGCGGCAGAGATGGCGGGGTTTTCGTACTCTTAAAAGAGGAAGGGTCTTCTTGCACCCTGCCGTTTTTCATGTCGATAAGAATCCTTACCCCGCATGCCTTGCACCGGGTGCGCACGCCATTCGGAGTTCCGGCCTTAAGAAGCCTTTCATCCGGGACGTTATAAGGGGTACGGCACGACGGACAGCGAAACCGCATAGCCGCTTCAATCCTTGATGAAATAAGCGTTCATTAGAGGTTTCACCGCATCGCAGCGGCGATTTTTTCTCCGGTTTTTCGAATCAAGGTCATATCTCCGGGAACAAGATCCCACTGGGTCATGGAGATTTCAGGGCTATTGGCCGTTCGCGGAATAAGATGGAGGTGGTAGTGCATCACCAGTTGGTTGACTCCCCGTCCGTTGAGCTGAAGGACGGCCACACCGGTTGGGTCCAAAGCGTTACGGATAGCCCGGGCAATTTTTTTCGAGGCCACATGAATAGCGGCAAGATCTTCTTCCGATATTTCCCAGATGTTTTCAGCGTGGGTCTTTGGGATGATCAGTGTGTGGCCGGCTGAAATGGGGTTGATGTCCTCGAAGGCTAAGACGCGAGCGTCTTCGTATACCTTCACGGATGGAATTTCACCCTGCACGATTTTACAGAAAATGCAGTCCGGCATAAAAAGCCTCCTTTCATTTTTACTTTTTGTCGATGCTGTCCTTGATCCGTTGAATCCAAGATTTTTTAATTTTGACTTTCAGTATAGCATCGCCGGATTCACCTCCATGCTTTCCTGGTTTTCCCATTTTTGCAAGCCGGATCAGCTGGCCGTCTTTTATCCCTTTAGGGATTTTTACGATCAGCTTTTTGTTTTTTTGGCGAAGAAAATAAGCATACGGTCCTCCTTCTTGGGCATGCGAGGGATCCAAGACGATCCTGTCGTGGATATCGGTGCCTTTTTCCGGCCTGCCTCCGGGAATTAGTTTTTTAAACAGATATTTTCCAATGCGGACTAGTGGTTGCGGTAAGGCTTGTCCGGGATTCCCCTCGACTTTCTTTCCGGTTGACCCGAAAAAGACGAAGCCTTTGGCGAAAAGACCCGGGCGATGCACCTGAAAAGTTCGGTAATTTGGGCCATGGGTTTCCTTAAAAATTGCGTCGAACCCCCGCAGGCCGAAGGCTTTCGCCATCTCTTCGAATACAGCCTGGATATCGGATCCGGAGAATATGTCCTGATCCGCGTAGGTTGTGCGGAAATGCTGGTGGGCATTTTGTCCGAAACGGTTTCGATAGGCATCGTATTCCTGTCGTTTGGTTGCATTCGACAAGACCGCATAGGCTTCGTTGATCCGCTTCATCCGGTCTGCGGCATGCGGATCGTTGGCGTTGCGGTCCGGATGGTACTGGAAGGCCAGTCGTCGATAGGCCTCTTTAATTTCCTGCACTGAGGCAGTCGGTCGGATTTCTAAGGTTTGGTAGTAATCCTGAGTTGCCATTTCGGGGCTTGGCCTCCTGGCGGTGGTGTTTTGGCTGTTATGAGGCCAAAGGAATTCTTCACGGTGGTTCCGGTCCCTTTCCAACGCTTGGTGTTTTCTATTTAAATGCCGTCGCGGAAAAATGTCAATGGAATAACATGGAATAACATCCCCGTTGAGGCCGGGAATCGGACCATCCTGTTGTGTTTTCATATGCGTGGGTTTATAATATAACCGGTTAAAGTGCTTGAAAAAAGAGCCGACGATATCGGATCCAAACGCCGAATGAGAGGCCGCGGTGAAGAACTTTGATGCAATTATCGTAGGGGCTGGTCCGGCCGGCCTCTTTGCCGCTTATTATCTGGCCGAACAATCCGATGCCAAGATCCTGGTGATCGAAAAAGGGAAAGCGGTCTCTGCGAGAAAATGCCCGATAAACGAAACCGGTGCATGCACCCGGTGTAAACCATGCCATATTCTTTCCGGCGTCGGTGGCGCCGGCCTTTTTTCGGACGGGAAGCTGAATTTCATTTCCAAACTGGGAAAAACGGACCTGACTCAGTTCATGGACGTGGCCGCGGCCCAGACCCTCATCGACGAAACCGAATCGATATTCAACCGGTTTGGCATGAACGGCCCAAGCTTCCCCACGGATATGCATGCGGCCCGGCGCCTGCGAAAGCAGGCCAAGATACACGGTGTGGATCTGATGATTATCCGACAAAAACACCTCGGTAGCGATTGCCTTCCCGCCCATATTTTAGAGCTGAGTGAGTATATCCGGCAACGCGGCGTTTCCATTCACACCTCAGAAGAAGTCACTGATGTAAGGGTGGAAAACGGTCGAGTGAAGGGCATTGAAACGGATCGGAAATTTTATCCCGCCAGAAACGTGATTCTGGCTCCGGGCAGGGTGGGTGCGAGATGGATGAGCGCCATTGCAGCAAAGCATCACATCGGATTGACACAGAGGGGAATCGAGGTAGGGGTTCGGGTGGAGGTGCACAATGAGATTTTCCAGGACCTGTGCGGGGTCATCTACGATCCGGTCTTCTTTGTTCAGACCGAGAAGTACGATGATCAAGCCCGAACGTTTTGCACCAATTGGGGCGGGTTCGTCTCACAGGAAAATTACAGCGATTTTGTCTGCGTCAACGGTCATGCTCTCAGGCACATCAAATCCGAAAACACGAACTTTGCCTTTTTATCCAAGGTGGTGCTGACCGAACCGGTGACCGACAATCAGGCCTATGGGGAGTCCATCGGGAGTCTTGCCACGCTGATTGGGGGGGGAAAACCCATATTACAGCGGTTCGGCGATCTCAAGCGGGGCCGACGAAGTACTTGGCGACGAATCCGTAACAGTACAATAAGTCCTACCTTGACGGATGTGGTTTGCGGGGATATCGCCATGGCTCTTCCCGAGAGAATCCTTGCCAATATTCTGGAAGGCCTGGAAAAACTCAATTACGTGGTGCCCGGTGTCGCCAACGCGGAAACCCTTTTATATGCGCCAGAGATCAAATTTTTTGCGACCCAGGTACAAACGGATTCCAATCTCGAGACTCCGATTCGAGGGATGTATGTGGCCGGGGACGGGCCCGGGGTTGCCGGCAACATCGTATCCTCGGCGGCTACGGGTTTGCTTTCGGCAAAAGCCGTCGTTGCTAAGTTGCATCGAATCAAAGACAGGTAAAACAAAAGGATGAAGCATGGAAAAGGAAGTGCTCAACGCGATGAAAAAAGCTGGAAAACCGGTCCGTCCGGGTGACATTGCTAAAATGATTGGGGCCGACAGCAAGATAGTTTCCGAGGTAATCGCCGAATTGAAAAAGAAGGGAAAAATTGTTTCTCCCAAGCGTTGCTACTACAGCCTCGGAGAAGAGTAATCTATCTCCGGCTTAAATTTTTAACGGCTCTGACGACTACCTTAAATGCGTGATCGATCTCTTCCGGGGTGGTCATTTTACCGGTGGAAAAGCGAAGAGTCCCTTTGGCAAAATCGAGGGGGAGTCCCATGGCCTCAAGGACATGGGACACGGTGATTCGGTCCGAGTGACAGGCGGCACCTGCTGAAGCCGCCACTTCCAATCCGATTTCCTCCAGCACGCGGTTGGCTTCGACTCCACGAAATGAAATGCTGAGCGTATTCGGGAGGCATTTCTCGGGGTGCCCGTTCAGGCGGACTTCTTCCAACCCGTTTGTCACGCCTGTGTAAAATCGATCCCGCATGGCCTGCATATGGGATCGATTGGCATCCAGGTCACGGAGAGCGACCTCGCATGCTTTTCCGAGACCAACGATTCCCAGGACGTTTTCCGTTCCTGGCCGCATTCCGGCTTCCTGACCGGCTCCGAGCATCAAGGGGTCCAGAAAAAGTCCTTCTCGGATATAAAGAGCTCCCACCCCTTTGGGAGCATAGATTTTATGCCCGGCCACCGATAGCATATCGACCCCCAGCTCATGAACGTCGACCCGGATCTTACCGATTGACTGGGCGGCATCGGTATGCATGAGAATTCCGTGTTCCCGTGCCAGTGCTGCAATTTCCTGTATGGGCTGGAGAGTTCCCACCTCGTTGTTGGCATGCATGATGGAGATCAACACCGTTTCCCGAGAAATGGTTTTTCGGACGGTATCCACCGAAACACAACCGAAATCGTCCACAGGAAGATAACTGGCCGTAAACCCTGAGCGTTCCAAAAAGGCAAAAACCGATAAGACCGCAGGGTGCTCGATTTGCGTAGTGATGATGTGACGGCCCTTTTGGGCTGCGGCTGTGGCGGCGCATCTTATGGCATGATTATTGGCTTCGGTACCTCCGCTGGTGAAAAGAATCTCCCCAATCCTCGCGCCCAAAATTCGGGCTACTTGTTCCCGGGCCCGGATCACCGCCTTCTTGGGAGCAATGCCGTACCAGTGGGTACTGGAGGGATTGCCGAATTCTTTTTCTAGAAAAGGCCGCATAGCCTCGATGACTTCGGGATCGTGTGGCGTTGTCGCGTTGTAGTCGAGATAGATAGGATTTTTCATATCAGAGGAATCCATTCGGAAAACGGATGGTCAGAAAGATCGGTCTCGGAGACAAAGGCTGAGAATTGAGCGAGGACGGTTTCCAGAATCCGTTTCGATTGATGCCCGGAAATAATGGAGGAGATAGACATGAAAATAAGTTTAGGCCCTGATCTAGAACCCGTCCAGGGTGTTCGTTGAGCGTATCGGGCACAGGATCTGTAGTAGCGTTCTGTAAAAAGAAGCATTAAAATCATTGACCCACGACATAAGCTCAACCGGGGAAAATCCATCAGTTCCGCCATCCTGAGGTAAGCCGGAGCCAAAGAAAGGGCGCGCACCAGCAGGATTTCTCGAACCGAGGCTATCCGTCGGGAAAGCTCGGGCTCATCAAAGTCCCGACGTCCCAAATCACCCTTCAAGGAAGGGTGGTAGGCGATTCCGCGCTTAAGATCGCTTTCGATATCCCGAGTGATGTTGGCCAGTTGGATAAACTCACCCGCCTGAAGTGCGTTTCGATAAAGCTCCCTGGGCAGATCGGCGTTCTTGTGATGGAAAAGGTTCATGAGTCGGACGGCAAAAATCGTGGGATTGCCCAGGACGTTGTGACAATACCGGGAAAGCTGCTCGGTGGTCGCTAACACGCCTCCCTGACTTTCGAAGATCTGGGATGACCAGATCATGCCCCCGGCCATTTTACGAACAAGCTCAACGATGATGCTCTGAAACGGTAATTTAAGCTTGGCAAATACCGCGTCGATGAGACGACAACGGTTGACCAGGAGCGTGTAGATGCGGTCGCTGGCGCTTCGAGCCAGTTTGTCGTCGATGAAGGGTGCCGGATCGGTGGAATATCCTTTTGGATCGAATTTAAATCGATGAACGAAGCTTTTCAGCATGGCCTCCCGCTGGGCGGGATACAGGACCAGATCTTCATAGGTGTCGAGAATCCGGCAATAAAGGTAGGCGACGGCCGCGCTGATCGCCAGTTGGGAGGGCAGAAAGAGGATACAGGCTGAAAAAGTTCGTGCCGCATGGGATAGGATTCTCCATACAAAGGATTCCGGTGAACGGGTCTTTTCCAGTCTGGAAATATCCGGAGCCGATCGATCCAGAACCAAGCCCTGAACTATGCGATGGGGTCTCAATAAAAAAAAAGCGATATCCATACAGGTATGCGCTGGAAAATGTCAATTATGATGAAATCGTAAAAAAGCTATTTTTGCTCGCTTCGTGATCATTTTCGGGAGATGCTCACGGCTTCTCTAAATTTCAAGAACTCGGCGCAAGCGCCTCAAACAGCTTGAAATTATTAACGCTCAGCCGTTCGCATCTCTTTTTCCGAAAATGCTCCAATCTCGCTTGCAAAAGCTTTTTACAAAGCCATCAATTATGGAATTTGGGCAATATCGGAATTCATCCATAGTGAAAGCCGAAGATAAAGTCAATTCATCAACAGAATTTCACATGGAAGATCAATCTGTTTTCCTCAAATGCCCCCTGAAGTAGGAGAAAAAAATACCGACTGTACACATTGCTGCGAAAAGAACAAAGCATATCCGCATCGCCTTTAAAAAAAAAGGGTACTGATCCGGGGTTAATTTCTCGTTTCCGATGAAGATGGAAAAGACGACCATGACGATGGACATGCTGACCATTTGCCCCAAGAGGCGCATGGTGGCCACGGCGCCTGAGGCAATCCCGAAGAGCCGATTTTCAACCGCGCCCATAATGGCGCTCATATTGGGTGAAGAAAACAAGGCGAATCCGAAGCCGATGCAGGCGAGTGTCCCGGCGATATAAAATTTTTCCGTCTGTGGTCCGATGAATGAGAAAATGAAAAGTCCTGTTGCGGTAATGGCCATCCCGATGGATGCCAGTATCCTCGGTTCCACCCGATCGGATGTCTTCCCGGCAAAGGGAGAAAAGATCGTCATGATTACCGGTTGGGCCACGAGCAACGTTCCGGCAGCTTGCGGGGTGAGGCCTTTGATATATTGCAGATACAGGCTGAGCAAGAATGTGATCCCGAAGGTGGCTGAATAATGGATCAGCGCAGCCAGACTGGAAAATGCAAAGACCTTGTTTTGAACAAACAGACGGACCTCGAAAATCGGATAACGGACGCGGAGCTCATAACGAATGAAAACCAAAAGCAGAATCATCCCGACGAAGATAAGGCCTACGGCCCAAAACTTTGGCAAAGCGGTGGTGCCGTAAACCAATGCCAGAATAGAGAATCCATAAAGGAAGCTGCCGAGAAGATCCAGCCTTTCCCCCCGGGCATCGGCCCACTCTCCTTTTAAGAGGGTTAATGTGATGTAAACCGATGCTCCCCCGAGAGGGACCCCCGCGATGAACAGGCTCCTCCATCCCAATTGTTGGGTCAAGAATCCTCCCACAAAAGGGCCCGTGGACAAGCCTGCATAAACCGCCGCGACATAGATTCCAATGGCCTTTCCTCGTCTTTGTGGCGGGAAAATAGACGTGATGATGGCCATTCCGGTTGTGACGAAAAGGGCTGCGCCGATGCCTTGAAACACACGAAAGAGGATGAGGATGCTCACCGAAGTCGAAAACGCCGCAAAAAGAGAGGAAAAGGTAAAAAGGGCGAGGCCCGATGTAAAGACCTTTTTTCTTCCGTAAAGGTCGGCGATTTTTCCGGCCGGCACCAGTACAACGGCAACGGCCAGGAGAAAAGCGTGGGCGATCCAGCCCAGTTCAACGGCATTCACGCCGAATTCTTTCTGGATCGCCGGGAGAGCCACGTTGACGGAGGAGATCATAAAGGGTCCCACGAAGGATGAAACCGTGGTCACCCACAAGGCGGTCTTTTCTTGAGTAGCCGGATCCGGAGGTTGGATTGGATGCATCGGGTTCATCTTGCGGTACGGGCGATATTAGGGAAAATGTCTTTGAGCTTTTCGATGTGGGTGTTTTCTTCGTGGATAATGCGGTCCAGTGTTTCAGAGGTTTTTTCCTCCGATATGAAGGGCGCCAGCATCTTGTAGAATAGGATGCTGTCTTTTTCAAAACCAATGGCGGTCTCAATCAGTTCCTCAATCGTCCGGATCGTTGACAAATCGACATCTTTGAGGGAAAAAACCTGGTCTGCGAAAAAATCATCGGATAAAGACCGGCTCATTTCTCCGAGAATATGGTGGTCATCGTCTCTTCCGAGGGTTTCTTTTAAATCGGAAAACCATCGGGCATGACTGTTTTCCTCGTCCGCGAGCAATTCCAAAAGTTCTCGAATCTCCGGATCATCGGCGGCTTTGGCGGCTTTCTGATAAACCCTCTGGCCGTTTTCCTCGAGCCTTACGGCCAATGCGATGATGTCATGGATCGTAAACATGGTGAAATCCAATTGAAATCATAAAAATCTTGAGATCCGGTCGGATTCTTCCGGATGAAATACCCTGCAGAAGGCTGTGTGTTTATCTCTATATTTTGCGGTTCAAGTTGTATTGCCGAATCAGAACCTTTTTTTCATCATCGGGCAATGATTTCATGTAAGCACTCCATCCCGGGCACCAGTTGGTATGCCATCTCCACAATCGTCCTAAAATCGATTTCGGGTTGGCGTCGTATTTTGCCCTGAACGCGCAGGTGGAGCATTTAAGTTTTGCCATATCAGTGTGCCTCCATGAGTGCAACAAAGCGTTTTTTCAATTCATACAGACCGTGCCACCACCTATAATCCGGAGCCATCATGGCAGCTCCCATTTTCGCGGCGCGTCCTTCCCGGTGCCCCATTTCGATCCAGGCGATCTCCAGTTGTTCGTCCGTCAGTCGTGTTTTATCCAGGATGTTTTCCCGATAAAGCCTTTCCATGTAACGACGTACGGGTCCTCCATAGACTTCATTGTATTCATGAACGGCGCGGTCCAATTGATCGAAATGGTTACGGGTCCACAACAGGCTATGACATTGAAGACAGACGGTTTCCATTCGACCCCGGGCCTCTTTCCAATCGATCCCTTCAGGTCGGCCGGTAGGGGAGGCTTGGAGTTCCCAACTCAGCCGATGGCCCACATCATGGGAAGGCGGGGTATTTCCGGCGCCGGAAATATGGCATGCCGCGCAGGTGGGTGATCGATAGTCCACGCCGGCGGTCCAGGTGGAGGCGGCGGGTTCCCAGCGCCATGCGTCGCCAAAAACCTGATAGAGGGTGCCGTGTTTGGATTCCCGGTAGATTTCCATTTGGGGATGTTCTGGGCCCACATGACACTTCCCACAGGCCTCGGCACGCCTCGCCTGGGATACGGCGAAACTGTGCGGTCCATGACAGGCGCCGCAATTTCCAAAGGATCGATCTGAGTTCATGCGGCCGATTCCCCGAGGCAGACCGCGTAGCTGTTCAAGCCGGGCTGATCCATCGGAGATGCCGACTCCATGGCAGCCTTCGCATCCGGTCACGATTTCTACATCTGAAAGGCGGTTTTCACGGATGAAGGGATCCGTGGAAAGAACGATGGCAACGGTTTTGGCATGCTTGGATCGCTGGAATTCCTGATTTCGATCCAGATGGCATCTGGAACAATCTTTGGGTGTCACAACCGGCGAGACCCACGCTTTTCCATGTTTTTTGTGAAAATTGGAAATATCCGGGTCCGACTTGGAAGCCAGATGGCAATGCATACAGGAAACTCCGTTTTTGGCATGGGCGGATTCGGACCAATCAGCCAGCACGGCGGGGGTCTCGAGATTATGGCACTTCAGACACGCATTCGCTTTCCCCCGGGTCCATTTTGGAAACGGATCCACCAAAGGAGGTCCCCATCTCCACCAGACGATGCACGTCAGGACTACCAGGACGCACACTAAAATAAAATATGCCAGAAATACGAATAGATTTAAAACGTTTTTGCCCCGGTCCTTCTCGTCGGCCGCGGGGGCGGTCCCGAGATCCTTCACGCGCTCGAACACTTCCAGACTGTGGGGTGCTTTTTCCAGGGCATCGGTTAAATCGGTTCCGGCAAAATGCCGTGCCATATGAACACCGTTCTTCCAGAACTTCGAACCAGTGACATCGTAGAGACGCCCGCTATGTATAATATGGGCCGGACGCCCCTCTTTCCCATCGGGTTTCAGTGCACCGTCTCGCCCGGCCGCTTCCCGGAGCTTGCGATCGATGTAAGTGGTGGCAACAGCTGCCACAACGACCATGAGAAAGTAGGTGCCCACTTTGACGATCCAGATGATTCCGAAGGTGGTGCTCCACAGTTCCCGCACTTCCTGGATCTTCAACAGGGTTAATCCGATACCGGTCAACCCGACGACCCCGATACATAGACGCCCTAAAAACTTTTCGGATTTGGGCATCCCCGCCACCAGCGACCGGGGCTTGATGACCAGATGTACGTAAATGATGGACCCGAACCAGATCACGCCGAAAAGGATGTGTAAAAAGCCCAGGACGGTCCTGGCTAGACGCTTGACCCAAAGGTGTCTTCCTTCGTCGGGAAGCAGGGTATATCCATCGGCCTTGAAGCGTTCACCCCTGAAGGTCAAGGCGCTGCCGCCGTCCGGATGAATATGGCATGCGGAACAGGCCAGTTTGCTCTGCCCGGAAAATTCAGGGGAAGCTATCGCTTGATGGTTCCATGCAGCCAATATAAACGGAATGGACATGATGAAAAAAAAGGTCATTTTCACGTGGGGCAATCGTCTTCGCGACGTTTCCGTTTCCCTGGGATTCCTTGTAAATGCCTCAATTGTCATCGGATGTCGGGAAGTTTTTACACGGGGTGGTTTCTCAACGATTCATGAAATCGGAACCGTTACGACGGGGACCGGCGAGCATCTCAGCACCCGATCCGCAACGCTTCCGAAATCAAACCGACCGGTGCTTCCTTTTGTGGTGAGGACAACCATGTCGATGCCTTCCGCCTCGATCAGCTTGAGAATTTCTTCAGCCGCATCCCCCACCGCGATATGTTTGACAAATAAAACGCACTGATCTAGAAACTTGGAACAGATTTCATCAAGTCGCTTTTCAGCCATTTCTTTTTCCCATCGGCTCATTTTTTCGAAATCCGCGGGGTCGTACTCACCATAGGAGGCGCCCCATTCGCCATAGGACTTGAGGACATGCAGGACATGGATCTCAGCCTGATACTTTTCAGACAAAGACGTCAGGTGCGGGAGGGCCGCAGCCGCGTTTTTCGAAAGATCGGTCGGATAAAGGATTTTTTGGATCCGCATTTATTTATTCCTCCTTCAATCATCTATTGATAAAAGCAAGGCTTTCCGGGAGGATCTCTTCATTTCCGCGTGGCCACGTACACACCATCCCAGTCCTCCGGCGGCGTATTTTCCAAGTAAAGACGACAACGGTTGGACATGACCCTGCATGAAGAGTCTCCTTCTAGGATGCCGCCACACTCTTCGAAAAGCGTCAATGCCCGATCCCAAGATCGGCGGCGGTATGTTTCCAGGGCTTCGGCATAGACGTCGAGGAAACGACGCTTTTGTTCCGGGAGCCGGTCTTCCAGGCGGCCCACCAGCTCGAAGATTTTTGCGGCCTGCTTTTTGCCAACCACTCGTACCGAGTCGAGTTCCCTTACTAGCAATGTTTTTTCCACCATTTTGGCTGTATTTTCTCCGATTAAAATGTCTGTGCCGTAAAGCTTGTTGAGGCCTTCCAACCTGGATGCGAGGTTCACATGATCCCCCAGGACACCGTAGGTGAAGCGCTGGTCGGATCCCAGGTTTCCCACCAGCATGGGCCCGGAATTGATACCGATCCGGGCGGTCAGCATGGGACGGTTCATGGCAGACCACTCGAGTTGAAGGGAAAGAAGCCTTTTACGCATGGCCAAGGCCGAAAGGCACGCCTGTTCGGCATGGACAGGGCTTTCAACAGGCGCCCCGAAGACCGCCATGAGGGCATCACCGATATACATCAGGAGCGTGCCATGAGAGTCGAAAATTTCCTCGGTCATCTTGGTGAAATAGCTGCTCAGAATGCTCACCAGCTCTTCAGGGGAATAGATTTCTGAATAGGTGGTGAAACCCCTTAAGTCGGAAAAGAGAACCGTGAGCGTTTTGACCTCGCCCCCCAGTTTGAGCTGCTCGGGATTCTCGAGCATTTCCTCGATGACATCGGAGGCGACGTACTGGGTGAAGACTTTTTTAACTTGGCGCCGTTTCCGTTCTTCAGTGAAATAGCTCAAGACCGTAATCCCGATGTAAGTCAGCAGCAGCCCTAAGAGCGGGTAAACCATGTTGAGGAGGGTACCGGACCGGACGAAAAGCTGTTGGACGAAAAGGATATACCCCCCAAAAAGGAAAAGGGCGAAGAACAACCCTTTCAAAGGATTCAGGCGGGATAGACCGAAGCTGATAAGGAGGCATAGGATTACGACAGCCAAAATATCAAAGACCCGGATCCAGGGGGGCTGGGCCAGGAAGTGTTCCGTCAGAATGTTGTCGGATACAACGGCATGTAACGCCAGGCCGGGCGTGGAGGCGCTGAAAGGGGTAATAATGTAGTCGGCGATGCCCATGGCGGCCCCCCCCACGAACACGATCTTGTCCTTGAAGGTCTCCGGTGGGACCTGTCCCTTGAGAATATCCGTGATGGAGTATTGGGGAACCATCGCCTGGGGGCCGAGGTGGTTGACCGCCATCCTACCGAACTCGTCCGTGGGAATGAAGATCTTTCCCAGTTGGACGCCCCGGACACCATAAGAGCTGAGCATCACCTCCAAGGGCGGACGATTCAGGAAATGCCATACTGCCTTGACAGCCAGGGAGGCATACATATCAGCGCCGCAGCGCACCAACAGGGGCGCCCAACGGACGACGCCATCCATATCCTGGGTTTTGTTGAAAAAACCGGAAGAATGGGCTGCCCTGGAAAGGAGGTCAAGGTTTCCTTGCGGGGCGAACGCTGTGATCATGGGAGGCGGTTCGGTGGCACCGTTGACAAAGCGCATTTTTGGATAGCGGGAATTGGCGATCCCTTCCAGGCGGCGCTCGATCTCCAGGGGGGTAATGTCATAGTTGAGATCCGTCCGGCGCATGTGGAAAAAATGGCCCAGCACCACGGCGGCCCGGGAGCGTTGGATCGCTTCCGCAAGGAGGCGGTCGTTATCTGCATTTTTCCGATAAATGTCAATGAAATCCACAAATCTTTTTTCATGGATGTCCAAGGAAACGGCTTTATTTTTGATAACATCGATGACTTTCAATGATGAGTTCTCATCCGGATCCAGGAACCCGATATCAAACCCGATGACCTTCGCCCCGCTTTCCGACAGAGCATCGACGAGCCGAGCCATTTTGAACCGGGGCCAGGGCCACCGGCCTTCAGCTTCCAGACTCTTTTCATCGATCAGCGCCATTATGGCATTTCCTGAGGAAGGAATCGGACCTCGGGAAACAAAACGAAGATCGACGGTTTTCAGCTCCATCAATTCCAGGAAGGGGATTCCAATAATAAAAGCCACGATCGTCAAGACGAGGATCAAAACGGTGACGGAAATGCGATGCAGTGAAAGGGATTTTAGCAACTGTATCATAAAGGATTCCGATTCAAATTAGGTCGTTAAGTCGGCGTCACCCAAAACGATTAGGAGCCGGAACCGGTCAGAGCCCAAAAGGCACATAGGGCGCTATCTACCAAAGTCTTATCGACAACACAACGAAAAGTCGAAACCCCTTGACTCTCATGCCGCTATTTTTTAAAGTATTTATGATAAAAAATGATGGAACCGATTCTGAATCGGTCATCCGGATTCCGCTTTCCGGAAGCGCGTTGTGCCATTCGCTCTTGAACTATCCACCCACTGGAAAGAGATCGCCAAGATGAAAAAAGCTGAATTTATTGAGCGCATTTGGATACCCACAGTCACGCTCTTTTTTCTGGCCGCATGTACCACACCCCTTTCAACGCTTCCTTCTTCCCCTCCGGCACTGAACTCCCTGGATGCCCGGATCCGGTTCATAGGCGACATCCCGGCGCCCCGGGTCGCGCGTCTGACGGTCGATGCGGAAAACCGACTGATTGCCGTAAAGCAGGACGGCGGAATGGAATTTTTCAGCCGGAAAAAGGACAAAGGGACTCCGCTCACTGCTATTGCCGGACAGGCGATGCCTGTCACCAAAAGACCTTTAGGAGCAACCACCGGTGACGGAAAGATCTATGTAACCGATGCCGGAAGCCACGAGGTGGTTCTCTTGGACCCAAAGGGATCGCGAATCGACAGTTTCGGCAGCCGGGGAAGCGGTCCAAAAGCCTTCAATGTCCCCCACGGAATTACATTCATAGAAGACCGGGTCTATGTGGCAGATTCCGGTAACCGGCGCATCCAGATATTGGGTGTCAACGGCGAATATATTACATCCGTGGGCCCCATCCTGACGGTTAAAGACGAAAAAGCCAAAAAGGCCTTACTGGAAAAGCCTGCACCCAAAGATCCGAACAAAGAAGAACTCGAAAAAATCAAGCTCATCTTACGAAAAAAAACCCCGGAAGATGAAAAACCCAAAACGGTATCCCTGATGAATCCCATCGATGTCGCTGTGGACCCCCGGGGATTGATTTATATTGTGGATGCCGGGGACGACTCTGTCAAGATCTGCGATGCTTCTGGGGAGTTCATCGATAAACTTACACAGGTCAAGTCTCCGCACATCATCGTTGCCGCAAAAGACGGCATCTATCTGGCAGACCGGGAGAAACTCAGCATCCAAAAATACAGCCATGACATGAAGTTCCTCTATGCCTTCGGGAGCCGAGGCACCGGTCCGGAGCAGTTCGGCGCCATCGACGACCTTGCCGTTGATGAGGAGGGGCACCTTTTTGTCGCTGACGGAAAGAGGGGGTTGATTCATGAGTTTCTTCCTGACCCGGAACCCCCCTTTCAGGTATGGACAAAGTCGCCGCCGCCTGCTTCCATCCGATGGGTGATGGATTTGCCCTTAAAAGCCGCCAGGATTGCATGGGATGGTCAAGAGACCCTGTACGCCGTGGACGGGTCACAGGTATACCGGATTCGAGATGGACGGATCGAACGGATATCCATCAATGAAAAAATGGAACCGGTGGCCGTGGCCGTGGATCCGGCTGGATTCCCGTGGGTGCTGGACGGTGCCGGCAAGCAGGCCGTGAAAATTGATGCGACAGGCGCGGTACTGGCAAGGCCTTTTCAGCTCAATGACAAGGCTTTGAACTGGCTTTCAAAAATCAAGGACATTGCCGTGAGTAGTAAAGGGGTGGTTTCCGTGGCCGATTCCGGCAATCGCTGGATTTGGATGCAGGCTTTCAAACCTGATGGAACCAGGCTATCCACCGTGATTCGGAACGACAAGTCGGGGAGTATGCTGGAGAGTCCGGTAGCCCTTTCTTTTGATGAGGCCGACAATCTCTACGTTCTTGACGATCAAGCCAGGCGCATTCATATCTATAGTCCGACCGGTGAACCCGTGGGCTCATTCTCCATCCAGGGCAAATCAGAGTCCCCCGTCGATCTGTGCGTGATCCATGGCGAAATCTATGTAGCGGATCCCGGTAAAGACCGTATCCAGGTTTTCAGCACACAAGGCGCATTTCTGCGAGAGATCGGCATCAAGGGGAGTGGAAAAGGAGACTTCATCGACCCTGTCGGAATTGCGGTCAAGGAAGATCTCACCCTTTTTGTGGCTGATTCCGGAAACTCCAGGATCCAAGTGCTCCAGCAGGCTCTCAACCCCGGGATGCCTTCGGAAGTCAACATCATCCCGGGCATCCGAAGCGTGAACATCGAATGGAAAAAGAATCCGGAGTCATATCCATTGGACTATAAGATCTATCGTTCGGTTTCGATGGAGGAGCCTTTTAATTATATCGGATCCACAAGAGAAAATCGATTCTTCGACCAGGATGTCGCAGGAGGAAGGAAATATTTTTATCGGGTGTCCGCACAGGCGGCAAAAGGAAACGAAAGCCTTCCTACCCAGCCGATGGTTGCCGAACCTGCAGTTTACACCCCACAGGCACCAAAAAACCTCAAGGCCCTGAGCATGGAATGGTCTGTAGAAATTTCCTGGGAATCCGATGACCGGACCTTTGTCGCCGAGTATGTGATTTACAGGCAGGCCGGAAATCAGAAATTCGAAGTCGGCAGGACCAAAGAAACTGCCTACAAAGACGAATCTTTATCTCCGGATACGGCATACACCTATCTCATTACGGCGATAAGCGCCGACGGTCAGGAAGGGCAGCCGGGCACGGTAACCACCAAAACCCGGGTAGCCACCCAGGATCCCATCGAGATCATGGTGGTCGAGATGCAGAATATCTTCTCCAACGCTTATAAGATCTACGAGGACGAAGGGGTCGGTCGCATCCGAATCCAGAATAATTCCGGGGATTTCATCTCGAACCTCAAGATATCCTTCACCATCAAGGAATTCATGGATTTTCCGTCTCAAACCGAGATCCGGGACCTTGAGCCGGGGAAAACCCGCGATATTTTACTCAAGGCAGTTTTTAATAACAAAATCCTTAATGTCACGGAAGACACCCCCACTCAGACTGAGATCCGGGCGTCTTACTTTTACAACAACCTGCCCCGAGAGTTCACCCGCACTTATACAGCCAACATTTATGAGAAGCATCGGATGATGTGGAACATACCCGAGCGTTTTGCGGTTTTCGTGACGCCGAAAGACCCGGTGGTCATCGATTTCGTGCGTGCTTCTATCGCTTCAGTTGGAAAGACGGAAAGTGTCATCCAAAGGGCTGCCATCGTTTTCCATGCCCTCGGGGCCTTCGGGATCACCTATCTCCCGGACCCGAACAATCCCTATCAGATCACCTCGGAAAAGACCGATATTGTCGATTATCTTCAGTTTCCCAGAGAAACGCTGAATCGGAAATCCGGGGACTGCGACGATCTCGTAGCCCTTTATGCCACATGCTTAGAAAGCATGGGAATCAGTACCCAGGCCGTGGAGATTCCGGGACATATGTTGATGATGTTTTCCACCGATATCGAGTCCGGAAAAAGCGCTGATACCATGAACGGTCTCTTTGTCATCCACCAGGGGCGTCTCTGGGTTCCGGTGGAGACCACCGTCGTAGGATCCTCCTTTACGAAGGCTTGGGAAAAAGGGAGCGCTTCCTATTACCAATGGGAAAAATTGAATTTGGATACCATCAACATTCAATCTTCCTGGCGTCGATTCAAGCCCGCGAGCCTTCCCGAAACCGGCTGGCGGGCACGGGCTGTTTCCCAACAGATCATTGAAGGGCGATTCGGAGGAGAGCTTGTTGCCCTTAAAAACATTGAATTGAAATTGAAATCTCAAAAATACTATGATATTCTTGCCATAAAGCCCAACGATGCTTATGCTTTGATGCAAATCGGGATCATCTACGGAAAAGGAGGTTCCACCAAAGAGGCGGTCCGGGCCTTGGACGAAGTGCTGGCAAAGGACCCGAGAAATGCCGCGGCCCTCAACAACAAGGCCAACGCTTTTTTCATGGAGGGCCGATACGAAGAGGCGGTGCGGCTGTATGAAAAGGCAGGCGTCTTGGAACCGAAGGACCCCTTGATCTGGGTGAATCAGGCCCGGTGCTATCAGGAGATGAAAGACCTTATCAACGCCAAAAAGGCTTTCCGGAAGGCTTTTGAGCTCGACCGCAGTATAACCGTTAGGTATCGTATGATGGCTCTCGAGCTTTTAAGCGGTTTTTAAACCTATAAGGAATGGGGGAGACAGCGATGAAAAAGATTGCTTTCATAATCGCCATCGTATTTGTGACGAGCGTTTCGCTGTATGCGGGGGATGCACCCGAGGCTCAGGGGGGATTTTGGGACAAGATGCTCACCAAGGTGAACCAGATCATCCCGAAAAAGAAGGTCGAAGCTGAAACTTCTATTGCCGGCATCCGCGGTAAAAGCCAAGAGGAAGGGCAAGCCCTTTATTGGAAGGGAGAAGATGCCGTGGTTTCGGTGACCGAAGAAGAGCTGGAAACCTTCAAAGTCGCGGTGAGGAAAGCATTGGAGGGAGAAAGGGATCAGGCGCTCAAACTATTCCATAGATTCAACGAGTTGTATCCGAATAGCGCGTTGAAAATCGATGCCCAAAATGCCATCAGCGAACTAAAGGCTGGGGGGTCTAAGACTTAGGGCCCCCTTCTAATGGTTAATGATCAGGCCGAGCCAGATCATTACGCATCCAGGCATGCGAGAATCCTGGATGCGGCGGTTGTCGGAGGAAGTTGCCCGCGTTCGACTTTTCGGATAAGGACCGGTAGAATGGCTTTGATTTTTGCATTATTGTAAAGCCGATCTTTCATCTCTTCCTCTACCAATGACCACATCCAGTCCAAAGATTGGCGCCTGCGCTTTACATCGAGTTCCCCCGTTGCCATCAACTTGTTTCGGTGATCCAGAACGACCTTCCATATCGCATCGAGTCCGGTCTGCTCCAGGGCGCTGCATGTCAAGACAGGGGGTCGCCAGGAGGGGAAAGCGGGTGCCAGGAGGCCTAACGCACTTTCATACTCCTTTTGGGCAAGTCTGGCCCGTTCGATGTTGTCTTCATCGGCCTTGTTGATGGCCAGCGCATCAGCCATTTCGAGGACCCCTTTCTTGATACCTTGAATTTCATCTCCGGCACCGGCCAGCATCAGCACCAGAAAAAAATCGACCATGGAAGCCACCGTTGTTTCACTCTGTCCGACCCCCACCGTTTCGACGAGAATCACGTCAAACCCTGCAGCCTCGCAGATCAGCATCGTTTCACGGGTTTTGCGTGCAACGCCTCCCAGGGTCCCTCCGGACGGAGAGGGCCGGATAAAGGCAAAGGAGTGGGTGGACAATTTTTCCATACGGGTTTTATCCGCCATCACGCTTCCGCCGCTCCGCCGACTGCTCGGATCGACGGCCAGGACTGCCAACCGGTGTCCTTTTTCCACGAGACGCATCCCGAAACTCTCAATGAAAGTGCTCTTCCCAACGCCGGGAACCCCCGTGATTCCTAGGCGAACGGCGTTGCCGGTGTGAGGAAGAAGTGCGTCAATGATTTGCTGTGCAAGGGCCTGATGGGATGCCAGTCGGCTTTCAACCAAGGTGATTGTCCTGGAAAGGATTCTGCGATTTTTGGCTAAAACACCCTTAATGAAGTATTCGGGGTCTTGAAGCGTCATTTTCATTCCTCTTAAAACAAAATGCCGGATGTTGAACAGCAAAAAGGGACTTGTCGCAGGCCCATCGCGTCGAAGACATATCCAACCCATATATTTCTGTCAACCCGAAGCTTGGCGCCTTTTCGGGCGTTTCCGCAGCAGAACACCGACTTGCGATAAGGGTCGATAGCGTTTGACAAGCCGTTAGGGAATAGAATAAAAGAATACCTTAGCAGGAACATCAAAAACGGTTTTTCCTAAAATGTGGAGATGATCCATGGATATTAAAAAACACCTCGAAACGGCGTGGAACATGACCCTGAAATTTATTGTTCCTCTCGTCATTCTAACCCTCGTAATGCTTGCCGTATCCATTGTCACATTGGGGATTCTGGCTCCTGTGGCGTTAGCCGGATATACCCAGTCTCTGCTGCTTTTGATGCGGACAGGAAGGGAACCCCGGGTCCAGGATATTTTTTCCCAGATGCGCCTGTTTTTGCCCTTGCTGTTTTTTGGAATCGTAACCTTCATTGCGGTACTCATCGGGTTCTTCCTGATGGTTCTCCCGGGTATTTTGGTGGCCTTGGCCGTTCTCTTCTGCTGTTTCTACATGATCCCACTCATGACGGACCGGGGGCTGGGTCTAATGGATGCGATCAAGGAAAGCTATGCCATGGCCATGTCCGGAAACAAACAGGACCATGCGGTAGCCGTCCTCATTTTCATCGCCATAACAGCGGTCGGCGGATCCATCTTCATCGGGTCGTTATTTACCCAGCCCTTGGCCACACTCTTCTTTCTGTCTGTTTATGAAGAAAAGACCGCCGGGTTTGGCAAACGGAACCCTGAAGAAAAATCGAGTCCAATCCGGACGAGAGAATCCTGATCAGGGTTATCTGCAAGATCAACCCTTGTGCGCCCTGTCGTTACATGAATGAAACAGCGAGGGTAGTATTCCCGAAATATGAGGATTTCATGAAGCCGATTTTGAAGATCCCGGCTCAAAAGGGAAGCATGTTGTGAATGTATGGGTCATCGGTTGCGGAAAATTCGGATCCAAGGCCGTGACCCAGTTACTGCGGTCAGCACCGGATGTCTCCATCACAGTGGCGGATCCGAATCCTGAAAAGTTGGTTCCGTGGGATGGACGGATAGAAATCGTCATCGGTGACGGTATTGAATTTATGACCCGGCATCTTAAAGCCGGGCCGTGGCCCGAATGGATCATTCCTGCTGCCCCGGTCCATGTGGCCTATCGATGGATCTTGGAAAATGCCTCCGGTGTTCGGCTGGAGACGATTCCCGTGCCGGAGCCCTTTGTTTCAGCGTTTCCGAATCCGTTCCGTGGAAAAGCAGGCGAGCTTTTTTTAAGCTTTGCTGATTTTCTCTGTCCCGAGGATTGCCCGGAACCGGCAGATACGTGTACGGTAACCGGCCATCCCAGGAAGGAGAACCTGTACACACTTCTCGAAAACCTCAGCCGACCCGGTTGGCCTTCCGTTGTCATCAGGAGTCGTTTGCTTTTTCCAGGTGTCGGGGGTTATCCTCCGCGTGCCCTGTATGAAATGAAAAACCGCATTGAAAACATCGAAGGGACCTTTCTTTTGAGTACTGCCTGCCGGTGCCACGGCGTTCTTCATGCACTCAAAACGGTCCGGATCGCCTTTTCTGAATCCGAGTTACAAGTCTGATGAGTTCAAGATGACTTCCAAGGAGCTCTTACCTGTGCACATGAATCGAAGAAGCAAGATATTGTACCGAATGGCCGCCCGGATTATTATTGGCTCTATATTTATGCCGCTTTTGGTCCAAGGAGTGTGCCGGGGATCTGATGAAGAGAGCAAGATTCCGGTCTTTGTGAGTATTTTGCCCCAGCGCTACTTTGTGATAAAGATCGGGGGTCCGAGGATCCATGTTTCGACCATGGTGCTGCCGGGGGCAAATCCGCATATCTTCGAGCCCAAGCCGAGCCAAATGGTCGAATTGATCAAGGCGAAGGTTTATTTCGCCGCCGGTGTTCCTTTTGAAACGACCTGGCTGGCCCGGATCGCATCGGCCAATCCCCGCATGGTCATCGTCCACACCGACGCCGGTATCGAGAAAAAAAACATGGATGTGCATCAATACCATGAGGCCGAATCCATTTCGGGGAGCCAACCTGCGGATCATGCTCGGCGTTTTCGGGAGAGCCGGACCGGGCATTTACATGAAGGCGAAAAAGATCCGCACACATGGCTTTCCCCTCCCTTGGCTAAAATCCATGCCCGAAACATACTCAATGCATTGGTGGATGTCGACCCGTCTTTCCAGGGATTGTATGAGGCCAATTATCAAAAACTGGAAATGGAAATTGATGCAGTGGATGCCCGGTTGAAGGCCGTTTTTTCCGGAGTCGGTCAGAGGACAGCGTTCATGGTATTTCACCCGGCATGGGGGTACTTTGCAGAAACTTACAATCTCAAGCAGGTTCCGGTGGAGATGGAAGGAAAAGAGCCGAAACCTGCAGATCTTCGGCATTTGATCCGCTGGGCGAAAAATAATAATATCAAGGCTATTTTTACACAGAAACAGTTTTCCGCCAAAAGCGCGGAAGTGATTGCGGGAGCCATCAACGCTCAGGTCATCTATGCCGATCCGCTTGCAGAGGAGTGGTCGGAAAACCTGCTTCTTGTGGCTGAGAAATTCAGGGATGCCTTGAGGTAGCCGGTCATGATTCGGGAAGTCATACGGATCCGGGATCTGTGGTTTTCCTACAACGGGGACCCGGTCCTTAAAGAAATCAATCTGGTGATTAAGGAGAAAGAATTTTTGGCTCTTATCGGCCCCAACGGGGGTGGAAAAACCACCTTGTTGAAGCTGATGTTGGGTCTTCTGAAGCCGGATCGGGGGAGTATTCTAATATTCGATCGATCTCCTCATGAGGTCGCTCACCGCATCGGATATGTACCTCAGAGTCTTCACACCAATAAAGGCGTTCCCGTGACGGCTCTTGAGGTTGTACTTATGGGACGCCGGATGCCGGGATCCGCGTGGCGCAGATATCAGAGCCGGGATAAGAATGCGGCCCGAAGGGCCATGGAACAGATGGGGATATGGAGCTTGCGCAACCGATGGGTTGGCGCGCTTTCCGGTGGACAGCGGCAGCGCCTCCTGATCTCCCGGGCGTTGGCGGCAGAACCCGAGATGCTTTTCCTGGACGAGCCCGCGGCCAATATCGATGCAAAAGGACAGGGTGAATTGTACGACCTGCTGAAGGCGCTCAATAAGCACATGACCATCATTCTGGTCAGTCATGACCTCATGGTGGTATCCAGCTACAGTCACGCGGTGGCCTGCGTCAATGAGCGCTTGCATTACCACGATGAAGCCGAAATTACTGAGGAAATGATGGAAGCCTTCCAGTGCCCGGTGGACTTGATCGCTCACGGACAGCCCCATCGGGTCTTGAGACCCCACGAGAAATAGAAGAAGAAAAGATGCTGGACGCTCTTCAACTCGATTTTTTCAGGCACGCCGTTGCCGTTGGTTTACTGGCCAGCCTCCTGTGCGGTCTCATCGGCACCCTTGTCGTAATCAACCGGCTGGTGTTTCTTTCCGGCGGGATCGCTCACGCCGCGTATGGAGGAATCGGATTATCCGTTTTTTTGGGAATTCCCTTCCTTGCGGGGACCTTGGGGTTTGCGCTGATGTCTGCTTGGGTCATGGCGGCCATCACATTGAAAGCCAAACATCGCTCCGATACCGTCATCGGTGTTGTCTGGGCGGTGGGGATGGCTCTGGGTATCATCCTGATCGACCTGACGCCCGGATATCATGTGGACCTGATGAGTTACCTTTTCGGAAGCATTTTGACCGTAACCCGGGAAGACATATATATCCTGAGCGGGGCGGGGCTTTTCGTGATTCTGGTGGTTGGCTATTTTTATCATGACCTGTCATCCATGGCGTTCGACGAGGAGTTCGCAAGACTTCGAGGTGTTCCGGTCAAAGGGCTGTATTTTCTTTTGGTTTGCATGGTCGCCCTAAGCGTGGTTTTGATCATTCGGGTGGTGGGACTTATTCTCGTCATGGCTCTAATGACGATACCCCCTTACATCGCGGAAGGCTACACCGCATCGCTTCGCTCCATGATGCTTCTGTCGGTGTGTTTAAGCGTTCTTTTCATGACGGCAGGCCTGTATCTCTCGTTTTCCTTCAACCTGACTTCCGGTGCCGCCATCATTCTGACGGCTGCGGTCGGTTTTTTTATTTCCATGGGGCTCAAAAGCCTTTTAAAGGGTCGAAAAAAGACAGCCCGATGAGAACCGGTGTCCAACCCTTAGGCATGTTGCGGGTCATATTCTGTGCGATTTGTCTGTTTTTTTCCGGATGTGCCGCAGGAACATGGTCAGATATCGATGTGGGAAAGGATCCTTTGTCCGTTTTGGTTCGCCTTTACGAGGGCCCTCTCGATCATATGGACGCAGTGCGGGGCGGAGAATGCCCCATGTATCCGTCGTGTTCCGCTTATGCCAAGGCGGCGCTTGAAAAGCATGGTTTTCTCGCCGGATGGATAATGGCATCGGATCGTCTCATGCGGTGCGGACGGGATGAGGTCAAACTCAGCCCCGGGATCTTCATCAACGGAAAATGGAGGATTTACGATCCGCTGAAAAAAAACGATCATTGGTGGTCCGAAAGATAGATCTTGATGCTTTAGAGCGATCCTGTTTTTTTAACCGGTCGGGTCCCGTATGTCATATTGATGACGGCAGGTCTCCAAGCAGGATAGGCAATCGGCAGGATTTTTTGTATCCGTTGCGCAATAATTCAGAAATGCCTGTACCCAATCGCTTCCCGTGCGGGGGCAATTATCGATGAATTTAATGAATTTCAATAATTTATCTATGGTCTGGGCATCTATGGCATGTTCCATACGACAGGCCGCGGCCTCTGCCCGCTGTGCATCGACCTGGAGGACCCTTAAGAGAAAGTCTTTCAGTATGTCGTGGCGACGGGTGATTTCACGGGCGATCCGGGTCCCTTTTTCGGTGAGGGTGATGAACCGGTAAGGCGCGTAGTGAATGAGCCCTTTCTCCCCGAGGCTTTTGAGCGCTCCCGTGACGGCCGCCGGCTGTACCCCCATCCGTTCGGAGATATCCTTGACCCGGGCGACCTTATTGGTTTTTTCCAAGTCCAAAATGATTTCCAAGTAGTCCTCGAGACTTTCCGAAAGCGGTATCTCCTTGAGTTTCATATTGCCTCCTTTTGAATCATGATTAACATAATGTATAATAATTTAAAGTCAACAAAAATATTTTATGAGATATTAAAAATATATTGACTTAATAATAAAGTTAAGTGTACTGAAAACATATCTTTTTAATATCGACTCCTAAAAATAAGGACAAGTTTTCGCGTCCTCCGGAGGTGAAACCATGCGGCGCATCCTGATGCGGCAAATGAAAGATAACCAAAGCGGCACGATTGCAGCCATTAAAGCTAACGGAGAACTCGGCCGGAGGATCCGGGATATGGGCTTGGTCCCCGGTATGCCCATCAAGGTCCAGGGGAGGGCTCCTCTGTATGATCCGGTCGCATTGAGGGTTTTAAATTTCACCGTGGCGCTCAGAAACAAAGAGGCCGACTTCATCGAGGTCGAGGTGGAATGAAAAAGGAATCCATTATTGCGCTGGCCGGAAACCCCAATTCCGGAAAGACCACCCTTTTCAATGCCCTCACCGGCGCCCGACAGCATGTGGGGAATTATCCAGGGGTGACCGTCGAAAAAAAAGAGGGGATATATACGACCGATGGAACTCGGATTCGGATCGTTGATCTTCCCGGAACATACTCATTGACCGCGTACTCTCTGGAAGAGGTGGTTACCCGCGATTTTTTGGTCAACGAGAAACCCGATCTCGTTATCGACATCGTGGATGCTTCCAACCTGGAAAGGAATCTTTACCTGACAATACAATTTCTCGAGTTGGGAATTCCCCTCTGTATTGCTTTGAACATGATGGATGTGGCAAAAGGCCGAGGCATCGAGATCGACGCTCAAAAACTCAGCCGACTCCTGAGAGTCCCTGTGGTTCCGACCGTGGCGCGTATAGGCCGGGGAAAAAGGGAATTGATGGAAACTGCGGAAAAGTCGTCATCGGCCGAGGGAGCGCCTCCCCTGAGGATCTCCTACGGCGATGACCTGGATCGCGCCATC
This sequence comes from uncultured delta proteobacterium, assembly GCA_963736855.1. GTDB lineage: Bacteria > Desulfobacterota > Desulfobacteria > Desulfobacterales > UBA2156. Next base: position 533,766 of record CAVTQK010000015.1, read on the forward strand.
GTGGAGATGGAAAAAGAGATACTTCAACACCAATTCCTGATCCAGATTTACCCGGCGCGCTGGATCGCCTTGAAATACCTCGAAAATGACGAACAGATCCTTATCAAAGGAAAGGGAGAGAACCCGGAAGTTTCGAAACGCATTCAGCAGGTGGTACAAAAAGTCTCCGATCACCTGATGGCCACCACAGGCAGCTATCCTGAGGCCATCATTGCCGACCAGCGGTACGGATACATTTATTCCATCATCAAACAGGGCGTCCTCACCCAACGTCCGGATCAGCACCGCCTCTACCACTCCGATAAAATCGATAGGGTGCTCACTCACCGGGTCTTAGGGCCCCTCATCATGTTCATGATTATTTTCGGGCTTTACCATTTGACGTTCAACTACAGCAAAAGGCCGGTCATCTGGGTGGAATATCTCTTCGAATGGATTAGGAACGCGGCCTCCGCATCGCTTCCCGATGGGATGCTCAAGTCCCTAATCGTTTCAGGCGTCATCGATGGAGTCGGCGGTGTCCTGACTTTTGTTCCCCTGATCCTGATGATGTTTTTCGGGATCGCCATTTTAGAGGATTCCGGATATCTGGCCAGAATGGCGTTCATGCTGGATCGCGTTTTCAGCCTGTTCGGACTTCACGGGAGTTCAGTCATGGCCTATATCATCTCCGGAGGGATTGCCGGCGGATGTGCCGTTCCGGGGGTAATGGCCACGCGCACCCTGCGATCTCCAAAAGAGCGGCTGGCGACACTGTTGACGGCACCCTTTATGAATTGCGGTGCCAAACTCCCGATCTTTGCCCTTTTAATTGCGGCCTTTTTCAAGGAAAACGAAGCCGTTTTCATGTTCTCCCTCACTTTGGTTTCATGGATCGGGGCGCTTCTCGTGGCTAAATTGTTGCGCGTCACCGTTATACGGGGAGAGCCGACACCGTTTGTGATGGAGTTGCCTCCCTATCGGCTTCCCATATTCAAAGGCTTGTTGATCCATTCTTGGGAGCGCACGTGGCAATACATCAAGAAGGCTGGAACGGTAATTTTAGCAATTTCCATCCTTCTGTGGGCCATGATGAGTTTTCCCAGGCCCCCGGTGTCTGAAAAAAATGCCATCCGGAACGAATTGAAGCCGGCAGCGCTTTCCGGTGCGGTTCAGACGGAAAGCTCCCAGGCAATGGAAGAGAATGCAAATGCCGAAGTCGCGTTGCGCTATTCGGCGGCGGGGCGCATCGGCACCGCCCTGGAAAGGATCAGCCGCCTGGCCGGATTTGATTGGCGTATCAACATTGCGTTGATCGGCGGCTTTGCCGCAAAGGAAGTTGTGGTATCGACTCTGGGAACCGCATATTCCTTGGGGGAAAAGATCGATGCGGAAAAAAGCGGCCCTTTGTCTGAAAAGCTTTCTAAATCCGCGGGGTGGCGTCCGTTGACGGCTCTGAGTCTCGTGATTTTTATAATGTTTTACGCGCCGTGTTTCATCACCGTCATATGCATCGCGCGGGAGGCCGGATCTTGGAAGTGGGGGGCCTTCTCCATGTTTTTTAACACTGCCTTGGCTTTCATTCTCGCGGTGGCGCTTTTCCAGATCGGCTCATTGCTGGGATATTGAAAGGGGGATTCGATGGAATGGGTGATCGTAGCCATCATTGTCGGCCTGGCGGCATTTTTTGTTGGAAGAAAGTTTTATCGCATGTTCCAAACGAAGGGCGCGAACGGATGCGGCTGCGGATGCACATCCTGCGGGATTCCAAGGGATATCTGTGATCAGCATTTTGTCTTTCAAGACCGGCCCGGTCATGACTCACCGGCTCAGGTGGGTTTGCCACAACTGCACTTTCCTAAAGTAAGAGGGGATTCCAAAGACGCCTGACCATCGGGAGCGTTTGTTTCCGAAGCAGGCCTCTTTCCGGCATGCATTCGTGTTACGGAGAGAAACTTTCGGATCAAAGGTTTAATGGAAAGCGCCCCCAGAAACAGAGCGCCCAGGATTTCTAAAAACTCAGGGACAATCTCTTTCGGGGATTGCAGCAAAGCTTTTGCGGACCAGGCGAAATACCCATAGATCCAGTCCAGAATCAGCCCACAGATCACTGAAGAGATCGCAATGGCGCCAACGTAAATGGCTGTGGATCGTTTGCCGAAAGTAGCCAAAAGGACCGTTATGGAGGTGATGTTGGTGGCCGGTCCTGCGAGCAAAAAGACCAATGCGGCACCGGGGCTGACTCCTTTCAGGATAAAAGCAGCGGCAATGGGCGTGGAGGCGGTGGCACAGATATAGAGGGGGATCCCCACTCCCAGCATAACGAGCATCGATGGAAGTCCGCCTCCTAAATAGCGACTCATCAGGTCTGCGGGGATAAAACCGGTGATCAGTCCAGCCAGGAACAATCCCAAAAAGAACCATCCGGCCATACCTTGCCAAAGACCTTTAAAAGCAAATCCGAAACCGGCTTTAGCTTTCTCGAAAACGGTGTGGTGGTTTTTATGTTTCTCAGGATCGCAGTTCACACCGTCGCAGCAGTTATCCACCGGGCAGCGGAGGTCGGGCCTCAGGGATTCAGGGTTTTTCCGCCTGTCTGCCAGGTTTTCGGCAATCCCTGCCGCGGCAGCGGTGATGAAAGCCGCTGTAGGCCGGGCAATGGTCATGATTGGATCCATGAGAGCGTAAGTCACGGCGATGGAGTCGATCCCGGATTCGGGAGTTGAGATTAAAAAGGCGCTCACAGCACCTTTGCTCGCCCCTTGCTTGCGCAGCGACACGGCTGCGGGTAACACCCCGCACGATCAAAGGGGAACGAGAATTCCAAGGAATGCGGCTTTGAAGACCGATCGGATCCTTCCGCCTCCCAGGTGGTTGGCGACGATGTCGGGATTGAGAAATGCGCGCAAAAGCCCACTGACGATCAAGCCGAAAATGACGTAAATGGATACTTCTTGTAAGAGCTTCCAGGCCTCTAAGAACGGGGTAAGGAAAAAATTCATATTTGCAATCCCATGCTCAAGCATTATTTACCTTGGGCTTCAGACTTTAATTTTTTCATTCCCGGATATGATCGAGTCCGATGCGTAAAAAGTCCAATACGTGTTCGTCATCCAGAGAATAATAAAAAATCTGGCCTTCCCTCCGCTTTTTTACCAGGTTCAGGTCTTTGAGCCGACGCAACTGATGAGAGATAGCCGATTCGCTCAGCTCTAAGTAGGCCGCCAAATCGCATACGCACATTTCTCCCCCTATCAGCGCCAGGGAAATCTTCAAACGCGTGGGATCCCCGAGGGCCTTGTAAACATAGGTGAGTCGGGTTAACTCCTTATCCGGGACCGCATCCAAAATAGCCCTTTCGATGCGTTCCCGATGGATGGTACGTACCGAACAGAGTAAACTATCCATTTTTTTCTCTATATTAGTAGTCATATAGAAATATTTAAATAATTGATCATATATTCATATATTGGATTGCCCCTTGTCAATGGGTATCTACACTTGTATGGATAGAAGCCAAATGGAAAAATACCCCCTTGAGCTTGAAATCGCATTATCCGCAGTTAAAAAAGCTTTGCGGGTCTGCCGGCGTGTTCAAGATCGGTTTGTCGGTGTCCGTGGTTATTCCTTCGAAAAAGAGGACCGGTCCCCTGTGACGATTGCCGACTTTGCCAGTCAAGCCGTCATCACGGCCGAACTTTTGAAGGCTTTTCCGGCGGATGCGATCGTGGGTGAAGAAGATGCCGGCCTTATCCGAAAAGATCACAGGATATGCGATGATGTCGTTTCCATTGTCGGGGAGGAATGGGAAGGCTTTAAGGATAATGAATTGTCTGATCTCATCGATCATGGAAAACGGCCATTTGATCCGCTTCACCGCTTCTGGACTCTGGATCCGATTGACGGCACGAAAGGATATCTTGCCGGGCGCCAGTATGCCGTTGCCCTGGCATTGATGGAGGAGGGAAACGTGAAGCTGGGCGTTTTGGCCTGCCCCGGCCTGGAAAAGACACCGCTGGAAGCTGGAGAAGGGGGTTGCATCCTTTTTGGTACCCGGCGAGAGGGCACCCGAGTCATGAACATAGACGGAGGCGATACCGAACCGATCACCCGAAAAAGCTTTGTCGCTCTTGAGCAGGCCCGGTTATGTGAATCGGTGGAGCCTTCCCACAGCGCCCATGAAATCCACGCCCGGATCCTGCAGGATCTGGGAATCTCCGTCCCGTCTTTACGCATGGACAGTCAAGCCAAATACGGCGCCGTAGCTTTAGGGACGGCCGATATTTACCTGAGGATTCCCAGGAAGAAAGACTATCGGGAAAAGATCTGGGATCATGCCGCCGGGACCCTGATCATCGAAGAGGCTGGCGGAGAAGTCAGCGACATGCTGGGTCGACCGTTGGATTTTTCTAAAGGCGAAATCCTGGGCTCGAATACGGGTGTGGTGGCGACTGCGGGCGGCATCCATGCCCAGATTATTTCCGCAGTGAAAAGGGCGATCCGACCATTCTGACACATACCTTTGTCCATATTCCGGGAATCGGGCTGAAAACCGAAAAAAAGCTCTGGAGAGCGGGTGTATTTACCTGGCGCGACTGGGAATCCGGAAAGCATGACGTGATCGCCCGGGGAGATCCCGGGAGCCTTGATGTATATCTCGAAGAATCCTGGAATTTTTTACAAAGAAGGGATCCCAGGTTTTTCTCCAAACGTATGTCAGCCGGTCTCCAGTGGCGCTTCTTCCCGGAATTCAGGGATGAGACCGCCTATCTGGACATCGAAACCACAGGCTTGAGCAACTGGGAAAACGAGATTACCACCATCGCCCTATATGACGGAAGGAGTGTTTATTATTACATCAACGGAGAAAACCTCGAACAGTTTCCTGAAGATATCCTCCGGTATTCGGTGGTGGTCACCTACAATGGGAGATCCTTTGATATTCCCTTCATCGAGCGGTATTTTCACATACACATACCCTGTGCTCATATCGACCTACGGTATATCCTGCACAGCCTCGGATTGAAAGGGGGGTTGAAAGGGTGTGAAAGGGCTCTGGGCCTTCACCGCGGGGACCTGGAAGGAGTCGACGGCTATTTTGCCGTGCTCCTCTGGCAGGAGTACCTGAGGCGACAAAATGTCAAAGCCCTCGAGACGCTTCTGGCTTACAACATCGCTGATGTCCTGTCCCTGGAAACCCTCATGATCACCGCGTTTAACCTCAAGCTAAAAGAAACCCCCTTTGCCGGCCTGCTGGATATGGAAAAACCTCGTCTGCCTGAAAACCCCTTTGCGGCCGACAAGGATACCATTTTCAGGATCCGGAATTATTTGGCAAAGAGAGGGATCTAAAACCATTCTTTGATGACTTCGTAAAAAGGTTTTGTGAGCGGCGCGAGAAAAATCAGCCTTTTTACGAAGTCATCAAATTTGGGTTAGAGTCCATCTACATGATGTAACTCCGTGGATGGCATAAAAAAAGAAGATGCCCGCATTGCAGTGGATTAGCAACCAAATTGAACAACAGAGGCGGTTATACTATTTAATGCGAATCACCCGAAATCCGATATGATTGGAACGACCCGATTCCAGGTATTTGCCACGACCTGATACTCTGCATCGATTCAACGTGCTGAGCCAGGATCCTCCCCGGTGGACGCGGTAACCCTCTCCCACGATTATTTCAGGATCAAGAGAGGCATGCATGGAATAAGCGTTTTCCTGATAGAAATCGCGGCACCATTCCCAAACATTCCCGCACATGTCAAACAATCCCAGATGATTTGGCTTTTTTTTACCCACAGGTTGCGTGGATCCATTGGAATTGTCGATATACCAGGCCAATTCATCGACATGAATCCCTCCGGCATAGGGTTCCTGTTTTCCGCAACTGCCGGCCGCATACTCCCATTGCGCCTCAGAAGGCAGTGAAAACAGATTGGGATGATTATTTTTTTGTGAAAGCCGTTTCAGAAAGGCCGTGGCTTCCAACCAGGAAACCTGCTCCACAGGGTAGTCATTTCCGAGTTTAAAGCATGAGGGGTTCGTCCCCATGATTTTTTTCCATTGTCCCTGTGTCACTGGGTATCTGCCCATCCAGAATCCGAAAATCCTCACTTTGTGTAATGGAAGCTCATTTTCAAATCCCTGCTCGCTCCGCTTTCCACATCCCATTTCGAAACGTCCATCCGGCACCCAGATAAAATCCATGCCGGTATAAGGTTCCGACCAATGATGGGGATCTGAGGGGGATAAAGCACGAGCGAGGGCATGGGTATCCATATGCACCCGATTTCCTTGAGTATTGAAGATAGAAGCGTCGATTTCCTTTTGATTGATGTCGGAAACGGCAACCTTTTTCTCATAGGCCGTCAATCCATTGGATGCATGCCGGTTATCGGTGAGATGCTGCAAAATATCCTGAAAATGAGTCGGCCTTCTGGTGGGCTCGAATTCAAGGCATTGCCGGATCAGAGCCTTGAATTCTCCAGGAATATCATGTCTGTTAAAATGGATTCCTTTATCTCTGATGGCGTGGAAACGCTTGACAAAGTCCATATCTTCATAAGGGAGTTTACCTTCGAAAGCAAAATATAAAATAAGCCCGAATGAGAAAATGGTTGAGGAGATACCCGGTTTTACACTTCGCAAAATCAGCTCAGGGGCTGTCCAATTCGGAGTTAATTGCAGATGAGCGGTCGTCGATATACTTCCCAGTCGTTTGATTCCTCCCAGGTCTCCAATGTAAAGCTTGTTGTTATGATCAATGAGCAGATTGGATGGTTTCAGATCCGTAATCACGAAGGCATCCGGATTATTATGGTAAAGTCGGTCCATGACGCGGGCCAGATCCCGGATGAGTTGTCTTATTGTAACCAGTGGAACAGGATAGCGATTCACAACGTAGTTGAGCAGGTTATCGGGATAATACGCCATAAGAATAACCAGGTACGCCCGGACGGTCTGATCCGAGATCTGTTTGCCGACCAGATGAAAATCAAGAACCTCTATGACACCTTCACCCTTTATAGATTCGTAGTATTTTCTTACGGCTTGAAAGTCGTGGGAGATTTTCGAATTCAGATCATGTCCGGTTGATAACGTGATTGATCGCTCGGCAGCGAGGGGAACGATTTTTACTGCCCGTGATTTGAATTCATCCTGCAACTGGTATACAGCGCCATAAACTCCCTCGCCTATTTTTTTGACGATATTATAAGTAGGAAGGCATTGGTGAATCACCATCTCTATGGGGAAATTTCCATCGATCACGTTATTTGAAATATTTATATTTGATTGAAAGTTCATGTCCGATAGAAGATTAATTGATAAGAAAACGCTTATTTGGTCTGAGCCTTGCTGAATAATGGAATGGTGTTTAACCGCTATACATACCCCAAGATATGGGGATATTCAGTTCTTAAGGCTTATAAATTTTTTTTACCACGATGGAGCGTACGCTGTCAAGCCGGATTTTTCGGGCATTTTGTTGAAATTTTAGCAGCCTTGGAGAACACTTCACTAACAAACTGCCGGTTAGGAGGGGTTAATCATGAAGGCATCATTTTTTTATCCCTGCATCTCTTCCCCCAGCAGGGAACTGGGTCGGCGTTTGAACGACTTTAGCTCTTGACCGTGCATGTTTTTTTTTGGCGGATGACACAAGCGACTATCATCAGGCCGATGCCGGTGATCCCGGCGGCCAGCGCAAAAGAGATGCGATAAGAAAGTGCTTCGGGGATACCCCGAGTCATGAGCAGATCCGCCGCCGGTCCGACGATAAGGGTCCCGGCCAGTCCCCAGCTTAAGAAAAATGTGGCGTTGAAGACGCCGAAGAAACGGGCTCGGGTTTGGGGTGAGATCAGCGCTGCGGCCAGGGCATACGATGAGGACATGATGATGACATCCGAGGCCCCTTTCAGGAAATTACTCAGGTAAATCAGCTTGAGGTTCAAGGTCGCCGAAAGGAGTATCAGGGAGGCGATGGCTAGAACCGTTCCGAGGATCAGGGCGGTTCGATTCTGGATTCGGCGCCCGATCCATCCGGTTGAAAACCCTGTCAGGATGATGGCTGCCGATTGCATATTGACGATATTGGAAAGCTCACGGCTTGAGACGCCGAAGGTGGAATCCATCACCAGGTATTGAGTCTGAATAACCATGATGGAATTACGCCCGAAGTTGATGCATGCCATTGCCAAGATGAAAAAGAAGAAGACGAAGAGTTCTGAGTGGTCGAATTGCGCTTCGGTCCGTGTCGGGTCAGCAGATTCCCGGCTAATTCCTCCCTCGGGAACCCACCGCAAAGGAAGGATTGAAAGTAGCATGACCGCCGAAGCTATAAAGAAAAGCGATCCTTCATGAAATCCCCATCCATTGTACCGCAGTCCCAGCCCGTCGTAGAGCAGTCCTCCGATCCAGATCCCGACCATCCGGCCTAACCCGCCAAGGCTGGCCAGCCTTCCCTGGACGGCAATCCGCTCCTTTTGGGGATAGATGTCCGATATGAGTGCGCTCCATCCCACATTCGACATGGACCAGAAAATTTCCACGAGGGTCAACCCGAATATGACGGCGTATCCGGATCCCCGCATCGACTCGGGGAACCGGTGAGCATACCAGACCAGGGCTGTGCCTAAAGCCGCCAGGAATTCTCCCCATAAAATCAGGGAGCGCCGGACCTGAAAGCGATCCGAGACAGGTCCCCATACGAGAGTCTGGCATAACACATTGGCGATCATGGGAAGGGTCGCAAAGAGGGTCGTTTCCGTAACCGAAAGACCCAGGAAATGGCGCAGGTAAATGGATAGATACGAATAAAAAAGACCTCGCCGGAACATGGCCATCATCTCAAATGAAGACAGGCCATAAAAAATTTTTCTGCCACCGGTCGGATATGCGCTCATAAATGATTTTTCTTCGGTTTTCTCGATTAAAGCCTCCGGGATAATGACCGAAATCTTGACTAAGGAGGTTGAAATTCATATACAATAGATGCGCTTTTCAAGAAAGGTTTTGCATCAAGAATTTAGATCCATGCGGGGTTATGGAATGCAAAAAAACCTGATCATCGTCGGCCTGCTCATCCTTTTTGCCGGGATCCTTTGGCCATACCTGGAAAAAATTCCGCTGGGACGTCTGCAAGGAGATATCGTTATCACCCGGCCGAATCTGAAGATCTACATTCCCGTTGCGACGATGATCGTTATCAGCATTATCGTTTCCATTGTTTTGTGGATTTTTCGGAGATGACTGAATTATAAACCTTGCACTATGGCACTATCGTGGGAGGGCGGAAGGATGCCGATCGCTTCCAGAAGGCGCTTTCCGGAAAAGTGGATGTGATGATCCTGTAGTCGGGATTCCTTTCGCTTCCCGAACCGATAAACGGGCTGGGTGTCACTTCAGTTCGAAGCGGATGGGAACCCGAACCCACATGCCCACCGGACGATCTCCGATCATCCCCGGCTCGAAAACCCAGGCGCCCACGGCTTGAAGGGCCGCCCGGTCCAGCACCCCGTGACCGCTCGATTTAAAGATTTTGACCTGCTCGACTTTGCCATTTGAATCCACGAGGACCTCCAGGAGGACGCTTCCCTCGACTCCTCTTCTCCTTGCTGATCCCGGGTAAGGGGGCGGAGGGTTTTCCCGATAAGCCGGCCGTGCTTCCTTAATAGTTATCGGTTTAGCGGGCAATGCTGTCGCAAGTTCCTGAACCGACGATTCATGCAAGATGACCGGCGAGGCTTCGACCGCTTTTCCCGGTATGGTCGTTGTATGGCCATAAAGCGGCTTCACCGGCTCGGTCTGCAAGCGTTCAGGCTCCGGGGTGGACTCCGAAAGCAGGGTCTCTTGGACCGCTTTTTGAGGAAGCGGTTCCGGTATTATGGGCCGGACCGGCTGCCGAACTTTGTGCGGCTCGGATTTATTGATGGGCTGTGCAAGGGGGTTCTCAGCGGACTCGGATAATGACTTCGGTGGGGAGGTGTAAGATAGGGTGACCGTGAGATGCCGGGGCAGCCGGAGATCCGTTTTTTGTCTTGCCGACAGATTCAGATCTGAAAAAAGAAAAAGCCCATGGATGCCAAGGGAAACAAAAAAAGCTGCAGCGAGGCGTTTCACGGCCTTTTTTCCGCCTCTGCCTGCAAGGAGATTTTCTGGAGGCCCGCCATCCGGATCCGATCCAGCACTGAAAAGAGTTTTTGGTAAGGAAGCGTGTTTTCGGCAAACAGGAGCACTCCCGGATCCGGATTTTCCATAGCCTTTGCCCTCAATTTTTCAGTCAGTTCTTCATATAGAACCGGTTCCTTGTCCACGAACAAGGAGCCATCGGATTTGACCGTGACGGTCAGGATCGTCTTTCGATCCATCTGAGTTGTGGAGGAGATGGGGAGCACTACGGGAACACCCCGATGTATCGCCATAGAGAGCATGCCGTAGATGAAAAAAACGAGGACCAAAAAGATCATGTCGATGAGCGGTATCATCTCAATTCTGGGCTTCTTATTTACATATTGTGGCAGTTTCATCTAAGGGGCCTCTCTGTCGGATCCATCTTTTTAGGAAGCTTCTCATAGACGATCTCGAGGCTGGTGGCGTATTTTTCGATAGCGATGGCGGCGCTTTCCACCCGGGAGTTGAAGTAGTTGTAAGGGAAGATGGAGAAAATGGCGATTCCCAGACCGGCGGCGGTGGTGATGAGGGCTTCGGCGATTCCGGCGGTGACCATCTGGGGATTCTCGATACCGGAGGTCCCCAGGACATCAAAGGAATGAATGATACCGGTGACCGTCCCGAGGATGCCCAATAAAGGAGCGACGGTGATGAGGGTGTCTAGGATGCTCATGAAGCGCCGCATCTGCTTCAGTTCATCGGCGGCTGTGGCTTCCATGGCCTTACTCATGGAGAATTCCCGGTGCAGGATGCCGCTGACCAGGATGCGGATGATATAATCTTTGGATCCTGTCACTTTTCCTTTGACGCTTTCCCAGTTTCCCACCCGGCAAAGTTCCAGGACTTCATTCACCAGGGCTTGATTCCGCCGGATATCCAGTTGAATCCAATAGATCAGGCGTTCAATTACCACCGTCAGCATAATCAGAGAGCAGGCTAAAAGGGGGTACATGACCGGCCCCCCGCTTTGAAACAGGGCTATCATGGCAATTTATTCCCATCGTTTTTGAAGGTGAATCATCGGTCGCCTTAAAACAAAACCTTAGGTCTTATTATGGATCCCATACCGGATTTTCCCGTTTCCTTCAAGGCATCGGCCAGGCCTCCGGGTCATCTGAAACAGGAAATGCCGGGCAGGTGAGACCCGGCATTTTCGCATGCATCTCAGCGGAGATTAGAACTCGTAGCCGAGTTTGACAAAAATGGAGCGTCCGGCCCCCGGAAACCCTTCAAGGGTCGTTTCGCCGGTTGAAAAATTATAAAAAGGACTCAGGTAAGTGTCATATTCCTCATCCAAAAGATTGTTTGCGGATAAAGAAACGAGCCAGTGCTCGAAGACACGTTGGGTGAGCCGAAGATCCATGGTCCAATAAGCATCCAGCGTTCCCGTGGGCTCGGTAAGCGTCTTGTCGGACCCGTAATAGAGGCGATCTCCCATGTACCGTAACGTCAGCTGGGTGGTCAGTCCGAAGCTTGCCCTATGCGTGAGGGTCCCTTTGAATTGATGCTCAGGCGTGTAGGTCGCCTGTCGGGTGACGAATGCATTTTCTTCCTCTGCATCCGTATAAGTATAAGACAGTCCAAAGGTCATGTTCTGATAAGGACCGATATTCAGTCCGGCTTCCCAACCGGTTCCTTCGAAACGATCCAGATTAACGGGCCTGTAATGCCAGTTGTCATCAGGTTGCCATTGGATCTTGTCGTTGACGTCCCACTCAAAGTACGTCAAAAATGCAAAGATCCGGTCTTTCCAGAATCGGTGCTCCACCGTGGCGTCCGAGTGCCAGCCGGTTTCGGGTTTCAAGTCGGGATTTCCCTCAAGGGAATAAAATCCGAAATCCTGGTTGGGCCAGAATAGATCGTTGGGGGTAGGGGCCAAAAAGTGCTTCCCGTGACTGATTTTAATGGCGGTGCGGTCCCCGGCGTTGATGACCGCACCGAAAAGGGGAAGATTTTCGGTACCGAATGTGGAATGCTTTTCCTGCCGCACGCCGGCCAGGGCTTTGAAATAATCACAGGGCCGATACTGAGCCTCCATGTACAGACCCGTGGTATGCAAATCGGCATCGAAAGAGTTCCGGGAAGCGGGCGCTTCACCACCTCCGGCGGTGAGATTCACGCTGTCGTTTTCCCAGCTGTAATTTTTATGATCCATTCCTACCAGGACTGTGGCGCCTTTGAATAGCCGGATATTGGCATTGGCTTCTATGCCGCGCACCGCGTTGGTCACCTTCAGTTGCGTGCCGGCCAAGTCGTTGTTGGAATCGACATACCAGTCCAAGTCCTCATTTTCCAGTTGAGTGTAATCCCCCCTCGCGTTCAGAGTCAGCCAGTCCAAGGGGCGGCTTTTGAGCTGAAGGATCAGATGACTGTCTTTGTCGTTTCCTTCGGCCAGAAGGTTGGCGGCATCGGCATCGTAGAACTTAACCCCTCCGACAAAGAAATCCTGAGTTCCATCAGGAGGCTGGACACCGGGACGTCCGTATTCCCGGTCAATATAGTCTCCATAGAGGCTCATGTTCAGAACGTCTCCTTTGTCCCAGACCAGCTTCAGAGAAACGTCGTTGTGGGTCAAGTCGCTGTTTTCTCTGAAACCGTCGGTTTCTCTGCGACCGGCGGTCAGGTAATAGCCGAAGTCGCCGAAGAAAAACATGCCGGATTCCGCTGTCAGCTCATAGGTATTCTGGGTGCCGTATCCGGCGCCGGCTTTCAGATCGACCTGATCTCTCCTGGGGCTCTTCGTGATGATGTTGACGGTTCCCCCCATGGCGCCGGATCCGTAAAGGAGGGACCCGGAGCCCTTAACCACCTCCACCCGCTCGATATTGTTGAGGGGAACCTTGCTGACATCGGCTGTGCCCAGGGAAGGAGAGGCGATGTTTACCCCGTTGAGTAGGACCTGGGTGCCGTTGGCGCTCATTCCTCGGATTTGGATGGTTTCAGAGGCACCTCCGTAATCCCCATAAGTCCTCCAGTCGACCCCGGGTTCATTGGCCAGCAGTTCTCCCATGCTCTTGGCGGGACTTTCTTCGATGTCGAGCGAGTCCATGAGAATTACAGAGTTGGGTATGTCTTTTCTCTTTTCCTCGGTTTTCGTGGCACTGACCACCACCTCTTCCAGAACGCTCGGCACGGAATCGTCTTTCGGATTCCGGGGCTCCGCCGCCATTGCACCGGAGACCATGAGAATCAGTGCGACCGCCGTCCACCCATGTTTTTTCATCTTTTCCTCCTATGGCAAAAACCGTTCATTCCGGGTCCGGAATAAAAAATCCCCGGACCGACATTTTCTCGATCCGGGGATTTTCCCTTTTTGAATCCTGAGATCATTTGGTGCATTTTTTTCCTCGAAAAAGGCACCTTTTGTTCAGGCAGGTCTTCTGACTTACGGATCTTCCTACTTGCCGCGCCTTCCCATTTCCATCATGCGCGAAACAGTGGCGTCTGCGGCGTTCGTCCCCGATCACAGCGGCGGGCCCGTCCCCTATTTACAAGGGGTTCCCTTTTCAGCTCTAAGGAGCACCCGAACGATCACCCCTTTAGATGGGGAAAAGCAGAAAGTCAATCGATTTTTAAACCTCTCTTTCGACTCGATCGAAACCGGTGGTTTTTTGAGCGGGCGGTTTTAATACCAAGGGGCGGTTTGATTATATCAAAATGCCTATAAACATGGAACCGATGCGACAACATCCCTGTCTAGAGAAGGCGATCTGTCGGGCCTCTATAAGAACAGTTTTCATGAAACGGCGGGCTTGCAAGCCCGCCGTTTCGATTATCGAAGGGTCAACAGGTGCGTCCTCAGGTTACCGCCCCTCTTCTTCAGGCCGAGTTTCCTTCGGATATGGTTTCGATGTGCGTCGATGGTCCGCTTGGACAATTCGAAGATTTCGGCGATTTCCTTGGTGCTTCTTCCCTGTTTGATCAGGTTGGCGATCTGGACTTCCTTGGGTGTAAGGTTTACGTACTTCGTGGATAGGGTATGGCCGAAAGGAGAGATGATCTCCGTGAGGGACATCTCAACGATTTCCACAAAAGTTTGCTGGCTGGAATCGAGCTTGGTGACTTTGAGCTTTTCCAGGTAGGGCTGTACCATCCGTTTGACATTGAGGAGGATCTTTTCCTCAAGCTCATTTTTGTCATCTTCCCGCTTCTTGAGAATGGTTTTGAGGGCGGTGTTGGTGTCTTCAAGGTTCATCGTTCTGGTTTTAAGCTCTTCAGTGCGTTCCTGGACCATCTCTTCCAACCGGTTCCGTTCCGTTCTTAGGGATTCTTCGCTCTCTTTCAGTTTTCGCTCCAGTTCGATGCGCTGCAGCGCGATTTCCACCGTCGCCTTGACCTGGTAATCATGGAACGGTTTAAGAATATAACCCACAATCTGCAGCGACTTGGCTTGTTCCAGCCATTTCTCATCATCATGAGCCGTGATGAAAATGATAGGAATATCGGACTTGGCCTGTATCTTTTTAGCGGCTTGAATCCCGTTCATTCCTCCCGGCAAGATGATATCCATCAAGATCAGTTCCGGTTTGTATTTTTTGGCCATCTCGACGGCTTCTTTTCCGGACATGGCCCGGCCCACCACTTCATATCCCATGGATTCCAACGTTCCCTCAAGCTGGAGTCCGATTATCGCCTCGTCTTCAACAATAAGCAATTTACTCACGGTTCAATCCTCTCTGTTTAAATATTTTGTCAATTTAAATACCTCAAAAAGCTCGGGCTTCTATTTGGTATCAATGAGTATAAATAAATTTGTTTTACTAACATAATGAATGCATCTTTACAATATTTTTGTAGAATGTCAATAGATCAGAAAAGAATGCAGCTGTTTTTTTATCGTTTATCCCATTTTAACCCGTTTTACGGTTTTTAACTCCACCTCCACCGCGCTATTCGAATAATCAGGGAACCTCTACTTTAACTAAATTGAGCGATTTTCGAATTTGCCGCAGATGCAAGGCGTCCGGAAGCGAAGGCGTACAATTCGTACGTCGAGCTTTCGGCAACGCAGCAGATGCGGTGAAATCGGAAATCCCAAAGGGTTTTCAATTCGGCAAATCATTTCACTGCATAACTTTTATGGTACACCCGATGGGTGGGCAATTGGAAGGGTCAACTCCGTTCCAACACAAAGATATTCAAACACAATTCACTTTTGCCGAATTGAAAACGATCAATTTGAGCTTAAGCAGGTTTCTGCTTTTAACGACATGAAAATAATTCGAATGAAGGAGGAGGTTATTTAGCTGAGCAATTGAGTATGATTTTGACAATTACGCAGATTTGTTTTATTTTCTAAAATATTAAAGAGTTATAAACGCTATAAACAGCAAGGCTTTTCAAGGAAATTACCTGAAATCAGGAGATCAGATCATGGATTCAAAATCCGACCATCAGGAACCCAGTTGCAGAATCGATATGGAAACGCTTTCAAATTTCAGAAAAAAACTTCCAGACGTTGCGGAGCGGATCATCGAAAGCTGCAGCGACGATAAGTGTTACACCCACATCGATTACGACCCGATCCCGTCCAAGGAATCGGTGATTGAAATCATCGAACGCATGAAGGAAATTATTTTTCCGGGATATTTCAGCCGCAGCCGGCTTGACCCGGCCAACCTGAAATACAATATGGGACAGTCGGTGTCGATCCTCTTCGATGTCCTGTCCGAACAGATCACCCGGAGCGTCCGCCACGACTGCATCCGATATGATTTGGCATGCACCGAATGCGCGGAGCAAGGGCACCAGATCGCCCTCAGCATCCTGGAGGCTGTGCCTTTAATTCGGAAAACCCTGGCTATGGATGTACGCGCGACTTTCGAAGGTGACCCGGCGTCCAAGAGTGACGACGAAATCATCTTTAGTTATCCCGGTATATTTGCCACCATGGTTTACCGGATTGCCCACGTGTTGTTTCAATCCGGGGTTCCTCTGCTCCCCAGGATCATGTCGGAATACGCCCACGCCCAGACCGGCGTCGACATTCACCCGGGCGCCCGAATCGGTGAGGAGTTCGTCATCGACCACGGCACGGGGGTCGTCATCGGCGAAACCACAGAGGTCGGAAACCGGGTCCGGATCTACCAGGGCGTGACCTTGGGGGCTCTTTCCCTCCCCAAAGGCGCCGGGAATCGATTGCGCGGGAAAAAGCGACATCCCACCATAGAGGATGACGTGATCATCTATTCTGGAGCCACCATTCTCGGGGGCGATACGGTGATCGGAGCGCGATCGGTGATCGGGGGAAATGTCTGGATCACCCGATCCGTCCCTCCGGATACGAAAGTCCTGCTGGAAGAACCGAGGCTGATTTACAAATAGAGATATTCGGCAGCTATTCTATTTGCAGCCGTCTTGTCATCGTCCAGAACCCGCGGAGAAAAAAGGAAGGGATCATGAGGATATTGAATAGCATCACAAAGACCATCGGCTGCACACCGATGGTCCGGATCAATAAAATTGCCGAAGGGGTGGATGCGGAGATCATCGCCAAGCTGGAATTTTTCAACCCCTTGAGCAGCGTCAAGGATCGGATCGCCGTATCCATGATCGATGCCGCTGAAAAAAACGGCCTGATCAAATCCGACACACTCATCGTGGAGCCTACCAGCGGAAATACCGGAATCGCCCTGGCTTTTGTGTGCGCTGCAAAGGGGTACCGGCTCTGTCTGACCATGCCTGAAACCATGAGTATCGAAAGAAGGAAGTTGCTCAAACACCTGGGTGCGGAACTGGTCCTCACACCGGGACCGCAGGGGATGAAAGGGGCCATCGAGAAGGCTCGGGAGATTACCACGTCCATGAAAGGATCCTACATGCCTGATCAATTCTCGAATCCGGCCAACCCCCGGGTTCACCGGGAAACCACGGCGGAAGAGATCTGGCACGATACGGAAGGCACTGTGGACATCCTGGTCGCCGGTGTGGGCACCGGCGGGACCATTACCGGCATTGCTCAGGCGATCAAGCCCAGGAAACCTTCTTTCAAGGCCATCGCCGTGGAACCGGCGGACTCTCCGGTTTTATCCGGCGGAAAGCCCGGCCCCCACAAAATCCAGGGAATCGGTGCCGGGTTCGTCCCGGATGTCCTGGACCGCAGCATCATCGACGATGTGGTCACCGTCGCCGATGAAGATGCCTTTGCCACCGCCCGTCGACTGGCTGCGAAAGAGGGAATTCTCTGTGGCATCTCTTCAGGAGCCGCCATGTGGGCCGCACTCCAGGTGGCCCGGCGGCCGGAATCCGCCGGAAAACGGATCGTGGTCATCCTTGCCAGCACCGGCGAGCGATACCTTTCTACCGAATTGTTCAAAAACGCCTGAAAGCGCCCTACTCAAAACCCGGCATTCGGAAATTGAATGCCGGGTTTTTTGTTTTTGTTTGTTTTTTCCTCATATTTCTTGT
The DNA here is from genome assembly GCA_963736855.1 of uncultured delta proteobacterium. GTDB lineage: Bacteria > Desulfobacterota > Desulfobacteria > Desulfobacterales > UBA2156. The sequence continues at coordinate 551,325 of CAVTQK010000015.1, forward strand.
AACAAAAAACTGTAGATGAAACCTCTACATCCCTTTTTTACCGCGGTAAGGACCATGGCGTTTCGAATCGAATCCGACAGCATGGGAGAGGTGAGGATCCCTGAAAGCGCCTACTACGGGCCCCAGACCCAGCGGGCCCGGGACAATTTTCCCATAAGCGGTCGGACCTTTCCGCCGGCTTTGATTGGCGCAATCGCCCAGATCAAGGAACATGCTGCTGCGGTCAACCGCGATCTGGGGCTTCTGGATGGAAAGGTCGCCGCTGCTGTTATCCAGGCAGCAAGAGAAGTCCGCGAAAGACGATTCGATGACCAGTTTGTGGTGGACGTGTTCCAGACCGGTTCCGGGACTTCCACCAACATGAACATGAACGAAATATTGGCCTCCCGTGCCAACGAAATTTTGACCGGAAGGAAAGGGGGGCGGTCGCCGGTTCATCCCAACGACCATGTGAACCTGGGACAATCCAGCAACGACATCATTCCCTCGGCCATACACATCGCCGCCTCACTGTCGATCCGAAACGAGCTGATCCCCGCCCTTCATATTCTGCAAAACGCGCTCTCTTCGAAGGCCCAAGCCTTTGCGGGAATTTCGAAGATCGGCCGGACTCATCTCCAGGACGCCCTCCCGGTAACCCTGGGTCAGGAATTTTCCGCTTATGCACGCCAGGTGGAACTGGGTATCCGTCGTGTGGAGCGCACCCTCGATGGCCTTGATGAATTGGCCCTGGGGGGAACCGCCGTGGGGACCGGTGCCAATGCTCATCCGCGGTTCGCGGCAGAAATTATTTCCCGGATCGCGGCGGAAACCGGAGTTCCCTTTTATGAGGCCAAAAATCATTTCGAAGCGCAGGGGGCCCAGGATGCCGCAGTAGAGACCAGCGGGGCGCTGAAGACCCTGGCGGTTAGTCTCATGAAGATCGCCAACGACATTCGGTGGATGGCTTCCGGACCCCGATGCGGACTCAAGGAGATCAACCTTCCTGCCTTACAACCCGGATCCTCAATTATGCCCGGAAAGATAAACCCGGTTATCTGCGAATCCGTCATTCAGGTAGCGATGCAGGTTGTGGGAAATGATACCGTTGTTACTCTGGGAGGAACCGGAGGCGTTCTGGAGCTGAACCTCTCCTTGCCGGTCATCGCCGACAACCTCCTGGGATCCATTTCCCTGTTGACCGCTGCCGCCCGGGTTTTTGCCGGAAAATGCATCGAAGGTATCACGGCCAACGCTGACATCTGCGAGGCCAACATCGAAAAGAGCTTGGCCTTGGCAACCCTCCTGATCCCGCACATCGGTTACGACCGGGCGGCCTCTCTGGCCAAACAGGCCCATGATTCCGGTAAAACCATCCGGGAAACGGTAAAAGAGGCCGGCATCTTGCCTGATGATGATCTGAACCGAATACTGAAATGGGATGGATCGACTTGAATCCAGAAGCAATATCTACCAGACGCTGGAATTGGGGCCGCATAAAGCTTTTTTTCGCCCTTTCCCGAACACCCCACAGTCTCATTGACATGGCTTCCCCGGCCCTGGCGGCGCTGTTGTCTTCGGGATCCTTTCCTCCCTTGGGGGTGATCCTTTTGGGTCTGTTCACCGCATTTGCCGGTTACACCGCTGTCTATGCTTTAAACGACCTGATCGACTACCGGAGCGACCGGGAAAAAGCGAAATCAGCGGGAGTTGCCCCCAAAACAAGCGATCTCGATGCTCTCATGGTCCGGCATCCCCTAGCCCAGGGCCTTTTAACTTTTAAAGAAGGTTTTTTGTGGACTTTTGCGTGGGGAACCGCGGCGCTGTTGGGCGCCTGGGTGTTGAATCCGGTGTGTCTTTTACTTTTTTTTGCCGCTTGTCTTTTAGAAATCTTTTATTGCCTCTTGTGGCGTATTACTCCTTATCGCGCCATAATCAACGGGCTGGTTAAAACCGCCGGCCCTCTGGCGGCCGTCTTTGCTGTGAATTCCGACCCGTCGCTTCTTTTTCTGGTACTGGTTTTCCTGTTGATCTTTTTTTGGGAAATCGGCGGTCAGAACATCCCCAATGATTGGACCGACATAGAAGAAGATCGGCGCTTTAAGGCCAAGACCGTTCCGATCTATTTCGGTCCGGAGAGATCCAGCCACATGATTCTGGGTTCTCTCACCGCAGCCATTCTTTTGAGCATGCTCCTCTTTGTCGCTTGCCCGGCAGATTTTGTCCCGCTTTTCTATCTGATCATCGGCGTTTTGGGCGGGATTCTTTTGATATGGCCGGCAATGCGCCTTTCAAAAAACCTGCGGGATAAAGACGCCATGCTTCTCTTCAATCTTGCAAGCTATTATCCTTTTTCTCTCTTGATCGTTGCCGTAGTCAATCTGGTAATTTAACGGCCACACCCAAGATTCCCAGAAAGCGGGACTCGAGGACGGATTCAAAAAAGAGGCCGGCATCCGCTAACGCCATTTTCAGGTCTTTGCCGTCGAAGCGGTTTTCAGTGGGATGAAGGAGAAGGCGGCGGGTGATCGCATTGAGGTATAAAGGCGGGTAAATCTCTTCGATATAGTATAGGCCACCGGGCTTGAGGACCCTTGCGATTTCTTCTACAGCAGATTGCCAGTGCGGGACATGATGTAAAAATCCGAACCCGAATATGACATCATAAACAGCGCTTTGAAAGGGGAGCCGGGTGCTGTCCCCGACGTAAAGGGATACTCGGGCGCGCTCTCCAGGAGTTAAGAATCCCTTAGCCTTTTGCACCATCAAATAGTCGAGGTCCAAAGCATCGATGCGACAAGGATGCATCTTTTTCAGCAAGATCCGGGCGCCGGCACCCCGGCCGCATCCGATTTCCAGAAAGCGGAGATTCGGCCGGGGAAGTGCTGTATGCATAAACCACAGCATTTCCATTTGCTGCATGGCCATCCGAAACGGATTGTTGACCACCAGACGTTCCGCCCAATTGAGTTTCATGCCGCCTCCCTCATCTGAATCATCCGGTTTTAGTTGCCCGGTGAATCACGGCGATCCCATTGGTCAGACGCCGGTATGAGATATCCGTAAAACCGATCGCCGTAAGCATTTCCGACAGTTCGTCGGGCAAAGGCCATGTCCGGATGGACTCGGGCAGGTGGGTATACGCCCTCCGGGATCCTGCAAAGAGCTGGCCCAGAAGCGGCATGATCTGAAACGAATAAAAATCATAAAGTCCCCGGAACACTGTGGAGGTCGGCTTTGAAAATTCCAGGCACATCATTTTCCCGCCGGATTTAAGAATCCTGTAAATTTCTGAAAAACCGGCTTTGGGCCGGGTCAGGTTGCGGATCCCAAAACCGACCATGGCCGCATTGAATGTGTCATCGGGAAACGCCATGCATTCGGCGTCTCCCTGAACGAAAGGCATGCGGGTAAATGCCCCGACAAGGTTTACCTTTTTCCGACCGGCATTCATCATCGGCCGGTTGATGTCATAAAGAATGATGAGTCCTCCAGAGCTGACGTGCTTTGCCGCGATAAGGGCCAGATCGCCGGTGCCTGCACAGACATCGATGACTCGGTCCCCCTTTTTAAGTCCCAGCATCCGGACCGCCAGACGCTTCCATTGGTGATGGATACCGAAAGAAAGCAGCGTGTTCATGAAATCGTACTTATGAGCCACCGACTCAAAGTGCCGATAGACCCGTCGCGCTTTCTCGTTAAAAGAAACCGCCTGATATCCGAAGCGGGTGACAGGAATTATAGAAGGATCCGTCGTCTCCTTGCGCTGTTTTACGTTAAACCACACGCATCTCTCTTTATTCCAGAAAACCGGGCATGGCAAGGTGAAATCGGTAAGCAGTTGATCGTACACCAGAACAGAAAATCGATAAATTCGGTTTGACAAAAGCCGCCTCATCATATATCAAAATCTTTTAATGGAAGCTCAAATGGGCCGTTAGCTCAACCAGGCAGAGCAACTGACTCTTAATCAGGAGGTTCCGAGTTCGATTCTCGGACGGCCCACCAGCCAAAAAGGCGGGATTTTAGAAAGGTTAGACCGGAGGTTTTTCCGTGCTGCCTAAAACTCCCTAAAGATGCCGAGGGAAAGGCCATATTTATCATATCCTTCTTTTAACTTAAGGTAGCTGAGGTCTCCAAAGATGCCGTAGTCTTTGCCTATCCAGTGTCTATGTTTAAGGGAAGTGTATAGGGAGTTCTGCCTCACCTCTTCAGGACTTGCAAGGTAAGTAGCAAGGTAAGCCTGTTTTCCAAAGGAGAAGTCGAGGTATGTCCATTGCCAACCTTCCCTGCCATATCCGGCGCTGATGAGCTGAGAGTAAGAGACGATGCTCCCGGGGTCGCTCTCATTTCTGAATAACCTGTACTTCCATATCCATCTATCGAGATAGAGCGTTATCCCTGTTGATAGGATTATGTCTTTATGGACATCAAAATACCTTAAATAAGAAGCCCCCGCAGTCCATACAATATTTTTAATAGCACCAAACTTGATATTAAAGTCATGATCTATCCTGATCTGTGGTAGATAGTCCGACCTTGTTCCTGCAGATAGGGCTGAGTACGTATATAACCTATCCCCCCAGTCTTTATATGCACCGATGGTTCCGAGTAATGCCTCTCCCTCCTTCCTCGAGAATGCCCCGAGCTGAAGGAAGTAGGTGAGGTCTTCCCTGGGTTTGTCGTAAAAGCCGAGTGAGAGTGTATTCCACGAGCCGTAAACTCCATTTGGGGAAAGGTATTCGTAAGAAAAATTAGCCTCAAGACGATGTCTCTTCACAGATTCATCCTGCCCGAACAAATCCTTCGGCGTAGAGATTACCAGAACAGAGAGGAACGCGAGTATAAGAGCCCTCTTCACGGCGTTCCTCCTAAACTAAAAGTATTCGGGATATTTAACACTTCCATGTACGATGACGGATACCATTTTATAAAGTCCTTGATATTGTCCAGCATGAGAAACTGGAGTATCTTCTCGGATGCCTTTCCATCCCCGAAGGGATTGCTTATCTTTGAAATGGCCCTGTAGATATCTTCGTCCTCGTAAAACTGTGAGAAGACCTCAGTGATTCTTTCTTTATCTTTACCAACAATAAAACCGATGCCTGCATCGACAACCTCAGGTCTCTCGGTGGTATCCCTTAAGATCAGCACAGGCTTACCGAAGGTGGATGCCTCTTCCTGTATGCCTCCAGAATCCGTCATCAGGACATGAGACCTTTTCATCAGATATATCATGGTCTGATAAGAAAGGGCCTCGGTAAACACTATATTTTCCTGTCTGTTCATTAATTCCTCAAGTACGATTTCCCTGACTTCAGGATTCTTATGGAGCGGCCACAGGAAAAGGACATCCTTATACCTCTCTGATAGAAAACGTATGGCTCTGCATATCTCTCTAAGAGGTGCCCCGATGTTTTCCCTCCTGTGAACTGTTATTAGTACAAGCCTCATAGTATTGAGTAACTTTTCGATTTTTTGGTCATAACCTGATAGCTCTTTAAGGATAGCATTTTCATTTACTAACCGCTGGGCAAGCAGAATTGCATCAACCACTGTATTGCCGGTAATTATTATCCTGTCTTTTCTTATGCCTTCTGACAAAAGGTTCTTATAAGCCCTTAAAGTCGGCACGAAATGAAAATCAACGAGCCTGCTTACAAGAACCCTCAGTGTCTCCTCTGGAAAGGGCGAGTATTTATTGAAACTCCTCAATCCTGCTTCTACATGAAAGACAGGTTTTTTTAGCATAAATCCGACAAAGGCTGCAGCATAAGTTGTCAGTGTATCCCCCTGAACGATTATCAGATCGGGGTCTTCACTATCGATCGCTATCCTCATCTCCTTCTGGATACATTCATGCAGTTTTTCGAGGTCAGGCTTCTCTGTCATACATCCAAAGCTGTAGTCAGGTATTAATCGAAAAAAGTCAGTGACCTGGTGCACCATATCAAGATGCTGCCCTGTGGAGATTATCCTTACATCAAACCTCTCCCTGAGACTGTAAATCACTGGCGCAAGCTTTATAGCCTCGGGCCTTGTTCCAAAAACAATGAATACCTTCATTTGCCGATCGCCCCATTTTCTAGAAGTTCAAATATCAATTTTTGCTCTAAAGAAAATAGATCTGGTTTATCTGCATATCTTTTTATGAATTTCTTCCCGAGTTTTTCTTTTAATTGCGGCATCTCTTCAAGAATACCGTAGAGTAAGGGAAAGACCTGGGAAAATGCATCAGGATAAAGTCTATTCCAATCCGGTATAAATACCTCATCATTCCCTATCGCCCAGTAAAAATCTCCCCTCCTCTTATCGTAAAGAGAAAATAGTATTCCTTTCTTTATGGCATTTTCAAGTTCAATATAGTATTTATTCTCACTCCACCCCATTTCTCTGGACAATCTATTGTATGACCTTATCCCTCCGTAGGCCTCACAGTTATCCATCAGGTACTTTAACTTACCGTTAGGCAGGGCCATAATAAGCCCGTCTTCGTCCTGTAAATATGCTATAAGATATGCGATATCTTCGAGTTTTTCTCTGTTTTCCTGTATTATCCTTGCATCCCTTGTCTTTATGTAATAGTCATACACCATAACAAGGAATATCCCTGCATAACCATCAACAGAGTCATAAATGAGTGTAGATTCCTCCTGCCCGGTTTTACAGTTTATTGTATAGTCGTAGATTGTACCCGTAAGTCCTGACCTGTCGGGATAATTGGTGTGTTCGAGATACCATAGAATATAATCCTTGATTATCCTGGGGTCAGCCCCTTTATGAAGCATATATATCGCCTTTATATTCAGGATATAAGGATTAATATAGTTGCTGTCTTTTTCAATCGGGATGAACTGCCGTGAGATATTTAACGCAGGATGTTCCGCACAAACAAAAGCAGGGTATTCCGCACGGAAGCCATTAAAAGCACATGAGACCGTGCATATATTAGAGAGCATCAAAATAAATAGTCTTTTCATCTGTCTTATCTGTGAATGTCAGATAATAATAGTCTCCGTCCTGCTGGAGCATGAGATTTTCCTTATCGTGGATCCGGTATCTATCTCTTGGTATTGCAAGTGTTAATCCATCCAGTCCTTCTTGATTTTTCATTGATACAACCAATTTTTTATCATCAATTCTGAAATTATACCTTGTCTTTAAGAATTTAAGCCAAAACTTGGCAAAATGGCTCATGGGTCTTATCTCGAGTTTATCCTCTTTCTGCAAGTCCTCTGAATAACTTAGAAAGGATTTTAGTGCAGAGGGATAGTTGAATATGTCGTAGGGATGGGAATATATAAGCCTTACGGTCCTGTTTCTGACAGCATAATCTACAGTTTCGATAAGCCATTCTTTTACTTTGTCCTCGGGTATAGCAGCGCTCTTCATCTCATGGAATGAGGCTGAACGCATAAGGGGCATTATCGGAAAGGCAATGACCTTTTCAGAAACCATCTTTCCGTTTATGAAGGTTCTATTCGGTGATGAGCCTGTATCTCCTGTATAGTAGTACGCCAGAAAACCGAGCTTTTTCAGGACATTGGTGGTTATTGGTTGTGGATGGGCTCCATTGGGTGCTGCATACTCAGTGATTTTATATCCTGTTATACTCTCAAGGCACTCGTTATTTTTCTTTATGTATTCGTATATCTCTCTTTTCGAAAATTTGCCATTTTCGATATTTTCCGAAAACCAGTTATGTGCCCAGCCGCCGTGAGAACCTATTACTCCATAACTCAGCAAAGTCTGAACAAAGAATTTGCCCTTGCCGCAGGCATCGAAACCGAGATTATCCCCTAATTTGTCCCTGAAATTCCCGGCTGTTATGTGAAAGGAGTATTTAATATCTTTTCTCAGGTATCCATCCTCCAACATAAGGTGAATGCTCTCCCAATCAATACTTGAATCAATATGCCAGTTTATTACTATACCGCCTTTCCCATTATTGGTATTCAGTAGATGCGGTATCTTTATAACCTTGAACAGAAAAGTCCTTATTATAGCCCGCAGGGGAAGGTCGTCTGAATGGGCCTTCAAATGACCGAGAGGGAGATTAACATAAAGTATTTTACCGGTACCGTAGTCTCGTATCACCACTGCAGGATATGTCTCTCCTTTTTGTGTAACTGCATTGGCGTAAATATTGTCTTTACTAAAAGCCTCTTTGAATTCGGTTCTCGCTATAGGATACTCAAGCTTCCCATAAGCATAACCTCCGAGGAGAAGACCCATCTCACTCTTTCCAGAGGGTATCTGTAAAAAGTCCATGGCGCTTTTATCATCGATTTTTATATAACCGAGCGTAAATGCATTTTCATGGAGCCTGCTATAGGTTATGTAATTTATCCCGATCATATCAGAAAACAGTGATTCATCGAAAAATGCTCCTTTTCTGTTTTTTATGCCAGCATCATATATAACGGCTATGCTACCACCCATGAGGAGATAATCCTTTATCCATGACTTTAATACCACTGGCAGTATCTGGGCTACACCATCAGGAAATATTATGACGGGCTTGCTCTTCACTATATCCTCAGCCTTTAAAGAGAGGAGATGATTGACATTTATCTCATCGTGAGGCGCACCCTCTTCATCGAGAACGCTTTTATATGCCTGAAGGACATAAGAGTAATCAATCATAAGGGCCGGATTATAGACCAAAAGCACACCAAGTTTCTGTGACCTCGATATCCTCGAGGTCTTATAGACAATGTTAATGCTGTAGATCGAAAAGATTAAGATGGCTACGATTATGACAATGATAAAAAATCTCTTCATACCACTATCCCTGAACCTTCAGTCATTATGTATCCATAAATCATGACATTCTGACCGAGTATGATTCCCTTATTTCCAATAACTGATTTGATCTTTCCAGCATTTCCTATCCTCACCCTTTTCTTTATGGTTATAGTCCCCTGTGAAAAGATATCTCCTGAGATTGTGGTGCCCTCGCCGATCTCTATATCTCCATCGGAGAACAGATTCCCAGAAATATTAACATCTTCTTCTATGATCAAATCTCTGTAAGTTTTTATATTGCCCAGAATGAGAGCTCCCCCCATGACCTGCAGATCTTTCTTTACAATAATGTCCTTTTCGACCCTTGTAATGGGTGGTATTATCAGGCGGTCTTTATTTACAATCCCTGTATTGTCAGAGATCTCTTCCTTGCCAGGACAATGGCCATGATCATTATCATTTGCGCTATAGGTTGTTATAGGCATCCCGTATAAACGTCTAAACCTACAGCCCTTGCCTATTCTGAATTCATCCCCTGATGATGCGCTTATTCCGAGATTACAATTATCATTAACCTCAACCATCCCTTCTGCATCTATCCATCTGATAATCTTCATCTTGCTTGAGATAGAAAGCCTCCCATCACAGGCTAAGGCCCTTAAGGTATTATTGCTGCCGATGACAGCATCCCCTTTAACATAAACCTCTTTGTTGAATCTTGCCTTATCCTCAGAGACGAGGTCTCCGATTATGAAAAGGATGTGGTTAACCTCTTCTCCTACAAGTATCCTCTTGGAATGGGCAATCTCTACCTTCTCATTCTTGGACAGTGTAACCTCTCTAATCCCGGAACTGGCATCTGCAGGGATCACATTTTTAAGCATTTTTTTAAAGGACCTGCAAAAGTATCGTGGGTCCTTTGAGTAATCCATATTAATAAACAGAGGTAATGCATCTTTTGGTCTTAATAACTCTATAATACCCGGTATAAAAGGGATCAAAAGCAGTATGAAGAAAACCAGGAATATAAACAGGAGAGTTATCAATCCTTGTTGGCCTCTCTGTATCTCTTTGTCTTATGCCATGTGGTTTTTCTCTTTGTTGCCAGGTCAATTACTGCATCCAGGAATCCAAGCGATATATACCACATGCTGAAGAAAAAGTTAAAGAGAAAGAGGGGAAGCAGGCGTATCCTGTTTGTGGCACCATCAAGCAGAGAGGCTGTTCCGATCTGATAGAAAGGGGCAAAGTTGCCGAAGGTGTTGAAGGCAGCCATAAACAGGAAGATAACGACGTTTTCTATGATCTGCATCTCTCCGAGAAAGAAGAGAGACAAGGAATCGGCTATCCCTGTCAGGAGCATAAACGGAACTGTATATACAAAAAGCAGTAAGAATCCATCCATCTTCTCTATAACAGATAGATTAGATGCCTTGAGTAATTGGAAAAGATACCTGAACATCACCTGTGAATGGCCTCTTGCCCATCTCCTGATCTGTCTTCCTCTCACATACCAGTCTTCTGGAACTTCCTCGTAACATTCGACCCTATTTGCATAGACAACCTTCCACCCCTTGATTAAAAGCTTGAAGGTGAGCTCTGTGTCTTCTGTAAGGATATTGGGTTCAAACCCTCCAAGAGATAAAACAACATCCCTTCTGAAGCCGCCGACTGTCCCTCCATACTGAGGGATGAGTCTTAGGTTATGCTTTGCCTGCTGATCCACCTGATAGCCCCCTGACCTCTCAAGGTCGATAAGCCTTGTGAGTAAATTCCTTCTGGTATTCTCTGGAACGACCCTTCCCATCACAGCACCAACCTCTGGATCTTTGAAGGAAATGGCTATATCCCTGAGACTGCCTTTTGGAGGGAGATAGTCTGCGTCAAATATTATAATGATCTCTCCAACAGCCTGCTTAAGGGCATCGTTCAGTGCTGATGGTTTTCCTCTTCTGCCTTCGCTTCTGTGCAGGGGTCTAATGTATGGATATCTTGATGCATATTCTATCAGTATATCGTATGTTTTATCTGAGGAATGGTCGTTTATCGGTATTATCTCGAGTTTAGATATTGGAAAGTCTGTTGCAATCAATCGATCGAGTATGTTGGCTGCCACCCTCTCCTCGTTATGCATTGGGACCAGCACTGAGATGCTCGGAAGCTCAGAGTCAATAATATCCTGATAATATATCCTCTGTTTACCAATAAGTCGGTTCAGAGTGAATAGGAGGTGTCTTACTGTATAAAGGATCATGATAACCGCTACGAAGACGAGGTAAGATTGAAGGATTAGGACCATTTCCACGCTCCTACCTCTACTCGATTATTCATCTTCCGGGCAATGACACTGCTGTAAAGTGCATATATACCGACCATGTATGTAAAATCCATGAAATGACCAAAGGCAAAGAATAAGAGCGGCATGAATATGTAGGAAAACATTTTGAGTACATAAAGGAAGACAATGTATCGGAGGATACCGAACACTATTGAGTATAGAAGGGTTAGCACAGCAATGGAAAACATAGATATGATGCTGGAGGGCAACAGCAGCAGGGTTATTCCCATAACTACTGGAACAAAAAACCATATGGCCACTTCAGTCTTAACATAGAGCTCTGAAAAGTTCTCCATATCATAGGGAAATATAGAGGGGGTGAGCATGAAAAAGATCGATGATATAAGGTTTATAGATGATATAAAAATAATCCATGCAACCATCGGTCTGAAGACCCTGACTTTTGGTATAAAAAAGATAGTAGCTATTGAGAATAAAAATAGCAGAAAGGATAGCAGGGGAGTGGGATGCTTTCCAATTATGCTGAGGATGTATATATTGCTTAGCATATAAGGTTTTTCTAATATCTTTATATCATCGAATGGGAAGGAAGACAGAAGGAGAGATTTGGCAAAACAGTTCATAAAAAAGGTTATTTGAGGATACAGGAAAAGTATAGCCATTAATAATGGAACTACGAGGAACAGGAATTTAGGGAAAATGTATTTACCCTCAATAGAAAGCCTTCTATATGCCCTATGGTAAAAGATTATATCCTTCATATTCGTGACCTAAAATATTGAGTCGAGTAGACCAGTTCCTCCCGATACTAAACAGTTTGAGGTTTGTTTTCTCTATTTGCCGCCTGATTTCCCGGCGGTACCACTCTCTTTCAACTATGTACCCGTTGGCCCCGGCCCCTCACAGAAACGGACGGGAGATTTCTCCCGTCATGGCGGGACTCTTCAGGCAGGTTCACATGCCTGCGGTATAAATTCAAGAGTAATCTTTCACTATCCTGGGTCTTGGTAAAGGAAAACGATTGAGTTGCTCCTGATATTCTTCCTAGTTGAAACTCTTCCGCTGACTTTGCCTGTTGAGCCACTTGAACCACATAAGATTGACCTCATAGGCAAATTTATTCAACGTTGCTGCATTTCCCGCAAAACCGTAGTAGTTATAATCTGAATCTTGCACGTTATTCAGGTTTTATGAAAAACCGTTTCGATTTTTCAATGAAGGGGGAGTCAACCTTAGATTCGAATGCTTCGTTTTAAATTGATCGTCTTTGTGCATTTTCTATGGGGGTATTCGATCATAACTTGTGATATTTATTTTATCTTGATAGTAATCATGGGTGAAATAATAGAAGAAGCTTATCTGCAGGATAGGCACGGTCCCCTTTTTCATTATCTGTAATCTAAGAAATGTGGACATTCATTGGCCGTAGGCGATGGATTCTCAATTATCCGAAGGATGAGGTAGTTTCAAGGTCAATTAATCAGTATGATATTGAAATTCCATTCAAATTGAGTGCAGATCGCCAATTTTGCCTCTATTGAATTTTCTTTTGGAAGTCGGAATCCAGGGGATATTCCGGATCTGAAACGCAGTCATCAAAAAGCTTCAAGGAACTCATTCGTCATCCGGCCAGCCCGAGCCAGCAGGACAGGCTCAGAGCCGAGAGCAGGGTGCTGGCCGATATTGTGATCACGGCCAATTCCAAATCCCCGTTCATTTCTCCGGCCATGGTATAGATCAGTGTGGCCGAAGGACAGGCCAGCAGGATCAATGCCGGCAAGAAGTCGGCTGATGGGATCCCCAAGATTCGAAACATCGCCAGTCCCAATGCTGGAAGGACCACGAGTTTGAACATACCGGCGCCGATCCAGTCGCGGACCTGATCCTTGATTTGGCGCAACGAGATCGAGGCGCCGATGAGCAGCAGGGCCAGGGGCAGAGCCATGCCGCTTAAAATGGTCAAGCTCCGGTCCACGACTTCAGGAAAGGAAAACCGGGTCAGGGATGCGATGATACCTGCGGCAGCGGACAGGATCACCGGATTTCCCGCGATTTTCAGAACACCGGTTCGAACCGGATGCCCCCGGGATTGAACGCTGAAACGTTGGAGTATGAACACGGCGAGAATATTTTGTAAAACCATGATGAAACCCGCCAGAATCCCTGCCCGAACGAGTCCGTCTGGGCCTAGGAAAAAATAAGCCACGGCCAGGCCGATATATCCCAAATTCCCGTGAATGGCGCTTTGGACAAAGGTGGCCTTTCGGGAAGGCGCTAATGCCAGGGATCGTGCCGTGAGCCATGATAGCGCGAATACTACTATTATCGCCGCCAGACTGATGAGGACCACTTCAGGATGGAAATGAGTGGTGAAGCTGGATTTGGATACGGCCTGAAAGATCATGGCCGGGATGGCAAAATAAAAGACGAGACGATTGGCCGGACCCATCAGTTCGTGGGTCATAAAGCGTTTTTCCCTGGCGATCCATCCTAAGATGATGATGGTAAATACAGGAATGATAGTGGTCAGGACAGCCATGTTATCGACCCCTGGAATTGTTCCGGCCTGATGGCGTTTCCATTCGCCCAAGGATTTGCCGATGCCGGTTTTCGGGGTCCATAACATGCCTTGAAAAAAACCGAAACCCTTTTCCGGGTGATGAAACTGAATCGGGAATATGGCGTCTAACCCCTTTGCACCTTTTTCAATGAACAGTCGTTCGTGGGGGTTTGGCCTCTCAGGTTGCCGCGCTGGATCAGACGGTTTTGACGATCGCCACCGCTTCCCTGACCTGTTTGCGGATGGTGTCGAATTGTCCGGAGGCGATGAGCTGACGGGTTGCAAGCCAGGAGCCGCCGCAGGCGGAAACGCTCGGAAGCTTGAGATAACGACTGAGATTTTCAGGGCTGATACCGCCGGTGGGGACGAACCGCATCATCGGAAAAGGAGCAATGAGCGCTTTGAGAGTCTGAATTCCGCCAAAAGCCTCTGCCGGAAAAAATTTGACGAGATCCAGGCCGTAATCCAGCGCCATTCCGATGTCGGTGGGAGTACAAACGCCGGGAAGCACCGGGATTCGACGGTCAAGGCAGTATCGAATGACTTTGGAGTGAATGCCCGGAGAAACGATGAAGGACGCCCCTGCATCGACCGCTTGTCCGGCCTGTTCGACATTCAGCACGGTTCCGGCTCCGACGATCAGATCTCCTCTTAAAGCCAATGCCGTCATGGCTTTTAGAGCCGCATCTGTCCGGAATACCACTTCGGCGCACGGCAGGCCCCCTTCAATGAGTGCATCCGCCAACGGATCCGTATCTTTCGGATCTTCAATGGCAATCACCGGGATGACTCTTAACTTCAAAGCGATTTCAAATGGTGTCTGCATGTTCCTTTTCTCCCTGATGACGAACTGAATCGAAAGGCACCTCAATCCATGAGAAAACCCCCGTTGACGTCCAGAATTTCTCCGGTGATAAAAGACGCTTTGTCCGAGGCCAGGAAAAGGACCGCTTCCGCCACCTCCTCCGGCTTTCCCAGGCGTTTCAAGGGAATGGCGTCAATGACGGCCTTGCGTTTTTCCGGCGGCCATTGGGCGCTCATTTCCGTTTCAATCGCATGGGGCGCCACGCCATTGACATGGATGCCAAATTGGGCCAGTTGGCGGGCCAGTGTTTTCGTCAAAGCGTCCATTCCCGCCTTGGAGGGCCCATATCCGGGCGCACCGATGTCCAAGAGCTTGCTGAATAGTTCGTACCATCATCGGCAACGGACATGTTCGGGTGGTATCCGGTGTTAAGATAAGAATTTTTTTTCCTTCGAATCGATGGATGGGTATTTCATCCTCGATGATCGATATCACTTCGCTTTCCAATAAAACCGAATCCGGATTTCCTTTTCCAGAAGTCATTTCACAATCCTATCAATCCGCTGATAGAAATTAAAAATGGGTGGGTAATCGATATGTTCGGATGGATGATACTCAGGATTGGATTATGTTTTGCCGTCATTTCGGCCCAATAAATGATACAATATAGTTGCCGTGACTGATAGTTTTTCAATTATCCAAAGGAAAGAGCAGTGTCAACAGCAATTCTATCGGCATCTTCTTGAAATTCCTGCCGATTTGAATATAAGGCGCTGCTCAACTGTTGGGCGGTATTGACTCGAAAGGAAGGATCAAAAAACCATTTCCGCTTCAAACAGGCTGAGCATGATTTCCTTGCCAGTATCAAAGTATAGATAGGGGATGTGTAACGGCCAACAGAGCGGTTTCCCGGAAACATTTAAATAATCTACACATGTATGTGCAGGGGGATTGAATCCGAAAACTCCCTTTATATTTGAATTCTAATATTGATTTTTATTCGTAATGAAAGTTGACAGGAACCGATTTACTGTTAAAGTATTTTCCATGAAACCGGCCATGACCCAGCGCACATTCGGACATGTGAAGATCCCCATGAAACGGGTTCACCTGGAACTGACGAACGTCTGCGAATTCAATTGCGTCTTTTGCCCCAAATCCCGGATGACGCGTCCTCCGGGATTCATGGATACCAGCATTGCCAGGGATGCGATTTCGATCCTTGGCGCGGAAGGGATTTCAGAAAAGGTGACCCTGCACGTCATGGGAGAGCCGACTCTTCACCAAGACTTTTTTAATATCCTCTCCCATGCTCAGAAAGAGAGGGTCCCCATCGGACTTACCACCAATGGAAGGAGTTTGGGAGGAGCCGTGGGTCAGGGTCTCCTTTCCTATCCTTTGCAACAGATCGACGTGTCGCTGCAGACCCCTGATCCCTCCTCTTTTATTTTAAGAAAAGCCCGATCTCTATCCTTTGAAAATTACCTTTCAGGCATTTTAACCTTCTTTTTTGCCTACAAAAAAAAGTACCCTCAAACGATTTTTAAATTCCGATTTCTCAATACACGCTTTTCAAAAAAGCAAATGGAAAAGGCTACAGGGCCTTTGCGAGTAATTTCTTCCAACCGGGAATTGAGGCGCATTTTTAGCCAATGGGCGAATCGGATTCAGGACGGGTTAAAAACCGATCCCATTCAAAGGGCGGCCGTAGGTAAAAAGATCGATTCGCTTACTTCCTACAAGTGGAATGTCCTGGAAGTCCATCCGAGCGTTTTTTTTGAAACCTACGTTCTGGAAGATTGGGGTCATGCTTTCAATTCGCAGCCTGTTCGAGACGCCTGGGCCGGGTACTGTTTCGGCATGCGGGATCACTTCGGTATCCTTTATAACGGCGATGTGACGCTGTGCTGCATCGATTATGACGGCAAGACCGCCATCGGGAATCTGAAAGAGGCGTCTTTGAAACATGTTCTATCGTCGAAGGCTCTTGGAGAGATCATGGATGGATTTGATCGCTTTCGCTTGGTGCATCCGTATTGCAGGCAGTGTCTGGGGAGCACCGGCGTGGTGTCATGGCTGGTCAAGCCGGTAGCATCAATCATAGCGCTGAAGATACTGAAACCATTTTTTTATGCAAAATCGAATATCGACTCCTGACGTTTCAAACCTACGAAGATAAAGACGAGGCCTGCTTCAGGAAGCGTCGGGAGCGGGATTTTTCTGTTTGCACTCTGTATCTCGTCCCAATTGTATTTTCACAGGATATTTATGATGCCTGACAATTTCACCTTCAATTAAATAAATGACTTCTTCAGCGATATTGGTGGCGTGATCCGCAAGACGTTCCAGATGCCTGGAAATCAGAAAAAGATTGATCAGTGGACCTATGGCTTCGGGATTTTTTTTCATTTCGTTTTTGATCTGGTCATAAGCCACTGTTTTCAAGTGGTCCACTTCGTCGTCCAGGGTGAGCACCTTGAAGGCAAGTGCTTCATCTAGCTTCACCAGGGCATCCAGGCTCATCTTCAACATGGTCATCGCTTTCTCTGACATCTGGGAATAGTCGTAATAGAGGTTCGATGATTTCCTTTGGGCCAATACCCAGACCCGCTGGGCGATATTCACGGCGATGTCACCGATCCGTTCGAGTTCATTGTTGATTTTGATGATCGCAACAAGAAATCGAAGGTCCACGGCAACAGGTTGGTGCAGCGCCAGTACCTTGAGGCATTCTTCTTCCACTTCAACTTCCATCTCATCGATCTCATAATCCATTTTAATGATCTGCTGGGCCAGATCAGGATCCTTGTTTTCCACGGCTTGGATTACCTTGAGCACCCGTTCTTCCACAAGAGCTCCTAAAGAAAGAACCATTTTTTTGATATTCGCCAGTTCTCGCTGAAAATGTTTTGCCATGATTTATTCTCCAAACTTGAGAAAGACGTTTTCGGTTTATGCTATTTTTAAGAACTATAAAGCCTGACCTGTTTCGGTTTTCGACGATTCAGGTTCCGGGTTGGGAAAATGTAAAGTGAACGTGGACCCTTTTCCGGGTGCGCTTTCCACTGTAATATGACCTCCATGTGCCTGGATGATGTGTTTGACGATTGCAAGCCCCAACCCTGTCCCTCCGAGCTTTCGGCTTCTTGCCTTGTCCACCCGATAAAACCGTTCAAAAAGCCTGGGAATATGCTTTTTTTCGATTCCGATGCCTTCGTCCTTAAAAGAGATTTTCAGCTCGGATACTTCCATACGACCCTCAATTCGGATGACACTTCCTTCCGGGCTATATTTGATGGCATTGTCGAGGAGGTTGACGGCGGCTTGTTCGAAAAGAATGGAATCCATCTTCATCCTGGATGCATCGTCGCAAAGCCATTCGATCCGGATCTTTTTGGCCTCCGCTTCGGGTCTGCGGAGTTCTATGGCCTTTTGGATAATCTCTTTAACGCTGTGTGTTTGTTTCCCGATCCGGTTTGTCTCTCCGTTTTCTTCTATCCGGGCCAGCGTCAACAGATTTTCGATGATGGCATCCAACCGGTTGACGTGTTTTTCGACGATATCCAGGAACCGTTTGGTTTCTCCAGTATGATCTAGGGGGCTGTTAAGGAGCGTCTCAACAAATCCCTTGACCGCCGTCAGAGGTGTTTTGAGTTCATGGGAGACATTGGCTGCAAAATCTCGGCGGATGTTTTCCAGGCGGCGCAGTTGAGTCACATCACTGAGCATTAAAAGCGTACCCATATCGTGCCCTTGAACACCGTATATGCGACAGCCATGAACATGGATCGTCCGTTCGCTACCGTTGCGATGAAAAGTAATGTCCTTTTCGGTTGGTGTCTCAGTGGAAATGACCTCCTGGATGAATTGCTCGAGATCCCGGTTGCGGATGAGTTCCAGGATGCTGAAATTTTTTTCGGGATCACGGGAAACTCCGAGAATATCCTGGGCGGCAACGTTTATTTTAATCACGCGTTGCTGGGAGTCCAGCGCGATAAGTCCTTCTCGCATGCTGGCCAGTATGGCTTCGATTTCGTTGTGCTGTTGAGAAATATCGATCATGCGTTTTCTGAGCTGTTGAGCCATTCGATTCATTGCATCCGCCAGGCCGGCCATTTCATCCGTGTTCGCCATAGGAAGCCGATAATCCAGATCTCCTGAAGCAAATCGATTCGCACCCTGTTTCATGGCCTCAATGGGCATGCTGATTCTGCGGGAAATCCAAAGACTGAGTCCTGCCGCAGCCAGAAAGATAGCTATTCCTGCAAAGACTAGTCGGTTTCGAATGCCATTGATCTGACCTTCGATGGTTGCCACCGCCAACGATGTCCGGATCACACCCTGAACCCGGCCGTTTAAGAGAACGGGAATGGCAACATACAGGAGCTTTTTCTGCAGGGTGTTGCTGAAGCGGATATTGGTTGCCATTTCACCTGCCATCGCTTTTCGGATCTCCGGTCGATCGGCGTGATTTTCCATCTTTTGAGGATTCACATAGGAATCCCCCAAAATCGTGCCATCTTGAGATATGACCGTGATTCGGCTCTTTGAGGCGTTGCCGGCCTCTTTACAAATTGCATCAATGGCTGAACCGTTTACCGGTGATAGGTGTTGGACTACCTGAACTTTAATGAGCTGACACCGTGTCTCGAGATCCGATGCCGATTGGTTGTAAAAAAAATTCTTCATGGCCCAAAAAGCATACCCGCCGGAAACGATTAGTGAGACAACCGCGATCAGGAGGGAAGCGAAAAACAGGATCCATGTCAGTCTTGCTTTTTTTTTCATGGATTTTCCGTAAAGCGATAGCCTACCCCGCGGACGGTTTCAATATACTCTCCCAGCAGCCCCATTTTTTTCCTGAGACCTGCAATCTGTACATCGACGCTTCGATCCGTGACAGCATAGTTGACACCTCTGACGGCATCGACGATCTGGGTGCGGGTGAAAACCCAGCCGGGACGTCTTGCCAGAAGCACCAGGATTTCAAATTCCGTGTAAGTAAGCCGAATTTCTTCTCCGCGTGCATGGACCGTGTGCTTGAGTGTATTGATGGTCAACTCCCCCCATTCTATGAAAGAAGGTTTTTCCGTTACGGCGTCCTGCTTTCTTCTAAGAATTGAACGGACCCGGGCCAGAAGTATGCGGGGGCTGAACGGCTTGGTGACATAATCGTCTGCGCCCATCTCCAGGCCGGTAACCACATCGGCTTCTTCACCCTTGGCGCTGAGCATCAGGATGGGCAGATGCCGGGTTTTGGAGTCTGTCTTAAGGGTTCTGGTTACTTGAAGGCCGTCTATACCCGGAAGCATCAGGTCCAGGATTAAGAGGTCAAAAGATTCATTTGCGGCGGTTTTAATGGCGGTTTCTCCAGAAGCGGCACAGGTGATTTGAAACCCTTCCTTTTCCAGGTTATATCGCACCAATTCCAGGATGTCTTCCTCATCATCCACCACAAGAATCTTACCTTTGCTCATCAGTTTTCCCTTTGAAAAAGAGAGATTTTGTTTTCGAAAGTCAACCAGGGTATCAATTTTTTAGCGATTGATCATATACACTCGCGATAAATTGTGTACGTTTTGTTAGGAATGGATCAAAAATACGTTAGATAAAGGTTACGATAAAGAATATCGGAGTTCAATCGTTTCCAAAAAGCACCGCTGGATCATTCGGAATTCAGGATCCCTTTCCAAAGGGGCAGGCTGGGTAATGGCAGGTCGGACAATCCAGGCAGAGCCCTCCATGGGCGAGTCTGGCCAGATCCTTCGCATTCGGCCTTTCACCTGAAAGGATCCTGGGAAGGATGAGATCAAAAATGGTTGCTTTATGATACAAGGCACAGGCAGGGATCCCCATGATGGGAATATCTCCCCGGTAGGCCAAAAGAAACATGGCCCCCGGAAGTACTGCTGAACTGTAATACATCCGATCGACACCTGCCTTGTAAATCCCGATCCGGGTGACATCGTCAGGGTCAACGGACATGCCGCCGGTAGTGACGATGAGATCGGCGCCTTGAGAGAGGAATCGCTTTAAATGATTGGCGATGTCATTCTCGTCATCCGGCAGGATGACCGTTTCCAATAGCATGGAACCCATCTCCGTAACTTTATTCCGGACGATCCCTTCGAATCGATCCTCAATGATTCCCTGGTAGACCTCATTTCCGGTGATGATCAGATAGACCTTATGCATGATAAAGGGCTTGACCGAGAAAATGGGAAAGTGGTGTTTTGCCAGTTCTAAGGCTTGATCCAGGACAGGACGTCGAATCACTAAGGGGACAGCGCGGGTTCCTGCAAGCTTCTGACCTTTTTTGACCGGCGTATGGGTGTGGATGGAAGCACACATCACGTCCTGGATTTCATTCAAGGAAATGAGGGGATCCACTTTCACAGTAAACAGGCCGTCCGTTGCAGCAAAAAGCTGAATTTTTCCTTCGGAGGGATTCGGGGTATAGGTCACGCCAGGGCCGGATAATGCCTCGGCAATTTCCAACACCGCTTCATCCTCATGAACCTCATCCTTTCCGAGTTCGAGAACATAGATATGTCGCTTGCCCAGGCGCATCAGGTGGCAAAGATCTCCGGCTTCGATTTTCTGGCCCCGATGAAAGGACGGCCCCTTGAACTTTCCGGGGATGATCTCCGTCATGTCATGGGGAATTGACAAGCCGACGGCATCTTCGATCTTGATTTTCTTTTGTGGCCTCTTGCAGGTCGGGTCGTCTTCGGGCTTCAGCATAGTATTGTATCTCGGAATTTAAGAGATATAAGCTTTGGTCATTAGAAAATAATATTGAATAATTATAATAGAATCATCTCTTTTGCACAAGCCCGATTCATCTAAATTTCGATTTGTCCTTGACTTAAAAAAGGTTTTTTGATTGGATTAATAAAAAAAGAATTGTGGATCATTTTTCTGATCAACTCCCTGATCCCATCGAGCCCGGCAGAGCATCCTTCTTTATTCCCGCTTTAAGGAAGGAGTCCATGAGCAAGAAAGAGGCGGCCTTGTCTGAAGATGATCTGAAGCCCTTCTGGAAAAAGGGGGTATTACCGATTCTTTTTATCGGCATCGGAATCATCGTCGCCTTCCCCCTGTTCAGCATCACCTATTATACCATGGTCCGGACTTCGACACCCGGATTCTGCGCCTCCTGCCACGAGATTGAACCGGCTTATCAGGCATGGAAAATGTCCACCCATGTCAACAATGCCCAGGGCTTTGTCGCCGACTGCATGGACTGCCATCTCCCCGCTCCCCATGATACCTTCAATTTCTTTTTTACCAAGACGGCCCATGGCATCAAGGATGTCGTGATTCACTTCACGGGGAAGCCTTATGATCGGGAGGAGAATCGGCAGGCGGCGTATGCATCCTTTAAGAACGAGCAGTGCCAGAAGTGCCATCGGAACATCCTGAATATTCCCGATAAACGGGGCGCCATGCTGGCGCATCGGGATGTTCTCTATCCGCGGCCGGGATATGAAAAACGATGTGTGGATTGCCACAGAAACCTCGTTCACAACGACAGCCCGCTTTACCGGTATAAGCAGTACCAAACCGCATATCGGGGTTTGGGCTTATAGAAGCTTGAAAAAGCATCAAACGGAGATTATAACCCAGAAGGAGAAAGGGGGGCTTGCTATGAAAAAAGGGGGGATTTTCGCCCTTTTAGCGGCAGGTATGGGGATGGCTCTGATGGTGTGGGTCGTACATGCGGATGCCCAGAACGCCGGTAACCTGCCGAAGGCCAAAGAGTTTAGAATCGAACGGAGCATGCCCAAGGAGGCGGTGGCCTGCATCGAATGCCACAAGCGGGAGCATCCGGGCCTGTTTGCGGACTGGGCCAATAGCCGGCACGCCAACGCCAACATTACCTGCTACGATTGCCACAAGGCCGAGGAGTTCGAACCGGATGTGAGCAAGGCGCATTACAAACAGTACCAGCGCTCCGATGTCAAATATGGGACCAAGGAATACCGGGTTCCCGTGGCTGCAGCCGTGACACCCAAAGATTGTTCCCGATGCCATCCTGATGAAGCCAAACAGTACAGCCTGAGCAAACATGCCAATACGATGGAGATCATATGGAAGATCGATCTCTGGCTTCAGAAAGGCATGAACAGCGACTTCGAGCGGGCCAGCGGTTGCTATCACTGCCATGGAACGGTGTTGAAGATGAAAGGGGATGTCCTTGATTCCGAGAGCTGGCCCAATGTGGGTGTGGGCCGCGTGAATTTCGACGGTAGCAAAGGGAGCTGCACAAGCTGTCATACCCGTCACCGGTTTTCCATTATGGAAGCCCGGAAACCCGAGGCCTGCGGACAATGCCACCTGGGGCCGGATCACCCCCAGATCGAAATCTACATGGAGTCCAAGCATGGCGATCTGTATACCGCCCATGGACATGAGTTCAATTGGAACGCCGCTCCCGGAACGTGGACTCCCGGGGTGGATTACCGAGGGCCCACCTGCGCCTCCTGCCATATGTCCGGGGCCGGTACCGTGATGACCAGCCACGATGTAACCGAAAGACTCTCCTGGGAGATCCAGGCGCCTCTGACGATTCGACCTTCGGAATTTGCAGCTTTTCCCGCCAAGACCAACTGGCAGGTCGAACGGGATAAGATGAAGGTTGTCTGCATGCAATGCCATGGCAAAGTGTGGGTGGATGGACATTATGACAAACTGGATAAGGTCGTGACGGAATACAACGAAAACTATTACAAACCCGCTAAAAAGATGTTCGACGATCTGAATGAGAAGAAACTCCTCGATTCCACTAAGTTTTTTGATGAAAGGCTCGAAGTGGAGTTTTACGAGCTGTGGCATCATGAGGGTCGCCGGGCCCGAATGGGTGCGGCCATGATGGCGCCGGATTACACCTGGTGGCATGGATTTTATGAATGTAAAAATCGGTTCAATGCGTTCATGGAAGAGAGTCGGGACCTGATCCGGCATAACAAGAAGGCCTATGTGGCCACCGACTTCCCCAACGCCACAGGAACCACCGTTAGACCTAAGGAGGTATTCCCTAAGCCCTGAGCCCTCTCCAAAGCCTCTTTTTCAAAACCCCGCCCAAAGTTAGGGCGGGGTTTTTATTTTCACATATCTACGTCTAACGCATTCTTAACAAAAGGCTAGTTGTTCCTTAATAGAAGCTCTTTAATTTGCGATTTCATGAGGGGCGAGTCATAAAATTGATAACAATTGTCCACAGAAAGACAGACATAGAATTATGCCGACCATTCTTTTGATCGTCGTCCTTTTGGGACTGTCATCAGTTGGTTTCTATCTGGGTCGCCGTCGGGCTTTGGCCGTTGCCGATGGACCGTCAAAGAAGGTCACGCTTCATTCGCGGCCGATCTATTACGGCGCGTTAACAGCGTTATGGTGCGGGATTCCCGGCCTGCTCATATTTGGGTTTTGGCTGGCCTTTGAAGGAAACATGATCACCCGGATGGTGGTGGCCGATCTTCCGACAAAGTACGGAAATTTGCCGGAAGATCGAATCAATCTCCTGGTCAACGACATTAAAAACCAGGTGGAAGGCAACATCGTATCGATCAAGGAGGATCCGGATATTATCCAGGCCGCTCAACATTATCGAAATCTCCGATCCACCAGTCGGACTGCCCTAAGCGTTGCGATTCTATCTCTGGCGGTCGGAGGGATCATCCTGGTGTGGTCACGAATCAAACCTTCATTGAAGGCCCGAAACCATGTGGAAACGTTGGTTCAATGCATCCTCATCGTCTGCTCCACCATCGCGATTCTTACCACCGTCGGTATCGTGCTTTCCGTACTCTATGAATCGATCCGCTTTTTCAAGGAAGTCCCTTTTCCTGATTTTCTCTTTGGCCTGGAGTGGTCCCCCCAGACCGCTATACGGAAGGATCAGGTGGGAAGCTCAGGCGCTTTCGGAGCGATTCCGGTCCTTTTGGGTACGGTCCTGATTTCCGCCATTGCCATGGTGGTGGCGGTTCCGGCGGGCCTTATGTCGGCCATTTACCTTTCAGAGTATGCCGGTTCGCGGTTTCGGGCGGTCGCAAAACCTCTGATCGAGATTTTAGCCGGAATCCCCACGGTGGTATATGGATTTTTTGCCGCCCTCACCGTCGCCCCATTTATCCGGAATGCCGGCGGATATCTGGGGCTCGATGTTTCTTCAGAGAGCGCCCTGGCCGCCGGACTCGTCATGGGGATCATGATCATACCCTTTGTTTCTTCCCTTTCAGACGACTTCATCAATGCAGTTCCTCAATCTCTGCGGGACGGCGCCTACAGCTTGGGAGCCACCCGGTCGGAGACCATCAGGCAGGTGATCCTGCCGGCCGCACTTCCCGGGATTGTCGGAGGCGTCCTGTTGGCCGTTTCCAGAGCCATTGGGGAGACCATGATCGTGGTCATGGCTGCGGGATTGGCAGCCAATCTGACCCTAAATCCCCTCAAGGCTGTTACCACGGTGACCGTGCAGATCGTCACTCTTTTAGTGGGGGACCAGGAATTCGACAGCCCAAAGACACTCGCGGCTTTTGCCCTTGGGCTTTTGCTCTTCCTGGTCACCCTGGTTTTGAACATTATCGCCCTGCGTGTGGTTCAAAAATACCGAGAGCAATATGAGTAAGTCAAATTCCGTCGATAATAGCGGTTCCCGACGCGCCATCGATATCGTACGCAAGGGCCTCAAGAAGCGGTATCGGGCTGAACGTCGATTCCGGCGATATGGATTTTTTGCCATAACGATCAGCCTGTTTTTCCTCTTCGTGCTCTTCGCCAGCATGGTCGCCAACGGCTATTCGGCCTTTCGGCAAACCTATATCCGGCTGGATGTTTTTTTCGATGCGGAATTGCTGCATCAGGAGACGCTGGCTTCGGCCGATTATGACGGCCTGGTTAAAGCTGCTCTATTAGCCATGTTTCCGGATGCCCAAAACCGACAGGAAAGAAGGGATTTGTTCAAACTGGTCAGCTCCAGCGCGGCTTTTGAATTGCGCAAGAGGGTATTGGATGACCCGGCGATCATCGGCCAGATTGAATCTGTATGGGTATTGGCGGACGATGATGTGGATATGCTCATCAAAGGTCACCAGGGAAGGAATCTGCCGGAATCCGAACGTCGTATCAATGATCGGCAGCTCCAATGGTTGGACCGTCTGAAAGCGGAAAACCGAATAGAAAAGCGTCTGAACTGGACATTTCTAAGCCAGGGCGACTCCCGGGAACCGGAGATGGCCGGAGTATGGGGTGCGGTCATGGGATCGTTTCTGACGCTGATTGTCACGCTGGTGCTGTCGTTTCCCATCGGCGTGGCGGCTGCCGTTTATCTGGAAGAGTTTGCCCCGAAGAATCGCTGGACGGACCTGATCGAAATTAATATCAATAACCTGGCGGCCGTTCCATCCATTGTATTTGGTCTTTTGGGTTTAGCGGTCTTTTTGAATCTCTTCGGACTCCCGAGATCGGCGCCCATAGTGGGTGGCCTCGTACTGGCCTTGATGACCCTCCCGGTGATCATTATTGCCAGTCGATCGGCCCTCAAATCGGTTCCTCCCTCCATACGTGAGGCAGCCTTAGGGGTAGGGGCATCCAAGATGCAGATGGTGTTTCATCATGTGTTGCCGATGGCCCTGCCCGGGATGCTGACCGGGACCATCATCGGCATGGCCAGGGCGCTTGGCGAAACCGCCCCTCTGTTAATGATCGGCATGGTGGCTTTCATCGTCGATATCCCGAAGGGCTTCACGGATCCGGCCACGGTTTTACCGGTGCAGATTTACCTGTGGGCGGACAGCCCGGAAAGGGCTTTCGTGGAGCGAACGTCGGCAGCGGTGATTGTTCTTCTGGCCTTTTTGATTATCATGAATGCAGCGGCCGTCATTTTAAGAAAGCGGTTCGAGCGGAGGTGGTAGAAAATGGATTAAATCGAATAGATGAAATTAAAACCTGAAACAATGTACCTAATGATCATCAATCAGAACACAAATCAAGGAGGAAAAGAAACATGAAAAAATGGGTCGTGTTGTCGGTAACAACGGCGTTCCTTTTCATCGGTTTTGCGGCGGTATTTGCCGGGTCGGCCAGAGACAGCATCAACATCGTGGGATCCTCCACGGTGTATCCTTTTGCCACAGTGGTTGCAGAGCGATTCGGGAAAGGTGGACAGTACAAAACCCCCAAAATCGAGTCCACCGGTTCCGGCGGAGGCTTTAAGTTGTTCTGCGCCGGTGTGGGTGTAGAACATCCGGATATTACCAATGCCTCCCGTCGGATGAAGGAGACGGAATTTGAAACCTGTGCGAAAAACGGCGTCACAGAAATCGTCGAAGTGAAAGTCGGATATGATGGAATCGTCGTGGCCAACGCCAAGTCCGCACCTTTGCTCAAGCTGACCCGTAAAGCACTTTTTCTGGCACTGGCCAAGGAAGTACCGGATCCCAAAGGCGGTGAAAAATTGATATCCAACCCGTATAAGACCTGGAAAAGCATCGACGCCTCTCTCCCAGATGCTAAAATCGAGGTCCTGGGACCCCCGCCGACATCCGGAACCCGCGATGCGTTCGTTGAATTGGTAATGGAAGAGGGTGCCAACTCATTTGATTGGATCAAGGCGCTCGCCAAATCCGATGCCAAGAAGCACAAGGCGATCACGAATGGAATACGTGAAGATGGCGCCTATATCGAGGCCGGAGAGAACGACAACCTGATCGTTCAGAAACTGGAAGCCAATAAAAACGCTTTTGGTATTTTCGGCTTCAGCTTCCTGGATCAGAATGCCGACAAGATCAAAGGCTCTCTCATCGAAGGCATGGAACCCACCTTTGAGAATATCGCGAGCGGGAAATATCCGGTTTCCCGGCCGCTGTTTTTCTATGTGAAAAAGGCCCACGCGGGTGTCATCCCCGGTATCAAAGAATATGTGGCAGAATTCGCCAGCGATAAAACGTGGGGACCGGATGGGTATCTGTCTGAAAAGGGTCTGATTCCCATGCCCGAAGCCGAACGCAAGGCCTTTGGAGATGCCGCCAAAAACTTGACTGTTCTTAAATCCCTGAAATAGCACTAACCACGCGCAGGCCGAGCCTTGACGGCTTGGCCTGCATCGACTATGAAGCCCAATTAAAGAATTCAATATGCAGCCCATGAAAATGCACAAAGTGGAATCGGACTTTGATAACATGAATTCCGAAAAGCCCCAGGAAAAGCGACTTGGATCGACCGACTTGGAAAAGAGCCGGGACCTGGTCCCCAGAGAAGTCCGCGAGACGGTAGGGGATATCACGATGCCTAACCCCAGAATGATCTGTCGGGGTGTTAACGTCTATTATGGGGAAAAGCAGGCTATCCGGAATGTATCCATCGACATAGGAAGAAATGAAGTCATTGCGATGATCGGGCCCTCAGGGTGTGGGAAGTCCACTTTTATCCGGTGTCTGAACCGGATGAACGATACCATCGACTCTTGCCGGGTTTCGGGCGATATTCTTTTGGAAGGTGTCAATATTTACGATAAAAATATCGACGTGGTGCCGCTGAGGGCTCAGGTGGGGATGGTGTTTCAAAAGCCCAATCCCTTTCCAAAGTCCATTTATGACAATATCGCTTATGGACCCAAGATCCATGGCCTTGCAAGAAACAAGTCGGAACTTGATGAGATCGTCGAAACCTCTCTGCTGAAAGCCGGACTATGGGACGAGGTGAAAGATCGACTCGATCACATCGGTACCAGCCTCTCCGGCGGACAGCAACAAAGGCTGTGCATCGCCCGGACCATTGCGGTCAGTCCTGAGGTGATCCTCATGGATGAACCTTGCAGTGCCCTGGATCCTATTGCAACCGCCATCATTGAAGACCTCATAGATGAATTGAAACAACAATATACCATCGCCATTGTAACCCATTCCATGCAGCAGGCTTCCCGGGTTTCCCAACGGACGGCGTTTTTTCATCTGGGAGATCTCATAGAGGTGGGTCCGACGCCGCGTATCTTTACCCGGCCCCGTCACCAGCTCACTGAAGATTACATTACCGGACGTTTCGGCTAATCGACGATTTTGGATTGAATCTCTCCGTTTCAAGAAGACGATAAATGCTTTGACCTAAAGCATCGCTTCTCTGCAACCGCCTTGAATTTAATCCTCATATCAGGTAAATTTTCTTTAAATCCCTTTCTTCAGCAGGAAACGGACATGTTCGCAGGAACCGTCTGATTGCTCGGGTCTCTCTATGGAGTCTTCAATGAAAATTCAAACAATGGAAAAACGCCTGTTCACCAGATCCCTTATTAGATTTCCGTTTTTCATTTTTTGGTTCATTGCCATATGGGGAATCCCGGTTTTTTCCAAGGCCGAGGCAGCAAAGAACATTATTGTCATGATTCCAGATGGTTGTTCATTCGAGCAATATACGCTGGTACGCTGGTACAAAGGAGCTCCCCTGGCCATGGATGCCATCCTGGTCGGTGCGGTAAAAACGCATGTCGCCGATTCGGTAGTAGCGGATTCGGCTCCCGCGGCCTCGGTTTACGCTACAGGTGTGCGAACCTCTGATAAGTTCATCAGCGTTGCTCCGAAAACCGAGGGCTATGCTTCCTCACCTTAAAATCTCGGGGCATGAACCCTACAAGCCTCTGGCCACGGTTTTGGAGGCGGCAAAACTTACCGGCCGGGCGGTGGGAGTGGTTTCCACCTCAAGGGTGACTCATGCTACACCGGCCGCCTATATCGCTCATGTTTCCGATCGAAAACTGGAAGACGATATCATGGAGCAAGCCGTCTATCAGGGGATAGATGTGGTTTTCGGCGGCGGCGGACGGCACCTTTTGGGAAAAGCATCCGGTATCCAAAACCCCTATAATGAAAAATGGAAGGAAGATCCCCACACCTTGCAATGGGCGGATAAAGGAACAAGACGCGACAACGAAAATTTGATCGCAGTACTTCGAGGGAAGGGGTATACTTTGATCTCCACACGTAATGAACTGATGCGCCTGGACAAGGGTCCAGTTTTCGGCATGTTTGCGTTGAGCCATATGGCTGCAGAGGTCGATCGAGAGCAGATTGCGGCCACGGAACCGAGCCTGTCGGAGATGACCCGCAAGGCCATCGAAATCCTATCAAAGGATCCGGACGGTTTTTTCCTGATGGTGGAAGGAAGCCAAGTGGATTGGGCAAACCACGCAAACGATCCGGCTCATCTGATCAGCGACCTCCTCATTTTTGATGAATCGGTTCGGATCGCTCTCGATTTCGCCAGACTCAATGGAGATACCCTTTTGCTGGTGTTACCCGACCACAACACCGGAGGAATGTCCATCGGCAACTGGGCGACAAGCCGGAATTACTCGAAAATGAAACCGGATGATCTTGTCGGCCCGTTGAGGAAAATGAAAGCATCTTCTCTTCTATTGTTCAAAAAGCTTCAAGGCGACCCCACACCAGGAAGGGTCATCGAGATCGTTCGGTCTGACTGGGGCTTGGATATTACAATGAAAGATGCCCAAAAGATCCTGAAAAAAATGGCCGAGTATCGAGAGGATCCCTATTATGCTTTTGGAGAAGTGTTGTCGCCCAAATATCTTTCCATCGGATGGTCCACTCATGGCCATTGCGGCGGAGATGTCCCCCTGGGAGCTTTCGGCCCAAACCGACCTTCAGGCCTTTTAGATGCTCCTGAAATCGCCCAGGTCGTGGCCGAGGCGCTTGGTGTAAATCTTGAAGTTCTGACACGCCGCTTATTCACGGATGCATCCGCAGAATTCGGTGCCGAGAATGTGACGATCGATTCGTCCGACCCGGGTAACTCCGTGATCCGGATTAGGCATGGTTCAGAAGTTTTTTTACTTCCGGTCAATAAGAACCTGCTTATAACCGGTGATCGGGTGTATCCGTTGGAAGGTGTGACGATTTTAATTCCGGAGACTCAAAAAACCTATATTCCCCATCAGGCAGCAAAGAAAATCAAGGAAAAGAGGCAGCTTTAATCCAAATCGGACGTCTATGATATGACCGGGATCGCCCTCGAACCGATACCAATCGCTTATTTCACAACCTTTGAAAAGTCCCTGTTATTCAAAGGTCCTTTAAAAGTTATTCCAGAGTAACAGTTTAAATTCCGGATTCTCTTTTCTTAATAATCTCTGTATTTGTTTCCTCTGTAAAAGATGAATCGAAGGCAAAAAGTAAAGCAACCCTGCCGGGCCGGCATTAAAATCTGAGAGTCTCAAGGCCGTATGAACTCAAAATCCTCCCGGCTCAGATGGGAGGTGCGATGGTGACTAAAAGCCTTAATTCTGTAATCGCCCTCAGGCCGTGAGGTTCACTGATGTTCGTAATGATAACATCCCCTGCCTGGACCGGTCGGATTGTGTTCTCAGCCCCGAGAAACTCGCCTTTTCCTTCAAGGATGGCAAGACAAACCTCTCCCTCGATATCATGGCTATGAACCGGAAGTATTTGCCCGGCCTTGAAGTTGAAGTTGATTATTTTTAAATAAGGGGAATCGTGGACCAAAAGTCTTTTGATTCCTTTTTCGTCGAAATCATTGGATTCATAAAGACTGACGATTTTCATTTTTTCTATCCTTTACTTTTTGGGGATTCACCGGATGGCCGGATTGTTTGTAACGATCCGAACCTGTGGACTGAAATCATGTATTTCAAGGATTGTTCCTTTCAACATGGCTTTATTGAAATTCGGAAGAAGGTGCAAGCGGCGCCTAATTTTATCATATACCGAATGACGGCTCCGTATTGTCTTGGATGCGAATCTTGAGCGAAACTCAGTCTTTGTGCTCGGGGAAACAGAAAAATTGCAAATGCGATGGATACCTGAACCTTGCATGAGTTGGAGGTCTCCCTTTTTCATACAAGATTCAGGCGATGATTTCCTTGTCCCTATCGGGTTTCAAACCAAACGGTGTGAACATCTGCGACGGTTTCCCGGATGATCCGAAGGGCATTCAGGAGTCGGGAATACATCATGGCGAGAGCAAGAGTGTCGGCCAGAAGCCCCATCGCTTCCAGGTCCTGCGCAGAAAGCGACCAAGGCTTGGAATGGTAGAGTCGAATCGCTCCGATGATTTTACCGGAAAAGATCACCGGAAGATGAACGATGGCGCCGATCCCTTCCTTTTTGGTTTCCTCCGGATACTGGAGTTCTTTAGAAGTCCGGGCATTCTTAACGATGACCGGTTTTCCTTTTACGGCGCTTCGAATGCTCTTTTTAAAGAAAACGGGGCCCTTGTTTATATAATACGAACTCAGTCCAAAGCTGGCCAGGACCTCCAATTCACGGGTAGCCGGGTTGAGGGCAAAGATACAGCTTCCCTTGATTCCCAAGGCACCCACCAGCAGTTGAGTGATATGGGACCCCATGGTTCTCAGGCTTTCGGATTTAGTGACGATCCGATTCAGGGCCTTGAACAGGTCGACGGTGATTTTGCATTTTGCGGCCATATTTCCCCCTCCTCCACGATTGCGTTGAAGTGGTGTTCAAAGAGACCGGCAAATGGGCTTTATGACTACTGCGGCAGGCCCATCCGAACCCGTTTTAAGAGACAATGCATACCGTTTTATCGGGCAGACTCGAGACCACCTTTTGGAACACTGTTCCGGTGAAGAAACGAGAGATCCTTCCGGATTGGTGGTTCAAGACAATGGTGGAGTGTCCGCTTTTAAGGGCCAGATTGACGATCTCAGAGGCGATGTCTTTTCTTTTTGCGTGAAATACTATTTTCACGTGGGCCAGCGGGAACCCGCTTTGCACCAGAATGCTCTTGACCTGTTTTAAATCCTTTTCCTGTTCGTTGATCCTCTGGCGGGCATAGCCCATGCTTCCGGTAAGCTTTTCCATGACCGTCCCCTTGCTGGTTTCGAGCTTCGGAAGCAACGTGTAGGCGTGAAAAAGGGTGATCTCAGTGGATTCGGCGTGGGGTGTAAAGATGCGGATCACGAAATCCAGGGCTTTCTGGTCGCTTTTGGAGAAATTGTAAGGGAACAATATTTTTTCATGAATCATCCCGCCCTCCTTTCTCCTGAAGGTTTTGAATGTTAAATGCAACCATCCTGATAGAATTTAAAGAGATAATCACCCCAAATGCAACAAAATAATTCATAAGGAAGGGATTGTGTTAACAGGCTGCACTAAAAAATACTGTCAGAATCTCGTCGATTTTAGCATGCGAATCTATTTCTCTTGAATGATGTGCTGGTAGGCAATACGATGCTTTTTCATACGATTCCAAACCGTAACTCTGGAAATCCCCAGCAGTTCAGCGGTGTTGGTTTGATTCCAATCGGTTTAACGAAGGGCTTCTATGAATTATCTCCATTGATCATCCGTTATTCGGATTTTCTGGGTGTTGTGAGTTGGTAAGCACGGCTCATCCCGCAGGATTTACGGGGGCAAATGATAAGGCTGGATCTCCGGCTTGTTGCAGGAAACGAATGCGTAAGGGTCTTGGGGAGGAAGGCTAAAGAAATTGCCGCCCGGTCAATGGAAGTTTTCTTCCGTGTAAGAGCGGGCTATCCGGTCCATGTACTCCTGGAGAGAATCGAATACCAGGTATTGCTCAATGCTTTCCCAGGAAATAGCCGTGCTTACCCCTGAAGCCCAGTCGTTGGGTGTGGTTCCTTCGGCGATGCGACCTACCAAGAAGGTTTTGTCGCCCTGGATCTGAAATGAGGCATTTTCAAGGACAACAGTCTCTTCTGATGTTCGATTGGAGAGATAAATCAGCACGATTTTATTGGAAAGCTCCGGAAAATAAATTCCCTTCAATCTGAATTCCTTTATTCGTTCAAGGGTGGAAAAAACCCTTGGATTCGC
Source organism: uncultured delta proteobacterium (assembly GCA_963736855.1). Taxonomy (GTDB): domain Bacteria; phylum Desulfobacterota; class Desulfobacteria; order Desulfobacterales; family UBA2156. The sequence goes on from CAVTQK010000015.1 coordinate 584,549, forward strand.
TTTGATTCCCGTTTCCGATCTTTTACCTTCGGAAAATTCATCTTTGATATCCTTCATACATCCGATTCCCAGACGTTGACAATAAAAATCGATTCTGGATCTGATGAGTCATTCAGGTGCATTTATTGTTATTTATGAAGACAGAAGGAGTTCTCGACGTTAAGGTCGCGCATCCAGTTTCTGCAAGGCGAAAAGAATCCGAGCTTCCTTGCATACCCTTTGTGCCGAAAGACAGTCTGGTTTTGAATTTCGCTTAAAGAAACCAGGAAGTCAGTCTAATAATTGAATCAAAGTCTCGGGAGTTCCCGGAGGACCATTTGCGCCTTTGTATTGGAGAAAAACGCCGTCGGAAAGGCGGAACCAGTAATGCGCGCTCCAGAAGTTTTCGAGCAGGCCCGTGAGAGTGATTCTCAGCTTATGGGCCATCACGGTTTTTCCGGAAACCGCTATGGTTTCCGGCTCCATACGGACCGCCTTCAACTGGATCGGTTCCAGGTTATCCATGCGGATCATCCAGAAGGTCTCCGTTTCTTTCCCGGATTGTACCATCTGTCTCAGGGAATAAGAAAGGGCTTGATACCATTCCTCTTCACCGATGTTAATGATTTCGCTGTAGACCTGATTCCGAAAAGTCCCTGAAATATGAATCGCAGTTTTGATTCGTTTAGCTGTAATCCGAGTTTGGGTGTTTGAAAATATCCATTCCAGAGTTTGACCCCTTGCATCGCAAAGCGTGATGAGGTGGTCACACGGCTCTTTAATTTGGATTTTAACGGGATTTTGATGTTCCTTTTCCCACGTGTAATCAAAGACGTTCTTCTCTGTAGACTGCCTGTAGCGATATCGTTCCATGGTTCGGCTTACCGCTTGTCCGACCATCATTATGAGCATAATTAAGACCGCCATGATGGAAGCGAGGACCTTTACTGATATGCTTGAAGTGATTTCTTTCATCGGTAAAAAGCGTTCCAGTTTCATTAAATATTCCGAGTTTCCATCGCAATGCTGCATCCGCTCTGTTTCGGGCGGAACGAGTTCAGGTGCCTATACCTTCTTTTCCTATGCGCATCAACATGAAAAGAGTTTCAACGTATCATCATCCAACCGAAAATGCAGTTTTTCATAACGACTGTAGATGGCGAATCGCCATTGAGGGGATGGAAGCCGATTGAGTGAGCCCCGGACCATGGGCAGCGCCGCTGCCTTTACATGGTTCCAGACTTAAATGTTTTGTAAACTTCCCTTCCAAGGCCCTTTGATGCGCAAAGCCATCATGACTGGAAAAAGCATAATCGTTAAGTCCGGTTTCTACCGAGATGCTTTTTTGACCGAAGAGTTTGCAAAGCAATCGGTAACATGGTGCGTGCTTGCAAATCGACTCTTTTCAGCGGGGCTTTTTTTTCGCGTTGACGGTGACCGGGAAAAAATGAGGAACGCTTCGTGGTTGCGACCGTCATCGCCCAAAGCAATCGACTCACTTGGGGGTTTCAGCTTTTTTCAGATCCTCGACAAAAGATGAAATGTCCTGGATTTGGGGTTTTGCGATGAGAAAGGGATAGGCGTTATCGGAAGAGGTTCCCGACCGATTCTGTTGATCCTTATCATCCTTTTTAAAAAGCTTCAGGATATGTTCCTTATCCGCCTTGACGGTAATTTCGATTTCCGGGTCCTTGAAATCCTCCACTTTAAAACCTTCCAGGTACTTTTGACATCGGAGGCCGACTAAGCCTGAAAGGAGGCGCTTGACTTTCGCTTCGTTCATGGGCCTGCCGCCCTCGGTCTCCCATACAAAATTTTGCTTTTCCGGAGACTGAGGCTCTGTCTTGGGTATATCCGTGTTTTCTTTTGGTCGATTTTCAGCTTTCAGCTTTTTCGTGATCATCACCGATTTTCCGTTGAGCATGATGGAAAATTCTTGAACACGCGTCGTATCGAAAGACAAAACGGTCCGGTCGCGGAGGTCGTCCACCGTCACGTCGAATTTGGATTTCAAATTACCCTGAGCCTGATACACATTAGGATCCCCGGAAATTTTTACATGCGTATGGCGAAAGGTCGATGCTGTGCTCCCGATCTCGAAATCCCGCTTTACGGCGTCGCCGGTAAAGGCTTTCACATGGATCTTCTTGTCGTCGCCGAGATCATACCGAGAGTAATTTTTCGACTCGGAGACCCGTGCCACAAAAGAGAGCTTCGCCGTCGAATCCAAGATGCCGGCGGCTTTTTCCCCGTCGGCCGGGAAATCCCCGGGAAAAAGATGCCAGCGGTCTTCCATTTTGTTCAGTGAAATGGTTTTGTCCCCCTTAGTGATCTCGACTCCTGTCAAGGCGGTCCCTGTAACTTCGGTCAGCTGCGGCAGAGCATATCGGGTGCGGTCCGTCTCGCGAAGCATCAAATAAGTGAGCACGCCCACGATGACTGCACCAATAAGAAGATATTCGACATTCTTTTTCATCCGATGCTTTCCCCCAACTCATGCATCATGTAAATTTCTTTGGGTCATTGAAACATTTCCTGGATCCGCTTTTTTCTTTGAGTCCGTCGGAACCAGATTCCCAGGCCGAAAAAGATTACTAAAACCGGAAGCCCGATCACCATGACACTCTTAATGGCGGTTTTGGTGAATCCGCTGGTTTCGCGTAGGGGATTAAAACGCGCCTCTTTTCCCCGCAAAACAGCGATTTCCTCACGGTTGTTGAGGTAATCCAAGAGGTTCATAATAAAAACCGCATTTTCGGTTTTACCCTCAGGATCGAGGACATTGTCCTTGAGCATATCCGAGGAGGCCATAACGAATATCCTGGCCGGCTTTCCCCTGGCCAGGAACGCCTTCTCCGGTTCGATACGGGTCAGGTCCGGACCTTTTTCGGATAGGGCCTTCCCGGAGGTGTTGTTTTTCTCGTCTTTCTTTTTCCCTTCCCCGGCTTCCTCCGGTGCTGCGGGCTTTTCGGGGATGGGTTTTCCGGCAAAAAAGCTGGGGAATTCGCCTTCCAAAAGATAAGCCAGGGCCTTTTTCTCCTTTTCTTCCGCGGACGCAGGAGGACGGAGGAGCATGGGGTTAAGGACGATCCGCTCCTTCATTTCCCATGATTGGTCCGAGGAAGACAGAAGTCGAAGTGCTCGGATGCCGTTTTCCTGAAGTCGCTTTTCATCCAGCACAAGCGGTGAGACTTTGACGGTCACCAGGCCCTTGATGGATTTCATGAATTTTCGGCTTTTGTCGATATTCTCATCTTTGATGATGGGCGCAAAGTACAAGGGTTGCTGACCCCCGCCGAATTCCCGGGATACGGTTTGCTTGTAACAGTTTTCATCCAGAACCAGGGATTTCTTCAGGGTAACTCCCCAGTGGGAGAGGAGCTTTTCGAGGCCCGAATCGAAGGGCACAAAACCCTGCCCGCCGCCGAGCATCATGGATTGTTGATCTCTTGATTCTTTCAGCGCGTCCGGAAAAAGCATGAGGCTGGTTCCCCGCATCAGAGCCTGATCGATCTGGAATAAAGCGTAGTCGGAAAGAGGCTCTGTGGGGGCTGCGATCACCAGGCAACCCAAGTTTGCAGGGATCGGTTCGTCCTTGACCCGGATTGACTTTACGGCGTAGTTCTGGGAAGCCAGGTTCGAGAAGCTCGACAGGTCATCAGTGCTCCTTTGCCCGCCAAAGCCGCTTCCGAACGGGGAGGGAGTGCCATGATCGGCCATATATCCGAGATCTGCGTTGATGTTGATCAGCCGCTCGATTCCGGCATTGAGCATCTCTTCCACCCGGCGGAGGTCGGCCAATTCATAGCGAGTCCCGATGATGGGAATACGCATCACGTTCAAGAGCGGCAGATCCGCGGTCTTATCGCCATGGGTCATCACCAGCCCGATGGCACCACTTCCGGCCTCGATTTTTCCGTTAAGAAGGGTGGGCCACTTCAGTTGCATGACGTTAGCGGTCTTCAGAATCGTTTCGGCATCCGGATCCCGCGTGGGATCCACATGGATGTACTCGAGCTTCTGATAAAGCTTGGCATTGAGCCTCTCCACCATATCCCCAATCGCCTTGGGATAGTCTGCAAGGTTCTTGATTCCCATGTGAGGAGCCACCGGTTCCAGTGAAGAAGAGAGGATCAAACTGACGCGCACCTTTTCCTTAAGGTTTAAAAGGGCACTGACTTTGTTGTTAAGCTTTTGAATGGCGGTTGTCAGGCGATATTCCAGATCATCGGTGGCGGTGATGGCGGGGATACGCTCCACGATATCGCCGTGGATCATGGCCAACCCCATGAAGGCTTTCTTGAACTTGATCTCATCCTGTTCCACCATTTGAATCTGGAGAGGATGAATTCCATAGGCATCCGCCATTTTCCGATTTTCGCTGCTCCGGGTGTCAGTCCCTTCTCCTTCGGGGTTCACATCGAAAAACCGATAGTTGAAATAGCGGTTGGCCGAGGCGGCATAGGCTTCCAGCAGGTCCCTGAGATATCGCTCGGTTTGGTTGTGGGGAGCCGGAAGATTTTTGGTGAAAAAAACGTGTATGGTAAGCGGTTCCGACAGGGTGGAGACCACCTTTCGGCTGACTTGAGAAAGTGAAAAAACGCGGTTTTGGGTAAGGTCCGCCCTGAAAAACAGGGTAATCCCCGCAACGTTGATCAGCACCACGGCAATTCCGTAAAGCAAAAATTTAGCGTATTTCCCGGCTGTTTTCATTTCGATCATCATGGATCCTTTATTGTCGGTTCTGCAAGGTCAGGGTTGCGGCATAAAGGCCGATAAAAACGACACTCGCGAAATAGAGGATGTCCCTGGAATCGATCACTCCTTTGGCAATGGAATCAAAGTGAGTGCCGGCTCCAAGATAGGCGATGACGCCCAACAGGGAATCCGGAAAGAAAAAAAGCATCTTATCGATGACGGTCATGGAAAAGCAAATCAGGGCTCCCACGATGAAGGCGATAATCTGGTTTCGGGTCAGCGCCGAGGCAAAAAGCCCGATTGCGGAAAATGCTGCCCCCAAAAGGAGGGCTCCGGCGTACCCGCCAACCACCGGACCCCAGTCGAGGCCTCCAAGAAAGGAGATGACCAGAGGATATGCCAAAGTGGGGGCGAGGGTCGCTGCCACAAACAGCACGGCAGCTAAAAACTTGCCCACGACGATGTCCGAAAAGCTCACGGGGAGGGTGAGCAGGACTTCAAAAGACCCCACGCTGAGCTCTTCGGAAAACAACCGCATGGTCACCGCCGGAATGACAAAGGAAAAGGCCATGGGGAGCAGGCTGAAGAAGCTGCGCATGTCCGCATGGTTGAACAGGAAAAAAGTGGTAAAAAAAATCCAGCCCGTCACCAGAAGAAAAACCGAAATAACAATATAGGCTATGGGGGAGACAAAGTAGTCCTTGACTTCTTTTGCCACGATGCTGGCAAGGGGTCTCATATTAATCCTCTCGAGTGAGTTCTCGGAATATGGTTTCCAGGTTTTGAGTTTTAAGATGCAGATCGATCAAGATCCAGTCGGTCTGTTTGACGGCCTGATAAATGGCTTCCCTCGGGTCGGATCCCTCGCGGCACGTAACCGCAAGATAGAGGGCTCCATCCCCCGATTGACTGCTCTCCTGCACGTCCAGGACTCCGTCGATAGCCTTGAGCCTTTCTATGGCCGCTTCGGCGGATGCCTGGCGTAAGGAGAGGGTGACGACCTGCTTGAGGCCTGAGATTTCCTGTAGGCTCTTGGTGTCGTCGTCGGCCACGATTTTTCCCCGGTGGATGATGATCACACGATCGCATGTGGCCTCCGCTTCACTCAAAATATGGGTGGACAGGACGATGGTCTTTTCTTTGGCCGCTCGCCGGATGATATCCCGGATTTCCACGATCTGGTTCGGATCGAGCCCGGAGGTGGGTTCGTCGAGGACTAATATTTCCGGGTCACTCATCATGGCGTGGGCCAGGCCCACTCGCTGTTTCAAACCCCGTGAAAGCTCTCCGATGGAAAAATGCATGATTTCTCTGAGGCCGCAAAGCTCGGACAATTCCCGGATTCTGTCGTGCCGCCGCTTGTCTTCCAACCCACGAACGCGGGCCACATACTCGAGATAGTCGTAGACCAACATGTTCCGGTACAATGGTGCCGACTCGGGCAAATATCCCATCAGGTGCTTGATGGCGATGAGATCGCTGCGGATGGAAAAATCCTTGATCTTGATGTTTCCGGAAGTGGGGGGAAGGTATCCGGTAAGCATCCGCAATGTGGTTGTTTTCCCGGCGCCGTTGGGGCCCAGGAGCCCTACGATCTCCCCTTTTTGAATCGAGAAATCAATTCGGTTTACCGCGCAAAATCCGTCATAATATTTGGATAAATTTTCAACCTCGATCACGAGGCACCCTCCTTTTTTAAACGAATGTGAAAAATCGGAAGCTTTCTTTATCAGCCCGTGCGTTTCGGGTCAAGTCCGATACGGTTTTTTTATCCTAACCTCTTTTGTCCGGTCAAAACCGATGGGCAAAGAATCCTCTGGTCCCCTGTCGCCTTCGGGCCAGGGAAGACCGGAAACCGTATGATTGTTCTTTCATTTCTTATTCAGGATGCCAGCGGCTGGGAGATTCCGAATCGGATCCATTTGAAGCGGTGCTGATCTTGAGAAGTGACCTTTTTGCCGATGCGAGCCATGAAGAGATTTTCAGATCGGATACAGATGTTGGGTTCATTGGTTTCAAAGACGTCAAAACCGAAAGGATTGAACAACCGAATCAGCATCATCCGATACTGCTGGGCATTCATTCCGGAGCTATCCAAATCCCACGTCCAGGAGTAGCCCACCATATAGGCCACCATCTCTTCGATGCGAGGGTGATCCAGGGCAAGCTTGAGGATTTTCCCGGCCACCCGGTAGGAACGCCAGCTTCGGCATACTTCGACAACATTGATTTCCATCATCTTTCCCGGTCCCAGGGCGGCCCACCGCTCATCGGGTTCCGGATGATCCAGGACTCCGAACCCGATGATGTGTTTTTGGATCGATAGAGCCAACGTTACGTTGGTGTCCGGAGTTTCGGCTTTTTTTTCGAGAGTCTCCCGCTTGGTGTAAAGAGACTTGTATTGCGCATATGTTCTGAATTCATCGTCGAAGATATGTTCACGGATCTGTTCAGGTGTGCAAAAGGAACGCACCCGGATGTTTCCTTTGGGCGTGGGCCATAGAATTTCTTTTTGAAAGGGAGTAGACATCAAAGAATCGATCAATCTAACTAGAAGTCTCCCCAGTTCTTGTGAAGCCGTTTGATCATAATGATCAAATGGTGACGGCATCCTTGCGGGTCTTTCACGTAGTCCTCCAGGACGGCACGTTTGAAAAAGTCCAGCTTTACGGCGGAGTCAATCGCTGCATCTTCGATGCCGGAAATGAAATCGGCCCTGAGCTCGGAGAGGCCTTTATCCATGGCCAGCTGAATGAGGTCGAGGAGCATCCATGTGCCGAGGCGCTTGTGCCGATACTCGGGCAGTACCATGATGCGCAGCCGACCCATATGGGCGGTACACCCGAATCCTCTCATGTGAAAAGAGGCATGCGCGATAATCTCTTCATCGGAAAGCGCCACCATCGAATAGACGGTTCCGGTTCCGATACCGTCGATCCATTTTCGAATGACCGAAGGATCCATTACATCGTAAAGCATGAACCACCGGTCGGATTCGGGAATGCGGGCGTAAAATTCCCGCAGGGCCGCTTCGTCGCTTTTTTCCAGGTGTCGGATGACGGCTTCATGGCCGTCTTTCAGGATAATTTCCTTTGGATATCGCATCCGTCCTCCATGACATCAATGGCGATCAAGCGATAAATCAATAGCGCTTGATGGATTGAAAAAGGGAAAATTTAAAAGAACAGTAAACGGGAAAGCTTGTCGCGTTTCAATTCTAAAAAACAAAGTCAAGTCTTTTGTAAGTGCTATCATTGAGGATCCTATCAGGATCGGGTTTACAATTCAATTTTTGGACCCCATGCGGCAAGATAGTCCTGGATGCGAAGTTTGCGGGCGGTATTTTTCGAACTCATATAGCGGACTTTGCCGAAAATGGGACGCTCCGGACCCCATGGCCGGTCGTACCGACCCAGGCACCAAAAGATGCCGCTGTAGGAATTGGGATCGCGGCCGTCCAGGGCGTATTTGTTGTTGAGCTCAATCATTACCTCAACAGCCTCCCGAGGGGACAAAGACCACTCCAGGATCTTTTTTCCCCAAAGCATCCGAAGGTAGTTATGAATGCGACCCTCCCTTAAAAGCTGCCTCTGGGCGGCGTTCCAGAGGGGATCATGGGTTAGGGCATCCTCCAGTGCATCCTTATTGTAGAGATACGGACGCCGGTCCGTTTCGTGGGTCAAAAGCGTTGCTTTTGCCCAATCCGGAAGCGACTCGTATTGCGCATAATCTTTCCGGAAAACGCACATGTTGTATCCCAGCTCCCGCCAGGTGACCAGTTCATCCAGGAAGGCCTCTGCAGAGGCGCGCATTCCCCACCAGCCGGATTTACTCCCTGTAGCCTTCTCGGAGAGCTTATGAAAAAACCACTCCTCTGAATCGGCTATTTCCTGAAAAACCTCGTGGGCTGAAATATGTCCGAAATGCAAATAGGGGGAGAGGCCCGAGGCGGCATCCTCGTCCGGGTGGTTGCGATCGGTTTCATAACCTGAAAGGCTTCGATCGATGAATTCCAAAAGCCGCTTTCTTGCTTCCCGTGCCCCTCCCTTCAGATGAGACGGCGGGACGTTGTGATTGATGGGGAATCGGCCAAGATCTACCTCTCCGTTTTCTATAAGATTCAAGGTCTCCGGCCAGCGCTTCAAAATCGTTTCGGGAAGCGCGCCCGCCACCGGCAGGCGCAACCCTTTCAAGGGGTCGATTTCCGGGCACGCCACAAGATGATCCGGAAGGACTTTTTGGAGAAGGCGCCTGAACGCAAATGCCGTGGGATAGGTTCGATCCGTACCTCTTAAAGGGAGAAGCCCGTTGGAGTCCACCGCCTCCAATTTAACGGGGATCTTTTTTGAAGCCACATCAACCATTTTGGGAAGAAAGAAGGCCGGAAAGTCGTCGGTGATCACGATGCAAGCTTCTTTGGCCAGGTTGGCCAGTAGCCCTTTTCCCGCATCTGCCTGCGGTTCCACGTAGGGGTAGTAGTGCACAAAGCCGCGGTTTTGTAACATCCGGATGTTATCCGCCATTCCGTCTATGATGAAACGATGGAAGCGGTCGCTGGCCCAGGGGTAACCGGAACGAAGGGCTTCCAGGATGACGATAGGCTTTTTAAGCTGAACGGCCCATTCCACGGTTCGCTGGAGACTGAAGTTGCATCGGACGCGGCGGTTGGCGATCATCCAGTACAGGATGTAACACCCTTTGTCGTTGACGGATGCTTCATTGATTTTTCGGATGCGGATGGAAGGAACAGCGTTCATGGGGATCTCGTTTTTAGAGGGACACAAATGCTTTTCCCAAGCTAAGATGTGGGCTAAAATCATAAGCGTTTATCCGCTGTTCGTCAACGGCTCTTTTTCGGTTGCTCGGGGGATGTGGATGCTGATAAATTGTTGAAAACAGAAGGCGAAAAAATAATGGAAGAAACCATCAAACTCGGCGTGAGTCAGTGTCTCTTAGGAGAGAAGGTCCGCTACGACGGAGGTCATAAGCTTGACCGGTTCATCAAAGACACCCTGGGACAATACGTGCAGTATATGACGGTCTGCCCGGAGGTAGAATGCGGTCTCGGGATTCCCCGGGAGGCGATGCGTCTTGTGGGTACGCCGGATGCGCCACGGTTGGTCACTATCCGGAGTCGCAAGGATCATACGGATCGGATGATGGAATGGGCCAAGAGCCGAGTGATCGAATTGGAGAAAGAAAATCTTTGCGGGTATATATTTAAGAGCAATTCGCCTTCAAGCGGCATGGAACGTGTCAAGGTTTACACGGATGAGGGAATACCGACAAAATCGGGAAGAGGGGTTTTTGCCGGCATATTCATGGACCACTTTCCTCTGATTCCGGTGGAAGACGACGGTCGCCTCCACGATCCGGTCCTGCGAGAAAACTTCATCGAACGGATTTTTGCGATGAGACGATGGCGGGGGGTACTTTCCGGCAAAAAGATGTTAGGAGATCTGGTGGCTTTTCATACCGTCCATAAACTCCTGGTTTTGTCTCATAGCGAGAAGCACCATCGGCAAATGGGAAAGCTGGTTGCTGCAGGAAAAAAGATACCCGTTGAGGAAATGTTCAAACAGTATGAAGTCCTTCTCATGGAAGCGCTTTCCTTAAAGGCCACATTGAGCAAAAACACCAATGCCCTGCAGCACATGATGGGTTATTTCAAGAAGCAGCTGAGCTCGGACGAAAAGAAAGAACTGCTCGATGTCATCGGCCAGCATAAGCAAGGCTACATTCCGTTGATTGTCCCCGTGACGCTCATCAAACACTACACGAGGAAATACGATCAGCCTTACCTTAAAGACCAGGTTTACCTGAATCCGCACCCCATCGAACTGAAGTTAAGAAATCATGTCTGAACCGATAAGACTTCAGAAACCTGCCGAAAAACAAGACGCTCCGGTCCTGGTGACCGGTGCTACCGGCTATGTGGGAGGACGTCTTGTGCCTCGGCTTCTGGACTCCGGGTACCGGGTCCGGGTTGTCGGGCGATCCCCGGCCAAGTTGCGTTCCCGGTCATGGGGGAACCACTCGAATTTGGAGGTTTTCGAAGCCGATGCCTTGGATCGGGCTGCGATGGAGAAAGCCGCAAAGGGTTGCCGGACCGTTTTTTACCTTATCCATTCGATGAATCCCAGGGAAAAAGATTTTGCCGGAGCTGACCGGAAAGCGGCCCGAAACATGGTCGAAGCGGCTATCAAGGGAGGGCTTGAGCGGATCATTTATCTGGGTGGATTGGGTGAAGAAGGCAAAAACTTAAGCAAACACCTCAGCTCCCGAAGCGAGGTAGCGCGAATTTTTACGGAAGGCCCTATCCCCACGACGGTATTGAGGGCTGCGATGATCCTGGGTTCGGGAAGCGCTTCCTTCGAGATCCTGCGATATCTGGTAGAACACCTTCCGGTGATGACTACGCCCAAATGGGTTCAGAATCCGGTCCAACCAATCGCCATCCGTAATGTCCTTGGCTACCTTCAGGGTTGTCTGGAACACGACGAGACTATTGGACAGACTTTCGACATCGGCGGACCGGACATTCTTTCCTACCACGGGCTCATGGATGTCTATGCCGAGGAGGCGGGTTTGCCCAAGCGGCTCATTATTCCGATTCCCATCTTGACGCCCCGCTTGAGCGCCTATTGGATCCATTTGGTTACCCCGGTGCCGGCCTATATTGCCCAACCTCTGGCCGAAGGATTGAGAAATCCGGTGGTATGCCGCGAAGACCGGATTCGGTCCATCATCCCGCAGGAACTTTTAAGCTGCCGGGAGGCTATCCGGCTGGCCCTGGGTCGCACTCAGAATGCTTGTGTGGACACCTGCTGGACCGATGCCGGGGCGATTCCAGTTTCTGAATGGCTCCAGGAAGGGGACGCTTCCTATGCCGGCGGGACCCTTCTGACGTCTGCACATCGGATCGTCATTAAGGCGTCACCGAAGGAGGTCTGGAAGGCCATTGTAGTCATTGGAGGAAAACAGGGCTGGTATAGCGCCGATTTTCTGTGGCGCATCCGAGGGGTTATGGACCGGATGGTCGGCGGGATCGGATTGAGGCGGGGGCGTCGGGACCCGGAGAACCTTCAAGTGGGGGATGCGCTGGACTTCTTCCGGGTACTTGATGTACAGGAAAACCGATTGCTCCGGTTATTGGCACAGATGCGTTTTCCCGGTGAGGCTACTTTGGAATTCAGATTGAAAGAACTTCCTGAAGGTCGGACGGTCCTCGATCAATACTCACGATACCTGCCCCGGGGAATTTCCGGACTGCTCTACTGGTATGCACTGCTTCCCTTTCATGTCATTCTTTTCAAAGGAATGCTCAAAGGGATCGCCAAGGCAGTGGGAAGACCCTTAATTGAAGGCCCCCGGCGTCTGGCCTAATGCGGACGAAGAAGGGGACTTCCTAAACGAGATCTCCTTTTGGTGTCGGTTACATCGGTGGGAGGGTCTGAAAGATCAGGAGAAGACTTCATCGCGTTCGTGCCATTTTCCCTTGGATGCCTCCTGGGCTGCGCGGTGTTTGGTAATTTCTCCGGACAAGGCTCTTTCGATGGCTTCCGTGACCGCTTCCGCTGTTTCGATGCGGGTGAGATAGACGTAGTCGGCGCCGAACTCATAGAGGCGCCGGCTTTCCTCGAGCCCCAGGGCATTGGCGATGATAATCGCCTCGGGATTGATGTGACGCAGTGCCTCGACGATCTTCATGTTGGAAGTCCCCTTGAGTAGGTCGTCCTGAATGGTGCACACGATCACCTTGGCCTTGTCGACCCCGGCATGGTGCAGGGTTTCTGTATTAGACAGGTCTCCATATCGCACCGTTGGCCCGTAGGCGGCGATCTTTTGATGGATTCCGACATTGAAATCCACCACGAGAATGCTTTTCAGCAGGTCCGGATACTTTTTCTTAAGGTCATATAGCAAAGACGAGGCGACCCGGTGAAATCCAAGCAGGGCGACACTGTAGGATTCCTCTTCGCCCGCATTCGCTTCGGGAGGGGCCTTGAAACCGATCCGATCAAACAGTGGAGCCAACCGGTCGTGAATTGCATCGGCCTTCTGGTAGAGCATGGGGGTCAGCAATGCCGTGATGACAAAAGCGAAGATGATGACGCCGTTGAGCTCTGTGCCGATGTGGCCGAGCTGAAGCCCTGCATAGGCGATAACCAGGGTGAACTCGGAAACCTGAGCAAGGCGCGTCGAGGCCACCATGGCATTGCGTCGGTCGAGGCCGGTCCAGTAAAGGAGGGGAAAGAAAATCAGGTACCGGGACAAGATAGTCAGTGCGCTGAACAGGATGGCAATCAACAAAAGGGATATGCCGTCAGGCATGGGAATGCTCATCCCGAGACCTACAAAGAACAATGTTACGAAAAAATCCTTCACGATGCCGACCTTGCCAAGCACGTCAGTGCTGTAAGGCAGGTTGGCGATGCTGGCCCCTGCAATGAGGGCTCCCATGCTGGAGCCCACCGTCAGGTGCCAATTGAAACCGAAAAGGGTCTCGGAGAAATTATCTATGTTGATCCCGATGAAAACGACGGCAAAACACCATGCAATGGCCGCCACTAAAATCAGCTCGGGCATCTTTGCAATCCATTTGAACCCGATGGGCAGGATGTACTTGGCGACGGCTATGGCGATCAGGGTAAGGACAGCGATGCCGAGGAAAGAAAGCAGGATGGGGCCGACTTCCGGTTTCTCGAAATTGGGCTGAATGGCGATGACGATGATGGACCAGATGTCCTGAAAGATCAGGATGCCCAACGATACCCTCCCAACGGTGGTGTCCATCTGAAAGGTTTCCTGGAACAATTTGACGACCAGCAGGGTGGACGATGAAGAGAGCAAAAATCCGATATAGATCGGGATATACCGGGATTCAGTCCCTGAACCAGCAAGGAGGGTTCCGCCCACACCGATCCAGATCATGAGCTGGGTGAAACCGATGCCGAAGGCGATGCATAGAGGATACTGAAGCAGTCCGGATAGAATCAGGGTTTTCCCGCTGGCCATGAGTTTCCGGATGTCGAGTTCCAAACCGATTAGAAAGAGAAGCAGAACCAAACCGAACTGGGATATGGTGTCGATGTTTCCGGTGTCGGTGACTACGTGGGTCCCGATGGGGCCGAGGATGACGCCTGCCAGCAAAAACGCCGCAATATTGGGAATTTTAAATTTGGTGAAGAGGATGGCCAAAATACCGGCCGCCATGATGCAAAAACCGATGTCGTGAACCAGCGAGGGAAGACCGCCGCCCGATGCATGTGCAGACTCAGGGAAGAATGGGGTAAAAAGAGCCCCCAATAGGAGAGTGAAAGCGGCTTTTTGCATCTGGTTTCTCCTGGAATCCGGAGTTTTCGGAAGACATGAGTCGGCTATAAACCGATTACGCGTCACTCGAACGGGTATGAAAGATAGCAACTGACCCATGCTTTGTCAACGCGCCTGTCCTTGCCGGCATCTAAGCTATTTGACACTTTCCGAAAACCTTTTTATAAAGGCCCAATTGTTAAAAATACAAGGTACAGGGTTGATACCGTTACATACACTGGGAGCCTGATGAATTGAAACCTTTCCGGGGATATCCGATGGAATGAAACATAATCGGCTCATCTTCTTCGCCGGTTTTATGGTGGTGGTTATCTTCGCCGGCATTGCCGGATACATGATCATCGAGGGTTGGAGTTTTTTTGATTCCCTATACATGGTGGTCATCACATTGGCATCGGTCGGGTTCTCGGAGGTTCATGAGCTTTCGTTTCAGGGTCGTTTGTTTACGATATTCCTAATCGTGTTCGGTATGGGGATTCTCCTCATGGGAATCACATCGCTCACGGCCTTTTTGGTGGAAGGAAAACTGAGCGAGATTCTAAGGAGGAATAAAATGCTCAAGAGAATCGACTTGCTGAAAAACCATTACATCGTTTGTGGTGCCGGAGGGATAGGCCAGCACATTATTGATGAATTGTACAAGACCGAAAGACCCTTCGTAGTCATCGATATGGATGACATCGTTTGCAAAAATTTAGAAGAAAGGAGTACCCTGTTCATCAAGGGAGACGCAGCCAGCACGGCAAACCTGATGAGCGCCAAACAAGAAAAAGCCCGAGGTCTCTTTTGCGCACTGAAAACCGATGCAGATAATCTCCTGCTGATCATGACCGCCAGAGGCATCAATTCCAAAATTCGTATCATTTCCAAGGCGGAGAAAAGGGAATCTACTGAGAAAATGATCCGGGCCGGAGCCGATGGAGTCGTCTTGCCACAGTTTATCGGTGGAATGCGAATGGCCTCGGAGATGGTCCGGCCGGCTGCTGTCACCTTCCTGGATAAGATGCTCAAAGGTAAAGAGGGCGCCCTCCGAGTGGAGGATGTCATTGTCGATAAAAACAGCCAACTGGTGGGTCGAAAGCTGAGGGAATGCCCCTTTATCGGGGTGGAAGGACTTTTGCTGGTTGCCTTAGGAAAAGGGGATCGGTATATGATCAACCCGTCCAAAGAGGAAACAATTGAAGGCGGGGATGTGATGGTATTCATCGGACAGGAGACCGAGATAACGGCCATCCGGGAACTTGCCGGACAGTGAAGGCAGGTTTTATGCAGTCCTCGCCGAGTTCAACGAGACCGGTGCCGTAGGCTTCGGTGCCCAAGCCGGAGATCCAAGCTGATGACGTCCTGGCCCAAGTGATCCGGGTAACAGGCTTCAGCCAAGGCCCGTACCGCTTCCATGGAAAGTGAGAGGGCGCCGATTAACCCCCAAATCAACGCCCGTAAAGGAAGGCATCATGGTTTTCCCTCCTTTTTTTCATCAGAATCAGCGAATCTACGGGCGATATCCTGAAATTGTTCCTCAATTTCCAAAAAAGCGTCAACCAATTCGGGATCAAAGTGGGCCCCCCGTCCCGCAGTGATACATTCTACGGCTTCTTCGTGAGTCATCGGTTTTTTATAGGGACGGCGGCTGATCAATGCGTCGTAAACGTCTGCGATGGCCATAAGCCTGCCGGAGAACGGGATTTCTTCTCCTTTCAATCCCTGAGGGTAGCCGGACCCGTCCCATTTTTCCTGGTGGGAGTAAGCCAGTTCCCCGGCCAACCGAAGAAATGAGCTGTTACCCAGACGCTGCTCCGCAGCTGTGATAATTTTATAAGCATAGGTCGTATGAAGCTTCATCAGCTCGAATTCGTTTTCCGTCAACCGATCCGGTTTCAAGAGAATGTTGTCCGGCACCCCAACTTTACCAAGGTCATGAAGGGGGGCGGATCGAAAAAGCAGTTCGATAGTGCTGTCAGTAAGTATATGCTTGAACTTGGGCCGGCGTTGGAGATGTTTAGCCAGTGCCCGGATGTAGTGCTGGGTCCGCTTAATGTGCCCGCCTGTCTCAGGATCTCGGGTTTCCGCGACGTTGGCGACGGTCTCCAGAGTCACCTCCTGTACAAGACTCAGTTCACGAGTCTTGGCATGGAACCTTTTATTTTCACGGTAGTACTTCAATAAAGACAGCAGGGTAAAATCGGCAATGAGTGCTAAGAAAGGAAAAAGCGGCGAAAGGTATATCCCGTGGGATCCCAAACACCATGCGGCGCCTATCCAAAGACCGACAGTCCCGGCCGTCAGGACCCCTGCGCAGAGAAGAGGACCGACCCAGATGAGGACGGCGGAAGTGATCGTGCCGAAGGTTATCAGGAGCATGGCTTCTATTCCGGTCGCCCAAGAGGGTCGCCGAATGAAGTCACCGGACAACAGGTTGTTGAGGATATGGGCATGCACTTCGACACCCGGAAAAACAGGATCATAGGGTGTCGCATGGATATCCTTGAGGCCTGCGGCCGTGGTCCCGATAAAAATAATCCGATCTTGAATCGCCTCGGAAACGTTACCGATTAGGATGTCGGCCGCGCTGAAATAAGGAATGTTTCGTGAGGGTCCTCTGAACTGGATTAGGACGTTGCCCCCTTCGTCCAGGGGGACCGTAACTCCGTCGATAAGCAGAGAGACGATTCCGGTGGTTTCAACTTTCACCAAAACAGTTTCGGCTTTTCCGGCGGCCATTAATGTTGCAACTGCCAGGCTCGGAAAAATCGAGCCGCCTTGCTCAACGATGAGCGGAGCGCGGCGAAGGATTCCGTCGACGTCCGGCCGGATATTTAAAAACCCTTGCGCCGAGGCGGCCTGGGCCAGCACCGGGATGTTGCACACGGCAGAGCTTGCCTGGGTGAACAAGGCCTGTTTTTCGGCGACACCTGGCTGTCGCAGCACGGGGATTTTTAATTTTTCCTCTGGACATTGAATCCTCGTCTTCCCTTCGTTGAAGGAAAAACTAAAACCTAGTACGGATCTTCCCTTACTTAAAGCCGCGGCCAGGATACGATCATTGTCTTTGAAGTTCTCAGGAACCTTCTGAAAACGTACTCCCACATCAAGGTCCCGCGCCATCTCTTTGGAAAGCCGCGAAAGAGATGTCCGATCCGGCTCGGCAAAGACCATATCGAAACTCACTGCCAAAGCGCCACAGCGAAAAAGCCTTTCGGTCAGTTGCGCGATACGGTACCTTGGCCAAGGCCACTGTCCGAAACGTTTGAGGCTTTTTTCGTCGATGTCCACTACCACAGCAAGTCCGGTGGTTTTTTGTAAAGGGGCTGAGGTCAGGAGGGAGTCATAGAGCTTGTGGTCCAGTGCAACCAGCAGGCGGAGTTTTAACGGATACAGCAAAAGAAAGAGCGCGGTGACGGCCATTCCCGTTAAAAAGAGGCCCATCCTTCCACTGCCGGCGGAGAAAGGGTCTCTGCGGGGGCGTGATATCATGCTCCGGACCTATTGAAAGGAGAAATGAACGAGCGCATTACGGCTCTTATCGGATGAAGACCTCCACCCGACGGTTTTTGGGCTCATCCACTTCGTCGGCTGTAGGAATCAGCGGGTCGTTTTCACCATGGGCAAAGACATGGATCAGGACCGGGTCCACACCGATCTTGATGAGTTCATCCCGAACGATCTGAGCCCGCTCCAAGGAAAGCTCAGCATTGACCTCTTGCTTCCCCATTGTATCCGTATGTCCGGTGATGAAAACGTTGCATGGGATGCGCTTTTTTACTTCCTCCTGGACTTGTTTCAGCTGAACCTGAGAAGCCTCGTTCAGAGAGGTGGTTCCTGTAACAAAATAGAGAATAAAGGATAAAGGCGCTTCTGGTGTGGCTTTAAGGGCGTCCTTAAAAATGTCTTGGATCTCTTTTTCGCTCATCGCCTTGATTGAGCCCGGGGCATGTTTCTCCTTGATTTCGGTGGCGGTGTAGGCTTCGGACAGGTCCTGTCTTCCCTGGGAATTAGAAACAGAAATCCGGCCCACTTTTCCGTCCGGGTCGGGCATGAGGACGACGAGGCTCTTTTTTCCTGAGCACCCCATCATAAGCATGATACAGGCTATGGTCGTGAAGAAGGTTTTCATTGTCTCCAACCTTTTCTCCGGATTCCGGTTATGAGTCCTTGACTTTGGCACAGAAGCTGGTTCCCCGAATACCGATGGTGGCGGTGGGAGTTTCGATACCTACCGATTGAGGCGCTAATTTTCCGATGGATCCGGAAATATACGCGGCGGTCCCTTTGATGATCCGAACCAGGAACTCGAACCGATTTTGGGCTGGTTCAAAAATGTATCGACTCAAGATTAATTCTGTTTCCGGACCGATGGAAAGACGTGTGTTATCACGGAATACGATCCCCAGGGAGGCGTCCTTTCCGGTTTTGATCACATCGTTTTGCATCACCGAAAAGCCGTCTTTGGCAACGATCCGCACCCTATTTCGCTCGACGAAAGCCATACCTGCGACTTTCCGAAGTTCTCCGATGGTATCATCCGCCACAGCCGACATCGCCGGTAGGATAAGAGAAACAGCCAGCAGAAGAATCACGATTTTTTTCATTGATTCGTCTCCTTGGTTTTAAATTTCAGACAGGATATACTAACTGATAATTATGACACAAGTCGCAAGGCATGTAAAGTATACTCCGGCTCAATTTGGGTGCTATATAACCCTCCGATGTTTTATTGCTTTTGTGTTTTGGGCAAAAGAATTCGGGCGTCGGCCACGACACATTTATCCCGGGTGCATTTGACCGGGTTCAGATCAATGGATTCGATATGGTCGGAAATGCCCATGACAAGAGCGGAGAAGTCCATCACCAAACGAATCAAAGCGGAAATGGAAACCGGTTGTGAACCCCGGTGGCCCTTCAGGAGGACCGCCCCTTTGAGACTGCTCAGCATCGAGGAAACGTCATTTTCGTTGAGGGGTGCCATACGCAGCGCTGTGTCCCCGTAAACCTCCACACCGGTTCCTCCGAGCCCCACCATAACGACCGGGCCGAACTGGTAATCGATCTTGGCGCCGACGATCATCTCCATCCCGGGAACTATTTCTTCCACCAGGATCCCTGCAAAACTCTTCATGGCACTGAATCGTCGATAGACTTCGGAAAGCCGGGCATCATCGTCGATTCCCACTACCACGCCGCCGATATCCGATTTGTGGAGGATTTCCGGCGACACCACTTTGGCCACAACGGGATACCCGATGCTTCTGGCGGCCTGGAGTGCCCCGGACTCTGTTTTTATCCACTTAAACGCCGGCACCGGGATTCCGGCCATAGAGAGCAGACGCTTGGCTTCGGGCTCCATGACCCACCCTGGCTTTTGAGCCTGGATGAGGATCTCTTCGATCTTAAGATTCAGCATGATCTGCACCTCATGAGGGCTTCTGCCATAAGGACGGCTCCGTCGATGGAAGAAGAAACAGGGACATTATTGAGTTCGAATCCTTCGATAAGCATGCGATATTTTTCATGGTGCGGTACGTAGGCGATCAGAGGTTTGTTCTGGCCCCGGAAGATATAACTCATGCGGGCTCCTAAATCCGAGCTGACTCCTGGGGAATAGGGCAACAGCAAAAGAATCACGCAATCGATACCCGGCACCTGGCTCAGGCCGGTGGCTGCGGCAACGAAATCGTCGTCTTCGGCGCTTCCGGTTAGATCGACGGGGTTTTGCAAAGATGCGATGGCACGAAGCCGTTCCGAAAGGCTTTCTCGGATTCCTGCCCGATCCGCATCTCCAAGCTGCGGAACCGAGAGACCGTGTGCGGTGCAAACGTCGGAGGCAAGGACACCATGTCCTCCACTGGTCGTGATGATGCCGATGTTGCCCGAGATGGATCGGTGATAGCAGCTCAAGGACTCACAGAAAGAGAGCATCTCGAACTCATTTCTAGCCTCCACAATCCCATGCTGAGCCATCACTTCTGAAAAGACCCGGTAATCTCCCGCCAGCGAGGCGGTATGGCTGTTTGCAGCGCGGCTTCCTACAGCGGTTTTTCCCGCCTTTAAGACGATGACGGGCTTGTGGATACGGCGGACGGTTTCCACAAAGTGCCGGCCCTCGTTTTTTTCAAATCCCTCAATATATAGAGCGATGACCCGCGTATCAGGGTCCTGGTCTAGATGATGGATGAGATCCAATTCGCGGACGAGGGCCTTGTTGCCGATACTGACTGCTAGGCTGAGTCCCACTCCTTGCCCGGCAAATTTTACCATCTGGTCAACCAGTACACCCCCGCTTTGACTGATGATGGCTACAGGGCCGGGATTGGGTCGGATGATCCGTTCTCCCGGGAGGAAAAAGGTATCGAACCGGTTGGGCGCGTAAATGCCGAGACAGTTGGGCCCGATGAACGGAAAGTCCGCTTCCCGGGCCAGGCGTACCAGGTTTTTCTGAAGATCGGTCCGGTTACTCTCGGCAAAACCGCCTGATACGATGACAGCACCCCCAACGTCCTTTTCAATGCACGCTTTAAGGATTTCTTCCACGAACTCAGCCCGGGCTGCAATCACTGCCAGATCGATGGCAGAGGGGATATCCCTGATGCTGGGGTAAACCCGGTTCCTCTGGAGGTATCCTCCACGGGGGTTCACGGGGTACACCTTGACCGGATATCTCAGGTGGATCTTATTGTAAATGACGTTGGCCGGGTGCCGGTCATTGGTAAGTGACACCCCGACGACGGCAATGGTCTCGGGATGGAACATGCGAGTAAATTCCAATTTAAACCTCCATTCGAGACAGAGAAAAAAATATTTCTACAGGCGAAAAAAGCCGGGAAGAGCAATCAAAAAAGGGTCCGCCTTCAAAAAACCCTGTTCAATAAAGGCATAAATGCTTCGGTCGGAATAGAAACAGGTTCATGGCTTGGAAAGCAGGTAAAAGCCGATGGCTACGTCGCTGGCATCGGTGGGATCCACCGTCGTGAATTGTGCACCGACTTCCGACCCGGTGACGCTTTTCACAACGGCTCGCTTTCGAATCCGGGACCGATTCCGGTCGTCCAGATGAAACTCCAACCGGATCTGATCTCCGGGTTTGAGCATGACCTTCCCGATGGCTTGAAATCGCATCCCCTCACGCGACAGATTCACGATGGTGGTTTCACCGGTAAGGCCGTTTTTTTCCGAAATATAGGTGCCCGGCAGATGGGTCTTGACGAATGTACCATAAAAGTCCGTGTCTTTTCGATGGGATTTCCTTCGATCAAGCACGGCAATGTATGTATTTTTACACCTGCAGCGGATCCTGAGCTTGATTTCCTTTTCAGCGTCAAGATATTTGGTGGTATCAATCGTCTTTGTCCAGTTGCATTTCGGGCAGACCAGTGTGGCTGTATTATTCTCGCCGATGTGAAATTTGACCTCCATGGAAATGACCCTTCCCAAAGCCCTTTTCAGTTTCAGTTCATGAAAGAATCGGAAGCTTATGCTGCATTCCGTTTCAGCCCTTGGAGTTTCAAATCACAAAAGCCCCTTAGAAATCAATAGGGAAGTTCTCATAAGAGATCGTGAAGAGCGAATAAGGAGGATTTGATGGCAAAAACAATTGTTTTTTTACCTGTTCGCTTGGGGTTGTTTTTTTTCCCGGGAGACCTGGATGAATTTCCGGGGTACAGGGGTTATCCGCGGCAAAGCGCCCAGGGGGCTTTGATCCACCAGAAGAATGCACCCATAAGCCTTTTCCAGGTTTTCAAAGGTGAGCACCTCACGAGGCGGCCCCATTCCTACAGATAGGCCTTCTTTGAGGATCAGCAGCGTATCGGCATAGAGGGCGGCTAAATTGACATCGTGGGAGACCATGACGATGGTCACCCCCTTTTCCTCCTTGAGCCGTTCCATCAAGTCCATGATCCGGATTTGGTGCGCCAGATCCAGGGAGGCCGTGGGCTCATCCAGAAGGATGATCCGGGGCTCCTGACAGATGGCCCGGGCGATGATGGCCCGCTGGCGCTCTCCACCGCTGATGCGATCCATCTTCCGTTCCGCAAGCCCGTCGATTCCCGTGAAAGACATGGCCGCTTCGGTGATTTTTTGATCATGGTCGCGTTCAAAGCCGAGCATCCCCAAATGCGGCGATCGGCCCATCATCACCACCTCCTTGACCGTAAAAGGAAAGTCAACCGGAAAGGTCTGGGGGACATAGGCCACAACTCTTGCCAGTTCTTTCCTGGAATATCGCCGGTCGGATTTATCGAAGATGTCTATCCGGCCTTCTTGGTACTTTTCTATTCCGGCGGACACTTTCATGAGGGTGGTTTTACCTGAACCGTTGGGTCCGATGATGATGAAGAATTCTCCTTTTCTAACCGAAAAGGAGAGATCCTCCAGCGTAATTCTGTTCCCGTAGGAGTGGGTCAGTTTCGATATGGATAATGCTTTGCTCATGTCTTGGATTTTAGGAGCAGGAAGATGAATAAGGGGGCACCAAACAGGGCCGTGATAACGCCCACCGGAATCTCTCCCTGTTCCGGGAGGCTGCGTGCCAGAAGGTCACATAGTATCATATAAGTCCCACCCCCCAGAATGCAGGCCGGAACTAAGACCCTATGGTCCGCTCCGAGTAACATCCTTAACAGGTGTGGTATCACGAGTCCGACAAACCCCAGCAGACCACATTGGCTCACTGTGACACTGACGATAAAGGATGTGATCGACAGAAGAGAAACGGTTGCGGCTACGATGTTCACCCCCATACTCTGGGCCATCTCTTTTCCCATCAAAAGCAGGTTCATTGTATGGGAAAGCCAGAAAAGGAGGATAAAACAGGGTATGAGCAGAGCGGCCATGATCCCGACCTGATGAAGGTCGGCGAGGGACAGATCGCCCATGAGCCAGAAGATGATATTATGGAGACGTGCGTCCTGGGTGATGGAAACGAGAAACATGATCACCGCACCACAAAAGGCATTGATCATGACGCCGGATAGTAAAAGGGAATCCTTTTTCAGCATGCCCTTCCCGGAAGCCATCAGGAGGATCATTGCCAGGGTGGAAAGACTCCCCAGGAAAGCCAGGAGACCGACCCCGGGAAATCGGGACAGGCCCAGAAGAATTCCCAGGATCGCTCCGATTGCGGATCCGCCTGAAATTCCGAGGATGTAAGGTTCTGCCAGGGGGTTTCGTAAAAGCGCCTGAAACACCAGGCCCCCAAGGGCCAGCGCAGCGCCTACAAGGGCGGCCATCAGGACTCGGGGGAGGCGGATTTTCCAGATGATGGTGCTGATCATAGGGTCCGCGCCTTCTTTGCCCATGGCGGAGCGGATCATCTCCTGAAAAGAATTCTGACTGGATCCCAGGGAAAGGCCGAATGCTGCAGAGATACATAAAGCGATGCCGAATAAAAGAGATACAAACAGGATCCTTTGGGGCAATGATGGGTAGTTTGAAGTCACCGGATCTACCTGAAAAGCATTGGATGGATCAGTCCAGCCAGGACTTCCAATCCTTCCACCAGGCGTGGGGAGGCCCGATCCACCAGGTCGGAATCGATGAGGTGAATCCGGTTGTTTTTCACCGCCGGCATCTGGGGCCAGCGCTGCCACTCGGCCTTGATTTGATCAAAACTTGCCCCTCGGGTCATGCTGGTGATTATGAAAACCTCCGGAGACAGGGAAAGGATCTGTTCCCGACTGAATCTCGGATACGGGACGGGCCCCTGGGCCAGATTGATCCCCCCGGCAAGGATGATGAGTTCATGAATGAAGGTATCGGTGCCTGCAGAAACGATGGGGGTGATTCCGATCTGGAAGAAAACAGTGGGTCTTTGGGTTGCTCCGGCGATTTTGGAGGTAATGATGCGGGTTTTTTCCTCCATTTGTTTAACCAGGCTTCTTGCTTTTGGTATAACATCGAGAAGGTTTCCGATTTCCAGTATCGTCCCTGTCAAAGCGTGCAGGTTCCGAGGATCCACGGCATAGACCGGAACTCCCAGGTGGTCGAGACGGTCGATGACTTCCTTGGGGTTGCCGTCTTTTACGGCGATGCACAGGTCCGGCTGGATAGCCATGATCTTTTCCAGGTCCAGTTGCACGTAGGAGCCCACCTTAGGAAGGTTCTCGGCTTGAGGCGGGAAGTTGCTGAACCGGGTTACACCCTTGAGACGGTCGCCGGCATCCAGCGCAAAGACAATCTCAGTAATGCTGGGCGCCAGTGCCACAACGCGGATGGGATGCTCCGGAACCCGAACCCTGCGACCCAGTTGATCCACAACTTCTTTTGCCGAGACCGGAAAACTTGCAAGCAAAAGGACTCCCATCAGGATAAAGGGCAGCGTCGGCATCCATTTGTAACACATATGACGCCTCATGTTCACCTAACTTCTTAATAGCGATATGAAAGTCGATCCCCGGTGTTTGTAATCATTTTTCCTATCACCTCAGGCTTATATTAACAATGCCTCGAAAGGGACGGAACGAAATTTCGTTTGTTCCTTCGTGACCATTCGAAGCTCAATTGGCGCCTGGGTTCTTTGGTTTCAAATGGGTCTATTGGACTGAAAAAACCAGTTCCCGAAAGGAATAATTTCCCCGGCTGTCTGCAATCCGGATTTCGATCTTGTGATTGCCTTTGGGGATATCAGCTTCCGGGATATAAATCCCTTTTTCCGTCGCGTAGGGCCGGATACGATCGGTGATATCGATAGAAATAATTTTCCTGTAAAGTACTTTCAAGGTTTCAAGATCCACGGCGGAATCCGGCCGCGTTTCAAAATGCAGGTCCACCATCAGGGGCGCCCGGTAGCTTTCTCCATCCTTGGGATTGTTGACGATGATCATCGGTCCTTTCATAGGATCCACCTGTGAAATTTGGCTGCCGGGGGCTTTCATCGGCGCATCTTCCATGGCCGCCTCTTTCTCGGTGATCAGAAGTACTGCCATGCCGGCATGGGCCCAAGGCAGAAACACGGCAAACCAGACCCATACCCAAATCAACCGCCAAACCGTTTTAAAGTCGTCGTGTTTTCTGAGCTTTTCCATCGTTTTCTCCCTTGATGTCGGAACCGCCCGACCGCTAGAAACCCTCCTTCATCAGGTAATCCAGCATATGTCGGGCACATTTTCGGTTGTATGGCCGGGTTTTTATGGAAATGCGCACATATTGATCCGAAAGCCCCAAAAAATTCTTGCAGTTGCGAATCAGAATCCGGTGCCGCGCCAAGTGGCTGCAGATCCGGGTGGCTTCATGACGCTTGGCAAGACGTCCGATTATAAAGGCGGTCTGGCTCAAAAAGAAGCGGATTTCTTCAATGGGATCAAACTGCTTCAAGAACCATGCCTTTTCCTTTTGTAGGAAGCGCCTGCTTTTTTCAATGAATTTTTGGGATAATTCCGGATGGTTCATCAGGAATAAGACGGCGGACTGAGATAAAGTGTTGGCGCTCCAGGGTACAAGCCTCCGGTAAACCGCCTTTTTCAGCCGGGAGTGGAAAAACATCAATCCCGCACGGAGGCCGGGGATTGAGAAGATCTTGGAGAGAGAATATAGAACGACCCGGTTTGGAGCGTTGAAAGGGATGAGGCTTTGGGTTTCACCGCCTTCCACGAAGGGCAGATACGATTCGTCGATGATAAAACGGGTTTTCGGAAAATCGGAAAGAAGGGATTCCACCTCTTTTTTAGGGATGAGGGTTCCTGTGGGATTGTTGGGATTGCAGATAAAGACCGCATCGAAGCAAGGCGCCATGAACTGGATTCGCGACACGTTCGGGATAAAGGCGTCTGTTGCGTGTCCGATGAGATGATGAACTTCGGCCCCATGCCGGAGGCAG
This sequence comes from uncultured delta proteobacterium, assembly GCA_963736855.1. GTDB lineage: Bacteria > Desulfobacterota > Desulfobacteria > Desulfobacterales > UBA2156. The sequence goes on from CAVTQK010000015.1 coordinate 610,371, forward strand.
GCGTCCTCATAGTCGGCGTAGGTTGGGCCGAGAATCAGGGCTTTCCGGATGCCCAGTATTCCCGGAAGGGCGTAAATGAACTCGGTGGTGCCGTTTCCGGCGACGATGCCGTCAGCATCGATCCCGAACCGTGCGGCAGCAGAAACAGCCAACGCCCTGGCATCGACTTCAGGAAGTGCGGAGATGGACCGGAGGGCTTCCTGAAGATGCGCCATCAGTTCCGGCATCGGCCCAAGGGGATTGATATTACTGCTCATATCCAGGATCTCTCCGGGAGGCGCATCCGATTTGCCGGGCCAAGGAATGAATGTTGCCTCCGTGTCCGACGATCATCCGAGATCTCCCATGGAAAGGATGCAAAAGAGCCCGGATTCCATGATTTCCACCATGGCGCCCATCATATCCCCGGTAATACAGCCCATCCGCCTGCGGTAAAAGAACACCAGCGCCGAGCCGATGCAAAGAAAGGCGCTGTTAACCCAGAAGGCCCGGTCACCCAGCTGCAGGGAGGCGATGACCGGAATCAGAACCCCCGAAAGGATCCATGGCCGCAGAGGTTTTTCAAAAAGAAAGGTTCCTGTTCCGCCTTCCGGGCGACCGTAGGGCAGAAGAAATAGGGCCGGAATGATTACGGCCCTGGCATAGGCCGGGACGATAAAAAGACAAAGGTTGCGATGCATCTCCAAACCCATCAGGCCCGACCATTTGATCAGGAGCGCACAGATCGTTACCACAAGGCCCATGGCGCCGACCCGGCTATCCTTCATGATGGTCAGCGCCTTTTCCCTTTCCCGGTGTGCCAGAAGACCGTCTGCGGTATCGGCCAGTCCGTCCAGATGCAGCGCACCCGTGACCAGAGCCAGGAGGGCCACATCAAGGGATGCGGCGGTAACAGCGGATCCGAAATGTAAAAAAAGAAGGTCGAAGAAGACCAGCACACCCCCGATCACGAAGCCGGCCACGGGAAAAAAGAACACCAGCTTTTCGGGATCGGTCTCTCGGGGCTTTCCGAGGGGCAATAACGTTAGAAACTGCAGTGCGGCAATCAGGGGTGTCATAGGGCATCCGGCGACTTGACGGGGACCGGAATGCCAGCCACCATCCATAAAACACGGGAGCAGGCGGCCGCCGCCTGCTGATTGATCCGGCCTGCCACATCCCTGAAGCGCCGGGCTAAGGGGTTTTCCGGAACGATGCCGGTTCCAACCTCGTTGGTGACAAAAATGAGAGGGCATTGCGCCGTTTCAATGGCTTCGGTAAGCGTTTCGACGTACCGATCGATCTCAGCCTCGTCTTGGGTTTGGCAGAGGAGGTTATTCACCCACAGGGTGAGGCAGTCCACCAGGATCATCTCTGCCCATCGGCTCGATTCCAAAACTGCTTCCGCGATGTATAGGGGGACTTCAAGGGTTTTCCAGGATGGGCCTCTTTCGCGTCGGTGATGAGCCACACGATCCCGCATCTCCTCGTCGGTGGGGATGCAGGTCGCCACGAAGGCTTTCTCCCCCGAGGTGCGTTTTTCAGCCATTTTCAGGGCAAAGCGGCTTTTTCCGCTCCGGGCGCCCCCGATGATCAGAGTCGCGTCTTTCATTTCAAGTTTTGATTCAAAGGGTTCACGAAAATGGATGATAAACGATCCATGTCCACATGCCGTTGAAAATGCTCAGCCAAGAGATCGTATTGTTTGTCTCTTGCGTCCGGCCCGGCTTTTTCGGGGACTTTCAGATGCGAAAGCCCCAGGGTTTTAAGCCACCGTCTGGTGATTTCCGGGGTATCGAAGAGCCCGTGGATATAGGTTCCCAGGATTCGATGGTCGTTGGACGCACATCCGTCTTCATCATGACAGGTACGGTCATTTCGCGCATAGATTCTGAAGAGGGCTTTTCCCCCAAGCCGCCGGGTTTTTCCCATATGGATCTCATATCCGAAGGCCTCGGCGTCTTTCCAGCAAAACCGGGTGCGCGTTGTTTGTTTAAAGGTCCGAAGATGAGTTTCGACGGGAAGGAAGGATAATCCTCGAGTCGATCCCGATTTGCCTTCCAGCCCCTTTTCATCACGGATGTTTTGACCCAGTATCTGATATCCGCCGCAGATCCCGAGCAGGTGGCCGCCGGCTTTCACATAGGAGCAAAGAGCTTCACGGAATCCGGTTTCGTATATCCATCCCAGATCGCTTCGGGTGTTCTTGGACCCCGGTAAGATGACGGCTCGAAACGAAGAGAGATCTTGCGCTTTTTCAATGAAAAAAACATTCAGGCCGCGGATGTCAAAAAGGGGCTCAAAATCGGTGAAGTTAGAAATATGGGGGACACGGATCACGGCGATGGAAGCCTGTTTGGAGGATTTCCGTGATGTTGGTCTGGGATTTTCGAGCACCACCGAATCTTCCGCATCGATGCGGATTCCATCGTACCAAGGGAGCACCCCGAGGACCCGTTTTCGGGTCCTTTTTTGAATCCATGCCACGCCCTCGGAAAAAAGGTCCGGATCTCCACGAAACCGATTGATGAGGATTCCGGCGATGCGGTTTCTGTGCTCTCGGGAGAGGCATTCCAAGGTTCCCACGATTTGCGCAAATACCCCGCCCTTGTGGATGTCGGCCACTAAAATCACCGGGGCGTCGGCGATTTCCGCAATCTTAAAATTAACGATATCGCGGTCCATCAGGTTGACCTCGGCACAGGATCCGGCACCTTCGATGAGCACACCGTCGTAATGCGTTCGCAGTCGGTTCAGTGCTGACTTGGCTTTATCGAAGAGGGCCTTGTTGTGCCGGTAGTACCGGCGTGCGGAAAGGGTACCGACGGCCTTTCCCATGAGCACCACCTGGGAACCGGTTTCACCGGTGGGTTTCAATAGAATGGGATTCATGTCCACGTGAGGAGGGATGCGGGCCGCTTCGGCCTGGACGATCTGAGCGCGGCCCATCTCCAGGCCTTCGGGTGTGACACCGGAATTATTCGACATGTTCTGGGACTTGAAAGGCGCCACGCGGATTCCGCTATTGACGAAAAACCGGGCCAGCGCTGTGACGACAATACTCTTTCCCACTTCAGAGCCTGTCCCGAAAACGGCAAGACAGGATGCTTTGTTCTCATTTTTCGATGCCAAGTCGGGCTCTGACCCCTTTATCGAAGTAATGCTTGATGGATCTTCATTTCGGTGACGAGGTCTGCGGCGTCGATGATCCGGCGGGAGGCATGTCTTCCGGTGATGACCAGTTCGACATCATCAGGCTTGGCCTCGATGACGTCCAGAATGTCTTGGACCGTGATGAGGCCCAATTTTGCCGCCACGTTGGCTTCTTCCAGGATGATCATTGATAGTCGGCCGCCGCCATGACCTCACGAATCCGGGCAAGCCCTTTTGCGCCGCAGCGATATTCTTCGGAGAAGGGGGCCCTCCACGAAACGTCCCAGACCGAATTGCTCCACTGAATTTGGTCCGAAAATCGGTCGAGCGCCTTGATTTCGCTGTAGTCTCCGAGTTTGATGAACTGTCCGATGAAGACTTTCAGGCCCGCACCGACAGCCCGTAACGCCAGTCCCAGGGCGGCGGTGGTCTTTCCTTTTCCGTTTCCCGTGTAGACCTGAACATATCCTCGCATTTCGAATTCTTCCTTGGTCGTCGATTAGAAAAAGTGAAAGCGGATTCCTTTCAATGTCCAAAAGTCTGAGCGTCGTTTTTGAAAATTCGATCGATGGTTTCTTTAAGGCTCTCCTGCCACGGCCGAGGCACGATTCCCCAGTGTCGCCGGATCAGGGAGCAATCTAAGACGCTGTATTTGGGCCGTATCGCCGGCGTCGGATATTCCTCGGTGGATATCGGGTGTAATCTTGCCACCTTCAGAGGAGCGTATTTCCTGGCCAACTCGAATACGGTTTCAGCGAACCGATGCCATGTGGTAACGCCATGGCCGGAAAAATGATAGATTCCCCACTTGAGGGTCTTTTCCTTATGGATGAGTCTGATGATTTCAAGGACAGCTTTGGCCAGATCGGCGGCACAGGTGGGAGAACCGTATTGATCGGCAACCACGCGCAGTTCCTCTTTTTCTTTCCCCAGGCGGAGCATGGTCTTAACGAAATTATGCCCGAACGGGCTGTAGAGCCATGCAGTGCGAATGATGACATGGGAATCTAAAATGGAGCGAACTTTTTTCTCTCCTTCCTCTTTGCTCCGGCCGTAAACGCCCAGAGGGTTGACGGGATCGGACTCCCGGTATGGAGTCTTGGCTTTCCCGTCAAAAACATAATCGGTGGAGATGTGAATCAGGGGGGTGTTCAAACCTTTACAGATCCGGGCCAGTATTTCAGGACCCTGGCTGTTGACGGCAAAAGCCATTTTTGCGTCGGATTCCGCCTGGTCCACGTTGGTGTAAGCCGCCGCATTGATGACGACGGAGGGTCGGATACTTTTCAGAAATTTTTCCGCTGAAAAAGCGTCTGTGATGTCCACTTCGGGTAAGTCGGCCGCCACCGCATCCATGCAACGGGATCGGGCCGAGTCCGCCAGTTCATATCCCAGTTGTCCTTTTGATCCGATGATGGCAATCGTCATGATGCATCTTTCAGCAGAGGAAGGGTTTCTTTGGGTATTTGTGAAAGAATGGGGTAATGGCTGTCTTTTTCAGAGATCAGCGGGTTCTTAACCGGCCAATCGATTCCCAGGTCAGGATCGGACCATAAGATACCCCCCTCGTCATTGGGGGCATAAAAAGCCGAGCATTTGTAAGAAAAAAACGCAGTTTCACTGAGAACACAAAAGCCGTGGGCGAAGCCTTCCGGAATGAAGAACTGTTTTTTGTTTTCCCCGGAAAGGAAGACACCGAGCCATTTTCCGAAGGATGGAGATCCCGGTCGAATGTCCACCGCCACATCGTAGATCTCCCCAGAGATCACCTGGACCAGTTTTGCCTGGGGATGCCGACTCTGATAGTGCAGGCCCCTCAGGGTACTCTGAGTTGATTTGGAAAGGTTGTCCTGCACGAACACCGTTTGGATGCCGTATTCCTGGTACCGTTTTTGGTGATAGGTTTCCATGAAAAAGCCTCGATGGTCTGAAAAGACATCCGGCTCGATGATCAGGGCGCCGTCAAGCGCCGTTGAAAAAATGTTCATGGTACCGTTTTTCTCCCTTGAAGAATTTCAATTAGAATCCGGATCCATCGGCCATACCTTTTTTGAGGATGATTTATCAACTGCTTTAAGATGACTCAAAGGGCGCTCATGTTACGGGAAAAGAGCACCGGTTCCATTTTCACGGATTTTTCCAGGCGATCTAAAGACAGGAGTTTGATTTTGACAAATCAGGATGATAAAAACCTAATAGTTTTTCAAAGAATGATGAACTCGTAAAAAGTCGAAAATCAGATGGCAAAGTAAAAAGTTCAAGTTCAAGGCGTCGCGAATCCCGTGTGATGAGGCGTACTTATCGTACGTCGAAATCGCAACGGGATGAAGCGCAACGCAGAAATTGGACTTTTTACGAAGCCATCAAAGAATGTTTATCGCATTTTAATGGACAGGAAACGCATTTCATGTTCGATTGGCATACGTTATGGGTCGGCCTTCTCATTTTTGTAGCACGGGTGGGAGATGTCTCCATCGGAACTATCCGCACCATCGTTACGGTCCAGGGAAGGAGTGTCGTTGCATTTTTCCTGGGGATCTTTGAACTGCTTATCTGGATCACCGTGGTCAGCACCGTGATCCACCAGATTAAGGACCAACCGCTTCTGGCGCTTTTTTATGCATTCGGGTATGCCACGGGAAACGTGGTCGGCATTGCGGTAGAGCGGCGCCTGGCTCTCGGGATCGTCGTTTTGCGCGTTATTACCCGGACCGTGGGGAAACAGTTGGCCGACCGGATCCGGGATTTGGGACAGCCCGTCACCATCTTTCGGGGAGAGGGGAGAGACGGCCCTGTGGACGAATTGTATATTGCCTGCCGGAGAAGAAATCTCGTCAAAATTCTGGATATCGTTCGTAAAGAGGATCCGGAAGCCTTCTATGTGACGGAGATGGCGAGGGACGTGCGAAAAACCGTAGGCCCGCCGATATTTTCGCCAACCGGATGGCGAGCTGTCCTGAAAAAGAAATGATCCGCGCCTCCCTCTATTAATCACGTTTAATTCCGGTATAACACTGAGGTATTAATTAAAATAAGTAAAAACGATCTAATTTTGTAACGTGATTTTAATTGACAAATTTTTATCCCATGTATAAAATGATGATCTCATTAAAAGATCGAAAATCAGATCAAAGTAAAAAGTTCAAGTTCAAGGCGTCGCGAATCCCGTGTGATGAGGCGTACTTATCGTACGTCGAAATCGCAACGGGATGAAGCGCAACGCAGAAATTGGCTTTTTACGAAGCCATCATAAAAATAAGTCTATCCATTTGATCCACAGATCTTGGGCCGATGGAAGGACGCCCAAGGCCGAGAGGGCCACTTATCAATCAATAAGGAGGGAAAAGATGAGAATTCTGATCATTTTTCTGACACTGTTGGTCAGTGCGGCTCCGGCTTTGGGACAGTCGATGACACTGGTAACTCTCGGAGACAGCCTTACCGCCGGAGACGGGGATGAGGTGGGGGGTGGGTATCCGGTCAGGCTTCTGGCAAGGCTTCAAATCACTTATCCCGGCTCGACACTCAACAATGTGGCGATATCGGGATTTACTTCGGCGGATCTGATTAATACTCAGCTAGGTCCGGCGGTGGATTTCCTGAACACTGCTCCGGCCGGCAACGTGCGAATGGCGATCGTCTGGGTCGGCAGTAACGATTTATTCGGTCTCTACAATTATGTTTGCGATTTTGATTACGGAAACGACTATTCGTTATGCGAAACCTATGATCTGCAGAATTTTACGAACAACATCGCGACTATTTTAGACTCGTTGCAGGCAACCGGTGCAAGAACCTATATCGCCTTGCTTGATGATCAGTCCCGGAGACCGTTCATGACCGATCCGGCCAGGCGTTTCGCAAGCTATGAGCGGATCAGCGACGTTGATCTTTCTCGGATGGCCCTTCAAGTCAGAAATTACAACAACTCAATTTTAGCCGCGGCGTTAGTTCGCGGTGTCGGCGTTGCCGATTTTTTCAATACCATCATTTTTGAAGATTGGGCCACGTTGAGTGAAGATGGAAATCATCCCAATGCAGCAGGCTATGATGTCATCACCGAGATCTGGTATCAAGTCGTCACAGCCAGCGGAACAGCGAAAACGGTCTCGGGTGTCAATTTAAAACCTCCTCGAAAATAAAAAATGGAGGGTTAAGAAAGTTTCTAACATTTTGGGCCTAAACGGATTGAGTCAGAAGATCCCACTTTAATCCAAGACATTTCGAACTGCTTTTGCCAGTTCAATCCGGTCGAGAGGCTTTTCGATATAGTACTTGATACCGATCTGAGAGGCGGAGAAGGCATCGATCTTCTGGCTATACCCCGTGCAAAGGATGACCGGCATATCGGGGCGAACGGAAAGGATTTCCTGAGCCAGGCGGTCTCCGGTCATATAGGGCATCGTCATATCGGTGATGACGACGTCAAAATGATGGGGGTCTTGTAAGAAAAGGGATAGGGCTTCAATCGGGTTTGTCTGTCCTTCTACACGATATCCCAGCCGTTCCAGTAATTGACAGCCGATTCCCACGATGAGTTCTTCATCATCGACAAACAGAATCCGTTCCGATCCGGTAGGAAGCGTCTCCTTTTTTTCAACCACCGATTCCACTTCTCCTTCGTAAGCCGGAAAATAAATCGAAAAATCGGTCCCTTCACCCAGCGTGCTCTCGACCGCAATCGACCCCTCATGGTTTTTGACGATCCCGTGTACGACGGAAAGCCCCAGCCCCGTTCCTTTGCCGACTTCCTTGGTGGTAAAATAAGGATCGAATATCCGATCCAGGTATTTTGCCTCTATTCCGGATCCGGTATCGCTGACCAGCAGTTTAACGTATCGGCCTGGAGTCAGAGAAACGGAGCCGATCGACATCTGAGCGTCAACGACGTGGTTGCCGAGGCCGAGAGTCAGGGTACCCCCGGTATCCTCCATGGAATGGGAGGCATTGGTGCACAGGTTGATGAGGACCTGGTGCATCTGGGCAGGATCCGCCAAAACGGGATCTACGTCTTCTTCGATTTGCGTGATCATGGCAATGTTGGATGGGATGGAAGCCCTCAGCAGCCTGAGGGATTCCGTGATGAGGAAGGACAGTTTCAGGGGTTTGCGCTTCTGCTCGGTTTTCCGGCTGAAGCTCAAGAGCTGTTTGACCACGTCCCTGGCTCTCAGGCTGGCCGTCTGGACTTCCTCCAGATGATGCTTGACCGGGCTCCATTCTTGCACACTTTCCAAAGCCAACTCCGCATTTCCGAGTATAATCCCCAGGATATTGTTGAAGTCGTGGGCAATGCCGCCGGCCAGCGTTCCAATGGCTTCCATTTTTTTTGACTGTAAAATCTGCTCCTGGAGGCCTTTGATCTTTCTTTCCGAAAGGATTTTCTCCGTAACATCCCGACCGATACCGCTGATGAAAGGGTTTCCATCTTCGGGTCGGACCATAACGCTTCGGTATTCCAGATAAACTTTGCGGCCGCTTTTGGAACAGTAGACCGTAACGCCTTGATGGCTTCCCTTTTCAAGGATTTGTTTGAGATATTCTTCTTGGAAAAGGGTTTTCAATTCGGGTTTCATGAAATCCGAAGCCATTTGTCCGATCAGCTCTTCGGGCTCATACCCCAGAATATGGGCGAACGAGGGATTAAAGGAAAGAAGTCGTCCTTCCAGATCATGGGTGTATACAAGGTCGCTGATGGCGTTAAAAAGGTCCCTGAACTTTTTTTCGGATCGATAAATTGATTCTGCGATGCGTTTTCGCTCGGTGATATCCTCGGCGACGCCGTCGAAATACTCTATTTTCCCACGGGAATTTTTAATGGCCACAATGGATGTGGAGGCGACAAAGGGGGTTTTGTCTCTTTTTAAAAGCTTGAGTTCTTCATTGCGTACCTGGCCTTGGGCGGTCAGTTTGGCGATAAGCCGGGTCAGGTCTTCAGGATCCTGAAAGGTGTCCGATGGTTTGACTGCAAGGAATTCCTTCAGTGTCTCATATCCGAACATGCGGGCCATGGCGTAATTAGCCTCGAAAAATTGATTCTTGGAGAGGGTAGAGGTCCGGTATACGCCGATATTAAGGTTTTCCGTGAGTCTTTGATATCGGGTCTCCCTTTCATGAAGCTTTTCCTCCGCTTCCTTCCGATCCAGGATGTTGCCGATGATCCGGCTGCAGATTTTGAGGAGCGTAACGGTGTCTTCGGACCAGAATTTGGGTTCTTGTACCGAGTCAAAACCCAAAAAGCCTTTGATATTTCCGCCGCTTGCAACCGGGATGACGATCAGGGATCGGATGCCCAGCGTCTTGAAGTAATTCTGTTCGAGCTGCGCTTCCATGGATAAATCATCGACATCCGAAAAATGGAAGGTTTCCATGGCGAGCATTTTCTCCCAAAACCATGGCAATTCTTCGTTTGCCGATATTCCCTGGAGACTGGCGATCTGCGGTTCTATTCCCGGGGCACACCATTCATGAGTATTGTCGATCAGCCGCCGGTCCGGTCTGACCTGGAACAAATAGGCTCGATCCACCCCGGAGAATTTCCCGATAGCTTCCAGGGCCTGGTTGATCTTGACATCCGTTTCTCCGGCCTCTACAAAATTTGCGGAGAGCCGGGTGATGATTTGCTGAAACCGAATCCGGGACTCGAGGGCCTCTTCGGCATTTTTACGCTTGAAGAGGTTCTGGATCCAGTTGTCGAGGATGGTGTCTTCCGAAACAAACCCCAGGCGCTCCGTTGGCGGAATGTGATAGAAATTATCAAATACCTGCGAGCCGATGATGACGACCGCATGGGCGGTCAGGGCGTGCAGGAGATAGACGGAAGCCATTTTACGCCGATCGAACTGGCACAGACAAAGGACCTTGTTGTTGAGCACCCAGGTGTCAAGGAGGTCCCCAAATCGTCTGAAGGCATCAGATTCGGATATTTGGGAAACCCACGTAACCTCCATGGTTATCCGAAGCGCTGAATATCCGGCATCCAACGCTCTCTGCATCTGATCTTTAAGCCATTCTATGGCGGTTTCCGGATCGAACTTGTTGCTTTTAAGGAGGGCTTCCTCGGCTTTGACGATGGAAAACCGGCCGTTTTCCGCCAGCGTCACAGGATCCAGTCCGTCATCGGCAAGATAGGACAGGATCATTTCAGGGGTCTGGTCGTGGGTGATATAGAGCATTTTTTCGCCCCGTTCCAGGCCAAGGCGAATGAACGGAGTGAGCACCGCCTGGTGCTCGACATCGTTTTCATAAAGGAAACAAAGGTGGGCACCATGCCTCAAGTCGGCAAGGGTCTCCTTTAACGATATCGTTGATTGGGGGTTATTCATCCATCATCCGCCAGGAAAGAAATTTTTTTTGCTTGGATCCATTGGATCTTTATGCTTTATTGACTATTCGGAATCCCGAAAATTGTCAATGTTAACCCTGTTGTTGCAAAAGTCAGAGGCAAAGTAAAATGTCCCAGATCCAAGGCGTCGCGAACTTTTTTCTAATGATTGTCATGCTTATTTACGCGAACTGCACGGGTTGAACGAACTGCATAAAAGGACTTGTTGCTGGAACGGTAACGTGAAAAGCCTTCCTGTTAAAACTGCTAACTTCCGGTCGGAAACGTCGGAATTTTAAAGCGAGGCGCTTTAATGAAAATTGCAAATGCTCTTGAATGCGAAGATGTTAAAATCGATCGATTCCCCTTTAAAGGGAAAATGCACCCCGTCATCGGTACAAGCATCCGTTGGCTTTCCCGCCATGGAGACGACGGGACCGGATACCCGGAATACGGGTTGCGCTATTTCACTATCCAGCCCGGCGGACAGATTCCGATCCACAACCATTTTTATCACCAGACCATGTTCATTTTGACCGGGACGGCCGAATGCCTCCAGTACGATCTGGAAACGGAACAGATTGTCCAGCAGAAAGTGACCGGGCCCGGTGACTTCATCTACATCCCGAGCATGGAGCCCCATGGCATGAAAAATATCGGGGACACCCCCCTCACTTTTCTGTGTTGTATTGCCAATGTGTACGAAGAAAAACCGCATGCTTAAGGATTTCACTGTGAGCTCAAGGCTTTCGGTTTCAGAAAGTCAATCCGACATCCGGGGATTCCCAGGAGATGGATGCGGTTGTGGCCTGGATGACTAGTCGGGCCAGGATCTCGCCGAAAAGAGTATGCTTGCCGCAGTACCGGATCCGGTGCTGATCTTCTCCACATGCCAAAGCGATGGCATCGGTGCCGGTTCCGGTGGCGATAGCGTCGGAAATCCGGCTTCGAACTCCGCAGGCCTGCATGGCGACCGCCTTGGCCTCAGTGGCGAGTGTGATCGTCTCTACCATTGCCGCAGGCGTTAACGCCGCCGAGGTGAGGATAGCCGTGTTGATGGTCCCGGCTCCGGGTATGGTGTTGTCGAGGCTTCGGTATTCGGAAAGATCCCCCGCTCGCATGGGATTGGAGAGTCCCGAAGTCACCAGTACGATCGTTTCTATGCCATGCACACGGTTTTGAGCAATTCTTAGGGAGTTCATCGATGCAGCCGTCATCATACCTACTGTTACCCCCTGCCATCCGAAGCGGTCACAATACTCAGTCAGGGTGTTTTCCGGCGGCTCCAATGGCGCGTTCGGATTTTTGGGGTGTTTGGGAACCCTGAGGTTTAAAATGGCATCCGCGTGCACCCAGCCGCCATTGAGCACAGCCGAGCTGAGCACCGGAAGGGGTTTTTCGAAGACAAGGCGGATATGGTCTTCGGTCCGTTCGAGTTGAAGGTAACAGTGCGTAATAATTGGAGTCATGGTTTACCTTTAGAAATCATAACGGTCAAAAAAACAGAATGCGATGGGCAACGCGAACCTTTTTCCAGAACGTATGCTTCGCCCAGATCTTATGATCGACATCGCACCGGTGGTTTTTTTACATTGAAACTCATTTAATTTTCCCATAGATTATGAGTGAAAAGTCATGAAGATACGGCAGAAACACTCGGATGAATCCATTCCCAAGCCTTCGTGGCTGCGCCTTCGACTTCCCTCCGGAGGGGTATACGAGCAGGTGCGGTCCCTGGTTTCCGACGGCCGGCTTCATACGGTCTGTCAGGAGGCTCAATGCCCCAATATCTGGGAGTGCTTTTCTCACAGAACGGCAACTTTTCTGATCCTTGGAAATCACTGTACGCGAAACTGCCGGTTTTGCGCAATTGAACCGGGTCCCGGAGACCCTTTGCAAGCAGATGAGCCTCAACGTGTCGCCGAAGCAGCCCGGAAGCTTAATCTGAATTATGTCGTCGTCACATCAGTGACTCGCGACGATCTTCCGGACGGGGGTGCAGGTGTTTTTGCCGAAACGATTCATGCGGTCCGGAAAAGCATTCCGGATGTTAAGGTGGAGGTTCTGGTTCCGGATTTCAAAGGATCCAAAGAAGCCCTGATGACGGTTCTGAAAGCGATCCCCGATGTGCTTAACCACAACATGGAAACAGTCCGCAGGCTGTACCCCAGGGTCCGTCCCGAAGCTGACTATCAAAGATCTCTGCAATTGATTCGGCGCGTCAGCGAGAATGAGCCGGCCATTCAATCCAAATCAGGATTGATGCTGGGATTTGGTGAAACCGCTAAGGAGATCCGGGAAACCCTTACAGACCTCAGGTTCGCGCAATGCCGCATCCTGACTCTCGGTCAATACCTGTGTCCCGGCAAAAATCATCTTCCGGTGAGCCGTTTTATTCCCCCGGAAGAATTTGAAGAGTGGCGGAAAACCGCATTGCAAATGGGGTTTGAAGAGGTGGCCAGCGCGCCGTTCGTGAGAAGCTCCTATCGTGCGGATGCTTGTATCGGAAAGCAGCAAATGATCCAAAGCAGGGCGGTCTAGGGAATGGAACGTATAAACGACAAATAATTCTCCGGTCGATTGCGTTGATCGCGATGTCGCCCTACTGGATTTGCAAAAATTATCCAAACCGGCTCGTCCCTGATTGCAAATTAATTTGGGAAAATACTCCCGGTTTTTCTCTTATAAAAGGAGAGCAGCATCGGGTCCGATGCCAGTTTTTAGCCTCTTCTTTGGCGATCTCTTTTGCTTTGGATAAATCCAGGTCCTTTTGGTTTATGGTGATTTTGATGTGGTTTCCCCAAAACGAATCGAGTGCTTCGGGTGTCATGGTTACAATCTCCTGTTTAGTATCTGCTCTCGAAAAGCACATTACCTGTCCTTCTGAATTCAATGCGGCTTCCACAGGAACACGGAAATCATTAAAGTAGGGATGGATCCAATTGAAGGATATCATTGATTTGCCGGAATTCAAGGACCGGATCCATGTTTTCAGTGACCGTGCCCATGCCGGAAAAATTCTGGCTGATATGCTCAAATCATATAATGATCCAGCATCCCTGATCTTAGCAATTCCGGCCGGCGGCGTTCCGATAGGTTATGAGGTTGCAAAAAGATTGAAGCTTCAATTGGATGTTGCTGTGGTAAGCAAAATAACGCTTCCATGGAATACAGAGGCTGGATACGGCGCGGTCGCCTTCGATGGAACCGTTCAGTTGAATCAAGCGCTCATAAAAGGATTGGGTTTAACCCAAAAAGAGATTAAAAAAGGAATCAGGGAGACCTCTGAAAAAGTACGGCGTCGCGTATTGAGGCTCAGGGGTTCCCGGCCTTTTCCGGATCTTAAAGGGCGAAAAATCCTCCTGATTGACGATGGGCTGGCTTCAGGATTTACCATGATGGTGGCCATTGAGGCGCTCCGAAATGCAGGAGCTGAAAAGGTCATCGTAGCCGTCCCGACAGCTCATTTGGAATCCGCACAAAACGTTCTTAGAACAGCCGATGAAATGTTTTCCCCCAATCTCAGGAGCGGCCTGCGATTTGCTGTTGCCAGCGCCTATGTTAGATGGTCGGATGTAACAGAAGAAGAAGCCATCTCCATCCTGGAGAGATTAGCTGCATACCCTCCAGCGGGATAGATCCCCTTGCGGCTTTTTCATCGAAGCGAACAATTAAAAGTCCCGGCATTTTGAATTTTCTCAAACAGGCTGAGTGAAAATGGGAATCTTTAAGCGGCCCCGATCACTCCGGCCGCTTGTTAATACGTTCTGCTTCAATCAGTATGACTGCACTCATTGATCGCGGCATGATTTTCGCATCCAAAAGGGCGAACAGAGAAAAGATCCGATTACACCACTGAAAGAGGGGCACATAGATCCATGCCGGAACCGATGTTATAGCCGGTAATGACCGAGGTCGCTTTACCCTGCCGGTCAGGGTTATCAGGGAGATCGCCGTGATCATGGATATTTTTTCAAGCGGGCCCAGAACCTTTTCAAGTCTCCGGGGGGATAGCCCCGCCAGGTTCAATTTATGGCTGATATCCTCCAGGTTATATCTCCGGTAGTGATTGACATAGACATCGTCAAGTGCGAAGTAGGCGGCTCTGTGGGGAAATGTGATAACACAGCACCCTTCGGGCTTCAACACTCTTGCCATTTCCCGCAGTGCTGAAACATCGTTTTCTATATGCTCGATGACTTCCGAGCTGACACAATGTAAAATTGTCCGGCTTTTAAAAGGGAGGGCGGTGCCGTCCGCGACAACATAATTCCCTTTGCCGAACACGCCTTTTAATATTTTTAATCCGGTGAGCGACACATCAGTATAGACGGTTCTCCAGGTTATGGCAGATACCGGCGAGATGCCGGAACCGACCTCCACTACCCATCCGGAAGGCTTTTTTGCCAGAATGCCGGCGATGGCTCTTTTACGAAGAAGGTAGTTATAGAGATGATTTTTCAGAAAAATGTAGACACTAGCCGAGAAAAAATCCTGGAACCTGTTGGATGGCCGTGCTGACGCATTCATGTATTTTTTCGGATCGAGGGGAAGATGGCTGTTGAGAGCAATCCTGTTTTTGCCAGCCTGAACAGCATCGCTGTTTTCAGGCAACCCAGGCCGTAGATTATGCTGGGCCATAGCGAAATGGAGGATGCCTCCGCGAAATAGCGGGTAGGACAACTGATCTCGGCTACGGTGTATCCCGCCCAGATGACCTGGGCGATCATCTGGTTGTCAAACACGAACCCGTTATTGTTTGCATCCAGGGGCAAAGACTCCAGAAGGCTCCTGGAGAAGGCCCGGTAACCGGTATGGTATTCCGACAGTTTGGCGCCGATAAGTATGTTTTCGGTAAGCGTCAGAAATCGGTTGGCGATATACTTCCAGAACGGCATGCCGTTTTTTAAGGCATATCCGCCAAGGATTCTTGAACCGAGGACACAATGATAAAGTCCATTGCCGATCAGGGAAGCCATGGCTGGAATGAGCAACGGTGTGTACTGGTAGTCCGGATGCACCATAATGACGATATCGGCGTCGTTTTCAATAGCCAACCGGTAGCATGATTTCTGGTTGCCGCCATAGCCCAGATTATTTTCGTGGGTGTAGACAATCGTTTGGGGGAGTGTGCGGGCGATGGCGACAGTCTTGTCCGTACTGCAGTCATCAACGATAATGAC
The DNA here is from genome assembly GCA_963736855.1 of uncultured delta proteobacterium. Classification (GTDB taxonomy): domain Bacteria; phylum Desulfobacterota; class Desulfobacteria; order Desulfobacterales; family UBA2156. Next base: position 626,007 of record CAVTQK010000015.1, read on the forward strand.
CTGATCGACAACTCCCTGGGCCATGACCTCTTCGAATGTCCGTTGAAGAGTTGCAGCCGCGTTGTATGCAGGCATTACGACGATGACTTTCCTGTCCTTATACATCAGGCAGAACCTCTTATTGCACAAATATCTTTAATCGGATTATGATTCAGCCGTTTGGGTTGTTCCCTTTTTCAAGATTATAGAATAGCAAATTGAAATGAAAATGACCACTGGTAATAGGTATTAGAAGGATCGAGGCTTTTTATCCCTCAAAATTCGTTGATTCGTCAATCCGCCGGCAACAGGATCGATTGCAGCATAACGATTTATTATTGAAGACGACCAAAAGATAGATTAAGCTTTGCTTTGATCTTTTTCCATGTGATGATCAAGCACTATGATGAATGTATTTCCGATAGCAAAGGGAGAGGTTTGCTCCCGCCTATACCTGACAATTCTGCTGCTGATTGTCGGCAGCTTTTTTGCTGTTTTTCTCGGGACCCAGCTTAACCCGGACGGTATCTTATACTTTTCTTATTTGCGATCCGCGTTTTTCGACCGGGATATTCTGCTTGTCAATGAATTCAACGAACTGCAGTTATTGCCTTTGTCGCGCCATCTTTCTGCGACGGGACTGGAGGGTAACCCGGTAGCGATCGGGACCTCCATCCTGATGTCGCCTTTTTATGCAACCGCATTTTTAATTGACCGACTTTGCGGGCTAATGGGCATTGATATCGGAGATCATGGATACTGGGGCATTTATCTTTACGTATTTCCTTTCGGATCGTTGTTTTACGGCTGTCTGACAGGATGGATGATTCTGGGAATCTTGAAAAAACAGTATCAGCTATCCCATGCTGCACTTTCCCTCATGCATATCGTACTGGGTACGCCATTTCTCTTTTATTTGGCTGTTCATTATCATGTTTCCCACCTGTGTTCGGCGTTCAGCGTGACGCTGTTCCTTTATCTATTTGAGACGGTCAGGAACGATGCAAGTCTGGCTGATCGCTATTCGACGCATTTTTTTCTTGGCGCGTTGAGCGGTGTCGCCATCCTGGTCCGGACCCAGAACGGATTATTCTGGATCATTCCTTTTTGTTTTTTATTATCCCGGTTATGGCATACCGGCAATTTTGGGCGCGTTATGATTCAAGGGATCTCTTTTCTTGCCGGCGCCATCATTGCGGTGTCCCCCCAGTTGACGGTCTGGAAAATACTGCATGGAAGCTGGGTACATGCTCCTGAAGCCGCCAATGTTAATCTTTTTCAGCCCCGCCTGCTGGAAGTTCTGACGTCTTCCTATCATGGTCTTTTTTTCTGGTCGCCCATTCTTATCATCAGCATTATCGGCCTTTGTTTTTTGGTGCGGATGGATGCAGATCGAGGTATTCCTTTACTGCTCGCGGTACTGCTGCAATTGATCATCAATGGCTCCATGCGCATGTGGTGGGAAGGGGCTTCATTCGGTTTGCGCCTGTTTATGAATTGCACTCCGATTTTTTGCATCGGGCTGTCTGTTGCATATACCCAGGTCAAGGCTTCATGGATCCGTATCCTGGGCAGTCTGCTTGTCTTCTGGACCTTCCTGCTGTATCTGAATGTGGTAACAGCCCGAATTGATCTTAACCGGTTTTATCCGGCCATGGAACTGATCCGGCTTCAAGCACGGCAATTTACCGGTCTGCTGTTTCTGCAGAAACCGGATGCATATCTGGCCTTTTTAAAATCCCTGGGGGGTTCGGCGATCCTGGTAGCAGGAGTCGGCATCACGATCATGGCCATAATGCGCCTTCGGAAAACCCTAATCGCTATTATTGACCATAGACAGTTATCGACTTTTGGCGTCATGGGGGTGCTGATCGCCGGTATGGGCCTGTCCGGCCTGATTTATTTTCTGGGAATCAACAGTCAGCATCACAAGCGTTTCTGGCAGGACGACCTGAAAAGAATTGAAAGCGGCATGAACAGCTATTCTTTGTTTTATATCGACTATTGGTTTTACGTCATGCACGCCGAATATTTAGCCGCCCTCGGCCGGGAATCGGAAGCGATTCATGAATACTGGAAGGCGCTTCAAATATATCCGACTCCAGGGCTGTATCGGAATTTAACTTATCTGCTGGCAAAAAGGGGCCGCCATAAAGAGGCAGGGGATGCTATTCGGCAGGCGCTGGCACGCTGGCCGGATGATCCTCATTTGATCAAGCAGGAAAAATGGCTGCACGCCATAAGACCGGTGCCATAAGGAAGCAAAACGCCCCTGCCGCATTCAAGCAACAGGGGCGAAAGATTCTCCACCATCAATTGATTTTCGGCAGCTACCCTGCCGTATACTTGGCGCGTAATGATGATGTTATCATTTCATTAAATTCTCGATATGGTGTAAAAAAATCCCACCTCTGTGAAAGATCATCTCCCTCTTCCCAAAAGCATAACCATCAAGGTATTCAGAAAAATATTGGCATCCAGCGCCAGAGACCAGGTGTCGATATAAAATAAATCCAGCCGCATCCATTCATCAAAGCTCATATCATGTTTTTTTTGGCCGATTTGCCACAGACAGGTCATCCCCGGTTTCATGGAAAGGCGACGTCGTTGCCATATTTCATATCTCTCCACCTCAGACGGTATGGGAGGTCTTGGACCAATAAGACTCATTTCTCCCTTTAAAACATTAATCAGCTGAGGCAACTCATCGATGAAAGTCCTTCTTAAAAAAGTTCCCACATAAGGAACAATGCGCGGGTCCTTTTTCATCTTGAAAACCGGCCCCTCGGCTTCATTGAGAGCATCAAGGTCTTTTTGCATTTTATCCGCACCCTCAATCATGGTCCTGAATTTATAGACGTCAAAGATCCGTCCATTCCGACCACAGCGGCGTTGTTTATAAAAAACCGGTCCACGAGATGAAATTTTAATGGCAATCGCAATCAGTAAAAACAAAGGAAAAAGAAAAATGAGAATTACTGCCGCAAAAACATAATCGATGCCGCTTTTGATCAGGAGTGCTTCCCGGCTTGGCGGTACGGCACTCAAGATAATCGTGGCAAGACCGGAGAAGACTTCAAATTCGATGAATGAAATGGCAGGATTATAAATGAGATCCTTGATCTGCCAGTCCGGAATGATTCGTACAGGAATCCCGACTTTTCCGGCAAAGGCGATGTGTTGCTCTATCTTTCTTATGAGGTGAAGCGGCATGGCGATAAAAATTTCGTCTATGGGGTTTTCAAGAACGATATTCTGAAAAGAATCCAGAGTGGCCAGGACTTTATAGCCATTAATTACTGTTTTGCCGATCGCTTCATCATCTACGTCGATGCAACCGAAAATCTTGTATTTCGGCATTGCCTTCTTAACGACAGGAAGGTGAGAGCAGGTCGCATCCGTCTGCCTTTTGTTGTCCCTTTCTCCCTCTATTGCACAAATGACATCTTTTGCCCTTTCCCTGCTTCCGACAATTAAAATATTATGCAAACGATACTGAGTCTTTGGGGGATTGGTTAATTTTCTATATATGATATATTTACTGACCGTAAGAAAACCAAAATTCAAAAAGAAAAAAATACCCATTAGTATTCGGCTTATGTCCTTAATGCCTATTAAAAACACAATCAATATCAATATTAAATTGCTTGTTGAAATCGCCTTCAGGATATTAAAGAAGATGGTTGAAAATGACTGTTTGAGATAGGAACTATATAAGCCGAAAGCTTCAAAAAGGATGTACCAAATGATAATTATCAGCAAGAGAACGATATAATAATTCGGAGATTCGGCCAGACCTTGAAACGGTCCGGGAAGGAAATATTTTTTAATAAAATATGCCCATATAAAAGCGGCTATGGTCAAAAAAAGGTCAAGAATGCCGTGGAGTCTTAAAGATAATGTATTTCTTCTGATATCATCCATATGATTCAATATCCTGTCGACAACTCACTTTACAGTTTTTGGTTAATAGAGTGATATCGCCACATTTTTTGAGATGGAAAAGTCTGCAAAAAGGATGCAAAAGATTGGTCTGTCCGGCCCCGTCAAAATGGGCTTTGCCCTTCGCTGCGCGAATTTCACGGGGTAAATCTGTTTGTTCGGGAGGATTGGAGAGAGAGAAAGAGTCATAAAAGACGCGGAAGAAGAGCACGTGATCCGAGTATCTAAACACAAAATGGGTGGGAATAGGGGTCAATCGATTCCATAAGCGGCATCATGCGGTCCAAGCAGTACAAACTTGACGGTTGCGCCGGGTGTTTCCCGACAATCTGAACATCGGATGGCCACATCGTCCCCTTTTTTTCGGCAGGTTTCGCAAAACAGGTAAATGATGATGAAATTCCGTTTTACCGGGCAGGAATAAAAACCTTGCCAGTTCCCCTTTAACGGTTCCCCCATGGCGATGGGGTTCTGAAGAATCATGTCGACTTTGTTTTTAACGAGTTTCTTGATGGACGAGTATTTCTTTACCGATTTCAGGAAGGCGGCTTCAAATCGGGCTTCCATCAGTCGCCGAAGACCTCTTCATAGGAGTGCCATACAGCCGTTCCTTTTTGAAGTCGGACCAAAACGTCTTTCATCGCCGCATGGAAGACAGGATCGCTTAGAATGACCTCCGTGTCTCTTCCTTCCGCTTTTCGTTTCAAGGTGAGCATGTATTGAGTCACGACATCGGCCACAGTGGTTCGGTTTTCAGCGGCGAACACCTTGATGAAATCGGCAAGATCCTGATCGAGGCTGATGTTTATGCGTGTTTTTGGCATAACGAACCTCCTTTCTGTATGTTCCCATCATACACACGAAAGGAATCAATGTCAATCAACTCTTTGATCCCGATATAATAAATATGAATCTGCATTGGTCTATTTGGTCTACCTGCCCCGGTGAAATGGGCTTTGCCCTTCGCTATGCGAATTTCACTATGTGACTCTATTTGGCCGGGAGGGTTGAGATAAATCCATGAATCATAATGTTTTGTATAGAAATGTCATCAAGTTGATACCTTTCTTCGCCGTCATATAGGACATATCCGTTCCGGCATCTGTCTTTGGTGAGATTCCTGAAATGACCGATTCCTTTTAAAAAATCTTTTGTAAAGGTGGATCCCGATTTGATTTCAATAGGTATGAGTTGTCTTTGCTTTTTGATTAACAGATCCACTTCGTTTCCATGGGTGTCGCGATAAAAAAACAATTGGGGACGTATTCCAAGATTGTATTGGGATTTTAAAATTTCAAGTATCACGAAGTTTTCATACAACCCTCCCCGGAGAGGATCCCGTTTGGCCTGGTTTGAAGTTTCAATCCCCAGCAGATGAGAAACCAGGCCGGTGTCAGTAAAATAGATTTTTGGAGATTTGACCACCCGCTTGTTGATATTTTCAAAAAACGGCTGCAATTCAAATATGACAAATGAGGCTTGTAACACACTGATCCAGTTTTTGATGGAAGTGCCGGAAAGGCCGATATCATTGCCAAGGGATGTGTAGTTGACAATCTGGCCGATGCGTCCTGCCAGCAGGCCAAGGAATTGTTGAAACAGATTCAGGTTTTTGACATTGATAAGCGTTCTTACATCCCGTTCCACATAGGTTTGAACATATCCATTGTAGAAGCGGCCGGGGCTGAGGCCTTTATGATGCAGGCGAGGGAAGGACCCTTTGACTATGATCTCAAATGCATCCCATTTTTTTTTATAACTGAAAAGTTCCGACAGGGAAAAAGGGAGCAGGGTCAGCAGGGCTGTCCTTCCTGCCAGGGTCTGGCTGATTGCCTGATGGACATCTGGCTGATGGCTGCCGGTAAGAATGAACATACCGGGTTTTTGTTTTTCATCGACAATCCCCTGGATATAGGACAACAATACGGGCAGGCGTTGTATTTCATCAAGTATTGCGCCGTGAGGGATATTTTTCAGGAATCCCCGGGGATCGGTTTCCGCAGCCATACGTACGTCCGGATTTTCCATGGAGTAGTATGGTTTATCAGGAAATGTCATTCTGACCAGAGTGGTTTTTCCGGATTGCCGTGGCCCAAAAACAGTGACAATCGGATATTCTGCTGCGGACTCAGTCAGTTCTTTTGTTATCTCGCGAATGATCATGGACGGGATCATATCTTTATTTGTGAAAAAATCAAGTTGTATTTTATATTTTCACAAAAATCAGGAGTGGGATGGAGAGGTCTATCTGGTCTATCCGGCCCCGGTGAAATGGGCTTTGCCCTTCGCTGAGCGAATTTCAAGGGGTGAATCTGTTTGGTCGGCGGATGGTCTGTCGGTTTCCCCAGCTATATTCTCAGGTGTTGTTCATCTAACCCTAAGGCGGCGCCGATTTTTATCAGGGTCGCGATATGCAGCCGGGCACGAGGACGCTCGTATTTAACAACAGCCGCCTGAGAAACGCCCAATCGTGAAGCTAATTCCTTTTGGGTGATACCGAGATATTCCCGCCACGCCCGGATCATTGAATCATTCCGGAGAACGTGTGCTTCAACAACTTCCTGAGGAATGCCTGCGGCACGCGCTTTTTCAGCATCCAGAAGGGGCTTGATTCGGCACCATTCATCCCATGGGATCAGAACATATGCAGGTTTTCCGCAATATTCGATTTTTTGGTATTCAATAGGTGTGCTCATTACGCTTTCTTACCTCCTCGATACTGACAATGTTGACTTCCTCAAAAACGTTGAACAGAACCCGCCAATTACCGACTCTAAGGCGATAACCATATTCATGGATCACCAACCTTTTCATGTTGGGTCCATCAGGGAAGGCAGACAATCCCCGAGTCGCATCAAGAATCCGTTCTTGAATCGTACGATCACCAATCTTTGTTAATTGTTTTAACGCCTTGGGTTGCCATATAACTTTCATTTCACAGCTATTTTAACTTAATATAACCTTTTGTCAATATGAAAGGTTATATTTGATCAATTCGACTCTGGCGAAATGGGCTTTGCCTTTCGCTGCGCGAATTTCACGGGTAAATCTGTCTGGTATGGATGGTCTGTCGGTTTCCCCAGCTAGATTTTCAAGCCATGGGATCAGAACATATGCAGGTTTTCCGCTTGACAAGCTTTTAATCAAATGTATACTATATGTACAAAATAAACAATTTGATTATCATGTACAAAAGGAGATCACTGAATGATAAATAAAGTAACAACGGCTGACGTAAGAAAAAATTTATCTCATATTATCAATAAGGTGGCATATGGAAAAGAATCCTTTGTGCTGACCCGAAGAGGCCAAGCGGTCGCTGCGCTCGTCTCCATCGATGATCTGAAACTCATTGGGGACATTGAAGAGCTTCTAGATATCGAAGATGCTTGGAAAGCCCGAAATGAAACGGGTGAAAACATCCCTTGGGAAACGCTAAGAGCGGAGCTTAACCTTTGAAATACAGGGTTGAATTTAAACAATCAGCAGCAAACGCCTTAAAAAAGCTGCCAAAATCAGAAAAGAAGCGTATTGGGGAAAAAATAGACTCGCTATCAGAAGCACTTCCGGACAGCAGATTGACAAAAATGAAAGGGGAAAACCCCTCGGTTTTAATCCAAATAAACCCGGCTGATTATGATTGACAATCGATTTTAGATGGCTTAATAACCATTTTCATGCTGGATAAAGAAGTTGAAAACAGACTTTTTTTGCTGAATCCTTGGTTGACTCACCCTAAAGAGGCAGAGAAGATCTCATCGCGCTTTTTACCGCCGGTATATGTAAAACGACAAATCGAAAACCTGCCAATGAGCCCAAATAGGGCTATCCTGATCATCGGCCCAAGGCAATCCGGAAAATCAACCCTTGTGTGGCACCAGCTTCTTCCATTGTTACCGGGCGTTCTTTTTATTAACATGGAAGATCCTCAGCTTCGCTTAGGTTGTCAAAATGCAATTGAATTGGCCGCATACATCAGGGCAAATCTTCCATCTCTTAAATCCGTATTTATTGATGAGATACAGCACCTGGATGAAGGAGCGCTTTTTGTTAAAGGACTGGTTGACAGCCGATTGGACTTGCCGATCTGGGTGACCGGATCAGCTTCATTCCACTTGCGAAGCCGCACTCGGGAGTCCCTTGCCGGGAGGGCAACTCGCCGGTTATTACTACCCTTTAGCCATTCAGAATTATTGACCTATCAAAAGGAATCCGACGACCCCGCTGCCTTGAGGCAATATAGCCGAAAAATTATGCAGCATCAGTTGATCTTTGGCAGCTATCCTGCGGTATATATTGCTCAGAGTGATACTGAAAAACGATTCCTGTTAAGTGATTTGGTTGAATCCCTTATCCTCAGAGATGCCTCAGATATCTTCAGAATCAGGCGGGTGGACGCATTTCGGAAATTGCTCTCTTTACTGGCAGGTCAGATTGGCCAATTAATTAATTTATCGGAACTGGCATCGATCTGCAACGTGGATGTGGGAACGGTGAGTTCCTATATTGAGATCCTGGATGAAAGTCACATCATAAAAAAGATCAATCCGTTTGCTGCGGGGAAACGTCGTGAAATCACGACAAATCCAAAAGTCTATTTTATGGATAATGGAATTCGCAACCAACTGCTGCAAAATTTTGAAAAAGCCTGGGAAGTCAGAGTTGATAAAGGTCAGCTATTTGAAAATTGGGCTTTTTCAGAAATATTAAAGCGATTGCCATTTCAGAGCGATCTCAAGTTTTGGAGGAGCAAATCCGGGGCAGAAGTTGATGCAGTAATTGAGCATTCCGGGAAAATTTTTATTTTAGAAATCAAGGCATCGCAATTAAAAATACCCGCTATTTCGAGATCGCTACGAAGTTTTATTGATGCTTATCAACCGAAAAATGTTGCCGTCCTTAATTTTGGGCTTGAAACGACCAAGGACATCGGAAAAGCACGGATTCATTTCTTAACGCCTGTTTCTTTCCCTTTCTGGATAGAGGGCATCTTTTCAAGTATTTTTTCATCTTCCAGTGCCTAAAATCATCACTTTAAGTGTGTTTAAAAGAATCTTTGCATCCAACTTCGGCGACCAGTTATCAATGTAAAAAAGATCCAGCTTAATCCACTCATCAAAACTTATATTATGCCTGTTGGGACTTGTTTGCCACAGGCAGGTCATCCCCGGTTTCATGGAAAGGCGCCTCTGTTTCCATATTTCTTATTTTTCCACCTCAGATGGTATGGGAGGCCTTGGACCGATGAAACTCATTTCGCCTTTTAACATATTAACAAGCTGAGGAATTTCATCGATAAAAGTTCTCCTTAAAAAGGTTCCGACATAAGGGACGATTGCGAGGGTCTTTTTTATCTTGAAGACCGGTCCCTTAGTCTCATTGAGCGATTCCAATTCCGTTTGTTGTTTATCGGTATCGGCAACCATAGTGCGGAATTTATATACATCGAATATGCGGCCGTTTAACCCGAAATTCTGGAAATTTGAGATCCATCCCTCTAATCCATAAACTTACTGATTTGAGCCGTTTGATCATAGACTTCCGAAAAAACCACCAACTCCCCAGATTAGGGCCAATTTCATTATCTGACCTCCTTCAATATCAAAGGTATCAGTGCTAATCCTTTCAAGTATCTTGGGACGAACCGTCTTGGATCATGAATACATCGTAACAGCCATCCCAAATGGAAGGCATCGAAAATAGAAGGTATGGACGCCTGCTTTCCAGTTAGGAAAGCAATGGCGGCTCCTGTGCAGATGATTCCGGTTTTAAAAGAAAGATTGCTTTTCAGGTAAAATCCAAGCTTTTCCTGGATACCACCACCTAGGTTGATGAGTACATATTTGGGTTTTCTCTTTTCCAGGGTCTCTAGCAGTTCAGTATCTTCAATATTTTTTGAAGAATAGATCGGCGCTACGTAGTGGTCGGAAAGACTGATTACTATTCCCATTGATTTCAAAAGGTTGTGATTCAACATCATCTCTTTTTCTTCTGGGTCGACCAAAAAAAGGCATCTTTCCTTTCTCAATATCTCCTCTGCGAGAAAATGCCGCAGAAATGTGAGGCCGCTTAATTTCCCTATCTTGATTCCCTTGAAATATTTTAAAAGCAGGATGAGGAAACCACTGTCTGGTATTGCGAAATCGCTTTTCATTAGTGCCAAATGGTGCTCTGCGTCTTTGGAAATGGCCGATAGGACAGGTGCTGATGGTACCACCATTAGTGCTCCATTGTCTAGGAGGTTTTTTACAGATGGGTAACCTTCTGTAAGAAATCTTATGCGCAGTATATTACAAAATCGTAAACCATTAACCACGGTCGTTTCTTTGAGTGGCATCGACTTCTCTTATACTCTCATTCTTTTTTTGTGAATAAAAATCCCCTTGAATTGTCCGTCCATGTTTATCACAAACCAAATTGTTAACCCCGCTAAGATGGAAACCCCGATTGCTGAGCCAGATAGTGATGTCATGGGCCAAGGTTTGACCGGAATATAACTCCACAAAAGAGCATTCGGCATACACGTAAGAAAAACGTTCCAGAAGTTCCTCGCATCCCCGAAGCGCTTCCAGTTCGAAACCTTGAACGTCCAATTTGATGAGTGCTGGTTGAACGATTTCATCGGCTGTAATAAAATCAGACAATCGACCTATGCTGACCATTTCAGTGCGGACCTCTCTCGTTTCCGGAGAGAGGTTCTTGTGCATGTTAGAAATTGGAAGGAGTGAGAAAGAATCGTCTGCTGCTGTGATATGAAGAGTTGCCATTCCCCTTTTCGGCCCGATGGCTGAAGTATAAAGAGTGACATTAGGTTCTAAATGAAATACCTTTCGGAAATCAGCCGCAGCATGGACAAGCGGTTCAAAACTGATAATGCGGGCTGTTGACGCCCATTGGCGTACTGCTAGGGCAAATTGCCCGCGATTGGCACCGATATCCACCACCGTTTGAAAACAAGAAAAAAGATCGCTCGATGCTCGGCGCCGGCAAGCACACGGTGAAAAACCAGCGCCCTCAGCAACCGAGGTGCTCGAATCACCTGGGTCAGCTTATCCAGCCGGGTGAGGAAAAGCTGGAAGTTCATTTTTCAGTCTCCCAGCCGCCGCGTAGCAGTCGCCCCTTGGATAATTTCTTGATAAACCTTTGTGAGCTGTTCCACGATGCGTGTCCAGGAGTAGCGGTCCCTCGCAACCTGCCGCCCCCGCATCCCCATGTCACGGGCTCAATTTCTTGTCTGAAAGCACACGGCAAACTGCATCCGCAATCTCTAGAGGATCGAGCTTCACCACGAGCCCGGCCCATTGCGTCCTGAACCTCGCGCCAGATTTTCACCTGGTCCGAAATCACCACCGGACAGCCGCAGGCCATAGCCTCCACTATCGTCATGCCGAAATTTTCCGTGTAAGAAGGCAGAACAAATACATCCGCATCTACATAGGCTTGAGTTAAAGTAGTACCTTCGAGATGCCCCACAAATTCTACTGCGTCACCCAACCTCCTTTCCCGTACCCAAGTGCGCACCCTTTTTCCATAATCGTCGTTCTCCGGTCCAACAAGAGCAAGCTTTGCCTCCGGGAATCGTTGCCGGATTGCAGCAAATGCTGGAATTAACAAATCCAGTCCTTTTACCGGATGCAGCCGGCCGACAAACAACACCAGTGGTATTTGTGCCTCAAGGCCAATGCGGCCCCGAAAGCCACCCGGTTGCGGTAGTAGGTCATACTGCTGCCATTCAATTCCGTTGGGAATTATGACGGCCGGAGCTCGAAGCTTCAAGAAAGCCGTTCGCTCCATTTCCTCTTTTGCCGTATAGTGGATAGCCGAGGCATGGTTCAGGTTGGGGATGTCAAACAGCCGCTCGTAGAGACGCTTTAGTGGTAGCGCCCATTTCCCGAACCGGCTTTGTTTATAAAGAAACGGATCCAGCGAACCATGCGGACTTATTATATAAGGCATCCCCGTTTTTCGAGCCAGCCATGCAGCATAGGTCATCGGGAAGCGATAAAGTCCGTGGATGTGGACAAGATCGAAAGAGCACAACTGATTTTTAAAATAATCCTGTAATTGCCATGAAAAAAGAATTGGGCGAAACTGTATGGGAAAATAATGTATAGGCACGCTGTTTACGGAAACAGCTCGATCAGTTGGAACATCCAGCAAACCTCGTGGTGCATCTATATTAGTCGTCGCAACTTCTACGTTTAAACCCGCTTCTATTTGATTTCTTGCCAAACCATGAAGCACGGCCTGAACGCCCCCGAACTTTCGGGACATGGCCTGAACTACGTGCAAAATACGCATAAATCATTTTCCTTGACGAAAAATATAATCTTTGTACCACTCGACAGACCTCCGCACACCTTCAGCCAAACGTACCTGTGGGCTGCCTACAAGTGATATCGTTTTTTCATGAAATACAGACTCATTAACTGTCAATCTAAATAACCTTTCTGTAGACATAGGAAATGGAATGTTTAATCTTTTTATTTTATCCCCAATTATTGCAAGAACCCTCCAGATAGTTATTGGAATCCTGCGAACAGGCTTTCCTGATAACAGCAAGGAAAAACTGTTCATCCATTCTGCGTTATCAATAGGGGGATCAGTGATGTAAAAAACCTGTTCCCGGACTTTTTCTGGAACTGCATTCAGCCCGATGGCGACAATCTGATCTATAGCGTTTTCGATATACCCGTAATATTTGATAATTGGCTTGTAACCGGGGTGCATATAATACCGTTTGTGAAGGTAACGCCACAGCTCGCCAGGGAAAAACGGGTGCATCGGCCCCCATATATTCGTGGGTCTGAGTATGGTCCAACATTTCGTACATTCTTTTCGCACTAATGTTTCGCCCATAGCCTTGCTTTCGCCATATGCAGTGTATGGCATCAAAAAATTTTCACTCGGTGGGAAAATCCCCGGTCGTACAACATATTGAGTAGAAACATGGATAAAGCGCTTCACAGATTCAGTATTGTTAACGGCTATGATTACGTTAGCCGTACCAACGACGTTATCAGGGAAATCCTCAACAGTTTTTCCATTGAGATCGGCTTTGGCTGCTAGATGAAAAACATGGGTAGGATTAAATTCGAAAAAAATATTCGCGAGATTATGTGTATTCTTTATATCCCATTGCTGCCAGAACGTGTTTTGCGACGGCAACCTTGGAGGATTGATGTCAACATTTTTAATTTGCTTTCCTGTACGTTCAAGTCGGTTTATAAGGTGCGTTCCTATAAATCCTGACCCTCCAGTGACCAGCACTCTATCCAAAGTTATTCCCTCCACAGGCCTTGCCCTTTGGCAGCAGGCAATGCGTCGCTGCCCGATACACCACTTTTGCCCAGGCGCGATGGCCTCTTTCGCCGGAGTCGGCACCTGAGTGAAGCCACTGACGGACCGGGATGGAAAAACCGGTTTTTGGCCGGTCGATGATCGTCTCGGGTGGGGCTCCGGCCCAGGCTGTTTCGGCCATCAGGCGTTTGTCCGGTCTCGGGTATTGCTGCATCAAAGGTATCATCGCTCTCCTCAAGTCCAGGTCCACCAACGGGACCCGAATCTCCAAGGAATGCGCCATGCTAGCCCAGTCGCTGTCTCTGAGAAGCATGTTGCGCATGAACCAAGTGGTTTCCAGGGCCGACACCGACGCAAAACTCCCTGTTCCCGGTTGGACTGTTCGATTAAGGTGAGAAAGAGACGCCAGATCCCTCCAGCCATCGCGCACCATATCGGGGTCCAAAAGCCTTGGCAGTTCCCAGGGCATATATAGGTCCCACCTCAAAAGATAGGCTCCGCCGACAGTTGCGCCATATTCGAATACTCCTGCATACTTGGGTGAGGTAAAATGCTTGATGAGGGGCTCTGTGATAATCCGAAATGCCTTGCCGAATGCCCTGAATGGGGCGGCAACTTTCATCAATCTGGGGATATGCTGGAATGAAGGATAGCCGCCGAATATTTCATCACCGCCCAACCCGGAAAGCACCACTTTAAGGCCGCTTTCCGCCGCGGCCTTGCTGACGAAATATGTATTGACACCATCGATGGTCGGCTGATCCATAGCGGTAAAAATTTTCTCTATGTCCTGTGTAAAGTCTTTCCCGCGCACCCAGCCTGTTTCATGGACCGTGCATAGCTTGCGAGCCACCATCTCGGCAAAGGGACTTTCATCATTTTGGGTGCCGCGATACTCTTCAAAGCCCAGGGTGAACGTGCGAAGCGGTTTATCGGAGCACCCGACCGCCAGGGTCGCTATTGAGGTCGAGTCCAGGCCAGCCGAGAGGAATACCCCAACCGGCACATCAGAAACCATGTGGCGCCGCACGCTCTCCTGCAATGCTTGGCCCAGAGCTATTCGGCGACTTTCTCCCGGGTCATGCTGAAATTCGGACTGCCCGGCCGGGCGATTTCCTGCGCCACATCACAGAACATTGTCAGTTTCGGTTGTGTGTCGCCTCGCGCCACCCATAGGGTCGTGCCTGCCGGCACGCCCGTATTCGCTTGTAAAGCGTAAAGGGTTCGGGCACATAGCCCAGAGAAAGAATCCCACATGCCCGGCCGGTTCAGGTGCGGTGTCCGAGCATCCGGCCGCCAGCAACGTCTTCACCTGGCTGGCCACCCGTATCGTGCGCCCATCATTCGATTAATACAGAGGTTTTATACCAAAGGGGTCCCGGGCCAGAAAAAGACCGGACTTCTTTTGGTCCCAGCAGGGCAAAGGCGTACATGCCCCGCAGATGTTCCACCATCGCCTGATCGTATTCACGATACAGATGGAGCAGAACTTCCGTGTCGCTGCTGGACCGAAACCGGCAGCCCCGTGCCTCCAGCCCTGAGCGCAAGGTTCTGTAGTTGTAGATCTCCCCATTATACGTAATCCGCAGGAGACCGTCTTCAGTCGCCATGGGCTGTGCCCCGGCAGACGACAGATCGATGATGGCAAGACGCCGGTGCCCCAAACCTACGGCCCCGTCCTCAGATACCCAAAACACCTTCGCCGTCCGGCCCCCGCGCCCTCTGCGCCCGATTGGCAACACGGAGCCAGTTCACCGCAACGTTGTGTTCTGGCCTATCATTGTAGTAAAACAATAAAGCGATTCCGCACATATAACGTCTATCCCGTTTCGCTATAAGATGGTAAGGCCCGAAAGAAATGCCTGACAAGGAGATACACCATCCCGCGCCATATTTCACTCGGGAGTGATATCCGGGTAATTTGAAGCATTTTGACCACGATTGTTAAACCCTTCGAGTCTCGTACAGTTCCTTCATTGCCAAAAATACTTCATCAACGGTAATCGAGCGGATGCACATTTTGTCAAAATGGTTGCAGACCGTTAGTCCGCACCCATAGCAGGGTGTCTGGTGATAGAGCACGCGGTGTTGAGATCCGAATGGGTACCATTTCCCTGCCTTGTTTCGTGCACTGAAAATGGCGATGCATGGCGTACCAACAGCGGCTGAAAGATGCATGGGACCGCTGTCGTGCCCGATAAAGAGCGCCGCTCTTTCCAGCACCGCAGCAGTTTCACGCGGGGTCAGCCTGCCACATAAGTTGAGCCTGGGTCCCTTCCAGCGTTCGGCAATCTTCCCGCTAAGGCCATACTCGTCGGCCGAACCCACCAGCGCCAGCCCCAGGCCAGCGTACTTTCCACTCAATTTAGCAAACAAAGCCTTCCAGTTCTCTCTGCCCCAGTCGTTTGCGTCCGCTTTCGTACCGATGCTGGCCGCGATAAATTGATGGTTTCCTTCCCATGACTTGATCTCGTCTTCCGCCTTTTGGCGCTCTACCAGCGTAAGGTTCAGATCGTAGCTTTCAGGCTCATTCGTCTCGGCATCACCCAGCTTTGCAATGCAGCGTGCCATCCGGCATGCTTCCGCTTCCCACAACTCGCTGTCGGCTGGTTTTCTGATGCATTGTCGGTCCCGGTTCCAGGGCACACCGATGAATTTAGGAATTCCACAGGTTTTGAAAAAAGTGCATCCCGAAAAGCCTTTATGCTGCCCCTGGGCTCGGCAAGGTAAACCAGCACCTCGGGACCCCAAAACGGATCTGCCGTGATAAGCGCCAAAGCGTTTTTGGGTTATGGGTGTTGAGGGGGTATCGGAAATACCCGTGCACAAGATTCATAGGGCCGAGAATGGTGTCAATGGGTAGGCTTCTCTTTCGCCCCTTCGGGAAAATTGGCGAGCACGCACCGTTCCGCCTCAGGGAAAACCCGTGCGATGAGCTTGAAACAGGGCAGGGCCACCACCGTGTCGCCGATGCTGCCGAGGCGGTAGATGAGCACTCTTTTAGCTGATTTCAAGTTCTCTTTTCACCTGTAATATCCAATTTTCGATTACACCATTGTCACATTTTATTGCCCGTATCCTTCAAACTTGTCGATTCCAAAATATGAATCTTCACTTGACGGCCATGCAAAGCAGGTTCTGGCTGAAGATCGCGTCACGATCCAAATCGCCGGTTTCCGCTGCCATGTAAAGGCGCAGCATGTTGCGAAACACCTTCCACAGCAGCCAGCGGACAGCGCTTTTCAAACCATGGGGCACGGGGTGCTCCTTGAAACATCTCACCTTTGAGAAACCCGAAGACATCAGAAGCTGGGCAAGCGAGGTTCGCGTAAAGGCCAGTTCGTGGGTAAAGTCCCAAAAAAGCATGCGATTTCCGAATGGCGATTCCGCGTTGGGCGTGTGGATGATCCATCGCCCGCCGAACTTCAAAACCCGGCAAACTTCATCAACCAGCCCGATCAGCTCGTTTTTGGTGAAATGCTCGATCAGGTCGAAGGCGACGACGCAATCAATAGCCCCTTCCACCACATTAAATAGGGTGTCCATCACATCCCCCTGTTCAACCCCGTCAATGCCAAGGCGCCTGGCCGTCTCCACCTGTTCCGGGGAGCCGTCCACGCCGTGCATATTCCGGAACCCCATTTGCCGGGCCACATGAATCAATGCGCCATGACCGCAGCCAAGGTCCAGGACAGCGGCGTCCTGGTCCATCGGAAAGTGCAACCGCACCAGCTTTCGCAAGCCGGCAAGCCGGGCTTCAGCCCCTCCAACGTTTCAGGCGCAAGCGTCTTTTGCCTGCCTGTTACGTAAGCGTTGTAGATGCGGGAACGGTATTCGGATAACATGATTGGGTAATCCTTTCCTGGGATCTTGACGATAAGAACTGTCTTTTGCTTAGGATTTTGAATAGCCATAAGAGAATAAAATCCTGGGGAAGGCTCCTGAATATATAAAGTAAATAGGCGTCGGACGACCCTTCCACAAACTGATTATGGATACGAGAAGCAAATATATTGCCCAGATATTGGCATGAAGATCAAATCCCGAAATTTTCTTAACCAACACCAGCCAAATCAGACCCAAAACACCGGGATAGAAAAAGGCGCCAGTCCATCCGAAAGCCGAATATCCATTTCCAATCAGGGCGACTGTTGCATACCCTTCCCTTATATTTCTTGCGCGGAAATGATAATATAACCAGTCACCTTTACTATATCCTCTTGGCTTGTCCGGCGCCAACACCCTCGGCATGGATCTATAGATACTATCGGTGAGATCTTTTACCCCAACTTTGCCGTGAAAATCGGTCCCGGTTTTTAGTACATCCACATGGTTGATGTTGCTCATTCGTTCTAATACATTTTGCGGTTTGCCATAGTAGTTGAGATACCATCCGTAGCGTGCGCTCAGGTTCCTCTCTTTAACAAAGGCGGAAAATGCATCGGTCGAATTGTAAAATGCATCGATGGTTGCATCGATGCGCTGGGTCCAGGACAATTTTCCGCGAAAGGCGCTGCGCACATATAAAAAAACCGGGGTGATGAAAACAACCATCACCGCTATTAATGTTGATATAATAACAAGCTTGCGCCACCTGATTTTATATTCGAATGCGGAAACAGTGGCCACAAAACACAGAAGCGTTTCCATCAAGGCCATGGGGAATTGCTGACCATTGCAGAGGCGAGTTCAGCGATTAAAATGGCCAGGACCCAAATGTTGAGGCTTCGCTTGTGGTTGGACCTGATCAGGACACGGGCAATGGCAGCGATGAGCGATAGGTGCAAAAAAGGTGTAAAAAACGTTGCTACGGTGATCCCAGTATAGGTTTCTCCCGCTCGAAAGGCCACGGCTGTATTGGCGGTAATCCCGACAACCCCTGCCAAAAAGGAAATGCGACCTAAAGCTGTCGGGTTGGATGTCGGCGCCAATAGAGGACGACCTATCGGTATCCTTGAGGACATAATAAGCGCAATGCTGTAGCCGATGACCCCCACCAGAACCACGCCGAAAGAACCGGTGGGATCCTGAAGGTATTTATTCAGGACCTGGCCCATGGCCAGCTTGGCGAAAAAAGGGAAGCCAACGTAACGGAACCCCACCAGGGCAACCAATACCGCTGCAATGTTAAAAGGGCCGAAATAGGCCAAAGGCAAAAGGCTCAAAATGATGGAAGCCGCGCAGAAAAGCACCGCTGCAGAACTGGCCCCCATGATCAAGTGGCACCCGGTGGCAAGGACCACCAAAATTGAGGCAATTTTAAGAAGTGTGCGTCCCTGGCTGGTATCCGGGGCAAATTCCTTTACTCGTTGATTAAGCATCATGATACCGCTATTGTTTCAAGTCCTGTTTTATCTGTAATGCCCGGATTGCCATTCAGTAAAACATCCAGAATGTGTTTCATCACCGGCTCGTTGAGATAGCCGCTGTTTATGCAGCGTTTGCGGCCGGCTTCGGCAATGCGGCGCCTTTTTTCTTCATCAGCCAGCATGGCGAAGCAATTTTCAGCGCACTCCTCTGGTGTATCCCAGAAAACCGCCTCTTCATCCGCTTTGTACATGGCCAGGTGCTCTTCGGTACGCTCGGCGCATAGCAAACTGCCGATGTAAGGGATTTCCGCAGAACGAGTCGTATGCAGATCTCGATTGCCTTTGGAAAGAAGTCCCAGGCAGATTCTGGCGCATTGGATCGCTTTCACGTAGTCCGGCCCCACAAGCTCAGGGCCGCTCCAAATATTTTTAATGACCGGCCACTCAGGGGCCTTTTGCCATCTGTCGCCGTAAAGCGTAAGGGGTACGCCAAGCTGGATCAGGCGTGAAATAAAAGGCCCGCGCTCGGGCATCCATGTGCCGATGAAGGCCACCTTGCTTGCCCACCTGGCTTTTTCTTCGGAGGTCAGATCAAGAGGCGCATGGGCAATTTCGTCGGCTGATCTAAAAACCAAGACCACTTTTGGAACACCCAAAGAATATGCTTCTTTCACGTTTGGCCGCCGAACAACAGCCGTCAAATCAAAGTGCTTTATGGATTTTCGGAAGATGGAAAACCGATTTTTACCCCTTGGGCCGAAGGGATCGTCAATCACATAGCTCAACAACCATTTTCCATATTCCTTCAAGGCAAGCGATGTGTTTGGGCCTATCAGGTTGCATTGATCACTCCAGATCACGTCGAAGCGCTTGCCGTTCATCATAGCCAGCAGACGCCTCCGCACATAGGGCTCCATCCAGGCCGAACCGATCTCAAAGACCAGTTTGACGATCACTTTTTTAATAAAAAGATGCTGGGGCAAAAATGCCCAGGTGTCGATCAATTCCACGCTGTGCCCAAGCCGGCGCAACGCATCGGCCCGGTGCCGGGAGGTGCCGTGATTATGTCCCAGATAAAGAATATTGAGGTTTCGGTTCATTCCGAATCTCCTATCGATTCCATCAAGAAGAACAGCTTTAGCCCTACAGTTCCCTGATGATGTCGACCATGTGGTCGTCATATTCAGCCTATCCGCTCAATTTAACCCCGAATTCAAACGTTGCCACGATCAAGACCTATAGATCAATGTAATCTGCAGGGAGCTATAACGCAATTCCCCCATGATCTGGGTCATTGGTTCAGAAACGCGTCGGTATGCTTAGCGGTAATGTGCTTTTTCCAAACCAACCTGAAACCTACCAAAGGATTAAGGGCCAACATAAGGTTTGAACCCGGATGGGTGCCTATGAGGCGGGATGCCGCATGCAGAGCATACAATGTCATAGCGCTGTCCGTCAACAGGAGAGCCAGCCCGGCGTTTGCGACGTTGCCAGTCCATGACATGAGAAAAAGTCCGAAGCCTACTGCTGCTGCGGAACTCAAGACGAAAACAAAAGCTGCTCGCAGGTGCCGGTTGGCCGCTTTGAGAACGACCAGACCTTCATACCACAACGCGCTTGCAGCTGCTGAGGCAAGAAGCCAGGCAAAGAGCGTGGGGTGCATCAACACCCTACCGTGTGTCCAAATAGCAAGAATGGAATTGCCGAAAAAAGCCAATCCTGCAACGGCAATCAGGGCAAGCCACAGGCCGGCACTCAGCATATGGACGAAAAGGGAATTGCAAAGAGAGGTATTCCTGACACCGTAAGCGGCCGCAAGTTCAGGCTCGACGGCCCAGCTTATTGAATAAACGAGCTGCACGATCAGACGAGTCAATGTGCGTAAGGTGGAAAAGACAACCACTGCCACGGAACCAAGCACACCGCCCACCGCCAACACCATGCCTTGGATATTCAGCCCATCGGCAAAAGTAATGGAAAGGTTTGCCAACGCGGGTTTGAACAACCTGTAAAGTTCGGCGCGATCAGCGTGCTTGAAGCCGAAAGAAAGCCAGTGGTAGCGATGCACCAATATGAGCGCAATTGCTGGAGTAGCTATGCGCACGCACTCCGAAAAAGGCCCCGGCCGCTGCGATCGGTCCGCCGCCACTGAGCGCGGCGATCCATATGGCGGTAAATTGAACCAGTCGAATCGTTGTGTTTAGAATCAGATGCAGGCTATAATTGCCTGTAGCGCGGAAGCCTGCGTGGTTGATTCCATCGGGAAGTTGGGCGAATATCCCGGCAGCAAGCAGAAAAAGAACCCACCGCACTTCGATGACGCGCATCGCACTAAAATTCATCCAATTTTCGAGATGCAATCCGAATATCAAGAAAGAGGTCAGTATAAACATGGAGACGGTAGCAAAAAAAACAAAGGCCATAAGGCTCTGAAAAATAACCAGGGCACCTGCACGATCTCCACGTGCGACCCGGGCGGTCATGTCGTTTGCGGCGGATTGGGATAATCCAAGGTCTGTTAAAGACAGATACACCGGAATCGCAAACAACATGAGCCATTCACCGTAGAGCTGCGTGCCCCAAGCATGCAACAGAATGGGAACGCCGATCAACTGGATGACTACGGTGACGACCTGATTGCAGATATTGGCGCTGAAACCTTTGCGCAGGCGACTTCGTACCCCTAAATCCACACATTTACTCCTGGAAAAACAGCGTTCAAATTATTTTTACTAGGAGAGCCAAGAGAAAGTTTTGAGAGAGTCATCTCCAAATTTGTTGAAAAAAATTATAACAGCCATGAATTTCGGCAATAAAGTCAAGTTTCTTCCAATAATTATGTACGGATACCCTGTGCAAATCGTGAAAATCGATATTGCTTAATTTAATAATTCCTCTAAAGCAATTGAAAGAATAATCAAAATTATTCATAACAAACTCTTTAAGAGCTTTATTATAGCTATCCTTCCCACCAAAGGGATAGGCAAAGGTCTTGACGGTAATTCCAGTCTCCTTTTCTATATCAGCCTTTGACTGAGCAATTTCTTTTTTGGCAGCGTCAATATCAATTGATGATAAAAAAGGGTGGGTTTGCGTATGGGCACCGATTAAGTGCCCTGCTTTAAGAAGTTTCCTTGTATGATCCCATGTCATCATTGGATATTTAACACCAAAGTTGGAGTATAGATAAGGCGAGTAATGTTGATCAAGGAATGAAGTGGTTATAAAAAAACACGCAGGGATTTTATAACGCTGAAGGATCGGAAATGCAGTCGTAAAATTGTCAAGATAACCATCGTCAAATGTCACTGCGATGTTGATTTTTCCAGGTTCGTTTTTTAGTTTTTTTAGATTATCAATTCTAACAACAGAAAACCGGGAGGCAATATAGGACATCTGCCAGGAAAATTTTTCAATTGAAACAGAGAGGTTGCTTTGATCAATTTTGTTGCTGATACTGTGATAAGTTAAAATTACTAAAGAAGCATGATTAAATTTATTAGAAATTGCCTTAAACGGAAGTAAGAGACCCCCTAAGACTAGCCGTAGAAAAGAATAATATACTTCTTTATGGTTCATCTGACTGAAGGAAACTTTTTGTCATGAAACGAGAAATATTGAAGATAATCGAAACCACGAACACTTGGAAAAACTAAAAAAACCATCAATTGGTCCCGTATCGAATCCATTCTATCGAGCCATTATGTCGTAGGCACCATCGGGGAAGGCGCCGACGTCTATCCGTTGCTGCTGTATAAGTGCCTGCTCCTCCAATAATGGTTCTGGATTTCCTCTTATCCGGAACTGGAAAACCAAATTCACCCGGTTAAATAAGATTTGAGTCTCCTTCTTAAAAAACATCCGGCCATGGTATGATTTTAAATATTTTTCACGCCTTGACGCGTCTTCCTGATGAATACAGGCTTCATAATAAATCAACTTCAATGGCCTCCTATCCTTGGTGGATTCCACAAGGCCTTTTTGATGCTGCTCAAATCTTTGCTTGAGGTTTTTCGAAATCCGACATAAAAATCACCGTCTTTTTCGCTTTGGAGAACGTATGTAAAAACCATCAAACCTCAAGCAATTTAACCGGGTAAAAAGAACTTCGAGAAAAAAGCCAAACCCCGGAAGGAAACTCGATAAAAACGGCAAGCCAAAAAATTATACTCGAGATCTGGAATCCGGCTGGAATGCCAAGGATGAAAAGAATCCTCATTATGGGCTGAAAGAGCATACCTCGGTTTGAACGAAAAAAGGGTTACATTGCACAAATCCGACCTCAAAATTTTCTGAAAAATTTTCCAAAAAGCTAAAATCCGAAATCCAGGTGATTTTTCAAACCTCTCAGCCTAAAAGAAACTGCCTCTACAGTGCCTCACAGAAATGAAATCTACGTCAAAACAAATTAATAGCAATACTGCAGCATGTTTTCAGCCCAAGCCGACTCTGTTGGGAGCGGAGGGAGCGGTCTTGAAAAGAAATTTTCCCCTCGGACTCTTCTTAACATATCTATGACCGCCTGATAAAAACCTTGCTGACCATCGTGGGCAACTGTGACCCATTCGGTATCATTTAATATCTCAACGACACCCGACTCATCACTCAACACAACACCCATTCTCCGATAGAGCGCTTCTATGGCGGGCAAGCCATACCCTTGCCGAGCCGGCATCAAGAACACATGACATTGATCATATAACTGGTTTAATATCTGGTTCGAAACAAAGCCGTGGAATCGAACCCGGTCGCTGATACCCAGGTTGCGGGCGTAGTTTTCGAGCTTTGATTTTTCCGGCCCATTTCCTACGATATTTAATCTCCAATTTTGGAATTCAGAACCACCTGAATTCCTAACCTCAGCTAACGCACCCAGAATCCAATCGATACGTTTGCTCGCCTGAAGCCGCGAAACGGACAGCAACTCAATCGGGTCATCCGGTCTGTCCGGTGCCTCATCTTAGAGGGGAACCAAAACCACCCAAATACATTACTTGGGCATCACGCCCATAGATGGCCTTCATTTCAGTCTGAAGGGCTTTTGTATTCGTAACGAACCGCTGAGCCCTCAATATTCCTCGCCTTGTTGCGAAATGCCTAATAGCCATAAATATCCTTACCCGCAATCGGGACAGCTTTGACCTACCACACGATATTTGCCCCAATAAGCTATAAGTATCGGGTATTCTAATATGGTATGGCACATCAACCGACAATCCGGCATGGTAGGCCGATTGAATATTAAGTAGCAAGGGAGGAGGTGACCCTTTTTTATGAAGACTATGCAGCGCCCGCCTGAGTGACAAACTTTTACTGAGAAAATTTCTCCTAGGCGTCAATTGATGAACCTGAACAGGCCACGAAGCATATTTATCGAGCCCTATATCATCGAAATAGCACAATATTGAATGAGAGCGCTCCGATTCATGTAACGCCTTAGATAAGGCCAGAATCACTCGCTCCTCCCCTCCAAATTCGATAAATTCAGGCTGAAATATTACAACATCGTCCGAGTTCGGGAACAATCTCGCAGATGCCTGTTTACTGAATAAGAACTCATGAGCAATCCTGGTGTTCAATCAAAGCAATTTAGTAGTGGAGCAAGCATCCGGCTCGCTTGCCGTAAGAAATTTCGGTGATCAGACTACGTAGCCGTCAGGCGTCGCCAGACACCCATAACGGCTTCATCCTGGCTGCCACTTTGCCCTGCCTCGGAACACGATACCAATTATTTCCAATATTGCACCGCTTTCTCTCGGCCGATACGAAATGGCCGATTATAAAGGCGTACGCCGACAAGGCATATTTTGGAGAGCCAAAACGGCGCTTTCTTCTGCACAAAACAATTCGAAGACGGCATCATGAGAAAAGATACGACGACGGCCAAGTGACTCCCTATGAGAAAGCAAGAAACAAAAAGATTTCCAAAATCCGATACATCGTTGAAACGATACTTTGGACTGAGTCATCTTCACGATCATGCCTATCGGGCAAGGTTTACTACCATCGTTAAAAATAACCTCGACTGCTAGTGCAGACAGGTTTACCCCGTTACATTCCGAAGGACTATTAACCGGGGCAGGATTCAACATAAAACGAGGATTGAGAATTCTAAAGCTGGCGTTCATATAAATACAGCAGAGGTGTGTACAAAGAATAAAATCAAAAGAATTAAACATCGAAAATGATGAAATCGAAACGAAATAGAACCGCCATCTCTTTCGGCTTGAACGAAAAATTGGTCAAACCGGATAAAACGGCAACAAAATTTTTCTGAAAAATCTCCTAAAAAGTTAAAATCCGAAATCTGAGTAAATTTTCAAACCTTTCAGATTCCGGAGGACGTTCGAGTTTGCTTTGAGGCTGTAAATAATCGTATCGGTGTCGAGCAAAAACATCACAAACCTTTTCGGAGCTTGTGGGAAGCGCGGCGTGCATTTTTAAGTTCCGAAACGATTTGCGCTGCGGTCCGGGAATCTTCCCAAGAGCCTGCGAGAGAAAGAAGGGCTTGGAAAGACGGGAATCCCGAGCTTGCTCCAAATCTCGTTCCGCCTGACGGAACCAGTCATGTGAACGATTCGGAATATGTTTCTCACAGAGCCCATAGAGGGCGCAGAGGGTTTTTCAGATTCGCAGGCTGCGCATTACATATTCGGCCAAATCCACTCGTGAAACATCTGGGTTTTAGGCTATCATGTCGAGATAGAGAATCGATCAAGTAGCTTCATTATAAGACGTATAACGACGATGGATCATGTTCGGGGAAAAAGGTTTTACTTTTTGCCATTCCTTATTTCCGAAAGTTCGTTGCTCATTTTTTGAATGGCTTCTCTTAGCCTTGGGATATGGTTCGCACAGATGTCAAAAATAATTTCATGGTCAACATGCTCGTAGTGGTGAGAAACCAGATCTCGAAACCGTGCAATCTTATCCCATTCGATCTCAGCATAACGGTTTAAAAATGGTAAATCCTTCTTCTGTATTTTCTTCACCGACTCACCGATGATTTGGAGCCTCATTGAAATTGCATCCAACAGTGTGACCCCATCCGATGTTGACACAAAATCTCCAGATTCAGCGATCTTTGAAAATCGTTCCTGCACAAGGCTGATTGAGTCGAGCAAAACATCCAGAATCTCAACAATTTCATCTTCAGACATAGTGGATATCTCTCTCAATTCGTTTTAAAAAGCGTTCGCTCAGCCCCTTCCTCTTACGAATTAGCTCGACCGGTTTCCCCAATCTGTTTTCGAGATATATATGCAGTCCGGCTAGGTAATCAAAACGAGCTTCGGTTAGTTCAACAAGCAAATCGATATCGCTATCGGGTTGGTGTGTTTCTTTCGCGTGGGAACCGAAAAGCCCGATGGCCAAGAGACCGTATTTATTCCTAAGATATTGCTTTTCTGAACGTAAAATATCCAATATTTCTTTGCTGGTCATGATTTTTTTCGTAAGAGGGGCATCTCACAGAGTTCGCAGAGGGCGCAGAGGGTTCAAGTGTTTGGAGAGAATCGATATCCTTATTTCTTCGACAAAGAAAGGTTTCGGAAATGCGTGTTCCATTCTTTCAGGAGTCCTTTATTGTCGATTTTTTCCATCAGGACCCTGAAATCGATTTGATCTCCGGAGAGCTCAAGGATACCGCCGATATCGTTTAAATGTTTTTCTGAACCGCCTTCATGATAATATTCCAGCTTGCGCAGAATAACATATTCAATGGGGGCGATCCAGATCGATTCCCCTTCAAAACGGATCTCTTTGCGCTTGTTGAGTGCCCACTGGTGAAGCTTGCTGTTGCCCATTGGGTAAATGTCGGCCTTGAAACCCGTTGTATGATGAATCAGGTTGAAGTGACCGCCTGATGGCCTTGAAATTTCGATTTTGATGATTTCCGGTGGCGGGCAATAAAATTCTGAAAGAGGAAAGACTTCGGTAAAGCTTCCGATATTAAAGGGTTCCAGATCGATCACAAGATCGAGGTCATGGGTTAAGCGGGGTTTACCGTATATAATGGACGCCATTGCCCCGGTGACCATGTAGCGAATTCTCAATTGGTTGAACCGGGAGATGAATATTTTCAGAAGATCAAGTTCGGGCATAGAGGAATATTTCCTTGACCTTGTTTTGGATTTGTTCGTCCGTCCAATCGGGATGCTGCAGACGCAACCCCGCTTCTTTCAGTTTATGTGCACAAGAATACAGATCCAGAAAAAGCCTTAGTTTTTGTTCCGGATTTAATTTTTTTAGGAAATCATTTTGAGATGGATTTTCTGTCATTCCAATGGCTCTAATTTTTCTTCGGTCCCTCATAGAGTTCACAGAGGACGCAGAGGGTTTTTCAGATTCGCAGGCTGCGCATTACACATTCGGCCAAATCCACTCGTGAAACATCTGGGCTCAGGCTATCGCGTCGGGATAGTGAATCGATCAAGTAGCTTCACTATAAGATGTAGAACGACGATGGATTATGTTCGGAGAAAAAGGTTTTACTTTTTGCCATTCCTTTGATGTGTTCTCCGCGTTCACGACCTGTGTTTATTCGGGTTTAATCCCTTTGTTGAAAATTTAAGCAACAAAACCGACTCTCGCGCTTTTTCCACCAAGCGGACTTTTTCTGGCCAAGTGAGCGCACGGAGGTTTTTTTGCCGGAGGGCATACCGATTCAGCAAAAACGATATTTCATTTAATACATAAAGCCCTTCTGACTCTGGCACCCCAACCAAAACATCAATATCCAAAGTTGCTACCGGTTCGGCATACCGTATCTGCGCCATTGCGCCAAATATGGCGTAATTGATGATCACCTCCTTCTTGACCATCTCATTCAGCAATTCAGCTAGTTCTTTCACATCACCTCTCTTTAAGAAAGATAGGTATTGCGATTAAAGGTATCTTGCTGTCTATTTATCACTGGTCACGCTCATAGACCCAGTTTACCTCTTCAAGCAGCATTCGGCTGAAGCGAGTGTTCGGATCCATTGCTTTCCACTCTGAAAGGGTATAGACTAGCACATCTGCAGGAACCGGCAGCTCGGAAGTGTCCCAGGCGATCCCTCGGCGCACAAAAGGTTCATTGGACTTTTCCACAATAATAATGAGATCCAGGTCGCTTCCCACGCCCCAGTCACTTCGTGCCAAAGAGCCAAAATACCCGATACGTACCACTTCGGGTCTCATGGCAGCGACCTCTGCCGCCCAAGTCTCAAGGCGGCGCACCACTGTATCTTGATCAGGCCATCGCATTACGGACGAAGTCAAGGATCTCACCGGCATATTGGATCGCCTCTTTACTTTGTAAAGGTCCATAATGTTCAAAGGGCGCCCCTTCCGGATGCCCGTTTGGGTATCGTGGCGGAATGTAATAGGCATCGAGAACCCGGCCTTTCTCGATAAGATCTTCAGGGATGCGGATTGTTTTCGGCAGTTCGATCAGAAGTTTGGCGATCACGTGGCCCCACGCCTCTTGGCCCAACTTCAGATGAAGCGCTTTCACCACCTTTTCCGCTGACTGCTGAGCCGCAAAACATGCCCATTCATGCCGGCCGGAAAGACGAGAATCCCTGGCCTGGTCTAAATCCCGTTCCGCCTGACGGAACCAATCATGTGAACGATTCGGCATGTGTTCCTCACAGAGCGCGCAGAGGGCGCAGAGGGTTCAAGTGTTTGGAGAGAATCGATATCCTTATTTCTTCGACAAAGAAAGGTTTCGGAAATGCGTGTTCCATTCTTTCAGGAGTCCTTTATTGTCGATTTTTTCCATCAGGACCCTGAAATCGATTTGATCTCCGGAGAGCTCAAGGATACCGCCGATTTTGAATAGATTCCAATACCGATGTCACTAAGACCTCGTTCCAAGTAAATAACAAGGGACTTTTGAAATTTGATTACCCTAAAAAAGCTTATTGCGAACAAAGGCCAGTGTCAGATCCGCCATGCGAAGAACTTCCAGGGCAACCGGCTTGGTATAAATTTTTGCCGGAATGCTATCCGGCAATCCATTCGGATAGCGAGTTGGTATATAATAGGCGTCCAGAGGGGCAATTTTTTCTCGAAGTTCGTCAAATCCTTTATCAATTTCTGAAGCCCATCGACAAAGAGCCTCAACAGAATGGCCGACAACGAATTCTTCACCTTGCGCATAGAGAAATGCTTTGAGAGCTTTTTCGGCGATTTGTTGACCGACAAAACACGCTAAATGATAGCTGCCACCATCGAAGAGCAATTTCGCCCCTTTTCTGTCGGCTTCGGCTTGTTCTATCCAGCGGAGGCCTTCGGCCATAGCATCACGCTTCATAGAGGATTCTCCCCGTCTTCATCGCACGTTTGAGGAAAGGGTTGTCTTTCATTTTTTTTATTTCTTCAGGGGTATATACGAGCAAGTCGACTCCGATCCTCGGTTTCAATTGCCGGTAAACCGCACCTGTTCTGTCGAGAAAATCCAGTCCGCTGTCGATAACAATAATGAGATCCAAATCACTGGAAAGGGCGGTATTGCCGCTGGCAACGGAGCCGAAAAGAATGACTTTCCGGGCTCCCATTTTCACTGCTTCAAGGGTTAACCGCTCGGCCTCTTCATGCAGGTGTTGTATATGGGATTCTTTCCGGCTTTTTAAACGATCCCTCAACTGCTTGGTCTGGTGATAGTTCATCTGACCGGTCATCGGCTTTTCGATTGGATTTTATGCCGGAAACACATCGATTTGGAGAAATGAGCGCGTTCGATGCGCATAGCTCCGCTTGGTTGATATCCGAATCGATAACGGCATAATACTTTGATTTTATATGAAATATGTTAAGTATGATGAAATCGTAACAAAGCTATTTTTGCTCGCTTCGTGACCATTTTCGGGAGATGCTCACGGCTTCTCTAAATTTCAAGAACTCGGCGCAAGCGCCTCAAACAGCTTGAAATTATTAACGCTCAGCCGTTCGCATCTCTTTTTCCGAAAATGCTCAAACCTCGCTTGCAAAAGCTTTTTACGAAGCCATCAAATATGAATCCGAAAAATCAGCTCAATAAAAGACGGATTGCAGTACGCTTTAAAAACAGTGCCAAGCCCTTGAATCTGTTAACAGCAAATCGCATGATTTTAAATGGATAAGCCTATCATTAAAAACTAAAGTAAGAGAAAAATATCTTAAATCGATAAAATAGGCAATAAAATAATATGGTTTCCTGTTGTTCGATCGATATGGCAAAAGAGTAGAAGGAGGGTAGAAAAAGGCAAAAAATTACCGACCATGCTTAGATTCGGGGGAGGCGGCAATCGCCATGATAACCGTGAACAACAGGGCGTTGGCTGGAATATGAAGATTGAAATCGGAGATGCTGTGGACCATAATGGCGACGATGCCTGCCATGGCCCCGGCCGTGGTTCCCAACGTCAGTCCGCTATGATTGGGTAATTTTTGAAACCCGATGCGAAATAGCAAAAACAGTCCCCAGATCACAATGGGTATCCAAAAAACGCCCAACTCAGCGGTGAATTGAAGATAATCGTTGTGCGCGTTATAAAATCGAGCCCAAAAACCCGGAGGCTGATACTGGGTAAAAATCGTTGAAAAGGTCCCCGGACCGCTTCCCAGCAAGGGATAATCGAGAATCAAATTCAGAATCCCTTTCCAGGCGGTGACGCGACTTTGATAAGAGCCGATTTTTTCTTTCTGCTCGAAAGTGAGGACCCTTTCCACGGTCGTTTCGCTGGAAAGTGTGATGATACCGAACAGGAAGATGGCAGCAATACATATCAGAAGGATCTTTTTAATGCTCAGAGACTGTTTTGCGCGCATGATAAGCAGGATAAAAAAGGCGCTCCCGGATTAATGCCCCGATCCAACCGCCCCTGGAAAGTGATAAAAGCAGGGCTGTCACCAAAAAGGTCAGGAGAACAGAAAAAAGTACAAATTGGCCTCGTTTCAAGCCTGATGCAAGCATTCCCAAGAGCAGAGGAATAGCCATCTCCATATACCCGGCAAAATGGTTATAATGAAAGTAGGTGGAAGTCAGAGCATCGTTGAGGTACTCTCCATGATGTCTCGTAGGCCCACCATGAAAAGGGATTGGCGCCGGCCCATTTGAATAGGCCGAAGACCGCCAAGAAAGTCGCAACACTTACGATCATAATAACGAGAGTGTGGATATGTTTTTTTTGATTACAGACCTGGATGACCAGAAAATAGATTGCAATATAATTGACCAATTCCACAACGGCCCAAAAAGAAAGACCTCGATGGACGGAATTAAGACCGGAAATGAGGCTCAGAAGCAGAATTGCTGCAATGGGTTTTGTCAGAGGGGTTATAGTCCATTTTCCATCCCACCTGAAGATCTTTTCCATAAAGAAGCTTGCCAGGGCCATGAGGGTAAGGATATGCATGAGGGTGATCGCCCAAGCCGGGACGGATCCTTTAGGAAGAGGGGTGATGATGAGCAGCAGATAGATGAGAAGACGAGGCAGCATCCCCGGACTTATTATTTTCTTGCCGTCCGGCGAGTGCGCTGCATGATTGCTTTGAATGGAATTCACGCTCATCAGTTACGGATTCTTTGGAGGTCCTTCAAGAGGGAATTGTATTTTTTCTGGAGTTCCGAATCTTTCGGATCGAGGCTTAAAGCCCGTTGGTAATATCGGGCGGCTTCTTCCCATCGCCCCATCCGGTGCAAGGCATCCCCGGCCCAATTCGGATAGTCCGGGTTTTTGGGGTCCAGGTTTGCCGCCTGATCCCAGTCAGCAAGTGCTCCGGGATAGTCTTCTTTTTGCCACCGGATCCAGGCCCTATGGCTGAACAGCCATGATCGTGACTCTTTGGAATGGGCAATGGCAAGGTCTGCTTCTTTTTCAGCGTCATCGATCTTTTTAAGCCTTTCAAGCACTTCGGAAAACTTGAAATGATACCAGTAACTTTCTGGATCATGGACTGTCGCCTTCTGGATGAAGCGTTCCATGGAATCCCAGTCTTTTTCATTTTCGGCAATTTCCGACAAAAGATAAAAAGCCTCACCGGAAGGAGTTTGTTGCGATAAAGATGTCAATATTTCTTTTGCCGGAATGAAGTTTTTTAACTTGATATGAACGCGTGCGGCATAAAGGTCGGCTTCCGCGAAAAGCAGTCTTTTTGTTTTGGCTTCTTTCAAGACCGATAAGAATGCTTCAAGCTTGCCTGATTCTTCGCAGATCCAATAGACCGAATCGAGTGCTTCAGCTTTATTTCTGCTTGAAAGTAATGCATTGATAAAGGCCTGTGTTGCCTTTTCGATATTTCCTGCGGCAAGGTAAAGCTTTACCAAACGGATATGGTCATGGGCGCCTATTTCGGGTTCAAGCTCCAGGCTCTTCATAAGATGGACTATCGCTTCCTGGTAATGCTTCTCTTGTTCCAGGATGTCGGATAATACAGCGTGTGCGCTTTTAGCCGTGGAGCTGTGTTCAATGGCTTTTATCACACCGGATTTAAATGCCGACCGGATATTGTTTGACCAAAACGGTTCTTTCGTTATTCTATGATAGGCGTCAGGATAGACACGGCCAAGATCATGGATTGTTTTCTCCAATGCAGATGGTTGATTTTCTGTGTAAAGGTACTCTGCCAGGGCAAAATGGTACTGGGCGGTGTTCGGTGCGAGTTCGATCGCTTTTTGGAAATGGGAAAGAGCATTCAATGCACCGCTTGGGAAAGACTTTCCCGTGAAAAGAGCAAGCTGTTCGAGCCGGGCTTCCGTTGATGCCAGGGAAAAGAAAAGAGAGGATTCCAGCGGATTTAAGGATGTTGCTTTTTTGAAGGACTCTTTTGCGGAAATGGTTATGGCAAAAGCGTCATTCAAGGGTTTGCTGTTTGCATACAGCCTGTATGCGTTTCCCAGGGCTTCCCAGTTCGAAGAATCCATTGGATTGAAACGAACCGCTTTTTTCAATCGAGAAACGGCCAATTCATACTGTTTGTTTTCAATGGCGTTTTTCCCTGTCAGATTAAAGAGTTGAGAAATAAAGATCTGAGAGAGGGCATAAAGAAGAATCAGGGAAATGCCGGGCACGAGAAAGGCGAGAAAAACTTTTAGAGGTCGTTTCATGGAAGCGATCGGGTGATGCAATTCAAAAATGGCAGTGGGTTGAGACCGCTTCTGGCAATCAATTAAAGCGGTTTATTTCTTGCCGTAGTATTTTGAATAATAATGGTAATAAGTATCTTTTTTGAAGTCCACCTGGTTTAAGACCAGTCCTAAAATGTTGGCTCGGGTGGTTTTTAAATTTTCCAGCGCTTTTTGGATGATTTTTCGATCCAGGAGGCCGGCCTTGACCACAAAGATGATGCCGTCTGCCAGCGGTGCGAGGAGAAGCGGGTCGCTGATCGGCAGGACAGGAGGGGAATCGATCACCAGAACATCGAACCGGTCCTTCAAAAAGGATAGCAGAAATGGCATCCTTGCCGAGCCCAGAATTTCCGAAGGTTTCGGGGGAATAGGACCGGAGGGCATCAGGAACAGGTTTTCCATGCCGCTTTCGATAATGGTATCGTAAATTTTTTTCTGCAGATATGGAAGGTTTTCCCTTCCGATGATCATGTCTTCAAAGATCTGGGAGACCTTGAAGGGATGGTATGAAGGTCTTTCGAAATGGGAAACCGGCTGTTTTTCAAACAAAAAGTTTCCTTCATGGAGCTGCATGGCCACCCGGAGTCCCTCGATGATGTGCAGCTTGATATATCCTGCCAAGGTTTCCTGACTGAGAAGGCCCATGTGTAAAAGCAGGTAGCCGATTTTCTGGCCCGTGTCCTTTTGTCGTTGAATACAGCGCTCGGCCTGTTCCTTGTTAATGACGTTGTTTTGGATCAGAAGCGATAGAAGCTTCTTCTGGCCGGGCCGGCTCAGCCAGTGGACATCCATGAGTTCGCCCTGCAGGAAGTGGATATCGACCTTTTCGTCCTTTTGGATAATATGGAGGATACCTGTTTTTTTGCGGAACTGGTTAAGACGCATCAGGTCTCCCAGGCTGTATTCCTTAAGTGTGCCGGATTGGATGTCAGCGCTGAGAATTTCGGTCAAAATGCCGCTGAGGCCATATAAATCTAAACAAGGGGTCAATCGGCTGATCTTCGGCTTGCGCATGTCGGCATCGATTAAAAGGACGGTTTTCCCGCCCTGGGCCAGTGTATGGGCAAGGAGCATGGAGAGGGTCGATTTTCCCTCGGATTGATCGGAGCTGGTCACCAGGAGACAATGGTATGCCTTGTCAATGAAGGAAAACTCGATGTTGGTTCGCAAGTACCGAAGGCTTTCAGCAAGCTGTGGATCCTGGGAAAGATGATTCAGAAATTCAGCAAGGGGTGTCTGCTCTTTTAAAGAGGCTTGATCAGTATTTAACTCGGGCATGTTTTCTTTGGACCCTTTTCCTGGAGTTCTTTGGGAATGGCGATGACAGGCACGAAAGTCAAAACGGGGATTCCCAGATACCGCTTGACTTCATCTTCGGTGGAAATGGAGCGGTCGAAAGATTCCACCGCAAAGCTGGATCCGATCCCGATGATCAGCCCGAATATGACCCCCAATAAGAGGTTCAAAGTCTTTTTGGGTTTCACGGGATTGACGGGTACTATTGCCTTCTCGGCGATCCGGATGCTGGAGACATCGAAGTTCCCGGAAATATCGGCTTCTTTTAAACGTGCCAGAAGGACGTCATAGAGCTTCTGGTTCATTTCCACGTTTCTCTTGAGTATGTTGTACTGAAACTCTTTCTTGTTGATATCCATGGATTCTTTCTGAAAATCGTTGACGGTCTCCTGGAGGACTTGCTCTTTGGCCAAAAGGACCGAGCGCTCCGCCTTCAGGTTATTCAGCTCCTTGCTGATTTCCATATTCAGCTTATTGCGGACGTTGCTGATCTGGGTCTGGGCCTGGATGATATTTGGATGCTTGGGCTTGAATGTTTTTTCCAGGCCGGACAATTCTACTTCAAGATTCACGAGTTGGGCGTAGAGGTCGGTGATGAGTTTGTTTTCGATCAGGGATCTCAGGTTGGGGATCCCCTTGTCGGATTTTAGCGCATCATTGATCTTGGCAAGTTTGGAGTCCAGTTCGAGGCGGCGGTTTCTGGCCTCGATATAGGTTTTGGTCAGTTCCGAGACTTTTTGGATCGTCATCCGCTGGCTTTCCTCCATGGAAATGAGCTTTTCCTGCTGCTTGTAGGCAGAAAACCCTTTCTCCGCATCCTCCAGGTTCTTTTTCACTTCGTAAAGGTTGTTGGTCAGATAAGAAATGGTGTTCTGGGAGGTTTTCAGACGGGTGTCGATGTTGTAATCGATATAGCTTTGGGCCACTGAATTGGCAATCTCGGCAGACATGTCAGGCGATGCGGAAAGGGCGTCGATCTTTACCAGCCGGGTATCTTGAACGTGTTCCACCTTGATCACATACTTTTTAAGGGTTGCGATCAGCTCGTTGATTTTTTCCTCCGTGGGGAAGCAATTCTTTTTTTTCTCTTCCGGCGATCTTTGAAAAAAGCAGACTGATATTGGAAATCACATTGGAAAAAAGGGTTTGAAACGGGGAGAGGGGAAGAAGTCTTTTATCTTTTTCCAAATCCATTTCGTCCAGGCGGAGGCCTTTCACGACCTTCTCAAGGACGGGTCTGGAGGTGATGAGTTCAAAGTGGGAAAAGAAGGTCAGCGATTCCGACTGGGTGCTTTCATAATCCATCCGCTCGGAGGTGATGAGAGACTTCGGGGTTTCCTTGTCGATGATGAGGGTAGCCGATCCTTGAAAGACAGGCGTGGCGACGGCATTGTAAAAGAGAATCAG
Source organism: uncultured delta proteobacterium (assembly GCA_963736855.1). Lineage (GTDB taxonomy): Bacteria > Desulfobacterota > Desulfobacteria > Desulfobacterales > UBA2156. The sequence goes on from CAVTQK010000015.1 coordinate 661,332, forward strand.
TCCCACCATGATCCCCAGAGACGCCAGTATCAACCATTTGTGGCGACGGATGATGTGGTAGTATTCTACAAGATCGATGGTTTCTTCTGTTTCTTGCGGGGCTATTTTTTGAATTGAATTTTCCATGATATATCTTTTTAGCTTAATTGATCACAACCATGCTTCGGGAATGTGGATCCGGTCGCCGGGTTTTAATTCCGCATCCGAAATTTTTCCTTTGATGACCGAATCGAGGTTGATTTTGATCACCTCCACCTCTGTTTCCTTCTGGCGGACGATCTGGGCACGGTTGGGGGCGGCAAAACGGCTGAAACCTCCGGCCCGGATGCAGGCGCTGAGGGCCGTCATGCCCTGTTGATACTCGTAGATGCCCGGATTTTTCACTTCGCCGTCCACATAGATCTTCGATTCCGCGATGTTAAACGATTCCTTACTGGGGATATAGACGACATCGCCGGGATTCAAAACGGGATTTGCCGTCATGTCTCCCTTATCCAGAAGCCGGATCAGATCCACCTTGATCGGTTCGATCGTCGGATCTTCGGAGGGATTGGAGGAATGGCGCATAATATAGGCGGTGTTTCCCCTTTCCGGCAGGGCACCTTCGGCTTTTGCAATCAGCTCCAGCAAGGAGGCATCGCTGGTGGTCTTGTAAAGGCCGGGCTTTCTGACCGCGCCGGAGATATAATAATGGAGGCTGTTGTATTCCTTGATACGCACCGACACCTCAGGATCGACAAAAAAATCCCTGGCAAGGATCTTGGCCATTTCCTGTTGCAATTGGTCGGTGGTGAGTCCCTTGGTGCTGAAATCCCCGATGAAAGGGGCGTTGATCTTTCCGGAAACCGAAACGGTCAAATCCGATTCGTGCTGTTTTTGCCCCCCGGCATAAATGATGATGGTCAGGACGTCGTTAGGACCTATGAGGTATGGCTTTTCCTGTGCTCCGGCAATAAAGACGGGGAGCAAAGCGCAAATGAGCAACGTATAAACCAATAGCCCCCGGATTCCCCGGTCTTTTAATTTAGACATGAAACTTCGCCGGAAAACATGGAATTTTAAACCATGAGTAACAAATGTATGACAGGTCTTTAAATAGCGTATCAAACGTCAACGATAATAGGAGGCTTCTTCGCTGAAATCCGCCCGACTTCCGATGTCGTAGTCGAAATTAAACCGAATCTGGGCATAATTGTTTTCGTAATCAAAACCGTCCAGGTTGGAATCCTGGGTTTTCTTGCCAACGGTCAAGGACACACCCATGCGCTTGGTGATGAGATACTCCAGTATCCCCTGAATATCCGTCACCTTGTCATTACGGTATTCGGTGGCTCCTTCAGGAGTCAGGCCTTCCCAGTATTTGTAGTCGTTTTCCTGGTAATAGCCGCGGATCGTCGCCAAAATCTTTTCGACAAAGACATGCCCGGCGCTGGCCGTAAAACGATTGGCGGTATACAGATCATAATAATTGCCCACGTTGTTGAAGTTTCTTTCATAAGCCGCATAGATGTGGCTTTTGGAGCGCAGGTAAGTCCGACCCAGATATCGCGGCCCTTCTTCCGGAGGCGGATTCTGCAAGGTGGCCGAAACTTTATAAGAGATCAGGTCTTCATCGGGAATGGTGGAGTCGTCGAAATCCCGGTTATGAAACCCGATTCCGCCTTCAACAGAAAGATAGTTGAACCGTTTTTCGGCGGTCAGGCGCAGCCAGTCTGAAGTATATTTTTGATTTTCCAGGTCATCCGGTTCGTCATAGGTCCATCGCTGATAATCCAGGTCCAGGGTGACGGTTCTCGTCGGGCTGTAAATAAGGTCGACGATACCACGGTGCTCGATGTAGTCGTCATCGTCGGAATCGTAATAATCCACATCGGTACGCCGATATCGTACACCGGCCGTCAATTGCTCGGTGATATCGAAGTAAATGAGGGGTTCGAAGCGGTTGATCCAATATTTTTCCCGTTCGACGCTGTTTGAAAACTGATCCGATTCCTGGGGACGTCGGGTGATGTAAAATGAATCTTTCAGGCCGACTTTTAAGCGTTCCACCGGCTGATAGACCAAATCTAAAAGGGCGAGCGGCCCCACGTAATTTTCATCACTGGCTGCTGTAGAACCTTCCGGGACATCGGTTTTATCCTCATAAAAGTAGGCTTCCAAAATGAGGGTGACATCGGCCTTGAGCTTGGGAGTCTCCATGCCCAACAACACGCCCGGCTCCAGCAGTAACGTATAGACCTCCCGTTCATTCTCTTCGGCATAATAAAAATTGCTGTCATAACGCCCGGAAATAGAGAACATGGGTTTAATTTTAAACTTGGCATCTGCGAAAAGAAGGCCGGGAAGGGCCAATACAAACGCACATAACGGTATCACCACCCAGAAAAACCTGGCCATGCCTTGTTTTTGTTTCAATCGTCTCATCAATATCCCTCCTCAGGTTTCAAAGGGCGGAGTCAGGGGGAAACAGCCCAATGAAAAGGACAAAATAGATGGCCGGCGCACTCAAAATTCATGCCGGCCATTTTTGATGGCTTCGTAAAAAGTCCATCTGCTGCGTTGCACTGCATCCTTCGTCATTGCGGCGTACCCATATGTATGCCTCATTCCTCAGGATTTGCGCGCCTTGCATCTGAAGCTTTTTACTTTGCCATCCTAATTTTGACTTTTTACAATTTCATCATTTTTCAGGGTCATTAAAATTCTAACTTACTTAATCGGACTTATATCTTGAGGTTTTTGTTTAAAATGGTCTTCCGGTGGATTTCCCTGAAGTTGCAGCAGCTCGGGTCTAAAAGGTTCTTCAAAGGCCTCCACTAAATTTTTCGGTCCGATGAGCGAGACCACGAGTTTCGTGATATTGCCCGATAGTTTGTCACTGACATTGCAAATCTGTCCGTGTATAATGCTCGGAACCGGAAACTGCCCATTGGGAACCGACCAGTTGCCTTCCGCGAATCCCAGGCCGCTTTTAATTAATTCTTTATGTAGTAACTGAAACGGTTTATTTCCGGATGTATCCGTCCACTCATAAAAATCTTTTCCGATAAACTGTCTGAAATCCACACAGTCCAAAAGTCGCATCTGTTCGTCGAAAATATAATAGGTCAAGGCCACATTCCCCCAGTTCACCCGGACCGACTGGTTAAACTGGTAAATCTGCTGAAGCTTCCATTCCAGCGGCTGATTTTGTTTGTTGATCGATTCCACTACCGCTAAAAATTGGTTCACTGCGTCTCTCATGGCCTTTGCGTATGAAGGAATCTCTTTCTTGGGAGAGTCCGCATCTTTTTTTGCCAGAAACAGAGGTGCTTTTTCACCGATCCAGGATGGGTTTAAAGGCATTCCCCTGTCCCCCGCGAGAGTCGGCACGGCGGCAAATGTCCATACGCAACAAAGGATAAAAAATCCCGCGATTCCTATTAGTTGAATTCGTCTTTTCATAGTGCGTCCTCCTTGTTTATGGGGTTTCCTAAAGTCTTCCAGCATTGCAGGTCGATTCAGGCACACCCGATAAGGCTTGCAATCTGAAGTAAATTGTAGTTAAAAATAGTTGTATTTCTTTAAAAAGTCAACATTTAATTTTCCGAAAAAAATCGAACTTATTTTGCAGATGTTGGGGCTAAGGTTGATTCAAAAAATCGGCCCTGTTTCCTCTGAAAAGATATTTCGGGTCGCATCGGGCTTGCTTTTCAGGATAACACACGCCCAAAGGCCGCTGTGAAAGGATTTTTTCCATGAATGATTCTCATCCACAAAGACGAAATCGGCTGCTTTTTGCCGGATTGTTTTGGGTCATATCATCGGTTTGGGTTATGGGATGTGCGGATCGGAAAATTGAAGGTGCCGTGGTGGCAACCATCAATGAGTACAGGCTCACGATAAACGAGTTTGAAACCCAACTGGCCCAGGAACTTGAGATGGACCCGGAATTTAAGCTGACTCAGGAAGCAAAGGAATCCTTTTTAAATCAATTGGTTCGAAAGGAGCTTCTCATACAGGAAGCCATGAAGATGAAGCTGGATCGACGGGACCGGTTCATTCGGGCCATCGAAAGGTATTGGCAATCCACCCTCATCCGTGACCTTTTAGAGCTGAAAGGTGAGGAAATCGAGCGGCAGACATATATTTCCGAAGAGGAGATCGCCGATCGGTATCATCGTATGAAAGCCGAAGATGAAAACCTCCCTCCAGTGGAAGCATTGCGACAAGAAATCACCCGAAGGCTTAAAGAAGAAAAAAAGACCGAGAAACTGAAGTTATGGATCGATGCTTTACAAAAACAAGCAAAAATTGAGATCAGCCGCGAATTGCTTCACGAAAAAAAAATAGAGGATGTGCCGTTTAAACCGAAAGCATCATGAGATTCAGGCTATTAAGAACCCCAAAAAAATCGGACCAGGCGCCTTGTTTGAAATCAGCGGTTTTTGAAAACGGGAAAGCCGGGATTTCCGGCTGTGGATAAAGAGGATCAAAGGAGTATTCCATGACTCAGGATAAATCATACAAAAGGCGGAATGTTTTTATCAAAAAAAGCTACCAGTTTTATTTTATTCTGAAGTTTTGCCTGATCATCCTTTTAGGGAGTGTCATATCTACCGCGCTGGTCATTCTTTTATCGCGAGGCACGGTGACAACATCCTTTGAAAACGGGCGACTGATGGTCAAAAACACGGCCATGGCTATTCTTCCCACGGTGATTTTGACTAATGCCGTTACGGTTGCCATCGTTTTGGTGATTGCCGTGCTGACGGTACTCTATATCTCCCATAAAATCGCGGGGCCCATGTTTCGTTTTGAAAAGGAACTGGGTGCTATCGCGCAAGGGAATTTAACCCTGCGGATTTCCCTTCGAAAAAAGGACCAATTCGTCGCCCTTTCCACCGCCTTCAACGATATGACGGACAGTCTGCGCGGCAAGGTTCTTGCTGTGGAGTCGGAGATCCTCCAGTTCCAGGAGCTGGCAAAGCAACGTGATTTGCCGGAAGATATTGCCGCGTCCTTGATGAATCTCCAGAGTTTGGTCCGCAAATATTTCAAGATCTGAGCTCTTGTCATGATCAGCAATTGGCTTGCACGGATTTTTTTAACCGGGCTATTTCTTTTTTGCTCGGGCAGGCCGGATGTTTTTATTACGCACAACGCGGACGAGCCATCCCTAGAAAAAATCCCCTTTTCGATTTCCGCTCCGAAAAATCTTCCGGAAAAAAAACAGGAGGAAAGCCCCTGGACTCGACTGGAGACCCGATATATGATTATCCAATTCGAAAAAATTGAGGATTTGAAAAAATTTGATCGAAAGGTGGATTTCTTACCGTCCGACTTCTCCTTAAAAAGCTTTCTTTCGGAAACCGCATCTCAGGAATTAGAAGGTAAAATCCGGGAAAAAATCGATGCCCTATACGAACGGGTCCAGGAGATCCTGGACATGCTCAAAAAAAGCGAAAAAAAAGTGTCCATCAATCTATATCCCGGCAAAAAAATGCTGGCTCAAGCCTATAAGAAGATTTTCGGCGCTGAACTGAATATTCGGGCATGGTATTTATATGAAATTAACACCATTTTCATCAACATCGATGATATTGATGAAAGGATGCTGGCCCATGAAATGGCCCATGCCATTATTGACAATTACATGACGACACGTGCTCCCAGAGCCACCGCTGAGATCCTTGCCATATATGTAGACACCCACCTTTTCAAGAAAACCAAAAAGTACGGCCCCTCTGAGTGAAAGGGGCCGTTAAAAAGTGGTGCGGATCATTCACGATCCGTGTTTGACTTTACTTGCCGGCGATCAGCGTATAAGCGGATGCTTGATAGTAAGGGTCTTCTATGAGGTCGGTCCAGAGAAGGGCCTTTTCAAATTGCCGGGTATCGGCATACCAAGAGGAAATCCGGAAAAACGCCCGGTTCCTGAATTGGTCATCTTTAATTCCTCGAGCGATGGCAAGTGCTTTTTCATGGTTACCCAACTTTTCGTATACCGGTGAAATTTCGGCCATGGCACTGAAGCGCTGGTAATCCACCGGAATCTCTCCGGACAATTTATCGGCTTGATCCAGAAGTTGTTGAGCCTGTTCCCTCTTTCCGGATTTCAGATAAATGTCTGCCACCCGTGTTGCGGCAGAAGCCTTGTAATAACTATCCTGAATAGTGCCGATGACCTCTATGGCCTTTTCGAATTCTCCGTTTTCAGCGTAACGGCCCGCGATTCTTTCCAGGGCGTCATCCTTATTATAAATGTTTTCGATTGTCTGGGCGACTTCCACCGCCTTCTGCTGCTGGGCGGCATCGGCATATCCCCAGGCGACCCGGTCCAGAGCGGAGGTTTTTACAGACTCGTCCTGGATGGAGCGCGCTACCTCGGCCGACGAGGCCAGAACCTGGCGGGCGATGTCTTTTTTTCCTTGGTTCCAGGCTGTAAGGCTGATCCGGGATAGGGTAAAAGTCCGGGTGTAGGGATTTTCGATCGTGTTGGCGATCTCAATGGCTTTTTCATAATCTCCTAAGGAGGTGTAGAGCTGGGTTATCCGATCCGGTCCGGCGGCCTTGGTGATAGCGACATCGATGTTCTTGACGATCTCAAAGGCTTTATCGTACTGGCCGTCTTCGGCAAGAATGCTGGCGATCATGTCCATGATGGTGATTTGTTTCTCTGCGTCATCGATATTTTCGGCTACGGAATAAGCCTCTGAAAGGACTTCCCCGGCTTTGGTTTTTTTCCCCAGTTTGAAGAAATGATGCCCGATAACCGTCAGATCAAAGGCTTTCATGCCTTTGTTTTCGACTTTATTGGCAAATGTGTAGGCTTCTTGAAGAGTTTCCGAAGCCTTTTCAGTCTCATTGATCTCGGAGTAGGTTTCCGAGAGCAGGGTCATCAGATAAGTTTTTTTATGGGGGTCTTCGATCTTTTGAATGGGGTCCTTAGATCCGGCAAGCAAAAGTAGCCCGGTTTCCTTTCGCTGGCTGTTCCACGCAATTTCCCCGGTACGGGAAAATGCATAGGTCTGTATCACGGGATCTTCAATCTGTGCGGCGACCTTGGCCGCATCTTCATACATGCCGATCTGTGCATAGACGACGGCGATGTCTTCTTGAGCCGAAGATTTATAATAGGGATTCTCAATGATTTTGGCAGCTTTAAGGGAGCGGGATAAAATAGCCGAGTCATTTTTCTTGCCGTCGATAATCATGGGCGCAGCACATCCCACGGTCAGTACCAAGGTGAGGAATATCGGAAAGAAAAGGGATCGACGCATGGTGCTTCTCCTTCTAATACGGGTAAAGGAAACAGGCCGATAAATAAATTAAAAGTAGCCGAAATTTCCCTCTTTGTCAACGCGTTAAATTGGATGGCTTCGTAAAAAGTCCATCTGCTGCGTTGCACTGCATCCTTCGTTATTGCGGCGTACCCACATGTACGCCTCATTCCTCAGGATTTGCGCGCCTTGCATCTGAAGCTTTTTACTTTACCATCCTAATTTTGAGTTTTTACGATTTCATCAAATTGGATATGAAGCGGATAAATTCTTTTTTTTCGGAAAGCCGTATTAGTATGGACCGGCAGGCCATAGACTTTGAAAAAACAAAAGGTGAATCCGGGACATGGATTTGGGTGTTGATTTTTTAAGCATATCGGTTCAAAGAATAGATTCGGATTTGGATTCGGATGGTCTTGACTTCTAAGGCATAAAGGAGGGGCTGTGACGATGCAAAAGAAGTGGGTATACCTTTTCGACGAACTGGATGAGGTACAGCGTTATGTAGGAGGCTCCTGGGAGGACATCAAAGGCCTTTTAGGGGGAAAGGGCGCTAACTTAGCGGAGATGGTTAAGCTGGGGATTCCGGTGCCCCCGGGGTTTACCGTCACCACGGAGGCGTGCAATGCCTATCTCTCCACTGGCGGTACGTTGCCCCAGGGCCTGTGGGATCAGGAACTGGAAGCCCTCCTCAAGATCGAGGAGGCCGTTGGAAAGACCTTCGGTGACCCGGAGAATCCGTTGCTGGTTTCGTGCCGATCCGGGGCCAAATTTTCCATGCCTGGAATGATGGACACGGTGCTCAACATCGGGCTCAATGATGAGACCGCTACGGGGATGGTGGCCCTCACCGGTGACGCACGATTTGTTTTTGACGCTTACAGGCGTTTGATCCAGATGTTCGGCAGCGTGGTGATGGGTGTTCCCGATGAGGTCTTCGAAGAGGTCATCACCAAGGCTCGCAGGCACGCCAAGGTTACCACCGATTCCCAACTCACGTCAGAGGACTGGCAGACTGTGACAAGGGAATTCAAGGAGGTTTACCGGCATCATACCCACCACGATTTTCCCATAGATCCTTATGTGCAGTTGAAACTGACCACGGAGGCGGTTTTCAAAAGCTGGAACGGAAAAAGGGCGATTGATTACCGAAACGCGGCAGGGATTCCCCACGATTTAGGTACGGCGGTGAGCATTGTCACCATGGTTTTCGGAAACATGGGGGAAGACAGCGCCACCGGCGTGGCCATGACCCGGAACGGCTCCACAGGCGAAAAGCAGATCGAGGGAGACTATCTGATTAATGCCCAGGGGGAGGATGTGGTTGCCGGAATTCGTATGACCAAGGATCTGAAGGAATTAAAGACCGGCATGCCGGAGATCTATGCCGAGTTTGAGCAGATCGTACAACGCTTGGAAAGGCACTATCGGGACATGCAGGACGTGGAGTTCACCATCGAAAAGGGGAAACTATGGATGCTCCAGACCCGGGATGGAAAAAGGACCGCCCAGGCTGCTGTTCGGATTGCGGTGGATATGGCTGAAGAAGGGCTCATCAATCAGGAAGAAGCTGTTCTTAGGGTTTCACCGGAGCAGGTCGATTTTTTTCTGCACCCCCAGTTCGATCCGAATGCCACCCGCGCTGCCAAGGCCGAAGGAAAATTGTTGGCAAAGGGTCTCAACGTTTCTCCCGGCGCGGCCTGTGGAATCGTAGCCTTCGATGCGGACCTGGCCGAGACCTGGGCGAAAAAGAACGGAAAGAACGTCATCATGGTCCGACCGGAAACCAAACCGGATGATGTGCACGGCATGCTGGCGGCCAAGGGAATCCTCACGAGCCGGGGTGGTAGGACAAGCCATGCGGCCCTGGTGGCCCGCCAGTTCGGAAAACCCGCGGTGGTGGGTGTGGCAGCCTTGAACATCGATATCGCCAAACGCCGGATGAAAGTCGGAGAGACCGTGGTCCAGGAAGGGGATTGGATATCCATCGACGGGACAAGCGGCAGTGTGTACCTGGGGACGATTCCGACCACCGTTCCTGACATCAAGGATTCCTGGCTCATTAAGCTGTTATTGTGGGCGGATGGTTTTCGACGCCTGGGGGTTTGGGCCAATGCCGACTACGCCAGAGATGCCAAGCGCGCCCGGGAGTATGGGGCCGAAGGGATCGGCCTTTGCCGCACCGAGCATATGTTTTTTGAGACCGAACGCCTGCCGTTGATCCAGAAGATGATCATGTCCGATAGACACCTGGATCAAAAGGAGGCCCTCGATGCCCTCCTTCCCTTTCAGAAAGAGGATTTTGCCGACCTGTTTCGGGTCATGGACGGTCTTCCGGTCATCATGCGTCTTCTGGATCCCCCCTTGCATGAATTCCTCCCCAACCATGACGCGTTGCTGCGGGAGCTGGCGGACTTGAAAATCCGCCTCAAACATGCGGGTAACCTCGCAGAGATTGACGATATGCTCCAAAGCATTCGAATCAAGGAAAGCATGCTGGAGCGGGTGGAAAGCCTCAGGGAAACCAACCCTATGCTCGGCCTTCGGGGGGTCCGGCTGGGAATCGTCATCCCGGATCTGACGACCATGCAGGTTCGGGCCGTGTTCGAGGCGGCCTGTCAGGTGGCTAAAGAAGGGGTATCGGTACACCCGGAGATCATGATTCCCCTGACCAGCCACGTCAATGAACTGGCCGACCAGAGAAGGGTCCTGGAGGCAGAGGGTAAAAGGGTTATGGAAGAGCAGGGCATGTCCATTGATTACAAATTCGGTACTATGATCGAGATACCCAGGGCTGCCCTCACCGCGGACCAGATGGTCGAGCATGCCCAATTTTTTTCATTCGGGACCAATGACCTGACTCAGACCACATTCGGGATATCCCGGGATGATGCCGAGGCGGGATTCCTGCTCATCTATCTGGACAGGGGAATCCTTTCGGAAAACCCGTTCACCACCATCGATCGGGAAGGGGTGGGAGAACTCATGCGCATCGCCGTGAAAAAGGGTCGATCGGTGCTTCCGGATTTGGAATGCGGGATATGCGGGGAGCACGGCGGCGATCCCAAGTCGATCCGTCTTTGCCATGAGCTGGGGCTGACCTATGTGTCGTGTTCTCCCTTCCGGGTCCCTATCGCCCGGTTGGCCGCCGCTCATGCGGCACTTAAGGATCGGGCTTCCTAGCGATCCTTTTTAAGGTCGTCCTTCAGTTTCTGATCGAGCTGGGCGAACAGGTCTTTTTGCTTCTGCAACTGTTTCGCCTTGAAAGACTCGAGCTGGGAATCGTAGTTTTTACGCGAAGCCTGAAATGCCTCGATGGCGTCTTTTAAGGGTTCCCCGGTTTCTCCTTTCGGGATGGTTTCCAGAAGCTGGTGGTCCTGAACAAACAGGCGGGTGCCGAAGGGGCCTTCCGCAATTTTAAGGATACCCATCTGGGCCAGCCTCTTGCAGATCAGGTTGGTGTGTTCCACCGAGAAGGAGAGGAAGTCGCCTATGGCCTCGATGCTCGGGGGGGTGCCCTGGCGATGCTCCAAAACCCGGATTGCAGCCACTGCCAGGTGGGCTTCGGTGTATAAGTCTCTTGTTTTCACCTATTAATCAAAATCCCGATGGCTAATCAGTATCTCACTAAGCTAGCCCGAAGCCTCAGCACAGAGTCTTCGTTGGTTGACAACATTTTTAAAGGAGAGTAGCATTTTGCCGGTTTTTGTCAAGCGGCTTGGTTAGGAACTCATCAGTGGAACAAGGGAGGAAAAGATGACCGAGATCATTGAAATAAAGGCGAGGCAGATCCTGGATTCGAGGGGGAACCCGACTATAGAAGTGGATGTGGTTACGGCTTGCGGCGCCACGGGTCGGGCGGCGGTCCCATCGGGCGCCTCCACGGGGAAAAGGGAAGCATTGGAGCTTCGGGATAAAAAAGCCAAAGTTTATCACGGAAAAGGGGTCCGGAAAGCCGTAGAAAATGTCCAGAAAATCATTGCACCCGTGGTGTGTGGGATGGATGCCGCCGATCAGACCTCTCTGGATTTGCGAATGATCGAGTTGGACGGGACGGCGAATAAGTCAAAGCTGGGCGCTAATGCCATTCTGGGTATCTCGATGGCGGCCACCCGTGCAGCGGCTGCGGCCCTTGGCCTCCCTCTTTACCGGTACATCGGCGGCATGACCGCAAGGCAGCTCCCGATGCCCATGATGAATATCGTCAACGGCGGCGCCCATGCCGTCAACAACCTGGACATCCAGGAATTCATGATTGTGCCGGTGGGGGCTTCCTCCGTGGCCCAGGCAGTCCGAATGGGGTCTGAAACCTTTCACAACCTGAAATCGCTCCTCAAGAGCCGAGGACTCAACACTGCCGTGGGTGACGAAGGAGGCTTCGCACCGAATCTCAAATCGAATGAAGAGGCGATTCAACTGGTCCTTGAGTCTATCGAGTCCGCAGGGTATCGGCCGGGATCCGACATCGGAATCGCCCTGGATGCGGCTGCCAGCGAATTTTATCGGGATGGGAAATACCACCTGAAATCCGAAGGAAAAATCCTGACATCGGATCAAATGATCGATTATTTCGAAGCCCTGATCCATAAGTATCCCATTCTTTCCGTGGAGGATGGACTTGCTGAAGGAGATTGGAAGGGCTGGTCTGCCATGACGGATCGTCTCGAAGGGCTTATTCAGATTGTCGGAGATGATATTTTCGTCACCAATCCCGGGATCTTCCGAAAGGGAATCGAAAAGGGGATCGCCAACGCTATCCTCATCAAGCTGAATCAGATCGGTACCGTGACCGAGACCCTCTCAGCCATCGACATGGCCAAGGAGGCCGGGTATGCCACGGTCATCTCGCACCGCAGCGGAGAGACGGAAGACACCTTTATTGCGGACTTTGTGGTGGGTGTCAACGGCGGGCAGATCAAGACCGGTTCTTTATCCCGAAGCGATCGGGTGGCAAAGTATAATCAGCTTATTCGGATCGAGGAAGAACTCGGGAAAGGCGCGCGCTTTTGTACCGAAGTCCTGTAGCCCTCCGGCATTCCAAAATCCGTAATGCATCGGCTCCACCCCTTGGAAAAGTCTTGAGGGTGTTGGTACTTGGTTTTATGATAGCTATATGGTGCGGTACTGCAAACGCTTATGTTTTACCTGGCCGTGCCGTTCTGGGGCGTTATCTCCAAAAACTCGGTCCGGAAAAGAGGCTATTGATCCGGCAGAAAACCTATATCCGTCTCAAAACCCAAGGTCAGGATGCGATTTCCGTGGATGAAACGGTTCGGTATCGCTTTCCCGGAGTCTTTCGGTCGGATGCCAAGGCAGGGGCGGTTGAACGCGTGCATCTTCAAGTGGATGGAGAGTCCCTGACTCTCATAGATGGAAAGGTTGATCCGATGCCCTGGGATCGGTTTGACCGTTATAAGGATCTGCTTTTGCACCGGAACCCGGATAAGCTGGAGAGGGTGCTTTCCCATTACGGCATCCTTAGCGATATTTGCAGTCTGGGCCGGTTTCAGGGGTCTGTTGTCTATGTGATCGGTGCTCAGTATCCGGACGAGACAACCGCCCAGCTTGTCATCGACAAGGAAAACTTCTGGCCGACTCGATGGATATTGGATAGAGGCTCGGATCCGTTGACCCGGGAAAAGTTGGAAATTCGCTATGGTAATTGGAGCCTTGTGGGAACGGCTTGGTACCCATGGCAAGTGGAATTTTACCAAAACGGCGAATTAGTTAAAACCATCGAGGTGGAGAAGCTGGAGGTCGATCCTCCACTTCCGAAGGAGCTGTTCGACATGGATCGCCTCAGGTCGATGCAGAAACCGATGGAACGGCATAAACCTTCTTCCGAAAATAAAGATTCGGAGCCTGACGAGATCCAAAAGACCATAGAAAAATTCAAGAAGATCTACAATTAGACTCTAACCCGCGGGGATTTCGACGTCCCTATTTTCCCGCACATGGAAAGTATTTAAGGGAGGATCATGGGAAATCCAACCAAGTATATCTTCGTCACCGGCGGGGTTTTATCTTCATTGGGCAAGGGACTGGCCTCCGCCTCCATCGGGGCGCTTCTGGAGACCCGCGGGCTCACCGTAACGCTCCAGAAGCTGGATCCGTACATCAACGTTGATCCCGGCACCATGAACCCGTTTCAGCACGGGGAGGTATTCGTGACCGACGACGGCGCGGAGACGGATCTGGACTTGGGGCATTACGAGCGTTTTACCAGCGCCAAGCTGGGAAGAGACAACAATTTTACCACCGGAAAAATCTATTACTCCGTCATCTCCAAGGAGCGGCGGGGAGAGTATTTGGGGGGTACGGTTCAGGTGATTCCCCATATCACCGAAGAGATCAAGCAGAGCATCCGGCTGGTTTCCAACGGCGTGGACGTGGTCATCGTGGAGATCGGCGGGACCGTCGGGGATATCGAAAGCCTGCCGTTCCTGGAGGCCATACGGCAGTTTAGAACGGATGCCGGAAAGGACAATACTCTGTATATCCACCTGACTCTGGTCCCTTTTATTGCCACTGCCGGGGAGGTTAAAACAAAGCCCACCCAACATAGTGTCAAAGAGCTGAGAAGCATCGGCATCCAACCCGACATCCTGTTGTGCCGCACGGCCCGTTTCCTCTCAAAAGAAATCAAGGCCAAAATTGCGTTGTTCTGTGATGTGGACGTGGATGCCGTAATCACAGCTAAAGATGTGGATTGCATCTACGAAGTCCCCCTGATCTTCCACAAGGAAGGGCTGGATGATAGGATTGTGGAAAAGCTTCACATCTGGACCCGGGCACCCCGGTTGGAAGCCTGGAACGAACTGGTTTCACGAATCAAGACACCTGAAGAAGCTGTGGAGATAGCCATCGTCGGTAAATATACCAATCTGACCGAATCCTATAAAAGCCTTAACGAGGCGCTCGGTCATGGGGGGATTCCGAACCGGTGCGAGGTCAACCTGAAGTTCATCGACTCGGAAAGCATTACATCGGAAAACGTCGATCGAATCCTGGCCACGGCAAACGGGATTTTGGTACCGGGAGGATTCGGGTCCAGGGGGATCGAAGGGAAAATTATTGCCGCCCGGTATGCCCGTGAGTACAAGATCCCCTATTTCGGGATCTGCCTGGGGATGCAGATTGCAGTCATCGAGTACGTCCGTCACGTCGTCGGATTAGAGGGGGCGCACAGCAGCGAGTTCGATCCGGCCACCCCCCATCCGGTGATTTACCTGATGCTGGAATGGTACGACGAAAAGACCGGAACCGTTCAACAAAGGGATATTCATTCGGCGAAGGGGGGGACCATGCGATTGGGCGCTTACCCCTGCCGGATCATGGAGAATTCTGTGGCCCATCGGGCCTATCGCAGTGAGCTGATCTCGGAACGGCACCGGCACCGCTATGAGTTCAACAATGCTTATCGGGAGCGTTTGGAGGCCCAGGGGCTTGTATTCAGCGGGGTTTCCCCCAATGGTGAGCTGGTGGAGATCATCGAATTGCCGGATCACCCATGGTATTTAGGATGTCAGTTCCATCCGGAATTCAAATCCCGGCCCATGGATCCCCACCCTCTGTTCCGGGATTTCATCAAGGCATCGCTCGATCGGGCGAAGCAAGCCCATTAGCGGTTTCCCCTGTTCCTCTGTCCGGCTCGTTTCGAACCGACAACCCCAGGGTTCGGATAGAGTGGAGTTTTTAACGCAGGTTCCTGCCCCCAAACGACGGGCTTCTAAAACCCGATCGCTTTTTTAGCCCGGCAGGTTAACCGCGATCTAACTCTTCCGAGAGGAGGATCGCTTCAGCCACCTGACGGATCGGTTTTCGGGAGTCCATGCTTCGTTTTTGGAGCCAGCGGTGAGCCTCTTCACCCGTCTTGTTTCTCCGCTTCATCAGGACTTCCTTGGCCCGCTCCACCATCTTTCGGGTCTCGAGTTCTTCCTGGATGACCCGGGTTTTGACCAACAGTTCCGTGTTCATGATGGCCACGGCGGCCTGATTGGCGACGGTGGTAATCAGATAGATTTCGGTCTCCGAGAAACGGTGAGGGGCGGCCGTGAAGCAGTTTAAAACTCCGACAACCTTCCCATCCTTGACCTGCAGGGGAACGCTGAGCATGGAAACGAGTCCCAGCTTTTTGGCCATCTCTTTTTCTTTGAACAACGGCTCATCCAGAACGTTTTCCACGATCAGGGGTCGGTTGTGGGTGGCCACATACCCTACTACTCCTTCGTCCATACCCAGGGACCGGTCTTTGATGTAATCCGGGTCGATGGCCTGAGTCGTTTTAAGCCGAATTTTTTTAGGCGCAACACTTTCGTCGATGAGCCATAATGAACAGATTTCGACACCGGTGACCTTGGCCGTCACCATCACGATGAGCTTGAGGATGTCCTCCAGGTAAAGTTCTGAAGTGATGGCCCGGCTGATATCCATCAGGCCTTTCAGATAGTTATCATAGGGTTCCGGTATAGTCTTGTCCATGATCACATCTATGCCCCTGTAGCAAATCCTGCTGTTGCAAAAGCCGAGGATGCCCCAGATCCAAGGTGTCCAACTTTTTTTCTATTCCTTGTCATGTTTTTATGCAACTGCAGGGTAAAATAATACGGATAGTATCATTAGTTTCAAAGGCGGTCAAGTTCTCCATGTAGCGCTTCAACCGTTTGAGCCGATCTTAAAAAGGGCTTTGAGGACCTGTTGAGGAGTCACACGATCTAAGCACAATGGCCTTGGACAGGATTCGGACCGAGACTCGAAGCAGGGAGAGCAATCCGAAATACCTTGCACCACAGCCACCGAGGGGCCAAGGGGTCTCCATCGGGCTGGGTCGGTGGGTCCGAAAATAGCCAGGGTGGCAAGCCCCAAAAACGCAGCCAGATGGCTGACCCCTGAATCATTGCCGATGAAAGCCCAAGCCGTTTTCAGTAACTTGGCCAACTCTGTGACTTCCCCAGTCTGAAAGATGCGAAAAGCCGGGGCAGCGTCTTTCAAGATCGGTTCTAAGGAGAATTCAGCCGGGCCGAAAAGAAACGCGGGATCCCATCCTTTTGCCCGAAGCTGGACGGCTGTTTCAATAAAACGGCTCAGGGGCCACCTTTTTTTCAGGCTTCCGGCTCCGGGGTGGATCCAGATCTTTTTTGTTTCGGTTTTGAGATCAAGGATTCTGGCGGGATCTTTTCTCGGCATATATTCGAAGGATTTGATGAGACCGGTTTTTTCGCAAGAGAGAAGGAGATGGCTTGAGACGTGAGTGCGGGATGTCGGCTCGGGTTGCGGGGGAATGCGATGGATCGGTTTTTTGAAAAACCGGGAGATGTCCGAAACCCATGTATCGGACCGGATTATGGCAAGCATTACGTCGCAGACGTTCAGCGCATCCTTTGCCTTTTCATTGGGTGCATCCTTGTAAAGGGATGCAAAATGCGCGGATTCTAAAGCATGAGCCTTTTGCACCAGGCCAAGTGACTGTGCCAGAATCCCCAGGTGTCCCTGACACAACAGGTGAATTTCAAGGCCGGCACCTTTCAGGGCTTTGAACAAAGGAAAGGTTACGACGAGGTCGCCGAGTGCCCCATGATGGATCACAAAAACTTTTTGGTGCCTTGAGGAAATCCCAACTTCTTTTTCAGGTGCTGCCGGGCCCGAAAACCGATAGGCATGCATAATGTCAGAGATCCGATACCCCCAGAAGCTTATGGAGCCACCAACGGTCATGTTCGGTTTCCAGGAGCGTTTCGGCGATTTGTTTTCCCAAAGCGCTTTGAACACGGTCTTTGACAAGGGGGATCCATTTTTTTGCATTTTGATGCCCCATGTCCGCCAGGGCCTTGAGGTCGATCAGAAAGGCGAGCTGATCCGCATCTCGGGCAAGTACCGCTTCCTCTGTTCGGCCCTCGGCGAATTCCTGGAGCAGTGCAACAAGCGTTTTACCGAAGGGAAGCCCCTTAACGGTATCAGATAATGCAGTTTCGTCATCGGCTGTCACGTACTTTTTCTGCATATGGTTGAGATCACCGGTTCTTGTCTCTAAAAGATCATGTATAAGACACATATTGACAAGACGGGAAGCATCGATGCCCGGTCGCATTTGAGATAGGACAAATGCGATGAGTGTGGTGATGAAGACATGCTCGGCAACGGATTCTTTTCCAGAACCGAGGAACTGATATCCTGACCGTGGAATTTTTTTCAGCATTGTCGCTTCAAACAGGAAATCGCTGATAGCATCCATACTGAAATCCTCGTATTTACTGTGATCTTCACTCATTTTTGATGAAATCGTAAAAATTCAAAATTAGGATGGCAAAGTAAAAAGCTTCAATGGACTTTTTACGAAGCCATCATTTTCAACAATATGATATATAAATTCTGATTGGAAGCAAGTATAAATCCTTGACAGGTCTATGGAGTTCATATAGTTAGAAACTTCCAATATCATACAACATATAGTGTATTCAGGATTTGCAGGCACTCGTTTTCGCAGGTGAACGAACGGTTATAATTTCAGGGAACGCCCTGTTTGAGACGGATTCAAGGAGATCGCATGCTGACTCATGATATCGATATCTTTCACATGGTGCTTAATGCCAGCTTCATGGTTCAGTTGGTATTGCTGTTGCTTTTAACATTTTCCGTGATTTCCTGGACCATCATCATCCTCAAGTTTCGATACATCCGGAGGGCTTTCAAGGAGTCAGCCGTTTTTATCGACTATTTCTGGAAGAGCCGGGATTTTTCCGAAGCTTTATCCAAGGCCAAAACGCTGGAGGGAAGTCCCGTGGCCCGGTTATTCCGTAGCGGGTATACGGAGCTGAAAAAGACCGTTCAGTCAGGAACCTCCCAGGGATCCAGCCAAGATAGTTCGCCCTTGGGAGCCCGGATCATAGGCATCGATAATGTGAAGCGCGCACTTAGGCGGGGAATTACCACCGAAACCACGCGGATGACTCAGATGGTCCCCTTTTTAGCCACCACCGGGAACACGACCCCCTTCATCGGACTCTTCGGCACAGTTTGGGGCATCATGGGATCTTTCCATGGGATCGGATTGAGGGGTTCGGCTAGCCTTGCCGTGGTGGCGCCGGGGATTTCCGAAGCCCTTGTGGCGACGGCCGCGGGACTGGCTGTGGCCATCCCTGCGGTTATCGCATTCAATTATTTCATTTACCAGATCCGTATCCTTGAGTCCGAGTTGGACAGCTTTTCGGCGGATTTTCTAAATATCGTGGAGCGCGACCTCATGCGCACGAAGGAGAGGGGTCAATGACGGCAGGTGGCAAGGAAAATGGGCTTTTGTCCGAAATCAACGTTACCCCTTTTGTGGACGTCATGCTGGTTTTATTGATCATCTTCATGGTTACGGCTCCCATGATGATTCACGGGGCCAACGTTTCCCTTCCTGAGGCGACTCTGGATCCCATATCCTCCGAAAAGGATCACTTGCTGATCACCCTCGATACCCAACAGCGGATATTCATCAACGATTTTGAAGTAAAACTAGATTTTCTGGGAGAAAAGCTGTCCAAGATTCTCGAAAACCGTACGGACCGGGAGGTCTATCTCAGAGCGGACAAGGCGATTCCTTATGGGATGGTGATTCAAGTCATGTCGGAGATCAAAGGAGCCGGGGTTGAAAAGTTGGGGATGGTGACGGAACCGGTCAAGAAGGACGAAAAGCGTCAACCGACCAAGGTTAAGAGAAAATGAAGCATGAGGAAAGCCAAAAATCGATTTCCTTTTTAAGGGGAAATCGGTCGGAGCACCGCCAATTTCTGCGGATATCCGCTATTTCAGCGGCGTGCCATGTGGCGCTCTTCATCGGGCTGATTTTTTTTCCGGACATCACTCCGGCCAGGCGATGGTCCTCCTCTGTGGTCAATGTAAGTTTGGTGGCTTTGCCCGGACCGGGGAAAGGCGCGATGCCGAGACCCCGCACGGAAGCGTCACAGACTCCGGAGACAAAAAAGACCCCAAAGCCGACCCCAGAGCAACAAGCGGTTCCGGAAGTCGGACCCAAACCGGATATGGTTTCTATTGCAGAAACGTGCGAAATCAAACCTAAAACATCCTTAAAGAAAAAGACCTTTAAAACTGAAAAAGCCATACAAAGCGCTATAAAAAATATCGAAGCAAAGGCCGAAAAAAACGCGCCCGAAAATACGCCCGACCCCTTGGCCAAAGCCTTGGCGAACCTGGAGCAGAAAGTCGAAGAGGGACCGCCGGGAGTCGGGACGGGTGTAGGTGAAGGGGGCGGGGGAAAGGCGACCTTGGATCAGATGGATATCTACAAGGTCGAAATTGCTTATGTCATCCAGAAGAATTGGGCATTTTCGGAACCAATGGTCGGCGGACGAAAGGATTTGGAAGCAAGACTTGTTATTAAAATTTTACCTGAGGGTCGGATTGCAGACATGTTTTTCGAAACCAAATCCGGAAACGCATACTTTGACGAATCGGTATATAAAGCGGTGAAGAAGTCGGATCCGCTTCCGCCGCTGCCAAAAGGGTATCGTCGCTCCTCTTACATGGTGGGTCTGCGTTTCACACCGTCAGGCCTGAATTAGCTATCGGGAATCTATCGAAAGGGACACAATGAAAATAGCGGGTCTGGGACGGGGTGCTGTTTGGCTTCTGCTTTTTATTTGGGTGAATTTGACATGTTTTATGAGCGCTCTTTACGCTGTAGAATACATTGACATCAACAATCCATTTTTAAGGAAGATCCCCATCGCCGTTCCGTTTTTCCAGACCAAAGCCGGCTCTTCAGAGGATCTCCAGATCATAAAAAGTAGCAGCGATTTTCTTGCTCAATCGTTGGATTTTACAGGATTTTTCAAGATTCTGGACCGGGGTGCATTTTTGGAAGATCCTCAGCGCATGGGGATCGAAATCCCCAACATCCTATTCAACAACTGGACTACCATCGGAGCGGAGTTGCTGGTCACGGGCGGGTTCGAGCTTTCCGGCGAAGCCATCGCAGTGGAATTCCGCCTCTTCGACACCTTTAAGGGACGCTTGTTGGTGGGGAAACGATATCAGGGTTTGCGAGCGGATCTCAAGAACATTATCCGTAAATTCTGCGATGAAATCGTTTATAGTTTGACTGGAAAACACGGTATTTTCAGCAGCCGCATCGCCTTTGTATCCAACGGCAGCGGGAACAAGGAAATCTATGTCTGCGATTTTGACGGCAGCAATCCACGGCAGCTGACCCAAACCAAAGCCATCACGCTCTCACCGGCATGGTCTTTTGACGGAGACTGGATCGCCTACACGTCATATGTGAACGGAAAGCCCGATCTCTTCATCCGCAATCTGAAAGACGGCCGAAGCCACAAGGTGGCCCATCAGGGTATCAACATCACGCCGGCATGGCGGCCTTTCAGATCGGAGTTATCGGCCACGCTCTCTTTCACGGGAGACCAGGAAATTTATTTGTTGACGGAGACCGGAAAAACAATTAAAAGGTTGACCCACAACGAAGGGATCGATGTGTCGCCTTCATGGTCGCCGGACGGAAAGAAAATCGCATTTGTCTCCAAACGGTCCGGGACTCCGCAGGTATATGTCATGGACGTGGATTCGAATGAAGTACAAAGGCTGACTTACTATGGTCGCCACAACACCCAGCCGGCCTGGTCACCCGCCGGTGACCGGATTGCGTATACCGCCATGGATAAAAATGCGACAAATATTTTTGTGGTGGGTATTGACGGGAAGGAGCCTGTCCAGCTGACTCACAATTCAGGCGACAACGAATCGCCGTCATGGTCGCCGGATGGAAATCTGATCGCCTTCAGCTCAACCCGGGAAGGCCCGGCGCGTATTTATGTCATGACAGCGTTCGGTACCGATCAACGGCGAATCCTGGCAATTTCGGGCGCACAGACGAATCCCGCATGGTCCCCCAGGAACAAAGACAATTGATGGGTTTTATAAGATGTTGTTAAACATAAAAAAGGAGGAGAAAATGTCAAGGAGAATGTGGATTTTTGCAGCCATGTTCATGGTACTTCCGGGGTTGTTGTTCACCGTTTCCTGTGCCAAAAAGAAAGTGGCCTCTGAAACAGGCCTGCAAGGTGAGGCCGGCAAATCGGCTGCTGACAAGGCTCGTGAGGAAGAGTTGGCTCGGCAAAAAGCCCTGGAAGAGGCGCGTTTGAAAGAAGAAGCCGCAAAACAGGGGAAGGTCGCCCAGGAACGGGCCCGCTTTGAGAATGAGGATATTTATTTCGAGTTCGATAGCGCCACACTCCTTCCGATGGCTCAGGAGGTCCTTAAGAAAAAGGCGCAGTATCTCAAAGACAACGCGAAAATGACGGTGGCCGTCGAAGGACACTGCGACGAGCGGGGGACCAACGAATACAACCTTGCCCTCGGAGACCGTCGGGCCAAATCGGCTACGCAATTCATTATCAATCTGGGGATTCCGGCTTCGCGGATAACCGCAATCAGCTACGGGGAAGAGCGACCGATGGATTCGGGGCATACGGAAGAGGCTTGGGCTAAAAATCGAAGGGCCCATTTCGTGATCCAATAATACTTTTACCCGAATCGATGATCCGGTCCGAAAAACGCATGTTTTTTCTTCGACTTGAGAAGGCAGGATCATCAGGGATCCGTTGATAGGGGAGATCGGTGCAGGGTCGGCAGCGGTTTTGCCGCTGCCGACCCTGCACCGCATCACATGATCCGTGTGCTGCCATAGAGGCTCATTACCCAAGAGTCGAAATTTGCCGATGACTGTGAAAACGACTGCCTTTTTTATTATCGTTTCCCTTTTCCTCACAGGGTGTGCCGCGCGCGAAGATATTCTCACCCTTGACGACAGCATGACCTCCATTCATCAGCGGATGGCGATGCTGGAGCGGGAAAACGTCGATATGAAGAATCGACTGGCCTCCCTGCTTAAAACTGAAGAGGGGAAGACGGAAAGCTTCCAGGGCAAGACCGCGGAAATCAAGGCATCCCACGATCGGCTTTCCGAAGAATTGCAGTCCCTTCGCGGGAAGATGGAGGAAACGCAGTTTCTTCTCAAACCTGCCGAGGGAGAGCAAAAGGAGAGAGAAGCACGGATGATCGCCCTGGAAAAGGGGCTTCAGGAACAGCGGGATCGTATCAAGCGTCTTGAGGGTTATCTTAACCTGGAATCCCCGGAGGCCAAGATTTCCGGTACTCCGCAGCCCCCCGTAACACCGAAAGCCGAGCCTTCCAAAATGCTGTCGGAAAATGAAACTTACGCCGAGGCCAAGCAGGCCTTTGACCGCGGGGAGTTTGAAAAGGCTAGAACACGATTCCAGGAATTGCTCAAGAACTATCCGGCTTCCATAAATGCCGACAACGCTCAGTTTTGGATCGGGGAGAGTTACTACCGCGAAAAGTGGTACGAAAAAGCGATCCTGGAATACCAGAAGGTTGTTGAAAAATATCCGACCGGAAACAAGGTCCAGGCATCTCTTCTCAAACAGGGGCTTTCATTTCAGAATCTGGGCGACACGGCAAATGCCCGTCTGATCCTCAAGGAACTCGTCAGAAAATATCCTACCGCAAACGAAGCCAAGATTGCCCAGCAGAAGCTGAAGGAAATTCCCTAAACCTTGTGGCTGGAAACAATGGCGGGTTTCGGATGAACACAGTCGTGGGGGTGGATCCGGGATTGGCAAACACTGGTATCGCCACTGTCCGGGGATCCGAAAAGCGGATCGATACCTTTTCCTACGCCCATATTCAAACATCAAGCCATATTCCACTGCCGGAACGCCTGCACCGGATTTTTTCCGAAGTCTACCGGATTCTGGATCGGGAAAGGCCGGATCTGTTGGTGGTGGAAGACGTCTTTTCTCTTGACATCTACCCCAAGTCGGGAATCACCCTCGGGAAGGTGTCCGGCGCTGTGCTTCTTGCCGGATGCCAGCTTAAGGTTCCTGTGATGGAGATTCCGGTGCGCGAGGCGAAGAAGACACTCACCGGAAACGGCAAGGCCACCAAGATACAGCTCGAAAAGGCGGTCCGATATTTCTTGAACGCCACCGAACCCATTCGGCCCTATCACGCTTCCGATGCCATGGCCTTGGCGATCATCGGTCTGCTTCGTTGTCGAAAGACAAAAGGGAGTGTTCGGCTTGATCGGTTATCTTAGGGGCACACTGTTAAAAAAAGAAGAGGATCGGATCCTGCTTCTGGTCGGCCAGGTGGGATATGAGGTCCTGTTGCCGGCTGTTGTCATGGATACATTGGCTGCAAAAAGGCATGGAGACGAGGTTGCCCTTTACATTTTTTTTCAGCAGACCGAAAGGCAACCCAAGCCTGTGCTGATCGGATTCAACCTTGAAGCGGAAAGGGAATTTTTTCAACATTTCATTTCCGTGGAAGACATCGGTCCCTTGAAAGCAGTGAAGGCTTTGAACATTCCCATCCGGGACATCGCCCGGGCCATTGAAACCGGAGA
Source organism: uncultured delta proteobacterium (assembly GCA_963736855.1). Classification (GTDB taxonomy): domain Bacteria; phylum Desulfobacterota; class Desulfobacteria; order Desulfobacterales; family UBA2156. The sequence goes on from CAVTQK010000015.1 coordinate 685,038, forward strand.
CGTGACAAAGCTGACGCAGTTGAAAGGGATCGGCAAGCGCACAGCCCAAAAGATCGTGGCCACTCTGAGCGGCAAAATGGAAAAATTTGTCCTCATCTGCAAAGCCGAATCCGAAACGCCCCTTGCGAATCCGGATTTTGTCAAGCAGGTTCTGGAAGTTTTAACAGATCAGCTAGGGCACAAGCCTGCCGAGGCCAAGCGTATGGTGGCGGATGCTCTTGCAAGAAACCCAGGCGCGACAACGCCTGAATCCCTCTTTGAAGAGGTCTACCGTGGAGAGATTGCAAGGTGAAAAAGAAAGCTGAAGAGGCTTTGGCCGAACCGCAAGGCATCGCTTCTCCATCTTGTCTTTCTCAAGATGCCCAACCGGAACTCATATCGCTTCGTCCCCAACGCCTTCTTGAATATGTTGGGCAGGAAGAGATCGTCGAGGCTTTGAAGATCGCCATCCAGGCCGCTCAAGAGCGAGGGGAGCCGGTCGACCACGTCCTGCTCCACGGGCCTCCGGGGCTGGGTAAAACAACCCTGGCCCACATCATTGCCAATGAGACATCCGGGGATTTGACCATCAGTTCGGGTCCCGCGCTCGAAAAAGGAGGCGACCTGATCGGTATCCTGACTCACCTGGAGGAAGGCGATGTGTTTTTCATCGATGAGATCCATCGGATTCCAAAAACCGTTGAGGAGTTTCTTTATCCGGCTATGGAGGAATTCGCCGTAGATTTCGTCTTTGACAAGGGGATTCACGCCAGGAGCCACCGGTACCGGTTGAGCCCATTCACGCTGGTGGGAGCAACCACTCGAGTCGGCCTCCTGTCCTCGCCGTTGAGGGACCGTTTCGGAATCTTCAGGAGCCTTGATTTCTACATCCCTAAGGATCTTGTCCGGATCATCGAGCGCTCGGCCAAAATCCTGCAAGTCTCCATTGACGAAAAAGGAGCTGCAGAACTGGCCACGCGATCCCGGGGGACTCCAAGAATCGCCAATCGATTGTTGAAGCGGGTCCGGGACTACGCCCAGGTACGGGCCGACGGCGTCATCACCCAGGAAACGGTTGGGGCGGCCCTGGAGCTGGAAGGGGTCGACACCATGGGGCTGACCGGTCTCGACCGAAGGTATCTGAAAACCATCATCGAATTTTATAAGGGAGGACCGGTGGGTATCGAAGCCATAGCAGCCACACTGCAAGAAGAAGCCGATACCCTTGTGGACGTGGTGGAACCGTTTTTGCTGAAGATCGGAATGATTATTCGAACACCCTCCGGAAGAAAGGCCTCGGAAACGGCTTATAAACACCTCGGATTTCGCATTCAAAGCTCATTTTTCTCTTGAACGGTTTTGGGATTCCGGCCATGCCGCCTCCTGTCATCACCCTGACCACTGATTTCGGACTTGCAGATGAGTTTGTAGGTGTCATGAAAGGGGTGATCCTCTCCCTTTGTCCGAGCGCTCAAATTGTGGATATCTCCCATCAGATTGAGCCTCAGGATGTCTTCCAGGCTGCTTTGACCCTAGAAGCCGCATACCCATATTTCCCAAAAGGATCCATTCATGTGGTGGTGGTGGATCCGGATGTGGGCAGTCATCGAAGGATCCTCGCCGCCGCGGCCGGTGGGTATCTTTTTTGGGTCCTGACAACGGGGTATTATGGCCGGTTTTGAGAAAGATGGATGTCAAGACACTGGTCTCGGTAAACGAAAGCGCCTTTTTCCTGACCCCTGTCAGTACTACTTTTCATGGGAGGGATATCTTTGCACCCGTAGCCGCTCACTTGGCCAAGGGAGTTCCCATTTTTTCATTGGGATCGCCTCTTCAACCCGAGGAGATACGGCACCTGGAAGCTTCCTTGCCCGTACTTGAGAATCATTATTCCCTAAAAGGACAAGTCATCGGGGTGGATCGTTTCGGGAACCTGATCACCAATATCCGCCGGGAAGACCTGGAAGGAATCACCGCCGGACACTCATGGCAGGATCTGCTCGTAACAATCAAAAAATGCCGGATCAACGGTCTTTCTAAAAGCTATCTGAGCGCGAAGCAGGATGCTTTGCTGGCTCTTTTCGGCAGTAGAGATCGGTTGGAGATTGCCCTTTGCTGCGGGAACGCTGCACAATATCTGAACGCCAAGAAGAAGGATCCGGTCAGGGTTTTATTTCCAAAAAGTTCGGTTACGCACTCATCCAACAAAAATCCACGAGAACAGGAAAGTGGTCGGAGGGGTAGCCGTCTTCGAAAGGTCCGGTAATCACCTGGGAGTTTAGGGGCGCGATGTTTCCTCTGTAAAGGATCCAGTCGATGTGACCGATTTCCGTTTTTCCGGAAAATCCATGGAAAGTCGGAGGGTAGGGGGGACTGAAAGCGTTTTTAAAAATAGGGGTGTTTTCGTCGTCCGAAGCTTCGGGTTTGGTTAATATCGCATGACAGGGGGAATTCGGGGTGGTGTTAAAATCTCCCATCATGACAATCGGGGAATCAACGGACTTGCCCTTTAATCGATTTTGAATAATATGCGCGCTTCGGTTCTGCACCGTGGAGTCGAAATCGAGATGGGTGGAGATGCACACCAGGGAGCGTTTTTTTTGGCTGAAAGCGCCGAAGGTACATTGCCTGGGCCACCGGCTCTCCGGAAACCGGCTGGGGATATCCGGCGTATCGCTTAAGAAAAAGTGGTCGAACCATCGACAGGTCCACGAATCCGGGTAGAAAAGAACAGTGTTTTGCCAAAAAGGCGGCGCGGGGGTTCGCTTGCCGATATATCGGTGCTCCGGAAGGATTCGGCTCAAGAAGTCGATCTGAAACGCATTGGCTTCCTGGAATCCGATGAAATCAGGACGATACCTATTAAAAAGAGGAAGAAGGCGTTGCTTTCGGATTTCCCAGCGGTTTTCGCCATCGTCGGCCAGGCCGAATCGGAGGTTGAGGGACATGACGGAAAAATCGACGGCCGGGTTTTTCATGGGAGATGTTTCCTTTCGACCATCAGTTATGCTTGATGGCTTCGTAAAAAGTCCATCTGCTGCGTTGCACTGCATCCTTCGTCATTGCGGCGTACCTATAAGTACGCCTCATTCCTCAGGATTTGCGCGCCTTGCATTTGAAGCTTTTTACTTTGCCATCCTAATCTTGAGTTTTTACAATTTCATCATGCCTTACTGATTACATTATCACAGACGCACCGGTCTTCAAACCGGTTTTTCGTCGGACAGGAACGCAGAAGCCCCTTGCCCTATAGATGCAAGCTGTCGATTTTACAGAAGACCTATCATAAGTTCGGTTTACTGTTGAGACTCGGCGGTTTTTGGTGTAAAGCCCCTTGGCCGACTTAAAAGCAGGGAAAGAAGGGTTCAGGTTTTTAAGCGTCAATAAGCGGAAGGTATATATGGAATCCGGATCGCAAATTGAAGTCAAACGACGCACACTAACGGATTGGGCAAAGCATGCCTCTAAGGGAATCCTGGAACCTTTAGCGTGGTTGCTGTTACGTCTTGGCCTGGAACCCAATTTCCTGTCTTTTATCGGGTTCCTCCTCGCTGTTGCGGCAGGGAGCCTAGCGGCTGTCGGTCTGTTTCCCCAAAGCGGCTGCATTTTTTTACTTTCCGGAATCGTAGATGCCTTGGATGGAACCCTGGCTCGAATCGGAAGACTTGAATCCCGCTTCGGGGCATTTTTTGATTCCTTTTTGGACCGCTACTCGGAATCCGCGTTATTTTTTGGAATCGCATACTGGTCCACCTTCAAAGCCAGGCACGACCTGGTTCTTCTGGCGATCCTTTCATTGGTCGGTTCTTATATGGTCAGCTATGCCCGAGCTCGGGCGGAAGGGGTGGGGATCTCCTGCAGGATCGGTCTGTTTTCGCGCATGGAGCGGTTTATCATCCTGGTTCTGGCCCTTTTGTCCGGGCAGCTTTTTCTTGGGCTTATTTCTCTGGCGATTATGGCGAATGTCACCGCCTTCCAAAGGCTAGTCCATGTGGCCGGACAATCGCGAAGAAAACAAGATCTTCTAAAGTGGTAATCCGTATGCCGACAGGTCATTTTTTTATTGACAGATTCATGCTGTTAAAATATTCTTTCAGGATTATAGCTCTAAAAGAAATGTCATTTTTTTATTTTTAATGAAGGAGCATTCAGGGTGAAAGGCTACACAATAAGCGCAAAAAAAATTGAGAATCCGGAAAAATGGTACGTCGTAGACGCCAGCGGTATGGTTCTTGGAAGGTTGGCATCTGTGGTTGCATCCCGTCTCCGGGGAAAACATAATCCGCTTTTTACACCCCATGTCGATATGGGTGACTACATGATCGTGATCAACGCTGAAAAGATCGTACTGACCGGTAAAAAGCTTACCGACAAGCGATATTACCGGCATAGCGGGTATATCGGGGGACTTAAGACCGCCACCGCGAAAAATATATCGGAGAAACGACCTGAAAATCTTATCCGATTCGCCGTGAAAGGGATGCTGCCCAAGAATCGATTGGGAAGACAGCTGTTTAAGAAGCTGAAAGTTTATACCGGCGGGGAACATCCCCATGCGGCCCAGCAACCGGAAGCACTTGCTATTAAGAGCTAAACGAAACACAGTCGGTCGGTGATAAACTCGGTTTTCGGAAGTCGGCGAAACGCCTGACGGATACCGACCCAAAATGATCCAAACGTCAATAAACAATCAAGGAAGGCATATGGAACAAGAGAAGGTATTTTACGCCACCGGAAAACGAAAGACTGCTATCGCCAGAACTTGGATGCGTCCGGGTAACGGTCAAATCCTGATTAACGGGATGAATCTGGACGATTACTTTCCGGCCGGATCGGCTAAGATTACGCTAACCAAACCATTGATTTTGACCAATACCCGCGGATCCTTTGATATTCAGATCCGCGTTAAAGGCGGGGGCATTTCTGGCCAGGCAGAGGCCATTCGTCATGGAATCACACGGGCTCTTATCCAGGCGGAACCGGAGTTACGGTCGCCGCTGAAAAAAGCCGGTTTTGTGCGCAGGGACCCACGAATCAAAGAGCGGAAGAAATACGGCCAGAGGGGTGCCAGGGCTCGTTTCCAGTTCTCGAAACGATAATATTTTCCATTGATCTGCAAAAGGGGACCCGGACCTTCCGGGTCCCCTTTTTATTTATCCTTCCAGATCGGCGGGCGTTTTTCCAAAAAGGCACGCATTCCTTCCTGGGCGTCTTCGGCCAGGCAGTTCATCGCGATGGTCTCCTTGGCGTCATCGTAAGCTGTGGCTTCAGGCATGTCCATCTGCCGATAGAAGGCCTTTTTTCCGAATGAAAGTGTAAATCGACTGAATTGGGCGATTTCCATGGCAAAAGCACGGGTTTCTGTTTCAAGGGCTTCGGGAGCGGTTACGCGATTCACCAGCCCGAACGTTTTTGCTTCCTCGGCAGAAATAAAACGGCCGGTCAAAAGCATATCCAGGGTCCGGCGCCTTCCGATTACTCGCGCCAGCGGAACCATCGGGGTCGAGCAGAAGAGGCCGATTTTAACACCCGGGGTGGCGAAACGGGCACCGGATTCCGCCACTGACAGATCGCATGCAGCTACCAGTTGACATCCGGCCGCTGTGGCGATGCCGTGAACCTGTGCGATGATCGGTTGCGGAAGGCGCTGAAGGCCCTCCATCAGTAGGGTACATTCCTGGAATATGGCTCGAAAATGGTGGAGATCATAGTCTGTTCCCACCAATTCCTTGAGGTCATGCCCGGCGCAGAAAGCCGGCCCGTTTCCCTTTACGACAGCGACTCGAATCGCTTCGTCGGTTTCGATCCGCTCCAGTGTCTTTCTGAAAGCCTTCATAAGCTCCATGGAAAGGGCGTTTCTTTTCCCCGGGCGGTTCAGAGTGATCCATGCCACGGGACCTTCTTTTTTCAGCAACACGGCATCCATCGGCTATCCTCCAAGTTTAATGAAATCGTAAAAACTCAAAATTGATGAAATCGTAAAAAGCCCGATTTTTCTCGCGCCGCAAGTCTTTTCGGAAGATCCAAAGGGTTTCGTTAAATCTCAAGAACTCGGCACAAGTGCCTCAAACAGCTTGAGATTTTTAACGCTCAACCCTTTGCCTCTCTTTTTCCGAAAAGACTTGAATGGCGCTCACAAAACCTTTTTACGAAGTCATTAAGTTTAATCGAATATTTCAAGACACCAGAATCATAAGACAATGACATCTTCTTTAAACCGGGTGAGCGGCTCAAGACCATTTTTTGCAACCACGTAAGTGTTTTCGATTCCGACAACCCCTTGGCCCGGAATGACCAACTTCGGTTCCAAAGCCAGGGTCATCCCCGCTTGGAGGGGCCGGGTTTGCCCCTTTGCCAAGAAAGGGTATTCATCCAGCTCCAGTCCCACCCCGTGCCCGACAAAATGGATCCGGCGATCGTCGGCTCCCATGAATCGGTCTGCAATACCGTATCGGCGGGCAAAGGTGATGGCGTGCTCCCAGATTTCACCGGCCGAAACGGACGGTTTTGCAATCTGCTCGATTTCGGAGGAAAGCTCCAGCATCATCCTGTGGCTGTCGTGTAACGCAACGGGTAACCGGCCCAGAGAAAAGATCCTGGCGTGGTCTGCCAAATATCCATTATAGGCGAAGACATAATCCACTAGGACAGGCTCGTGGCGCTGGATTTTCCGAAAACCGGACCCCTGAGCCACAGCCTGACTGAGGCCCTCTCCTCCGGTGGGTGAAGAGAGATAGCTGGGTATAGCTGCTGCAGGACCCGACAGAAGATGCCCGTAAAAAATCTCGCTCCCCCACAGGCGCATGCGGATGATTCCCTGGTGCCCCAGTCTCCGTGCATAAGCTTCTACCATTCCAGCCAGCTCCACTTCTGTCATCCCTTCCCGAAGGAAATTGACGACGCTTGCCGAAACCTCGTCGGCTAGCTCTGCGGATCGGCGGATCATGCCGATTTCGTATTCGGATTTAACCGAACGGATACTTCGGATGGCGGAAGACACATCCGTCAGGACTGTTTTTTCAAAGGTGCGCTGATGGTTCAAGTACAGGTTGGCCGGGATCACATCGAGTTCCAGACCGAGAACCTTCGGGGTTGAAAAGCCGAACGCCTTCAGGATCTCGGGAATCTCTTTCGGATTGTTTAACGGCACGATCGTGCCGATGTTGGACTCTGATGCGGCTCGGCTCAGGTTTTTATGAATCATCAGCACCGGGTCTCCTTGGGCAGGAACAAAGAGGTGTCCATTTTGTACGGTACCGGAAAAATAGTAGAGGTCCGTCTTTTGAACGATCAGCACGCCGTCTATCTCGGATTCCCGTAGATATGATTGAAGGTGATCGATACGTTGATGAATTTCAGTTGCAGGTGGCTTTGCTAAAGATGAATGCAAAGAGTATCCTTCCGGTTGATATCAGAGTGGTCGCAAGTAATTTTTCACCTTTATAGATCAAGCCTATTGCGCAGAGTCAAGGAAATTGGGATCGTTGAAAGCGGTTCCTTGAAAAGAGTTCGGTTCTGATATAAATAGAACCGGATAGGAGCCTTTTTCATATGGAGCGGATGGAGTATTTCATCAGGCGGATTTTGTTGGTTGTTCCCACATTTATCGGGATTACCGTCTTGTGTTTCGGCCTCATCCAGTTTGTCCCCGGAGGTCCCGTGGAGCAGGCAATCATGCAGATGAAAGGGATCGGCTCTGGGGAAGGGGCCGGTAGGGCGTCCGGGTTTCAGGTCTCCATCTCCGAAGAACAGCGGAAGGCCCTGGAGGTGCATTTCGGCTTTGACCGGCCGTTTTACAAGCGCTACTGGAAATGGCTGGTTAAGGATCGGCTTGGAATGAGGATGGAATCCTATAAGTTTCCCAACAAGACCGCCTGGCAGCTGATCTTCGAACGGTTTCAGGTTTCTCTGATTTTCGGCATCACCGGTTTCGTCCTTTCCTATCTGGTCTGCATCCCTTTGGGAATCTATAAGGCCCTCAAGCACCAGAAGAGTTTTGATTTCCTATCTAGTGTGGCGGTGTTTGTGGGATATGCCATCCCTCCCTTTGCCTTTGGAATGGTCCTGAAGATGTTTTTTTGCGGAACGGTGGAAGCCTTTTGGGACTTCTTCCCGGTGACGGGATTCTACTCGGACGGCTTCGAGAGCCTATCGGTGTGGGGGAAAACGATGGATATTGCATGGCACATGGCCCTCCCCGTCCTTTGCTATGTCGTCGGAAATTTTGCGATCCTGACACTCTTGATGAAGAATTCCCTTCTGGAACAGATCGGCAAAGATTACATTCGGACCGTCCTGGCAAAGGGAGGGGGCTTCTCCAGGGCGGTTTGGGGGCACGCCTTCCGCAACTCCCTGATCCCCATCGCCACCGGTTTCGGCTCCATTTTGACCGTCATGTTTGCCGGATCGGTAATTATAGAGCAGGTCTTTGAAATTCCAGGGATGGGGCGTTTGAGCCTGGAGGCCATCGTGGGCCGGGACTACCCGGTTTTCATGGGGATCCTTTCCCTGACCTCTATTTTAGGGCTTGTCGGAAATATTCTGTCGGATTTTACTTATGTGCTTATCGACCCGAGAATTCATTTCCAGGGAAACTGATAGGCCTTGAAGTCCATGATTCACAATACCTAATACCTGATCGCTCTAACCTGAGTTCGAATCATGCCCATCCTTCTTAAAAACCCCATTACCCGGAAAAGACTGGCCCGCTTCAAAGAGGTCAGACATGCGTGGGCCTCCATGTGGATCCTCATTGGGCTTTACCTGATCAGTCTTTGCGCGGAGTTGATCTCCAACGGCAATCCCCTGTATATTCGCTTCAAAGGGCACTCCTATTTTCCGGCATTTTTCTTTTATTCGGAAGAGACTTTCATTGAAGGGGGAAGAAAAACCCGTCCGGACTATAAGGCCATCAGCGCCATGGAGATGTTCATGAAAGATCCTGCCAACAGGATGGTTTTTTCTCCAATTTCTTTTGGACCCTTTGAAAGCATTGATCCGGCATCGATACCGGTATCCGAAGATGTCGTGGTCCTGCTGACCCCCATTCAGGCCGTTGGATCGGTCAACGTCGATAAAGCCTTTTCCATCGTCAGTTCCCTGTCGTTTGCTCCCTTTACAGGAGAAGGGGAGGGCCGCCTCTTAGGAAAAGATTTAAGGCTGATCTTTCATCTTTCCCCTGACATCGTCGCGGCGATAAAGGCACGGTTTACCAATGCGTCCGCCCCTCCCTTTGCCGAGGAAGTCGAAGGCAAAAACGACTCAAGGGTGCGGGTGTATCTTTCCACCTTCACTCCTCGTGATGTTCCTCCGGAAAGCGTCCGGCTGACCTTCAGAGAAACGGAGGTTCCGGACGCGATGGAGAAGATGCAGACCGTTTTCAGCCGCCAGGACGACGCAATAAAAGCCGGTGAAAAGCGGTTTCCGATGATACAATCCCTTTCGCCCGAAGACCGTCGCATGATTTTCGAGCAAGTTGAAAACCGGTTTCGGGGTCCTGTGGAGCCGTTCTTTTTGACCCATCAAAATCGCCGTTTCCAGGTGGAGTTATTAAAAGAAGAGGTGCGCTTTCCCTATCCGCCGACTAAGGGACATTGGATGGGAATCGATGCCGCCGGAAGGGATGTCCTGGCAAGGATCCTTTATGGATTAAGGACTTCGCTGACGTTCGGCCTGTTGCTGGTGGCCGGATCCATGGCCCTGGGAATTTTTGCCGGCGCGATCCAGGGTTACTACGGGGGCCTGCTCGACATCACCGCCCAGAGGTTTATCGAAATATGGAGCGCTCTGCCGTTTTTATACATCATGATCCTAATGGGGTCCGTGTACGGCAGGAGTTTCTCCTTGCTGCTTTTTTGTTACGGACTATTCAACTGGATCGGGATTTCCTATTACGCCCGGGGGGAGTTTTTAAGGCTCAGGCGACAGGCCTTTGTGGAGGCGGCCCGGTGTATGGGGATATCCACGCCTAAAATTCTGTTTCGGCATATCCTTCCCAATGCCCTGGTACCTGTCATTACCTTTTTCCCCTTTTCATTGGTGGGAGCCATTGGCTCCCTCGCTGCCCTGGATTATCTCGGTTTTGGACTTCCCCCCCCCACACCGAGTTGGGGGGAACTTCTGTTTCAGGCCCAGCAATATCGATGGGCGTGGTGGCTGATTCTGTATCCCTCCGGGGCCTTGTTTATAGTAATGCTGCTGGGCGTATTCATCGGGGAAGGGGTCCGAAACGCCTATGACCCGAAGCGGTATGCCCGGATGGAGTAATTATGAAACCTCTGCTGCAGGTCAAAGGGCTCTCCGTATCGTTTACCACAGACGAGGCTGCCTTTAGAGTAGTAGATGATGTTACTTTTCATGTTTCGGCCGGTGAGATCGTGGGTCTGGTGGGGGAGTCCGGGTGCGGCAAATCGGTGACGGCGCTAAGCGTTCTCAGGCTCATCCCGTCCCCTCCGGGAAAAATCGAATCCGGACAGATTCTATTTAAGGGAGAAGACCTCCTCAAGGTCGGCGTTGCCCGGATGCAAAATTTAAGGGGAAAAGAAATCAGTATGATTTTTCAGGAGCCCATGTCGGCCCTTTCGCCCTTGCATCGGATCGGATACCAGCTGGTCGAGGCGGTCTCGCTGCACCGGGCGCTTTCGAAAAAAGAGGCCTGGAATCTGGCAGAAAGCTGCTTGAAAAAAGTGAGCCTCCCGGATGCCGGTCAGAAAATGTTTGCCTATCCCTACCAGCTTTCCGGAGGGATGCAACAACGGGTGATGATCGCCATGGCCCTGCTTCTAGAGCCGGATCTCGTCATTGCCGACGAACCCACTACGGCACTGGACGTTACGGTTCAGGCACAGATATTCGAACTTTTACAGGAAATGCGGAAGGAACACACCGCCGTGCTCCTCATTACCCATGATATGGGGGTCATCTGGGAAATGTGTGATCGGGTCATCGTCATGTACGCTGCCCGGGTGGTGGAAGAAGCTCGCAGAGATACCCTTTTTCAAAGTCCGGCCCATCCTTACACCCAGGGCCTCTTGGCATCCAGCCCGAAACCGGTGCGTAATAAAACCCGGCTTAAGGCTATCCCCGGACAGGTGCCTTCACCGGTACATTACCTTTCCGGTTGTCGTTTCCGGGACCGATGTGCCCATGCCCATGGACGTTGTGAAAGGGAAATACCGGAATGGGCGGACTTGGGAGACGGGCACCGGGCCGCCTGTTTCCTGCTTACAAGAGGATAACCTGTGTCGGACCTGCATACCTCCATACTGGCGGTTCGGGATCTTAAAATGTATTTCCCGGTCAGGCGCGGCGTGATGTCTAGGACCGTGGGATATGTTTACGCAGTTGACGGGGTCACCTTTTCCATGGATAAAAAGGAGATCCTGGGTCTTGTGGGCGAATCCGGGTGCGGCAAGACGACTCTGGCCCGAACGATATTAATGTTGGAAAGACCGGTATCCGGGCAAGTCCTGTTTGACGGAAAAGATCTTTTTAAATTGCGCCGGCAGGAGCTTGCAGGGCTTCGAAAGCGGCTGCAGATCATTTTCCAGGATCCGACAGCTTCCCTGAATCCCCGGATGAATATATTGGATATCCTGACCGAGGGGCTTTTGCAGCACGGCATGGTGGAAGGGAACCGGGAGGCCCATGCGAGAAAACTCTTGGCGGAAGTGGGATTGGATGGGGATGTGATCTACCGTTATCCCCACGAATTTTCAGGGGGCCAGCGCCAAAGAATCAGCATAGCCCGGGCGATTTCCTTAAGGCCTGATTTCATCGTTTGCGATGAACCGGTCAGTTCCCTGGATGTCTCCGTTCAGGCTCAGATCATCAATCTTCTCTTGGACCTTCGGGAACGCCACGATCTCTCCTATCTCTTCATTTCGCACGATTTGAGCGTAGTGGGGTATGTTGCGGACCGGATCGCTGTGATGTATCTGGGTCGGATGGTGGAGATGGGACCCGCCGGGGACGTGGTTGAAGATCCCCTGCATCCCTATTCCCAGGCCCTTCTTTCGGCGGCACCGGCTCCGGGAGTTTATCGAAAAAAGAGGATTATTCTTTCAGGAGAAACGCCGTCGCCTGTCGCCCCCCCTCCTGGGTGTGTCTTTCACCCCAGGTGCCCGAAAACCATGCCTGTTTGCCGGAAAGAAGTTCCCCTGGAAACCGTTTCAGGAAATCGCCGGGTTTGGTGCCATCTTTATTAAAAGCCGGCAACATATTCTTTATTGTTTTTTAACGGGTGACGGTGATTGCGCCTCCGGTCTGGTCTGTGCTTTCGCCTTCAAGTTCGAGACGATTTTTCGGGCGGCGTCCATTCGCCCTTTGACTATTTCGATCTGGTTTTTATCCAGTTCCATTGAGCCGGCCCGCTCAAGGTGGGCTATCGCATTTTCCGCTCCCTCAAGGGTCCCCTTCCCAAGGGCCACGTCCGCCCTGTAAACCAGCAGCATGTAATCGATATGGTTCAAGCGCTTCTTCACCGATACCTGTTGGGCCTCGTTGGTCGCATAGGAAGATGCGGTTTTCAGATATTGCTGGATTTCTTCCAAATCCGGAATGCCGCTGACGTCAAAAAGGGCATCCGCCTTATTGAGATAATAATCGAAAGTCAGGGAGAAGGCCTCCTCTTGGGAATAGCGGCTTTTCAGAGGCTCCGGAGCCTGCATGCCTGGAAGGACCATGAAGCGCTTCTCACCGATGGGGGCGAAACTCCCTTTCCATATTTCAATCCCGCCTTTCGCGGGCTTTACGGCATAACTTTTGGAATTGGAAGCGCTGACGGCGATGAGGACCAATATCAAGAGCCCAAATCCGGCAATGACGAATTTCATTGTTCGATCGACCGGATCCGCTCCTTTAAGGGGTGTCGGAGGTTGATAATGGATAACCTCCTCCTCAGGCTTTTTCTTTGGTTTGTCCACAGCAGGCGGTGCCTGGGTCGTTTCAGTCATCATGGTTTTCTTTTTGCCTTTCTCTTCAGCAGGTATAGTGTCTGGTTTGGATTCGGCCTTCTTTACAGGCGGGGATGGTTTTTCGGATACAGGGGCAGGAGTCGTTGATTCGCTTTTTTCAGGAGGCGGCTTTTGAGCCGGCTTTTCCGGGGGAGGCCGTGAAGGCAATTCTTTAAAATCGAATTTTTTAAATAGCAACGTTCTCAGTTCTTTGGTTTCCTCCTCGCTTTTTCCGGTAAAAAAAGGCGGGGCGGTAAAATCCGGGGCTTTTATTTCAGCCGGCGGGGTATACAATTGATCGGGTTGCCACGAGTCGAATTTTTTAAAGATCAATGATTCCTGGGAAGGCGCCTTTTCTTTTTTTTCTTTACCGGATGCCGCGTTGAGTTTTGCAGCCTCTTTGACGGGCGGTGTCTTCAAAGTGGAGGCGCTTTTAGGCGTGCCTTTAGGTTTTAGACTCTCGTTTTTTTTCTTACCGGCGGTCTTTTTCTTGGTGGTGGATTTGACCAGGCTGTTTTTACCCATAACAAACCCCTTTATTTATTGGATGTTGAGAAATGGAACCTCTGACTTAAGCAAAATCACCTATCAAAATGCACTCATTTTGTAAAGAATTTTTTGGTTATGGGGCATAATGCCTATATCCGTTGAAACAAGCATGATGGCTTCGTAAAAAGTCCATCTGCTGCGTTGCACTGCATCCTTCGTCATTGAGGAGTACCCATATGTACGACTCATTCCTCAGGATTTGTGCGCCTTGCATCTGAAGCTTTTTACTTTACCATCCTAATTTTGAGTTTTTACGATTTCATCAGGCATGAGGAAGGAAATCTCTTTAAAAAAAGGATTCCTCGGCACGGAAGCCTCAGCGGCCGGTGTCCGTTTTCTTAGGGGTGAAGGTTACCGGGAGACGCAGGGAAAAGGTGGCTCCTTGTCCTTTATCGCTTTTCAGCCGGATGTCTCCGTCAAGGGATCGGGCCATGATAAGGGCACCGGCAAGGCCCAGCCCATGCCCTTTTCTGGAGAGCTTCATCGACGCATCGGTGACCTGGACATACTGTCTGAAGACCAGTTTGTGATGTTTCGGATCGATGCCCGGGCCGTCGTCGGTTACTTCAATCAGGAGATAATCGCCGGTCTCCTCCACATGGATATCGATCCGGTTTTTGCGATGATAAAGAGCATTTTTTAGCAGGTTTCCCAGGATCTGGCGAAATCGGGTTTCGTCCTGGCACATATGGATTCGACCGATGTGGGGGGATAAGTCTAAATAAATGCCGTCTTGTTCCAGGGTGTGCTGCAGTTCGGTAGGGTTGTTGATCCGGGTCGATAGGTCGACATCGGGCGCCAGGCGGGTTTCAAGGGCATCGAGTATAACCTGGAGGATCACATGCGCCGGGTCGAATTGAACGCAACAACAGACCCCGGCTTCCGACCGGCCGACTTCCAAGAGACCGTTGAGCATCTCGCGCGCCTTAACGGCGTTTCTTAATGCGCGTTTCAGCGTCTTTTCCTGCTGCGCTGAAAGAGGTCCGAATTTGTCCTGTTTGTCCAGGAGGGTGCGCACGCCGGTTTCGACGATGGCAATGGGATCCTTCATTTCGTGGATGAGAAACTGGATTTCGATCTCCCGGAAAAAGCGCTCAGGGGTATCAATTTCCGTTGGGTTTGTCTGCATTTCGATATTTCCTTTTTATTTCAACGCTGTTTTGGATTTCTGTTTCCTTGCCGGTGCCGGCGCAAATTGGATGGTGATGGTCGTCCCTCCGGACTCGATGCAGTCGCGCTCACTTTTACAGTGCCGACAGTCGGCGGTATCGCCTGGACAGACGTCGGCGTCCAAGGGGATAAATCGGCAGCGATGGGATTCGACGCCAATGGCAAATTGGTAGCGCTCCGAGAAAATTTTAATGCGCAGAAGGTCGAATCCTTTTCCTCCCGCATTGAAGTCATAAGGCGTTTTTGTTGCATAACTGGCGGTGTCATAGGTGACGAAATGGTTTTGAAACACCATACGCTGTTTTTCCGCGGTCATGCCGATTCCGCAATCCGCAACCACAAATACCGGTCCTTCCTTTCGATCAGCTACGCGGATTTCTATTCGGCTCCCGTCCGGCGTGTTTTGAACTGCGTTACGAATGATACCGTCGACGGTTTTTTGCAGGACTTCCGGCGGGATCCAGATGGGAGGCATTTTTTCGTAATGTTCGACGATATGGCACTTTCGATGGCTAAAGAGAGGACGCGTCGCCTTGAGGCGCGCTTTTACAAACGTATCCAGTCGGATTCTTTCGGCTTTAGCCTCTTTAGGTCCGAACAGCGTATTGATCCGTTTTCTCAATCGCCCGACGAGCGTATCCACATCATCGCCTCTATCCGGATCTGCAGAAGCGGGATGCATTTCTTGTGTCTCGGTTTCCACAAGAGCCTCCAACTCATCCGCACAAGCGTCTAAAAGGGTCGACAGCATCATATGAGCCGTGTATCCTTTTTCTTCA
Source organism: uncultured delta proteobacterium (assembly GCA_963736855.1). Classification (GTDB taxonomy): domain Bacteria; phylum Desulfobacterota; class Desulfobacteria; order Desulfobacterales; family UBA2156. The sequence continues at coordinate 700,468 of CAVTQK010000015.1, forward strand.
ACGATATCATCCAGCTCATATTGCATCTCAAGAAGACGGTCTAAATTTCTCTGGGCACGATCCAGGATTCGCCTCCAGCGCATATCCACGGCAGCGGCCTCGACCTTTTTTCTAGAAGACCCAAAGAGGCGCTTAAGATCGATACCGGTGTCTTGAGTTCATGAGAAAGGTGATGAATGATGTTATCCTTGGCGCTGTTGAGGCTTTTGACCTCTTTATAGGAGCGTTCTAGCTCCTCGTTGATCCTTGCATTTTCGATGGGGAAGGCCACGGTCCCGGCAATGGTGGAAAGAAGGGCCACATCATCCTGTGTGAAGATCCCGTCCCTTTTATTAACGGCGCACAGTACACCGATCATTCGGTCCTGGATCCAGATGGGCACATCCAGCATGTTTCGGGTTTTGTAGCCGGAGAGTTTGTCTACGATGCTGTAAAAGTCGGGGTTGCTGTAAGGGTCGGGAGCAATAACGTGCTCTCCTGTTCGATACACTAGACCGGCGACTCCTTTGTTCAGAGGAAACCGGATTTCCTGAATCCGTCGGATGGTTTCCATACTCTCATAATCGGCCACACGGAAAAAAAACTCATTTTTCGCCTTGTCGACCAAAATGACGGATGCGCCGTCGACGCCGATGAGTTTGCGGACCTCTTGAACGACCACTGCAAGCCTTTCATCGAGAGATCGGAATTGGACCAGGGCCGTCGCCATGTGAAAAAGGGCTTGGCTGGTTTGGGCGGCCCGTTTTTCCGCGGTGATGTCCCGGGCGATTCCGCGAAAACCCACCTTGTTTCCTTTATCATCGAGAATGAGCTTGGCAGAGATTTCAAGAATGCGTGTTCGACCGTCTTTGCGGATGATCTCCCAGATGATGTTGGTAATCCCTTTGCCGGTGCGGAATACACGGTTGGTACTTTCAAAGGCCCTTTGAGCGTTTTCTGCATTCATGAATCTGCGGAAGTTCTGGCCCTGTATCTCCTTTTTTCTATATCCGAAAATACGGCATAGCGCATTGTTGAAAAACGTGAAGTAGCCCTTCAGATCGGTTTCATAGAAGGCATCCGCCACATCTTCGATAAAGACGCGGTATCGATCTTGATAGGTTCTCGAGTTTACAGGATTTCGACAGAAACCGTCTGCTGCATCCATAGATTTTTTAGGACGCGATCCGTGATCAGATTCTCTTTGAGTGTTGGCCATCTTTCGGCTGCTTCATTGGGTTTCAGCTAAAACCATAAAGAATATTGATACCCAATTCGGAGATCAACCCTTAGGCCGCTCATCGATCACGCGCAGGGCTTTTCCTTCACTTCGGGTAATGGTTTTAGGTGCTAAAATATCCACCTTCACTCCGATTCCCATCATCCCCTTGATGTGAGCGGCAATTTTTTTCTCCACTTCGGATCGCTTTTCGGTCCCTATGTCATAGACTTCAGGCTTGGCTTCAACCCGAACGGTTAGGTTGTCGAGGTATCCTTTCTTACGGATTACTAAAACATACTGGGGCAGCACTTCTTCTACATCCAGAAGGAGGGCTTCGATTTGGGACGGGAAGACATTGACGCCGCTGATGATGAGCATGTCGTCGGAGCGCCCGGTGATTTTATCCATCTTAATAAATGTTCTGCCGCAGGCGCATTTTTCCCGACGCAGACGACTGATGTCTTTGGTGCGGTATCGGATCATGGGCATGGCCCTGCGTTGGAGGGCGGTGAAGATGAGTTCCCCGCTTTCGCCCATGGGAACGGGCTCCAATGTCACCGGGTCAACGATTTCAGCCAGGTAATGGTCTTCGTTGATATGGAGACCGTCCTGTGCCTCGCAATCGAAAGCCAAGCCGGGTCCGCCGAGCTCTGTGAGACCATAAGCCTCCATAGCCTTGATTCCCATCCGGACCTCGATTTCGTCTCTCATGGCAATAGTCCAGGGTTCTGCTCCGAACACCCCTACTCGCATGGGGAGTTTTCGGATATCTACTTTCATTTCTTCTGCGCGTTCCGCGATAGTCAGAGCATAAGACGGGGTACAAAAGAGAGCGGTTGATCCGAAATCTTTCATGAGGGTGATTTGTCTTTCGGTCATGCCCGAGCTGGTGGGGACTACCGTGCAACCGAGCCGGCAGGCGCCCTGATGAAATCCCAATCCGCCTGTGAAAAGGCCATGCCCGTAAGCGTTCTGGGCGATATCGGTCGGCCGCACGCCGGCAGCCCAGAGGTTTCGGGCCATGCATTCCGTCCATTGATCCAGGTCTTCGGCGGTGTAAGGTCCGGTGATCGGTTTCCCGGTGGTGCCGGAGGAGGCGTGGACACGAACGACCTTATCCATAGGGACTGCACACAGACCGAAAGGATAATGGTCGCGCAGATCGTTTTTAACCGTCATCGGAAGCTTGCTGATATCTTCGAGGTGCTTGATATCGACCGGTTTGATGCTGCATTCATCAAATTTATTCCGATAGAAGGGAATTTTTACGTAAACCCATTCCAGAGTTTCTTTCAGTTTTTTCAACTGAAATTCCTGAAGCTTATCGACGGGCATGGTTTCAAATTGATCATCCCAGGGCATTTCCTTCCTCCTTGACTAATTTTAAGTGGATGCGTTTCTTATGATCGTGCCGCGGCTGAAAAGCCCAGCTCGAAGGCTTTAAGATTAATATCCGAAAAGGCCTTTTTGGTTTTGCTTCTGATGATGGTTTTCACATGATCCGCCGTCAATGGAACGGTGCCGGTTTGGATCAATGCTCCTAAAAGGACCATGTTGACGGCCATAATACTTCCCACCTCTTTGGCGATGTTGGTAGCGTTGAAAGCGATGAGTTTTCCGGTCTTTTTCCGGATCAGATCCTGTAGCTGCTTCAGATTCGGATACACCCCTTTTCCGATGTTGACCGTAAAAGGCATGATAGGAGAAAGGTTTGTGATGACCAGTGTTTTTGCGTTGCATTTGTTCAGGGCGCGAAGCGTTTCCGAGGGCTCAAAGCCCATCAGGACATCGGCCTCCCCGTCTGAGATAATGGTACTATCGGCCTCCCCGAATACGACGGCGGATTCCACCACGCCTCCCCGTTGGGCCATGCCGTGGATTTCGCTCATACGGATCGGGATGTTCGCTAAGAGCGCCGCTTCCCCCAGTACTTTGGAAGCAAGCAGATTCCCCTGTCCCCCGACCGCTACGATGATGACTCGCGTTGTGTCCATTTGCTCAAATCCTATCTTTTATGATGTGTTTAAAGGCCGGATCATTCCAAAATGGAATCCGGGAGCGATCACGCAGAGTTCTTTTTGGCCTTTAAAGGCATAATGGCATTTTCCGGGCAGATCTGGGCGCAGACCGCGCATCCTGTGCACAAGTTGAGATCGATATTGACCATTCCCTCCCAGATGAAAAAGGCCGGGCAGGCGATACTCAGGCAATCCCGGTGATTTTTGCATTTTTCAGTGACCCTGAACGGCTTTCCTTTGGCCAGGCCCAAACTCTTGGCATAAAGGACACACATTTCCTCGGAGATAACCACGGAAACCCCTTTAAATCGGACGGCTTCCCGAATGGCTTCGATGCTTTTCTTGACTTTATAAGGTTTGATCTTGGTGACAAAGGGAACACCAAGACCTTTGACGACGTTTTCGATATTGAGGCGACCGTAACCGCTGAGGTTGAGCAGGGACATGTCTACACCGGGATGGGGTTGATGTCCTGTCATGGCGGTGATCCCGTTGTCCAGGATCACGAGGGTCAGGTTGTGATTGTTGAAAATAGCGTTGATGAGCCCTGGAATTCCGGAATGAAAGAAGGTGGAATCCCCAATGAAGGAAATGACTTTCCGGTCCGTTGCCTTGGAAAAACCTCCTGCCGTTCCCGTGGATGATCCCATACACAGGAGAAAATCCGCCATAGAAAGGGGGGGAAGGACACCCAAGGTATAGCAGCCGATATCTGTCGGATAAACGGTCTCCATTCCCTCCACCGCCTTTTTGACGGCGTAATAGGTGGCTCGATGGGAGCATCCGGCGCACAGCGTCGGAGGCCGGTCCGGGACTTCAGGGGCATCACTGACGTCTACGGAGACCGGCTTTTTGTAAGGAATTCCAAAATATTTTGCGATGCGTTCGCGAACCATCCCCGGGTCGAACTCGTAAAGCGGCGAAAAAAAACCTTCTCCTTTTCCCCGGATCTCCACGCAATTTCCATCTTCCTGGGCAAAAGCCTTTACGGCTTCTTCCATGTAAGGCTCGCCTTCTTCCACCACGAGAACCTTTTGACACCCTTTGAGAAACTGTTTTATCAAAGATCCCGGCATGGGATGGGAAAAGCCGATACGCAGGATTCTCGCTTTTCGGCCGATGTCGAGATCTTTGACGGCATCTTTCACGTAGGCATGGCTGATGCCGTTGCAGATAATGCCCCAGGCACCGTCCCCTTCAAGGATGTTCAGGGGAGAGGTTTCGGAAATCGTCCGGGCTTTTTCGATGTTTTTAAGGAGTTTGACATGCAGCTTCCGGGAGACTGCCGGCACGGTTACCAGATTGAGGGGATCTTTTTTAAATTCTCCCTTGACGACCCGGGGGCGCATGGGACCCAGGGTGACGACTGCGGTGGAGTGATTGATGCGGGTCGTGGTCCGAAAGATGACCGGTTCCTGGAGCTGTTCGGAGACCTCAAAGGCATAAGGAACCAGTTCCTTGGCTTCCTGGACGGATGACGGTTCGATTACCGGGAGTCCGGAAAGCTTACCGTAATACCGATTGTCTTGCTCGTTTTGACTGGAGAACATAAAGGGATCATCCGCGGTGAGCACGACCATCCCGCCTTTGACACCCACATAAGCCAGCGTCATGAGGGGATCTGCGGCCACATTCAGACCCACATGCTTCATGACCGCCATGCTGCGAAGGCCGCAGTTTGCAGCAGCAGCCGCCACCTCGAGGGCGACTTTTTCATTGGTGCTATACTCGAAATAAAGATCGCTTTCCTGGGACATTTGGAAAAAGCTCAATGAAACCTCCGAAGAGGGCGTCCCGGGGTAAGTGCTGGTGAAAGCGACTCCCGCTTCAATGGCCCCGCGGGCGATGGCCTCATTACCGAGGAGGAGCATTTTTTCGCCGGCTCTATCCGTCAATAGCTTATGCATGGTCCCTTCCTCATTCTGGTTGAAGTTGCATGAAGGTTTTTTAAACGATCTCTAAACCGGATTCAATATATTAGACTAGCAAAAAGCTACATTACAGCTACAATACAGTACAGTCAAGAAAATTGTTGAGGAAAGGAGGGCGCATGATCGTTCGAAACATCAATGATCCGGAGGTTCTTGAAACCACTTATCCGGCCTACGGCGGTGCCGTTGCTCAAATGATTCTGGATTACCGGATTTTGAAGGAGATCGGATTTTTAAAGGAAAAAGACCCATGCGCTACGCATCTTTTTCCTTTTCTGCGGTCAGGGCGGCCAAGAATGGACCCGGCGGGTCGATGATGGGAACATCGGGTCGCAGGGAGGCTAACTCATTGAGAGATTCCCGGATCTCCTTGGAGCCTCGTTCAAATACTACCCGAACGGTTTCCAGGTCCTGTTTTACTTCTCCGGTGGAGAAGCGACCCGAAGTCTTTTCCAAATACGTTAGGACAAGTTCACGAATGGCCTGCCAGGTATCCCGGCGGCTTTGATTGTCCTTTGTCGTCAATGTGTCGATGTTAGTAAGTGCCCTGCGATGAAAGCGTTTGCGCAGGAGCTTCGTCATGACAGCCAGCCACAGGATTATCAGTGCTACGGCAATGCCGGTGCCGATCAGGACGAGAAGGGAAAAGTCTCCCACCGCGCTGCTGGTGGCAAGCAGAGAGGTGCCGGCTGCAGCGCCGACCAGGCTGATGAACACTCCGATCAGTGTGTGCCTGAGAGTGGCCTTTCGGAATTGTCTTCGATAACTGAAGAGCGCTTCCAGAAAATGGCTCAATCTCTCGCTGTGGGTTTCCACGAATGTAGCCAGGTTGTCCAGGCGATATCGGGGGGCCTCCAGGACGGCTTTTTTCAGGTCCTCCCGCTGGTTTTCGAGATATTTCAAGAATCCAAGATCATGACTCTGAAGGTTTTGCGACGCCATCAGGGCTCGTGGAGAATAGGTCAGATGGATCATCGGAATGTCTTTTCGGCCCGTGATCTGGGAAAGGTTCCAACACAAGGTGCCGTAAACCCGAAGCAGGTCGTTTAAGGAGCCGCATTCATCGATACGGTTGAGAACGAAGAGGATCCTGTCCTCAAAAGTGCGGGAGGGGAGGGTATCCCGCAGGCTGGTATGGGTTTCCCGAACGGTGCCGGCTTTGTGGGGATCGAACAGGACCAGGATCAAATCGGCCATTTGGGCCAGGTCGCCGATAACCTCCTGATAGTTGTATCCACGGTCCCGCTCCGTGATGCTGTCCAGCATACCGGGGGTGTCGATGAGGGCCAGCGTATTGAGGAAAGGGGATGCGACTCGTTTAAGACGAAAGTGCGCTGAAAATCGCTGCCCGTGTTTTTTCAGCGATTCAAAGGGAAATTCGGGATCGTTGAGCAGATACTTGCCGTCTCGTTCTTCCGTGACACGAATGGGTCCGTCGTCGGGCTGCTTTTCATCCATTGTGATGACAGTGAAAGAGTCATCCGTAGGCGCTTGCCCGGTAGCCTGGATATCGGCTCCCAGGAATTCATTGATCAAAGCGGATTTGCCGGAGGAGTAATTACCTATTACCAGGACCAGAGGGCGCCATTTGATGCTCGTCTCCAGGGGTGCTTCACTATAAGAATAACGCAGAGCCACCGGTGTCAGGAGATCCCGAACCATCTCCTGGAGCTCGGAACGCAGGGCATTGATATAATTTTCACGATAAATCTGCATGGGCAAAGGTGGCAATTCTTTAAGCCGAATAGCTATCAGAACCCGACGGTTGCGTCAATACCCCTTAGAAACCGGAAGAATACCGGTTCATCCGACTAAAGCGTACTTTGCCTGATGGAGTGTGAATATTTTGATTCTGAAGGATTCCTATTTGGGTCGTGGCGTGATCATGGAGTCTGCGTCTGAAATCAGGGCCGGAAACCGATGCCTGACATGGAAGGGGTTACTAACGATATTCTATTTTAAAAGAGGGTCAAATTATCTGATCGACATATTCAATTTGCCGTCCAACCTGTTTTTTACTGCTTGATTTTACGGGTCGGAAAGATCCCGCCACCAGGCGGGATGATCGAGCAAACAAACTGCCCGTAAAATTTGCAATGTTTTTATTGGTCGGGAAGACTGGATTTGAACCAGCGACCCCAGCGTCCCGAACGCTGTGCTCTACCAGACTGAGCCACTTCCCGACTATGTTTGCTGCTTATGCGTATCAATACTTTGGGAAAATGTATTTTCCCCGGTCAGATTCAGCCCCGGCATTCGGGATACCAGGGCGCGGGCGGTGTCGATATCGGTATGGCCATAGACCCTGAGCGTGGTGTCTTCTCTTGAGTGCCCAGCCATTTTCGACACGGTTTTCAAATCACCCTCTCTGATTAAATTCGTGATGGCGGCGTGCCGGAGATCGTAAAGTCTCAATCTCCGGGTTATCCCCGCACGTTTCTTGGCCCGATTCCAGGCGGTTTTCAATGAGCCGATCCCCTTTCCCCGCCATTTGATGATCGGTCCGGATTCGGGCTTCCCGTCAGCTTCATGCCACATTCTGAGATGAGATTCAAGCTCTTTGTGTAAAGGCGGCATCCGATTTCTCGGACCTCCTTTTGAGGCGCCGTGGATGGTGATCGTCTGTCTGTTAAAGTCGATCCTATCCCATGTTAATCGGTTGAGTTCGGACAAGCCCGGTTTGGCCTCGGTATAATACGCCAGGAGAAGGGCGCGGCGGAATTGGGGGCTGACGCTGTTCCAGATCCGCTTGACCTCGTCAGGGGTTGGAGGCTGAATAATGGCGTCGTCCCGCTGGGGTTTGCGGTATCCGGCAACCGGATTCTTCAGGGGGTATTTACGGCTGACGGCCCAATTGAGGCTGGTTTGGATATCGGCCAGTTCCCTGCAGACGGTCACTTGTTTGACGGATTCCAGGCGTTTCGAAACGAAAAAATCCAGGGTGGAAGGATCCAAAGCGGCGGCGGGGATGTGTCCGATCAACGGATTGATGACCGATTTGAATTTGTAATCCCAGGTTATGGATGTCATCTCTGCCACCGATCCGTATTTGGCGGTGACAAATAGATTAACAAGTTCGCTGAACGTGGCCCCTGTTCGGTTGCGGGAGCCGGCTGATTTCAACGACGCATCGAAGGTCATGGCGTCGGTTTCGGTGGCGAAGTAGCGGCGTTTCCGTTTGCCTTTGATGTAATAGGCGGCAAACCATTTTCCGTGGCGGGTTTGATGGACGGACATCAGTATTTATTATCTTTTTCGCGTGGGAGGTTTTCCCCTATCGAATTTTGCTTTGAGTTTTGATATCGAGTCAACGATTCCAGGCCGCAATAATCGCCGAAAAACGGGTTCTATATTATTATCTTCGGATGCAAATAAGCAGCTAATTATTTCTTCTGTCAATTTGGCATCAAGGGTTCCCTCGAAGGTAATATCCGGATCATTGCTGATATCGTTTGCCGGAATCGGATATCTTTCCCAAAGTTGGACCCAAGTATCGAGAGGAAAGAATGCTTTATTGGAAGGAATGAAAAAGAGACTGAGTTCTTTGATACAGCCCGGCACCCGGGGCTTATTTTTCTGTTTTGAAGTGGTTTTAACAAAAAGGTAGGGTTCGTTGTTGCCGGGGGTGTTTAAAAGGATCAAATATTTATTGCCTATGACCCCGTTTTTAAAGACGAGATGTCTATGTTGAAAAATATCTCCACGCGAATGCAATCATTTAACTCCAAAAAGTTTATACATTTCCTCTCGCTCTTCAACGCGTTCCCTGATTTCTTCAGGAGATAACCTAACAACATCACTATCAATTGCCAGCATGTAATCGATTTTTTGGTACTCTCCTTTTTCCCTTAGAGTTTTGTCCCAAGGTTCATTTTTTAGGTGTGTGGATTCAATCATTGCATCTGCTTTGGTGTCATAAAAGACGAAGGCGATTTCCTCTAAAAGCTGCATCTCTTTTTTAGTAAAATAGAGATCAGAAAATTTTTTTCGTGGCTGGATTTTTTGAAAGGTCTCTTCTGAAGACAAATCGTGAATGGATTCAATCAAATCCGGCTTCATTTTTCCGGAAATCTCCTCGTAGAGATCTTTTGGTACCGGCCCCATTTTCCACGCGAAATACTCGAGGCCGGTAACAGATTTGCCGTTCTCCTTGAAGTGTCTGAAATCTAAGAAGTACAACAGCTTAAGAAGTTTTGTTTTGCCGCAATACAGGGTATTTTTGGCAAAGTAAATGATGGCGTTTATTAATTTTTCTCTATGATAGGTAATAATCATATTAATATCTTAGTACGCAAGTGTCAGAAAGTCAAACTCGGCATTGAACGGTCCAGCGCCCGTCTTTGCGGAGATAAACGGCCATGGTCGGCAATCAGTTGGAAATGCATTTAAAATATGTTCCGACAATTTTCCAGGTGCCGCCGGCATAAGTGCTTCCGACCCAGTCGGAGCCTTCGAAAATCCTGGAGGCGCTTCCACCGACATTTTCAACCGAAGTTATAATATTCGTAAAACCGCCCTTGTCGCCGGATAGGGAAATGAAGACCTGAAGCAATTTACAGGCTCCTCCGCCGGATACCCTTCCGGACACCTTGATCCGGTCTTCGCCTTCTTTGGTTACGCTGATGGAGGAGACCTGATAATCGGCCGCTGCTTTGGCTTTTTCGGCTTCGATCCTCCGAGTCTGCCGATTCGTTTCTATTTCCTTCATGGAATCCTTATATCGTTCGGTGGCTTTTTCGAGTTTGTCTTTGACGGTTTCGGGCTTTTGCGGAGTATGTGCGGCTTCGCCCTGTTCCTGGATGTTTTCGGCCTCGGGCGGCGGGGCAGTGTTGGTGACGTGCTTTACTCCGTCCTTATCGGTCCAAATATAGATTTGAGCGAGAGAGACGGATGGAAATGCAATTGAAATGAGGGATGCTATGAAAAATGCTATAAGTTTGGTTTTCATGGCGATGCCTCCGTTTGGTCATCTATAATTTGTAAGCCCTTCCCTTGTGGTCCATAATTTTATCCCTTCATAAACGAATTGGGTTTCTCCCCCAAACATACCAGGATGTTCTAGGACGGTCACGGTTATCCCGCTTTTGATATTAAAGCATTTATTGGATTTAAAGTAGCTGTCGAAACTACCTCGATCTTTTGCTGCTATGAAATGAATCAAATCGTCGAGCCATTCTTTTGTCCGGCATGCGACACAGTTTTCGCTTGTCGTGGCGATTCCTGTCCCGGAAGGATCGATTCTTTTTTTGGGAGGTTCATAAGAACGAATTGCTTTTTTCGGTTCCGTAATGGGAAACGTTTCATGTTTTTCTCGAAGGATGTTTTTGACGGTGCTTTTCGGAATGCACTTTTCCTTGCCGTCATGCCAAAAGCATATGTTGTCCCCGTCTTTCCAGTGGTATTTCGTTTCATAGCTCGTCCCGTCTTCAAGGATGATCGCATACTGGGCAAGGACATGTGGCGCATATCCGATGAGGAAAAAAACCGTGGCAATAAAGATTCTACTTTTTATTTTCATGACCTATCCTTTCCACGGACCCACCAAGATCCTTGCCCTCCAGGGTTGATGATTTGCGCGGATGATGGCATGGCGTCTCGCCGTTTTCCCTTCGATCGAAAGGAGATTTCCGGCGATTAGGATAGCGCCGACAATAAGGATCTTTCCGATATTTCCATACATGATCTCTTTGATGGGTTCCAGGTTGAGTATGGCGCCTACATTTTCAGCCAGTTTATGTAGAGATCCAGGGTATCTCAGGCCGATAAGAAATTTATGTTAGGGAGATTTTATACAAGAAAGAGTATAAATCAATGGTAAAATTCGTCAGAATGGAAGAAAAGGGGTGAGAATTGAAGCTTTTCCAGGCTTCCATACATTTTACCTGTGAAATTAAATTCAAAGGAATTACAGAAACTTAAAGGCGAGTGGTACTAAAATCCCGACCGATGTTGAAATCCTATGACCAGGCCGCTTTTTTGTCAAATGGAAAGTGTACGCTTCTATGTATGGGCTTACAAAAAAGGGTTTTTCGTCACGATGGTCTGCTTCCGGTCCGGACCCACGGAGATGATATCGATGGGAAGCTCTGTGAGCTCTTCAATCCGTTTCAGATACTTTCGGGTGGCATCCGGAAGATCCTTCAGCGCCCTTGTATCCGAAATGTCCTGCGACCACCCGGAAAGAGTCTCATAGATGGGCTTGCACGCTTCCAGGACCCTGAGGTTTGCCGGAAATTCCCTCATCGGTTTCCCTTTATATTCATAGCCGGTGCATATCTCGAGGGTATTGAGACCTCCTAAAACATCGAGCTTGGTGATGGCCAGACCCGTGAGCCCGTTGAGCCGGGCGGCGTTTTTCAAAAGGACGATATCCAGCCATCCGCAGCGCCGTCGCCGCCCCGTAGTAGCCCCGAATTCGGCCCCTTTATTTTGGATGAAATCCCCGGTTTCATCCAAAAGCTCCGACGGGAATGGTCCCATGCCGACACGGGTGGTATAAGCCTTGGCGATTCCTATGACTCCGGTGATGGTTTTCGGGCCTACGCCGGATCCGCAGCAGGCGTTTCCAGCCACCGTGTTGGACGAGGTGACATACGGGTAGGTGCCGTGATCGATGTCCAGGTGCGTCCCCTGGGCCCCTTCGAAGAGGACCTGTTTACCCACCTTGATCGCCTCCTCGAGCTCTGCGGAAACGTTGGTGACGAAAGGTGCGAGTCTCTTGGCATAAACGCGGTACTCCTCGATGATCGCGCCGGCGTTCATGGCTTTTTCCGAGAAAAAGTGCGTGAGATAAAAATTTTTCTCTTCGACGATGCTTGTCGATTCTTTCTGCGAAAAGTGCCTCATCTAAGAGCTCTGCGAATCGAATCCCGTGCCTGGAGGCCTTGTCTTCGTAGGTCGGTCCGATTCCCCTTCCCGTGGTCCCGATCTTGGCCCCTTCCTTTTTGGCCTCACGGGCTTGGTCGATGCACTTGTGGTAGGGCATGATGAGGTGCGCCTTATCGCTGATCCGAAGCTGCTGCGGTCCTACCGGGATTCCAACATCGGAAAGGTCCTTGACTTCCTGCAGTAGCACTTCCGGGTCCACCACTACGCCGTTTCCGATCATGCAAACCTTTCCCTGTAAAATACCGGAAGGAATCAGATGACAGATAAACTGTTTGCCGTTGATGACAAGGGTATGCCCCGCGTTGTTTCCGCCCTGGAACCGGACCACGATATCCGCTTGTTCCGCCAGAAGATCGACGATCTTGCCCTTGCCTTCGTCCCCCCACTGGGTCCCTACAATCACGATATTGGCCACCGCTTGCTCCTTAGGATCTTTTCTTTTTAAAGAATGCCTGCATCAGGTCCCGGGCCCTGGCTTCCATGATCCCGCCGATCACTTTGATACGGTGATTGAAACGCGCATCTTTTGAAAAATCGTAAAGAGATCCTGCAGCGCCCCATTTCGGATCTGAAGCTCCGAAGACCAGGCGATCGATACGGGCATGAAAAATGGCGCCCATGCACATGATACACGGTTCGATGCTAACATAAAGCGTGGTGTTCAACAATCGGTAGTTTTTTAATTTTTGCCCTGACTCCCGGATGGCAAGGATTTCGGCATGGGCGGTGGGGTCCATACGGCGGATTACCTCGTTCTGAGCTTGTGCCAGAACCCTTCCTTCCTCCGACACCAAAACCGCGCCGACCGGCACCTCGTCCGCTTCCTGTGCCTTTTGAGCCTCATCAAGGGCAAGAAGCATGAAATATTCATGTTCTTTCGGCATGGATTTTTGCTCTAAAGCAAATGTGCTCCGTATGCAACCGAAATGAAGTTCCCGTTGACATATCGTCACATTTTTTCTAAAAAAGAGTTGTTTGCTGCATGAGTGCGTGCGCCCGTAGCTCAGTGGATAGAGCGCCGGACTACGAATCCGTAGGCCGCCCGTTCGAATCGGGCCGGGCGCACCAAATTATAACTGATGTAGGTTGAAAAATATGGACACCAAAGTTTACGAGGTGAGGATCAAGAGGCAGCGCGGTGGACCCCATTGTTTGAACAGCCTGATGGGAGGGATAAGCTCTGAACCGGTTGCTCAGCATTGAGAACTTGGTGGGGATCGATGATGCCGAGCTAAGAGTGGCTGCCAAGAGCGCGAACTGTTTTCTTCGGGCCGTAGCAGCTTGAAGACAGACCGTCCGACCCGAGACCAACCCAGGCGAAGAAGGTCAGCAGCGAGATCTGGTGAAACACGCGCGGGTCGCTCGGGTCCTTTGGACGCCCAATGACCATGTGCCTGGCCTTGCCCAAGACGCCGATGACCCGTGGGCTGACACCCTCTTCGATCATCGGCGTCAGGTCACCCTCCCTCCAACCGCTCATCATACTACCTCCGCTTCTGCGCACCTACTAACAGCTGGCGTGGTCGAGTGATTGAGAGCGCGCTGAGGCAGTGGCGGCGATCGAGATCCGCAATTCGAAATCGGAAATCCGAAATGGACCACTTGACCCACGGGCGCCGCCTATCGCCCACCCGCAACATGTACGCGAAATCTACGCCGACGCGCCTACAAGCCCGGGACGCGAAGGATTCCCTGCAGATCTCTGGCTCTGAGGAAGAGCGTACAGGCGTTTGGCGCCTGGTCGCCGCAGAACCGGATCGTCATGCCGTGCGCCAGGGCACCGGATCTTCCAACCGTGGTGAGCACGACTGCCGAGTCAACGGATGCGTTCATCGTGCAGTCGTTGCTCCTGCAGTGGGACCCCTCGTTCCACGGCTGAGGGATGATGCTGCCGCCGATCGTGGGGCCCTGGGTCCGCCCATGCACTCTCGAGCCGGATGGGACCAGGCCAAAGGGGTGACCGATCTCGTGGAGCAATACTCGCCTGACATCGAAGAGCCAGTCGCTGTTGTGCAGATACTGGCTCGACGGCATGCTATTGCAGGCCACAGTAGCTATCGTGTGGCCCGCGACTCCGCGCGCGGAGGTGCCTGCTGATGCACCCTGCGGCGCCGGCAATCGGTCCACCGCAACGATCCAGAGCTCGCGCTCCGGGAGATCGGATTCGTAGATGCCCTGAGTCAAGGGCCGATCGTGCGCATAGTTGAAAATCCTCTCTACATCCGACAGGGCCGCGGGGTTCTGGTGCGGTCTCGGAATCGCTGTAACCGGGGTTCCTCAGGGTTGCTCATGTTCCAGCAGGATGCCGTAATTGTCACGGTAGAAGTCGATCGCGTACTGCAGCACGTTTCTCTCGTCTGCGGTGAGCCTGGTCCCAGGGTCGTTCGTGCTCGGGAATTGCGTCAGGCTCCATCTCCCGCCGGTTTTGCTCATCTCCACATACCGGAAGATGATTCGTTTTCTGACTGTTATTCGAGCCTCAGGGGCCGGTGACCCGGCCTGCAGGAAGGTAACGACATACCTGTCGAGGCCGCACCCCGATGTCTTGAAACTCACCGTCGTTCCAGCTCCACTCTGTTGCGTATTCGGAGCGATGTAGACTGGACTCCCACTGACAAGGACCGACGTCATATACGTTTCGCCCAGCACATCGTGCGGGACGTTTCTCTGGTCTGCGGCAATTCGCCAGTTTGCGCCGGGAAGTACGGTGGCGGTGGAGCCAGGGGCAACGGCTCCCTGCTGCATCACTGCGCCTTGCAGGGAAACCGTGATGTCGCGGGCGTTGTCAATGCTGGATGAATCGTTCGAGTCCGGCGGTTCATTGATGTAAACATAGTATTCGTTGTTCTCTGGGCTAATGGTACGCCGATGCCCCTGCGCACCCTGCTCGACCGTTACAGGCATTAGCTCCCTCCGAATTCAGCTCTGATGGAGATCACGAAGCCGACCTTGCGTCGCTTCATCGGCCTCTCCCGTGACCGTCAAGCCGTTCTTTTCCTGAAATGCCCTCAGAGCCGCTTCGAGCGCCGGCGTTGGCTCTTCCGTGAGATCTCCGCACCCGAATCCCAAGTTCGCCAGACGTTGCTTGACGCCGCTCAGCTCCGATATCGGATTTAGGTGCCCGATTCGGAACTCGAAGACCAGCTCGTTGGGAGTCCCACCGTCAACTACCAGCCTGCCCGCACGCGCATTGGGCCTGATGCTGCACTCGACGACGCCATCGTCACCCAGATTGCCGCTGGTAAGAACGCCGTCGATCTCTAACGTGTAGGGGGCGTTGGCGCGAGGCGTGCTCCTCGCCGCCGTCTGAGCCGTCGTGCCTTCTCGACCGGACGTGCCCTGCACCCCCCCAGACGAGGACCGCGCGGCCTGACCGTCCTCTGCCTGCCCATCCTGCGGCGCCTCACCCTCATACTTCATCACGCGGATGCGGAGCGTCTCCGGCACGCCCTTACGCCTGAACGAATGCCGCTCCTCCGTGGCCCCAGACTCATCTCTCTCCCTGCGTTCCGGCACGAAGAGCATATCACTGGGATGGAGAACATTGCGATCTGCCCGTCTTCCCTTCAGATCAGCATTGCTGGGATGATCCCAAATGGTCTCCGGGAGCAGGCCGTGTCGAAATGCGATGCTGGAAGTGGAATCGCCCTGCCGAACCGTGTACAAACCCATTCCCCCAAAACCCTCCCTCACCGCAGATACCTAGCCCGCGCGAACCGCGTTTCTCTGCATGTCCCGTCGATCATATCGGCCCAGCGAAGCGGCTGTCAACGGTGTGCGCGGTTCCGTAATCCGGCGGAGGCATCTTTGCATCCGTGAACGATTGATAAGAAATCGCTTTCTAAGCATATCTAAATCTTAGCAGAAAAAACGGGTATGTCAAGGTGTTGTCTTGCTTGCCATCCCCCAGTTTTGATGAGCAAGAGGGATGAAAGGGGAGAAACAGGAGCAAAGCGGCAGACTTCTGCTACGAGGCGGACAGCAGGGATGGACAGATGATGCGGAAAGTAGTTGCTACTGAGGGCATGGCGATAGAGTTTTTTCGGACAAAGACATATAGATGCCCTTCTGAGCTTATGTTGCTGGCAAGGGATTATACCGCACTGATCAGCGAGAGCGCGGAGGTAGTAAAGACCATTGATGCCTACGCCCGCGCTGTGCGCTGGATCAGTGAACATTTTGATTGCTGCCCCGATCAGTTGACTCTGGAACAGCGGGAAGTCTATTTTTCCGACCTAGTGAAGTCCCATTACTGGAGTACCATCAAAATTGACCGTAATGGTTTGCAGTTTTTCTGGAAACATGTCCTCAAACAAGACTGGCAGTGGGTCAATATCATCAAAGCCCCCAAAGTGCGTTCACTGCCCGATATTCTCACCATCGCCAAAGTTGAACAATTGATCGGTGCAGGTCTCAAACGCCGTGGAAGCGTTGATTTTCCTGGCTTCAGCACGCTTTTGAGAAAATCCTTTACAGACACGGTTTTTCCGGATACGATATCTTTGCGTTTTTACCATCTGGGTACCTCCTGTCGTGGATGTTTAGGTTCGGCAAAACCCTTTCCATAACAGTGTTCCCAGATGGTTTTTTATTTTTCAAGATCTCTTTAGTGAAAGATTCAGGTAATAAACGGAAGGTCCTTGCTTTTTTAACAAATTAGGGCTATTTTGACTATGACAATCAAAGCAATCCGCTTGTCAGTTTCCTAATCTGAAAGGAGGGTTTCATTATGGCTCCTTCGGTCAATGAAAAATATATCGTCGATGAGAAAGGCAACCCGACTGCGGTTATCCTTCCAATAAAAGACTACAAAAAGATGCTTTCCGTCCTGGAAGAAATCGAGGATCACCGAGAAAGCAAAATTCTCTCTCAATCGGCTGAATTCAAGAAATTGGTAAAGAGAGGACTGGAGGATATCAAAGCGGGTAGAACGAAGCCATGGAAGGAAGTCTGGGATGACCTATGATGTTTATTTAGCAGACACCTTTCAGAAATCAATCAAGGCTCTGAAAAAGAAGTATCCTCATGTTAAGGATGATCTTCTTATTGCACCGCATCTGCTACGTTGCCGAAAGCTCGACGTACGAATTGTACGCCTTCGCTTCCGGACGCCTTGCATCTGCGGCAAATTCGAAAATCACTCAATTTAGGTTGAAGTACTATTGAAGTAATTTCATTGCAGAAAAGGGGTATTATAGAGGATGAAAAGGGATTGAACGGTAGAGCCAGAATTCCGCTCAACTCCGCATTATGCCCTAAGATAAGGCTTGACAAAACGTACGCAATAACGTACCTTGAACAACAAAAAACGAGGTGCACCATGCCGACATTATCAGCAACCGAGGCAAGAACGAAACTTTATAATCTTATCGATCAAACATCGTCAACCCACGAGCCAATACTTATAACGGGCAAACGTGGAAACGCCGTATTAATTTCCGAGGATGACTGGCGTTCCATTCAAGAAACCATATACCTTTTAAATATTCCCGGTATGCGCAACTCCATCCGCGAAGGCTTGGCAACACCATTGGAGGAATGTGGAGAGGAGCTTGATTGGTGAATTGGCGACTTGTTTATACCAAGCAAGCCCAGAAAGATGCTAAAAAATTAACCGCTTCCGGACTCAGAGCGAAAGCTGAAGAAATAATTCAAATCCTGCGCAAAAATCCTTACCAAGCCCAACCTCCCTTTGAGAAACTTGTCGGTGATCTAACGGGGGCTTATTCAAGGCGCATAAATATTCAGCATCGGCTTATTTATCAGGTTTTAAATGATAAAAAGGTTGTCAAAATTATCCGCATGTGGACTCACTATGAATAACGGAGGAAGAACGAAAAAGACTTCGCAGCGGACGATCGGGTACACGACCCGCCGCTTAGCCGGGTCGTTTTTTGCTCCCCTGAAAGAGGAGGCGCAGGTTCCCATATCTTGTGCCGAATATGACGGTAAACCACAGCTAACGCACTCATTTATTCAACCCTAAAAAACTTTCCATCAAAATGTTGCCCCCGACAAAAGGTCGGAGTAAAGTTTTCCGTCTGTTTTTGGTGAAGCGCGACGCCTTAACGGCTGCCGTATTTGAAACATGGACTATTAGAAGAAAAAGGAGGGTGACAATGAAAAAGGGTATCCTGGTATTCATGGCGACAACGATGGTGATTTTTTGTTGTCTGACCGGAGCGGCATTCTCCGCCGACTACAAACCCGAATACAAGCTTTCGACAGTAGTGGGAAAACCCTTTCCCTGGGGGATTGCGGGCGAGCGATGGGCTGAACTCGTGAAGGAGAAAACCGCCGGCCGCATTCTGATCAAGACATACCCCGGGACCAGCTTAGTGGGCGGCGATCAGACCAAGGAATTCACCGCCATCCGTCAGGGAGCCATCGACATGGCCATCGGTTCCACCATCAACTGGTCCCCGCAGGTGAAGGAACTCAATCTGTTCTCCATGCCGTTTCTGATGCCCGACTATAAGGCCATCGATGCGTTGACTCAGGGAGATGTGGGAAAAGATCTTTTCAAGATTCTCAGTGAAAAAGATGTCGTTCCTCTGGCCTGGGGCGAAAACGGATTCCGCGAACTCACCAACTCGAAGCGGGCCATTCGCACCCCGGCGGACCTGAAGGGGCTGAAAATCCGCGTGGTCGGATCTCCGCTTTTTCTGGATACTTTCACGGCGCTGGGCGCAAATCCTACCCAGATGAGCTGGGCGGATGCAGTCCCCGCCCTTTCAAGCGGCGCAGTGGATGGCCAGGAAAACCCTCTGACCATCTTTACCGTGGCCAAACTGGACACCGCTGCAAATCAGAAGAATCTTACTCTTTGGGGATACGTGGCGGACCCGCTGATCTTTGTCGTGAGCAAGTCCGTTTGGGGAACATGGACGCCCGAGGATCAGAAGGCTGTCCGCGAAGCCGCCGAACAGGCGGGCCGTGAAAACATCGACGCAGCGCGAAAAGGATTGATTCCGCCCGACGACTCCATGATCAAGGAAGTGGGAGCCAAGGGCGTCAACGTCGTGAAATTATCCGATGCCGAGAAGGAGGCGTTCAGAAAGGCAACCCGCAGCGTTTACGATAAATGGGCCATACAGATCGGCGCAGATCTCGTGAAGAAAGCCGAGGAAGCCATCGCCAAACGAAAATAAATCAGTAATTCCTTTGCATTTAAAGGCACTGGAGTTGATGGCGCGCATCGCGGCGCCTTCTTCAAAATCGCGGTGCGCGCTTTTCTTTAAATTGGAGCTTGGACAAGGAAACGCGGCATGCAAGACGAACTGGACTCCTGCCCCCAACCGGCGAAACCGAATACACGGGTGCCGTTGAAGATCGAGGAGACCCTGGCCGGAATCGCCATCGGGCTTTTGGCCCTCATCACCTTTGCCAATGTGGTCGTGCGCTACGCCACCAATTTTTCCTTCGCCTTCACGGAAGAGTTCTCCATCTTTTTAATGCTGTTTATGGCCTTTATCGGTGCATCGAGCGTGATGGCGAAAAATGGGCACCTGAACATCACCTACTTCGTGGACAAATTCCGACAGCAAAACCGTCGGTGGATCCTGCTTTTCGCTGCCGGAATGGCGGGCGTTGCGTTCGCTATTCTTTCGCTGCTGGGCGGATGGATGGCCTATGATGAATATCGCTTCGAGGTGACCTCCCCCGGACTCGGGATCCCGACCTGGATCTATACGGTCTGGATGCCCATTTTATGTTTGGGCATCCTGGGTCGTACGGTCGGCCTGATGATGCGCATTTGGAGGGACAAAGCCTGATGTCGGCTGCCATCATACTGTTCGGCGGATTTTTCCTCCTCATGCTCGCAGGTGTTCCCATCGCCGCATCCCTGGGGCTTGCCGGCACCCTGGTCATCGCCATGAAAAGCCTGGGAGTCATGGCCATTCCCACAAATGTCTATGCAGGTATCGCCAAGTATCCGCTTTTGGCGATTCCCATGTTTGTTCTGGCCGGCGCCATCTTCGATCGATCCGGTGTAGCTTCCCGGCTCCTGCGCTTTACGACCGCCATTGTCGGCCATGGACGCGGTGCCCTGGCCGCAATCACGATCCTGGTCGCCATGATCATCGGGGGCATCTCCGGATCAGGTCCGGCGTGTACCGCCGCGGTGGGGGGTGTGATGCTGGGGGCCATGATCCGGGCCGGATATCCACGCGGTTTTGCTGCAAGCGTGACGGCGGCAGCGGGATCCACAGACATCCTGATTCCGCCTTCCGTAGCCTTCATTATCTATAGTGTGCTCGTTCCCTCAGCCACGGTTCCCGCTCTTTTCGTTGCCGGCATCGGCCCGGGGATTCTCGCCTGTATCACGCTGATCATTCCCGCGGTGCTTCTCAGCCGCTACTATGGTTTCGGGGCGACCCAGGGGAAAGTGGCCCGACCGGCGTTCTGGCAGTCGTTCAAGGAGGCGTTTTGGGCGCTGATGGCGCCTGTGCTCATTTTGGGCGGCATGCGTACGGGATGGTTCACCCCCACAGAAGCCGCGGTGATGGCGGTTTTCTACGGCCTGATTGTCGGTTTTTTCATCTACCGAAGCCTCACCCTCCGGGATATTGGTGAACTCCTGGTGCAATCCGCAGAGACTTCCGCGGTCATTCTGATCGTCGTGGGTCTTGCAAGCGTTTTTGCGTGGGCATCGAGCACGATCGGAATCGTTGACCCCATCGCCAAAAGTTTGGTGGCGCTCGGCGGGGGAGAAACCGGGGTCATCGTGCTTATGATGGTATTCCTGGTGATCGTGGGCATGTTCCTGGACGGGATCTCCATATTCCTGATCTTTACCCCGCTCTTCGTTCCGGTGGCGGAGACTTTCCATTGGGATCTGGTCTGGTTCGGAGTGCTCATCACCTATAACGTCGCCCTCGGGCAATTCACCCCGCCCATGGCGGTCAATCTCATGGTGAGCTGCCGGATCAGCGGGGCCTCCATGGAGTCCACGGTGCGTTGGGATATCTGGCTGCTTTTGTCCATGTTTACCGGCCTGCTCTTGATCATCGCCTTTCCATCCGTGGCGATATGGTTGCCCAAAGTTCTCGGTTTCATGTGAAGTATCAAGGAGAATTTCATGTTTTCAGACAAGCAGACATTCTTGAAGATTTATCGCACCATGGTCACCATCCGCCAATTCGAGACGATGGCCGGTGAACATTTTGCAGCCGGGCAGATCCCCGGCTTCATCCATCTTTCCATCGGCCAGGAAGCCTCCAGCGTCGGGGTCTGCTCCTGCCTGCGCAAGGATGACTATGTGGTCACGACCCATCGGGGGCATGGCCACATGATCGCCAAGGGCGCCGATCTGAAGCGAATGACCGCCGAGCTGTTCGGCAAAAAGACCGGCTACTGCAAGGGCAAGGGAGGCTCCATGCACATCGCCGACTTTTCCATCGGCATTCTGGGGGCCAATGGGGTGGTGGCCGGCGGATTGCCCATCATCACCGGTGCGGGGCTGTCCATCAAACTGCGCAAAACCGACCAGGTGGCGGTGGCCTTTTTCGGAGATGGTGCGGCCAACCGAGGTCCGGTTCACGAGGCCATGAATATGGCCGCCATTTGGAAACTGCCCGTCCTCTTTGTGTGCGAGAACAACCAGTACGCTTCGACCACGCCGATGCATTATGCCTGTTCAGCAGGAGACCTTTGCACCCGCGCCGCAGCCTATGACATGCCCGGGGAGAAAATCGACGGAAATGATGTCCTGGCGGTCCGCGAGGCCACCGCCTCAGCCGTTGCCCGGGCCCGGGCAGGGGAGGGGCCGACGTTTTTGGAAAACGTGACCTATCGACTCAAAGGACACTACGAGGGGGATCCTCAGAAATACCGGACAGTGGAGGAGATTGAAATCCGGCGGCAGAAAGATCCCATCGAACACTTCGGCCGGATGTTGGCCCAAAAAAAATATCTTACCGAAAAACACGCGGCCCAGATCCGGGAAGAGGTTCAGGCCGAGCTGGAGGAAGCCCTGGCTTTTGCCGAGAGCAGCCCCTTCCCTGAACCCGAGGATGCAATGGCCGACTTGTACAGTAATTCGTAAAGGGGGAAGCATGTCGGAAAGAATTCTAACCTGTTCCGCCGCGTTGGCCGAGGCGCTGCACGAGGAGATGCGACGGGACGAGAGTATTTTCATTCTGGGCGAGGATGTGATCGCTAATGGCGGCATTTTTGGCCAGTTCAAAGGCATCCCTGAAGCATTTCCGGGCCGGATCATCGATTCCCCCATCTCCGAAACCGGCATCGCCGGATGCGGGGTTGGCGCCGCTATGACCGGCATGCGGCCCTTCATCGATTTTCATTTCTCCGACTTTCTCACCTGCGGCATGGACGAATTGTGCAACCAGGCCGCCAAGATCCGCTACATGTCCGGCGGACAGGTCAAACTGCCGATGGTTATCTGGTGCCCGGACGGCGCCGGCCTGCGTGCCGCGGCCCAGCATTCCCAGTCCCTGGAGGCATGGTTCGTGCACACCCCCGGGCTCAAGGTGGTGGTTCCCAGCGAACCGGCCGATGTCAAAGGGTTGATTAAGGCCGCCATCCGGGACGACAATCCGGTGATGTTTTTCCAGCACAAGAAGCTTTTTGCCAAAGAGGGGCCGGTTCCCGAGGAGGACTATATTATTGAACTCGGGAGGGCGGCTGTTAAAAAAGAGGGCAGGGACGTGAGTCTGCTTTGCTACGGTGCGGCTTACTATCTCTGCCTTGAAGCGGCATCAGCGCTGCGCGAGGACGCCATCGATGTGGAAATCGTCGATCTGAGAACCCTCAAACCGCTGGATATGGATACGGTGGCGCAATCAATCCGGAAAACTCACCGTGCGGTCATTGTCCACGAGGCCTGTCTGACGGGAGGCTTCGGCGCCGAACTGGCGGCTCGGATCCAGGATGAATTGTTCGATGAGCTGGATGCACCGGTCAAGCGTGTCGGCACCAAAGACGTGCCCATTCCATTTTCTCCTTCAATGGAGGATTTTGTGCTGCCCAGTGTGGCCGACGTTCTCGAGGCGGCCCATGCGGTAACCTATCGGTAGACAGGGGTGCGCATGGTCGTAGAAATCAGAATTCCCAAACTCGGACTCACCATGACGGATGCGGTGCTGGTCAAGTGGCTCGTCGGCGCCGGGGAACGCGTGGTCAAGGAGCAGCCTGTTTGTGTTATTGAAACCGACAAGGTGACCCTGGAGTTGGAAGCCTCGGGAAAAGGCCTGGTTCATCCCATCGTCGAACCCGGTCGGCGTGTGGCTGTGGGAGAAGTGATCGGCTATATTGCAGCCGATGAAACGAAACTGGAAGCGCTCCGGGCGCAGCACGCCGCGTCGCCGACCGGCCCCAAGGAAACGCCTGCTCCAAAAAAGGTGAAAAAACTCCGGGCTCCTGCCGCGATTCCGCGAAAATCGGCAGGCCATGGGCGAATCCTCGCTTCACCGGCAGCCAGGAAATTGAGCACGACGCTCGGCGTCGAATTGAAGGGCATTCCCGGCAGCGGTCCCGGCGGGCGGATCATTTTATCGGATGTGCAACGATTCGCCGATACCATCCGTAGCACGCCATTTACCGGCGGGTATGATATCGGGACCGGAGCGCCGGAAACCGAACTCCTTACTGTGGCCGAAACGATCACCATCCGCGGGATTCGTAAAATCATCTCACGGAACATGACGCTGAGCCTCAGCCGCCAGGCCCAGTTGACCTTGCACACCGAAGCGTCGGCTGCGGCGTTGCGCGATACGCGAACTCTGTTCAACGCCCGCCTGGAAGAGGGACAATCCCCTGTCTCGTATAATGCGATCATCGTCAAGGCAGCCGCCCAGGCCCTGCGCCGATATCCCATGATCAATGCCATAGTGGACGGACGGGACATCAGGATTTGGAAGCAGATCCACATCGGGGTGGCCATGGATTTCGGAAAGGGCCTGATCGTGCCCAAGATCCGCTATGCCGACACCAAGTCGATCCAAACCATCTCAGGGGAGCTGGAGAATCTGGCCGCCAGGGCGGAAAAACAGCACCTGGTTCCGGACGAGCTTTGGGGAGGCACATTTACCATCACCAATCTGGGAAATTGGGATATCGACCATTTTACGCCGGTCAACAACTTTCCGGAAAGTGCAATTCTCGGCGTGGGCCGAATTGTGGAAAAGCCATGGGTTCGAGATGGTAAAGTCGTGGCCGAACCGCGCATTTCATTGAGCCTGACCTTCGACCACCGGATCATCAACGGCGCACTGGCGGCCGAATTTCTAAAATCCATCAAGGACAGACTTGAAGACACGCGGTTGATTCTCTAGCAAAGGGGACATGCGATGTTACCGGAATAGTAGCCTTGATCGGATGGGGATTGCAAAGCATCCATAGAAAGTGGGGAGCGATAGACATGACTGAGCAGCGACATATTGAAATTTCGGAATTGTTCAAACAGCTGCAGGACGATTTGCCCGAAGAGTTAGAGGCTTTTAAGGGGCTGAGCCGGGTTTTGGAACGCGACGGCGCCATTGACCGGAAAACCAAGGATCTGATCCTGATTGCCCTGGCGTGTTCCACACGGTGCGAAAAATGCATCGCCGTGCACATCCGCAATGCCGTCATGAATGGGGCAAACAAAAAGGAGATTCTGGAGGCGGCCATGCTGAATGTTCTTTACAACGGCGGCACTAGCATCATGGATATGCATGTCGTTTACCAGGAGCTGTTCAATCATTTTGATTGATGGCACAGAGCTTGCCTCGGCGCAAGCGCCTCAAACAGCTTGAAATTATTAACGCTCAGCCGTTCGCATCTCTTTTTCCGAAAATGCTCAAATCTCGCTTGCAAAAGCTTTTTACGAAGCCATCAAATTTGATGAACTCGTAAAAAGTCGAAAATCAGATGGCAAAGTAAAAAGTTCAAGTTCAAGGCGTCGCGAATCCCGTGTGATGAGGCGTACTTATCGTACGTCGAAATTGCAACGGGATGAAGCGCAACGCAGAAATTGGACTTTTTACGAAGCCATTAAATTTTGCTTCGTATCAATACGGCGAATAGACCTTAAGGTTATCAAAATGGACTTCCACAGGATTTTCTTCATAGGAGATCGCGATCAGAGCGATGTCCCCGTCAAGTAAACGATAATCCTTTACGCCGCCCATAAAAATGCCGTTGATCCAAAAATTTAAAGAAACGCCATTGGCGACCACTCTGCAAGACGTTGGTGTCATTTCCCTGACGGATGACGGGAGAATAGGTCCAGAAGATCAGGGCTTCGATTTTCCGATCCGCAATCTTTAAAATGCTCCAGTACCCATCTCCACTAATCAGAAATGCATACGCACTGAAAGGTTTTTCCCACTCCGTATATCGGCAAAGCACGCCGTAAGCATTATTGTTGTTTGCCGGTGACTCCACCTGGGTCGTCGTCACCTCCAGATCGAGGTCACCCAGAGTAATTTTCGGATTGCCGAATATCATGGCCGGCCACGGCTTGTTGGTTCGAACGGCATATTTCCCGTCGATGTACTCCAATTTGCCGATTTCTTCGTCTTCACCTCTCGGCCACCCCGACTCCGGATCTGAAAAGTCATCCTCGTAGAGCAGGGTGTTGCAACGGACAAATTGGGGTGTTGCCAAAAAGCATAAACAAAACACCATGATCCATGCTGAAAAACGGCCCATCTTCTTCATATCATCCTTCTTTGGAAATAGAAAAATTCTTATATCAAATAAATACCTTTTTGGTATGATAAAATTTTTTATTGACAGAGATTATTATTCCTCTCTAAAAAAGGTCCTTGAGCGTATTCATACAAGTATCGACTCTTTGGAGTGATGTCTTATTAAGATCCATCAGTATTCAATTAACCCATTTAAATTCATTTTGCCATAAAAAAGTAACCGATGCATGACAAAAATCCTGGTAGTAGATGACGATCCGGTCATCGTCATGTTTTTGACTGAGTACTTGACCTCCATGGGCTATGAAGTCATTGGAACAGCATCTGATGCCCAAGAAGCCATTGAAAAAACCGCGTCCTTGAAACCCGACCTTATCCTCATGGATATCGTTTTAAGCCACAATACCGACGGCATCACAGCAGCCCAACAAATTCTAAAACAGAATGATATTCCTATCATTTTCATATCCGGGCACAAAAGCGATGCTTATCTCCAAAAAGTCAAAGCTTGTGGCGCGTCCGGGTTCATCATCAAGCCTATTGAACCCTGGCAGCTCAAGGCCTCCATCGAGATTGCCCTTCATAATAACATCTTTGATCAGGAAGTCAAAGAAATCAAATCGCAACTCCAGGAGCAGGTCAAAGAACAAACAGCTACACTGAAAAAAATCAATCGTGATCTTCAGCAGTCGTTGCTCGAATATAAGCAGATAGAATCGGAGTTGAGAGCCGGTGAAGAGAAATACCGGAAGCTCCTGGATTGCATGAACGAAGGGTTCGTTCTCACTGATATCGAAGGGACGATTTCCTACGTCAACAAAAAGTTTCTGGACTTGTTAGGCTATGAGGAAGGAGAAGTTGTCAGCCATTTCCTAACCGAATTTACCGATGATGAGGGTAAAAAAATCATTCCGAAGCAGAGAGCCTTGCGCGAAAAGAGAATATTTGATCCCTATGAAGTCATGTTCATACGGAAGGACGGAAGGCCTGTTTATACCCTCATATCCCCGCAAGTGTTTACCGATGAGAAGGGGCGCATAAAAGGGCGGTTTGGAACGGTTACTGACATCTCGTCCTTGAAACACATTCAGGCAGCCTATCGCCGGGATGAAGCCCACCTTCGCTCTCTGATGGATACCGCCTCACATTTTGCTATTTTTCGACTGATCGCCGAGCCGACCCAGACCCTGGGATTTCGGGTCGTCTTCGCAAGCCCGTCTATTTCCGAGATCATGGGCATTGCCGAACCGATGGATTTCTCCACATGGTTTATCAATATTCATCCCGAGGAAAAATCCGGATGGTTTGAGATGATCAGAGAGTCCCTCGTCGCCCGGGATTTCAACCAAACTCTGCGACTATATTTTCCTCAAAATAAAGTGCCGCGATGGGTTCAGATGTTTTCTCAGAGCGTGGTAGATCCGAAATCAATACCACCTATGTCAACGGCATATTCATCGATGTCAGCAGGCTGAAAATCGCGGAAAAGGAATTATCGATAAAGACCGCACACCTCGAAGAGCTCAACACCGCCATGAAAGTCCTTCTTCAACGCAGGGACGAAGACAAGAAAGCCATGGAGGATCGAATTCTCCAAAACGTCAAAATCGGAATCCTGCCACACATCGAAAGACTCCAACGCTCCTCCATGCAAGCTCAACTTCAGGATCATGTGGAAGCCATCAAGACTCAAGTGATGAATGTGGTTTCACCATTTATTCATGAACTCTCATCCCAATACCTGGATCTCACGCCGACGGAAATTCAGATCTCCCAGCATATCAAGGAAGGAAAATCTTCCAAGGAGATTGCCGAACTGATGAGCATCGCCAAGTGCACCGTGGATACCCACAGAAACAACATCCGGAAAAAACTCAACATCCAAAATAGGAAGGAAAACCTCAGATCCCGCCTGATGGCACTCAAAGACCGCCGCGACTTTGAGGGTATTTTGCCGCGCCGCCATTTTTCTCCCCGGGATTTTCCGCTCAATTGATACGTTTTGGCAAACCGGCAAAAACTACGGAATTGTCGATTGAATATACCTATGTGACTGGACCGGGCATGACACCACCGATTTGCGTCCGACCCGTCACGGGCTGCCTCCCGGCGATACTACGGAGATGGGTCATTGCCGTCGGGATTGATGAGAGCAGCGGAGCCCGAAGTTGGGCCGGAGGGGTTTATTTGGTTTGCGTGTTTTGGTGGGCGTTTCCGGATGCACCGGTGAGGTATTCGGACAAGGTCTTTGCGGACTGTTTGTAAATGTCCGGTCGGATAAAATAGCCGGCCGCCAGGATCAGAAAGATCGCTCCGCGAACACCCGCAACTATTTTATTGTGCAGGTTCTTTTTATCGGTTTTGGCGGTTTGATGTCCGCCAGATGTCGGGGTCCGCTGCTCTTTATGCGGCTTCGGGTCCGCTTTTAAATCCGAGCGGTTTTGAGATTGTCCCGGAACGGCCAGGCCCGGCCGCGCATTCTTCGATGATGTTGGTATTGATTACTTGCACCCCCCGCACAAAGCCGGTCAGAAGCGCATGATCGCACAGCACGTTGATGCGTCGGGGGTATCCCCCGCATACCCTGAAAAGCGCTTCCAACGCCCCTTGGGAAAAAATTTTACGGTTCTTCACACCGGCGACTCCGATTCGGTATTCCACATATTCCCGGATTTCCGGCCATGAAAGCGGTTTCAGATTGTAGGTGATGGTGATCCGCTGTAAAAGAAACCTTGTTTTTCGGATCCAGCAGAATGTCGTTAAATTCATTTTGACCGACGAAGAATATATTGAGAATTTTGGTTCCATCCTGCTCGAAGTTGGATAATACGCGAATTTCTTCAAGCAGTTTGAAGCTCATCCGCTGGGCTTCGTCGATGATGAGCAAGACCTTGCGCCCTTTGGAATGGGCATGCCTTAAAAAATTTTCGAAATAGATCAGAAACTGGCCTTTGGTGGCGAATGTTTTGTGGATCCGGAAAGAATTGATGATATAGTTGAAAAAATCCATCCGATCCAGCCCGGGATCCGGAATGCTGGCAGTCAGGACATCTTTTCCCAGGCTTTTGAGCAGCGCATGGATCAGGGTGGTTTTACCGGTGCCGATGTCTCCGGTTAAAAGCAGAAACCCTTTGTTGTCCAGCACCCCGTATTTAAGCACCGCCAGGGCTTCCTGATGCTTTTCCCCCAGCCACAGGAATTTCGGATCCGAGGAGATGGAAAACGGCTTGGCAGTCAGTTGGTAGTGGTCGAGATACATGGTCAGAAGTCAGAGGGCAGATGCCAGATGTCAGAGGGCAGAAAAAAAGTACGAAGTTCGAAGTGAGAAAAACAGATGTTAGGTGTCAGGTAGCGGATGTCAGATAAAAGACATTCGATGTGAAACGTTAGAAGTTTGAACTGTGTGAAATCGGAGATAGATATCTGCATGTTCCGATAGCGAATCCAAGCCCGAATATATAAACCGTTTTAGAGTGCGTAACGATTTTTTGAAGCTTATCAATAGATATGCAATACGTCAAGCTACGTCGCTTCATCTCGGCTGGAAAAAGGCTCTGGACGAAAAATTGTATTAGGGAGAGAATCCGAGCGAGGGTAAGTGTCAGCGTCTAGGACGTCGATCCTTCCTGCCTGTTTTTCCGGAAACGGCCCAAAGCGAGCCCGATCACCCCGGTTCCCAGAAGAATCATTGTGGCCGGTTCAGGGGCGGAAGTGCTGCCGCCGTCGTGTGAATAAGGGGTTTTGACATACTGAAAATTGCCGTTTTGTCTGATATAGTGATCATAAGCGATGAGATTCACATAGTCATAACCGCTGACATCGATATGAAATATCTTGACCATCCCTGAGTGGTATCCTCGAATTCTCCGGGGAAATAGTTGTTCACATCGTATGAAGGCGTGAAATCCCCGATGAAGTACTCGTAGAAATCCGTCGGGAATATGCCGCCGCCCGGAAGCGGCGACCCGCCCCCGTCCAACGGAATACCGTAATCGAACGCGTATAAGTCAGGATCGGGATTTAATGCCCCTTCGTAAAGATCCCGGTAGGCTGAATATGACAGCCCCCCGGACTCGCTCATGACCAGCGGTTCGGTATCCAATGTGCCATAGTTGCAGTTGTGAATTTTCCCAGGAAATGGTTATGGATCCGTCCTTGCCTTCTCCCGACCCTTCCGGGACGGCGAAAGCGATTCACGTTCCATAACCTGATTCGCCCCGATCACCCACAAATCGTAACTGGTACCCGGAACGATCCAGGTTTGAGTACTTTCTTCGTAATAGGCATCAGGACTCCACATTTGCAGCATCGGAACGGCCCAAGCACCACTTGATACCACAGCCACAAATAAAATCGCGCCGAAAAGCGCCATAAAATGATGTTTCATGACATTATTCTTAAACATATTTACCTCGATAATATGATTTGACTCGGATGCTTCCCATATCTCAATCTAAAAATTAAAGCAAAAATCATGCTCAAATGTTTAGAATCTTAAAAATCGTGTAAAATCAAACGATTGTAATCCAGGCTGGCAAATACCAAATGGAAATTGTGAAGTATATGTAAGAGTGTTTATGTACTTTATTTCACACCCGGCCCCTTGAACCCTTTCATTTTTTACTTTTTTCCTGCCCTCCGCCTTCTGTTCCTGCTTTCCCGTTCTTCATTCTTTCTACCATCTTTTCTTAAAACTTCGAACTTTTCAAATTTCCTCATTCCACAACTTCGAACTTGTAACTTATAACTTCGAACTTCTTCACGGATGGTACCTCGCCTCCAGACCTTGCAGCAGCATCCGCAGGGTCGTGGGGTAACGCTCCTTCAGAATCAGCTCCATCTCCGCTACTTCCCCCATGTAGGGAATCCGGGTGCCGTGGTATTCCACAGGATCTCCGATCTGTTTGAAGTAGATCCCGAAGTTTCTTAACGCATAGTAGAGCTTCTGCTTGGTGATCATATACATGTGGGTGATGCCGCGTCTTTTGGCTTCGCGGTACATCACCTGGAAAGGCCCAGCACGATGACCGGCCGCTCCCGGCGGATGATTTTCGGCGGACTCCCGTTATCCGGCAGGATCCCCCCTTCGGAGCGCTTCAGATAGGATTCCACGCCGAAGATTCCGTCTTCCTGCCGCCGCCGAAAGGTCCGGCTCACCGCCAGTCTGGAAATTTCCGACGTCTGATCCGGGGGAGGAGGCTTATAGCCGTTGAAGTTCAGGTGGGCCGCATGCTCGATGGGGAAACCTTTTACTGAGTTGAAAATCATCCGGATGGTGCCGATGACCTGGCCGTTTGTGTCGGTGGCTGCAAAATGAATCGAATACGGATCGTACGGATCTTTTCCATTCCTAAGGATGGTCTTCAGGCTTTTCGAATCCGAACTCATTTACATAGATTTCATACCGAAGGCGATAAAGCTCCTGCAGCAATGCTTCGGATTCCACCCGGTCGAATGTAAATCTGCCGTAGGTGATCATCGGTCCCCCTCCTTCAACCAAACGCCCTCAGAGCAAACCCCTTGCGCCTGGTTTCCGCTATTTTGCTTGCATTTTTCGCCCGTTTATTCTACAAACACAAATAGAAACGCATTATCGGATACTATTATGTTTGCCTCAAAAAGAAAAAAATATCAACATTTATTATGCATCGTACTCTTTTTTTTACTCTTCCCCCCCATTGCTGATGCTTCAGATAAACCCAGCCCGGCCGCGGCGGTATCCCTTTCCGGAAAAGATGTCGCCACGCAGGTCTATTATCGCGAAAACGGGGAAAGCGCTTCGGGCGCCATACAGATGATACTCATCGACGCTGCGGGATCCGAACGGTTACGCGAATTTCAGTTTTTCCGAAAAGACGCCGGCCCCCTCTCCAAGAACCTCACCCGTTTCACGGAACCCCCGGATATTCGGGGAACCGCTTTCCTTTCCATCGAAAAATCCGAAGGCGAAACCGAACAATTTCTTTTTTTGCCGTCGCTGCGCCGCACTCGTCGGATCATCGCTTCCCAAAGGGACACCGTTTCGTGAACAGCGACTTTACATATGAGGACATGGAGCGGCGCCCGGTGGAAAAATTCGGCCACCAAATCACCGGCGAAACCCAGCGGGACGCCATCACCTGCCAGATCCTGGAAAGCATCCCCTGAAAACAAAGCCGACTCGCAGTACGGCCTCATCCAGAGCTTCATCAACAAGACCGATTTCATGCCGATTCAGGTCGATTTTTTCGACATGTCCGGAAAGCGCGTTAAAATTTATCGCGTCCTTGAAGTTAAAACGATCCAGGGGATTCCCACGGAAACGCAGGTCGCCATGGAAGACCTCGTACAAAAACACAAGACTGTTTTGAAAGTCCTGAGCCTTTCTTATAACACCCGCCTCGAAGACGCTTTGTTTACGCAGCACAAAATGGAAAACTGGTAGCAAAATCATGAAAACCGCGGTTCTGTTCGATTCCGCTTCTAGATGCTTTTCCCTTATGCTGCTCTTTCTCAGGAAAATGAAAGCCCCTTTCGTTTCAGCGGGTTCATCCGGGCTCGCGGAGACACCGACATCGAAGAAAGCGAGGCGGCCGAGCAGATGCGATCGTTTCGAAACATCGCCCGTCTGCAGGGGAAGTGGCGCCCCGCCGGAGACGATTCCATGCACCTGCTCGCCTCGGTGGAGTCGAATTTTTTGTGGTTCGGCCCGGATCCGGAGCACGACGAATATGACTTCGATCTTTTCGAAGGATACCTCTTTTCACTGCCGCGGCCCCTTTGACATGACTCTGGGAAAGCAGATCGTTCGTTGGGGAAAAAACGACGAGATCAGCCCGTCGATTTTCTCAACTCGCAGGATCTTCGCGAGTTTTTTATCTATGAATACGCTGCGATCCAGGCAAACTCCCGGATAGGCGGGATCCGGCTCACCGCCAGCGATGCAAACCCCACCGCCGTAGTCAGCGTCGTTAAAAAACATGGGAGTTCCACCTGTCGGATTACCTCGGCAAGGGCTGCTTCCTTGCTTCCGAAGCGGATGAGCATCCGGCGATCCAGGTGGGAAAAAATGTGCACCGTATCGCACAAGGCGAGCGCCATTACCAGCGGTATCACCACGATGGTCACGTTGTGAGGGCAACCCCGGTCATCCCCATGAATCCCCGGGTCGCCCGCACGCACGCCGAAATATTGATCACCGCAAGCAAGGTGACGAGTCTTCCTGAAGAAAAACCACACCGTCAGCGTAATGAAAAGATAGGTCACCGGCACAAAGGTCGTCATGTCTTTTTTTAAATATTGGCTTAAGCTTAGATTGGTAACGGTCCAGCCGGCCAGGTGAAACGTTCCGGCCTTTTTTTCGTATTCGGATAAAATGTTTCGGGTTTTTTCAATGAGGCGCTTACGGTAATCTCCATCCTCGGGCCGGTCGGCCGTTTCCACCACGATGGCCGCCGTCTTGCCGTCCGGGGAGATCAGGTTTTTCAGATAAAGCGCATTTCCCAGGGCACGGGCTTTAAGTTCGGCAAGGCTTTCTTTGTCTTTCGGGATCTCTTCCAGGAAACGCCGGACCTCGAAATAGTCCTCGCCTCCCACAATATCTTCCACATTGGCAAGGCTTCTGACTTTTTCCGCTTCTTCAAGTTTTTCCAGGTCCGTGGTGATATCCCGAAGGAGCCCGAGATTTTCCGCCGTAAAAAGATTGTCCGTTTCAAAGGCGATGACGAAGAACTCGTCGTTTCCGAAGACCCGTTTGAATTCCTCGTAGAAGGCCGCCGCGGGATCATCTTCTAAGCGGAAGTAATCCACGTTGTCCACGGTGCGCACAAACGGATTGAATTCCGAGAATACAGTCCCGAACAGCACGGATAAAACCAGCCACATTCGCGGCCTCCGCGTCACCCCGGAAAGATCCATTTTCATCTTCTGCGGTCTCCTCGTTTCAAACCCCTATATCACATCCACAAAAACCCCGAAACGACATTTCGTCCGCGGCGGGACTTATCCTCCCTTCTCCGCTCTTTCTGCCATCTGCTATTCGAACTTCGAAATGATCACTTCGAACTCCTTTTCCTGCCCTCTGTCTGCATTTCCTTACCCTGTTTTCGCTATCCTTTCGCCAAACCATCACCAGACACCAGGATACCAGGATGCCTCCCAACCATACCGACGACCCGAATTCCGAATCTCTGGCATCTTATTTCTGCCATCTGCCATCTGTCATATGCTCTTCAACTTCGAAATTATCACTTCAAGCTCGGGACTTCTAAAATGCCTTTTTCCACAACTTATCACTTCGAACTTCGAACTTCGAACTTTCTTAAAGAGGCCTTCTCCCGCAATATCGGCCTTTTCACCCGGCTGAACAGGAAACCCTCCTTCGCTCCAAAGTCGCCATCCCCGGGAATGGGCGGAGTCGGTGGAACCCATCTTCTCACCCTCACCCGCACCGGCATCGGCGCTTTTCACATCGCGGATTTCGACATCTTCGAACCAGCCAACATCAACCGCCAGGCCGGCGCATCGGTGAACACCTTCGGCCGAAAAAAACTTGACGTCATGAAAGAACAGGCCTTAGCCATCAACCCTTACTTGAACATCGCGGAATTCCCCGAAGGCATCCATGAGCAAAACATCGACGCCTTTCTGGACGGCGTCCAGGTGGTGGTGGATGGCCTCGACTTTTTCTCCTTTGACACCCGGCGCCTGCTCTTCACCAGGGCCCAGGAAAAGGCGCCTACGTGGTCACCGCCGGCCCCATGGGCTACAGCGCCGCCCTCCTCGTCTTTTCCCCTAACGAAGGCATGACCTTCGACGACTATTTTGCCGTTACAAAAGACATGCCCCCGAACCCCCGCCCGGCTTCGAGATGGAGTCGGTGCAGCTCGTCCTGCTGATGCGGGCGCCGAGCTGGAAGAAGCTCCCCGACGCGGAGGCGGCGGCCCTCCAGAAGCAGCACATCGGCCACCTCACGGCCATGGGCGAGGCGGGAAAGATGGTCGTGGCCGGCCCGTTCTCCGACCAGGCCGACCCGGCCTACCGGGGCGTCTGCATCTACCGGGTCGGCTCGGTCGCCGAGGCACGCGCCCTCGCCGAGCAGGATCCTGCGGTGAAGGCGGGCCAGCTGCGGGTCGAGGCCATGACCTGGTGGTACGGCAAGGGCTACATGACCTTTCCGAAGGCGGTGGCGCCCTAGCGAGGCCTGACCCGCGCCTCCGTGTCGGCGCGGGAGAGCCGGGCCAGGCCTGCCAGTCGAACCGCCCTCCCCCACCCCACCGCCGCCGCGGCGAGCTGGGCGAGGAGGACGCCGGCCACGACGGCCCAGCGCGGGCCGGCCGGCAGCCGCTCCCGGATGGCCATCAGCGACGAGCCCCAGCACCGGACCGGCCAGCGCGCCCGCCAGGCCGATGGAGAGCGCGTGGAGCGGCCGGCGCAGGACCAGCCAGGTCCCGGAGAGCCAGGCCTTGAAGGCGCTGCGCCGGTCGGGGCGCGACGCCATGCGCGCGCGGCCGGCGTCGAGGGTCAGGTGCGCGACGAGGAGGAGCGCGACGGCGGCCACGAGCGTCCAGCGCTCCCGGGAGGCGGCCGCGGCCTCGGTGACCATCCGCTCGACGGCCCGATCGGTGCCCTTCCGGAGCGCGACGGCCGCGGCGGCGGCGATGCCCAGGGGGATCGCCCCGACGATCACCATGCGGAACATCCGGCCGTAGAACCGGCCGGCGCCGGTGAGGAGCGGACGGAAGTGGAGCGGGTGGTCCGAGCCCGCCTCGGCGAGCATCGCACCGGTGAGGGCCGGCGCGAAGAAGAGGGCGACCACGAGCGAGCTCGCCATCCAGCCGGGGATGGCCTGCCCATGCGGGCTCTCCGAGAGCGCCCGGGCCAGGTCCGGGAGCCACGACGCCTCGAGTCCCCAGGTGAGCAGCGCGGCGCGCGGCGCGCGGTCGAGAAGCCCGGAGAGGAATCTCCAGATCGGCAGCGGTGGCGATCGCGGCCGGCACCGCGGAGAGGAGCACGCACAGGAGGACGAGCCGCCACCGGGTGGCCCGCCGGAAGCCCGTGCGGATCGACTCGCCGATGGTCACAGGGACTCCAGCACGGCGAGGAGGAACTGGATCCAGCCGCCCACGGAGAGCGCCATCCGCGTCGCCGGGCCGCGGTGCGCCTCGCGGGTGCGCCCGTCGTCGAGCTTGTTCAGGTCGAGGAGGACCTTCCGCTCCCCGTCGAGCTGGGCCGAGCGGACCTTCACCGGACGGATGAGCTCCCAGCGGCCCCAGCGCTCGGCGGCCGGCCAGTCGAGCCGCTCCTCCGTCCCGTCCTCGAAGGTGACCACCACCACCTGCGGAACCGCGGCCCCCTGGCGCCGGGCCGCGATCACGTTGCGCCAGGGGAAGGGGCCCGGCTTGCCGGGGGCCGGCTGGCCGTGCTCCTTCGTCCAGGCCGCGCGGGCCTCCTCGACCGCCTTCCCGCGACCCGTCGCGGTGACCTCCTCGCGCTTGCCCTCCTTCTCCTGGAATCCGAGCGGGGGAACCAGCTCCTCGGCCTCGACCGCCACGATCCGGTCGTCCACCGGCCCGTTCGCGAAGACCTGCTCCTCGAACCATCGCTCGACGAGCGCGCGGTCCGCCCCGGCGTCGACGAAGGCCTCGCGCAGGTCGGCCGTGCCCGGGTGCCGGAAGCGCCAGCGCTCGAAGTAGAGCTTCATGGCCTTCTCGAAGAGCGGCGTGCCGAGCACCTGCTCGAGATCGTGGAAGACGAGTGCGGTGCGGGCGTAGACGAGGCCGTAGCTCCCGCTCGACCAGCGCTTCCAGGAGTTGCCAGCGATGGGATCGGCCTGGTGACGGGAGGTGCCCGCGCCCCGCTCCATGTCCCAGGCGTCGAGCTGCGGGAGCCGGAAGCCCATCCAGCGCGCCAGCGCCGGCAGCCGGAGCCGGTATCCCTCCGCGGCCAGCATGCGCGCGCTCCAGAGCTGGGTCATCCCCTCGTCGAGGAAGGGCTCCTCGAACTCGTTCGAGGCCAGGATTCCCATGAAGTAGCCGTGGCCGAATTCGTGGACGGTGGTGAAGCGGGTCATTCCGCCGGCGTTCACCGGGAACTCGTTCGATCCGATGGTGGTGAAGAAGGTCTCGTACTCCATGCCGCCCGCCTCGGCGGCGTTGAAGGGCGGGACGAGGACGGTGAGGTGGCGGTACGGGTACGGACCGAGGGTCCGGGAGAAGTATGCGAGGGCGTCGGTGGTCGCCTGCAGGGCCTCCCGGGCCGAGCGCTCGAACTCGGGTGGGTACCAGACCTCCACCTTCACCCCCGGGCTACCCGGGCCCGTCCAGGTGGCCCTGAGCGGCTCGGCGAATCCGTCCCAGGCGGTGAAGACCACGTCGTGGACGTCCTCCGCGCGGAATCGCCAGGAGACGCCGCCGGGTCCCTTCTCCGGGCTTCCCACCGGAACGCCGCTGGCCGCCACCCGGTAGCCCTCGGGCACCACCACCTCGAGGTCGTAGGCGCCGAAGTCGGCGTAGAACTCGCTGTTCAGGTGATACTCGTGGACGTTCCACCGGGGGCGGGTGGCGCCGCGCTCGCCGGGCAGCTCGAGGACCCCGATCTTCGGGTACCACTGGCCGGCGAGGTGAAACCTGTCGAACCACCCCGAACGCGCAACCAGCCGGGGGAGCTTTCCGAGGAAGTCGATCCCGAGCGTCGTGGAGCCGCCCGGCGGCACCGCCTCGGGAAGGTCCACCCGCACCACGGTGTGGTCGGTCTCCGGGCCGCCGTCGGGGTGGACGAACGTCCAGGAGGCCGGGCGGCCACCCTGCTCGACGCGCCGCAGCTCGATGTAGCCCCACCCTCCGTCGCCGGTCGCGACGTCGCCGCGGAACCCGCCATACCGGCGCCTCTCCTGCATGAACGTGGAGCCCTCCGACTCGAAGGCGTTCAGGTAGAGGTGGAGGTAGATGCTCCGGATCGGGATCGCGCTCCGGTTGCGCCAGGTGAGCCTCTCCGTCCCGGTGATGGTGTGCTCGACCGGGTCGAGGACGGCGCGGATGTCGTGGTCGGCGACCCGATCGGAGAGTGTCGGCTCCTGGCCGGTGCGCGGACCGCCCCAGGCTCCAGGAGCGCTCGGGACCTGGACCGCTCCGGCGTCGGCTCCGGCGAGCTCGACCTCGCCCGGCGATGGAGAAATCGTTTCTGCCGCGGGAGTTGCCGGGAGCAGCAGGATCGCGATCGCCAGGGCGGCCGTCCGCATTCCCCCCATTACCCCGATGTGGCCTTTCGCTGCCAGCCTCGGGGTCCTAAGTCCCCGCCATGCTCACCATCCGACGCGCCGAGGACCGGGGCCGGTTCGATCACGGCTGGCTCGACACCCGCCACACCTTCTCCTTCGCCGGCTACCGCGACGAGCGCTTCATGGGCTTCTCCGACCTCCGGGTCATCAACGAGGACCGGGTGAAGGCCGGACAGGGCTTCGGCACCCACGGCCACCGGGACATGGAGATCCTCTCCTACGTGCTCGAGGGGGAGCTCGGCCACCGCGACTCGATGGGCAACGGTTCCACCATCCGTCCTGGCGAGGTGCAGCGCATGAGCGCGGGGACGGGGGTGACGCACAGCGAGATGAATCCTTCGCCCGACGAGCCGGTCCACTTCCTCCAGATCTGGATCCTGCCCGCACGGGAAGGCATCCGCCCGGGATACGAGCAGCGCGCCTTCCCGGAGGCGGAACGCCGCGGGACGCTGCGTCTCCTCGCCTCCCCGGACGGACGCGCGGGCTCGGTGACCATCCACCAGGACGCGGCGATGTGGGGCGCGGTCCTGGCGCCGGGCGACCGGGTCCGCCACGAGATCCCGGCCGGACGGGTGGCCTGGGTCCAGGTGGCGCGGGGCGAGGTCTCCGTGAACGGGGAGTCGCTCCGGGCCGGCGACGGCCTCGCCGCGGTGGACGAGGGCGCGCTCGAGATCCTGGGCGGCGGGAGCGCGGACGCCGACGTGCTGGTCTTCGACCTGGCCGCAAACCCGGACACTAGCGGCTAGAATGGCGCGGTGCGCCAGGTCCCGAAGCCCGCTTACGAGCCCAGGAACTGGGAGGAGGTCCCTTGCCCGTTCTGCGGCTCGCGGAGGGCGCGCCTCTACGAGCGGTTCGGCTGGAAGCTGCGCTTCACCTACCAGCACTGCCTCGACTGCGGGCTCGTCTACCAGTCGCCGCGTCCCCGCTACGACGAGGACTTCGTCCGCGCCGCCTACGGGGACTACTTCGCCTTCTCGGAGGACTTCCGCCCCGGCGATCCGGTGAACCACGCCACCCAGGCCAACTGGGAGGAGCTGGTCGCCGAGATGGTGACCTTCGACACGCGGCGCAGCGCGGTCCTCGACGTGGGCTCGTGCATGGGGAACTTCCTGCTCGCCGCGCGCCCGCACTGGAAGCGGGTGGAGGGGGTGGAGGTCTCCGAGAAGATGCGGGCCTTCGTGGAGCGCGAGATCGGCGTCCCGGTCCACGGCGTGCCCTTCGAGGCCCTGCGCACCCAGGAACGCTTCTCCTGCATCCACATGAGCCACGTCATCGAGCACGTGCCCGACCCGGCTGCCTGGCTGGTCCGCGCGCGGGAACTGCTCCTCCCGGGCGGCCTGCTCGTCATCG
Source organism: uncultured delta proteobacterium (assembly GCA_963736855.1). Lineage (GTDB taxonomy): Bacteria > Desulfobacterota > Desulfobacteria > Desulfobacterales > UBA2156. The sequence goes on from CAVTQK010000015.1 coordinate 739,767, forward strand.
CCGTCCCCAACATGTTCTCCCTCGACCGGCGCTGGCAGCTCGCCCTGAAGCGGGCCGGGCTGCGGCGGGGGGAGTGGAAGAACCCGGCCAAGACCCCCGACCACCTCTTCGAGCCCACCATCCCGTCGATGCTGCGCTTCCTCGACGCCCACGGGTTCGAGGTGGTCTCGCGCTACACGTACAGCCGGTCGGACGAGACCTCCCGGAAGCCCTTCAACCGGCTCTACCGCCGCCGCCTCCTCCTGGGATCGAACGCTCGCTTCTACGCACGTCGCCGGGCCGGTGTATAAGGACCCGATTCGTCACGCCTTCCGAGAGGATGACCATGCGCCGCGCCCTTCTCCCGTTCCGCTCCGTCCCGTCCCTGGCCCTGCTCGCGGCCCTCTCCCTGGCGGCCTGCTCCAAGGAGAAGGCGCCCGCCGCGCTGCCACCGCCGGAGATCCCGGTGGTCACGGTGACCGCGAAGGACACGCCGCTGGAGTTCGACCTGGTGGCGCAGCTGCGCGGACTCGAGGACGTGGAGATCCGGGCCCGCGTCGAGGGGTATCTCGAGACCATCGACTACGTGGAAGGCTCGACGGTCCAGAAGGGGAAGCTGCTCTTCACCATCGACGACCAGCAGTACGTCGCCGCGCTGGCCCAGGCCCAGGCCACCCTGGCGGCCGGCCAGACCCAGTTCGACAAGGGCGACCTGGACGTGAAGCGCTTCACGCCGCTGGTCGCCGAGCGGGCCGTGAGCCAGGCCGAGCTCGACAACGCCATCTCGGCCCGGAAGTCCGGTGCCGCCCAGGTGGAGGCCGGCAAGGCCAACCTCGAGAGGGCGCGCCTCAACCTCTCCTACACGCGCATCTCCTCGCCCATCACCGGGCTCGTCGGCAAGGCCGAGCACAAGGTGGGCGACCTCGTGGGCAAGGGCGAGCCGACGCTGCTCACCACGGTCTCCTCCATCGACCCCATCCGCGTCAGCGTCGCCATCCCCGAGGCCGACTACCTCCGGTTCGCCCGCTCGGTGGGGGACGCCAAGGCAGAGGCCGCGAAGAGCCCACCCGTCCTCATCCTCTCCGACGGCACCCAGCATCCCTACCCGGGCAAGCTCATCTTCGTCGACCGCGCCGTCGACACGCAGACCGGGACCCTCCGCGTGGACCTCGCCTTCCCCAACCCCAGGAGGACGCTCCGCCCCGGGCTCTACGGCAAGGTGAAGGCCGAGTCGGAGGTGGTGAAGAACGCGCTGCTCGTCCCGCAGCGCGCGGTGCAGGAGTTGCAGGGCACCTACACGGTCGTCGTGGTCGGCGAAGGCGACAAGGTCGAGACGCGCAAGGTGACCCCCGGCCAGAAGGTCGGCAGCCAGTGGATCATCCAGGAAGGGCTGAAGGGCGGCGAGCGGGTGGTCGTGGAGGGATTCCAGCGGCTGCGCGACGGGATGACGGTGGTCCCGAAGCTGGCCGATGCGGCAGCCGCCCGCCGCGAGCCCCGCGCCGGCCGGAGGGAAGTAGGTCATGGGCAGCTTCTTCATCCGCCGCCCGATCGTGGCGATGGTGATCTCCATCGTCATGGTCATCATGGGCGCGGTGGCCATCACCCGGCTGCCGATCGCCCAGTTCCCCGACATCACGCCTCCGCTCATCCAGGTCACCACGACCTACACCGGCGCCAGCGCGCTCGACGTGGAGTCGTCGGTGGCGGCGCCCGTCGAGCAGCAGGTGAACGGCGTCGACAACATGATCTACATGAAGTCGACGAACGCCAACGACGGCACCTACAACCTGCAGGTGTCGTTCGAGGTCGGGGCCGACCTCGACATGTCGAACGTGCTCGTCCAGAACCGCGTCTCGCAGGCCAAGGCCTCCCTGCCGCCGGACGTGAAGACCTACGGCGTCACCGTCAAGAAGTCGCTCAACTTCCCGCTCATGCTGGTGACGCTCACCTCCCCGTCGGGAGCCTTCGACAACAACTTCCTGTCGAACTACGCGGTCATCAACATCAACGACCAGCTGAAGCGCATCTCCGGCGTCGGCGACATCGTCCTGTTCGGCGGCTCCGACTACGCCATGCGCATCTGGGTGCGCCCCGACCGCCTGAAGACGCTCGGGCTCACGGTGGCGGACCTGTCCAACGCCGTGAAGCAGCAGAACGTGCTGCTCCCGGCCGGCCAGATCGGCGGCCCGCCTGCCCCGAAGGGCACCGAGTTCACCTACGTCGTCCGCACCAAGGGGCGCCTCCTCGACGCGGAGGAGTTCGGCCAGATCGTGGTGCGCTCCAACCCGGACGGCTCGCAGGTGCGGCTCAGGGACGTGGCCCGGATCGACCTGGGCTCGGTGCTCTACAACTCGATGGGCCGGCTCGACGGGAAGCCCGCCGCCGTCATCGCCGTCTACCAGGCGCCCGGCTCGAACGCGCTGGCCGTATCCGAGACCGTGAAGAAGACCGCCGACGAGCTGGCCACGCGCTTCCCACCCGGCGTGAAGCACCAGATCACCCTCGACACCACGCTCGCCATCACCGCCGGCATCGAGGAGATCCTCCACACGCTCCTGGAGGCGGTGCTGCTCGTCATCCTGGTGGTCTTCGTCTTCCTGCAGAACTGGCGCGCCACGCTCATCCCGCTGCTCACCGTGCCGGTGGCCCTCATCGGCACCTTCATGATCTTCCCGCTGCTCGGCTTCTCGGTGAACACGCTGTCGCTGCTGGGCCTCGTGCTCGCCATCGGCATCGTGGTCGACGACGCCATCGTGGTGGTCGAGGCGGTCATGCACCACATCGAGCACGGCATGTCGCCCAAGGAGGCGACCGCCCAGGCCATGAAGGAGGTCTCCGGGCCGGTCATCGCCATCGCGCTGGTGCTCACGGCCGTGTTCGTGCCGGTGGCCTTCATCAGCGGCATCTCCGGCCAGCTCTACCAGCAGTTCGCCATCACCATCGCGGTCTCGGTGATGTTCTCGGCGGTGAACGCGCTCACGCTCTCGCCGGCGCTGGCGTCGCTCCTGCTCAAGCCCAAGGGGGGGAAGCGCTCCTTCCTGCAGCCCTTCTACGACGGCTTCAACAAGGTCTTCGACAAGTTCACCGGCGGCTACATGTCGATCACCTCCATCCTGGTGCGGAAGCTCTTCCGGAGCGCCGTGCTGGTGGCGATCTTCGCCGTCCTCGCCGTCGTCATCGCCGGCCGCATCCCCGGCGGGTTCATCCCGGACGAGGACAACGGCTACTTCCTGGCGGCCCTGCAGCTTCCCGACGCGTCCTCCCTCGAGCGCACCGACGCGGCGGCGAAGAAGGTCGAGTCCATCCTGATGAAGCACCCGGCGGTGGCCTACACGACCACCATCTCCGGCTACAGCATGCTGTCGGGCGCCTACGCCTCCAACACCGGCTTCTTCTTCGTCTCCATGAAGCCCTGGGAGGAGCGCAAGTCGAAGGAGGAGCGCGTCTTCGAGGTCATGCGCGCCCTCAACGCCCAGTTCGCCCGAGAGGTGCCGGAGGCGACCGCCTTCGCCTTCGGACCGCCCCCCATCCCCGGCCTGGGCACCGGCTCCGGCTTCTCCTTCATGCTCCAGGACCGGAGCGGCGGCACGCCCGAGTACCTGTCGCAGAACCTCGGCAAGTTCATGGCGGCGGTGAAGAAGCGCCCCGAGATCGGCATGGCGAACTCCATCTACCGTGCAGCCGTTCCGCAGATCTTCGCCGACGTGGATCGGGACAAGGTGCTCAAGCTCGGCGTCCCGCTCTCCGACGTCCTCACCACCATGGGGTCGTACCTGGGCGGCAACTACATCAACGACTTCAACCGGTTCGGGCGCGTCTACAAGGTGTTCCTGCAGGCCGAGCCGGAGTACCGGACGAAGGTGAAGGACCTGGGGCTCTTCTACGTCCGCGGGCCGAAGGGCGACATGATCCCGCTCGACACGCTCCTGTCCACGAGCCCCACCTCCGGCCCCGAGTTCACGAACCGCTTCAACCTCTTCCGGTCCGCCGAGGTGACGGGCATCCCGGCCCCCGGTTACAGCTCGGCGCAGGCCATGAAGGCGCTCGAGGAGGTCGCGGCCGAGGTGCTGCCCAAGGACATGGGCTACCAGTGGTCCAACGTCTCGTACCAGGAGAAGAAGGCGGAGGGCACCGCCGCCATCGTCTTCGTCTTCGCCATGATCATGGTGTTCCTCATCCTGGCGGCCCAGTACGAGAGCTGGTCGCTGCCGATGAGCGTGCTGCTGGGCACGCCCTTCGCCGCCTTCGGCGCATTCCTGGGGCTGTGGCTGGCCCGCTTCACGAGCGACAGCTACGTGAACAACATCTTCGCCCAGATCGGCCTCATCATGCTGGTGGGGCTCGCCGCCAAGAACGCCATCCTCATCGTCGAGTTCGCCAAGATGAACGTGGAGAAGGGGATGGAGCCGGTGGAGGCCGCCCTCGAACGCGGCCAAGCTCCGCCTGCGCCCCATCCTCATGACCGCCTTCGCCTTCATCCTCGGCGTGCTCCCGCTGGTGCGCGCGGCCGGCGCCGGCGCGGAGAGCCGCAAGGTGATGGGCATGGCGGTCTTCGCCGGCATGCTCGTCGCCACCTTCCTGGCGGTCTTCCTCGTCCCGGCGCTCTTCGTCATGATCGAGAAGATGGGCGGCAAGCGCCACAAGCCCGTTCCCGCCGCCGGGGAAGTCCCCCCGGCCGCCCCCGCCTCCCACTAGGAGCGACACCGTGACGAGAACCCTCGCCGCCGTCTCCCTCCTCGCCTTCTCCGCCTGCGCCGTGGGGCCGAAGTACCAGCGCCCCGAGACGGAGGTTCCCGACACGCCTTCCGCTACACGCTCGGCCCGGCCGAGGCGGCCTCCATCGCCGACCTCGGCTGGTGGGAGATGTACCGGGACCCGATCCTCCAGGGGCTCATCGAGGAGGCCCTGCGCAGCAACCAGGACCTGCGCGTGGCCGCGGCGCGCGTCGACGCGTTCCGGGCGCAGGTGGGCGTCGCCGCCGCCGACTTCTATCCACAGGTCGGGCTCGGCGCCGCCGGCGGCTACGGCCAGCAGTCGGCCAAGAACTACGTCCCGGGCCAGGGGCCCTCGGGGGCCTTCGCGGTGAACCTGGGCATGTCCTGGGAGCTCGACATCTGGGGGCGCGTTCGCAACGCCACCGACGCCGCCCGGGCCGAGCTCATGGCCACCGAGGAGTTCCGGCGCGGCGTGGTCCTCACGCTGGTCGCCGACGTGGCCCAGACCTACGCCGAGCTCATGGAGCTCGACGTCGAGCTGGAGGTGGCGCAGCGGAACACCGTCACCCGCCAGGGCACCCTCGACCTCTTCACCAAGCGCTCGCAGGGCGGCGTGGGCAACGACCTGGAGGTGAACCAGGCCCGGGCCGACCTGGCCGTGACCGCCGCCGCCATCCCGGCCACCGAGCGGCTCATCGCGCTGAAGGAGAGCCAGATGGCGGTCCTCCTGGGCCGGCCGCCCGGGCCCATTCCTCGGGCCAAGGCGCCGGTCCAGCAGGTCGCGCCCGTGCTCCCCATGGGCGTGCCGGCGGCTCTTCTCGAGCGGCGCCCCGACATCCGCCGCGCCGAGAGCCGGGCCATGGCGGCGACGAGCAACGTGGGCGTGGCCGTCGCCAACCGGCTCCCCAAGCTCTCGCTCGAGGGCGTCATCGGCCTGGCCGGGCCCTCGCTCGCGACCACCTTCAGCCCCGAGGGACTCCTCTGGAGCGTCGGCGCCGGCCTGGTCGCCCCCATCTTCGAGGGCGGACGGCTCGCCTCCCAGGAGGAGGCGGCCTGGGCCGTCCTCGACGAGAACGTGGCGCTGCTACCGGCAGCAGGTCATCACGGCGTGGCGCGAGGTGAGCGACGCCGCGGTGAGCGTGCGCAAGCTCGGCGAGGTCGCCGTCCAGGCGGAGATCCAGGTCGTCGCGGCGAAGAACGCCGAGCACCTGGCGCGGCTGCGCTACGACGGCGGCGTGTCGAACTACCTCGAGGTGCTCGACGCACAGCGGTCGCTCTTCAACTCGGAGCTCGACGCTGGCCCAGACCAACCGGGACCAGCTGGTCGCCATGATCCAGCTCTACAAGGCGCTGGGGGGCGGCTGGCACGAGAAGGTGCCGGACGCCCCGGCGCGCAGACGGTTCCGGCCGGATGCTCCCCCGAAGGGATCCTAGGGCTCCAGGAAGCGGACCGGCCCGGTGGCGATGTCCGCCACCGCGCCGGCGAGCTGCAGCACGCCCTCGGCCTGCCGGGCCCGGGCCTCCGGCGTCTCCATGATCTGGCGCATCGTCCAGCGCACGTTCGGCCTCCACGCCGGCGCGGAGCTGCTCCTCGGGCGACGCCGCGGGGTCGATCCCCTCGAGCCCCGGCAGGAGGTTCTGGAGCAGCGCCTCGATCCGGCTTCGCTCGCGGCGCGCCGCGGAACTTCACCTCCAGGGCCGCCTGGACCGCGCCGCAGCCCTCGTGCCCGAGGACCAGGAAGAGCGGCGTCCGCAGGTGAGCGCCGGCGTACTGGAAGCGTGCCGGCCACCTCCGGCGAGAGGACGTTGCCCGCGAGCCGCACGATGAAGAGCTCGCCGAAGCCGGCGTCGAAGAGGAGCTCCGGCGGCACGCGCGAGTCGCTGCAGCCGAGGATGGTGGCGTAGGGGCGCTGTCCCTTCGCCAGCGTCCGCGAGGACCTCCTTCTGCACGGTGGGGAAGCGCGCCTCCCCGCGGACGAAGCGGGCGTTCCCGGCGCGGAGCCGCTCGAGCGCCTCGGCGGCCGTGTAGGGGGCGGGGGAGTCGTGGCTCATGGGGCGGGTCTCCTCGGGATTCTGTATCACGGTGCGTGAGGTACCCGCACGGGCCAGCGGACCCTGGGGACCGGTCCGGGTCCCACTCGGGTCGGCCCGAGTTCTCCCTGTACGCCTCTGCGTCGAAGCCGTAGGCTTCCCGTCCGGAGGGGGCCATGTTCTGGGTCGAGCTCGCCGTCGTCCTGGCGATGATCGTGATCGGGGCCCGCTACGGCGGCCTCGGCCTGGGAATGATGGGCGGCCTGGGGGTCGCCATCCTCTCCTTCCTCCTCGGGGACCTCCCCTCCGATCCCCCGATCGAGGTCATGCTGATGATCGCGGCGGTGGTGACCGCGGCGGGCACCCTGCAGGCCGCCGGCGGCATGGACTACCTCGTCGACCTGGCCGAGAAGGCGCTCCGACGCCACCCGCCGGCGATCACCTTCGTGGCTCCGCTGGTGGCCTACGTCTTCACCCTCTTCGCCGGCACCGGGCACGTCGCCTACGCCATCCTCCCGGTCATCGCCGAGGTCTCCCGGCAGGCGGGGGTGCGCCCGGAGAGACCCCTCTCCATCTCGGTGATCGCCTCCCAGCAGGCCATCACCGCGAGCCCCATCTCGGCCGCCACGGTGGCCCTGCTCCTCCTGGTCTCCGGCGCGGGCATCACGCTCGGCGGCCTGATGGCCGTGTGCATCCCGGCCACGCTCGCCGGCGTCCTCGCCGGCGCGCTGGTGGCGAGCCGGCTGGGCAAGGACCTCGACGAGGACCCCGAGTACCAGCGCCGGCTGGCCGCGGGCGAGGTCGAGGCCCCCGCCACGGAGGCCCGGCCCCCCGCGACCTGGAGGGCCAAGCTCTCGGTGGTCCTCTTCGTCGCCGGCGCCCTCGCCATCGTCCTCTTCGGATCGATCCCCTCCCTGCGACCCACCTTCGACGCGAAGGGGCTCGAGGTGCAGATGGAGATGGCCGACGCCATCGAGATGCTGATGCTCTCGATCGCGGCGCTCATGGTCATCGTCTGCGGGGCGAAGCCGGAGAAGGTGGCCCACGGATCGGTCTTCCGGGCCGGCATGCAGGCGGTGATCGCCATCTTCGGCGTGGCCTGGATGGGCGACACCTTCTTCCGGGCCAACCAGGCGACGGTCCAGGGGCCGCTCACGGCCATGGTCCAGGGAGCGCCCTGGACCTTCGCCATCGCCCTCTTCGTGATGTCGATCCTGCTCTACAGCCAGGCCGCCACCGTCCGCACCCTGATGCCGCTCGGCATCACCGTGGGGATGCCCGGCTGGGCGCTGGCGGGCATGTTCCCGTCGGTGAACGGCTACTTCTTCCTGCCCAACTACCCCACGCTGGTGGCCGCCATCAACTTCGACCGCACCGGCACCACCCGCATCGGGAAGTGGCTCCTGAACCACAGCTTCATGCTTCCCGGGCTCGCCGCCTCCGTGGTCTCGGTGACGGTCGGGCTCCTGCTCGCACGCCTGTTCCTCGCCTAGGCGAGGCCCCCAAGGAGACGCACATGGCATCGAATCCGTTCCGCATCGAGCACGACTTCCTCGGCGACCGCGAGGTCCCCGGCCGACGCCTACTACGGCGTCCAGACGCTGCGGGGCGCCGAGAACTTCCCCATCACCGGCCTGCCCCTGCACCCGGCGCTCATCCGGGCCATGGCCATCGTCAAGAAGGCCGCGGCGCTCGCCAACCGCGACACCGGCCACCTCGACGCGAAGATCGCCGACGCCATCGCCAGGGGCGGCCGACGACGTCATCGCCGGCAAGCTGAACGCGCAGTTCATCGTCGATCCCATCCAGGGAGGCGCCGGCACCTCGATCAACATGAACGCCAACGAGGTGATCGCCAACCGGGCGCTGGAGCTCCTCGGGGAGCCGAAGGGGAACTACAAGGTCATCAGCCCCAACTCCCACGTCAACATGGCGCAGTCGACCAACGACGCCTTCCCCACCGGCGTCCACATCGCGGCGCTCGACCTGGGCCGGTCCCTGGTGGCAGGAGCTGCAGCGGCTCCACGACGCCTTCGCCGCCAAGGAGAAGGAGTTCCACGGCATCATCAAGATGGGGCGCACCCACCTGCAGGACGCCGTGCCCATCCGGCTCGGCCAGGAGTTCGGCGCCTACCGGCGCGTCATCGGGCGCGACCTCGAGCGGATCAAGCTGGTCGGGAAGCAGCTGCTCGAGGTGAACATGGGCGCCACCGCGGTCGGCACCGGCCTGAACGCCGACCCCGACTACATCGTCGCGGTCGTGAAGTACCTGGCCGAGTTCAGCGGCTTCCCCATGAAGACCGCCGAGGACCTGGTCGACGCCACCCAGAACACCGACTGCTACACGGAGGTCTCGGCGGCGCTCAAGGTCTGCATGATGAACCTCTCCAAGATCGCCAACGACCTGCGGCTCATGGCCTCCGGCCCCCGCTGCGGCCTCTTCGAGCTCAACCTGCCGGCCCGCCAGCCCGGCTCGTCGATCATGCCGGGCAAGGTGAACCCGGTCATGGCCGAGGTGGTGAACCAGGTGGCCTTCCAGGTCATCGGCAACGACCACACCATCTGCCTCGCCTCCGAGGCCGGCCAGTTCGAGCTCAACGTCATGGAGCCGGTGCTGGTCTTCAACCTGCTCCAGTCCATCGGCATCATGACCAACGTCTTCGTGGTCTTCCGGAAGTTCCTGGTGGAGGGGCTCACCGCCAACGCCGAGCGGATGAAGGCCTACGTGGACGACAGCGTGGGCGTCATCACCGCCATCAACCCGCACGTCGGGCTACGAGACGGCGGCGCGCATCGCCCGCGAGGCCAACCTGACCGGCAAGCCGGTGCGGGAGCTGATCCTGCGCGACAAGGTGCTCACGAAGGAGCAGCTCGACGCCATCCTCGACCCGTTCGAGATGACCAGGCCCGGCATCGCCGGGCTCCAAGGAGAAGCAGCGCGAGGACGTCTGGTTCAAGGAACACGGACACGAGAAGGAGAACGCGTCATGACGACGCGATGCGAACCTGGAGCCGGCACCCTGCTCGTCGGCGGCCCTGGCGGCCGCGCCTGCCCCTCGCCGGCCTGGCCCAGGCCGCCCAGAAGCTGGCGCCGGCGAAGCCGACCGTGACGATCCTGGCCACCGGCGGCACCATCGCCGGCGCCCAGCCCAAGGCCGGGCGAGGCCGGCTACAAGTCCGGCAGCTTCTCGGTGGAGTCGCTCATCCAGGCGGTCCCCGGGATGGAGAAGGTCGCCGTCGTGAAGGGCGAGCAGATCGCCAGCATCGGCAGCCAGGACATGAACGACGCGGTCTGGATCAAGCTGGCGCGCCGGGTGAACGAGCTGCAGACGGAGCCCGGCCGTGGACGGGATCGTCATCACCCACGGCACCGACACCCAGGAGGAGACCGGCTACTTCCTCGACCTGGTGGTGAAGGGCGACAAGCCGGTGGTGCTGGTCGGGTCGATGCGGCCGGCCACCGCCATCTCCGCCGACGGCCCGATGAACCTCTACAACGGCACCGCCGTCGCCGTCGACCCGGCGGCCCGCGGCCGCGGCGTGCTCTGCGTGCTGAACGACGACATCCACTACGCGCGCGAGGCCACCAAGACCAACACCACCTCGCTGCAGACCTTCGCCTCGCCCAACCGGGGGCGCGCCGGCATCGTGCTCTTCGGCAAGGCCAGCTTCTACTCGCCGCCGGTGCCGAAGCACACCAGCGGCAGCGCCTTCGCCGGCAACGTGCCCGACGCGCTCCCCAAGGTCTTCATCGTCTACGCCCACGCCAACGTCGGCCCCGAGCTCGTGGACGCCGCGGTGGCCGCCGGGGCGAAGGGGATCGTGCTGGCCGGCGTCGGCGACGGGAACGGCACCGACCCGCTCATCGAGGCGCTGGCCGCCGCCGCCAAGAAGGGCGTGGTGGTGGTGCGCAGCTCCCGGGTCGGCTCCGGCACGGTGGCCCGCAACGTCGAGCTCGACGACGACAAGCTCGGCTTCGTGGCGGCCATGGAGCTGAACCCGCCCAAGGCGCGCGTGCTGCTGCAGCAGGCGCTCACCAAGACGAAGGACGTCAAGCGCAGATCCAGAAGTACTTCGACGAGTACTAGGGGACGCCCATGAACGAGAACCATCCTGCTGTCGCGCCGCTCGCCGCGGCTGACGCTGCTCCCCGGCCCCGGCGCCGGCGCCCAGGAGGTCGTGCGCAAGCCCACCTTCGAGGTCTACGGCTTCGCCCAGGTCGACCTCATCCAGGACTTCAAGCGGGTCCGCCCGGACTGGAACGCCACCCTGCGCCCCACCCGCATCCCCACCGCCGAGGGGCCGTACGGCGCGAACGGCGAGACCGTCTTCAGCGTGCGCCAGAGCCGGCTCGGCGTGCAGGGCTCGTCCCTGCCGGTGGCAGACGACCTGCTCACGACCCGCATCGAGTTCGACTTCTTCGGACTCGGCGAGGGCGACGTCCGGACGCCGGCGGCCAGAACGACGTCCGCCTGCGCCACGCCTACGGCGAGTGGGGCCCGGTGCTCGGCGGCCTCACCGCCAGCCTCTTCATGGACGCCGACTTCTGGCCCAACATCATCGACTACTGGGGCCCGGCCGGCATGTTCTTCTACCGGAACGTCCAGGTGCGCTACACGCCGTTCACCGGCGAGCACACCTTCGCCGTCGCCCTGGAGCGCCCCGCCACCGACCTCGATCCCACGGGCGGTCCGGCCGGCAACCCTCGCGCCGCGCTCAGCCAGCTCCCCGACCTGACCGCCCAGTACCGGCTCGCCGGCGGACTGGGGCTACCTCCAGGTCGCCGGCATCCTGCGCTGGCTCGGCTACGACACGCCGGGCGCGGCGGTCGGCAGACCAAGGACAACGCCATCGGCTACGGCCTCGACGCCAGCTCCCAGGTCAAGCTCATCCCGGACAGGCTGAAGCTCCTGCGTGGCGGTGCTGGGGGCAAGGGGATCTCCTACTACATGAACGACGGCGGGACCGACCTCGCCTTCGGGGGCACGCTCGCCGACCCGAACGCCGAGGCGGTGCCGCTGCTGGGGATGATCGCCTACGTCGACGTCTCCTGGAGCAAGCTCTTCAGCAGCTCCGTCGGCTACAGCACGCACCATGATGGACAACACCGCGCCTCCAGGGCCCGAGCGCCTTCAAGACCGGCCAGTACGCCTCGGTCAACCTGCTGGTGACGCCGGTTCCGGAACTTCATGGCCGGGCCGGAGCTGCTCTGGGGCAAGCGCACCGACAAGGGCGGCGCCACCGGCACCGACATCCGGCTCCAGGTCTCGGTGAAGTACAGCTTCACGAGCCTCGACTTCTGGAAGTAGCCGGCGAGCGGCCGGCCGCGGCGGCGCACGGCCGCCGCGGTCAGGTCATCAGCGCGACGATCACCGGTCCCCACGCGGTGAGGAGGATGTTCCCCACCGCGTAGGGGACGGTGTAGCCGAGCACCGGCACCTTGCTCCCGGCGGCGTCCTGGATGGCCTTCAGCGCCGGCGGTGGAGGTGCCGGCGCCGGCGCAGGCGCCCAGCAGGATGACCGGGTCGATCTTCAGCACGAGCCGCCGACCAGCGAGGCCGACCGGCCTGGGGAAGGATCGCCGCGACCACCCCGGCGGCCACCAGGCCGAAGCCGGTCTGGCGAACGCCGGCCACGAAGCTCGGGCCGGCGGTCAGCCCCACGGCGCCGATGAAGGCCGGCGAGCCCGACGTTGTCGAAGACCCAGAGGGCGGCCGTCGGGGATGTAGCCCGACGGCGGGGCGGGTGGAGCGGAGCCAGCCGAAGACCAGCCCCATGACCAGCGCGCCGCCGCTGGTCGGTGAGGGTGATGCGCCACCCCGCCGACCTTCACCGAGAGGAGGCCCGAGGAGCCCGCCGACGACGATGCCGACGCCGACGAAGACGCACGTCGGTGGCCGGGCGAGGTGCGGTCCAGGTAGCCGAGGGCGCTGGCCGGCCCGTTCCACGTCCCGCTCGTGGCCGGCGAGCTGGAGCAGGTCGCCCCGGTGCACCGACCGTGCCCGGCTCGAAGGGCATCTCGAAGCCCGCGCGAACGAGCCGGCGCAGCACCACGCCCCGGCCGTGCAGCGCGGCGAGCTCCGCCAGCGTCTTCCCGGCAGCATCCTTGCGCGGTGACCACCGCGTCCAGGGTCGCCATCGGGAAGTCGAGCAGCTCGGGTCCTCGATCTCGGGGCCGACGCCGGCCAGCGACTGGAGGAGCACGCTCGCGCCGGACCAGCAGGGCCACGACGTGTCGCCGGCCCGGACCAGGATGCTCGGGAGCCGGATCGACCAGCTTCCCGTGCCTGGCGGAGCCGCTGCACGAAGAGGCGGGCGCCGGGGATGGCCTGCTCGACCTGCGCGACGGTCCGCCCCGCCCAGTGCGGCCCCTCGACGCGGAAGGCGCGCAGTACCCAGGCCTGCGTAGGCCGAGCGGACGCCGGCCGCCTGCTCCGGCCTGCCCGGACAGCGCGGTCTCCGAGCCGGCGGCTCGCCGCCGCAGGTCGATGCGCAGCAGGCGCGGCGCCAGCGCGGAGAGGAACCAGACCACGGCGGTGGTGCCGACCAGGTAGGTGACCGCGTAGGCGACCGGGATGTTGTTCACGAGGCGGGCCTTCTCGGCGTCCGGCAGCGCGAGCCGCTGGATGGCCTCGCTGGCGGTCCCGATGACCGTGGACTCGGAGAAGGCGCCGGCCAGCAGGCCGGCCGCGGTGCCGACGTCGTAGCCGAGGAGCCGCGACAGTCCGACCGCGGTCAGCAGCGACGTGACGCAGATGACCACGGTGAGGGCGAGCTGCGGCAGGGCGTCCTGCTTCAGGCCGCGGAAGAACTGGGGGCCGACCTTGTAGCCGGTGGCGAAGAGGAAGAGGTCGAAGAAGATCGTCTTCACCACCGGGGCGACGGCGACGCCGACTCAGATCGCCCCGATGACCGCGAAGATCCACTGCGGCATCGGGGCGTCGGGCCACCGGTTCGCCGTGCCCTTGAAGTGCATCGAGGTGGTGCGTCCGCCGCTCATGTAGCAGTAGCCGTCCGCTTCCCGGCCGCACTCGACCTGCCGGTCGCCCACCCGGCCCACGAAGGTGGTCGCGGTCGCCTTCACGCGCACGCGGATGCCCGAGATCATCCCCTCCACCGAGAGGCTGGCCGCATCCTGCTTGACGACCAGGTTCACCCCGGCCCCGCTGATCCGGTCCGGGGCGACCTTCAGCATGACGTCCTTGGTGAGGAGGTTCCCGCCCCAGTGCCCGTCCTTCGTCACCGCCATGTTGACGTTGGGGCCACGCACCCTCGTCGCATCGTAGGCGGCGCTCGTGCGGTAGACGACCTCGCCGGTGGAGACGAAGGGGGCCTCGGGCTCGGCGGCCAGGGCGGGGAGGGCGAGGGCGGCGAGGGCGAGGGGGACGAGCACTGGGAACGGACGCATGTGGGTCTCCTTGGGCCTGGGACTACCCCGCCTTGTCCCCGACGAACTTGTCCCTCTCGTCGCGGAAGAGCAGGTTGAAGCTGGTCAGGCTCCCATAACACCTCGTGACGTAGCCCTGCATCTCCACCTTCTCGGCGTCGGAGAGCTTGGGGTGCGCGTTCACCTTCTGCTCGAGCACGCGCAGCCGGTCGCGGACCATGACGACCTTGTGGAAGAGGGCGTCGAGCGGCAGCTCCTTCGCCTGCAGGGACGGGTCGCCGGGCTTCACCAGGATGGAGCCCCCCTCCCACTTGGGCGCGAGGGGCACCTCGGGGGCGTCCTCCCGGAGGGCGTCGCGGATGGCCTGGGCGAACTCTTCACGCGTCATGGCGAGGATCTCCTCGGGAAGCGGGGGAAGTGGGGCACGGTGGACGGTGGGAGGGCGCGCGGCCGGCGAGCGCCGGGTCTCGCGCGGGGGCGCGGGCGCGGGGATGGTGCGGTCCCGCCCCAGGTACTGCTCGCAGGCCGGCGCGGTCCCCGGAAAGTCGCCGGTCCTGGCCCCGTAGCGACAGGGACCGATGGGTCCCCGCGCGTCCTCGAGGATGGGACGCCACCAGCGGCAGCTGCCGCACTCCCTGGGTCCGTAGGCGATTCCCTCGGGGTCCATCGGTGCGGCAGTCTAGTCCCGGCCGGGTCGCCGTTCCACCGCGTCTCGCGCCCAGGAGGGTTGTGGTGACGCACCGGTGACAGCGCCCGGGTATCCTCCCAATCTCTCCTCCAAATGACCAAGCTCACGCTCCAGCGGTTCCCCGATCGCACCATCCTGGCCCTGCTGCGCGGCACCGCACGCCGCCGCCCCGACGCCCCCTTCCTGCGCGTCCTCGACCCGTCCGACCGCGACCGGCCCCCCGCGCGACGTCACCTTCGCCGCCTTCGAGCGGGGCGTGCGCCGGGCGGCAGCCTCGCTCGCGCGCGCGGGTCTCCGCGCCGGCGACCGGGTGCTCATGCTGGCCGAGAACTCGCCGGCCTGGCAGGAGGTGGCGATCGGCGCCCAGGCCCTGCGCGCCGAGCCGGCCGCGCTCTTCGCCAGCCTGGACGGGGAGCCGGCCCGCGCCATTGCACTTCGGGTGAAGCCCAGGGTGGCCTTCGTCTCCGGGCCGGCCCAGTGGGAGAAGCTCGCGCCCTCGGCCGGGGAGCTCCGTGCAGGCGGGCTCGAGGCGGTGGTGAGCGAGAGGCCGCTGGCGGCGGATGCCGTGCCGCCGGGGGTACGGCTCCTCACCGCCGCCCAGGTGTCGGGCGAGGAGGCCCCGACGCTCGACGACGCGGCCTGGAATGCGCTGGTCGACGCGGTGGGGCCCGAGGACCCGTTCCTCATGATCTTCACCAGCGGCACCACCGGGCGCCCCAAGGGCGTTCGCCTCCCGCAGCGCTCCCTCGTCCACGCCATCGACGCCGGCAATTCCTCGGTGGGCACGGGACCGGGCGACCTGGGCGTCCACTTCCTGCCCTTCGCGCACGTGGCCGGCCACGACCAGTTCTTCCTGGCGCTGGCCCAGGGGCATGCGCTGCTCCTCGTGCTGCGGCGCGAGGACATCGAGCGGTCCTTCTCGTTCGGCCCGACCTACGCCTTCTCGGTGCCGCTCATCTACGAACGGTTCCGCTCGGGCGTGGAGACGAAGATCGACTCCCTTCCCTCCCCCCTGCGCCGCCTGGCCCGGGCCGCCCTGGCGGCCGGCGTGCGGGTTCGCGTGGAGGGGAGCCGGACACCGGGCGACCGGATCCTCACCCGGGTGGCCGACCGGCTGGTGGGTGCCCCGCTCCGGGAGAAGCTCGGCGGCAACATGCGTGCGCTCTTCTCCGGCGGCGCGCCCGCGTCCCCGGCGCTCTTCCGCTTCCTGGAGGGGCTCGGGATTCCCTGCGTCGAGCTCTACGGGATGACCGAGACCGCCGGCATGGTCTCGGCCAACGTCCACGACGGGGTGCGGCGTGCCGGGTCGGCCGGCATCCTCACTCCCGACCACGAGGTCCGCTTCGACGACGACGGCGAGCTCCTCCTGCGCGGGCCCCTGCTCTTCTCCGGCTACCTCGAGCCCGAGGACGCCGAGGGCGCCTTCACCGCCGACGGCTTCTACCGCACCGGGGACCGGGCCCGCATCGACGAGGAGGGATTCCTGCGGGTGGAGGGGCGAAAGAAGAACCTGCTCGTCCTCTCCACGGGAAAGAAGCTCGCCCCCGAGCCGCTCGAGCAGGCCATCGCCGGAACCCCCCCGTTCCAGGGCGCGGTCCTCCTCGGCGAGGGGCGTCCCTTCGTCTCGGCGGCGGTCTTCGTCGCCCCGGAGTTCCTGGCCCGGCTCGCCGCCGAGGGACGCGACGCCGCCGAGGCCCTCCTGCCCCTGGTGCGCTCCACGCTCCAGGCCTTCAGCGACTACGAGAAGCCCCACAAGCTGCTCGTCATCCCCGGCTCCCCGGCCGACCACCCCTCCATCGTCACCCCAACACTCAAGGTGAAACGCGACGCGGTGATCGCCTTCCTGGGGCCGCGGCTGGCAGCGGTCTACGAGCCGCGCGCCAAGCCGGCGGCGGGGTAGTGCACCGGGCGCCTACACGCCCAGCCGATCGAGGAAGTAGGGCAGCATCCTCCGCCACCACGTCCACTCGTGGTCCACGTCGGCCCCCCAGTAGTCGAACCAGGCCGGGATGCCCTTCTCGCGCAGGATGGCCTCCAGCGCCCGGGTGTCGGCCAGGCAGTCCTCCTCCCACCTCCCCTGCCCCACGCCGAAGGCGATGGCGGAGCGCCGGTAGCGGTCCAGGTAGGTCGGATCGGCGAGGCCGGGAAGGTACTGGAGCGGGCTGTTGAAGTAGGTGGCGTCGTCCCACTGTCCGTTGACGAAGCTCGCGGCCGAGTAGAGCCCGGAGAGCCCGATCACCCCGTCGAAGGCGTCCGGGCGCCGGAAGAAGAAGTTGGAGGCGTGGAAGGCCCCCATGCTGCAGCCGGTGACCCACATCGTCCCGCGCCCGGTGGCCTTGCGGACGAAGGGCACGAGCTCGTCCAGCACGTAGCGGTCGTAGTCGAGGTGGCGCCGGGCCCGCTCGGCGGGGGCGACGGCGGCGTTGGTCCAGCTCTGCCAGTCGATCCCGTCCACGGCCACGAGGCGCATCCGCCCGGCCTCCAGGATCTCGCCGCACGCGTCGACCATGCCGAACCCGGCGAAGTCGCCCATGCGCCCGTCCTGGGACGGGAAGGCCAGCACGGGGCGGCCGGCATGTCCAAAGACCTCGAACTCCATCTCCTGGCCGAGCGCCGGACTGTGCCAGCGGTGTCGCTCCCCTTGCATGCCCTGCCTCTCCCTAGACCTTGGCCTGGATGTCGGCGGCCGCCTGCTCGAGATCCTCGAGGTGCGGCGAGCGGAGGATGAAGCCGTAGTTCCCGATGGCGGCGCTGAAGACGTCGTTCACCGGCTCGTGGTGCACCAGCAGTCCCGCGTGGCGCGCCAGCACCTCCTCGAGCGGGAGCGCGTAGCGGTAGCGGTCCTTCCGCCCCACGTAGGCCACGCACCAGGGGCGCTCGAACCTCTGGGCCACGTTGCCGTGCACGAGCAGCTCGGCCCAGGCCCGGTAGAGGTCGGCGTCGTTCTGGTAGTTCCACATGTCGACGGTCATCCCGCCGGGCGGCCGCATATTCACCTCGAGTGCGACGAGCGATCCGTCCTTCCGGCGGAAGAACTCGATGTGGAAGAAGCGCTCCCGGATGTCGAAGGCGCGGACCAGGCGCCGGCCGGCGTCGGCCAGGTCGGGCTCGATCTCGCGCGAGGCGTGGTACCAGACGTCGGTGTCCTCGTTGACCACCTCCATGATCCCGCGGCTGTAGCGGAGCGAGGCGTCGAAGACCACGCGGCCGTCCCGGTCGGCGAGGCCGTCGTAGGTGACGATGTCCCCCTCGACGAACCCCTCCAGGACGTAGTCGACCGCCGGGCGCGATCCCAGGAAGGATTCCAGGTCGGACGCGGCGTGGAGCTTCCAGGTGCGGGAGGCCCCCACTCCCACGTCCGGCTTGGCCACCAGCGGATACCCGACCCGGGCCACGAAGGCGCGGGCCGCCTCGGGCTCGCGGACCAGGTGGGCGGGCGCGGCGGGAATCCCCGCCCTGGCGAAGAGCCCCTTCATCCCGGTCTTGCGCTGGATCACCGCCAGGTCGGCGGGCCGGAGCCCGGGGACGTTGAAGTCCTCCCGCAGCCGGGCCTCGGTCGAGAGCCAGTACTCGCTCATGGAGTCGATCCGGTCGATCTTGCCGTGGCGGAAGGTGAGGAATCCCAGCCCGCGCACCAGGTCGTCGTACCGGTGCATGTCCGGGACCCGGTAGTACTCGGCCAGGGCTCCCTGGAGCCCGGGGCGCAGCCGCTCCCAGGGCTCGTCGGCCAGGGCGAGCGGGTTCGCCCCGGCGTCGCGGAGGGCGACCACGAAGTGCCAGAAGTTGAGGGGGAAGTGGGGGGATAGGAAGACGACGTTCAAGGGGGGCCTCCGCCGGAGGATTACCACGATCGGGCTCCTCCTTCGTGGATGACAACGTCAGACGGAAGATCTAGGTTGCGTCGCTTCTCTTCACCCACCAGAGGGATCACACCACATGAACTCGCCGTACCTCCGCAGGAAGCTGCCGCTTCTCGCCGCTCTTCTCTCGCTCGCCATCGCAGCGCCGGCCCGTGCCGAGGCGCCCCCTCCGCCCAAGGAGGAGTCCTTCTTCACGACCACGAACGTGCAGCTGCTCTGGGGCGGTGGCTTCTCCGACGCCCAGCTCGGGTACTTCACGAAGACCCAGAGCATGTTCACGCTGACGCTCAACAACTACACGCAGTTCAAGTACGGCGACAGCTTCGCCTTCGTCGACATGTACCAGGGCGACTTCGTGGACCCGTTCCTCCCGGGCAACGTGTCGGCCGGCAACGCCAAGCTCTACGCCGAGTGGCACCCCCGCCTCTTCATCAACAAGATGATCGGCCAGAAGGACCCGGTGCTGGGCGTCATCGGCAACTGGGGCCCGGCCTTCGAGATCAACGTCGGGAACAACTTCGTCGCCTACCTGGCCGGCGCGGGTGCCGACCTGTTCCTCCCCTTCAACATCTACGTCGGGGTGAACCTCTACTACCGGTACAGCGCGCTGTGGATCTTCCCCGGCGCGGGCGGCACGATCTACACCCACACCTGGCAGTTCAGCCCCTTCTGGACGGTCCCCTTCCAGATCGGCCCGGTGCCCTTCCTCTTCACCGGGTTCCTGGACATGTACCGCTACAACACCGGCGGCGTGGACGTGATGTTCCAGCCCCAGCTCGTCGTCGACGTCCTGGCGCCGTTCGGCGGCAAGAGCAACACGCTCTTCGCCGGCATGGAGTGGTACCTGCACTCCTACGTCTTCGACGGCTTCGACCGCCACACCGTGTCGGCACCTCAGATGATGGTGCAGTGGAACATCCACTGATCGCGGCCTGACGCGGGGGCGCACCGGGCGGTCCCGGCGCGTCCTCGCGGTCCTGCTCGCCATCCACCGACCGGAGGACTCTTGGCACCTCGCACCGTGGGCATCACCGAGCGGCTCCCGCTTCTCCAGGCGCTGCCCCTCTCGCTCCAGCACCTCTTCGCCATGTTCGGCGCCACCGTCCTCGTTCCCTTCCTGGTCGGGCTCGACACCTCGGTCACGCTCTTCACGAGCGGCGTCGGCACGCTCCTCTACATCGTCATCACCAAGGGGCGCATCCCGGCCTACCTGGGATCGTCCTTCGCCTTCATCGCCGCGCTCTCCGGCATCCTGGCCGTGAAGCCGGGGCAGATCGCCCCCGACGAGCGGGTGGCCATCGCCATGGGCGGCTGCGTCACGGTGGGCGTCATCTACATCGTGGTGGCCGCGGCCATCGGCAAGTTCGGGACGGGCTGGGTGGACAAGCTGCTCCCGCCCGTGGTCATCGGCCCGGTGGTCATGGTCATCGGGCTCGGGCTGGCCGGCGTGGCGGTGAACGTCATGGCCATGCAGGGCGGCACCGGCACCTACCACCCCGAGTACTTCCGGGTCGCGCTGGTGGCGCTCGCCATCGCCATCCTGGCGGCCGTGTTCCTCAAGGGGTTCCTGGGAGTCATCCCCATCCTCATCGGCATCGTGGGCGGCTACCTGGTGGCGTTCCTGGCCGGCCAGGTCGACCTGTCCGGCGTGGCCGCCGCCAAGGCCATGGCGGTCCCGCACTTCACGCTGCCCAGGTTCCAGTGGGGCGCCATCCTGACCCTCGCCCCCATCTCGCTGGTGGTCATCACCGAGCACATCGGCCACCTCATCGTCACCGAGAACGTGGTGGGCGTGAAGCTGGTGAAGGACCCGGGGCTCCACCGGTCGCTGGCCGGCGACGGGGTGGCCACCGCGGTGTCCGGCCTGCTGGGCGGCCCTCCCAACACCACCTACGGGGAGAACATCGGCGTCATGGCCATCACCCGCGTCTTCAGCGTCTGGGTCATCGGCGGCGCCGCGGTCATCGCCATCGCCATGTCGTTCTTCCCGCCCATCGGGGCGCTCATCCGCAGCATCCCCACCCAGGTCATGGGCGGCATCTGCATCCTGCTCTTCGGGATCATCGCCTCGGCGGGGGTGCGCATGCTGGTGGACGCCCGGGTCGACTTCTCCGAGACCCGCAACCTGATCATCGCCTCGGTGATCCTGGTCATCGGGATCGGCGGCGCCAAGATCCACCTCGGTCCGGTGGAGATCGGCGAGATGTCGCTCGCCACCTACGTGGGCGTGATCCTGAACCTGGTCCTTCCCGCCCGCCGCGGCTCGCCGGAGCTGGCCGCCTCGGCCGCGGCGCCGGACGTGTAGGCCTCCGGTCCGGCCGGACCGATGGGGTGGCGCCCCGATCCGGTATCCGCTATAACGGAAGCCATGTCGACCCATCCGTTCCGGACCGCCGATCCCTACCGCGACCTCGCCGTGATCGACGAGCGGGCCCCGCGGCTGAACCAGCTCCTCACCGGAGTCCTGGCGCTCTCCGCGCTCCTCACCGGTGCCTGGCCGCTCGTCGCCCTGGCGGCCGTCCAGATCTCCACCGGCCTCCTCCTGGGCCGGCGCTGGTGCCTCGCCTGCCGGCTCTACTTCGGGCTCGTCCAGCCGGTCCTGGGCGAGGGGCCCGTCGAGGACGCCCGTCCCGTGAAGTTCGCCAACCAGGTCGGGGCGGCCTTCCTGTGGTCCTCCACGCTGCTGCACCTGGCGGGCCTGCACGCCGCGGGCAACGTGCTGGCCGGCGTGGTGGCCGCGCTGGCCCTGCTCGCCGCCAGCACCGGATTCTGCGCGGGCTGCACGCTCTACCGGGCCTGGGCCTTCCTGCGGGGAGTCCGGGGAGGGACCCCGGGGCATCTCGACCTGGCCGAGGTGGGCGGCACCCCTGGCCGGGAGTCGGTGGTCCAGTTCACCCACCCGCTCTGCGCCGACTGCCAGGAGCTCTCCACCCGCCTGTCCGCCTCCGGCCAGGACCCGGTGCTGGTGGACGTGTCCAGGCGGCCCGACCTGGCGCGGAAGTACGGCGTCGCCGTGGTCCCGTTCGCGGTGGCCGTCCGCGCCAACGGCAGCGTCGAGCGCCGGGTTCACTGACCGCGGCGTGCCCGGAGGCGCCGCGCCAGCAGTACCCGAAGCACCCCGATGCACGCCCAGCCCCACAGGGTTCCCCAGGCCGCACCGATGACGACGTCGCCGGGCCAGTGGACGCCCACGTACATGCGGCTCCAGGCCATCCCCACGGCCAGGGCGAAGAGGAGCGGGGCCAGGGCCGGCAGGCCCGCCGATCCCACCGCCGCCATGGCGAAGAAGTTCGCGACGTGGAGGCTGGGGATGGACCCCACGTTGGCCGCCGGCGACAGGAACCGGACCGTTCCCTCCTGCAGGGCATAGACCGGCCGGGCCCGGGGCAGGAGCGGGCGGAGCACCTGCGAGCCGAGCCCGTCGGTGAGGGCCAGCGCGGCTGCGAGGGCCAGGACCCAGGCCAGTCGCTCCCCCTGGCGCCGGAGGAGCAGGCCGGCCGCGAGCAGGACCGCCACCGACGCGCCGAAGGCCGGGGTGGAGAGGGCTCGCGCCAGGGCGTCGACCCACGGGCCGGCGTCCACGTTCACGGCGCGGAAGATGCGCTCCTCGACGGCGAGATGGAGGTCGGCGGGGGTCACGGACGGGCCAGCGACGCCGAGGATACTCCAGGACCGCCCCCAGAGGGTCGATGCGCCCGTTCCTCCGCCCGGTACAGTCGATCGGGGACCGGGGAGAGCCCGGGGAGGGGGAGACATGCGGGGGAGTCCTGCGCTCGCGGCGCTCGTTGTACTCGGAGTGACGTGGGCGCCCGATGCCGCGCCGGCCGGCGGTGACTGGCTCGACCGGCCGACGCTGGCGGAGTGGAACAAGGCGGGCGCGGAGATCCCCCGCGCGCCGAGGTTCGACCCCGACCCGTTCCTCGCCAGGCAGTGCGCCGGGCAGGCCCGCGCCCCGGTCTCGAACGGCGACCGGGCGGTCGTGGCGGCCGGCTGGAAGCTCATCGGCGCCTCCCAGTCCTTCGGGGGGACCGAGGTGGTCCTGGGTCGCTCGGGAGTGGACGGGATGTGCCGGCCGCTGGGCTTCCAGGCCTTCGTCTTCGTGGGCGGACGCTTCGCGGGCACGCTGGCCCCGCGCCCCGTGGACTCCCGGTCAGACGGCATGGCCCAGGTCCCACAGATGTGGTCCGCCGACGGGATCGTGGTGCCCTTCTCCCGCTACGCGAGCACCGACCCGCTCTGCTGCCCGTCGCGCGTGAGCACCGTCCAGTACCGGATCGAGACCGGGGCCCGGGGGCCGGTGGTGAGGGCCGTCGGGGTCACCACCATCGCCGCCGGCGACGCACCCCCTCCTCCTCCCCCGGCCAGCATCGCGCTCCGGACGTGGCAGCTCGTGCGGATCCAGATGATGGACGACGCGGTCCTCGTCCCCGATCACCCGTCCCGGTACACGCTGGAGCTGGGGAGCGACGGGCGCGCCTCGGTCCGGGCCGACTGCAACCGGGGGAGCGGGCCCTACAGGCTGGACGGCCGGTCGCTCACCTTCGGCCCGCTCGCCACCACGCGCGCCATGTGCCCACCCGGTTCGCTCTCCGACCGCTACCTGGCGCAGCTCTCCCAGGCCGCCTCCTGGCTCGAGCGGGACGGGAAGCTCCACGTCGCCACACGCGCGGACGGCTCCATCCTGGAGTTCCAGCCCGCCCCCGGGCAGGACGGCCTCATGAGCCCGTCCGAGCGCTGCACCCGGAGCGGCGGGACGGAGGGCTCGGCGAGCTGCTGCGGCCTGGTGGGCGACTTCCCCAACACCTGCCGCGCCGGGACCTGCGGCTGCGCGCCCGGGAGCAGCCACGCGGTCCAGGTGTGCCAGTGCCCTCCGGGCCAGTGCTTCGACGGCAAGTCGTGCACGGCGGCGACGACGCCTCCGGCCGGTCAGCTCCGGTAGTCGGCGTTCTCGGTCACGTACTCGTGGCTCCGGTCGGCGCCGAGCACCTCGGCCACCGCGGAGCCCAGCCCGAGGTCGACCTCGATCTCCACCGAGCGCTCGTGCGGCGGGTAGTCCACCGGCGGACGGAAGGTCAGGCCGTCCGGGGGCGGGACCGAGGCGTACAGCTCGGCGCCCTTCATGTGCAGGTGCAGGCGCCGCTCCCTCTCCGGGTCGAGGCGCATGGCCCCCTCCTCGAAGATGGTCTCGCCCCCGAGCCGCAGCCGCACCGCCGCCGGGTCGAGCCCGAGCCCGCTGCGCCCCGCCTGCTTGCCGATGGCGGCCAGCAGTCGCCCCACGTTGGGGTCGTTGCCGTTCACGGCGCACTGCACCAGCGGTGAATTGACCACCGCCTTCCCGATCTCCCGGGCCGATCGCGCGTCGGGCGCGCCGCGGACCACCACGTGCAGGACGTGGTGCACCCCCTCCCCGTTGCGGACCACGTCCTCGGCCAGGTCGCGGGTCAGGCGAGAGAGCGCCTCCCGGAAGGCCCGCGGGTCCGGCGCGGGGCGTCGCATCGAGGAGACCAGCGCCACCGTGTCGGAGGTGCTGGTGTCCGAGTCGACGGTGATGCACTGGAAGCTCCCCTCGACCGCCTCGTCGAGGGCGGCTCGAAGCTCCTCGCGCGGAACCGAGAGGTCGGTCAGGAGGTAGACGAGCATGGTGGCCAGGTCGGGCTCGATCATGCCGGCCCCCTTGGCGATGCCCACGATGCTGCCCTGCCCCACCGCCACGCGGCGCACCTTGGGGTAGAGGTCGGTGGTGAGGATGGCCTCCGCCGCGGGCAGGACGCTGTCGGCCTGGAGCGAGGCCACCGCGCCGGGCAGGGCCGCGACCATCTCCTTCACCGGAAGTCTCCAGCCGATGACGCCGGTGGAGCTGGGGAGCACCTCGGTCGAACCCACCCCGAGCAGGCGCGCCGCGGCCGCCGCCACCTCCTCGGCCGCCTCCACGCCGCCGGGAGCGCACACGTTCGAGACCTTGTTGTTCACCACCCAGGCGGCGAGCCGCGGGCCGGCGAGGCGAGCCCTTCCCACGATCACCGGCGCGCCGGGGAAGGCGTTGCGGGTGAACTTGGCGGCGAAGGACGGGGTGGGCGCGTCGACGGCGAGGATCGCCAGGTTCATCCTCGCCGGCTTCGGGACCTCCACCGGCGTGAAGTCGAGACGCGCGGTGCCGACGCGAAAGCCGAGGGGGAGGCGGGACTGGGACTCGAGCCAGGCCCGGTGCTGGGCGCGGCTCGTGAACGTTAGCTGGGTGCTCGGCATGGATTCCCCATCCAAGCGTCGCGGCGCCGCGAGGTCAACCCCGAACGGGTCTCCTGATGGTACGCGGCCCCCTGGCCGCTTATATGTGCCTTTCGCCGCCACTCCCGCCGTCGACCCATTCCCCGGAGAACCACAGATGAAGAACGCCGTCCGCACCTTGCTCGTCGCCGTCCTCGCCGCACCCACCTTCGCCCTCGCCCAGATGCCCTCGACGCCCCAGGTGCCGTCGGCTCCCCCGGCCCCGTCCACCACGGACCTCAAGGCGGCCGGCACCACCGCCGGCGCCAAGGCCACCGACTCGGCCAAGGCCACCGGCGCCGCCGCCACGGACGCCACCAAGGCCCAGGCCGCCTCCACCGGCCAGCAGGTCAAGGCCACCGCCAAGACCGAGGGCAAGAAGGCCGCCAAGAAGGGCGTGGACGCCGGCGCCGCCAAGACCGGCACCGTGGGCGCCACGGTCGCCCCGCACGCGCACGATGCCGCCGCCACGGGCGTCGACAAGGGCGTGGACAAGGCCGCCGACAAGGCCGGCATCAAGTAGCCGACCCTGGCAGGACCCGCGGCCCCGCCGGGTTGGCCCTGGTGGGGCCGTATCGCGTCCGCCGCCGGGCGCCCGACGCCCGGTGCTAGGCTCGGGACCATGGGTCCCGCGGGCGTGCTTCCCGAGGCACCGGCCGCGATGGAGACGTCGCGGGAGGGGGGGCGACGCTCGTCGTCCGGCTTCGGGGCGCCTGGCGCCTCGCCGGCGAGCTGCCCGCCGCCTCCGAGGTCGAGCGGGAACTGGCCCGCGCCCCCGCCGCCTCGCTGCGGATGGACGCGACCGGAGTCGGCGGGTGGGACAGCGGGCTCGTGGTCTTCCTCTACGGAGTGCTCGAGGCCTGCCGCGCCCGGGGCGTCCCGGTGACCCACTCCGGCCTGCCAGGGACGCTCGAGCGCATGCTGGCGCTCGTCCAGGAGTCGGCACTCCCGCCGTCGGCACCGGCCACCCCCGGGGGATGGCTCGAGCGGCTGGGGCATCGCGCGCTCTCGTGGCGGGAGAAGGCCCGGGCCACCGCCCTCTTCGTGGGCGAGACCACGCTGGCGCTCGGGCGCTTCGTGGTGGGACGCGCCCGCTTCCGCGGGCAGGACCTGGGACTTCTCTTCGAGGGTGCCGGCCCGGGCGCGCTCCCCATCGTCGCCCTGGTGAACTTCCTCGTCGGGATCATCCTGGCGTTCGTGGGCATCACGCAGCTGCGCCGCTTCGGGGCCGAGTACTACGTGGCCGACATCGTGGGCATCGCGGTGACGCGCGACATGGCGGCCCTCATCACGGCGGTGGTCCTGGCGGGGCGCAGCGGCGCTGCCTACGCCGCGCAGCTCGCCACCATGAAGGTGACCCAGGAGGTGGACGCGCTGCGCACCCTCGGCATCTCCCCCGTGGAGTTCCTGGTGGTGCCCCGGCTCGTCGCCCTCACCCTGATGATGCCGTTCCTCACCCTCTTCGCCGACCTGATGGGGATCCTGGGCGGCGCGGCGGTGGGCACCACCATGATGAACCAGGCGATGGCCGCCTACCTGCGCCAGACCTCCCAGTCCGTCACCACGGGTGACATCGCCGGCGGGCTCGCGAAGTCGGCGGTCTACGGCACCCTCATCGCCCTGACCGGGACCGCGCGCGGGCTCGAGGCCGAGCGGAGCTCGGAGCGGGTCGGCGAGGCCGCCACCAAGGCGGTGGTCACCGGGGTGGTGGCCATCATCGCCGCCTGTGGCGTATTCCAGTACGTCTTCTTCCTGTTCGGGTGGTGAACGTGGCCGACGCGATCCTGGGCGTGCGGGACCTGACCATGGCCTTCGGCGATCGGGTGGTCATGGAGGGGCTCGACTTCGAGATCCGGCGCGGCGAGATCTACGTGGTCATGGGCGGGAGCGGCTGCGGGAAGAGCACGCTCCTCCGCCACATGCTGGGGCTGCAGGAGCCCGCATCGGGGCAGGTGTTCTACGGCGAGGAGAGCTTCACCCGGGCCGGTCCGGCCGACCGGGAGCGCCTCCTGCGCCGGGTGGGGGTGCTCTACCAGGGAAGCGCGCTCTGGACCTCGATGACCCTGGCCGAGAACGTGGCCCTGCCGCTCCAGCAGTTCACCACCCTCTCCCCCTCCCGCATCCAGGAGGTGGTGGAGCTGAAGCTCGCGCTGGTGGGGCTCCACGGCTTCGAGTCCTTCCATCCCTGGGAGCTCTCCGGCGGGATGCAGAAGCGGGCGGGCCTGGCCCGCGCCATCGCGCTCGACCCGGAGATCCTCTTCATCGACGAGCCGTCGGCCAGCCTCGACCCGCCCACGGGGAGGCGTCTCGACCGGCTCATCCGGGAGTTGCGGGACGCGCTCGGCACCACGGTGGTGGTGGTCACCCACGACGTGGCGAGCATCCTCGGCATCGCCACCCGCGCCCTCTTCCTCGACGCCGAGACCCGGCGGTCCATCGCCGAGGGGCCCCCCGCCGAGCTTCGCGATCACGGCCCCGAGCCGGTCCGGGCCTTCTTTGCCGGGGGCAAGGCCTCCTAGGGAGAAGACATGGCACGAAGGTTCAATCCACGGCTGGTCGGCGCCTTCGTCCTGGCGGCCGCCGCGCTCGGGGTGGCCGCCTCCATCTGGCTGGGCTCGAACCGGGTCTTCCAGCGGAAGGTCCGCTTCGTGGTGGTCTTCTCCCAGGACATCGCCGGGCTCGAGGTGGACTCGCCGGTGAAGTTCCGCGGGGTGCCGGTGGGGAGGGTGGCGAGCATCCACCTCTCCATCGGCTCGCCCGAGGCGCCGCTCCAGCAGATGTTCATGCCGGTGGTCATCGAGCTCAACCAGACGCGCATCCGGGAGATGGGGGAGAACACCGACCTCGGCAACCCGGAGGTGGTGAAGACGCTGGTCGAGCACGGGCTGCGGGCGCGGATCGCGCTCGAGAGCTTCCTGTCCGGGCGGCGCTACGTGGACCTGGACATCGTCTCCGATGCCCTGCCGCCGGAACCACCGCCCTTCGCCCTCACCTACCCGGCCATCCCCGCCCAGATCGAGCCCGGCCTGCTGTCGCTGCAGTCGGACGCCGCCAAGCTCATCGGAAAGCTGCAGTCGCTCGACCTGGACGGGCTCGTCGCCGACCTCCGCTCCGCGGCGAGAGGGGTGAGCCGGGCCTCGGGGCGGATCGACGAGGCGGGGCAGGGGCTTCCGCGCACGCTCGAGAGCATGGACCGGGCGCTCGCCGCCATCCGCGACGCCGCCCGGGCGCTCGAGAAGGAGGTTCCCGCCGTGGCCGGGGACGCCCGCGCTTCCATGCAGCGTCTCGCGTCGGCCCTGGACCAGCTGGACGCGACCCTGCGGGAGGTGAAGCTCTCCTTCGCGCCGGGCGCCCCGGTGCCGGCGCAGCTCGAGCAGACGCTCCGGGAGGTGGGGCAGGCGGCGCGTTCGCTCCGCGTGCTGGCCGACAGCCTGGAACGGGACCCCAGCCAGGTCGTCCGCGGCCGACCGGAGAGAAAGCCATGAGACCCGCCATCACCGCCCTCGCCGCCTTGCTCGTCCTGCCGGCCTGCCTGTCCCCGCGGGTGGACGCCTCCCGCTACTTCACCCTTCCTGCCGCCGGAGCCACCCCTGCCGGGGCCGCGGTCGCCTCGGTCGGGCTCGGACCGGTGAGCCTTCCGCCCTACCTTTCGCGGCCGGAGGTGGCCACGCGGCTCGGTCCCGAGCAGATCGCCTATTCGGCGAACGACCGCTGGGCAGCGCCGCTCGACGAGCTGGCCGTCCGGGCCCTGGAGGAGGAGCTCCGGGCCCGCCTTCCCGCCCGCGAGGTCCTCCGCTGGCCCTGGCCGCTCGGAGCGCCTCCGGAGGTGGCCGCATCGGTGGAGTTCCTTCGCCTCGAGGGGGACGCAGCCGGAGGGGCCACGATGCAGGCGCGGTGGACGGTCTCGGCGGCCGGGCGCCCCCCGGTGACCGGAGAGACCCGGATCCACGAGGCCGGGGCCCCGGGGGACGTCCCGGCCTCGGTTGCCGCGCTGGGCCGGGCCCTCGGCGCCCTGGCCGCCGATCTCGCGGCGGCCGCCCGCGCGGACGGGAGGCTGAGGCGCACCGGATGGCCGGTCCGACCGCGCCCGGGGCCTCCCCTTCCGCCCGGATTCGTGGTTTGTACGGGGCCTCGCTCGCCGTCCGGAGGCCACCTTGACGAGAATTGCCGCAACGATCGCGCTCCTTTCCGTCGCCCTCGCCCCCGTGGCCGCCCGCGCCGACGGCGGGATGTGGATGCCCCAGCAGATGATCGACCTGGCCCCCCGGCTGAAGAAGCTGGGCTTCCAGGGCAACCCCAGGGCCTTCGCCGACCTCACCGGCATGCCCATGGGCGCCATCGTCTCGCTCGGAGGCTGCAGCGCTTCCTTCGTGTCCGACACCGGCCTCATCGTCACCAACCACCACTGCGTCACCGGCGCGCTCCAGTACAACGCCACGCCGGAGCGGAACACCGTGAAGGAGGGCTTCCTGGCCGCCACGCTGGCGGACGAGGCCTGGGCCGGGCCGGGGTCCCGCGTCCTCGTCACCGTCGCCGTCCGGGAGGTGACGAAGGACGTGGTCGGCGAGCTCCCCGCCGGGCAGGCCGACCTCGATCGAGAGCTCGCCATCGAGAAGCGGGAGAAGGAGCTCACCGCCGCCTGCGAGAAGGAGGGGCTCCGCTGCCGCGTGGCGTCCTTCTTCCAGGGGCTCAGGTGGTTCGAGATCGCCCAGGTCGAGCTGAAGGACGTCCGGCTCGTCTACGCGCCCCCGTCGTCGATCGGCAACTTCGGCGGCGAGACCGACAACTGGCGCTGGCCCCGCCATACCGGCGACTTCGCCTTCTACCGGGCCTACGTGGGCAAGGACGGCAAGCCCGCCTCCTTCGACAGGGCGAACGTCCCGTTCAAGCCCAGGCACCATCTCACCGTGGACCCGGCCGGCGCGAGCCCCGGCGAGGTCGTGGTCGTGGCCGGCTATCCGGGACGGACCGCGCGCCACGTGACCGCCCGCGAGATGCGGGAGACCATCGACTGGAGCTATCCCGCGCGTGGTCCGGCGAAACAAGGACATGCTGGCCATCCTGGCCGAGCTATCGAAGGAGTCGAAGGAGACCGAGATCCGGGTCGCCGTGCACGTCCGCCGGCTGGCCAACTCGATGAAGAACCGCGAGGGCGTGATCGAGGGAGCGAGGAAGGGAAAGCTCCTCGAGAAGAAGGCGGCCGCCGAGGCCGAGCTGCAGGCCTGGATCGACGCCGACCCGTCCCGGAAGAAGAAGTTCGGGGGCGTCATCGCCGCCCTCGACGACCTGCAGCTGAAGCAGGAGGCGGTCCGGGAGCGGGACGCCACGCTCCAGGCCCTCTACTCCGACTCCACCCTGCTCGGGTCGGCCCGCACCATCCGCCGGCTCGCCGAGGAGCGCCAGAAGCCCGACGCCGATCGCGAGGCGGAGTACCAGCAGCGCAACTGGGAGCGGCTGCGGGAGTCGCAGGAGCGGCTCCAGCGGACCATCGACCTCGGAGCCGACCGGGCCCTGCTGCGCCATGCGCTCCTGGAGGCGGCGGCGCTCCCGAAGGAGCAGCGCATCGAGGCGCTCGATGCGCTCGTCGGCCTCTCGGCCGGTCTCTCCCAGGACGACGCGAAGGTGAAGGTGGACGCCTGGCTCGCCAACCTCTACGCCTCGCCGTCGCAACTCGCCGACCAGAAGGCCCGGCTGGCGCTCGTGGACGGGAAGCCCGAGGAGGTCCTCGCCACGAAGGACCCCTTCCTCGACCTCGCGGCGGCGCTGGCCCCGCTCGACAAGCAGGTCCGCGACGCCGCCAGGGCGCGCAAAGGGGCGGTGTCTCGCCTCGGCCCCGCCTACATGCAGGCCATGCTCGACGGGGCCGGCGGCCTCGTCGCCCCCGACGCCAACTCCACGCTGCGGGTCACCTTCGGCACCGTGAAGGGGGTCTCTCCGCAGGACGGCGTCTTCTACCTGCCCCAGACCACGCTCCAGGGCGTGGTCGCCAAGGCCAGGGCAGGCGACAAGGAGTTCGACGCTCCCCCTGCGCTCCTCGCCGCCGCCGCCAAGGTGATGGCCACGGGCAAGGGGCCCTTCCTCGACAAGAAGCTCGGCGACGTACCGGTCAACTTCCTCTCCGACGTCGACACCACGGGCGGCAACTCCGGCTCGGCGGTGCTGAACGGCAAGGGGAAGCTGGTGGGGCTCCTCTTCGACGGCACCTACGAGACCATCGCCTCCGACCTGCTCTTCGACCCGGCCAACACCCGCTCCATCCAGGTCGACATCCGCTACGTGCTCTGGGTGGCGAGCCAGGTCTCCGGGGCGACCCGCGTGGTCCAGGAGCTGGGCGTCCGGCCGTAGCCGGAAAGCCCCCGCGCGTGGCCCATCCCCCGAACGACGCCGCGGCGGCCCGCCGGGTCGAGCGGGCCCACGCGCTCCAGCTGGAACGAACGCGAGCGGCGCGCGGAACGGGGGCGCCCGCCGTCGAGGTGGCGGGAGGGCTGTCCGTATCCCACGGCGCCCGCTCCCCCTTCTCGGCCGCGGTGGGCGTCGGCATCGGCGTGGCGGTCGGCGAGGAGGACGTGGACCGGATCGAGGCGCACCTGGGCCTGGGCGGCGGACCGGTGCGCATCGAGGTGTCCCCCTTCACCGACCCGTCCCTCACCGAGGAGCTGGGGCGGCGGGGCTACCAGCTGGAACGCTTCTTCCAGATCTGGGTGCGCTCCCCCTCGGTGGACGCTCCCGGGCTCCGTCGTCCGGGTGGCAACGCCGGACGAGGCGGCCACCTGGGTCGAGCTCTTCTCCCGTGCCTTCCTGGGGGCGCCCACCCAGTCGGATGCGCAGCGGGAGGCGCTCCGCTGCATGGCGCAGGCCGAGGGGAGCGTTCCCTGGCTCGCGCTCGAGAACGGCAGCCCGGTCGGCGTGGCGCTCTCCTCCGCCGAGGGGGGCGTGGCCTGGCTCTCCGGCGCCGGCGTGCTTCCGGCGTCGCGGGGACGGGGGCTCCAGTGCGCGCTGGTGCGGGCACGCCTGGCCTGGGCCGCGGCGCAGGGCTGCGACCTCGCCGCCTCGGCCACCGAGCCGGGCACGGCCTCGCAGCGCACCCTGGAGCGGTGCGGATTCCGGGTCTCCTATCCCAAGGCGGTCCTGGTCCACTGACGGGCCCCCCTTCTCCGAGCGGCGCCTGGGAGGATAGAAGGAACCGATGGCCGCCCGCCCCGCCTGGATCGCGATCGCCGCCCTGCTCGCGACGGCCGCCTGCGGGCCGCTCTCCCATGCGGCCGTCCGGCCCGACCTGCTCGACCCGGCGACCGGGCGCGCCAGCCCTCCCCTCCCCGCCGGCCCGCGCGAGCGCATGCGCGTGGCGGTCTACGGCGACTCGCAGGGGAACTCCGCCGCCCACCAGGCGGTGGTGGCCGCCATCCTGGCCGAGAAGCCCGATCTGGTCCTCTTCGCCGGCGACGCCATCGACCACCTTCCGGCCGGTCACATGCCCGACTGGGGCGGCTGGCAGTACCTCGTGCCAATCTGGCCGCAGTACGTCCGCGGCTACGCCTGGGTCTCGCTCCTCACCGTCATTCCCTTCCCCGCCGCCATCCACGAGACCCTGCTCGGCGCGGTGGCGCCGCCACGCCCGCTTCCCGATCTGAACGGCTGGCTCGAGGACACCGGACCTCTTCGGATGGCCGGCATCCCGGTCCTGGCCGCCCGCGGCAACCACGACGCGTACCACCGGGTCGACGAGGCCCAGTTCGCGAGCCTTTTCTCACCGCCCGGGACCCCGGAGCTCCCCCCGGATCGCTTCTGGTACGCCGTCGACCAGGGCGGCTGGCGCTTCCTCGTCCTCGACACCGGGACCGACATGTTCGGCGACCGCGATCCCATGCCGGAGGGCGGCCCCCAGCTCACCTGGCTGGAGGAGCGCCTCTCCGAGGCCGAACGGCTGGGACTCCGCTCCATCGTGCTGCTGCACCTCCCGCCCTTCTCGTCGGGGAGGGAGGAGCGAGGGGTGCCCTGGGTGAGGAAGCGCGTCGTGGAGGGCATCCTCGATCGCCACCCGGTGTCGCTCGTGCTTTCCGGCCACATCCACGCCTACGAGCGCATCGTTCGCCCCGGCTTCGAGGGGCGTCCGGTGAACTACGTGGTGAGCGGCGGGGCCGGCGGCCGGTTCTTCCGTGTCGCCGACAGGCGCGAGGAGGGCTCGGTGACGTTCGTGGAGGACGTCCGGAACTTCGTGCTGCTGGAGCTCGGACCGGACGGCGTCACGGGGCGGGCGCTGCCCGTGAAGGTGCAGGGCGAGGACTGGAAGAGGCCCCCGACACCGCTCGATTCGTTCCGGGTGGAGCTGCCGGCGCCTGGGGCGGGGCGCCTAGTTCCGGACGAAGTCCCAGCGGCCGGTGATGCCGAGCTGCCAGAGCGCCTGGTAGATTCCGTTCGTCGGCGACTGGAGCGCCACCATCCGGAACTCGACCCCGAGTCCGAAGGGCTCCGGGCGCCAGACCTGGGCGGCGAGCGCGCCCATGAAGCCGATGGACGTGGCCGAGGTGCTGTTCGAGACCCCGTCCACGGTGCTCTTCACCGACACGCTGTAGAGCCCGACCCCCGCGCGCACCCGGAACCAGTCGATGTCCCACCCCGGACCGATGGCGAGGCCGAGCGCGGAGGACGAGTTGCTCACCGTCGCGGTTCCGTTCGTCGCCGGAAGGTAGGTGCTCGTCCCGCTCGAGAGGATCGGGATCCAGGAGACGTCGAGGAAGGGGTGCGTGAAGTGCGTACCCCGGTAGGCGACGCTCAGCGCGACGGCAGGGCCACCGTTCCACCAGGAGAAGGCCGCGGTGTCGGGCCAGGGGAAGGCCAGCTGCCCGTAGCCCACGAAGGCGTCGAGCTCCCAGGCCGAGTGCTCGGCCGGCGCGGGAGCGGCCTGGGGCTCCGCCGCCTGGACGGTGGTGGCCGCGGCGAGCGCGAAGGCGAGGAGGAGGGCTCTCACGGGGTGACGCCCAGGGGATAGGGGGGCAGAACGCCGGCGATCTCCCACTGCACGTTGAGCGTCCCCAGGTAGTTGGTGAGGATCCCGTTCGGCCGGCCGGCCTCCAGGAAGGCGTTCATGGTCACCGGGTCGTTGATGGTCCAGTACCCGAAGAACTTGCCCTGCGACTGGATGTTCAGCGCGTCGGAGGCGAGCGGCCCGAGGGTGTAGCGGGGGGACGCCGCCTGGCAGGGGATGCTCGCCACCGCGTCGACGTTGTCCTCGCAGAGGCAGCGCTGGCCCGGGGTGAGCTGGCCGGCCGCCGAGTGCGGTCGTGTACTCGTTGATGATGTCGTCGCTGGGCAGGCCGATGATGACCCGGTCGATCACGGGCAGGCTCCCCGGGAAGAGGCAGCGTTTCCCGGCGGGCGGTGCCTCTCCGGGCTGGCACGGCACGAGCCGCTCGTTCAGCTGGCCGATGATCTGGCTCGACAGGACGATGGCGTTCTCGACCTTCATGTCGAGCCATACCATCAGGTCGGTGCGGGTGAGCCCGTACTCGAGCGCGTCCACCAGCCGCGGGATGATCTCGCCGTTGCGCGCCCGGCAGTTGGCGACGAGCTGCGAGTAGGTCCAGTCCTCGATCCCGCCCACGCAGTAGGTGCCCTGCACCACGGCTGGGGTCAGGCCGAGGTGGAAGAGGACGGGGATGTTGTCCTTGGTGAGCCGGACGTCGATCTCGAGGTAGTCGCCGCCGAGCTGCTTCGAGAGGATGAAGGTCTCGCCGGTGTTCTCGGAGACGCCGC
This sequence comes from uncultured delta proteobacterium, assembly GCA_963736855.1. Classification (GTDB taxonomy): domain Bacteria; phylum Desulfobacterota; class Desulfobacteria; order Desulfobacterales; family UBA2156. The sequence continues at coordinate 774,444 of CAVTQK010000015.1, forward strand.
AGTTGTCGACGGTCTGGCATCCGCCGTGATGCACGCCGACCAGGAATGACTTCACGCCGCTCACGAGCCGGCTCTTGCGAGCACCCGTGTAGGTGACGGTGAGCGGGGCGACCGGCGCCGTGTTCCCGTAGCCGGTGGCGCCGACCAGCCGGACCACGCCCGGGGCGACCGCCTCGCCGCGGCACAGGGCCTCCGCGGCCGACTGCGGCTCCACGAAGAGCCGGATGAGCCCCGTCTCCTTGGGAGTGGGCTCGGGGAACTCGAGGTAGCGCCAGTAGCCCTCGAAGACGAGGCGGGTCACCGGGGTTGCACCCGACGAGTCGACGAGGCAGCCGGGATTCAGGACCGCGAAGGCGTGGTGCTCGGCCGAGAAGACACCGAGGGTGGCGAGCAGCGTGTCGTCGGCGTTCCCGGTCAGGGTGGGAATGACCACCACCGGGTTCCCGAAACGCTCCGAGGCCGCGTAGACGCCGTCGAGGACCGAGAGCACGGGAACCAGGTTCTCGTAGGGCGTGCCGGCCGGCGCGGCCCGCCAGATCGGCGGCGGGACCGTTCGCGCCAGGAGGCCGCCCGCGGGGAAGACCGGGGGCTCGGTGCCCTGCCGGTTCAGGCAGGCCGAGGTGGCGAGGGCCACGAGCGCGAGCGCGAGGATGCGGCGGTCAGAATTCATAGCCGGCCAGGAGACCGAGGTACACGATGTGCTTGGGGCTGAAGTCGACGTTGAACCAGAGCGGGTAGTTGGCGCGCGTGTTGTAGAGGCTGACGCCGTAGTAGATGACCCCCTGCTTCTTGGGGGAGTACTCGGCGACCAGCGTGAACCCGAATCCCTGCCACATGGCGGCGTCGGGCGAGATGACGAGGCCGCCGAGATTCGTGGCCTGGTAGACCGAGAGGTAGGACTCGAAGACGAGCGTGAGCCAGGTGTCGCCCGTCACCTGGAGGCCGGCCTTGGCGCCGGGCTTCACCAGCACGCCCCACCCCGTGGAGTTGAACTGGGAGGAGAGGAAGACCTTGCCCATGGTGCCGAAGAACCCGTCGACGCGGGCCATGAGCCCCAGGGAGAAGGGGCCGACCATGGTGCCCCACTGCGCGCCCACCCCGAGCTCGTTGTACATGATGATGGTCTTGAGCGCGGCGTCGACGCTGAAGCCCGAGCCGAGACCGTGCCGGTAGCTCGCGGTGAACATGGGGGCGATCTGCCAGAGGCCGCCCACGGCCCAGCGGCCCTTGCCCTTGCCCGGCCCCTCGGGGAAGAACGTGAGGCCGCGCTCCGGGTAGGCCCAGGCCGGCGTCTCCCAGGGCTTCTTGGGGGTCTGCTGGACCAGGATCACCGTGGTCTCGCCCGAGGTCCTCTCGCCGACGAGCTGCACGGGCGCGGCCTGCGGAGCCGGATCGGCAGCGAGGCCCATCGCCGGAACGGCGAGGGACGCGATCAGGGTCGCGGCGGCTGCCATGTGTCTCAGGGTGACGGAGCTCACTCAGCCGGTACGTCTAACCCTTCTTGTCGTGGTCGTCTATCCGTATTTCTTCGCGCCCCTTCGGGGTTGACTCGTCGTCATCGTCCAGCATCCGGTACTTCGGCCCCTCCGGATCGTCGTACTGGCCGCTCCGCACCGACCAGAGGAAGCCCAGCCAGGCGGCGATGCCGAGCCCGAGGGAGATGGCGATGAGGAAGCCCAGCGACACGGTTCACCTCGGGTGGCGCGGCAGCGCCCCGCCGCGGATCCGCAGCGAATTCAGGACCACGAACGTGGAGCTGGCCGCCATGGCCGCGGCGGCGACGATCGGGTGCAGGAGCCCGACCATGGCGAGCGGCACGGCCACCAGGTTGTAGACGACGCGCCCAAAAGAGATTTTCCCGGATGATGCGGTAGGTCTTCCGCGAGAGCCGGACCAGCTCCGGGAGCAGCCGCAGGTCGTCCCGGACCAGCACCGCCTCGGCGCTCTCCATCGTCACGTCGGTGCCGCGCGACATGGCCACGCCCACGTCGGCCTGGGTGAGCGCCGGGGCGTCGTTCACGCCATCCCCGGCCACGAGGACGCGGCGCCCGCTGGCCTGCAGCGCCGCCACCCGCTCCCGCTTCTCCACCGGGGTCACCTCGGAGACCGCCCTGCCGATCCCCAGCGCCGCCGCCACCGCCTCGGTGGTTCGCCGGTTGTCGCCGGAGAGGAGGCTCACGCGCAGTCCGAGTGCCTCGAGCTCCGCCACGACCTCCCGGGCCTCGGGGCGCACCGCGTCGGCGACCACGAGCAGGGCCACGAGCCGGCCGCCGCGCGACAGGAAGGCCACCGTGTCGCCCCGCTCCTCGCGGACGCCGGGCCTCCCGCTCGGCCTCGGCCGGGATCTCCGCTCCCGCCTCGACCACGAAGAGCCGGCTGCCCACCCGGACCGGCACCCCGGCGACCGACCCCTCCACGCCGCGGCCGGGCACGGCCCGGAAGTCCGTCGCCTCCGGCTCCGGCTCGCCGGGCGACGCCCGCGCCGCCTCGACGATGGCCCGCCCCAGGCTGTGCTCGGAACGCCGCTCGACCGCGGCGGCCAGCCGCAGCGCGTCGTCCGCCCCGCCGGCGCCGGGAAGCGGCAGCACCTCCCGCAGCTCCGGCCGTCCGCGGGTGACCGTGCCGGTCTTGTCGAGCAGCGCCTCGTCGGCCCCGGCGGCCCGCTCGAAGACGTCGCCCCCCTTCACCAGGAGTCCACGCCCGGTGGCCACGCCGGTGGCCAGCAGCACCGCCAGCGGGGTGGCGAGCCCGAGCGCGCACGGGCAGGCGATGACCAGCACCGACACCCCGATCATGACGGCCTGGGGCGCCGGGGCGCCGCGGAGCAGGTGCCCGGCCGTCGCCGCCACGGCCAGCACCAGGATGGCCGGCACGAAGACCCCCACCAGCCGGTCGGCCACCGCCTGGATGCGCGGCCGCGAGGCCTGCGCCTCCTCCACCGCGCGGATGATCCCGGCCAGCACGGTGGCCGCGCCGGTGCGGGTGACCTCGAGGACGAAGGACCCGTGCAGGTTGACGGTACCGCCGATGGCCGGCGCCCCCGGCTCCTTTCCCACCGGGCGCGACTCGCCGGTGACGAGCGACTCGTCCACCTCGCTCCGGCCCTCGCGCACCAGCGCCGTCGGCCGGGACCCGCTCGCCGGGCACCACCTCGACCCGGTCGCCGGGACGCAGCTCGGCCACCGGGACCCGCCGGACCTCGAATCCGCCCCCGGGGAGCGGCTCCATCCGGCGCGCCTCCCGCGGCTGCAGCGCCGCGAGCCGGGCCACCGCCTCGGAGGCCCGCCCCTTGGCGGCGGCCTCCACGTAGCGCCCCACCAGGACCAGCGTGACGATCATCGCGGCGGTGTCGAGGTAGACCTCGCCGCCGGCGAGCATCTGCCAGACGCTGTAGGCGAGCGCCGCCCCGGCGCCCAGCGCGATGAGCGCGTCCATGTTGAACCGGCCGTGGCGCAGGCTGGTCACCGGTGTTCCGGAGGAACGGGGCCCCGGAGTAGAAGTACACGGGGAGTGTGAGGCCGAGCCCCACCCACTCGAGCAGCCGCCTGGTCCCGGGGTCGATGCCCTGGAAGTAGCCGGCGTAGAGGGCGATGGTGATGACCATGAGCTGCGAGGAGAGGAAGCCGGCCGTGCCGAGGCGCACGAGCAGGTCTCGCGTCTCGCGCCGCTGGGCCGCCTGCCCCTCGGTCTCGCCGCCAGGGCTTGGGCAGGTAGCCGGCCGAGCGGATGCGCCCGAGCACGGCCGGGAGCCCGGTCACGGCCGGGTCGAAGCGGACGCGGGCCCGGTGGGTCGCGTAGTTCACCCGCGCGAAGGTCACGCCCGGCAGCTTCCCGAGGAGCCGCTCGTTCAGCCAGACGCAGGAGGCGCAGCGGATCCCCTCGACGTAGAGGTCGACCTCGGAGAGGCCGTCCGTCGCCGTCCCGCACCGCGGCCCGGAAGGCCTCGACCTCCTGGGGATCCTCGGGGCGGGCGGCCAGCCCGACCTCCTCCCAGCGGCGCCCCTCGTAGAAGGCGCCGAGCCCCTCCTCGCGGATGAGCCGGTGGATTCCCTGGCAGCCGGTGCAGCAGAAGACCCGCTCCTCGCTCCCCGTCGCGCTCCCGGACCGCCTCCCGCTCCGGGAACTCGAGCAGGCAGTGGTCACAGCGAAGGGACATGGACGCGCAGCCCCCGCAGGACGAAGAGGACCCCGAGCAGCGCCACCAGCAGCGCCGCCGGCCCGGTGGAGGAGCCCGCGGGCGCCGGACGGAGAGCGCGCTCACCACCGCCCCGGCGAGGAGCAGCGCCGGCAGGGTCCCGGCCCCGAAGGCGAGCGCCAGCGCCATGCCGCGGCACCGGGTGTCCGGTGGCCGCGGCCGCGGCGAAGGCCGAGTAGGAGAGGCCGCAGGGGAGGAACCCGAGCACGAGCCCGAGCGGGTAGGCGCGCAGGGGCGCCTCGTGCCCGGCCAGCCGCCGCACCGCGCCGAGGCACCCGCCCGGCCAGCCGCCCCTCCGCGCTTTTCACCCACAGTGACTGGGCGGCGGCGCCCAGCCCCATCGCCACCATCAGCGCGCCGGCCAGCACCGCCACCACGTCCTGCCATCCGGCCAGCCGGCCGGCCACGTTCACGAAGGAGCCGGCGAGCCCCATGACGGCGCCGATGGTCCCGTAGGTGGTGATGCGACCGAGGTGGTAGGCGAGCTGGGGCAGGAGCGCGCGGCGGGCCGGGATGCCCGGGGGCGCGGAGATGCCGAGCGCCCCCACCAGCGGGCCGCACATGGCCACGCAGTGCCCGAAGCCGCCCAGGAACCCGGTGGCCAGCGCGATCGGGAGCGAGGCGTCCATCGGCGGACGGCTACTCCGCCGCCTGGAACGGGAAGCGCGCGCGCGCCTCGCCGCCGCCGGGGACCCGCACCACCACCTCGGCCAGCCAGTCGCGCCGGCCGCTCGAGCAGCGCAGCAGCGCACCCTTCCCGGCGTAGCGCCCGTCGCCGGCCGCGCGCGAGCGGGATGCGGTTCTCCCCCATGAACATCCCGGGCATGGAGAGCACGACCGCGACCTCGGCGCCGGCGAGCGGGCGCGCCGCCGCGGGAGAGCTGGACCGCCGCGTCGAGCTCCTTCAGGGGAACCGGGCGGGTGCGGCGACAGGTCGAGGACCACCCGGACGCCCACCGGCGTCGGCGGCGCAGGGGCGCAGCCCCGCGTCGCAGTGGACCCCCTCACCGACCTCTCCGGCCACGTGGATCCACTTGCCCAGGGTGAGCGACTCGCCGCCGCGGCGGATGACGACGTCGAGGTCCCAGAACCCCGGCTCGGTCATGGAGAGGACCGCGGCGTACCGTCCGCTCCCGGCGTGGGTCGCCGGCGCCGACCGGTCGAACCGGCTCGTGCCGGCGCGCGAGACCCGGAAGAGCACCTCGGCGTCGTCGATGGGCGCCCCGTCCTTGCCGGTCAGCGTGACCGTCAGGCGCGGCCTCCGGCCCGGCGCGCAGGGCGCCCTCGTCGACCGCCACGTTCCAGCCCGAGCGCCCGGGCCTTCTTCCGGTCGGCGTCGTGGTGGATGCCCGACTCGTAGGGGTCGGCGACCACGGTCCGCTCGAAGCTGCTCGGCCCACCCAGATGGCCCCCACGACGGCGCCCAGGGCCACGGCGACGACGATGGCGATGACGATCTTCACGGGGATCCTCGGCAGGAACATGGGCACCTGGGCCCGCACCGTATCACCGCCCGGCTCGGTTGCGGAGAGCAGCGCCTGCACCACCGGGCCGGGGCCGAGGCCGGACGCGGACACGACCAGGAAGACGCGCCGGTGCTCCCCGGGCGCGAGCTCGACCCGGTCCGGGCTGACCGTGGCCTGGCCGCGGGCCGGGACGAGGGCGAGCGCGAGCGTCACCGCCCGGCGGCCGCGGTTCTCCAGCGCCACGTCGTAGGCGTTCACCACCCGGCCGTCGGGCCCGAGCCGGGGGACGAACCGGGAGGAGAGGGCCGCGGTCAGGTCGAGGCTCTGGCGCGGCCGGCCTGGACGGCGGCGGCCACCGTTCCTCCCACGGCGAGGATCGACACCGCCGCGAGCGCCAGCACCACCGGCCGCAGGAGGCGCGGCCGCTCGCCCGGCGCCCCGAAGAAGTAGTCGACCAGGGTGGGCTTCCCGAACCGCGCCAGGATGGGGGCGCAGGCGTCGACGCACTGGGCGCAGGCGATGCACTCGGCCTGCAGCCCGTCGCGGATGTCGATGCCGGTGGGGCAGACCCGGACGCAGGCCAGGCAGTCGATGCACTCGGCGTCGCGCCGCTCGTCGTAGGCCACCACCAGCGTGGCCCGGTCGAAGAGCACGCCCTGCAGCTTGGCGTACGGGCAGGTGGTGGCGCAGAAGCCGGCCGCGGACGAAGGCCAGGTCGAGGAAGAGGGTGACGCCGAGCACGGCCCAGGCGCCGCCCAGGACCGGACCGAGGTCGAGGGCGACGAGGCGCGCGAAGAACTCCCCGGGGGTGACGAAGTACCAGAGGGTGGCCGCCGAGAAGACCACCGCGACCAGCGCCACCGTCCCCCAGGCGAGCGCCAGCCGGGCCGGGCGCCGCTTCTTCCGGGCGCGCTCGGACTGGAGCGCCTGGGTGAGGTCGCCGAGGATGGTCTGGGGACAGCTCCAGCCGCACCAGACCCGGCCCCAGACGAAGGTGACGAGCAGGAAGACGAAGGTGAGGGCCAGGGTCGCGAGCAGGACGACGAAGAACTCGTCCATCCAGAGGGTGGCGCCGAGGAAGTGGAGGCGCAGGCTCCCGACGTCGAAGCGCAGCGCGCTCTCTCCACGGACGGTGACGAAGGGCAGGCCCAGGAAGATCGCCGCCTGCGCGATGCCGGCCCACCGTCGCCAGGGACCGATGCGCCGCGTGGTCGGCCCGGTGCCGCTACTCGTCGTCATCGAGCATCTTGTACTTCGCCGCCTCGACGCTCGCCTTCCTCTTCTTCGAGAAGTAGTGGACGATCACCCAGACCAGCGCCGCGCTGAGGAGCAGCCCGAAGGCCAGGTACACCCAGTCGTCGCCGGGGATGGTCTCGGGCCTCATGGCGTCGCCGGCCGGAGCGCTACTTCCCGGCCTTGCGCCGGCGGGCCGCCAGGTAGAGCCCGATGGCGGCCATCGTCGGCAGGGCCGTGAAGAGGATGGTCATGAAGATGTTGGCCCCGGCGTCACCGGAGACGGCGACCGCCCCCTGCACCGATTCCTCGTAGGCCCGCGACTGCGACCAGCCGCCCAGGGAGGGCGAGTAGGTCCACGACGTAGTAGACGCCCCAGACGATGAGTCCCCAGAAGAGGGCCCACCAGCCCAGCGGGATCTTGCTGGCCGTCTCCTTGGCCTCGAGTCCGTCCGCGGTGTCGGGAAGTTCGTTCATGGCCGTCGATCCTCTCAGTGCTTTCCGCCGGTCTCGTGCTCGCGCTTCTCCGTCGCGGGCGACTCGCTGCCCTCGTGATGCTGCTGCGCGCGGATGAAGCTCACGATCCTCCAGATGCCGTCGGGCGGGATCTGGGAGCCGAAGGCCTCCATGCCGCCGTCGGCGAGGCCCGGGCGTCCGATGGCCTTCTTCGCGTCGCTGCCGCCTGCGATGATGGCGAAGTACTCGCCGTCGGTTCCGTAGCCGGGCTGTCCGAGGAACTTGTCCTCGGTGAACGAGGGGCCGATGCCGCCGTGCCCCTCGTCGCCGTGGCAGACCGAGCAGCTCTCGGCGTAGAGCGCCGCACCCGCCGCGATGGCCTGTGGGGAGCTGCCGAAGGGGTTCGTGGCCGCCAGGTCGTAGCTGCCGGCGGCCTTGGGCTTCTCGACCGCGTGGCCGAGCTGCTGGGTGTAGGCGATGAGCGCGTCCATCTCGGTCTTGCCCGCGAGCTCGGCGATCTGCTCCGGCCGTGTAGGGCAGGGAGAGCGCGTCCATGTGGGCCTTGACCGAGACCGGGTCGAGCTTCTGCTGCTTCATCCAGCCGTAGGCCGGCATGTTGGAGCGCGGCACGATGACCTGCGGGTTCTCGTAGTGGGCCAGGTGCCAGGAGTCGGGGCGCTTGCCCCCCTCGCGCGCCAGGTCGGGGCCGGTGCGCTTCGAGCCCCAGAGGAAGGGGCGGTCGTAGGCGAACTCACCGGCCTTGGAGTAGTCGCCGTAGCGCATCACCTCGGTGCGCAGCGGACGCACCATCTGGGTGTGGCAGTTGACGCAGCCCTCGCGCTGGTAGATGTCGCGCCCGGCCAGCTGCAGCGCCGTGAAGGGGCGCAGGTTCTCGAGCTTGGGGTGCATCTCCGGCCGCAACATGGGATAGGCCATCATCACGATGGAGCCGGCCAGGACCGCCACCGTGACCATCAGGGTGAAGACGATGGGCTTGCTGTAGATCTTTCCCGCCATGGCTCTCGCCCTCCCCTACGCCGCCACCGGGGCCGCGGACTTCCCGCCGGCCTCGAGCGCGCGCCCCTTCTGGATGGTCAGCAGCACGTTCAGCACGAAGACCACCATGCCGACGATGAAGATGGTCCCGCCCAGCGACCGCAGCGTGCCAGTACGGGTAGTTCTTCACCAGGGATCTCCATGAACGTGTACTTGAGGGTTCCCTCCGGGGTGAGCGCCTTCCACATGGCGCCCTGCTGGATGCCGGTGATCCAGCCGGTGACCGAGAAGATGAGCTGCCCGACCAGCACCAGCCAGAAGTGCAGGTTGGCGAGCTTCACGCTGTAGATCTCGGTGCCGTAGATCTTGGGGATGACGTAGTAGATCGAGGCCGTCACCGTGAGTGCAACCCAGCCCATGGTGCCCATGTGCACGTGGCCGGGGACCCAGTCGGTGAAGTGGATGAGCTGGGAGACGACCCGGAGCCCCTGGGTGGGCCCCTGCACCGTCTGCAGGCCGTAGAAGGTGATGCCCAGGATGAAGAACTTGGCCAGGTAGTCGGTCTTCATCCGGCCCCAGTCCTCGCCGATGGTGCCGTAGCCGTTCACCACCGAGCCCCACGACGGGGCGATGAGGAAGAGGGTGAAGACGATGGCGAGCGTCTGGATCCAGTCGGGCAGCGGCGAGTAGACCAGGTGGTGGGCGCCGGTCCACAGGTAGCCGAACACCAGCGACCAGAAGGCCACGATGGAGAGCCGGTGGCTGTAGATGGGGAGCCCCGTGGACTTGGGGAGGAAGTAGTAGAACATGGCCAGGATGGGCATGGTGAAGACGAAGCCCACCACGTTGTGGCCGTACCACCACTCGACGTTGGCCGAGTTCACGCCCGCGAAGAGGTGGTAGCTCTTGAGGAGCCCGGCCGGGATCGACAGGTTGTTCACGATGTAGAGCACCGCCACGCCGACGACGGTGGCGATGATGTACCAGAGCGAGATGTACATCTGCTCCTCGCGCCGGACCAGGATGGTCCCGACCACGTTCACCGCGAACATCACCCAGAGGATGACGATGGCGATGTCGAGGGGCCACTCCATCTCGGCGTACTCGAGCGACTGGGTGTACCCCATGGAGAGGGTGACGAGGGCGAGCAGGATGCCCACGTTGAAGAGCCAGAGCTGCAGCCGCGCCAGCTTCGGGAAGAGGAGCGGGCGGCGCGGTGAGCCGCATGAGCATGTAGTAGGAGAGGCCGAAGATGGCGCCCACTCCCAGGCCGAAGCCCAGGATGTTGGTGTGCACCGTCCGCAGCCGGCCGAAGCTGGCCCAGGGTGCGAAGTTGAGGGCCGGCGCGAACATCTGCACCGAGATGAGGAGCCCCACCACCAGCCCCACCACGGCCCATACGATGGCCGAGAGGACGTACCCCTCCACCGTCTTGTAGTCGTACCGGTATTCCTCGTTCATCGTTCCCTCCGCCTGGAACGGCGCGGCGAAAGACTACAAGAACCGTTCCAGGCATGGTGGAGCGATCTGGGGCTGATCGGCGGCAGGAGCTGACGCAGATCAAGAGCAGCGGCGCAGGCTTTGCGACATAGTGGACCCGTGGGCGCCATTTTTTCGTTATTCACTCAGGGTGTTACACTGGGCTTCTCGGCAGCGGCCTCACCGGGGCCGTTCCAGGCCTTCCTCCTCGCCCAGGCATCTCGCCACGGCGTGCGGCGGACGTTGCCCCTCGCCCTCGCACCCCTGGTGAGCGACGGACCCATCGTGGCGGTGATCCTCCTCGCCCTGACCCGGGTCCCGGAGGGATTCCTGCGGGGCCTGGAGGTCGCGGGCGGGGTCCTCCTGCTCTGGCTGGCCTGGGGGAGCTGGCACACCACGGGTGAACCGGGAGCCGGGACGGCGGCGGCCCCGGAGGGCGCGGGCGGGTCGTTCCTCCGTGCCGTGGCCGTGAACGCGGCGGGCCCCGGACCCTGGATCTTCTGGAGCACGGTCTGCGGCCCCATCCTGGCCGAGGCCTGGAGCGCCGGGCCGGCCCGGGCGATCGCCTTCCTGGCCGGTTTCTACCTCCTCCTCGTGGGCGGGAAGGCGGCGCTGGTCGTGGCCTTCGGGCTGGCCGGCCGCATCGGCCCTCGCACGGCGCGCGGGCTGGGGCTGGCCGCGGCCGCGGGCATGGCCGGGATGGGGGCGCTGCAGCTCTGGCGTGGCCTCAGCGGCCTGGCTGGCGGGTGAGCTCCTCGGCGGTGACGAAGCGCGGCGCGACGTCCACCGGGATCCCGCGCAGCCGCTCGAGCACCTCCGCCACCGGCGGGCGGATGACCGCCATCCGGTCGAGGAGCGCCTTCGCCCTCGCCGCGTCGCCGCTGGCCTGGATCTCCAGGATCTCCCGGGAGAGCGACTCGACCGCGGCGCGGATCTTCCCGTCCACCACCGAGAAGCGGCCGTCCTTCCCCACCACCACGCCGCCCTGGTCGAGGAACCAGTTGAGCTGCAGCGCCACGCCCCGTCCGTGGGCCTCGTTCACGCCGAACCGGATGGAGCGGAAGGACGAGGCCAGGAAGGTGGCGTACATGGTCCTCTCGAGCTCCTTCGGGAGCACCCCGCGGTCCACCAGGCGGTGCAGCGCGAACAGGCCCACCACGTCGGCCTTGGCCTCCTCGATGGCCGGGTAGGACGGACCGAGCTGCTCGCGGACCGTGGTGCGGCCGGACGGTCGCTCGAGGCCGTGGGGACCGAGGCCGTGCACCATCTCGTGCATGAGGATGTGGGTGAAGAAGGCGTCGAAGGTGACCCGCTTGCCGTCGGCCGGCGAGACCGCCACCTTCGAGATGGGCAGCAGCACCTTCTGGAACTTGGCCTCCTGGACGTTCTTCAGCATCACCCGCTTGGCTCCCTTCTCGCGGAGGATGCGCTCGTCGTTGGGGAGGTTGAAGGCGGCGGTGGTGACGCCGCGGCGCCCGTCGCCGGCGGCGAAGATCTCGTTCACCACGCGGATGGGGGCGAGCGCACCCAGCTTCGGGTTGCGGAGGGCCGGGTCCATGGGCAGGTGATCCTCGATGTCCTGCAGCTCGCCGGACAGGCGGGCGACCTTCCTGGTCTCGGGGTCGTCCCGGACGGTGACGAAGGACTCGAAGGCGGCCTTGGCGTTGAACCAGCCGTCCTCGTAGGTCTCGTACGGGCCGAAGGTGGGCTCGACCGCGGCGTCGAGCTCCATCCAGGCCACGTCGCTCTCGTAGTAATCGTCGGAGAGGAGCGCCGAGGCGCGCGTCTCGAGGAAGCGCTTGAGGGTGGGCTCCGCGGTGGCGCCGGCCGCCTGGCGCAGGAGCGAGGCGGCCAGCGCCAGCTCGGGCTGGTACTCGACCGAGTAGGGGACCGTCACCAGCCCGGCGGGCGTGCGGCGGATCACCGTGAAGAAGCCGGTCGCCAGCGCGCGCTCCTTCTCCGGCAGGGCGGCGTTCCAGGCCGCGATCTCCTCCTTGGTCGTTCCGGGAGGGTAGTAGGTGCCGGCCTCGGGCTTGGGGGGCGCCCGGGGGACGAAGACCCGGTCGTGGTCGAGACGGTCCCACGGTCCCTTGTTGCGCAGGAAGTAGGCGAGCCGCGCCCGGCCGAGCGGCGACGGGTCGTCGAGGAGGGCGAGCAGCATGCCGTCCGCGCCCGCCCACTGCTGGCGGAGGTACAGGCCGTCCACCACCCGGCTCGCCTCGACGAGCAGGGCGAGCGTCTTCCGCTCCCCCTCCGGGAGCTTCGAGAGGTCCACGACGAGATCCACGGGGGCGTACTGGGTCTCGAGCCGGCGGAGGGCGGCGGCGTCGGGGAGCTTCCCGGCGGCGGCGGGGGCCGGCTCGGCCTGGACCGTGCCGGCGAGGAGGAGGACGAGGGCGGCGAAGGGTGAGCGCATGGTAGGCGAGTCTAATAGCTTCACGTCGTGATCGCCCTCGTCGTCGCGCTCGCCCTCGCCGCCCCGCCCACCGCGCTCCCCCGCGTCTCCTTCCTCACCACGCTCGGCGACTTCGTCGTCGAGGTGGACGTGGCCCGAGCGCCCGCCTCGGCGAGGAACTTCCTCCGCTACGTCGACGCGGGGCGCTACGGCGGAGGCGCCTTCCACCGGACCGTCACCACCACTCCGGACAACCAGCCCGGGAAGGCCGTGAAGATCGACGTGGTCCAGGCCGGCCCCGCACCCGGGGAGGACTTCCCGGCGGTGAAGCTCGAGCGTACCCGCGACACCGGGCTCTCCCACGGGGACGGCACGGTCTCCCTGGCCCGGGACGGCCCGGACACCGCAACCTCCGACTTCTTCGTCTGCGTGGGCGCGCAGCCGGCCCTCGACTTCGGGGGCACGCGGAACCCCGACGGGCAGGGATTCGCCGCCTTCGGCCGGGTGGTCTCGGGCATGGAGGTGGTGCGGCGGATCCACGCCGCGCCCGCGAAAGGGCAGTCGCTTGCACCTCCGGTGAAGATCCTCGGGGCCGCCCGGGTAGCCCCCTGAGCATCGGCCGACGACGACTACCCCGCCGCGCGGCTCTCCCAGCCGAGGGCGGCCCGCTCGGCCTTCAGCTCGGCCTCGGCCGCGGCGATGCGCCCCCGCACCGTCTCCATGAGCTTCACCACGTCTCCGCCGGCCATGCCCTTCGTCTCGACGGGCTCGAGCACCCGGACGAGCACCGCCGTGGGGCGGATCCAGGGGCTCCCCTTCGGCATGCCGTAGGCCGATCCGGTCACCGCGACCGGCAGGATCGGCACCTGGGCCTCGATGGCCAGCCGGAAGGCGCCCGGCTTGAAGGGGCCCATCCTGCCGTCCCGGCTGCGGGTGCCCTCCGGGAAGATCATGACCGGCATGCCGTGGTCCAGGTACCAGCGCGCCTTCTGGAGGGCCGCGCCACCGCTCTCGCGGTCGCCGCGGTTCACCGGGATGTCGCCGGAGAGCCGGAAGAAGAGGCCGAAGAAGGGGATCTGGAAGACCTCCTCCTTGGCGATCCACTTCATCTCGCGGCGCTGGCGCGCCATGGCGAAGATGTCGAGGAACGACTGGTGATTCGAGGTGCACACGTACGCCCCCGTGCTGGGCTGCTCCCCCTCGATGCGCACGTGCCAGAAGGGGAACACGTAGGTCGGGGTGGAGCCGACGAGCCGCAGGAACCGGCCCGGGATGCGGCGGGTCCTGTCGAAGGGCACGGTGACCACCACGAGCAGGACCATCACCGGGAACATGAGGACGATGATCAGGACCGAGATCACGTAGGACAGGGCCGCGAGCACGTTCACGACCAGGGCGGGCAGGTGGGGCGGGCGCACGTCCGGATCTCTACCATTTCCCGATACAATCCCGCACCGTGCCCGAGCTCCCGGACGTGGAGGTGTACGTCGAGGCCCTGCGCGACCGGATCCTGGGCCGGCCGCTCGAGCGGGTGCGGCTCGGCAGCCCCTTCCTGCTCCGGACCGTCGAGCCCCCGCTCTCCGCCGTCGCCGGAAGGCGCGTCGCGTCGGTGTCGCGGATGGGGAAGCGGATCGTCCTGGCGCTCGACGGCGACCTCTTCCTCTGCCTCCACCTCATGGTCGCCGGTCGCCTCCACTGGAAGCCCGCCGGTGCGAGGCTGCCAGGCAAGGTGGGGCTCGCCGCCTTCGACTTCCCCGACGGGACCGTCACCCTGACCGAGGCGGGCACGAAGCGGCGCGCGGCGCTCCACGCCTTCACCGGCAAGGGCGGGCTCGTGGCTCTCGATCGGGGCGGGATCGAGCCGCTCCAGGCCTCGCAGGCCGAGTTCCGCGAGGCGCTCCGGCGGGAGAACCACACGCTCAAGCGTGCCCTCACCGACCCGCGCCTGCTGGCCGGGATCGGCGGTGCCTACTCCGACGAGATCCTCCACCGGGCCCGGCTCTCCCCCATGCAGCTCACCTCCCGACTGTTCGACGGCGAGGTGGAGCGACTGCGCATGGCCACCCGCGAGGTCCTCTCGGAGTGGACGGAGCGGCTGCGGACGCGAGGCCGGCGGCGGAGTTCCCGGAGAAGGTCACCGCCTTCCGCGAGGGGATGGCCGTGCACGGCCGCCACCGGCAGCCCTGCCCGGTCTGCGGCACCGCCGTGCAGCGCATCGTGCACGCCGAGAACGAGACCGGCTACTGCCCGCGCTGCCAGACCGGCGGCCGGATCCTCTCCGACCGGTCGCTCTCCCGGCTGCTCAAGGACGACTGGCCGCGGACGGTGGAGGAGATGGAGGCGCTCGAGGAGCGCAGACGGGAGTAGGCTGCCGGCATGAAGACCCGGATCACCGAGCTGCTGGGCATCGAGCACCCCATCATCCAGGGCGGCATGCACTTCGTCGGCTTCGCCGAGCTGGCGGCGGCGGTGTCGAACGCCGGGGGGCTCGGCATCGTCACCGGCCTCACCCAGCGCACTCCCGAGCTGCTCGCGAACGAGATCCGGCGCTGCCGCGAGATGACCCAGAAGCCCTTCGGCGTGAACCTCACCTTCCTCCCCTCGGTCACGTCGCCCGACTACCCCGGCTACGTGCGGGCCATCGTGGAGGGGGGCGTGAAGGTGGTCGAGACCGCCGGAAACAACCCGCAGCAGGTGCTCCCGCACCTCCACGCGGCGGGGATCAAGGTGATCCACAAGTGCACCTCGGTCCGCCACGCGCTGAAGGCCCAGTCCATCGGCTGCGACGCGGTGAGCGTGGACGGATTCGAGTGCGGCGGCCACCCCGGCGAGGACGACGTCCCGAACTTCATCCTGCTGCCCCGCGCCGCCGACGAGCTCGAGATTCCCTTCGTCGCCTCCGGCGGCATGGCCGACGGCCGGTCGCTGGTGGCGGCGCTCGCGCTGGGCGCCGACGGCATCAACATGGGCACCCGCTTCATCGCCACGAAGGAGGCCCCGGTCCACGAGAACGTGAAGAAGGCCATCGTGGCCGCCTCGGAGCTCGACACGCGGCTCGTCATGCGCCCGCTGCGCAACACCGAGCGGGTGCTCCGGAACGGCGCGGCCGACCGGCTGCTCGAGAAGGAACGGACCCTCGGGGCGAACCTCAAGTTCGAGGACATCCGCGAGGAGGTGGCCGGCGTGTATCCGAAGATCATGCTGGAAGGGGCCATGGACGCGGGCGTCTGGTCCTGCGGGATGGTGGCCGGCCTCATCGACGACATCCCCACCGTGAAGGAGCTGGTCGACCGGATCATGGCCGAGGCCAGCGCCATCATCCGGGAGCGCCTGGCCGGGTTCGTCGGTGGCTAGGTTCTGGCGCCCTTCCGTGCCGCGATGACCTGCCGGTAGAGCTCGACGAGCCGGTCCGCCGAGACCTCGACCCGGTAGTGCTGGGCCGCGTCCCGGTAGCCCCCGCGCGCTCGCGCCAGCCCCGCCGGGTCGTCGATCCAGCGGTCGATCCGCGCGGTGAGCGCCTCGCGGTCGCCGGCGGGGAAGAGGAACTCGGGGGAGATCGCGAACTGCGGGGTCGCGCTCAGGGGCGAGTCGGCGATCACGCAGGGGAGACCGCAGGCCATGGCCTCGAGCACCGACATGCACTCGACCTCGACGTCGGCGGCGTGGACGCAGAGGTCGGCCCCACCGTAGTAGCGGATGAGCTCGTGCGGCTCGAGCCACCGGAAGACCGGTGCGTGGGTGAGCACCTTGCCCTGCTCCACGAGCCGGTCCTTGAGCGGCCCGTCGCCGAGGATGACGAGCTGGATCTCCCTCTCGTGCCGGGAACGGCGGATGGCCTCGATGAGGAGGTCGTGCCGCTTCTCCTTGGCGAGCCGCCCCACCGACAGGATGGTGAACCTCCCCTCGAACCGCTCGCACTCCTCGCGCGGCAGCGGCCGGTACTCGGGAGGGACGCCGTTCGAGATCACCTTCGTGGGGACCCGGAGCCCGTAGCGGCGGAGCTCCCTCTCGGCGAAGGCGCTCGGGCAGAGCACGGCGTCGGACCGGTTGTAGGTGGTGCGCAGGAAGAACCCGTAGGTCCAGTCCACCAGCGTCGCGCTGCGGATGCCCACGTTGTGGAGCAGGTGCTCGGCCTGGACGTGGAAGGTCGAGACCACCGGGATGCCCGCCCGCCGGGCCACGCCGATGGCCTTCATCCCCAGGTAGAACGGGAACTGGTTGTGGACCACGTCCTGGCGCCCGATGACCTCCTCCAGGATTCTCCGGTCGGGCCAGGCGAAGGGCAGGCGCATCTTCTCCATGATGTTGCCGGGCGTGGGGATGACGAAGGACTTGAGCGGGATCTTTCCCGGTGCGGCAGCGCCCGTGGCGAGGATCTCGACCAGGTGTCCCCGCTCCCGGAGGATCTGGACGAACCGGCGCGTCGAGACCACCGCGCCGTTGTTGGCGTCGTCCCAGGCGTCGATGACCATGGCGATGCGGAGCTGGCTCACGGCGCCGCAATCTACTCCTGGACCCCCCGCACACCCCTGGAATTTCGGGAGGGAGTGAAGACCGGGGCGGGTTGCGTCCGTCCTCCGGCAGGCCGGGCAAAGCCGTGCTTTACAGGTTTTACATCTCTGCGTCGCGTCATTTTCTTTCGTTGACAACCCGGGTCGGAACGGGTTGTTTGCTCGCTCCA
>CAVTQK010000016.1:0-46685 GCA_963736855.1 uncultured delta proteobacterium
AAAAGGAATCACCACGCGCCGGTTCAACCGCAACCCGCGTAATAAAAATGTTTGCAGCGCCTGCGACTGGGAGAAGATTTGCCCGAAAAAATAGAAAAGCCCTCGTACCTGGAACACCGCAAACGGCTGAAAAAACGTTTTGTCCGAACCGGTTTCAGCGGTTTTCATGATTACGAAGTTCTGGAATTCCTGCTGTATTTTGCCGTACCGCGTAAAGACACGAAACCTCTTGCCAAAGCGCTGCTGGATCGCTTTGGCAGTTTCACTGCGGTTCTCAACACCGATATAAAGGAATTGCAGACAATTAAAGGCATCGGACCCCAGGCCGCCTTTTTTTAAAGGCTGTCGGCGCCACGGTCGGCTTTTATTTTGATGAAAAGGCAAGTCAGAAACATATACCATTTACCGATCTGAAACAGCTTGTGGAGTATTTCCGGGCAACCATCGGTGGGAACCCCAACGAGGTGATGCGTGTGGTTTATTTAAACAGCAGCAACCGCCTGCTCTATGCTGAAAACTTAAGCGAGGGAACCGTGTCGGAAGCGGTCGTCTTTCCCCGTAAAATCGTGGAAGGAGCATTGAAATACCGGGCCACGGCGGTTATCATCGCCCACAATCACCCGGGCGGACTGCCGGAACCGTCAGAAAACGATCATATCATGACCCGGAAAATCCGGGAAGCCTTGCAGACGATAAACATCAACTTGCAGGAGCATGTCATCGTAGCCCCGGAAGGCTTTTACAGTTTCCGGCAAAATGGGGAATTGGATGATGCTTGCGGAAGAGACAATACAGTGATAAAATACAAAAACACGAGGTGGGTAAGGAACATAGCCGGTGCCGCGAAATTCCATTTTTCCCTCCTTTAAAAGTAAGAGGAAGTAAACCCCTTTTTTTGGAGATCATATGAAAGCAACAAAAGGAAGGTATCCGATCTGACGGTTGAAGAGCTTAAATCCGTCATTCATGAAGTCATTGCCGAAGATATGGAAACTTGGCGGGAAACTCTCGAAATCATGGCTGACCGGAAATTGATGAACCAGATCAGAGAGGCGGATGAAGACTGGAAAACAGGCAAGAAGAAGGCATACGTATTATGGAATGATCTGAAAAATGTTTGAAATCATTGTCCACAGGAAAGCAGCCAGGTTCTTTAAGAATGCTGATGCCGCCACCAGGCACCGTGTTTCCGAAGCCTTCGATATCATTTCAAAAGATCCCCGATACCACACTCATATACAAAAGCTGAAAGGCGAACTGAAGCACATGTATCGTTTCCGTCTCGGCAATTTGAGAATCCTCTATGAAATTGAAGAAGATATTCAAACCGTCAGGATCAAAGCGATTGAAACGCGAGGCTCTGCTTATAAGGGCATCCCGGAATAAGGAGTAAACGAAAAAAATGGCGTTAGATCAGAATATGCCCACTGGATTGTACTGGCAGGGAAAAAAGACCGAGGTGGAGCGGATTGTTCTGCCTTTTCAGACTATCGAGACAGTCAACGAAAGCCGGGCGACGCGGGAAAAGGAGAAAAAGACCGGCTTTGACATGTTCAGGTCCGGGGTGGGCGATTCCTGGTACAACCGCCTGATCTGGGGAGACAACAAGTACATCATGGCCTCCCTGCTGGAGGAATTTGCCGGCAAAATCGACCTCATCTACATCGACCCGCCCTTTGCCACCGGCGCCGATTTTTCCGTCAAGATGGAAATCGGGGATGTGGAATGGACCACGGAGCCTTCGGCCATCGAGGACAAGGCCTACCGGGACACCTGGGGCTGCGGTCTGGATTTATACCTGCAGATGATGTACGAACGGCCGGTGTTAATCTGGGAATTCTTGTCCGAGCGTGGTGTGCTCTACCTCCATTATCAGAACAAATTGACCTGATCATTGAATTATCGGGAAAAATTTCCTGATAACTTTCCAAAAAAAGAGTATGAATTGCAGGAAAATTAAATCATTATCAGCATAAAATGAGCAACCATGTCAAGGATTATCGGGTTTAGGAATGGCGGGGGCGTGGATTAAAACATTCCAGCGCCGATGAAAAAGCGGACGGTTGCGGAGTCGCCCCCCTCACCAACCGGAATTTTAAGGGAAGCGCGGCTTTTGGTTCGCGCTTGCGTGGA
This sequence comes from uncultured delta proteobacterium, assembly GCA_963736855.1. GTDB lineage: Bacteria > Desulfobacterota > Desulfobacteria > Desulfobacterales > UBA2156. Next base: position 2,134 of record CAVTQK010000016.1, read on the forward strand.
CCCTAAAACCGGGGTGGAGCCATCAACCGAAATTTGTCGAAAATGGAGAAGGCCTGCGGGATTGAGTTCAATCCGGCCGAGTGTTGCGGCATTTTCAACTTTCGCAATCCGCGATTCCATGAGGGACAGCTTCTTTTGCAGGTCCGTCAACCGAATTTCAAGATTTTGAAGTTTTTCCTGCTGGGTTATAATAAAGCCTCCTTTTCCTGCAAAGTCTGGTAAAGCCCTTGAATAGCCGACAGGGCAACGCACGTCCAAATCAACTGAAGCCAGATGGGTGTCGCTGCCGCCGACGCCGAAGCGGGAGCGAAAATCGCCGCCATTGGGCCGTATGGCGGATTCCGGCTGCTTGAGTTTGTAATTCCAAGAAGCGATCGGCAAGTTGACCAAACGCTTTAAGGTGTCGCGGCCGTCGATGGGAGTGATATTTTCTTTTTGGAGTTTTGATCACAGTTCGATTCCAAGAGCCGCTACCTGGGGCAAGGCGCGCGCCGACGAGAGCGATACCCGCCTGGTTTACACCGGTGACGAACCGGACTCCGCCCGAAGCACGGACGGCGGGAACCCGTGCTCCGCAACGGAGGCAAATTCCGCATTGCTTGAATCCGCGAATAGAAAACAACCGGTATGGTCGGGGCGTACAGCCGGCGTCGGCCTGCCGCCAACTGAAAGCACCGGCGGCGATATTGGAGTCTCCGCCCGGGACAGTGGCATAGGCACCGGTGGCCTGATTGGCGTTACCGCCGCCGATAGTCGGCATAGGCTGCATCCAGTTCATCCTCATCGGCATCGCCGGCCTGATGTTGGCCCGCCCGCCGCCGATGGTGTTGCTTTAACTATCCGTAATTTTGTTGTTCAGGCCTCCGGCAATTGTTGAATCATGCTCTCGCCTGATTCCCGCCACCACCGGGGATCGATACCTCTCTGCCCCGCGCCTTGTTGGCAATCCCTCCGCCGATAGTCGCATAGGCTTCGTCAGCGATATTGTAGAATCCTCCATGGATCGTGGAAGCAAAAGCACTTGCGGTATTATTCCCGCCGCCGCCGACAATGGAATGCCTGCCCAGGGCCTTATTACCGGAGCCGCCGCCGACAAAGGCGTACCCTTCCATGGCGCTGTTGGTAATGCCCCCGCCCACGACGGCATATCTCCCGCCGGCTGTGTTGCCATATCCTCCGGCAACCGTGCTGCTGTCGATCAGGGCGGTATTATAACCGCCGCCGCCGATGACACAACGCAGTCCAGGCGCCTGGTTTAAAAGGCCCCCGCTCACGGCCGCCAGATTCCCCGCTTCGTTGCCTATCCCTCCGGCAATAACGCCCGAATCGGCTCTGACGATATTCGGAAAAGACGACTGCCCTCCGCCGGAGATGACTGTTTCCTTGGCTCCGGCATCAATTTGATTCCCCGGAAAGCCCTGATTGATATTGAAGGAATCAGGAGACTGGTCTTTCTTTCCTGTCGAGTCAGAAACAACCTGAGCAGCCGGGATGGGCAACAGGACCGTGGCCAGAAAACAGACCGCGAAAAATGATTTCCGTTTTGTGTTTTGATGGGGCATGGATAGCCTCCTTATCTTCAAAAGCTGGCGTATTCGTGTTCGAACGTTTCCCCTGGTGTGTAAGGCTCCGTAGTTTCATGTGCCGGCTCACGGAAAGTTCAGTGGTCAAAGCATCCACTGGAGCGATTTGTCAGCGGTTACACTCAGTGGTGCGAAGCATCAACTGGAGCGATTTGTCAGCGGCCATACGTCAGAAACATGCCAAACTCGACCCGACCCAGACATCTGCTTCACTGCTCCTACTGGAAGCGTTCTTCCTTCCATGGATCGGCGGAGTTACTATAACCTTGGCTTTCCCAGAATCCGGGCTCATCGCGAGAGGTGACTTTGACAGCCTCCAGCCACTTGGCACTCTTGTAGAAGTAGCGATCAGGGATCACAACACGCACAGGAGCGCCGTGCGCCTGCGGCAGTTTTTCACCAAAGAAACTGTGCGCAAGGATCACGTTCTCCTTTCGGATCTCACTTATGGGAACGTTGCTGGTGTAACCTCCGGCGGCCTCAAAAATGACAAAACCTCCACTTCTGCGAGGCTTGACTCTATCCATGATTGTTGTCAGGCGAACGCCACTCCAGCTCGAATCCAGAAGAGTCCAGCCGGTGACACAGTGAATATCACAGATGATATGCACCTGGTCCAGGTTGAGCAGCTCTTGGTAGGAAAGGACGACCGGTCTTTCCACCTCACCATGGACGCGAAGGCTCCAGTTCGCAACAGTAGCGGTTCCAGGCGTGCCGCCCATATCCCGAATCTTTTCGATCGCCTGCTGCCCAGGAGGGAGACGGGGCCTGCCGTCCGGTCTGGTGTTGGCTGCCAGAGCGCGTTGCGCCGCGTCCGAGAGTTTAATGAAAGCTCCGGGCAACCCTATGCTCACTATAGTGCCGCCTGCTGCGGCCAGGAAGGTGCGCCTGGAGATCTTCTGGTCTTTTTGCATTGCCCCTCCTTTGTCAGTTGAGTCGGTTCCCGCCCCCTCGGGTCAGCCACAGTATCCAGGGTGATAGTGAGAGACAACGAGATGAGGGGCACCGCATTCTTCAGAACCTGCGCTAACGCTGAACTCAGCCGACGCAGCCTTTATGCGTTTAGCTGGAGTGACAGGTTATGTTTTTCTCGTTTCTTTTGGTTCAACAAATCTCCTGCTGAATTTCCTGATAAGCATGATGAAGAATGACACGATAATCATGGCAACAAAGGCTAACATCCCAACCAGTATGCCATTGGCAAAGAGCGCAATAACCATCTTGTAGCCGCAGTTTTCGGCACAGTTAATTAAAAAGGGCCACGAGGGAAATGTCAGCGCAAGAAAATCGTCGCGGATCGCAAAACCAAGAAACCCAACCACAATAATGTAAGCTATACAGAATATGAAAGCATATATAATGAATTTTCTAAACATAACGATGTTAATCAGCCGCGCCGGGTAAGCACCTCAGTCTTGATAAAGTCACCAACGTACTTGATGCTGCCACGTGGTCCGGTGTCGGGTTGAGCCGCACGTTATGGTCTAAATTTTTCGCTTTCGCCAATAATCTGGCTTTCTGTTGAGTTGCATGATGGCTATTATGAGTATTTCGCCAGCCTTTAGCTGATACACTACGCCGTAAGGAAAACGTCTGAGGAGGTATCTCCGGGTGTTTTGCGAGAGAGGAGTCCAGGCGAGAGGAAAGTCACATATGTTCTCTATGGCGAAGTGGACCTCTCGTGCGAATTCAAGCCCAAGACCCTCCTGACACGCGTCATAATACTCAACGGCGTCGAGGAGTTCAGCCTCTGCTTCCGGATGAAAACGGTATTTCATTTCTTAAGCCTATCCTGCAGCTTGCGGAACACCTCTTCTCCGGGCACGGTTTCAACTTCCCCACTTTCTATCTCAGCTACTCTCCTTTCTGCCTCGATAGCCCACAGCTCATCTATGTCCTTGTGAGAAGGGTTGAGGCTTTCAAGGATCTTCACAACCAATTGAAGCCGAATCTCGATAGGGAGCGAGATCGCCTCGGATATAAGCTTATCTTTAGAAATCATGGGACTACCTCCAAAATGGGATGTTCATGGGCGATTATACATTCAAAATGAGCAGCCTGAAAACCTTTGAGCGGGAGGAGCATTAAGAAAGACAACACCCGAGCTCTTTGACCACCCTACAGGGCCTGAAATACGGAGTGATCGCTCGGTGCACCGCATACCTCCTCACCCATAACGCAGAATTCAGCGGTTTGTGGGGCGTAGCGCAGCGAAGCCCCACAGATCCGTTGAAATGACAGGTTATATGGCATTTTCTTCTTTCGCTTCCCTCCACTTCATTCTTTTTAAATTCCTCTATATATCAGGTATTGTTGATAACAATTTGTGTCCTCAAAACTCAAGGATAGGATAATAATCCATGAGTTCCAAATTATCGAAATATTCATCTAAAGTCTTTACTTGGCATCTTCATACAGGTCCATATCGGGAAAATATTTTTTGGCGCATTCAGGACAAATACCATGACTAAATTCAGCATCAGAATGTTTATGGATATATGATTCGATCTGACTCCAATACCCCTTGTCATCACGAATTTTCTTACAATATGAGCAAATGGGTAGAAAACCCCTCAATGTTTTAACTTCTGATAGTGCCTTTTGAAGGGCCTCTATTAACTCCTCCCGTTGTTCCTCTACCTGTTTGCGTGCGGTGATGTCCAGCATGCTCCCGGCCACGGCGGGCTTTCCGGACAATTGGATTGTAGACCCTAAAATTTCAACATGGATTATTTTTCCGTTTTTCTTTATCCCCCGGAAGGTATAATTAACGGAGTTGACTTTCCCAGATATGCGCTTGCTGATCTGCTCTCGAACGACGTCTAAGTCTTCCGGGTGTACCGTTTGTCGAAAATGCATGTTATTGAGGCATTCCTCGACAGAGTAGCCTAAAATCTCCGCGAATTTCTTATTGACGTATGCGAAAATGCCGTCCTGGATGATATAAACGCCGGCCAGTGAAATTTCTGCAATGTCGCGAAATTTTTCTTCACTCTCCCGCAATTCTTTCTCCGCCCTCTTGCGCGCAGATTCAGTTTCCTCTAATTCCTGAACTCTTTGTTCAAGTTCTTCATAGGTATATTTTTTAGACACGATTATTACCAACTCTTCCTTTAATTTTCCGAGTTACGCTTACTTGCTTTCTTGATATTGATCAAACTTGGCAATACTGATAATATTTTCAACTTTTATCCAGCTACATCCTTTGTTCGTTCGAGCCATATAATGGCGAGCTGAGCGGCCGGCCGGTGAGCCGAGTTGCGCCGCAGGCGCGATGAAGGCGAAATCCGGTCCGCTCGAGCGTTTGGTTCCCGAGGCGCGCAGCGCCGAAGGCCAAACGCTCAGAGCGCAGCGCAGCTCGCCATTCCCGCGGCGCTGTGCGCCGCGGGAACCATTGATTATCAGAACAAATTGACCTGATAATTGAATTATCGGGAAAAATTCCCTGATAATTTGCCAAAATAAAAAGTATGAATTGCAGGAAAGTGAAATCATTATCAGCATAAAATGAGCAACCATGTCAAGGATTATCGGGTTTAGGGATGGCGGGGACGAAGGGGCTCGAGCCTCTGCTGGACTCAAGAGTCGCCCCCTGCGCGGGGGCGCGGATTGAAACCGAGGGGGCTATTTAAATGACATCCGCGCCACGCTGAACGAGGAGTTCGCGCAAGATGGATCGGTGGCAGCGGGACTCCTCCCTGCAGTAGCAGCCGATGGAAAGATTCGTGTGATGAGAGAGCGCGGCGAGCAGATCCAGGTCTTTGCTCGCTTCAGGGGATTTCATTTCCGCTAAAAACTTTTTCCTGAAGGCCATCCAGGAGTTTTCGTCCTCTGCGCCCAAGCCTTCCTTTAAAAGCACTTCCGAGGGGGACAAATTGGGGAACCAAACATCGTAAAAGTTTTTTGAGGCAAACTCTTCTTTACGAACACCTCGCGGAGGGCGTCTGACGGTCCCGATTCGAAGTCCTTCCCCGTCTTCCCTGGGGCTTCCCAATCTGACGATTCTGATAGGCATTTTCTCCTCAATCCACAAATGGAACAGACAGAACCCGGAAGGGATGTTTTGTCAGATCCAGGAAGCGGATCAGATATTCCACCAGAAATGCGATTAGCCGTTTGGCATCGGACACTTTTTTTCCTCCCCTTAAAACAAAAAATCACGTAGGGGGCGTCGTGTCAAGGAAGATATCGGCAACTCCGCATTGACATCTATGCCCGCCGGTCGATATATGCCATGAAAATTTGCATCAAGGAGGGTTCATGAGCGGATCCACCTACGACGTGGTGATCATCGGCGGCGGAGTCATCGGAAGCGCCGTGGCATACAACCTGATGCTCCTCGAACCCGGACTCAAGCCGGCCGTCTTCGAACGGGATCCTACTTATACCCGGGCTTCCAGCACTTTGGGTCTGGCCAATATACGGGTTCAGTTTTCCTTAGCCCAGAACATCCGGATCTCCCAATACGCCATGGAGTTTTTAGGCCGGTTCGCCGAAGAGATGACGGTTCGCGACATCCGGCCGAACGTCTATTTCCGGAAAGAGGGGAACCTTTTCCTGGTGGATGAGAGCGGTCGGAAAACCGCATCTCAGGCCCTGGCCCTGCAGCAGGAGTTGGGATGCCGTGTTGACTGGTGGACTCCGGATAGGATCCGGGAGCGCTACCCCCTGTATGATCCGGCCGGGCTCGAGGGAGGAACTTTCGGCGCCGACGACGGCCACATCGACCCCTATGCCATGCTCATGGGGTATCGGGCCAAGGCCCGATCCATGGGGGCCGATTACATTAAAGGGGAAGTCAAGCAAATCCTCGTTGACGGAAAACGGGTGACCGGTATCGAAACGGACAGCGGCAGCCGCGTGGCTGCCGGGGTTGTGGTTAATTGCGCCGGCGCATGGGCTTCCGAAATTACCGCAACCGTTGGAATCCGGCTGCCGGTCGTTCCGGTCAAACGGCAGGTGTTCGTTTTGGATACGGCGGTCAAACCGGAATCCCCTTTGCCCCTGACCGTACTGCCGTCCGGGCTGTATTTCCGCTCCGAGGGAAAAGGCGCCATCGTTTTGGGTAAGTCCATGCCTGAGGATCCGGTGGGGTATGACTTTACCTGGGATGACAAACGGTTCATGGATATCCTGTGGCCGGAACTGGCTGCTTTTGTTCCAAAATTTGATCGCCTCAAACTGATGAGGGGTTGGGCCGGGTTGTATGCCGTCAACACGCTGGACGGCAATGCGATACTGGGGGAATGGCCCGAATTGAAAGGCTTCTTCCTGGCCAACGGATTTTCAGGTCATGGCCTGCAGCAGGCCCCCGGGGTGGGCCGCTACCTTGCTGAAAAAATTCTGGGAAAAACCCCGGCGTTGGATCTTTCCATCTTCGATCCTGTCCGGATCCTGGAAAATCGCCCCGTCGATGAGAAAGGGCTTGTTTGATTCGGTTTTCAAGGGCATCGATTTCATTTCATATCTTGACAATGCAAGTTCGATTTATTAAAGATAATAAATTGTTAACCGTCTTTTGAGGGAAGGAGGTGATGTTGCAAGGCGTTGCGCCATTTTTTGTTTCATCACCTGAGGTGCTTATCATCAACCGACAAAAAGGAGAACAACATGAAGCGTACATTTGCACTGGTCCTTGCTCTGACATTCGTTATCGGGATCGCCGCTTTTGCGTCCAATGCCCAGGCGGCGGACCCAATCGGAGAAATCAAAATTAAAAAAGACGAACCCATCCATATTTCTTACTGGTTTGTCGTTGCCGGTGAGAATGCCTCTTTGGGGGAAGATACCAAGCGGGGTGTCGAAATCGCCGTCGATGACAAGGGCGGCAAGCTTCTAGGCCATCCCATCAAACTGACCGGCCAAGATACCGGCTGTAACGCAGAAGGCGGCCAGGCTGCCGCGACGAAGCTGGCCTCCGATCCGACCATTGTGGCTGCCATCGGGTCCAACTGCTCCAGCGAAGCCAAGCCCGGTGTGCCGATCCTGTGGAAGGCCGGCATCGCAACCGTTTCTCCTTCCAACACCGCGCCATATCTGACGGATCCCAAACGTGGTCCGGAATATGACGGCTATCTGCGCACCGCCCACAACGACAAGGTGCAAGGTGCCGTCGCGGCCCAGTTTGCCTTTAAAAAGCTGGGTGTAAAGAAAGCCGCCACCATCCACGACGGCAGTGTCTATGCGGAACAACTGCAGGCCGTCTTTGCTGAAGAATTCAAGAAACTGGGCGGAACCATCACCTCCCAGGAAGCCGTGGCCCCCACCGATACCGACATGCGGCCGGTTCTGACCAAAATCGCCACTGCTAAACCCGAGTTTATCTATTACCCGATCTTCATCGCCGCTGCCGGACATATCACCCGCCAGGTCAAGGAAGTCACCGGTCTTGAGAAGACCAACTTGATGAGCGCGGACGGCGCCTTCTCACCCGACTTCTACAAAGCAGCCGGTGAAACCGCCGTCGGGATGTTCCATTCCAGCCCGGATTTCTCGGCATTCGCCGGAGGCTACAAAGACTTTCTGGCCAAACACCAGAAAAAATACGGCGAAAAACCGATCGCCCCGTTCCATGCCCACTCCTATGACGCCGCCATGATGGTCTTTGCCGCCATCGAAAAAGTGGCTGTTAAAGGAAAGGACGGAAGCCTCACCATCGGCCGGAAAGCCCTTCGCGACGCCCTGTATGCCACCAAGGGCCTCAAGGGGTTGACGGGAACGGTTACCTGCGACAAGTTCGGCGACTGCGCGGATCCGCGTATCGCCGTTTATCAACAGACCGCAGAAAACATCAAAAAACTGGAAAATCCGCAAGTCCCATTCTGGAAACCTTATTAATGCCGATAAGGTGAAATAGATATCCAGCCGGCTTTTCCAAACCAAGCAAGGAGGGCCCGGCGCCCAGAAAGCACCGGGCTCTCCTTTTGACATCCTTCAATAATAATAACGTCACATTTAGGATGAGTTCAAAAGACTAAAATACAATTTCAAAAGGACGGGTAACGCTCATGGGACAACGATTTCATGAGAGGTTTTCTCCTACCGATATCGTCATGTGGCTGATCGGCGGGGGATTGATATCGCTGGCGATTTGGGGCGCCATCGCCACCCTGTCCGCCGGAGTTTACTCGGCCAGACACTGGATCGACTTCGTCATTTTCGGTCTGGCGCAGGGAAGTATTTACGCCCTTATCGCCACCGGATACACCATGGTTTACGGCGTCCTGCGGATGATCAACTTCGCCCATAGCGAAGTATTCATGAGCGGTCCCTACACGGCTTACTTCGTTGCGGCGGCCTTTTACCGGAGCGGGTTCCTGGACGCTCATCCGATCGTGAGTCTTCTGGTCATTTTCATCGTGTCCATGGCCATTTCCACCGGCATCGCCTTTGCCCTGGAACGTATCGCCTATCGCCCGCTGCGAAACGCCCCGCGTCTGGTCCCTTTGATCACAGCCATCGGCGCCTCCTTTTTTCTGCAATATACATTTCGGGGGCTCTACGGCTCCGGTTTCCAGGCGTATCCCGTATTCAAAATGCTCGAAGGCCACTGGACGATCCTCGGTATCCGAATCTTGCGATTCCAGTTGGTGGTCATTCTCGCAGCCGTCCTGCTGATGCTGGCGCTCTATTTTTTCGTCATGCGCACCCGCATCGGAAAAGCCATCCGGGCCGTATCCGAAGACAAGGAAGCATCGGCCCTCATGGGAATCGATGTGGACAAGATGATCTCCATGACCTTTGTCATCGGCGGTGCGGCGGCCGGAGCCGCCGGCGTGCTTTATGCCGTCATGTTCAAACAGGTGCACTTCTTCATGGGATTCATCCCAGGCATCAAAGCATTCACCGCCGCCGTCCTCGGCGGTATCGGAAACATTCCGGGCGCCATGCTGGGCGGGATATTTCTCGGGCTGGTGGAATCCATGGGGCCAAGCCTTTTCCTGGACGGACTGGGCATCGTCGCCCCCTATCAGCTTAAGGACGCGATTGCATTCACCATGCTCGTACTGGTTTTAATCTTCAGGCCCACCGGCATTTTGGGAGAGCGGTTGGCCGTGAAAAAGGCTTAACTCAACTCTAACGTATTCAGAGGAACCGATCCGAAATGAATGGCGGTCGATCCATCTGGAAAAGCGCCGTGAACATCGGCGCAATCGGTGCGGTGACTACCGTGCTTCTTTCCCTCATCGGCATGGTGGGAACCTTCAGCAAGCGGGATATTATCTTCGAAATTTTCACCATGGGCCACACGCTGTTGCTGACCGTGGGAGTATTCCTGTCTTTCCTTTCCGCTAAACGTGCCTGCCAAAAGGGGCTCGGCCAAGTCTTAGGGGCGACTCTCATAACCGGAACCCTTACGTCAGGCGGCCTAGCTCTTCTGGTCATCGTCGGAAAAACAATCAATCTGAGAATGGTCTTTGTCAACGCCTCGCCCGCTCTTTATCAGCTGCTGACCTTTGGTTTCGATGCTTACACCGGCGTCCCGTTGCTTCTTTTTTCCGGGCTTTTATGCGGATTGTTCGCCTTTCTTCTCTTCATCGCCCCGCCGATCTTAAGAAGAATCCTCATCACGGGCATGAGCAGCGTAGCTATCGCCGGGGTGCTCCAGGACCTGTTGCGGCCCATCATTTCCATCTGGGGTCCGCTGGCCGGCATCAACGATGTCCTGTTTGCGGCAAACGGCCTGACCCTGGGGGGCGGACTGGGAATGTTTTTTATCATCTCCATGGTCATGTTTTTCTGGGCCGGCAAGGGAAACAAGATCAAAACAAAAATATCGACGCTCCCTCCGGGTCGGCAGCGCATGTTGAAAACAGGAACCTGGCTGATCATCGCCGTCATCCTCATCGCCCTCCCCAAGATCCTGGGCCTTTTCTTAAGCGAGGTCATGACCATCGTCGGGTTATATGTTCTTCTCGGGCTGGGATTGAACATCGTCGTCGGTTTCGCCGGTCTGCTGGATCTGGGGTACGTGGCCTTTTTCGCCGTCGGCTCTTACATCGTGGCCATTCTGACCTCTCCCGAGTTGGGATTTTTCAACATGGGTTTCTGGTCGGCGCTTCCTTTTGCCATCATTGCCGGCATCCTTGCAGGAGTTATTTTAGGCATCCCGGTCCTCAAGATGCGTGGGGATTATCTGGCCATCGCCACCCTGGGGTTCGGCGAGATCATCCGCATCCTGGTCTTGTCCGATTGGCTGCGGCCCTGGATCGGCGGCGCCCAGGGAATCGGGAAAATTCCAAACGTCACAATATACGGATATGTTTTTTCAACTCCCCAACAGATCTACTATTTGATTCTGGCCGGATGCCTCCTGGTCGGCTTCATCTCATGGCGGCTCAGAGACTCGAGGCTCGGCAGAGCATGGATGGCGGTCCGGGAAGACGAAGACGTGGCCCAGGCTATGGGGATCAACCTGGTGGCTACCAAGCTGATGGCGTTTGCCACGGGAGCCGGTTTTTCGGCTCTGAGCGGCGCCATCTTTGCCACTAAAATCGGGTCGGTCTATCCTCACAGCTTCAACGTGATGATTTCCATCAACATCCTTTGTCTCATCATCGTGGGCGGTATGGGGAGCATTCCGGGCGTGATCGTGGGCGCAGCAGCCCTGGTTGGGCTCCCCGAACTCCTCAGGGAGTTTGCCGAATATCGCCTCCTGGTTTACGGTGCAGCCCTGGTTGCCATGATGCTTCTCAGGCCCGAAGGGCTTTGGCCGGAGGAAAAACGGCGCCGGGAACTCCATAAGGAAGAAGAGCCCGAGGCGGTTTGTGCTGACGCCCAGGGAAGCGCTTAGGAGAAGAGGATATGATTATTCTCACGACCCGGGGACTCACCAAGCAATTCGGCGGTCTGGTCGCCATCGCCGACCTTGATCTGTCGATTGAGGAAAACCGCATCCACAGCGTTATCGGGCCCAACGGCGCCGGCAAGACCACCCTGTTCAACTGCATTACGGGGTTTTATAAGCCCGAACAGGGCGAAATCCTTCTATCCGACCGTTCCCTGGTTGGGCTTTCGCCTGATCAGATCGTCCGACTGGGCATCGCCCGGACCTATCAGAATATTCGGTTGTTTCCGAACCTGACGGCCATCGAAAATATTTTAGTCGGATTCCACACGCATCTTAAATCCGGGTTTTTCGGGATCGTCCTGGGTACGAGACGGATGAAAAAAGAGGAGGAAAAGGCGACCGACGAAGCTCTGCAATTGTTGAAATTCGTAAACCTGGGAGGAAAGGGAGATTTGTTGGCCAAAAATCTTCCTTATGGGAATCAGCGACGGCTCGAAATCGCCCGAGCCTTGGCTACCCGGCCCAAATTGCTGCTTTTAGACGAACCCGCGGCCGGGATGAACCCAAAGGAAAGCCAGGAACTCATGGAATTCATCCAAAATTTGCGGGATAAACTGGGGATCACCATTCTGCTCATCGAGCATCAAATGCGGGTCGTCATGGGGATCTCGGAAACCGTATCGGTCCTCGACTATGGCAGGAAGATCGCGGAGGGAACTCCCGCCCAGATCCAAAAAGACCCGCACGTCATCGAGGCCTACCTGGGCCGGGGAAGCAGCCGGGCAGCCACCGGAACCAATGGATAAGGAATCAACGCAATATGGCGATGCTGGAAATCGATAAGATCGACGCCTATTATGGAAACATCCATGCCCTCAAGGGCGTATCTCTGAATGTCGAAAAGGGAGAGATCGTCACGATGATCGGCGCCAACGGCGCCGGCAAGACCACCACCCTGAAAGTCACCAGCGGGCTTCTCCGCCCTCGAAGAGGAGCTGTCCGGCTGAACGGGGAAGACCTGACCCGCCTGCCGGCCCATCAGATCGTCAGCAAAGGCGTGGTCCAGGTCCCCGAGGGACGTCGTATTTTCGGGCAGCTCACTGTATTGGAAAACCTGGATATGGGGGCATTTTCCTGCCGGAATCCGAGTCAGATCAAAACAAATATGGAACGTGTTTTCACGTTATTTCCCCGCCTCAAGGAGCGCTCCCGTCAGGTGGCCGGAACCCTCAGCGGCGGGGAACAACAGATGCTCGCCATCGGGCGGGCATTGATGACCAATCCGAGCCTCCTCCTATTGGATGAACCTTCGATGGGCTTGGCTCCGGTTTTGGTGGACAGCATCTTCGATACGATCCGCCGGCTGCATGCCGAAGGCACCACGATTCTGGTGGTGGAACAAAACGCCCGAATCGCCCTTCAGGTGGCCGGCCGTGGGTATGTCTTGCAGACCGGCGTGGTGGTCTTGAGCGACACGGCCAAGAACCTGGCCGAAAACGAAATGGTGCGTAAAGCCTACCTGGGGGAATAGGCGAAAATCCCCGTATTTCTCCTTCTTCAATACCCCTGCGTTTTCCCGAAACGGATCCCCAAAGTGACGATTTTGACGAAATCGTAAAAAGCGATTTTTGCTCGCTTCGTGATGCATTTTCGGGAGATGCTCACGACTTCGTACGTCGAACTTTCGAACGAACTGCGGCGCAATCGGACCTCAAAGGGTCAGCTTGGCAAATTATTAACGCTGCAGCCGTTCGGACATCGTCTTGGTTTCCGAAAATGCTCCAAATCTCGGCTTGCAACAAATCTTTTTACGAAGACCGATCAATTTTGAAACTTAGCCGATCACACCGACAAGAGCGAGCACTCCGAAACTTACGATGATAATACCGGCCAACCGGTTCACCCATAACAGCCGCTCCGGATCAAACCGCAAACGAAACAGCCCCACTCCCCCGGAAAGAAGGAACCACCAGAGGGTCGACCCGGAAAAGACTCCGGCCACCAGAAGCCCCGCGGACAGAAAATCCCCTTTTGCCGAAGCGATCCCCAGGCCGGAAAATATGGCCACAAAGGAAAGTATCGTCATGGGATTGGTCATGGTGAGGATAAAAGTGGAAACATAGGCAGATAAAAGTCCGTTGCCGCCGGCCATGGCAGCCTGGGAAGCGGGCCGCGCCAAGAGGGTTCGAATTCCGAGGCAGCATAAAAAAAGGCCGCCGCCAACCCGGAGCCACATTTGAAGGCCGATTAAAACATCGGAGATGACCGTCAGGCCGAACCCGGCGATGCAGCCGTAGACGGCGTCGGCGGTGGCGGCCCCCAGTCCCGAAATCAGGCCGGCCGCTTTTCCGTCGGCCAGTGTCCGCCGGATGCACAGTACTCCGATGGGTCCCACCGGCGCGGCAATGGAGAATCCGATGATAACTCCTTTGATAAAAAATCCGTATCCCATTTTATCTCTTTGCCTCTGTGAACCGGCAGTGCTTCCCCTGCCATGAATCCCGCTTCTCCAGAGTTTCCCGAATCCCGGCAAGGGTTCCGGCCTTGTCCCGGCACCAATCGGGCGCCACCAGTTCTTCGGGATGGGGATCCCCTGTCAGGCGCTGGATCACTACCTCGGCAGGGATGCGCTCCAAGAAATCGCACGCCAAGTCCACGTAGGTTTCTTGGCTCAAGGGGATATATTCCTTTCTTTTGAAAAGCGTCTCCAGTCTTGTCCCTCTCACCACATAAAGAAGATGAATTTTCACGCCGTTTACTCCACATTCGGAAACGGCATCGGCGGTGCGCATCATGTGAGATCGGTCCTCTCCAGGAAGCCCCAGGATGACATGGGCGCAGGTCGCAATTCCCCTTTTCCGGGTCATTTGGACGGCATCCTTGAAACAGGCAAAATCATGTCCCCGGTTGATGCGGGAAAGGGTCGCATCGTCGGCCGATTGAAGTCCGTACTCAATCCAGACGAGATGGGTTTTCAGATACCGCTCCAAAAGATCGAGCACTTCATCTCCAACGCAGTCGGGCCGGGTCCCTATGGATATTCCAACGACGTCGTCCGATAAAAGGGCTTCGTCGTAGGCGGCTTTCAGCCGATTAATCGGCCCATAGGTATTAGTAAACGCCTGAAAATAGGCGATGAATTTTTTTGCACCGTAGCGGTGGGAAAGGCGTTTCTTCCCTTCCTTCATCTGTTCCGTGATGCTCATGCCCCGCTCATGAGCGCCGGTTCCGGATCCTTTGCAGTTGCAAAAGACACACCCTTCCCTCGACAGGGTACCGTCCCGGTTGGGGCAGGAAAAGCCCGCATCCAGGGTGATCTTCTGGACCCGGCACCCGAACCGGTTCTTCAGATAGGTGTTGAGATCATGGTATCGTTTTTCCATATGTTATGCCTTAAAGACATATGAGTTTCCGGTTTTCATGTCACGGGAAAATATGGAAGCTGCCCAGACTTGATTTGCCGGACCACCGATTATATACATGAAGCAAAGATGATGGGAAACCGGAAAACACGGATGATCCGATGAACGACTATGATGTTATCGTCGTGGGGGCCGGGCATGCCGGATGCGAGGCCGCCCTGGCCGCTGCCCGGATGGGGTGTCGCACCCTGTTGATGGCCATCGACCTGGACAAGGTGGCTGCCATGCCCTGCAGTCCTTCCATCGGCGGAACGGCCAAAGGGCAGCTGGTGAAAGAGATCGACGCCCTGGGCGGGGAAATGGCCCGGATCACGGACCGGACCGCCATCCAGTACCGCACCCTGAACACCAAAAAGGGGCCGGCCGTCCATTCCACCCGCACCCAGAATGACAAGAACCTTTATCACGTGGCCATGAAGGCCGTCGTGGAGGCCCAGCCCGGCCTGCAAATCCGGCAGGCCATGGTCGAAGCGCTCATTGTTGAGAAGAACCGAATATGCGGAGTCCGGGATAATACGGGGTTTGAATACCCGGCCAAAGCCTTAGTTCTGGCAACCGGGACTTTCTTGAGCGGCCTTATCCACATCGGATTTACCGCGATTCAGGCCGGCCGCGCCGGTGAATTTGCTTCCTACGCCCTTCCGGAGCATCTCAGGTCCCTGGGTTTTTCCACAGGAAGGATGAAGACCGGAACACCGCCCCGGCTGAAAAGATCGAGCATCGACTTTTCCCGATTCACCCGCCACGACTCGGACCCGTCACCCGTTCCTTTCTCCTTTTTCAGCGATGAGGTCCGCCTCCCCCAGTTGCCTAGTTTCATCGGTCACACCAATCCCATAAGTCACCGGATCGTGCGTGACAACCTGAAGCGCAGCGCCCTGTACGGCGGCAGGATCCACGGCGTTTCGGCAAGATACTGCCCTTCCCTGGAAGACAAGGTGGTCCGTTTTTCAGAGAGGGATCAGCATCAGGTCATCCTGGAACCCGAGGGGCTTGACACTGACGAAGTCTACGCCAGCGGCCTGGGAAACAGCCTCCCCATAGAAGTCCAGGTCGAGCTTGTCCGATCCGTACACGGCCTGGAAGAGGCGCAGATCGTCCGACCGGCCTATGCCATCGAGTATGACTACGTGAATCCCAATCAGCTCAAGCCGACCCTGGAGACCAAGCAGGTGGAGGGTCTATTCCTGGCCGGTCAGATCAACGGCACTTCGGGTTACGAGGAGGCGGCCGCCCAGGGGCTTTGGGCCGGCATCAATGCCGCCTTGAAAGTCCAAAAACAACCGCCCTTTGTACTGGACCGCTCCCAGGCTTACATGGGGGTCCTCGTGGACGACCTGGTTACCCGGGGGACCCTGGAACCTTACCGCATGTTCACCTCACGGGCCGAGTATCGTCTGTTGCTCCGGGAAGACAACGCGGATCTGCGCCTGGTGGAAATCGGATGCGGCCTCGGCCTTCTGCCGGCCGAAGCGGCAAAAACGATCCGGGAAAGAAAGCAACAGATTGCCGAAGAAATCCGACGGATCAAGGCCGAGGTGATCAAGCCGTCGGCCGATGTGAACGCCTATCTGAAACGCCGGGGTTCTCTTCCGCTGACGGACGGGACCCGGCTGGACCAATTGCTGAAAAGACCCGGGCTGGATTATGATGTGGTATTGAACCTCTCCAGACCGCCGACCCCAATACCCGAAAGGGTTTCCAAACAAGCAGAGATTGAAATCAAGTACGAAGGGTATATCCGCCGTCAGCTCAATGAAATCGAAAAATTCAAGAATCTGGAAGCCCAAAAAATCCCCGGCGATTTCGACTTTAAAAACGTCCATGGACTTTCAAACGAACTCAAGCAAAAACTTGCCGCCGTCATGCCGGTATCCCTTGGACAAGCCTCCCGGGTGGATGGAATGACCCCTTCTGCGCTGTCGGTATTGATGATCGCCATACGTGCCAGGAAGAGCGGCGATCCCTCCCGAGGGGCGCATTCGCCTTGACAGATTATTCATTTTTCTTTAAGTTATAAATATATAAGCGATTTGAAAAACGCTCGGGAATCCCCTCGGATGCAATCCGTAAATAGGGAGAAGCACAAGAAACAATCCATCATGCCGGATAAAGACTACTACCAGACTCTCGGTGTTTCCAAAGGGGCCTCTAAGGAAGAAGTCAAGAAAGCCTACCGGAAACTGGCCATGAAATACCATCCCGACCATGCCAAGGGTGACAAGTCCGCCGAGGAAAAATTCAAACACATCAGCGTAGCCTACGCCGTGCTCAGCGATGATGAAAAGCGTAAGCAGTATGATACATACGGATCCGCCGGATTCCAGCAGCGTTTTTCCCAGGAAGATATCTTCAGGGGGTTCGATTTCAGCGAAATTTTACGGGAATTCGGGCTGGGAGGGTCGTCGTTTTCCCGTGGCAGGGGCAGCGGGACGCGGTTTTCGTTCGGATCGGGATCCCCCTTCGACTTTCATGGACACGCCCAAGAAAATCAGGCCAAGGGGCAGGATTTGATTTATGAGCTTCCCCTGACACCCCAGGAAGTGGCTACCGGTACCACCAAACGTATTTCCTTTCATCATGGCGGGGAAACCCGAAACCTGACGGTCAAGATCCCCAAAGGCATGATCAGCGGGAAGAAGCTTCGGCTCACCGGAAAAGGGGAGCCAGGCCCCTTCGGAGGCCCACCCGGGGATCTGTTCGTTCAATCCAAGGTGATGGAAGACCCGATGTTTTCCGTGGATGGATATGATCTCAGCATGAACTGGGAAATTCGACTCAGCGAAGCCATGTTGGGGACCACCCTATCCATCCCCACCCTGGAAAAAAAGTCTCTTACCCTGACCGTCCCGCCGGGAACGCGACACAAGACCCGGATGCGCCTGGCCGGTCATGGCCTGCCGCATATGAAAGGAAGCGGGAAAGGGGACTTGTATGTGAACCTCCTGGTAAACACCCCAAAAAAACTCACCGCCCAGCAGAAAAAACTGATTGAGGAATTGGCCAAATCCGGGTTGTAATCCTAAAAAAAGGAACAAGGCCCATAAAGACCTGATACATGCCGGAATTGATACCCATTCTATCAAGAGACCGAATCCAGGACCTCGTTTCCGGTATGGCGACTCGAATTTCCCATGACTATCGAAATGGGGACCTCATTCTCATCGCGGTGCTCAAGGGGGCTTTTGTCTTCCTGGCGGACCTCATGCGGGCGCTGACCATTCCTGTCTGCATCGACTTTGTCCAAATCTCAAGCTACGGCGCCGGTATCGATTCCTGTGAAAAGCCGTTTCTGAAAAAAAGAGTGGATGCGGATATACGGTTTAAGGATGTGCTGATCATCGAGGACATAGTGGATACGGGCTTGACAATGGCCTTTCTCATAGATTATATAGGCACATTAGGGCCTAGAACAATCAAGACCTGTGCTTTTCTCGACAAATGGGAACGGCGTAAGGTTGAAATTCGTCTGGATTATGCCTGTCAAAAGGTTGAAAGCGGATTCCTTGTGGGATACGGGCTGGATTACGACGAAAACTACCGCGCTCTGCCGGAAATCTACCGTTTAACCGTATAGAAGGGGGAGAGGCACCATGATCGTCACCTGCCAAAAATGCTCCAGCCGGTTTACTCTGGATGAAACCATCCTGAAACAGGAAGGGTCAAAGGTCCAATGCTCCAAATGCAAACACACCTTTACGGTCTTTCCACCATCTGCAAAACCATCGGCGGAAAAAGACGAGACGGATGAATTTTTAAAAGATTTTATGCCGAAAGATTCTGAACCTGCAACCGTCTCGGCCGATACCGAGGCCCCTCTTAAAGAACCCCACTACGATTTCGAAACACCAAATCCGGAAAAAGAACCGCCCTTTGACTTTAGCACCCTTGATCTTTCCGAAAAGCCGGGAACTGATCTCACCAAGGGCGATTTCGAATTCGTTTTGGAGGAAGATTCAGAAATCGACGGAGGCCTTTCATCAGCCCAACAATCCGGCGGCTCAGGAAGGGCCGATCTGGATATCAGCGAACTCGAAGAGATCTTCAAGATCGACACGGAGGCCAAGCCGGAAAAAGAACCGGGAGAAGCGCCGGAATTTCTCTTGGAGGAAGAACCTAAAAAACCGATCACCGAATTTGACATCGAAACCCTGAAAGAAACCTTTTTAGAAAGCGAAGAAAAAGAGATTCCGGCCGAAGCTCCAACCGAGGAGCACGAAACATTTGAAGCTTCTGCCGAGGCCGACGTCATCGATGAACTGGACCTCTCAGAGTTCAAGGAAGAAACCCCGGCCGGAACAGCAGTGCCCACAGCAAAGGCCCCGAAGGAAAAAGCCCCCACAGATGAATTTCAGATTGAATCCGAAGAGCCCCTCGAATTGGAAACCCAAGAAGCCGTTCCCACCGAAATCGGGGCAAAAGCAGATCGATTCGCCGGTATTGCCAAAGACCGCTTTGAAGAGGCGCCTCAGTTCATAGATCAAGAGGTCGAACTTCTCCCTGAGCCGGGGGAGATACCTCCGGAAACCTATTCGCTTACAGGAAAACCGAAACGAATCGGTTCATTTTTATGGGGACTGTTGATTCTCGTTCTTATCGCAGGGGCCGGTTACAGCGCTTTTGTTCTGACAAACCGAATGGGCATTTCCATTCCCTTTCTGAGCGATTTTTTAAAGACCAAGGTCACGGATCCGGGAAACCTTCGGATTCAGATTTTAGATGTGGATGGTCACTTTATCACCAGTTCGGACCACGGAAAACGCTTCGTCATATCAGGCAAAATCAAAAACGACTACGCCCAGGCCAGAAGAGATATCCAGATTACCGGCAACCTGCTTAAAAAAGGGCAACAGATCATCACCAGCAAAACGGTTTACAGCGGCAACCTGATCCCGGAAACCGACCTTGTCAAAATGGATATGGACGCCATCGATGCTCGCCTTTCCGGCCGGCCGGCCGGAGGTGTGGCTCAAACGAGTCTCAACCCCGGGCAGACAGGATCCTTTATGATCGTTTTCGGGAAACTGACCAAGGACCTGGAAGAATACAGCGTAACCGTGAATGACTCCCAGGCGATGAAATGACGGTTTCGACTTGACTCTTTCTGAAATCCTCTGGTAAAAGCCCGTTGCCTTCTCTGGCGATGTAGCTCAGATGGTCAGAGCATGCGGCTCATATCCGCAGTGTCCGGGGTTCAAATCCCTGCATCGCCACCAGATAGAATCTAAAGCCGAACCTTCAAAAAGGGGCGGCTTTTTTATTATCCCAGTCCCCGAACGGAACCGTAAGGGTAAAATCATTAAAAAGCCTTGAGGCCGGAAAGAAGCCAATGAAAAACCGCATCTGCTCCATGTGCCTTTTTCTCCTGGGCGCCTGCTTTTCCTGTGCTTTCATTTCCTGCCAGCTTGCCCGGCCCGTCGGCGCGCCCATCGAATCCGTCAGAATCAATGACGGAGTCTATATGGGGAAAAGCCGCTCCGGTCCCAACAGTGCCACCGTTCGCGTGACTCTCAAGGACGGGAAAATTCAAGGCGTTGAGGTCCTCCAGCATTTTGCATCCTGGAAGGGCAAGATCGTCGAAGAAACCATCCCCCGGCGAATTGTGTCGGAACAATCCACTCGTGTCGATGCAGTCTCCGGCGCCACCAACAGCAGCGTGGTCCTGATGAACGCCGTCCAGGATGCCATTCAAAAGGCTTCTCAACATTCTGAAAGTAAGGGGATGGATGAGAAATAGAGTTGTTTTTGGAAGAAGATGGCGCTACACTTTTTTTGTTTTTTTATACTTACTGACGTTTGGACATGAGTGAAATAATTCATACATGGCCCTTTCATCCAAAGAAAAACTGAACCGCTTCTATCAGCAATTCCTGCCCAATGATCAGGCCCTGATCATTATTTTTGCGGATCCGGATGCCATTGCGTGTGCCATGGCCGTTAAAAGATTGTTGTGGCGGCGTGTAGCCGGCGTGACGATATCTCATATCAACGTCATCGAAAGGCCGGATAACCTCGCCATGATCCGCCTGCTGAAAATTCCCATGGTCCATATCGATCGCATCAAGCTGGAAGTCTATTCCCGATTTGTCCTGGTGGACTCCCAGCCGGGGCACAACGCGCTCTTTCCCAAGATCCAGCCCCACGTCATCATCGACCATCATCCGGAAACAGAGACCAAGGCGCCTTTCATGGATATCCGCCCCCAGTACGGAGCCAGTGCGAGCATTCTCACCGAATACCTGCAGGCCGCGAAAATCAAACCCAGCACCAGGCTGGCCACCGCCCTGATTTATGCCGTCAAGATCGATACCGGCAATTTTGAGAGGAAAACCCTTCCGGAAGATCTCCGTGCCTTTCAATATCTTTTTAAGTACGCCAATACCTCCCTGGCCCGCAAGATCGAACGGGCCTTTCTGAAGCTGGATTACCTGAAGTATTTTCGGGTGGCCCTGGAAAACAAACGCCTGAAAAAAGGCAAAATTTATACCCATCTTGGGCTAGTGACGAATGCGGATGTCTGTGTGCTCATCGCCGATTTTTTCATGGCAATCGACAAGGTGACCTGGAGTATCGTGTCCGGGCTATGGCAGGATAAACTGATCGTCATTTTCAGAAACGACGGGCTTCGGAAGGACGCGGGAAAAATCGCAAAGCGCAGCTTCGGCCAGATGGGGACCGCAGGCGGACACAAAAGCATGGCGCGGGCGGAAATACCGGTTGCCGCCCTGCAAGGGGGGCCCGACATGAAAATCGACACCAGGGTCCTTTCCTGGATTATTAAAAAGACCCAGGAGAGAAACTGAGCCTTGGCCCATCCAAAGCCGCATATTTCCATAACCATTTTGGGCTCCGGGACATGCGTCCCCTCGCTGAATCGAAGCGCATGCTCGGTTCTGGTGCGCATCGGAAACGATCGGATTCTTATGGATGCAGGACCCGGCACGATGCGCAGGCTTCTCGAAGCCGGCATGACCATCTTTGAAATTACCCATCTCTTTTTAAGCCATTTCCATCCGGATCATTCCGGCGAACTCGTTCCGTTCCTTTTCGCCACCAAGTATCCGAATGTCACTCAGCGAAAATTTCCATTGAAGATTTTAGCCGGGAAAGGTTTTTTAGATTTTTATACCGGTCTTAAGAAAGTATATGGAGACTGGGTGGCGCTTCCATCGGGCCTCTTAGAATTCATCGAACTGGACAATCAGGTTTTGGATACCCGGAAATTCGATGGCTTTACCGTGTCTTCGATGCCCATGGCCCACAACCCGGAAAGTATCGCGCTCAGGGTCGAAAGCCTGTCGGGTGTTTCAGTGGTGTATTCGGGAGACACGGACTACACGGAAAACCTGGTGTTGCTGGCCCAAGGCGCCGATCTATTGATCTGCGAGTCGGCTCTCCCGGACGATCTGAAGGTAAAAGGGCATATGACCCCCTCCCTGGCCGGGGAGATCGCCCGAAAGGCCGGAGTTTCGATGCTGGTTTTGACCCATCTCTATCCCGAATGCGACATGACCGATATCGAAAGGGAATGCCGGAAGACCTATTCCGGACCGTTGAAGACGGCCTACGACCTTATGATGATCAATCTGGATCCAAAATCGGCCTGAACATAGGCTGAAAGAGGCGTTTTTTTCAGGATCAACGATGAAATACTATCCGGTCTATCTGGACATCAAAAATAAGGCCTGCCTGGTGGTGGGGGGCGGCGATGTGGGGACCCGAAAGGTCAAAACCCTCCTGGAGTGCGGGGCGACGGCAACCGTGGTAAGCCCTGAGGCCACAACCGAGCTTCTCAAGCAGGCCGAATCCGGAGCCATATCCCTTAAGAGGCGCTTTTTCCGGACCGAAGACCTGGAGGGGATGTTTCTGGTTATCGGCGCAACCGATGATGCCGACCTGAATCATCTTTTAAGCCGGGAAGCCTTCGCCCGCAACATGCTTTGCAACATCGCGGATCGGCCGGAGGCATGCAATTTCATCCTCCCCTCCATCGTCAACCGGGGGGACCTGATCATCGCCATTTCCACCTCGGGTACAAGCCCGGCTTTTGCCAAAATACTCCGCAAGGAGCTTGAAAAGCGATTCGGACCGGAGTATGCGGATTTCCTGAGGATCATGGGGTACTTGCGAGCCAAGTTGCTCAAAACAGCCCATGCGCCGGAAGCCCATAAAAACCTGTTTGAAGCACTGATTCGAAGCGATCTTCTCCGCCGCGTTAAAAATAAGGACATCCCCCGGATCAATGAGGTTTTAAGACACCTGTTTGGAAAAGAATATGAAATCGATGCGCTGCCCGAGGAAAAGGATGGATCCGATTAGCAGTTTTAATAAAGGTTCCATCCAACCGACGACCTCAACCGATTGGCCCAGGTGATCGCATGGAAAACCTCTTCGCCGCCGTCATCTTTCTTTACCTGTTTAGTACGGCCTGTTACCTGGCGTACCTTTTTTTCCAAAAGGAATCTCTTCATCATTTCGGCTATTATATTCTTTTGGCCGGGCTATTGTGCCACTCCGCCGGCATTATCACCATCTATATCCGGACAGGATTAATGCCTGTGCGCAATCTCTCCGAAACCTTGTCTTTATCGGCATGGGCGGTAGCCATCGTTTTTATCGCCGTCCGGCAGCGATTCAAATTAAAAATCCTGGGGATCTTTGCGGCTCCCGCCGCCCTGGCCCTCATGATCGCGGCATTCCAGTTTCCCCGGCACGCCGGTCCGACCAAGGAAATCTTTTCCAGTTTCTGGTTCGTCTTTCACGTGTTCAGCGTCTTCATCGGGAACGCGGCCTTTGCCCTGGCCTGCGGGGTCGGGATTTTATATCTGCTCCAGGAGCGCGCTATCAAGCAAAAGGCCCGGGGCTTTTTCTTCCGCCGCCTCCCGTCCTTGGAACGCCTCGACTCAGCGGGGTATGCCTGTATCGTGGTGGGGTTCACGTTTCTCACCGCAGGTCTCATCGCCGGCTTCATCTATGCCAAATCGGTCTGGGGACGGTTCTGGAGCTGGGATCCCAAGGAGGTCTGGTCCGCCATCACCTGGCTGGTATACGCAGCGCTTCTCCACGAGCGTCTTGCCGTGGGATGGCGGGGCCGACGCGCGGCCATCCTGTCCATCATCGGTTTTGCGGTGCTGCTCTTTACCTTTTTCGGTGTCAATTTTTTCTTGAAAGGCCACCATGGAGAGTTCACACGGTTTTAGCTTCTTTTCTTTCATATCTAAAACACCGCGCGTTTTCAGCATCGATTAATGATGGACGCGATAATCCCGAAAGGCCCCGCCCCCACCCCGGATATCCTTCTCGTCGGGCTCAATCACGAGACTGCCCCGGTGGAACTCCGCGAGTGTATCGCCTTATCCGAATCCGACGCGGAAGCCGGCCTTGAAAGCTTGAGCCAATCGCCGGATATCCGGGAAGTGATTCTATTATCTACCTGCAACCGGGTGGAGGTGCTGACGGTCACGGGAAATGCGGCCAAAGCCACAGAGCACATTAAAGATCTGCTTTTAAAAACCGGAGGAATCAAGCAGGCGACCTTGGAAAGCGTTTTATATACCCATTCGGGCGTTGCAGCGGTGCGCCATGTATTCCGGGTGGCCTCCAGTCTCGATTCCATGATGGTGGGAGAACCCCAGATCCTGGGGCAGATGAAGGCAGCCTATCGGACGGCAACGATCAAGAATACCACCGGTGTGATTCTCAACCGTTTGCTGCACCGGGCGTTTTTTGTGGCCAAGCGGGTTCGGACAGAGACCGGAATCGGCGATCATGCGGTCTCCATCAGTTACGCCGCCATCGAACTGGCCAAGAAGATCTTCGATACTCTGGAGGGCAAAAAGGTCCTCCTGATCGGAGCCGGTGAAATGGCGGAGATTGCGGTGGAGCATCTGGCGCGCAACCGGACCGGGACTATTTTTGTGGCGAACCGCACATTTGAAAGAGGGGTTGAACTCGCGCAAAGGTTCAAGGGACAGGCGGTCCGGTTCGACGAGATCGAGGCCCTTCTCCTCGAGGTGGACATCATCATCAGCTCTACGGGTTCACCGGATATGGTGATCCGCCGCGAGCAGCTCAAAGGCGTCATCCGGGCACGGAGAAACCGACCCTTGTTTTTTATCGACATCGCCGTTCCCCGGGACATCGATCCTGCCATCAACCAGCTTCCCAATACCTACGTTTACGACATCGACGATTTAAAGGGGATCATCGAGGAAAACATGGACGACCGCCTTCGGGAAGCGGCCAAAGGGGAGCGGATCGTGGACGAGGCCGTCATAGGATTTCGACGTTGGTACGACAGCCTGGAAGTGATACCGACCGTGGTGGCGCTGAGAAACAAGATCGAAACCATCGTTAATGCGGAAATCGAAAAGACTCTGTCGGGGTTCGATGGCATCACCGAATCCCACCGTCAGGCCTTGCATCGGATGGCCTCGGCCATGGTAAACAAGATCCTCCATGATCCCACATTGTACTTAAAGGATCTGACCCGTTACGAGGCCAAGGCAATCACACTCGACATTACCCGAAAATTGTTTAAAATCGACGAATGATAGGAGGCTTTTTGTGATGAAAACCGCGTTTTTATTTCCCGGTCAGGGCTCCCAGTACGTCGGCATGGGGCTCGACCTTTACCAGGAATTCGACTTTGTCAAAGAGATCTTCGATATGGCGGAAGAGACGGTTAAGATGAACCTGAAGGGATTATGCTTTAAAGGGCCCATGGAGGATTTGACCGAGACCGTCAATCTCCAGCCCGCCGTCACCGTCGTCAATCTGATTTGTCTGGCGGCCCTCGAACGGGAAGGAATCCAACCGGACGTTGCAGCCGGGCACAGTCTGGGAGAGTATAGCGCCCTTGCCGCATCCGGAATTCTGTCCTGGCCGGACACCCTCCGGGCGGTTTTGAAACGGGGACACCTCATGCACCGGGAAGCCCGGAAACATCCGGGCGTCATGTGCGCCATTGTCGGCCTGCCAATTGATGTCGTTGCAAAAATCGTCGAAAAGGCAAAAAACGACGGGGTCGTTTCCGTTGCCAATCACAATACAGCCACCCAGATCGTCATCAGCGGCTCCCCAGCTCCAGTGCAACATGCCGCAGACGCAGCGGGCGCCCAGGGAGCTAGGGCCATTCCCCTCAAGGTCAGCGGCGCCTGGCACAGCGCGCTGATCCGGGGAGCGGAGACGGAATTCGCCTCTTTCCTTCAAAGCCTTTCTTTCAGCGCACCGGAAAGACCGGTCATTTTCAATGTTACCGCGGATTTTTCCAGCAATCCCGAGGAAATCCGGTCCGTTTTAGCCCGGCAACTTTGCAGCCCGGTCCGATGGTATGACGCCATGGTCCGGCTGATCGAGGAAGGGGTGGAAGCATTTGTGGAGGTGGGTCCAGGGAAGGTCCTTTCCGGAATCCAGAAAAAAATCGTTTCTAAAGATCATCCCGCCGCCGTTTTCAATGTATACGACTTAAAAAGCCTGGAGGGCTTTTTAGCAGCAGCTGCTAAGAGGATACATTAGTCGAGGGGTTCGACCCAGACGATAAATTGCTTATTGAGAATGAGTGTTTCGAGGTGGTTTTCCCGAAAATAAACGTCCTTCATAACGATGAAGGGATTGTCCTGTTTCGTGAAAATGTCGGACACCCGTTCCTTCATGGCGATATTGATCATTCCCTGGATGATCTCCCCGTCAGAGGTTCGGATCATCACTTTCCGATAATCGGGTTTATATCCTTTTTCCATTCTTCCTTGTCTCCTGCCCTCTGTAGGCGATCGGCTTCAAAAAGGGTTCCGGCCGTCACCGGATGTCATGTTTCGATTCATCCTCTGTTCAGGTTCCTATTTTAAATAAAACACCTGCCACCAATAAGCAAGACCGGATTAGCCACGTGGAAGGTTTGTTAAGCCCTTCCTCAATGTTATTGACTTAAGCCCTAATTATATAGAAAACTCCGAGGAATCATAAAATTCAAGAGAGGGGTTTTACCCTTCTTACAAACCAGTTCGTTAAGTCTATAACATTGAGCCCTTGGTGGCGGCAACAACACGCTATTCCATTAGAAACCCGCTGATTCAAATGTGACCCATTAGTCAGGAAATCACCGATGTCTCCATGCTCAACAGTTTTGGCCCCTGTTTGATCCGGAATCTTTCTTCCACGGTTTCCCATATCCATCCTGAATAACCATAGCCACCCACAGCTTTTACAATGAAAGCGCCCTTCCACGACGTACTTCTCGTTTCGTTGAGAACGACGGTCCCGAACTTGCCGAATGTGTAGTCGTCCACAGGATGGCAGTAATCTTCTCCTCTTAGAGCGTTGGCCACTTGCAGAGCTGTATTCCCCCCATAAACAGCAGCCCTCAGTCCGTATCGGTTGTTCCCTGCCCGCCTTATGATCTCCTCCGGAGAAGAAAAAGATGAAGTAAAGGCCACGGGCCCGAAAACCTCTTCCTGCATCCCGAGCATGTCGTCAGTTGCCCTCTTAACGACCGTGGGATGGATTAGATTTCCATCAATTTCGCCCCCGGTTGAAATCTCAGCTCCCTTCCGCATGGCATCTTTCAGTTGAGTTGCGATTCTCTTGACGGCAATGTCGCTCGCGACCGGGGAGACGTCCGTTCTTTCATCGGCCGGATCTCCCACGACCAGATGCTTCACTCTATCGACAAAGGCATCCAGGAACTGCTCGTATACGTCACGGTGTATGAAGATCCTCTTGGGAGCCGTGCAAGTCTGTCCGGAATATATGAATTTGGAAGTCACAAGATCATCGAGTGCAAGATCCATGTTTGCATCGGGAAACACGATGAAAGGGTCCTGCCCCGGTCCCTCGAAAACCAGCTTTTTGCCGCTCATTCGAGCGGCTTTTTCATATGGCATGATGTTTTCATCAAAACCGAAGATCACTATCGTGGACACATCCGGATCTTTAAACGATTCCTCCACGAAAGTTCTCCCACTTCCCCTGAAGAATGTGATATCGTCACCGAAAATGGGACGATACATCTCCTCTGTAAGGTCCATTACGCTTCGGCCTCTGGAAGCAAACTTAACGCTGACCTTATTTCCGACCATGTAGATCGAAGTGATTGCGGTATTGAGCCAGGCGCTTCCGTTGTAGGAAAGCATGAGGGAAACACGAGACCCGGGACCGCCAAGAGGGACTCTGTCTTTTAGGAAAGAAGCGGCTTCCTCATACATACTCAGTCTTTCCGTTGTCAAATCCACTTCCCTGGCACTGTCCTTGACGGTAAAGAGAAGATCCTTAACCGCCAAATCTATCATTTTCGAGCGATGCTTTTTCAGCTCCTCAGAAAGATCGAGAACCTTTGTAAATCTTTCTTCAAAAGACATTTTTTATTTCTCCAGATTGCTGAGGTTCAAGAAATACGGAAATTGAATCACGAGGTGGAAAAACCGAAGAGCGCCGCAACGGCTTCATGACAACATTACGTATCTTTACGCGTATCAAAGATGTGGGTGAGTAATGACGACGCCATGGGTTTCAACCGCATACCCTGCGGAGCGGCCCTTCCTGGTAAAAAAACCGGCTCTCACTCCGCAGGGTTGGGATGATCGGTTGATTATTCGGATGATGGAAATCTCACAAATGTGATGAAAAGGGAGCTTCAGAATCCTTCTTTTTTCTCCGGAGCGACTGTGGGAACAGATGACAAATCCTAAGCTTCTTCCACCAGCTTGAAGAATTCCTCCACAGGCATGACCTTGTAGACTTCGTAGTTGACCGTTCCACGCCGCACTGTGTTCACCATTGATTTCACTCGGCCCTTTTCATCGGGAAACTCGCAGATAATCAAGTACTCGCCACGCGCCACAATGTAGTATTCCGCAAGAATCTTTCCTCCTACAGCCTCAACGCTCTTTCTTCCCATTGCAAAACGTTCCCGCGAATTCTTGATGTCCTTGTTGCCTTCAGGTGTTTTCTTCAGAAACGAAACGTAGACTGCCATAGTGTCCTCCTTTTTATGTTGGAATATCCCTCGATAATATACCTACACCCTGTCTACCACTTGGGACCTAAAAAACAGAAATTTATTCTTAATTTTATACGCATACAAAGAAATTGTCAAACATCTCATTGGAGGTGTAGAGAACAAATAAACTGTCCGGGTTTGTAACACATAAACTGTCCGGTTTATGAAGTCACCGAGGAGGTGGACTGATGAAGCGGACACAGTGGTTACAGGAGGCTCGGATGATGCGGTTTGAGGAGGCGTATTTTGGATGGAGTGAGGATCGGTAATTGGAAATCACGCCTCCCTGCCATCAACCGACGGAAGGGATTCTACCCCGGCTGTTCATGGCTTTAGAATCCCCTTGTACACCGATTTTCTTTGATGCCAGAACGACCCGATTGCCTCCGGCACTCTTGGCTTCATACATGGCCAGATCGGCCCTGAGCTGAAACTTGTCGGCCTTTTCCCCGACCGCCAGTTGGGCCACGCCGATACTCAGGGTCACAGGCCGAAGCTTCCGACCCAGATATTCCATCTTATGGGACCATTCTTGGGTAAAATGGAGATTGAACCGCTCCATGACCTGGCCGGCCTTGGCAAGCTCCGTTTCCACCAGCAGCACCGCGAATTCATCTCCACCCAGCCGGAATGCAAGGTCCGTTTGGCGAAACACAGATCCGATGCATCCAGTCACCAGGCGAAGGATATTATCGCCCTCCTGATGCCCGTAGGTATCATTAAACGGTTTGAAGTTGTCCAAATCGAACATGGCCAGGCTCAATGGGCTTCCGTATCGGGCGAATCTCGCCATTGCTTCCGTGAGGGCGGTATGAAAGTGTCTCCGGTTATAGAGATTCGTCAGACTGTCGGTAATGGATCGCCTGCGCAGTTCCTCCTCCAGCCCCTTCCGATCGGTCAGATCATGAAAAAACCCCACGCTCCCGACTTCGACCTCGTTTTCAAAGATCAATGCAGCGGACAGTCGGATGGGAATCGTTCTGCCTTCAGGGCCTTTCACGGGCACCTCACAGCCCTTCTACACTTCCGGGGGCCCCATACTCTTCGCTGTATATCTGTTTCTTGATTTTCCGAGCCATCTCCGGGTCAGAATAAACCTCCTGAACAGACAACTTCCCGATCACATCCTTACCAGCCAGACCTGTCAATCTTTCAGCGGCCGCGTTAAAGATGATCACGGTCCCCTTTCGATCGATGCCGATTATCCCATCGGGACACGTCTGAACCAATTTATCCAGGAAATCCTTGCTGGTCATCATATCCATCCTCTGTTGTTCCAATACCGTAGGTGATCATCCTCTTCGACTCCAACGCTGAACCTGGTTATTCCTGGGAGAATAACAAAACCGGTGCTTTTTCGGTTACAAAAAAACCCCTTGTCGTATGGTTTCACAGGGCAGTACCTGTAAGACTGACGGACAAAAGGAACGCTAAAATTAGTAATTTTATACCATATGGTATGCAATTGCAAATGTTACCTCTTTTAGGTCTTAAAGAATCCGCGCACAATCATATGTGTACGTGGAGAATTTCGGTAAACGCTCATTGCCGATCCTGAGGTGGTTTTGTGCGTAAAAAGGGGTGAAGTCTGTTGAACGGTCCTATGCGGTCGGACATGCCGCCTGCTCTCCACCCTGTGTCCTTACCGGACCGGATTCGACTTCAAGCTGCTGTTCACGATAAGCGAATATTGCAACATAACTTACGATAGCCCCTTTGGTTAAAGCAGTTGGGAAAGCGAGATTAACGCCGATTCCGGTCTGCCGATAGCGATATGCTCTTTGATAACTCGTTGAATGACGACGGTTTTCGGTCAAAGGCCGGAGAAATAGAATGTTTATGAAGAGGGTTGCACTCGGGGAACCAGATGGGCCAAAAGGGGCATCAGCGCGCTGATCGCCGGAAAGTGGGAACTCGCAGACGAAGTCCTGTCCGGAAGCGCCGAGGTTATCTTCACGGAGATGAGCAACCAGGATTTTGTCTCTATGGTGTCACTCGATTTAAACAGCGCCGTGAAAAGATAGTTAGACGCGGCATATCAAGACGTGTTATAAACCCTGCAGTCGTATAAAAACATGACATGGTATAGAAAAAAGAATGATAACGGGGCATTTGAATACGTTTAGGTATGGTTCTTGAATAAACTTATATAGACTTTTAAAACAAAGAAAAAATTGTCATGTTTTATATACAACTGCAGGGTTTACTTAACCAGAAAAGGGGATAACCCATGAAATGTAATCGCTGCGGGTTCGAAATTGGGCCGGGAGAACAAAGGGAACATATGGGGCAACCTCTATGTGAAGACTGTCACATGGATGTCCTTTCACCGGTTCGCGCATGCGATCCCTGGGCGGTGCATAGCGCAAAATCTTTCGAAAAACATGGGGGCGGAAGCGGCAGACTGACACCGATCCAATCGAAAATCCTTGGCATCTTATCCGAAACCGGCGGTATCGAACCTCAGGTATTGCTCCAGAAAATCGACGCCGACCTCACTTTGAAGGAGCTTGAACGGGAGTTCGCCACGTTACGACACATGGAAAAGGCTCGAGGAGAAAAACAAGGCCATCGAATCCTCTGGCGGTTGTGGTAAGCAGAATGATGCCACCGAAATCGGGGATTTGAACAACTGCCTTTTGGGATGAAGTCATCGAGGTTCACTCCAAAGATCGATCAAACTCTGTGATGAGTCTCCGGACATTCCTTCCAGAAAAAACTAGAACTCCAGAGATGCCGTTAACAAGGTTTTGAACAGGGATGCGACGTGATGGTAGATTAGGAGGCAGGCTTCGTTCTTAGACTTAACTTTTTTTAAAGTTGAACCCTAAAAAAGTCAAATTCATGTCCCGATTTGGCATTTTCTTACCCATGAAGGGATCGATCCAGCGCCTTTAAAGCGGCTTCCGGCATGATCTCCGCCAGTGTAGGATGGGCATGAATGGTATGTGCGAGGTCTTGAACCGTGATTCCCATTCGAATCGCCAGTGTTGCTTCGGCAATCAGGTCGGTGGCATGCGGGCCGATGATGTGGACCCCTAAAACCTTACCGCTGCCGATTTCGGAAATGATCTTAGCCTGACCGGCAATATTCCCGACGACATGAGCCTTTCCCAGTGCTCTGAATAACACGCTGTCCGAACGAACCGGAAAACCCTGCCCCCTGGCCTGGGTTTCGGTCAGGCCGACATCGGCAACCTCCGGCGATGTGAAGATGGCACCCGGCACGCAGTTCGGTAGTCCATGTCCCGCCGTCCTCCCATGGTATTTTCAGCCGCCACCAATCCTTCCGCGGAGGCCACATGAGCCAGCATGATTTTAGAAGGCCCCAAAACATCGCCGACAGCATAAATACCGGCAGCACTCGTTTCCATCCGCAGATTGGCCTCTATCCATCCTTTCTCATCCACTTTTACACCCAGGGTATCGAAACCGTCGATAGGGGTCGTGTTGGGTTTTCGCCCCACACAGACCAAGACCTTATCCGCATTTTCGAAAAAATGATTCTTGTCCTTTTCCTCAGGATTTTCCAAAAAAGGTGACGGGCCTATGGTCAATCGCAACCGGCCTTCCGCCTCATCCACCCCTTCGATGACTCGGTTGACGATAAAACGGATTTTGCGTTTCTTCATCTCCCGCTCGAGGACCTTCGAGCAGTCTTCATCCACCGACGGCAGCGGCAGCATGCGGGACAGGGCTTCCACGACCGTCACCCGCGATCCCAGCGATGAAAACAAAAACGCAAATTCACATCCGATGACGCCGCCGCCAATGATCAATAGGGATTCGGGGATCTTCTCAAGACAAAGCGCATGGTTGCTGGAGAGAATGCGGTGGCCGTCGAAGGGAAGATTCGGCAATTCAAGCGGACGGCTGCCTGTGGCGAGAATAAGGCGCTCCCAGGGGACTTCCTTCTCCTCCCCCCCGGGTATCCGTACTGCAACCGAACTTCTCTTTTTCAGACAGCCCGTCCCTTTTAAATACCGAACCCGGTGATGTTGCAGCAAATCGAGGATCCCTCTTCTCTGGGTTTCGACGACTCTGTTTTTTCTTTCCATCAGGCGCGGCATGTTCGGGCGGACGCCGCCTTCAAGGGTAATGCCGAATGTATCGGCTTTTCTGATCTTTTCCAAAAGCTCCGCGGCAGCGATCAGGATCTTGGAGGGGATACATCCCCAGTTCAGGCAAGTGCCTCCCACGTTTTCCTCTTCGATGAGGGTCACATCGGCGCCAAGCTGCGCGGCTCTGACCGCGGCGACATATCCTCCGGGTCCGGCACCCAGAATCACCATTTTTATGGTCATGGGTCATTTCTCCTTTTGCCGTTACGGTATTTCTTTTTAAGAGCTGTTCGACCCCTTAAATCCTTTCAGAAAATCCCCATAATCCGGTCGCAAGCTTGTAGCCATGCATTCCTTCCATCCAAATGAACCCCATGGCCGGCAAGCCGATGATGTTTCATGTAAGGCCCGGAAAGCCTGAGACTCCGGAATCATAGTGGATGGTCGTTTCACGATCTATGAATGCGTGCATCGCTTTATTTGATGAGTCGCAAAACACTTCCGTTTGTGGGTATTAACATAAACCGTCTTTGAAAAAAATATGCTTCAGCGGATATGGAACAAATCTGGTAATATCGTATTGTCGGCCAAGGTTTCTTTGTGGTATCTTTACCCTGCAGTTGCATAAAAAACATGACAAGGTATAGAAAAAAAGAATGATAACAGGGCATTTGAATACGTTTAGGCATGGTTCGCGAATAAACTTTTGGTGACTTCTAAAACAAAGAAAAAATTTGTCATATTTTTTACCCGGAGGGAAAGCGAGGATACCCCATCTCCTTCGTTGCCAAGGGCTCGCAGTAAAATACTACAGCTTCGCCCTTGGACGCCTTGGATCTGAGGCATCCTCGGCTTTTGCAATAGCAGGGTTTAAACCAGTAGATCATCAATTTTTCCCGTTTAAAAGACCGAGGATCATCTGAAGTTGAACTTCTTGAATGAAAAGGAGAAGCCCGCATGAAAAGAACTGCTTCATTGACCGCTATCTTTCTGGCGATCGTCTTGACCTCGGTTGCCGCTTTGGCACAGTTTGCCCGAACGGATGACGCCGTCAGGTACCGTCAATCCGTCATGTTCCTGATCGGACAGCACTTCACCCGCCTGGGTGGGATGCTGAAAGGGAGTCCTGCCTACGATAAGGAGATCTTTCTCAAAGGTGCGACACTGGTTAAGACCCTGGCAGCGCTGCCCTGGGATGCGTTTTTGGTTCCCGGAAGCGACAAGGAATCGAATATGAAAGGCGATGCCCTCAAAGATCCGGCCCGATTCAAGGAAGCGGCTAAAGCGGCGGAATCCGCCATCGCCGGCCTCGTTGCTGCATCCGGAATCGGAGATGTATCCGCGATCCAGGAACCGTTCGGGGCGGCAGGAAAAAGCTGCAAGAATTGCCATACCGCATTTCGGAAATAAGGATACCCCGGGACTTCAGCGCACTACAAAATAGACCGCCAGGGCGGAAACTGCGGCAACGACGGCGGCCAGCCAAAGGGGCCTCCGGGCAACATTCTGTGCCATACCTATAAAGGTTTTCCGGCCGGTCAGCATGGACGCGATAAGATTTTCCTTCTTATAGAGGAGGTAAAACAATACCGCGGCGATATGGAGAGTAACCAGAACGACGAGAAGGTATGGATTTGTGGTGTGAATGGCGGTGAGACGTCGGCTAGCCGTATCGCTGACATAAGGATAAAGCGGGCCCTGGGTGAATATGTCGTCGGTAGCAAAAAGTCCTGTGACAGCCTGAATCAACAGCACAACGAGCATCGCCATAACGGACCATCCGCCCATGGGGTTGTGACCCGGATGCCTCGGTGCATCCTTTCGAAAAAGGGTGCCCGCATAGCGCATCACCGTCTTCGGAGAGGAGAGAAAACCGGAAAAACGGGAGGTCTGGCTCCCGATGAACCCCCAGAAAACCCGAAATACAAGCAGACCCAGGAGGATAAAACCGGAAAGTTCATGGTATTTCATGGCGTTGCCGCCGGTTTTTCCGGATATGAAAGATACGATCACGAAAAAGAACAGGGCCCAGTGAAAGATCCGCGTGGGAAGATCCCACACTTCAACGGTTGTTTGGTAAGATTGGGATCCGTTCATGATTTCGGGGCGTTCCGACCTGTGAGAGGTTTTCGACATTAATCCAATTTAAAAAAAATGCCTTCTATATTCAAGATGGAAATGAAACTTTTCCTTATGGCAAAACTTTTTCAATCTATTTCGTAACGGATTACCCTTGACAAGGAGGAATACACGAATGACCCCAAAAGTGAAGATGCGAATATCGGCGGCCATCATCTCCATGGGTTTTCTTATCCTTTCCGGGTTGGCCTTTGCCGGAACGGCAGAACCTAAAGAAGCGTCCGGAGATCAGACGCGGAAAGAGTTTTCAGAAACGCTGCAGGCGATCAAGGACTTTGCGGTGGAGCAGCGGGAAGAAGCCGTCAAACAGGCCAAAATCGCCCTTGAGGAAATCGACGCCGCCATCGTAAACCTGGAAGAGCGCATCGATCGGAGTTGGGATCAAATGGATCAGGCCGCCCGAAAAAAATCCCGCGACACCTTGAAATCGCTCAAAAAACAGCGAAATGAGCTTAGCGAATGGTACGGCGGGCTCAAGCATTCCTCGGCAAAAGCCTGGGGGCATGTCAAGGGTGGACTATTGAAAAGCTACCAATCTCTCAAGGAGGCTTTCCGGGAAGCGGAAAAAGAATTCAAATAACGCCGCTGCTTTCAATCCCGCCATCATCCCGGCGAATCGGTCGGCGAATCGGTTTCGGACGATTTCAAACGCGTGAAGCCGCCGGCTTGTTAAAAGCTGCCGGATCCGTCCCAGCAGTGGGTGCAAATCTTTTCCTTGGCAATACCGATCGCCCCTATCAGATCCTCCAAACGTTGGTATTTCAAGGTCGTCAGGTGGAGCTTTTCCCGTATTTTTTCGATCATGGCCAGATTCTTCTCCGTGCCTGCCCGAGCGTATTCCCCCATATCCATCTCCTTTCCACCCTCCAGTTCATGAATGGCCTGTCTTCCGGCAAGGTCCATGGAAGACTGGGATCTGGAAAAATTCAAGAAATCGCAGGGGAAAATCAATGTCGGGCATGCGGGGCGCATATGGACTTCCTTTGCTCCGTATTCGAATAGAACCTCAATGTTATCCTTGAGTTGGGTCCCCCGCACGATGGAATCCTCACAAAAAAGGAGGCGCTTGCCCTCGATGAGTTTTTTTATGGGAATAAGCTTCATTCGAGCGACCAGGTCCCGAAGTTCCTGGTTCTGGGGCATGAAGCTCCTGGGCCACGTGGGCGTGTATTTTACGAAAGGACGCTGATAGGAGATTTTTCTTTCCATGGCATAGCCCACGGCGTGCCCGACGCCCGAATCCGGGATTCCGGCCACGTAATCGATCTCCACGAGGTCTCTTTTAGCTAAAGCCGCGCCACATCTGTACCGGACACTCTCCACGTTGACCCCTTCGTACTCGGATGCCGGGTATCCGTAATACACCCATAAAAAGGCGCAGATCTGCATCCTGGGGCCCGGCGGCACCTTCGTTTCCCAGCCGTCCGGGGTCAGGAGCACCACCTCTTGGGGTCCCAGAAATTTTTCGGTCTCATACCCCAGGTTGGGAAAGGCGCAGGTTTCCGAACTGACCGCGACACTTCCTGTCTTGCGCCCGAGGGCCAGCGGGGTCCGTCCCAACCGATCCCGGGCGGCATAGATTCCTTTCTCCGTCAAAAGGAGCATGGAGCACGACCCTTTTATGACGGATTGGGCGCGGATGATCCCGTTCTCGAAGGAATCTTCCTCGCAGATGAGCATGGCTACGGCCTCGGTGGGGCTGGCCTCGGTCCCTGTGTTTTCGGAAAAATACCGGCGTTTCCCGAAAGCCTGGCTCACCAGGTCCTCAATATTAATAATCCTGCCGACGGTGACAATCCCAAAGGTTCCCAGGTGAGACCTGAAGATCAAGGGCTGAGGATCGGTGTCGCTGATCACCCCGATCCCTCGGTCTCCCTTGAAGTCGGGCAGCTCGGATTCGAACTTGGTGCGGAAGTAGTTGTTTTCGATATTGTGGATGGAGCGCTGGATGCCGTACCCGTTCCTGACCGCCATCCCACCCCGCCGCGTCCCCAAGTGGGAATGGTAGTCGGTCCCGTAAAACAAGTCGTTGACGCAATCCGTTTTTGAGATCACTCCAAACATGCCGCCCATTTTTTCCTGCTCCTTAATGATATAATTAAACCATCCCGTCCCTCTCTCTTGTTGCCGATCCCAAGAAGGCTGTGTGGCTTACCATCGACAGTCCTTCGCTTTCCATGTGTAGGGGCCGATATAAGAAAGTGTTTCGGATCACCGGATAGCCGAGTGGTATTTTTGCAAGGA
The DNA here is from genome assembly GCA_963736855.1 of uncultured delta proteobacterium. Classification (GTDB taxonomy): domain Bacteria; phylum Desulfobacterota; class Desulfobacteria; order Desulfobacterales; family UBA2156. The sequence continues at coordinate 39,369 of CAVTQK010000016.1, forward strand.
CCTGACCGTCGGTTTTTCCTCTCGCATGGCCGCGATCCCCTTAGCTGCTGCGATGGCCGCCGCCGTGGTGGTGATATATGGAATCTTATACTTGATGGCCGCCCTCCGGATGTCGGAGCTGTCATCAGCACTTTTCTTTCCGGAAGGCGTGTTGACCAGCAACTGGATCTTCCCGCTCTTGATGGCATCCACCAGGTTCGGCCTGCTAAGACCGAGTTTGGAAATCGGTATGGTTTCGATACCCCGCTCCCTCAGGAATCGATGGGTCCCTTCAGTGGTCAGGAGGGTAAACCCGAGTTCCCTAAATCGGCGAACCGGCTCAAGGGCCGCAGGTTTATCCCGGTCGGCGATAGTAAACAAAACGGCTCCTTCCAGGGGAAGCGAAATCTGGGTGGCCTCCTGGGCCTTGAAGTAGGCCCGCCCAAACGAATGGGACAAGCCCAGTACCTCCCCCGTGGAACGCATTTCAGGGCCTAAGACCGGGTCCACTTCCGGAAACATGTTGAACGGAAAGACCGCTTCTTTAACTCCAAAATGGGGAATCTGCTGCTCCTTCAAGCCGAGTTCGGCGATACTCTTCCCCAGAATCACCTGGGTAGCCATGTTTGCCATGGATATGCCGCAGACTTTAGAGACGAGGGGAACAGTGCGCGAGGCCCGGGGATTGGCCTCCAGCACGTAAACCGTGTTTTCGAAGATAGCATACTGGATGTTCATTAAACCCACCACCCCGAGTTCCACGGCGATGCGGCGTGTGTATTCACGGATCGTGTCGATGTGCTTGGGAGCGAGGCTGATGGGCGGAATGACGCAGGCGCTGTCCCCCGAGTGGATGCCGGCCAGCTCGATGTGCTCCATTACGGCAGGAACAAAGGCATCTTTTCCATCGGCGATGGCGTCCGCTTCCGTTTCGATTGCATTGTCCAGGAACCGATCGATGAGGACAGGTCGCTCGGGAGAGACATCCTCAACGGCAACCTTCAAGTATCGCCGCATTGATGGCTCGTCATGGACCACCTCCATACCCCGTCCACCTAAAACATAAGAGGGCCGAACCATGAGGGGATAACCGATGGCAGAAGCGATTTGAAGGGCTTCCTCGATGCTTGAAGCCATGCCGCTTTCCGGCTGGGGAATCCCCAAATCCCGCATGATCCGGCGAAACCGGTCCCTATCTTCGGCCAGATCAATGGTCTCCGGTGATGTTCCCAGGATTTTCACTCCCGCATCTTCCAGTTCCCTGGCGATGTTGAGGGGGGTCTGGCCGCCGAACTGGACGATCACCCCGACCGGTTTTTCTTTTTCATAGATACTCAACACGTCCTCGACGGTCAGGGGCTCGAAATAGAGCTTGTCCGAAGTATCATAGTCCGTGGAGACCGTTTCCGGATTGCAGTTGACCATGATGGATTCGAATCCGGCCTCCCGTATGGCAAAGGCCGCATGAACGCAGCAGTAATCGAATTCGATCCCCTGACCGATACGGTTCGGCCCGCCCCCCAGAACCATGATTTTTTTCCGGTCGCTCACCTTCACCCGGTCCGGAGCGTTGTAGGTAGAGTAGTAATAGGCGGCATTTTCCACCCCGCTAACCGGAACCGCATCCCAGGTTTCCACCACCCCCAGCCCCTTTCGATGCTCCCGGATGACGCTTTCCGATACTCCTAAAATCTTGGCCAGATACCGATCGGCAAACCCGTCTTTTTTGGCCTGAATCAAAAGGTCGTCCGGAAGGGTCTTGCCTTGGTATTGGAGGATTTTTTCTTCGAGAATGACCAGTTCCCTGGCCTGATCGATGAAATAGGGTTTGATGTGGGTGAGCTTATAAAGGGTTTCGACATCCGCGCCTTTTCGGAGGGCTTCGTACATGATGAACTGCCGTTCGCTGGTGGGCACTGTCAGCATCTGAAGAAGCTTTTCCAAGGGCAATTCATGAAAATTCTTTGCAAAGCCGAGTCCATAGCGATTGGTTTCAAGGCTCCGGATGGCCTTTTGGAGCGCTTCTTTGTAAGTCTTGCCGATGCTCATCACCTCGCCCACGGCCCGCATCTGAGTCCCCAGCTGGTCCACGATCCCTTGAAATTTTTCAAAGGCCCAGCGTGCGAACTTCACAACGACATAGTCTCCGGAAGGCGTATACTTTTCCAGGGTGCCGTCCCGCCAATATGGGATCTCATCCATGTTCAATCCGCCGGCCAGTAGAGAAGACACTCGGGCGATGGGAAAGCCTGTTGCCTTGGAAGCCAGGGCCGAGGAACGGGAGGTCCGGGGATTGATCTCGATGACCACCACGCGTCCGGTCCTGGGATCGTGGGCGAACTGGATGTTGGTCCCCCCAATCACTTCAATGGCCTCCACGATGGCGTAAGAATACGCCTGAAGCTTTTCCTGGAGTGCCGGGTCGATGGTGAGCATGGGCGCCGTACAAAAGCTGTCTCCGGTGTGTACCCCCATGGCGTCCACGTTTTCAATAAAACAGACGGTGATCATCTGGTTTTTGGAATCCCGGACGACCTCCAGCTCCAGTTCCTCCCATCCCAGTACCGACTCTTCCACCAATACCTGGTGAATCAGGCTGGCCGCAAGCCCTCGGGCCGCCACAATGCGCAGCTCCTCCACGTTGTACACCAGCCCCCCGCCGGTCCCGCCCAAAGTATAGGCAGGGCGGATGACCACAGGGTACCCCAACTCAGCCGCGACGGCCTCGGCATCTTCCACCGTGTTCACGGCCTTGCTCTTCGGCATGTCGATGCCCAGACGCTTCATGGTCTCCTTGAAAGCGGTTCGGTCCTCTCCCCGTTCGATGGCATCCACATTGACACCGATGACCTGAACGCCGTACTTTTCGAGCACACCGCTCCGATGCAGTTCCGAGGTGAGATTCAAGCCCGACTGGCCCCCGAGATTCGGAAGGACGGCGTCAGGCTTTTCCACGGCGATGATCTCGGTTAATGTTTTCAGGTTCAGCGGTTCGATATAGGTGACATCCGCCATTCCAGGGTCGGTCATGATGGTGGCCGGGTTGGAATTCACCAGGACGATCTCGTAACCCAGGGATCTTATCGCTTTGCACGCCTGGGTCCCGGAATAATCGAACTCGCAGGCCTGGCCGATGACGATGGGGCCTGAGCCGATTATTAAAATCTTGTGGATATCCTTGCGGCTGGGCATCTTTTTCTCCTGTTCTGGCAGACAAAACCGTGCGGCTGGTTTTTTTTAAATTCGGTACAAATCAACTTTTGCTTGCTAATTTAATCTAATCTTAAAATCAAGCATCAATATAAAGGGGCGGGGGTAAGTCTCACCTCTTACGGTTGTACACCCCAAGTGCTGAAATATCCTTGGCCTTCTGAACATGGGTTTTTCATTGACTTTTTCCCTGATGCCGATACATTATCTTCAGATCGATTCAAACATAAGCCAAAGTCAATACAACCCAATGACATCATGGGTTATTTTCCTGATTAAGGGGCTTGACCCGCCTGGATAGCGGACATCCGGTGAAAAAGGAGAGCCTTTTCGATGGAACAGCTCAACCAGATCAGTAATATCATCGCCTTGAGCATGGGGGCGGCATGGGCCAGCGGGATTAACCTTTACGCCGCTGTTTTGGTGCTGGGAATCTTAGGCCTCGCCGGAAACATCGTGCTCCCACCGGACCTGATGATCTTGACCCATCCTCTGGTGATGGGTGCTGCCGGGGTTATGTACTTGGTGGAATTTTTCGCCGATAAGGTGCCCGGGGTGGATACGGCCTGGGATGCCATCCACACCTTCATCCGGATTCCGGCAGGTGCCCTCCTTGCCGCCGGTGCTGTGGGCCAAGTCAACCCGGTCATGGCCCTGGTCGCGGCCATATTGGGCGGCGGCCTTGCAGCCGCATCACATGCCACCAAGGCCGGATCTCGGGTCATGATCAATACATCCCCTGAACCGTTCACCAACTGGATCGCTTCCATCACCGAAGACATCGCCGTTGTTCTTGGCCTATGGACCGCCCTCAAGCATCCCTGGATCTTCATGGTTTTATTGGTCCTCTTTATTCTGCTTCTCATTTGGCTCTTGCCCAAGCTCTGGTGGGGTGTGACCAAAATATTTGGAGCCATAGGTCGTCTTTTTAAATCCAGGGAAGAAACCCCGGTAACCCCTCCAGGCCCTGGACCTCGTTAATTTTTTTCCTTCGGCAAAACCGGAACGTCCTCGCCCGGATCGATCGCCGAAACCGGGGCCTTCGACCCTTATCCTCCTGCCGAGATTTTTCTTTCAACCGCCCTAATAACGCCTTGTCGTAATTTTGAACATATGATCAATATTATTCTTGACAAAAACATTTTTTTACTTATTCTATCACCATAGGTTTATCAATGGAGGATTGCCTTGCCGAGACCCCGGAAATGTCGCCGGGTCACCTTTTCGCCTGAAGTTCGTTTTTTCAAGCCACAAGGGGTGCCCCTATCCACCCTGAAGGGAATTACACTCCCGTTAGAGGGTCTTGAAGCTCTGCGGCTTGCCGATGCCGAATTGCTCGAGCATGAAGCAGCCGCCGTTAAGATGGGTATTTCCAGGCCCACTTTTTCCAGAGTCCTATCGGAGGCAAGAAGCCTGGTGGCCAGGGCTCTGGTCAATGGTTGGGCCATCCGTATCGAGGGAGGAAATTATCGGATCGATACGGAATCAAGATTTGAGATAATATATTTTTTAGGGGTAAAGTTTGTTTATTTTTATTATGGATTTTAATGGGTTATAAGAAGCATGACATAAAATAAAGGAGGTGACTTCGATGCCACGAGGTGACGGGAAAGGACCCGAGGGAAAAGGACGGCCAGGAAAAGGGAGAGGCCCCTGCGGACAAAAAGGATCCGGTTCTGGCAATCGACAAGGACAATGTCAAAGATTGGGGATAAAACGACAGAACGGACAAAAAGGTGGAAAACCATCAAACAGCCGTTCGAGTGAAGACCAGTCATAAAAGCACAGCCGGGGTGTCTGAACAGATTGCGTCGGTTTACGACCCACTTCGATGTGAACGCGGCATCCCCCGGATAAAAACGCCGCAAATCGTCAGGCACCCGGATGCCCTTATTAATTTTTTAATCAAATGCTCATAAAATGGGTTGACAAAAACGCTTTGAAGACTCAATTTAACGTTTAAGTTCAAACCTTAAAAGGGATATCTCATGTCCAGACCCAAAAAATGCCGTATGGTGTTTGGCTGCCCGGAGGTTCGATACTTCAAACCCCGAGGCATTCCGATGAAGGATCTCACCGAGGTATACCTCACCCTCGAAGGGTACGAAGCGCTTCGGCTGGTGGACCTGGAAGGACTCGGACAGGAAGAGGCCGCCCAAAAGATGGCGGTTTCCAGGCAGACCTTTGGCAGGATTCTGGCCGATGCCCGTAGGTCCGTGTCCGAGGCCATCGTCAAAGGATTGGCCCTTCGGATTGAAGGGGGTGATTATGCCTTTGCAGGAAAGGCGGATGCCGCCCAACCCAATGAGTCCGGTAAAAATTCCTCGGCAACTTCTAAAGTTGAATTATCCACAATCGCTCAAAAAGGAGCTAACCTCATGAAAACGATTGCCGTCTCTGCAGAAGGACCGTCTCTGGACGACCCGATCGATCCGCGTTTTGGGCGTGCGGCGGGCTTTTTGCTCATCGATCCGAATACATTCGCCACGGAATATATTGACAATGGCGCCTCACAAGCCAGGGGTCAAGGCGCCGGAATCCAGGCCGTCGAAACGATAGCCCGTGCCGGGGCAAAAGTGGTTCTCACCGGGTTTGTGGGACCTAATGCTTTTGGCGCCCTCAAGGCGGCCGGCATTCAGGTGGGCCAAAATCTGGACGGCCTCACCGTTCGCCAGGCCGTTGAAAAGTATAAGAACAACGAGGTGACCATGTCCTCTGCGCCCAACTCTCCGGGAGGCCGAAGATGATTGTGTCGGTGGCCAGTGGAAAGGGAGGAACCGGAAAGACAACGGTTACCGCCGCCCTCGCATCGGTTTGGAATGCACCCCTGGACACCATGGATCTGGATGTTGAAGCGCCTAATCTGCACCTGTTTTTAAACCCTAAAATCGAGGACTGCAGGATCGCCAATATCGAGATCCCTGTCGTCGATGAGGCCCGGTGCACCCATTGCCGGATGTGCTCGGAGCTGTGCCAATTCAAGGCCATCAGCGACCTGGGTCGCATCCTTTTGATCTTTCCGGACATGTGCCACGGATGTGGCGGATGTATTGCCGTATGCCCGGAAAAGGCATTGAAACCCGGAACCCGTGAACTGGGGGAAATCTGCTGGGGACATGCCGGAGAGCAGGACTTTTTCATGGGACGATTACGGATCGGGGAGGCCATGAGTCCCCCTCTCATGCGGGAGGTCAAAGGCTATCGTAAAAAATTGCGGGGAGAAGAAGATCGGGATCTGATCATCGACGCCCCGCCGGGAACCAGTTGTCCGGCCATCAATGCCGTCATGGACAGTGATGTCATTTGCCTGGTCACCGAACCTACGCCGTTCGGGTTGTACGATCTGAAACTGGCCGTTGAAGCCTTCAGACCCCTGGGACCACCGATGGGGGTTGTAATCAACCGGTACGGTATTGGAAACGACGCGGTCCTTGATTTTTGCAGTCAAGAAGACCTTCCGGTTTTGACCAAAATACCCTTTTCGCGCCGTTTGGCCGAAGCCTATTCCGAAGGTCGGGTGATCACCCAGGCCGCACCGGAACTGACGCCCCTTTTCATGGATCTCGCCGAAAAGCTGCGGCAATTGAGCCGGGCGGGTTCACCGGCAAAGGAGGCGACTTCCCATGCATGAGATCGTCATCATCAGCGGAAAAGGGGGAACCGGAAAAACCTCTTTGATGGGAGCATTCGCCCATTTAGCTTTAAATCCCATCGTATGCGACCTGGATGTCGATGCCCCGGACCTGCATATGCTTTTGCACCCTAAAAATGAAACGTCCGAAGATTTCTTTTCAGGACACGAGGCGATAATCGACGAGGAAAAGTGTACGGGCTGCGGTCTGAGCGCCGATCTTTGTCGGTTTGACGCCATTCGTTCGAAAGACACGGTCTATTCGGTGAACCCGTTAAAGTGCGAAGGGCTGCAAGGTATGTGTCACCTTTTGCCCGGAAAAAGCCATCACCTTTCCGGAAAGGCATTGCGGAAAATGGTATATCGCCTCCACCCGTTTTGGACCCATGGTACACGCCAAGCTTTTCCCAGGAGCGGAGAATTCCGGCAAACTGGTGGCCCTGCTCAGGCAGAACGCCCGAGAACTGGCACAGTCCCGGGGAATGAATTTGATTCTG
>CAVTQK010000017.1:0-227603 GCA_963736855.1 uncultured delta proteobacterium
GGCCGGTTGATTCCGGTCCTGGGATTGTCGGCCACACCTTCAGCCGACGGCAAAACCTGGACCATCCGACTTTCGCGAAGGCGTATCCTTTCAAGACGGCACTCCGTTCAATGCCGATGCCGTGGTCCAGCACTGGCAGCGTGTCTTGAATCCGGAAAACCGCTTTGGCGCCCTGATACTCCTTCGTCCCATCACATCGGTTGAAAAAATCGGTGACTATGAAGTGCGCTTCGACCTGGCTCACCCCTGGCTGTCGTTTACGACCTCGCTGGCCTCACCATTCGGATTTGCGGCCTTGATTCCCTCCCCCAAGGCTGTGGCGGACGATGTCCAGAATCGCGCGCCCGTGGGCACGGGCCCTTTTGTTTTGAAGGAATGGAAGAGCGGTGATCGGATCATTCTGACCCGCAATCCCCATTACTGGCAAACTGGAAAACCCTACCTGGACGAAATCGTCCTGCGGACCATTCTGGACCACGAGACCCGGTATGCAGCCGCCGTTTCCGGCCAGGTGGACGTGATGATTACCGACCGCCCCAATCATGTCAAGAGTCTGACCGAAAATCCGAAATTCACCGCCATTCTCCGTGAGCCCGCCGGTGCCTATATACTGGCTTTGAACACATCAAAGCCCCCCCTGAACGACGCAAGGGTTCGCCGCGCCATCGCGTATGCCTGGGATCAGGAGAAATACCTGAAAGCCTCCTACAAGAATATCATGAAATATACCGAAACCTGGTATGGGGATGCACTCAGTTGCGACGAAACCGGATACCTGCATCCTGACCTGGAAAAAGCAAAAGCCTTGATCGCCGAATATGGAAAACCCGTGGCGGTGACATACCATCACTCGCCGACAGTCCGGGGACGCGAAACCGGAGAGATGCTGCAGCAGATGCTTAAACCCATCGGTGTCGGCGTGACACTGGTTCCCGCGGACTGGGCCGCAATTACCAAGCAAATATTCAGCAAAGAGTATGACATTGCTACATGGAGCATTCGGGCTCGGATGAAATTGAACCATACACATTCCGGTCCTGGGATTGTCGGCCACACCTTCAGCCGATGGCAAAACCTGGACCATTCGACTCCGCGAAGGCGTATCCTTTCATGACGGCACCCCGTTCAATGCCGATGCCGTGGTCCATCACTGGCAACGTATTTTGAATCCGGAAAACCGCTTTAGCGCCCTGATACTCCTTCGTCCCATCACATCGGTTGAAAAAACCGGTGACCATGAAGTGCGGTTCCACCTGGCTCATCCCTGGCTGTCGTTTACCGCCTCGCTGGCATCACCACACGGATTGGCGGCCTTGATTCCCTCCCCCAAGGCTGTGGCGGACGATGTCCAGAATCGAGCGCCGGTGGGCACAGGCCCTTTTGCTTTCAAGGAATGGAAGAGCGGTGATCGCATCATTCTGACCCGGAATCTCCATTACCGGCAGGCGGGAAAACCCTACCTGGATGAGATCGTCCTGCGGACCATCCTGGATCACGAAACCAGGTATGCGGCGGCCCTCTCCGGCCAGGTGGACCTGATGATTACCGACCGGCCCAATCATGTCAAGAGCCTGACCGAAAACCCGAAATTCGCTGCCATTCTCCGTGAGCCCGCCGGTGCCTATATACTGGCTTTGAACACATCAAAGCCCCCCCTGAACGACGTGCGGGTTCGCCGTGCCATTGCATATGCATGGGATCAGGAAAAATACTTGAAAGCCTCCTACAAGAATATCATGAAATATACTGAAAACTGGTATGGTGAGGCACTCAGTTGCGACGAAACCGGGTATCTGCATCCTGATCTGGAAAAAGCCAAGGCCTTGATTGCCGAATATGGAAAACCCGTGGAGGTGACATACCATCACTCGCCGACGGTCAGGGGACGCGAAACCGGAGAGATGTTACAGCAGATGCTCAAACCCATCGGGGTCAGCGTGACACTGGTTCCCGCGGACTGGGCCGCGATTACCAAGCAAATATTCAGCAAAGAGTATAACATTGCCACATGGGGCATTCTGGGCGCGGATGAAATTGAACCATACACACTGGCGGCGTTTCATTCCGAGAGCCCGTGGAATGTCACTCGATATGCGAATGAAGAACTCGATAAACTGCTTCTCGCTCTGCGCATGAGCATGGATCCGGCGGAGCGGAAAGCGAAGTTTTGCAGCATTGCCCGGCAAGTCAATCAGGATGCGCCGTTTCTTTATATTTGCGCGCCGATACACTACGCTTTTGCCGGCAAGGATCTTAAAAACCTGCCCAAGTGGCGGCACGGATTCCTTCCGCTCGCGGATGTCTGGATAGACCGGTAGGGCCGCTGATTATCAGGTTGGTACGAAGCGCGATCCATCATAAAGAAGTTGAGATCGTTACCAAACCTAAATTGAGGTTTTAAATGAGCCTATTGAGCATCGATCAAAAGAAATGCAAACAGGATGGGTTATGCGCGGCCGACTGCCCCATGGGGATCATTCAGTTCGAAGGAAAAGGAAACTACCCGGAGATTTCGCCCGAAAGGGAGTCGATGTGCCTGCATTGCGGTCACTGCGTGGCGGTCTGTCCCCACGGTGCCCTGGATCATGCCGAGGTGCCACTCGCTGCATGCAAGGCCATCGATAAGGCGCTCGTCATCTCGACGGGTCAGGCCGAACAATTCTTGCGCTCGCGCCGTTCGGTTCGGCGGTTCAAGGACAAGCCGGTGGAGCAAACCACATTGCGGCGGTTGATCGAGATCGCCCGCTATGCCCCGACGGCCATCAACTCGCAACTGGTGGAGTGGCTGGTAATCGACGATCCGCAGCGGTTGCATGCCATCGCCGGTCAGGTGATCGACTGGATGCGGTCTTTACTGCAAGATCCGAAATCGCTGGTGATGCCTTACTACCCCTTGTTGGTGAATGCCTGGGAGGCCGGTATCGATTCGGTTCTCCGTTCTGCCCCCTGTCTGGTGGCGGCTATGGCACCGGGACCGGCGCCCAACCGCATGGTCGATCTGACCCTGGCGCTCAGCTACCTGGAGCTGGCCGCGCCCCAATATGGACTGGGGACTTGCTGGGCCGGTCTGCTGCAAGGCGCGATGCTCGCCAACCCTGCCCTGAAGCAGGCGGTGGGTATTCCCCAGGATTACCCTTTTCACTACCCGATGATGATCGGCTACGCCAAAGTGCGCTATTACCGGCTGCCCGAGCGCCAGGCGCCAAAGATTCACTGGCATTAGCTATACTTACAATACTCTGAAAAGCTCAGTGAGGTGTTCCGGAATAAGAGGTCAAATCGATCTCAGATAACAATGGAGGCACAAACCCATGTCTTCGGATCAGCAGAAAGGTTTTGGGCAGCGTTTTTTTGACGCACTTACTCTTCCGTGGGTGGACAAAACCATTGCCGTTCTGGCGGTGCTGCCGTTTGCTTATAATATTTTTCGCATCATCAAGAGCGGCCAAATGAATCTCAGCCGCGCCTCAATAGTGATTCAGTTTTTTATCATCATCATAACGATGGTTATGCGCACCACACCGGTTCGCGTCACACCCAATCCGTGGTATTGGTTGCTGGCATTCGGAGTTACTTATTTCGGACTTTTCGTCGCTATATTTGCCGAGAGAGGAACTGCCCTTCTCCCTGATGTGGTCTCGAATTCCATATCAATACTTGCCCTGGTTGTAGCTGTGTATGCACGTCTCAGTTTGGGGCGCAGCATCGGTTTTGTCCCGGCTCAACGGGATATCATCACGCGCGGCGCGTACCGGTTCGTCCGTCATCCGATCTATACAGGACTGATCCTCTCTTACGTTGGATTCTCGCTTCACATGTTCTCGCCACGCAATGTGATGATGTCGCTCATTGTTATCGCCTTAATCGTGTTGAAGAGCTTCATAGAGGAGGGTTTCCTTCGGGAAGTCCCGGATTATACCGATTACCTTGGCCGCGTACGATGGCGGTGGTTTCCAGGTTTGGCATAAAACATATATCGGAGGGAAGGGGTCAGGTTTTTAAAAAAACAGCGCCGGAAAAGACCGGTTTTCCGACACTGAAAACCGGCTGTACTTTGAAATGATTCTCAACAGATGCCCGACGAGGCCAGCATGAATCAACCTCCCGCACATTCTTTCAATGCACTTGTGGCCCATTATCTGGGAGAACAACTGCCGGAGCAGATGGCCGCTGCCATCTCTTTCCCGGCATTGCCCACTGATGTAAAACGCTTCATCTCGCGCATGCTTATCCTCATGCAAAAAGCCGATTTCCCGGCAACGGACTTCACCCCCACGCTCATCTGGCAGCTTGCCAACATCATTCCCGGGTTTCTGCCCTGTGCATGGAGCGGCCAAGTGCCGCCGTTGACGCTCCCTAAGCGCAACGCAAAAATCGATTCCTATGTTGTCAAACATACCTGGCCTGACGGGCTGGCCAATCCCGTGTTTGTCGATATGGGCTGCGGTTTTCCGCCGATCACTACCACGGATTCGGCGGCAGCACTTTCAGGTTGGCGCGTTTTCGGTGTCGATCGATCCTTTTTCGACTATGTGGTCCATGAAGACGACGGCAATTATGCCTGTTTCAACGGGCAGGGGGCGTTTCAGTATTTTCAGCCCAAAATGGACCGTGCCGGGATCCGGATGTACCAGAATCCGGCGGAAGTCCGTTTGCGATTCGAGAGGATCTTCGATGATCTTCATCTCCTGTTATCCAAGGCGACGGATCAGACCAGTGAAACCGTGGAGAAGAACGGACACACACTCATTCACCATCCTATTCGAAATTATGAAGCACCCAACCTCACGTTTATTGAGTCGGAGATGGAAGACGCACAGGTCCCTCCCGCACACGTCATCCGGTGCATGAACACCCTCATTTACTTTGAGCCGGAAACCCGGCAACGCATGCTGGTGCAGGCCGGGGCACTGCTCGCCGATAGCGGCATCCTGATTGTGGGCGCCAATCTGATGAGCGGCGCCGGTTGCCGTTATGCTGTCTATAAAAGAGACAACCGGTCCATTGAACCGACGGAATTTGCCTTGAGTCTGGACAATCTCAGACCCATCGGCGTCATGCCGTGGTACACCCTGCATGATGATGACCCCGAGGCGATGCTGCTTGCGGATGTGATCCGGCAGGTCCGCGCCGACCGACCATTCTGGCGGGTATTCACAGAACGCTTGGACGAGTTGATGGCACACTATGGCCTGTTTCAGCGCCACAGCAATGGATTCCTCTATGCCTCGGAAGATGTGGAGCCGGCAGCGGATTTCGCGCAAAGGGCGTCCCAACTTTGGCGGCAGGTCGAGGAAGAAGGCTTTACCGATGGAGCCGTGGATGCACTGAATCGCGCAGGATACGCGGCTTGGAAAAATCCGGTGGGAGACATTGCAATCCGGCCGAATTCTTGCCCTCTCAACCTTCCGGACCGAGAATAAAGGCTGTATTTCATGACATTCCTCCGGCGAAAGCTGCTTCATTTTTTCTTGACCGTTCTGATTGTCTCGGCAATCACCTTTGCCATGATCGATCTTCTGCCCGGCGACGCGGCCATCGTGTTCACCGGCCCGGAGGCGTCGGTCGAAACCGTTGCGGCGATCCGGCATGAAATGGGTTTGGACGCCCCTGCCATCGTGCGCTATTTTCACTGGATCGGGCGTGCCGTAAGCGGTGATCTTGGTGTGTCCATGGTCACACAGGAACCGGTGTGGGATGCCCTGGTGGTGCGATTGCCCGTCACCCTCGAACTGCTGCTGTTTGCCCAGTTGATGGCGCTGTCTCTGGCGATCCCGGCGGCCATGATCTGCGCGAGAAAGCCAGGTGGTACGGTCGACAGGATTTTGACCACTGCCGGTTTCGCATCCCTTTCCATTCCGAATTTCGTGATGGCCATCCTTCTCGTCTTCTTTTTCGTTCTGCGCCTCAGGTGGCTGCCGGCAACCAGCTTTGCGCCTCTTTCCGACGGGCTGGCGGCGAACGTGCGAAGCCTGCTTCTTCCCGGCCTGAGCATAGCGCTGGTGGAGTGGGTCATCCTCTTTCGGGTCCTTCGCAGTGATCTCATTACCACCCTGGGGGAGGACTTCATCCTCATGGCACGCTCGAAAGGACTGAGCAGCGCCCAGGTCCTGTTCCGGCACGCCCTCCGCCCTTCCTCTCTCAACCTGCTTACGGTCATCGGGCTCCAGATGGGCCACCTCATCGGCGGGGCCCTTGTTGTGGAAACGATTTTCGCCCTGCCGGGCATCGGTCGGCTCCTTGTAACGGCCATCTACTCGCGGGACATTTTCATGATACAGGGGTGTGCGCTCTGGATCACCCTCGGATATGTGAGCATCAACCTGCTCGTGGACGTCTTGTATGCCGTCTTGGACCCGCGCATACGACTGGAGCGCGTCAATGCCTGAGGGCGGTATAGGGGAAGGAGGAAAGCCATGACCTCCCGCTTGCTGACCTTCTGGATACCGCTGACATGGCTCCTTCTCGTGACTCTCTGTGCCGTCACGGCCGGATGGATGCCCTTACCTGCACCCGACATCATGGACTGTGACCATCAGAACGCATCGCCGGGGACCGTGGTCATAATGCCGGAGACCACGGCCGGGGCAGTGTCCGGAACCGAGAGCCATGTCTACTGGCTCGGCACGGACTCCATGGGACGAGACATACTTTCCCGGGTCATCATAGGGGCCAGGGTATCGCTGGCGGTGGGGGTCACCGCCCCTCTCATCGGCCTGGTCATCGGCGGGTTATTGGGCATGATGGCAGGATATTTCCGCGGCTTTACGGAATCCATCATTATTGGATTCATGAATGTGGTCCTGGCCTTTCCGGGACTCGTTCTGCTGCTGGCCGTGGGTTTTTATTTCGGCACCAACCTGTGGACATTGATCCCGTCTCTGGGGTTTCTCTCGGTTCCGGCCTTCTGCCGGGTTTCCCGGGCAGCTACATTGCAGCTGGCCGGCCGGGAGTTCGTGATCGCCGCCAAAATGATCGGGAACAACAATAGCGCCATCCTGGTCAGGGAAATCCTTCCCAATGTAGCCATTCCCCTTTGCGTCTACGGGCTGATCATCATGGCTCTGATGATTGTGGTGGAAGGTGTGTTGAGCTTCCTGGGCCTGAGCGTGCCGCCGCCGACACCGAGTTGGGGCGGGATGATCGCCGCGGGGCGGGAGGTGCTCAGCGAAGCCCCCCATGTGTGTCTGATCCCGGCGACGGTCCTTTTCCTTACCGTGGTGTCGCTCAATGTACTGGGCGATACCTTACGTGGATGGACCCGGCCGCTATGAAGAACAAGATGAGCACGAGCACACCGGATTCGGCCGCACCCCTTCTCTCTGTGGCGGACCTGAGCGTCCAGATCGATACCCGAAAGGGCCTGGTGCGCCCGGTGGACCGTGTGTCGTTTTCCCTCTCTTCCGGTCGGACCCTCGGTATCGTTGGCGAGTCCGGGTGTGGTAAAACGATGCTCTGCCGCGCTCTGATCCGCCTCCTGCCGCCGGAGGGGCATATCGCACAGGGCGCGGAGATGCGATTCAACGGAATCGATATGAGAGCACTTTCGGAAAAGTCCCTGAGCCGCATCAGGGGCCGGGATATGGCCATGGTTTTCCAGAACCCGATGACTTCCCTGAACCCTGTCATGCGCGTGGGAAAACAGATAGGTGAGAACCTGCGTCTGCACACCGCCACAGCACGAAAAGACGTACGTGACGCCACGGTGAACTTCCTCCGCCAGGTGGGAATGCCTCATCCGGATCGATATGTGGACTGCTACCCTCATCAGCTCTCGGGCGGCATGCGCCAGCGGGTAGTGATCGCGATTGCCCTGTGCTGCCGGCCCAAACTGCTCATTGCCGACGAGCCCACTACGGCGCTGGATGTAACCGTTCAGGCGGAGATTCTGAGACGTTTCGACCGGCTGCAAGGCGAATCCGGCATGGCCATCATCCTGGTCACCCATAATCTGGCCATTGCCGCCAACCACACGGACGAGGTGGCTGTCATGTATGGGGGCAAAATCGTCGAGCATGCCCCGACCGGCGTGTTGTTCAGCCGGATGCGCCACCCCTACACCCGGACCCTCATGGGCGCCGTCCCCCGTTTGGACGCATCCACGGGCGAACCCTTCAGGACTATCGAAGGACAGCCGCCGGATCTGACAAATCCGCCCAGAGGATGTGTTTTTGCCGACCGGTGTCCGTCTGCTCGCCTTATTTGCCGGCGAGAAGCGCCACCGCTGACAGGCGGCGACAACAGCGATCACCGGTTCGCCTGTTTCTTCCCCCTCGATCACGGGCTGGACTAAAGATGACAGAACCCCATCCAGCTGAGACTGCCCCAGTTCTCGATATCAGGGACATCCACGTCTCCTTCAACATAGGGCGCAAACAGACCGTTCACGCCGTATCCGGCGTCAGTTTCGAAATAGATCGGAAGGAAACCCTCGGACTGGTCGGCGAGTCGGGGTGCGGCAAATCCAGCCTTGCCCGCGCCATTGTACAACTTCCTCCGCCGACATCGGGTCATGTGCTCCTGGCTGGCCGCGATCTGACCGCGATGGATGCCGGGTACCTCAGGGCCATCCGCTCCAGGATTCAGATGGTGTTTCAGGACCCTGTCTCCTCCCTGAACCCGGGTCGCCGGATCGGACGATCCATTGCCGAGCCGCTCCGTGTTATGGGCGTAAAGGACAAAGCCGAGATCACATCCCGAGTTCGGAGAATGATGGTCGCCGTCGGACTTGACCCAGGACAGCATGAGGATCAGGTTCCAGGTCGGCTCTCCGGCGGTCAGTGCCAGCGTGTGAGCATTGCACGGGCCCTGATGACACGCCCCGATGTGCTGATCTGTGATGAACCGGTTTCAGCCCTGGATGTATCCGTCCAGGCCCAGATCCTCAATTTGCTGAATAAGATCAAAGCAGATTTCGGTCTCGCCATGCTGTTCATCTCGCACGATCTCGCGGTGGTCAAAAGGGTATCCGACCGGGTGGCGGTCATGTATCTGGGGGCAGTTTGCGAACTGGCCCCGGTGGAAGCGATCTATTCCCGTCCGGCCCATCCCTATACGGCGGCTCTGCTCAACGCCATTCCACAACCGCTTCCCGGAAACCGGCGTTTGGCCGACATCACGGTGCCCAATGATTTCTCCTCATCCATCGGCCCGCCTTCCGGATGCCGCTTTCATCCCCGCTGCCCGCGAATGAAAGCCCCTTGCGCCGAACAACCGCCACTGATGTCGGAAGTTGAGAACGGACATCATGTGGCATGCCATTTCCCCCTGTCAGCACTGGGTCGCGGAATTCGCAGCGAGCGCGCCTTGTCAGTGATTTTTAACGATTGATTCATGAATCTTTATTTGGTAGACATCGGTAAACGTTGGATTTGAGCTGTGGGAAAGGCGGCAATTTTTTACCTGACCGGATGCGGCAGGTTCGATTAAAAAGGCCTTCTCCAAGCCAACACTTTCAGAGGAAAGGAGTATCATGGCGGGGATAAACAAAGCGATCCTCATTGGGAATTTAGGAAGGGATCCTGAGATCCGTTACACACCCAACGGTATGGCTGTAGCCAATTTCAGCATCGCCACCACCGAGAATTGGATCAAAAAGGACGGCGGTAAGGAGACCCGGACGGAATGGCACCGTATCGTGGCGTTCGGAAAGTTGGGCGAAATCTGCGGTCAGTATCTTTCCAAAGGAAAACAAGTCTATATCGAGGGACGCATTCAGACCCGGGAATGGGAAGACCGAGACAAAAACAAGCGCTATACAACAGAAATTGTCGCTTCGCAGATGCAAATGTTGGGAGCCAAGGGTCTGGAAGAAAAGGGGGATTCATCCATTTCTTCTTCCCCGGGCGGCCCGGACATTCCCGACCTGCCCGGTCCCGGGACAGAGAACAACGACATTCCTTTTTAAACCGTCACATTAAAGGAAATCGGTGTCCATTGTAAGGCTATTCGAAGAGCCGACAGCCGGATGCAGGTTCCGGCTGCTAAGGTGATGTTTTCAATGGCGATGATGGAGATCTGATGAATCGGCTCACGTCTTGGGGATGAATTCAGAGATCAAATGTCGGAATATCGATGAAAAACGGATTGTTATGAGTTCTTTTTTTCTTCGACCTTCTTCGGTTCTTCCTTGTCCGTTTCAGCGGTTGCTTTTTTGAAATTTCGGATCCCTTTTCCGATCCCGGCGCCGATTTCCGGCAATTTACCGGCTCCGAAAATGATCAGCACAATGATCAGAATAATCAACAGTTCCCAGTGTCCTATCCCAAACATGTGTTCCTCCTATTCATGGGGATTGATTTGCCGCAATTCATTCAAGAGCCTGACAAATTCCGACGATTTCAGATATCGGTCCACTGCACCCTGGTAATCGATCCAGGCTTTCCAGGATTGAATCCATAAATCGTTATGCCAGTAGCAATCCGGGTCTCCTTTTCCCTTGAGCCGTTCGATGAAATCGACGTATTCTTCGGAACAGCTCTCGCAGAACCGGTAAGGGACGCGCGGGTTCACAGGTGATACGGTTCGGGCTGAAGAATGGTCGATTTGTGTCCCGCATTTCTCGCATTTTATCGCACAGTGAGTGCACTGAAAAACCTTCCGGACCGCCAGGATCTTTTGACGCTTCATGATTTCGGCTTTCTGTTTTTCCGAAAGCCTGATTTTTTCCTCGATGGAGATGATATCAGCCACGGGCAACTCATTTCCTTCTATGAATATTGGGTTTAAAATACCACCCGGCAAGTCCAGTGTCAATTGTTTCCATGGGGTTTTCATGCGATTATGGCAAGTTAGAATTCACTGAAGGAAGGAGATTGCCGAAGCTGCTATATCCCATGAAAGAATGTCCCCTGCAGTTGCAACAACAGGGTGTCCTCTTCATCATCCGCAAATGAGAACAGATGACGATATCGTTGCTAAAAGACGCGTTTAGCAAAGCAGCGAAAGCGCACAGGAGAAAAGATGCCGTCTCGTTTATTCGAAATGGCCGGATGGAATGCCGGATTTCTTATGGAGCCCTGGAAGAAGATGCAAACCGGTTGGCCCATTACTTATTGAATTCCGGTATAAAAAAGGGTGATCGAATCATCTTTTTTCTCGAGAAATCCCTTTTTACCGTCATTGCCCATCTGGCCGTTCAGAAGATCGGTGCCGTCGGAGTTCCGTTGAATCCCGGTTTCAAAAAGTCGGAAATGGTCTATTTCATAAGGGATGCCCGTCCCCGCCTGGTCATCTGCAACACGGAGACGGACGGCATGATCTTAGGAATCGATCCTAAGGTGTCTATGATAACGCTGGATCCTCAAAGACCTTACGGGACCATCGATTTTTTCCGTTCGGCCTCGAAGGATCCACCGGACGTGGATATCGATGAGAAAGATCCCGGGCTGATAATCTACACATCGGGGACTACGGGAAAGCCGAAAGGGGCTGTCCTGACCCAGAAAAATCTCATTTGTGACGCTCAAAATATCCTGAGTGCCTGGGAAATTTCCGAATCGGACGTTTTGTGCCATGCCCTTCCCCTTTTCCACGTCCACGGTCTCTGTTTTGCGCTTCATACGGCATTGATTGCCGGCACCTATGTTTTACTTATGGATACATTTTCCCCTAAAACCGTGATCGATGTCCTGGCCGGGGGAATCGATGGCCGGCTTCCAAGCGTTTTCATGGCGGTTCCGTCCATGTATTCCAAGATGATGGATTATTCCGGAAATGAAATGCCGGATTTTGGCCACATGCGTCTTTGGACCTCCGGGTCTGCGCCGCTTCCGGCTTCGGATTTTTCCCGGATCCGGCTGGTTTTCGGAAAGGAGCCGGTGGAGCGTGAGGGAATGACCGAGACCGGAATGAACTTCACGAATCCCCTGAAGGGAAAACGGAAGCCCGGTTCCATCGGTGTTCCGATGCCCGGCTTGGCGGTGAGGATTGTAAATCCACGGACCTTAAAAGGCGTGATCTCCGGAGAAATCGGGGAAATCTGGCTCAGAGGGCCCTGTGTCACACCCGGGTACTGGCAGAAACCTGAGGAGACGGCCAAGGCCTTTTTTGACGGATGGTTCCGTACCGGGGACCTCGGTAAAATGGACGAAGATGGCTATTATGTGATTACCGACCGGATCAAGCATATCATCATATCCGGTGGGGAAAATATCTCTCCAAAGGAGGTGGAATCGGTAATCAACCAGCACGAAGGAGTGATCGAATCCTCCGTAGTGGGGATTTTCGATGAAAAATGGGGGGAAAAGGTGGTCGCCGCCGTTGTCGTCAAGCCAGGAGAAAAGATTGCAGCCTCGGTTATTCAGGGCCACTGCAGAACGCACCTTCACAACTGGAAATGTCCCAAAGAGATTGTTTTTGTAGAAGCGCTTCCCCGGAATACGATGGGAAAGGTACTCAAGGAAGCGGTGAAAAAGCTTTTTGACAAACCCGATAAAAGCCCCTAACGTCGCGTATCGCAACAAGATCATGAACGATTTCATGAAGAAAGACTTCGGGATGGATTCCCATGCCTGCGGATTGTACCAGAGGGCCGTCCCTTGCATGGATCATATCTCAGCCCCTGAAGAAGGGTAGAAGGAGAAGGGAATATGCCTCACACGTTTACACCCAACGCCCTGCCGGTTCTGGTGGGAAGTTTCCCCCTTAGGGACCATTCCGAAGCCATGAACCTGACGATCCGATACACCCCGGAAATCCTTTCCTGGCCCCAGCTTCCTGCCCACAAAGAGGAGGGAATGCTTGCCCAGTTTATTCCCGGCCTTCCGGGAATCGTCGTAAGCAACGGAAAGATCTTTCTAGATGATGAGGGTGAGGCCTTCCATTCAGACATGGTCGGGTTTTATGAAGAATACCTGGCCGTCACCGAAGGGACGGCCGACTTGATCCGCAGCCGGTTTTCCCTGAAAGCCGATACTGCAGGAGGCTTTTTTGCCTTGCTGGAGGCCATCCGGACCCGGAAAGAACCGCTGCTGGCAGTCAAGGGACAGGTCACCGGTCCCGTCACCTTTACCACGGCCCTGAACAATCGCAAAGGCATCCCCATTTTTTACGATCTTCAGCTCCGGGACGCCGCAGTCAAACTCCTTACGTTAAAAGCGCGCTGGCAGATCCGAAAGCTCCGGGATTGCGGCGTTCCGGTCATTATTTTTATTGATGAGCCGGGTATGGCAGGATTCGGGTCTTCCGAGTTTACCAGCATTTCCCGGGAGGCGGTCAGCCAGTGCTTTAAGGAGATGATCGATGGGATTCAGGCCGAAGGCGGGATTGCAGGTATTCATGTCTGTGCAAACACGGACTGGTCCCTGATCCTGTCGCTCCCCTTCGACATCGTCAATTTTGATGCCTATGCTTATTTCGATCGGCTCATCCTCTACACTCAGGAAGTCAAACGGTTCTTGGAGTCCGGGGGGATTCTTGCCTGGGGCATTGTGCCCACATTGAGTACGGAAGCCCTCCGAAAAGAGACCGTGGAATCCCTGGCTGTTATGTGGGAGGCAGGGATCCGGCGGATCACCGACATCGGTGTCGATCGAAACACGGCCATCCGGCAATCCCTGATCACCCCCAGTTGCGGGATGGGTGCTTTACCCCTTGATCTGGCGACAAAAGTGCTTATCATGACCCATGAGCTATCGATGAAGATACGAAGCGGTTTCACACACCCCTGATGTCTTAAAAAATAAATGAACCCAAACAAGGGAAAGATGCTTCACCTTTTCCCGGAAAATGGATTTGAGGAGGCTATGAGGCTGGAAACAAAAAGTCAATTCACAGGGGCTACCCGTTATGTCTTGGACGATGAGCTGGCAAGGATCGTGAACATCTCCATGGCGCTGGAAATGCCGCTTCTCATGAAAGGTGAGCCCGGCACCGGGAAAACCATGTTGGCCCATGCCATTGCGGAGAGCCTGAAGATGCCCCTGACCGTATTGAACGTCAAATCCAGCATGAAGCTGGTGGACGCCCTGTATCAATATGATACGCTGACCCGTTTGAACGACAGCCGCTTCGGGGATTCATCCCGAAACGTCAGCAACATCGAAGACTATATCAAGATGGGTAAGATCGGTCAGGCGTTTGTTTCCGACATCCGCATGGTCCTGCTCATCGACGAGATCGATAAAGCGGATACGGATTTTCAGGACGATATGCTCGATGTTTTGGACCAGATGGAGTTTGACATCATCGAAATCGATAAGACCGTCTGTGCCAAGCATCGGCCGGTCATTATCATCACCTCGAATGCCAAAAAAGACCTTTCCGACCCATTCCTGGGCCGGTGCAATTTCCACCACATCGCCTTTCCGGATCCGAAGATGATGCGAAAAATCATTCAGGTCCATTTCCCGGACATCGAGTCGGAACTCCTGGAGAACGCAGTGGAGACTTTTTATCGACTCCGGGAGATCGATGCCATCGAGAAGAAGCCGGCCACACGGGAATTGATCAACTGGATACGGGCCTTGAGGGCCGATCCGGATTTCAAGCCCAGAAATTTGAGCAAGGGGGATGTCCCGTTTATGGGGGTCCTGTTCAAAAAAAGCCAGGATTACGAGCGTGCCGACAATGTGATTCACCGGCGCCGGCCGTACTAAATTCATGTTCATCGATTTTTTTTACAAGCTCAAGGACCACGGGATTCCGGTGAATCCCACCGCCTTTTTGACCCTTCACAAGGCTCTTAACCAGGGGTTGATCCGTTCCCTCGAAGATTTCTATACCGCATCCCGATCTATCCTCGTCAAAAGCGAACGGTATTTCGACCGCTTCGATGAGGTCTTTGCCCATCATTTCGAGGGTGCGGAGCTGCCGTCTGATGCGGCATTCGAAATTTCCGAGCTGGCCAGGGCCTTGCTGGAACAATGGTTGAAGGACCCGGAGACCGTTTCAAAGATGTTGGGCCTCGATGAGTCGGAAGTCTCCAAGCTTACCCCTGAGGAATTGATCGAGTATTTCAAGGAGCGGCTGAAGGAGCAGACTGAAGCCCATCATGGCGGAAGCAGGTGGATCGGCACGGGCGGAACTTCGCCGGTAGGGCATTCCGGATACCATCCCGGCGGGATGCGCATCGGCGGAGTGTCGCGGAACAAGTCTGCGGTCAAGGTGGCCATGGAACGGCGCTACAAGGACTATTCCCGAACCGGCCCCCTCACCCAGGACCTCATCGGCGAAGCTCTCAAGCGGCTTCGGCACATGATTCCGGAAGGCCCGAAAGACCGAATCGACGTCGATGAGACCATTTATCAAACGATGAAAAACGCCGGCGAAATCGAGATTGTCTTCGAAAGAAGCCTCAAGGATCGGCTTAAGATCATTCTGGCCATCGACAACGGCGGCTGGTCCATGGATCCTTACATCTCGGTGGTGCAGACCCTGTTCGATTATGCCAGGGCCCAGTTCAAGGACCTAAAGACATATTTTTTCCACAACACCATCTACGACAACTTGTGGGAAGACCATGCCCGCTACAAGAAGCCCCAAAAGGTGGACTGGCTGATTCGATTTGACCCGCAGACGCGATTCATCGTGGTGGGAGATGCCAGCATGGCGCCCTATGAGCTCATGTCAACGGACGGCTCGATCCATCTGGAAGAGCGCACTTCCAAGCCGAGCATCGAGCGCCTGAAATGGATTGCCGCAACCTTTGCTTACGCGGTGTGGCTGAATCCCGTCCCTTCCCGATTCTGGGGCAATACGCGCACCATCGCAGCCATCGCCCAGATCTTTCCCATGTTCGAGCTCACCCTCGACGGCCTTGAAAAGGCCGTAAAGCACTTGATGGCAAAAATATAACCAAGCGGCATTTTTGGTTAAAATGGGTGCCTATGGAGACGGCTCGCGCCTGACGATGTGAAACAGGCGACAGGTATTTTCCCAGACGGCATTCGCCAGATCCTTGGGATCTTCTTTACGGACCTGAGCCAGCGTCAGCAGGACGGACTTCACAAAGGCGGGTTCGTTACGACGCGTATGCTTATTCTCAGGATGCGGAGTGAGGTAGGGCGCATCGGTTTCCACCAGGAGACGCTCTTTGGGTACCATGGGGATCATGCTGCGCAGATCACTTCCGCGATCGATCAAAGTGAGGATTCCGGAGATACCGATATAAAAATCCGCATCGATGTAAGCCGTCAGCTCCTTGGCGGTTCCGCTGAAACAGTGGACGACGGCGTCTTTCCCGGGAAGCCCACAAGATGATAGGATTTCCATAAGTCGCCCGCGGGTGTCCCGTTCGTGCAGGATAACCGGAAGGTCGAGGTCAAGAGCGATTTCCAGTTGTCGTTTAAACCATTTCTCCTGGACGGCTTTCGGGGAGAACATGCGGTTGTAATCGAGTCCGATTTCGCCCCAGGCTTTGACCTTGGGATGTTCGGAAAGGTCCCGCAGCTGATTTAGGATGGCATCGGAGCATTCTTTCGAATCATGCGGATGGACTCCCACAGAAGCAAAAAGACTGTTGTCGGATTGGGCGATTCGAACGGCTTTTTGCGAACTCTTATCGTCAATGCCGACGATCATGAGGCTGGCGACACCGGCATCCCGGGCTCGGGCAATGACGGCTTCGATATCCGGATCGAAGGCGCGGTCATCTAAATGGCAGTGGCTGTCGAAGAGTCTCATTCCAACCGTTATAACAGAGTGGGCCTGTAACGTTTTTTCGTATTCCTAACGGCGATTCACGGCAAATGCAAGGGAAATCCCATTTCAATAAACGCTGTTTTCCAACGCGTGTTCCAGGCCAAGCAAATCTTTTCATGTGCATGACCGGAGCAGAGACGACAGTACCCGGTCCACATGCAGCGATGAAGAGTTATCCCAAAATCCAATGAAAGGCAAGTCCAGGATCATCGGCTTCTTTTGCTTTTGTTCAGGCCCGGGAACCCAAGATGATGATCGTATCGGTGATATCAGGCTGCCTCATGCGAGAAAGGGTGTATTTTCATCTGGAGATAGTTCAATCCCTCCCGGATGGCTGCATTCACCGGAAGGAGTTTTATTCCGTATATCGGATGCATCGATGCGATTCTTATGAAAAAATCCTGATAAAAGGGTGGGAGGGATTTCTTTGAAACAGCGGTGTGAAATCGTTCAAGACTGTCCGGATGGCGGTCTTTGATCGGTCTGCAAAAACAGGGCTCCAAAATTCCTTTCCGATTTCTTCGGCCGGCATATCCGAAGAGACGGCAAACCAGAGGCCTGAATTCATAAAAAGAACATCGGCCCTCTCCCGGGTGTCCGGCTTTCGGGCTGTAGATCACACAGCGTGTTGCACCATTTATTGCCCTGTTTTCCAATAATGGTAACAGTCCGTCTGCGGCGTTTTTTGACAGGATCTCTGAGGCCAGTGGAAGGGTCTCCAGAACCGTCGCTTCGACATTGTTGCTTTCGCAGCAATGTCCGCAGCGATCCGGACAAAACAAGCCGCTTGCCATTTGGAATTGGGCAATCTTTGTATCGATTTCCTGATAAACGGCTACTATATCGGGTATGAAATCCAACATGATGAGGTTCCCTAACTAAGGGTGGCCCAATTCTTTGATCGCATCCATCGCTTGCAATCGGCTCTCCCACGGAATAAAAAGGTGGTCGTGGTAGTAAGCGGAAATGGGATTAACACAGATGCCGGCGCGCGCGAGCGCACCGGTAATGGATGCAAGGAAACCCACCGCAGACAAGGATGAGTGTACGGTCAGTGTTATACAAGCCCAAATCTTATGAACAGGCAAGCTGCTTTTACTTGCCTGTTCTTGGGTTGTGACAAGGGTAACGCCTTCTTCCTCCCAAAATGCGGCCAGTGGTTCAAATGGCAACTTATGGAAAGTATTCTGATCTATTGAGCAAAACACATAGGACGACTCGTGTAGAACCGGCCGCATGGTTGCGAGCAAAGTTTTAAGATCTGTTTGGCCATCCATATCGGGTGATTAAATATTTGATGAGGGTTCCTTCGATTGACATAACAGAAAAACTGATGTCAAGAATTGGTGCCGGTAGGTATTTTTCCTCCTTTTGTTCTTTACAATGCAAGATGCGCCCTTGCAACTTAGCCTGACTTGTAACCATCTTTTGCCATCTTCGCATTCCTGGAAAATAAAGCCAATCAAATTATTTGAAACCCATCAAAACATGAGTTCGACGATTTGGGCTAAGGGCTGCCAATAAATACCTAATCCAAAGGTGGGGATCATCAGAGTAATGAGGAGCAATTGCGAACCAAGAGATATTTCGGGATAGTGGGATTCAGTCGCGGGTTCCAGAAACATGGCTTTCACGATTCGCATGTAGTAGTAAAGCGAAACCACTGTGTTGAGCGCAGCGACTACGGCCAGCCAGTAAATTTCGCGGGAGATCACCGCGATAAAAAGGTAAACCTTACCGACGAAGCCGGCAAAGGGAGGAAGTCCGACTAGAGAAAACAGAAAAACAGTCATGGCCACGGCGATAAAGGGCGATTGATTCCCAAGCCCGCGATAAGAATGAATCTCTTCGCTCTCGACCGTGCCTCCTAAAATCGCCACTACGGCAAATGCGCCTAAATTCATGAACAGGTAAACCGCCATATAAAAAATGACCGCCCTCAGCCCTATGCGGCTCAGGCTTGCTAATCCCATGAGCAGATAGCCTGCATGGGCGATGCTGGAGTAGGCTAAAAGTCGCTTAACATTTGTCTGGGGGATAGCCGCCAGGTTTCCCCAGGTCATGGTAACAGCAGAAATGAGAGCCAAGATGGCGGGCCAATTCAGGCCTATTGCGGCTGTATAAAGCTCATTCCCTTCTCGGGTGGCAAACAGGGGATAGAACAGGCGAATAAACAGGGCAAAAGCAGCACACTTCGGACCCACGCTGAGAAACGCGGTAACGGATGTCGGTGCGCCCTCATAGACATCGGGGCACCAAAAGTGAAAAGGAAAAGAAGCGGTTTTAAAGAGCAGACCGACCAGAAAAAACAGCATGGCGGTAATAAGAAGCAGCCGGTTGTGGGGTTGTGCGCTCGCCGATGCGATTGCCTGGCTGATGCCGGAAAGTTCTGTTGTTCCGGCCGCACCGAAGACCAGGGAAAATCCGAACAACATAATCCCCGAGGTAAAAGCGCCATAGAGTATATACTTCAAGGCAGCCTCGCCACTCCTCAGTTCACGGGCTTTGATCCCTACGAGCAGATAGCTCAAAATGCCCATTGTTTCAAAAGCAACGTAGATCATCAGCAAGTCGGTCGCGGCCACCAGCATCATCATGCCGATGGTTATAACTAAAACGAGAAACACCGATTCATGGTAATACTGATCTTCGATCTCTTTGCTGCCGTAAATCAAAATGATTGTCACACCACCGACAACGGCAAAAAAAGGTTTGAAGAAACAACTCAGCCAATCCCAAATGAAGAGATTCGAGAGGTAGGGGATGTTTCCGCCGGGTGAAGGAAGCACCATGAGAGGAACAAGCGATAGGCCCAATGCCGCCACTCCAATCAATGTGAAAACCATCCGATAACGCCAATAGGGGATGGCTATCCCTGTTATCAGCAGCAGCAGGGCGCCTGTGGAAAGCACAATTTCAGGGCCAAGAAGCGAAAGGCTCCGGATGTTGTCAACGATGAAAGCTTCGGCGGTCAAGATGTCTATCCTTTGTTGTCCGCATTCAGCGCAAGATCAAGTCTACGGTGTGTTTAAGGCTTGTGCCGATCAGATCCAGCAGCGGCATGGGATAAAACCCGAGAAGCACCACGATCAGGGCTAAAGGTGTCAGTGTAAATACTTCGCGCAGGTTGATATCCGGAAGGCCGGCATACTGCTCCTTGACAGGTCCTAAAAAAACGCGCTGCATGGTCCAGAGAAAATAGCCTGCCGTGAGGACGATTCCTGAGGTTGCCGTAATCGTATAGACTCGATACTGCTGGAATGAACCGATCAGCACCAGGGCTTCACTGATGAAGCTGGAGAGCCCAGGTAACCCTAAAGCCGCAAAAAACGCTAGACCGGTATATCCCGCGTAGATCGGCATGGTTTTGGCGAGTCCGCCGAAACCGTCGATCATGCGGTGATGGGCACGGTCGTAGATCACCCCTACCAGAAGAAAGAGCATGGCGGTCACTGTGCCGTGGTTGAACATCTGCAGAACGGCGCCGTTGATTGCTGTAGTGTTGGTAAATACGGACATACCCAAGACCACAAAACCCATGTGGCTGATGCTGGAATAGGCAATCAGCTTCTTAAGATCCTGCTGGGCCATGGCACAGAGGGCGCCGTATATAATACTGATCACACCGAAAAGAGCCACGTAGGGAGCAAAGACAAAAGCCATGTCCGGAAGCAGGGGGTAAGAAATCCGTAAAATCCCATAAGCCCCCATTTTCAAAAGAACGCCGGCCAGAATGACGCTGACGGCAGTCGGCGCTTCCACATGGGCATCCGGGAGCCACGTATGAAGAGGGACCACCGGTATCTTGATGCAGAAGCCGATGAGAAGTGCGAAGTAGCAGAGCCAGCGGATGGTCGTGTTTAGAAGCAGGCTTTGGTGCATGCTCTGATCGGCCAGGATAGTCAGATCAAAAGTGTGCAGGCCCGTAGTCGGTTCGGCCGACCCGAAGAAACAAATCACCATGACGATGAGCATCAATACGCTGCCCACCAGCGTGAATAGGAAGAATTTGATGGCGGCGTATTCCTTTTTGGGACCACCCCAGACTCCGATGAGGAAGTACATGGGGAGCAACATCAGCTCCCAAAAAACATAAAACAGGAAGAAATCCAGAGCGCAGAAAACGCCCATCATACTGGTATCCAGCAGCAAAAAAAGGGTAAAATAGCCCCGGACGTGCTGCCGGATGTTCCAGGAAGCGACGATGCACAGGAAGGAGAGCATGGCTGTCAGCAGGACCATGGGAATGCTGATCCCGTCGATTCCCACAGAGTAGCTTATGTTGAAAGCTTTTATCCAGGGTACCCTTTCCACATACTGAAATGCCGTGTCTGCCGGATCGAATCGGTTATAGAGCTTGGCCACCCACCAAAGCGGAATAGCGGTGCTGATGAGAGCCAGAGTCTTCATCAGGTTGGGAAAGCGTTTGGGCACAAAGAGGATGGCACCCGCCCCCACCAGCGGGGAAAAAATAATCCAAGACAGTAGATGTTCGGCAAACATCGTCAGGTCCTCCCTACGGGTCCGACGAGCGGCTATTTTCTAAAAGCCGATCCGCAAGACCCGCAGCAATCAAAACAAAAGCAGTATGACGTATAGACCGAAAACTCCAAAAGCCACCGAGTAAAGGTAGTGTTGAATCTTGCCGGTATGCAGGCGGCGGAGCTGATCCCCGCACTTTTGAACGACCCCTGCCAGGCCGTTCACGGCTCCGTCTACCACCTGCAGGTCCTCCCAGCCCACCAGCACGGCGAGCTTCGCGGTGAGCCAGGATGTCAGGTTCACTATGGCGTCGATTCCGTTCAGGTCAAAATGCCCGGCTATTTTGGCAAGTTTCACCATCGGACGTATGAAAAGAAACTGGTAGAGCTCATCCACAAAGAACAAACGGCTGAGCATCCGGTAAATGCCGGCAAACCGTGAGGCGGCCCGCGCAGGAATCTCGGTGTGTTTGACATAACAAAGCCAGCCGCCGCAGATTCCGGCTAGGGCCACAGCCGAGGAAAGTCCCATCAGCAGGACTTCCATCCCATAGGCGTGGGCAATGGGATCGGAACCGCCATGATCGCCGAGCACCGGTTTTAAGAAACTCTCAAGTGCATGGGGCAGATGAGTCGAGGCTGGAAGCCCCATGGCTCCGCCGATCACAGCCAGCACGGCAAGAGCTATCAAAGGCCCGGTCATAACCGGTGGAGACTCATGCAGGTGATGCGCCTCTTCCGGAGTGCCGCGATATGTGCCGGCAAACGCCAGGATGACCAGCCGAGTCATGTAGAAAGCCGTCAGGCTGGCAGTTATCAGGCCCAAAGCCCAAAGCGCTTTTCCCAATCCGGGAATGGGCAGATGGCTGGTGAAGGTGGCCCAAAGGATTTCGTCTTTGCTCATGAACCCCGATAATGGGGGTACTCCGGAAATGGCCAAGTACCCGGCCATGAACGTCAGGAATGTCCGCGGCATATAGCGCCTCAGCCCTCCCATCTGCTGGAGATCATTGTGGTGCACGGCATGGATGATACTGCCGGCCCCGAGGAAAAGCAGGGCCTTGAAAAAGGAATGTGTTACCAAGTGAAAGATCCCCGCGCTGAAAGCCGCAACCCCAACCGCCAGGAACATAAAACCCAGTTGGCTGATGGTGGAGTAAGCTAAAACGCGCTTGATGTCGTTTTGAACCACAGCCAGGGTAGCCGCTCCAAAGGCGGTTACCCCTCCCACAATGGCGACCACAGCCAGGGCGGCAGGTGCCGACAGGAAAAGAAAATTGAGCCGGGCAATCATATAAACTCCGGCTGTGACCATGGTGGCGGCATGAATAAAGGCGCTTACCGGTGTGGGGCCCGCCATGGCATCGGGCAGCCAGACATACAGCGGGATCTGTGCCGACTTGCCGGTTGCACCCACGAATAATAACAGGGCTACCCAGGTAGCCACTTCGATGTTCCAAATCGGGCGTACGGTCATCAGCCGGGGCATGGCTTCTTGCAACTGCCCGAAGCTCAAACCGGTTACTGCGCCGCCGCTCGTTTCGAAGAGAGTCCAGAATAGGAGCATCAAGCCCACAAAGAAACCGAAATCTCCCACGCGGTTTACAATGAACGCCTTCATTCCGGCCCGAGCCTTATCCAGATCGGTGAACCAGAACCCGATGAGCAAATAGGAGCAAAGGCCGACCCCTTCCCATCCCACGAACATGACCAGCAGGTTGTCCGCCAGTACCAGCAGCAACATGGAAAAGGTGAAGAGGTTCAGATAGGCAAAGTAGCGCGGTTGGCTGTCATCGCCGGCCATGTATCCCACGGAGTACAGGTGAATGAGGAATCCCACCCCGCTGACGACCAGGCACATTACAGCGGATAAAGGGTCCATGCGGAAAGCCAGTTCCAGGCTGAAACACCCCTGATCCCAGCTGATCAGAAGCCATTGATACAAGGATTGGATCACGAGCCGCTCTGTTGGCTCTTCGATGCCAAGGAGAGTGAAAAAACCTGCCACCGCGATCCAGAAGGAAAGAAACACACTGACGCAGCCGATCACAGGCACGGCTCGGCCGGGGAGTTTCTTCCCCAACAACCCGTTCATCACCGCTCCCGCAAGGGGCAGGCAGGGGATTGTCCAAATCATCGACTGTATGCTCTGAGGACTCAACGGCTTATCCGCGCAACTGTTGATATTGCTCTACATCGACCGTCTTTAGAATGCTGTAAAGCGACAGAACAATCGCCATGACCGCCGCCGCCTCGGCTGCAGCGATGGCGATAACAAACAGGGCAAAGACTTGCCCGCTGATCAGCGAAGCCCCTTCGGGCGCTTCCAGAAAACGGGAAAATGCGACAAAATTGAGAGCGCCCGCGTTCAGTACAAGCTCAATTCCCATGAGCACCCCGATGGCGTTCCGACGGGTGAGGACCGTAAAAAGGCCAAGGCAAAAAAGAAGGGAACTGACCACTAAAAAGCTCGATAGACTGTAAGTCATGATCACTCACCTTTTTGTTTCCGTCTGATAATGAAGACTGAAGGGGAGAGTTCGCTGCGAACGCTGTGCCGAACGATCAACACCGCCCCGACCAAGGCTGCAAGGAGCAGCAGAGAGACCACTTCAAAGGGGATCAGGTATTTGCCGAGCAACAGGTTGCCGATCGCTTGCGATGTGGGGGTGGGCGGAGGCGGCGCAGACCGGACCGGCCAAAGGAAATGGGTTACCGCCACCATCAGCGCCGCGAGAATGATCCCTGTGAGGCCGGCGGCCAAAAGCCGGCCGGGAAGGTTCACCGACAATGGTGAGAGCCTTGTGCCCTGGGTCATCATGACTCCGAAGATAATCAGTACCAGAATCCCTCCGATGTAAATGATCACCTGAACGACCCCGACGAAATCGGCGCCCAGCATCACAAAAAGCCCGGCAATGCCGAAGAGGGTGAAGAGCAGAGAGAACGCCGCATGCACGATGTTGCTCGAAAGCGCTACCCACAAAGAGGGGATGATCGCCATCAGCACGAAAACGTTAAATATGATCGTTTTCATCTTCTTTCTTTCCCTTCCGACTTTTTTCCGGTTTTTGCGAAGCTTCCGCCGACAGGCGCAACCGCTCGCGCCGCAATTCGGCCGGGATGAATTCTTTTGCCAAGGCATCGAAGTCAAAGGTATTGGCTTCGAATTGACGCGTGAAAAAAACCGCATCCGTAGGGCAACTTTCCACACAGAGTCCGCAGAACATACATTTGGCATAGTCAACGGTATAAGTCAGCGGTACCTTGCCCTTGCGGCCCTCAATCCGCACTCCCTTCACTGCGATGACATCAATGGGGCAGATCTGCATGCACAGCAAACACGCAATGCATTGTGGTTCATTGTAGCCGAGCAGTCCCCGGAACCGGTCCGCAACCCGGTTGTTCAGCGGCCCACGATAGTTCTGGGCGGCGCCCAGAAGGAGCTCGAAGGGTTGCTTGGCGGAACCTTCAGGCAAAAGGGCGTCTTTAGGTTTTCCCTCGAAAACGTCATAGGATGGGTACTGAAGGGTCACTTTGCGCTCGAAAAAAGCGGTTTTAAAGGTGATCCACATCCCGGTAGCGATCGTGCTGACGCTCTCGTAAATGTTGCGGAAATAATTCGCGATGCTGCCGGGGATCATGGACCAACCTTCCTTAAGGATTGAAGAGGCACAGCCAAAAGCCCTGGCCGACTAGGCAAACGAATCCCAAAGGGATCATGTATTTCCAGCACACGCTCATCAACTGGTCCACGCGCAGCCGGGGCAATGTCCAGCGCCACAACAAGATCACGAAGGCAATTGCCATCGCCTTGAAAAAAAAGGTCAGGAATGGAACGAGATACTGAAAAACAATCTCATAAATCGACGGGAGCCGACTGCGCAGGGGCCAGTGCATGAGCAATGCCATGGCGGCGAAGGCGGCGAGCAGGCCCAGGAACAGCAATTCCGAGTTGATGCGCACCAATCGACTGGGCAACAAGGCCGATTTGCGATGCACATCGGCGCCAAATGCCCGCATCGCTTTCCAAGCAAACCAGATGCAAGGCAGCGTTGCGATCATCAAGGCCGACAGAACGTGCGGATACCTCAGGGACTCTCCCACCTTTCGGCCGATCGGCCCCAGAGTCTCGGCATCCTCCAGCCCCGGCAGTTGCCAGCCTCCGAGGAAACAGATGACGGCGATGGAACTCACCACATAGATGTTGCTGAACTCCGCCACAAAAAAAACACCGAAGCGCATTCCGCTGTACTCGACGTTATAGCCTGCCACCAGCTCGGATTCGGCCTCTGGGATATCGAAGGGGATCCGGTTGATTTCCGCTATCGATGTCGTGAAGTAAATAAAGAAAGCCAAAATGCAAAACGGGCTGTTGAAAAGAAACCAGTGCTGCACACCGCCTGCTTGTGCCTGAATGATACCCTGCACGCTCATGGTACCGGCCGTGAGCACAACCACCAGGATGGCTAGGGCATTGGGGATCTCATAGCTTACGATCTGAGCGGCCGAGCGCATGCCGCCTAGCAGCGCCCATTTGTTATTCGACGCCCAACCCGCCATGATCAGCCCGACCACCGTGAAGGACCCCGTAGCAAGGAGATAAAAGACCCCAATGTTCAGATCGCTGATAATGAGCCTGGGACCGAATGGGATTACGACAAAGGAAAGTGCGGTACCGAGCAGAACCAAGTAGGGCGCAAATCGGAAAAAAGCGCGGTCGGCTTCCGCAGGGATAATATCTTCCTTTAAGATGAGTTTAACCCCGTCTGCCACGAACTGGGCCAACCCATAAGGTCCCACACGATTGGGTCCGCGGCGGGAATTGGTCCACCCGGCCAGCTTGCGTTCCAAAAATGTGAAGAGGCCCCCCATGATGCCGAAAAAATTGAGGACCGCCAGGCCGCCGGCCAGCATTACCACAACGGCCGTAGCGTCATGGCCGATCATCTGGAAAAGGGTGAACTCGCGGTAGAGATCATTAACCAGGTTGTTCATAGCGAACCTGTATGAACGTTCGCGCCGTTAAGCGACGCCTCCCGTTCTGTTACGATACGGATAGCATGCCGGCTACCGATCAATTTCAGGTGCGATCAGATCCAGACTGGCGACCAGAGTCACCAGGTCAGACACCATCAGGCCGGGGGCAATCTCTTCCACAATGCTCATGGCCGAGAAAGAGCCCGTGCGGATCTTGAGCCGATAGGGTCGATCTTCACCATGGCTGATGATATAAAAGCCCAATTCGCCCCTGGGAGCTTCCGTGCGAACATAGATTTCGCCAGGCGGCGGTTTCAATTTTTTTTTCGACCGGTTCCAGTACGAGTCATTAGGCATTTTGGAAACGCACTGACGCACAATACGAGCGCTCTCGACCATCTCCAGAATGCGTACCCAGTAGCGACTGTAGCAATCGCCCAACTCTGTATGGGAAGGGGGTCTGACGACCTCGAACTTCAGCTCCGGATAGATGGAATACGGTTCATCCCGTCTCAAATCCCAATCGACACCGGAAGCTCTCAAGTTCGGCCCCACCAGGCCATAGCCAAGAGCGTCTTCGCGACTGATAACGGCAACCCCTGAGAGGCGCTCCTTAAAAATCTTGTTATTCGATATCAACCGGTTGTATTGGTCCAAACGGGGCTCGAAGTAATCCAGGAAGTTACTGACGCGTTCAAGAAACCCTGCGGGCAGATCAAAGGATACTCCTCCGAAGCGCATGTAATTATAAGTCAGCCGCGCCCCACAGAGCTCTTCGAAGAGGTCGTTGACCCATTCCCGCTCTCTCAGGGCATGGGTGAATGGGGTGACGGCGCCCATGTCCAGCGCAAAGGTGCCGACCGAAATCAAATGGCTGATGATGCGGTTGAGCTCCGCGACCAGCACCCTAATATACTCTGCCCGCGGGGGTACTTCGATCCCGGCTAGACGCTCCACTCCAATGGCGTATCCGAAGTTACAGTTCATGGCCGCCAGGTAGTCGATTCGGTCGGTATATGGCATGAACTGGGGATAGCTGACTTTTTCGGCGATTTTTTCAAGGCCGCGGTGCAGAAATCCCACATCCGGCCTGCATCCGTAAATGACTTCCCCGTCTGTGCGCAGGATAAAGCGCAACACGCCATGGGTGCTTGGATGGTGTGGGCCCATGTTGAGGATCATTTCTTCAGTGATAAATGACACCGGCTGCGTTCCTTCACCTAAGATTATGAAGAAATTTTGACCGAGATTCTCGGGTCGTCCGGAGCAATTTCAGTGGGGGCCGCTTTTTCCCTGACCGTGCTGATGTTTCGGTAGGCCTTCAATTCCTGATAATCTTTCAGCAAAGGATGGCCTTGCCAGTCAGGGGGGAGCAGCAGTCTGCGAAAATCCCTGTGCCCGACAAAGTGTATCCCGAACATGTCGTAGACCTCTCGCTCCAGCCAACCGGCTCCCGGCCACACGTCCGAAACCGAATCTATTCGAAGATAGAAATGGGAAAGAGCCAATGGTCGCTCCAGCTTCACTTTTAACACGAGGCGATGACGGTGGCGGATTGAATAAAGATGATAAACCACCTCCAGCATTTCCGGTTCACCCAGCTGGTGAACGCCACTCAGGTTCATCAGGGTGTCGAAGGCGCATTGGGAATCCTCTTTCAGGAAAAAAGCGATTTGGTGCAGCTTTTCTTTCGGGACAATAAGATATGAATCTCCGCGCGCGACCCCCGTCCATACGAGGTCGGCTATCCCCAGTGCTTCTTCCAATCTTTTTTGGATATGCTCGGCCTGCATCAGCATTTTTCAACCAGAAAGCGCTCCCGGCTGATCTTCTCCTGCAGCAATAAAATCCCATTAGTCAGGGCTTCCGGCCGAGGGGGGCAACCGGGCACATAGACATCGACAGGCACGATTTTATCAACGCCTTTGACAACGGAATAGCTGATTTGGAAAAGGCCGCCGCAATTAGCGCAACTGCCCATGGCAATCACATACTTGGGTTCCGCCATCTGGTCATAAAGCAGGCGCAATCGCGGAGCCATCTTATACGTAAGGGTCCCGGCCACGATCATCAGATCGGACTGCCGTGGTGTGGCTCGAAACACGCTTCCTATGCGATCAAGATCTGTGCGCGGACCACCGGCCTGCATCAGCTCGATGGCTCAGCATGCCAGGCCGAAAAGGAGATACCAGATCGATGAGAGCCGGCACCAGTTGAGAGCCTGATCCACGGTGGTGAAGACCGCACCCCAAAATCCCTGGGAGGGCAGCTTGGAGTATAGATGAGGCATATCCGTTCTCCATTCTCATTCACAGATTAGACAGCGACCGGTTTTTCTTCATCTAAAAGAATCCGTTCCTTTGGAGTTTCGGGTACTTCCTTGCTCCATTTGAAATCCGCATGGCGCCCCAGGTAGATCAGTCCAAGAAAGAGAACGGCCAGGAAGAAAACGATCTCACCCAGGACCAGGATGCCGTAGCCTGCCTGGCGCCATTCGCGAAAGACGACGACGCACGGAAAAACGAGGGCCAGCTCGATGTCGAAAATCAGAAACGCCAGGGCCACCGCGTAAAAGCGGAAATTGAAGGGGATCCATGCCGAACCGACCGCCCGCTCCCCGCATTCGTAAGTGGTGTACTTGTCTGGAAAAATCGACACCTGGGGGGCAAGGATCCTGGATACCGCGATGATGACGAAGCTCATCAGCAGCCCGAGAATGATGAACACGAAAACATTTGCGAAATCAAATAACAAGGCGAACCTCACGGGGCAAAAAAAAGATTGTTTTTAATGTCACCGGGTTTCGGCCTAATTCAGCTTTTTATCAGCCGCAATGACCGTCCATATCCCCAAAGGACTGGTCGAAGAGGTTTCGATCTTCACGTCCTTGGCGTACGTGGCCTTTTTCACGATGTCTTTGATGTGCTGAGTCAAGCCTTTTTGGACGAACCGCGGCGATCGAATCCGGACAGTGACCTCTCCTTTTTGAGCTACGACTTCGACGTCCTCATCGATATCCAGCAATGACGCCCTGACTGCAGCGGCCAGGTAAAGGTCATTCATCTGCTCCTTGGAGTCGGGCGTTGTCTGAAACCGTTCCAATCGGACACTGTTTGAGATGATTTCAACTGCATCATCGACCGAGATCCGCTTGATGTGGATGACCATATCGTAAAGAGAAGGATCCGATGTGTTTATGCCGTAAAAAAACTGACTCCATTTGGTTCGCTGTTCATCCAGGTTAGTTAGAAAATGAAGGGCGTCCTCTTTTGAAACGCCGTCCCTTGCCATGACAAGCTTTGCACGGTCATCCGGATCGGCAATGATCCGGACCTTGAGAACGTGCGGAATATCTTTCACAAAGAAGTGACCGGCAAATCCATGATAGACGACGTTGTCGTAATTCAGAACGTGCAGAACGGATGCCTGGATATAAGCGATGTACCGATGTTTTTTGGAAGAGATCCGATCGAGAAAGGAGGATTGAGTGCTTAATGCACGAAAAAGTTTGGCCTCGGGGATGTTGAATTCCTTGGATGCTTCCAGGAGGATTTCGCGGGCGATGCACGTATAACCCAGCCTTTGGGCTAGTTTTTCGGCAATTTCTTTGCCGAGACTGTAAGATGCTCTGGAAATGGTAATTACCGACATTTTCCGACCTTTTTCGTCAAGTAAAATGTCGCACGAAGCACCACAGGCTGTCAAGGAAAAACCGCAGCGGCTAACCGACGATCCGAAATCTTCCTCATGCGTGTCTTTAGTGCATCCAACGGCCGGTCTGATCGGGACGACGGGTAGTCAGTGATCCGATCCAAAGGGGTGCGGTTGTGCTTTTTTATCATCTTTGATGGCTTCGTAAAAAGTCCATCTGCTGCGTTGCACTGCATCCTTCGTCATTGCGGCGTACCCATATGTACGCCTCATTCCTCAGGATTTGCGCGCCTTGCATCTGAAGCTTTTTACTTTGCCATCCTAATTTTGAGTTTTTACGATTTCATCATCTTTGGGTCCGGGCCAGAAATGAGGATTCCAGGCAACTTCCCACAAATGTCCATCAGGATCAGAGAAGTATCCGGAATAGCCGCCCCAAAACACATCCTGAGCAGGCTTGATAAGCTTTCCACCGGACTTAACCGCTTGATCAAGGACGTCCCTGACTTCCTCTTGACTGGATACCACGTGGGCCAGTGTAATCCCTCGAAATCCTGAACCATTTGCAGTAACATGGACATCTTCAGCAAGCGCATTCCAGGGATACAACGACAGCCATGAGCCATTCAGCAGGAAAAAGGCGGCACTCCCTTCAAAAGGCATGCGGGGAAGGCCGAGTCCATTTTCGTAAAACCGAATGGCTTTTTCCATATCGTTAACGCCCAGCGTGACCATATTGATACGCGGTTGCATAGTTCATCTCCTTTGGACCTGAGGATTATCAGGTCTATCATCTCTGATTATCCGGAAAAATATTTTAAGGACAACTTTCATGGAACCCCTCCATTGAGCACATTTCATGATGCTCATGGCGGGGAGTTACCCTTCCATCTAATGCATCTTCAGGAACAATCTAATATTAGCATTAAATAAGTACTCATGTCAATAGGAAGGGCGTCATCGGGAACAGGGGATATGAAGAAGGGTTGCCGTTGCGCTGTGTTATTCCATCGATGAGATTCGCTTTCCTATATTCGAGGTAAAAAAAGTCTATCAAAACGGTTGATAAAAGTTGATTTCAAAATACTAAAAAATTATACTAACATCTTTGAATGTTAAAGACTTTTATTTTGATTAAAAAAAGTCTAAAAGCACAGCCGTGTGCAAAATATCGTCAGGAGGATAGATCATGTTTAAAATAGTCAAGCGCGAGGAAATGTCGAGCGGCACGGTGATTCTCAATGAAATCGAGGCGCCCCTCATCGCTAAAAAGGCCAAACCCGGACAGTTCGTCATCCTCAAGGCCAATGAGACCGGCGAGCGGATTCCGCTCACTATGGCGGACGCGGATCCGGAAAAAGGCACCATCACCGTTATTTATATGGTGGTTGGAAAATCCACAGCCCTGTTCAAGACCTTAAAGGTCGGGGATGGATACCAGGACGTCATCGGTCCTTTGGGAAAAGCCACCCATCTGGAAAAAGTCGGAACGGTGGTCTGCGTCGGCGGCGGCACAGGGATCGCGGTATTGTATCCCATCACAAGAGGGCTCAAGCAGATCGGGAATCGCATCATCAGCATCATCGGCGCCCGCAGTAAAGACATCCTCATCCTGGAAGACCGGATGCGGGCGGTTTCAGATGAATTGTATCCATGCACCGACGACGGGTCTTACGGGCATCATGGATTTGTTACGGAAGTTCTGAAAGAGGTCCTTAAAAAGCAGAAGGTCAACTTGGTGGTCGCCATCGGACCGGTTCCCATGATGAAATTCGTTTCCAAGATCACCAAGGAATTCGAAGTGCCCACCATCGTCAGCCTAAACCCCATCATGGTGGACGGCACCGGCATGTGCGGCGGATGCCGCGTCAGCATCGGCGGAAAGAACAAGTTCGCCTGCGTGGACGGTCCTGAATTCGACGGCCACCTGGTAGATTACGATGAACTGATGTTGCGGCTTCAGGCATACTGCGAAGAGGAAAAACGGTGTCATGAGAGTTTCTGCCGGTTGCACTAAGCCATGTGATCTCAATCCATTTTTTTGTTTTGGACCCCGAAAGCTGTTTTTAAGGAATCAAGGAGTGATTTGATGGAAGAAAAAGAAAAAAAAAGGAAGATCCCCCGACAACCCATGCCCGAGCAGGATCCGAAAGTCCGGGCAAGAAATTTTATGGAAGTTCCCCTGGGATACACACCGGAATTGGCCATGATGGAGGCTGAAAGATGTCTTCAATGCAAGAAACCTTCTTGTGTGGAGGGTTGCCCGGTAAGTGTGGATATCCCCGGCTTTATCCGGCATATCAAAACGGGCGAATTTACCCAGGCCATCCGCAACTTGTGGTCCAAGAACAGCCTTCCCGCCGTGTGCGGGAGGGTATGCCCCCAGGAGATCCAGTGCGAAGGATCTTGCATTCTCGGGAAGAAGGAAGCCCCGGTGGCCATCGGGAATCTGGAACGGTTTGCAGCGGATCATGAGCGGGCCCACGGGACCGGTGAATTGCCGCCCAAGGCTGCGCCTACCGGAAAGAAAGTGGCGGTTGTAGGTTCCGGACCTTCCGGACTCACTGTCGCCGGGGACCTGATCGTCAAGGGTCATGAAGTCATCGTTCTGGAGGCGTTCCATAAGCCGGGCGGGGTTCTCGTTTACGGAATTCCGGAATTCCGCCTTCCGAAAGAAATCGTGGCCCAGGAAGTCAATTTTCTGGAGCGCCTGGGAGTCAAGGTGGAATGCAACGCCGTTGTCGGACGCACCATAACCCTGGATGAGCTTTTCGAACAGGGATATGATGCAATTTACATCGGTGTGGGTGCCGGTCTGCCGAAATTCTTGAACGTCCCCGGAGAAAACCTGGTCGGAATCCTGTCGGCCAATGAGTACCTGACCCGGGCGAACCTCATGAAAGCCTACCTTTTTCCGGAAGTGGATACGCCCATCCCCCGGGGCAAGAACGTCATCGTCCTGGGCGGCGGGAATGTGGCCATGGACTCGGCGCGAACCGCCATGCGGCTGGGTGCGGACAGCGTGCGGATCGTGTATCGTCGGTCCAAAGCCGAACTTCCTGCAAGGGCGGCGGAAGTTCATCACGGCGAGGAAGAGGGGATCGAATTTTTCTTTCTGACCAACCCGACCCGGTACCTGGGAAACGAGAAGGGCCGGCTGGTCGGCATGGAATGCCTGAAAATGGAATTGGGCGAGCCCGATGCTTCCGGTCGGCGACGTCCTATCCCCATCAAGGGATCCGAGTTCACTATGGAGTGTGACCTGGTGGTGGTGGCGGTGGGATCCGGGGCCAATCCGCTGCTGACGAGTTCCACTCCGGACATGACTCTCAACAAATGGGGGTATATCCAGGCCGATCCGGAAGACGGTAAAACGACGAAAAGGGGGGTGTGGGCCGGCGGCGATATCGTCACCGGCGCGGCCACCGTCATCCTGGCCATGGGTGCAGGCCGGAAAGCCGCAGACTCAATTCATAAATACCTGACCTGGGGCTGGTAGGCCCAGATTTTAGAGGAGAGTTACACGCCCGCCATCGACTGTATTTGACAGGGCGATGGCGGCGCGCTATTTATATTAATATTTTTCATTGGGGGAGTTGAGTCCCATCAGCTGAGAGGAGGCTTGCCGCCTCGACCCCTTGAACCTGATCCGGATCATGCCGGCGTAGGGAAAATGACCTCAAACCACATCGTTTTCATTCCTTTCCCCCCCACCGCCGCTGATCCTTGCTATCGCAACTCTTTGCTTTGGATTGTATGAGATGACGGTCGATTCAGGCCGATACCGGTCGGTACACGGGTCGTCTTTAAATGGATCCCCCGGGATTCCTGACCTTGCCCCCGGGATCTTCCTCGAAAATGTCTCCTTCGCATATGCTGAAAAGGAGATTTTCCGGGGTTTGAATTTCACCGTTGAAGGGGGTTTATGGACCTGCCTCATCGGCCCCAGCGGTTGCGGCAAGTCGACACTGTTAAGGATCATTTCAGGAACTCTTCGGGAAGGTCTCACCGGGAGCATTCGATTCGGCAGTTTCACACGGCAGGAGGGACTCACGGCCTGGATGGCTCAGAAAGACCTCCTTTTACCCTGGTTGACCGTTTTGGAGAATGTCTGCCTGGGGGCACGCTTAAGAGGGGAGCTGACGGAGGAAAAGCGCTACAAGGCTATGGAACTTCTCAAAGATGCCGGGTTGGCCGGGTATGCCAAGGCGCTTCCCTCTCGGATGTCCGGGGGAATGCGGCAACGTGCGGCACTGCTGCGGACCCTGATGGAAGAGAGGCCGGTGATCCTGATGGATGAACCCTTTTCAGCCCTCGATGCCTTGACAAGGCTCAAGCTCCAGGATCTGGCAGCGGAGCTGGTGCGGGGAAAGACGGTCCTGATGGTCACCCATGATCCTCTGGAGGCTTTGCGTCTGGGACATCGGATTCATGTCATGCAGGAGAGCCTGGGGCGGCTGAGCCGGGCAATCATTCCCCCAGGCACGCCGCCACGCAAGACGGGCGATCCGGCTATGGCCTCTCTGCAGGAACATTTGCTGAGTATGCTGGAAGGGAAGGAATCCGCATGAACGTGGTGCGCCTTATGGCCGTCGTGGCGGGACTGGTGGTGCTCTGGCAAGGGGTGGTGCTCGTCACAGGGGTTCCTCACTACATTCTTCCCGGGCCGCATAAGGTGGCGCAGGCTGCGTTGGCACATCAGGGACCGTTGGTGCATCATGCCGGGATCACCCTGGTGGAAATCCTTTCCGGTCTTTTCCTGGGCACCTTCGTGGGAGTCTCGAGTGCCCTTTCCATGATCGCTTCCCGCAGCCTCAAGCGCTGGCTGCTACCGATTCTGGTAATCAGCCAGGCCATCCCTGTTTTTGCCCTGGCCCCCCTTTTGATCCTCTGGTTCGGATACGGCATGCTCTCCAAAGTGGCCATGGCGGTCTTGATCATCTATTTTCCGATCACCGCCTCCTTTTACTACGGGATGCGCCAAGCCGATCCGGATTGGCTGGAGTTGGCTAAGGTCATGGACGCCAAGCCCATGGCCGTCGTCCGCCATATCCGGATCCCCGCAGCACTCCCTGCATTGGCCTCGGGATTGCGGGTTGCCGCGGCTACGGCTCCTATCGGAGCGGTGGTAGGAGAATGGGTCGGTTCCAGCGAAGGCCTTGGATTTTACATGCTGCACACCAACGCCCGGATGCAGATCGACGCCATGTTCGCAGCCCTAACTGCGCTGGCTCTGCTCGCCCTGTCGCTGTATTTTTTAATCGATTACGCCATGACCCGAATCGTATTTTGGCAAAAAGAAGAAAGAAAGGAGGATTCGAAAACATGAAACCCATGGTTAAAATCGGGGTAATGCTCTTTATGCTTTTAGGATTATGGGGCCTTCATCCGGCGCGGGGTTCGGAAGCATTGACGGTGGTGCTCGATTGGTTCATCAACCCGGATCACGCCGGACTGATCGTGGCGAAAGAAAAGGGCTTTTTTGA
This sequence comes from uncultured delta proteobacterium, assembly GCA_963736855.1. Classification (GTDB taxonomy): domain Bacteria; phylum Desulfobacterota; class Desulfobacteria; order Desulfobacterales; family UBA2156. The sequence goes on from CAVTQK010000017.1 coordinate 35,240, forward strand.
AAAAAACGGTTTATCGGTCCGGTTTCAGATTCCTTCGAATCCAAACGACCCCCCCAAGCTGGTGGCGGCAGGGAAGGCGGACATCGCGGTATCCTATCAGCCCCAACACCATCTTCATGTGGACCAGGGGCTTCCGCTGGTGCGTTTTGCCACGTTGGTGGCAACGCCTTTAAATGCCCTCGTGGTCCTGGCGGACGGGAAAATCAAGGATATCGCGGATCTGAAAGGCAAAAGGATCGGGTATTCCATCGGCGGGTTCGAGACGGTCCTTTTGAAAACCATGCTGGCACGATATGGTCTGTCGCTTTCGGATGTAACCCTCATCAATGTCAATTTTTCGTTGTCACCTTCCCTTTTTTCCGGGGCCACAGACGCGGTCATCGGCGCTTTCCGCAACTTCGAGCTGAATCAAATGGAAATCGAAGGAAGGCCGGGCCGGGCGTTTTTCGTGGAAGAACACGGCATCCCGCCCTATGATGAGCTGATCCTGGTGGCCCACCGCAAAGCTCTTTCAGATCCCAGGCTGCGTCGATTCGTGGATGCCCTGGAGGTCGGGGTCCAGTTTCTGATCAATCATCCCCAAGAAAGCTGGGAACTGTTTATAAAGAACCGGAAGGATCTGGATGATGAATTGAACCGCAGGGCCTGGCGCGACACTCTGCCCAGATTCGCGCTTCGGCCGGGCGCTCTGGATCGGATGCGCTATGTGCGCTTTGCCCAGTTTGCCAAGGACAACGGCCTGATCAAAAGCATTCAGACCCTCGAGACTTACGCCGTGGAGCTTCCCTGAACCGAGGGGGGTGGTAGAGACCTTCTCTCGAAAGATACCTCGCTGGATCAGGAAAGGCCGGCTTTGGCATAAAGTGCATAGAAGTGATGGGTGGGCCCGCACCCCTTTCCGATGGAAAGGGCGTTTTCGATGGCCCCGGTCACATATTCCTTAGCGGATTTCACGGCGTCGAAGAAGTCTTTCCCCTGGGCAAGAAATGCCGCCACGGCCGAGGAAAAGGTGCAGCCGGTGCCATGGGTGTTATGGGTGAAGACTCTCCGATGGGTCAGCTCCATAAAACGATTGCCGTCAAAAATGACGTCCGTGGCATAATCTCCGCCCATGTGTCCGCCCTTGACCACAACCTTTTTGGCTCCCTTTTCGAAGATCTGCCGGGCGGCCGAACGCATGGTTTCCACATCCAGGATCTCTTTTCCCACTAGGGCCTGGGCCTCGTGAACGTTGGGTGTGACCACATCGGCTAAAGGAAAGAGGTTTCGGATCAGAGCCTGCTGGGCATCTTCCTTTAGAAGGCGGTATCCGCTTTTTGACATCATCACCGGGTCGAGGACCACGGGGGGGCATTTGATTCCGTTGAGCGCCCATGCGACGGCTTCGATGAGGGGGATGCTGCCGACCATCCCGATTTTCACGGCGTGGATCTCAATGTCGTCGAAAAGGCACCGGATCTGATCATAAACCACCTGGGGCCGCATTTCCTGGATGTCATAAACCTTGATGGTGTTTTGAACCGTCACCGCGGTGATGGCGCTCATCCCGAAGACTCCGAGGGCCTGAAAGGTCTTCAAGTCTGCCTGGATTCCAGCGCCGCCGGATGAATCCGAGCCTGCGATCGTCAGGGCTACTTTCATCACTCACCTTCCTTTTTATTCCAACCGAATTCCATCAAATTGAAGGGCCCATTCCCGAAATCGGTTCCATTGAGTGTCTCCTATGGCTTTCAAGCTCTTTTCGATTTCTTCAAAGGTCTTATGTTGGCCTTCCGGGGCTCCGTTTTTGGAATGAAATTTGTCTGCGTAACAGATTATTTCCTCTTCCAGAGTCACGGGTCGCATGTCCCGTTCGGGGAGGGGGAGGTTGAATTGTCGAATATCCTCCAAGGATATGCCCACCCCCACATGCCGTTCGCAGACAAGGCCGTGTTTGGGAAACCCCATGGCGCAAAGAATCTGATTTCCCAGGTACCCGTGGCAGACGTACGGGTATGAGCCGATGCATCCCAGTTTCGGCGTATCGGTCAAAAAGATGCCGATGTCGTGGAGCATGGCTGCCTCTTCGATGAATTCAAGGTCGAGGTTTTCTGAGGCGATCCCGAGCGTTGCAATCTCTATGGCCTTTTCGGCTACCGCCTTCCCGTGGCATATCAGTATCTCGTAACATTGCGAGCCGGGTGCGAAATAGTGCTCGATGATTTCCAGCGGATGAATCCCCATCAACGACCATCCTCACTTGAACTAATGCGCTTTTTGCTTCAGTAAAACGCCCTCGATGAACGGATCGATGTTGCCGTCCAGCACACTGGTCACGTTTCCCACCTCCATGTTGATCCGGTGGTCCTTGACCAGTTGGTAAGGGTGCAGCACATAGGAGCGGATCTGATTTCCCCAGGCGATCTCATCCTTGCTTTCGTGGATTTCTCTGAGTTTTTCATTCTGCTTTTCTTTTTCGTGCTGGTAGAGTCTGGCCCGGAGCACTTTCATGGCCAGGTCCTTGTTACGGAACTGGGATTTTTCCTGCTGGCACTGTACCACGATACCGGTGGGAAGGTGTGTGATGCGGACTGCACTGCTGGTCTTGTTCACATGCTGGCCGCCGGCGCCGCTGGCCCGAAATACATCGATGCGCAGGTCTTTTTCTTCGATATCGATGACGATTTCATCTTCAACGTCCGGATAGACAAAGACCGAGGCAAATGAAGTATGACGCTTCCCGCTGGCATTGAACGGCGAGATCCGTACCAGACGGTGGACGCCGGTCTCGGTTTTAAGGTACCCGTAGGCGTATTCCCCGGAAGCGGTGAAAGTCACGCTCTTGATGCCGGCTTCTTCTCCCGGTTGCATATCGATCAATTCGAGTTTGAAACCTTTGCCTTCGATCCAACGCGAGTACATGCGAAACAGCATCTCCGCCCAGTCCTGGGCTTCTGTGCCGCCGGCGCCGGCGTTGATGGAAACGATCGCATGGTTTGGATCCTCCTCTCCGTTGAGGATCACCGTGATGGAAAAATCCTTCACTTTTTTCTTGAGCAGGCCCACCTGGAGGGAGACTTCTTCTACGATTTCGGCGTCGGACTCTTCCTCTGCCATGTCGAGCAAGAGCACACTTTCATCGGTGGCTGTGGAAAGTGTTTTGTGAGCTTCGATCTGCTGGGTGATTTGGGCCCGTTCTTTTAACAGAGGTTTGGCTTTTGTCGGATCATCCCAGAAATTTACTTTGGAAATGACGATTTCGATTTCCTGCAGGCGTTTTTCTTTTCCGGCGATGTCAAAGAAAGTCTCCCAGCTGGTGCAACTGGGTTTGAAGCTCTTTGAGATCCTGTTTGATTTCAATGGTCATGGTCATATCCTCCTATTCATCAGGTTCTTTTTTGTCTGAGGCCCGCTGTCGCGGCAACGATTCCGGCGCAGGCCAACGGGAACCAGTCTCCCAGGCGGTTATAGAGGGTCCCTTCATTCATTAACGGTACTTCCCGGGTCAAGACGGCCTCCTGAAAAAGCGGTGTTTGGGCCGTTATCCGGCCCACAGGATCGATGAAGCCGCTGATTCCGGTATTGGCACTGCGCACCAGAGAGCGGCGGTTTTCAACCGCCCTGAACACCGACATAAGGAAGTGTTGGTGCGGCGCGCTGGTGTCTCCATACCATGCGTCGTTGGTGAGGTTGATGAGCACCTGAGCCCCGTTTTTCGCCATAGCCCTTGAAAGGTACGGGAAAATGATCTCATAGCAGATCAACGTCCCCAGAGGTCTGCCGCTCCAATCGATGACCGCCCCTTTTTCCCCGGCAGTAAAATCTCCCACATGGGCCACCATCTTGCCCAAAAACGGGATCCATCGCTTCAACGGCACATACTCGCCGTAGGGAACGAGATGAGCCTTATCGTATCGGCCAAAAACGCTCCCTTTAGAATCGATAAGGTAAGCTCTGTTAAAATATCCGATCCGTCCGCCTTTGGGTTCATAGGCCGGGCTTCCGATCATAAAGTCGCATTTGAAATCCCGGATTCCCTTTAATACGGTGAGTGAAAGTTCAGCATCCTGGAGAAAATAAAAGGGCGTCGCTGTTTCCGGCCACACCACCAGATCCGGGTTCTGTTCCTGCGCCCTTCGGGTCAGGTTAAGATATTTCTGAACTGAAGCCGCCTGATATAGCGGGTCCCATTTCAATGTTTGTTCGATATTGCCCTGCACCACGGCGATCCGCGCTTTCTTTGCTCGGGCAACTTCGAAAGCGACTTGCCGGATACGCAGTTCCCCATAGATCCAGCTCAGGACGATCAAAAGGATTGCCCATATAACAACGCCTCCGGAAAACCAGGGGTTTGAATTAAGGCGCCGCGTCCGGGACAGATACAGGCAAAAGATGGCTGCATTGAAAGACAGGATCAAAAAGGAAACCCCGTATACTCCTAATATATCGGATATCTGAATCAAATGCAACCATTTCACCTGAGAATAGCCCAGAATCTCCCAGGGAAAGCCGGTAAACAGGGTGGATCGAAGATACTCCAGAAACACCCAGAGACCTGGAACTCCGGCAAGGAGTGAAAATGAACGTAAAGGGAGTCGGGTGACAGTTCCTGCAAAGATGGCTGGAAAAAGGGATAAATACGCGCTCAGGAGAATCAGCAGCGGCACGGACATGTACAAAGGCAAGGGGCCATAACGGACCATGGTGGGAACCAACCAGTAAAGAATCGTCAGATAATGGACCATCCCTGCCAAAAATCCACACCGGAAGCCTTCCCAAAAGCCCATTCCACGAAGGGCGATAAGCAAAGGAATCAGGGCGATCCAGGCAAGCCCAGAAGCTCCGATATTCGGAAACGAAGCGGTAAGCAACAGCCCGCTTCCCGTGGCAAGCAGTGCCTGAAAAAAAAACGGTATGGGATGCAGTTCCTTTTTAGATGAAAAAATTCGCTTTTTCATGGCAGGGGGTTTCCCCTATGAAGTAAAAAGGCCCTGGGAAAAGGGCCCTGTCCAATACAAACTCGATATTGGTCGGGGCGAGAGGATTTGAACCTCCGACTTCCTGCTCCCAAAGCAGGCGCGCTTCCAGACTGCGCCACGCCCCGAATAAGAATCTTTTCCTACCATGATTTTACCGTCCGCGCAAGGTGCAATGATCGACCAGCCACATCGTCACCTCAGATAATCGAATACAGCGCCGCACACTGCATTTGCGAAAGCGGCAAGCTCGGCAGGATTTTGGAACCGCATTTCGTCCCGGGGGTTGGTCAGATAACCGATCTCCATCAAAATGGCGGGCATGTCCGCCCCTTTCAGGACTTGAATAGGGACTTGATGAATGCGCACCGGCAAGCCGAATTTATGTCCGATGGATTCCTTCAGGGTTTCGGCAAAGGCTTCAGATTTCGTTTGATGTCCGATCTGGAGGGTGTCCCAGTGCCGGGGTACTTTTACCGAATCCTCCGTCCCTGAAGACGGTGGTGTTATTGCCGTTTGGGGGAAAACGGATGCGTCACAGCAGAACAGTTCAACGCCCTTATTTTCCGGGTTCAGGCTTTCGGCGGCATGGATGCTGATAAACAGGCTGGCCTTTTCGTGATTGGCGATGGCCGTCCGTTTGGAAATTTCTATATCATAATCATCGGTTCGGGTCATCACTACGCGGTAAGCCTTGCTCAGTTGGGTTTCCATCATTCGGGCAAAGGTAAGGGTGACATCCTTTTCCAGAGATGCCGCCGGACCATGGATGCCTGCGTCTTGCCCGCCATGGCCGGGATCCAGGACCACCGTTTTTCTTTCCGCATCCCACAGCCCGGCAGCCGCCGTGCCGACCATCCCGACCATTCCGACCATGAACAGACCCATTATCCACCACATCCGGAATCCCGAGAATCTTGACACGACAGGGTTCTGAAAATTTGATTGCATGAATCCCTTTCCTGCTTTTATCTTGACACTTTTTGGCTCTGCAATTATGATCTATCCGAATTTCTCTTGCAATTTAGCGTAGTTGACATAAATGTCAATATCGGTGCGGGATAGAGAGGGAAAACCTTAGCATAAGGTGTCGACTTTTTTCGAAGCCATTAATATAAGCGAGAGTGGCGGAACTGGTAGACGCACTGGACTTAGGATCCAGCTCTGGCGACAGGGTGGGAGTTCGAGTCTCCCCTCTCGCACCATCGGCACCCGCCCCCGTATATCCTAAAAACGTTTAGCATAAATAAAGGAGATCAAAGAAAGGAATATGATGCAGGTTACTGTGGAAAACGTCAACAGCGTAAAAAAGATTCTCCATGTCGAAGTCCCGGCGGAGATGGTCAGGCAAGAGATCGAAAATGCCTACCGGGAGATTAAAAAGACGGCGAAAATCAAGGGGTTTCGTCAGGGAAAGGTCCCACGAAACGTCCTCGAACGTCTTTTTAAAAAGGATGTGCAGGCGGATGTGACCAACCGTTTGATCCAGGAGACCTTTGTGAAGGCCCTCAAAGAGGCGGACCTGAACATCGTCGGAAGCCCGAAGATCGATCCTTCGGAGGTTGCACCCCAAACTCTCGTTCCAATACAATGCCACGGTGGAGATACAACCCAAGATCGACGCCATCGATTTCAAGGGGTTGAAATTAAAGAAGAATATCTATAAGGTCAGTGATGCGGAAATCGAAACGCACCTCAAGCTGCTCCAAAAAAACATGGCTCAACTTAAAACGATCACAGAGGAGCGCCCGGCAAGAGAGGACGATTACGCCCTTATCGATTATGAAGGGCATAAAGAAGGACGGCTCTTCCCGGAGATCGGAAAGGCCGAAAATTTCGCATTGCAAATCGGAAAAGGGGCTATCGCCCGGGAGATCGACGAGCAGCTCATCGGAATGAAGCCGGGGGAACAGAAACCGGTAACCGTCCAATTTCCCCAGGACCACTTCAATAAGGCCCTGGCCGAACAGAAAATCGATTTTCAAGTCCGCTTAAGAGAAATCCGGGAGGAGATCCTGCCTAAAATCGATGATGAACTCGCCAAAGATGTAGGCGATTATCAAAACCTGGAAGCTCTGAAAGCCCAAATTTTCGATAATCTGAAGAAGGGATACGAAAAACGAACCGACCAGGAACTCAACGAGCAGATTTTCAAGGCCCTCATCGAAAAGATTCCTTTCGAGGTCCCGGAGACCCTTGTGGAAGCCGAACTGGAAGGTATTCTCTCGGATGTGGAACGGTCGTTTCAGTACCGGAATAAGAAACTGGAAGACGTGGGGCTTACCAGAAATATAATGGCTGAACGCTACCGGGAAACCGCAGAGAAACAGGTCAGGAGATTCCTGATCCTGGACAAGATTATCGAGCAGGAGTCCCTGAAGCTTGGCGATGGTGAACTGGAGACCGAAATGACCCGGATGGCTGAAACGCTGAACCAACCCATCGATGAAATCAATCGATATTACAAGGAAAATGGGAACCGTCTGAAAGTTTTAGAGCACGGACTACTTGAAAAAAAGGCCATGGCGCTTATTATAGATAACAGCCAGATCGAAGAGGTCCGTCAAAAAGAAGATGCGGACCCTGAAATTCAGACCGAAAAAAAAGAAAAGGAGTAAGCCTTGCCTCTCATACCTATGGTCATCGAACAGAGTAGTCGGGGGGAACGTGCATATGACATCTATTCGCGGCTCCTGAAGGATCGGATCATCTTTTTAGGCACCGCCATCAATGATGAGGTGGCCAACCTGCTCATCGCCCAGCTATTGTTTTTAGAGTCGGAGGATCCGGACAAGGACATCAATTTTTACATCAACAGCCCGGGAGGCCTTGTCACTTCGGGTCTTGCCGTGTATGATACCATGAGTTACATCAAACCGGAGATTGCCACGGTGTGTATCGGACAGGCCGCCAGTATGGGCGCTATCCTGTTGGCTGCAGGAACCCATGGAAAGCGGTATTCGCTTCCGAATTCGAGAATTCTCATCCATCAACCCATGGGCGGGTTCCAGGGTCAGGCATCGGATATTGCGATCCAGGCAAAGGAGATCCTGCGCATGAAAGATACATTGAACCAAATCCTGGCCCATCACACGAGGAAAGACATCGAAATCATTCAGACGGATACGGATCGTGACTTTTTCATGTCCGGCAAGGAAGCTAAAGAGTACGGCATTGTGGACCATGTTATCGTGAACCGGGATGACCTGGATCGTCTGGACAAGCCGGATAAACAGGAGAAATGACATGCCTGGAAAAGAAGGAAATAGCGACAAGCTCTTTTGCTCTTTTTGCGGTAAAAATCAGAAAGAGGTGAAAAAGCTGATCGCCGGCCCGGCCGTTTACATTTGCGATGAATGCATCCGGCTGTGCAGCGAAATCATCGATGAAGAAACCGAAAAAGACGTCACGGAAACCAAGCGACACCTTTCACCAAAAGAGATCAAGGAGATGCTCGACGACTATGTCATCGAGCAGGAGTACGCCAAGAAAATCCTCTCCGTAGCGGTTTACAACCATTACAAGCGGATCGAATCGGGGGTCCATACCGATGACGTGGAACTGCAGAAAAGCAATATCCTTTTGATCGGGCCTACCGGATGTGGAAAGACCCTGCTGGCCCAGACCCTGGCCCGGTTTCTTAATGTCCCTTTCACTATCGCGGATGCCACCAGCCTCACGGAAGCCGGCTACGTCGGAGAGGATGTGGAAAACATCATCCTGTCACTCCTACAGAATGCCGATTATGACGTCGAAAAGGCCAAGCGGGGCATCGTGTACATTGATGAAATCGACAAGATCGCCCGAAAATCGGATAACCCTTCGATCACACGGGACGTATCGGGGGAGGGGGTTCAGCAGGCTCTCCTCAAGATCATCGAAGGGACCATGGCCTCCGTGCCGCCCAAGGGCGGGAGGAAACATCCACAGCAGGACTTCATCAAAGTGGATACCACCGATATCCTGTTCATCTGTGGTGGAACCTTCACCGGGCTCGAGGAAATCATCCAGCGCCGAATGGGTTCCAAGCTCATGGGGTTCGGTGCAAAGATCGTGTCCAAGGAGGAAAAACGCATCGGCGACATCCTGAGGATGGTTCAGCCCGAAGACCTCATCAAGTATGGGATGATTCCCGAATTCCTGGGAAGGCTTCCCGTCGTCGCCACACTGGATGAGCTAGGCCAAGCATCCCTGATTCGAATCCTCAAGGAGCCCAAAAACGCCCTCATCAAGCAGTTTGAAAAGCTTTTCGACCTGGAAGGAGTGAACCTGCGTTTTACCGACAGCGCCCTTTCGGCTTTGGCGAAAGAAGCGATGAAACGTAAATCCGGCGCCAGAGGGCTTCGGGCCATCATTGAAGGCTGCTTGCTGGATATCATGTATGAGCTGCCTTCCATCCAAAACGTCAGAGAGTGTGTGGTCAGCGAGGATGTCGTACTAAATCACGAAGACCCCATCATCCTCTTCGAACAGGAAAAGATCAAGGCCTGAAAGATTCAAACCGGATCAATTTATCTATAATCATTAAACGGGATGGCAAAGTAAAAACTTCATATGCAAGGCGTTCAAATCTTAAGAAATGAGGCGTGCTGACCGGTACGCCGCCATAACTTGTCTGCGTGCTGAATGCACAGGCAGGCGAAGGAAGCAGCGCAACGCAGCGGATGAACTTTCTACGAGGCCATCGAATATGAGCAATAAAAATGGTGACATTACCTAAAATTTTCCAAAGTGATCGGCAACCGGAACCCGTCCGGATGCTTCCCCTTCTCCCTTTGAGGGATATCGTTGTGTTCCCCAGTATGGTTGCCCCGCTTTTTGTAGGCCGGGACAAATCGGTCAATGCCTTGGCCGAGGCCATGAACAGCGATAAAAGCCTCTTTCTGGCCACTCAGAAGAGGGCCAACATCGACAACCCCACCGAAAGAGACCTCAACACCATCGGATCTGTGGGCACGGTCCTTCAGCTCCTCCGGCTTCCGGACGGCACAGTGAAGGCTCTGGTGGAAGGAAAGAGCCGGGCACGAATCATCCGGTTCGTTGCCAATGAAGGCTTTTTCAAGGTGGAATACGAATTGATCCCGGACGCAGGCCTCTCGGATTTTGAAGGAGAGGCATTACGACGGGCCATTGTCCAGAGTTTCGATGAGTATGCCAAGCTCAACAAAAATATCTCCAAAGAGATGATCCAGAACGTCTCCACCATTGCCAGCCTTTCCCAGCTTGCCGATATGGTGGCAGCGCAATTCGCATTCAAGCTGGAAGACAAGCAGAAACTCCTGGAGGCCGAAGATTTGGAACAGCGGTTGACGCTGCTGCTGCGATTCGTCCGGACCGAGATCGACATCTTTAAGATGGATCAGCGGATCAAGGGCCGGATCAAGGAGCAGATGGAGAAAGTTCAAAAGAACTTCTATCTCAACGAGCAGATGCGGGCCATCAAAAAGGAGATGGGGGCGGAAGAGGACCCAAGCGAAGAGCTTGCCGAGCTGGAAAAGCGGATCAAGCGCAAACGCATGTCCAGAGAAGCATCGGGAAAGGTTCGTCAGGAGTTCAAGAAACTCAGGATGATGACGCCCATGTCCGCTGAGGCAACGGTGGTCCGGGGTTACATCGAGTGGCTCATCGGTCTCCCCTGGTTCGATAAAACCGCTGTTCGTCATGACATCAAGGAAGCGGAGAAGATCCTCAACGAAGACCACTACGGTCTTGAAAAACCCAAGGAGCGGATCTTGGAATACCTTGCCGTCCAATCCCTGGTCAAAAAAATCAAGGGGCCGATATTGTGTTTCGTGGGACCGCCGGGCGTCGGTAAGACCTCTTTGGCCAAATCCATCTCCAGGGCTACGGGAAGGAAATTCGTGAGGCTTTCCTTGGGCGGTGTCCGGGACGAGGCCGAGATTCGGGGCCATCGCCGCACTTACATCGGCGCCATGCCGGGAAAGATTATCCAGTCGATCAGGAAAATCGGCGTGAACAACCCCGTCTTCTGTCTGGATGAAGTGGACAAGATGAGCATGGATTTTCGCGGGGATCCGTCGGCAGCACTTTTGGAAGTCCTGGATCCGGAGCAGAACTTCAGCTTCAACGATCACTATCTGGATGTGGACTATGATCTTACGGACATCCTCTTTATCACCACGGCCAACACGCTCCCGGATATCCCCCTGCCGCTCCAGGACCGGATGGAGATCATAAGGCTTCCCGGATACACCGAGTACGAAAAACTGCACATCGCCATGGGGTTTTTAATCCCCAAACAGGTTGTGGCTAACGGGTTGGAAGGCAGGAAAATCAGTTTTTCCAAACAGGCCATCTCAATGATCATCAACCGGTATACCCGGGAAGCCGGTGTCCGGAACTTGGAAAGGGAAATTGCCTCCATCTGCCGAAAGATCGCCCGGGAGGTCATGCAGAACAAAAAGAAAGAGAACATCCACGTTTCGGCCAGTTCAGTACAGAAATACCTGGGACCCCCGAGGTTCAGGGACAGCCAGATCGAACCGGAAGATCAGGTCGGTATGGTGACCGGCCTGGCGTGGACCCAGGTGGGCGGTGAACTGTTGTGTGTGGAGACATTGACCATGCCGGGAAAAGGGGAGCTCATCATCACCGGGAAACTGGGAGATGTGATGAAGGAATCCGCCCAGGCCGCCGTAAGCTATGTGCGATCCCGGGCCGAATGCCTCTTGATCGATCCCAAGTTTTATAGAAAGCTGGATCTTCACATCCACATTCCGGAAGGAGCGATCCCTAAGGACGGTCCTTCGGCAGGGATTGCCATGTGCACCTCCATCGTTTCCGCACTCACCCGCCGGCCTATCCGCAGGGATGTGGCCATGACCGGCGAGATTACCCTTCGCGGACGGATTCTGCCCATCGGCGGGCTGAAGGAAAAGATCCTGGCCGCCCATCGGGGAGGCATTAAAAAGGTCATCATCCCCAAGGAAAATGAAAAGGACTTGAGGGATATCCCCAAGACCATTTCCAAGCAGATCGACATCGTCATGGCGGAGCACATGGATGAAGTGCTGCCCCAGGCGATGATCCTGAGAGTGGGAGAGTCTTGTTTCAGAGAAAACGACATCTCCTTCCAGATGGCGCCGGAGGAAAAAACAGAAGGACGGCCATCTTTAATTTAATCCACTGCGCTGGAATATCTGTTGACAAAAGGCCGTTGCGCTGTTACTAATCAGCGGCTTTAGGGCGGGTAGCTCAGCGGGAGAGCATCGGCCTTACAAGCCGGGGGTCACAGGTTCAAACCCTGTTCCGCCTACCAAAAAAATAAATGAGCCGCTTTATGGCTCACCCAATCGCTTCGCCGGGGCGTAGTTCAGTTTGGTTAGAACGTCCCGCCTAAATGGCGGGAAAGTCGATTGGCCGAGCCCATCGGTCATTGACTTGTTCTTTGTTTGTTTTCATCGCGGGGGCGTAGTTCAGTTTGGTTAGAACGCCGGCCTGTCACGCCGGAAGTCGAGGGTTCGAACCCCTTCGTCCCCGCCAGTAAAATCAAGGACTTAGAGAGTTTATCTAAGTCCTTTTTTATTTCATTAAAACAAACTGATTATTCGAAAGTATTATATCATCATGATGCCAAGCGATGTCCGCGCATGGATATGCAAAGCGAACTCAATAAATTATTCGAAAACCGGCTTCCTGATCCCAATCTAAAATCTTCTATAAAAATTATGAAAAGATTGACGTTAACTGATAGATAGGCTACTGTTATTAGTACCCAAAATTGAGGCGGCATTAAGAATCCACATATAGGAAAAGGGGAATGTCCCCGGTTGCTTTAAGGTCTGGACCCTATAGGTTTTACTTTGTCAGTCATGATCTGCACGAACCACCGCATGTCCATATTGACCGAGATGCTTTTTCAGCCAAATTCTGGCTCAATCCTGTGGCTCTGGCGTATAATCTTGGATTTCCTGCAAAAGAACTGAGGAAGGTCGAAGCGATCACCGTTGAAAATCAAAAAGAGTTATTGGAGAAATGGAATGAATACTTTGGAACCTAAGGCAGGAGAACGAATAAAGAATGTTTCTTTCACAGATGATACTATCATTGTAGATCTTTTCGACGGACGAACTATAACGGTTCCCCTGACATGGTATCCCCGTCTGCTCCATGCAACGCCGGAACAGCTCAAGAATTGGAAAATAGCTGGAGCGGGATACGGAATACATTGGCCGGAGATTGATGAAGATCTCAGCACCCAAGGTCTTTTACAGGGTGCTCCAGCTCCCCGCACGGCTTCGAAAGCTGCATAAATTTTATAAAGTACTTGCCTAATGCCACCTATCTCAATTCGGCATCTCTAACCATCATTCCGGCATTAAAACTGATATAGTTCATCACTGCGTAAAAAACTGCGTGAATTTTGATAGACGAATTCGAGCAAATTCTCATTTCTATTTACGAATTCACTCAAATTCTCACGCAGTAACAGTTTGATATCTTTATAATATATTGAATTCATTGAAAATAAAAAATCGGGACATGGAATCTGTCACGCCGGAAGTCGAGGGTTCGAACCCCTTCGTCCCCGCCACTGTTTTCATGGCCTGCCATCTGTAAAGATGTGCCAGGCCTTTTTTCTTTATGGCATACTGCGTTTACATAATCCAAAGCCAGGTTGATGGAGGTTTCTATGTCGGCTCAACCCGTGACATTGATGACCGGCTTGAGCGTCACAACACAGGGAGGAGTCGTTACACCAGGGGAAGCGTGCATGGAAATTGGTTTATAAGGAAGACTGTCCGGATCGATCGAGTGCAATAAAACGTGAGTTAGAGATCAAAAACAAAAAGAAACGAACGGTTATCGAAGCGCTGATTAGAACGTCCCGCCCCTAAGGCGGGAAGGTCGCGAGTTCGAACCCCTTCGTCCCCGCCAAGTAAATTCAAGGGGTTACGGCAATCAACCGTAGCCCTTTCTTATTTGTTCCCAGCAGTATTCCCAGCAAGCAACCCGAATTTTAGCCTTTTTGACATTTCAGGCCCAGTATCGACATCACCCGGATTGAGAACCCAACAGATCAGGACTTTGCCCGGAAAGAGAAATATTCAAGAGCAATGAAATTATTTATATTGAGACTTTACTGCGAATTCCGCATTCAGCCGCATAAAAGGGGATAGATGGAAAGGTTGAACTGCATTTTCCATATTAACTTGTCTGTTATGAGCATATATGTAATATTTGACATGCTATAAGGACGATATCGAGTAATTTATTCCAGATATTGATAATGTTCGGCAAACATGCTTGTTTCGTATTGTTGGGTTTCAGTATAATGGAAGCAAGATGAATGAACCAACATAGGAGAGGTCAACATGGCAATGACCGCACAAGAAATCTTCACAGAAACCGTACGAAACCTGCCACCCAGAGAACGGCTTCGTCTGGCAGCACTCATTTTACAGGATCTGGCACAATCAGATGTCGGCGGTTGTGAACCGAAGTGACACTTGGAGCGAACAAGACCAGAGAGATCTGACTGCCGTTTCATTGAAGTATGCGGCTGGTCTCTACCCAGAGGAGCAGGAACTTGTTTAATCCGGGAGATGTGGTGGCGATTGACTTTCCTGGTGTGACTGGCGTCAAACGCCGGCCTGCTGTTGTAGTCTCCTCCGCAGTCTATCATGCCTCACGCCCCGATGTGGTTGTCTGCCTCATTACAAGCCAAACCATTCCATGTGGTCCTGACGGATTACATATTGCAGGATTGGGGTAAGGCAGGTTTACGAGTCCCATCGGTCTTTCGGTGTTTTTTCGCTACGCTCCCTCCCGCTACCCATCCTGTGCTCGTCGGCCATTTGTCAGACCGAGACTGGCGTGGAGTATGTGAGTGCATAAAGATCGCCCTGGCCCCCTTATCTACCTCAGAACGTTCGACAACATCACCGTCGTAATCGACCATGTTCGCTGAAGTGGGATTGCCGAACGAATAAGGATAGATCGTGAGAGCGAAGCGAACCACGATCTTATCCTGTAGTTGGACAAGCCCGGCGGAATTCAGGGAGGTATCCTTATAAAGGAAAATATCTTTTGTTGAATGGGAGGTGGTTTTAACCCGAACTGGGAGCAAGACAATTTTCAGGGCAAGCGAGATCAATAAGCCTATCAGAGGGCTTATTAAACGGTCTTTATGTCATAGAATTTTTCTTAACCTCCTATGCTTATGTTTACTTCAGGTCATTGCCGATTTAGACATGCTATCCTGGTGAGCGTATCGGCGGGCTGATACCCAGCACCCGCATAGGCGCATGACACAAGGGGCACATAAATACCGGTCTGGGACGTGAGCAGGCTTGAATCATGACCTGCAAAACCATTTGAACCAGTTTCAGCAGCTTTTTGGCATTGCCATGTAGAAAGCCATAGTCTCTGAGCCGACGAAAGCCCTTGGGCAAAACATGTTGCAGAACGAGCCAAAGGAAGTCTTCACCTTTGACGGTACGGTAGCGGGTTTTGCCGGTACGGCTTTCGACATATTTAAACGTGACATTGCCATTTTGATTGGAGACGATATTGCTTTCACCGATGACGCCTCGGTATAGGTATCGCGATAAGTATTTCAAAGCGGAGAGACCTTTTCCGGCGCGAGTGCAGTCGACCACCCATTTTCTGGGCACTGAATCGGGCAAAGCGAGACCGGCTTGGTTCAAAGCCGCAAGAAAGCGGGCGCGAAACACCTTGGCCAGGGCGAATTCATTGAACAGGTACTTGCTTTTTTTCTTTTTCCATTGTTTTTTGGCCTTATCCACGCCGCCGCCCGGCACCACGACATGGATATGCGGGTGATAATCCAGGCGACGGTTATGGGTATGCAGTACTGCGGTCATGCCGATATTGGCGCCGAGGTTTTTGGGATTCAGGCCGAAGTCCTTCAGCGTGCTGGAAGCGCACGCAAAAAGGAGATTATAAGCGAGGGTTTGGTGGTTCCATGCCAGGAATCTGAGCTCATAGGGAAACGTAAAGGTTGCCATGAAGTACTCAACCGGCAAAAGCTTGGCCTGTTGCCGGTCCAGCCAGAGTGAGGTTTCATGGTTCTGGCATTGTGGGCAGTTGCGATGCCCGCAGGAACGGGGACGCCATTCGGCATGGCCGCAGTCAGTGCATTGAACGAGCAACTGGCCGGCGTCGGGTGTTCGGCATCTGTCGGATCGCATCGATGGCGTGCAGATGACCGGGTAAAAGCCGGGAGCCGTATTTGCTCCCGAAAGGCATCGTGATATTGATCAAGGATAGAGGCAAGTTGCATGATCATATCCTCCTTAAATCGACGTGGAGGGTATTGATCAGCCCATTAATGGTATCAAATGCATTCTGTTTGGCGATGTCGGTTAAATGGGCGTAGCGAGCTGTGGTGGTGGGGCTGCTATGTCCGAGAATCGCCTGGATATGACGAAGGCTTAAGCCCTTTTCCAGCAGATGGGTTGCAAAGGCATGCCTCAGGGAGTGGATCGAGACTTTTTTTTAATGCCGCACTGTTCTACCACGGCTTTCATGGCGGCCTGGGTGCCGCCGCGATCCATATGGGTGGTGGCACTGCGGATGCGCTCGGGGGACCCGACGGCATTGGGGAATAACCAGCAGGGGTTGCGATGTTTGCGCCATAGAGTACGTAGTGCGTGACAGGTCAGATCCGGCAATGGGACGAAACGATCCTTGTGCCCCTTGCCGCGCCGGATATGAACCAGCTTGCGCTGACCGTCGATATCGCCCACTTGCAGGGACAGCGTCTCTGCGAGCCGCAAGCCCATGGAATAGGTTGCTATCAGGAAAACCCGGTAGCGAAGCTTACGTGTCGCACCGATTATTTGTTCAACTTCGGTGACGGTGAGAATGTCGGGCAGCGAACGCACTTTGGGGGCTTTGATGATATTAAGCCACTGCCAATCGTGTTTTAGGACATGTTTCCAGAAAAACTGCAGACCATTACGATCAATTTTAACGGTGCTCCAGGAGTGAGATTTCACCAGATCGGAAAAATATTGTTCCCGCTGTTTCAGGGTCAATTTGTCGGGGCAACAATCAAAATATTCACTGATTCGACGCACGGCGCGCGCATAGGCCTCAATGGTCTTTTGACTTTTACCCTGGAGTTTGAGAGAACGCAGATGACGTTGATAAAGTTCATTAAACCGGTTCGCTTCAGCTTTTTTCATGGTATACCTCCCTTTGTTTTAATGATGCCCGAAATTGGGCAACACTGGGAGTTATACACGGTTATGAGGTTTTTTCCGCCGCGTAGCGGCTTCGTCCAACAAGCCAATGAAGCTGACAAACAACCACGCGGCAAGTTCGGTGGGATTATGAAAGTTGGTTCAGCGTGGTTGCTTGCAGCTTATCGGCGTCGTTATGTGGTTTCTCCCATGGCACTGAACAAGGGAGAGTAGTAGATGATGGAATGGTTAGCTAAGAACTGGTTGCCCATTCTGGCATTGCTCGTCGCCTTTGTGGGAGGGTGGCCTGGTATTTTGAAGATTGCCGAACATTTCCGACCTATCTCCCTGACCGGCTCCATTAAATTTTTTGCTCTTACTACGAGCGCCGACCCCCCCGAAGAAGGTATCCTTCTGGCACTTACGCTTCTCAACGAAGGCAATAAGAACCTTGTATGGAGAAAAATTGAGGGAACATTAGAGGCTGGAGGGAAAAAGGTTGCTCTCATCCCAAAGATGATTCCCAAAAGTCTATTACTAAACGGAGACATATCACCCCAACCAGATTTTTTGAATCAGCAGACAATTCCGCCAGGAACTCCGGTTAATGCCTACCTTCTCCTGACTGGTAACCTTGGTTCTTTTAGTGCTCTCAATCCGATTGCGAGTGGCAACTTGGGTCTTCGATTCCAAACAGAATCAGGGAGGGACGCAGATGTAAAACTCTCGATTCAGACGCATGCTCTCCAAAAAGGTGAGACCTACCCATCACACGGAATCGAATTCAAATAGGTAGACAAATGCAAATCATATGGGTCGGCTTCCACATAACCATCGCATCAACTCGGACTGGCAATCACGGCTACGCTTCATTGCCTGCCGGTTATGCGTAATCGATGGCAAACGAAAATCACTCAGGGATAACGCATGAATCATAACGGAAACAACATTGAATCCCGCCTGTGGGCGGCGGCGGATGAGCTGCGGGCCAATTCCAAGCTGAAGTCGTCGGAATACTCGGTCCCGGTGCTGGGGCTGGTGTTTCTGCGTTATGCCGACCACAAGTTCCAGGCCGCGGCAAAGGAACTGGTGGGCGCAGGCGGCGGCCGGCGCAAAATCGGCCCGGCGGATTATCAGGCCAAAGGCGTGCTCTACCTGCCCGACAGCGGCCCGTTTTTCGGCACTGATCCAGATGCCCGAGGGGGCCAACATCGGCGCGGCCATCAATGACGCCATGCGGGCCATCGAGGCGGACAACCCCGATCTCAAGGACGTGCTGCCCAAGACCTACAACCGTTTTGAGAACGCCCTGCTCAAGGAATTGCTCAAGACCATGAATTCCGTGCCCATGGACATCGAGGGGGACGCCTTCGGCAAGATTTATGAATATTTCCTGGGCAACTTCGCACGCGCCGAAGGCCAGAAGGGCGGCGAGTTTTTCACACCCACCGCCATCGTTCAGCTCATCGTCGGCATCATCGAACCGTTTCATGGCCGCATCTTCGACCCGGCCTGCGGCTCCGGCGGCATGTTTGTGCAGAGCGCCCGGTTTGTGACCGAACACCAGAAGAACCCCGGCGCCGAGTTGAGCGTTTACGGTCAGGAGAAGGTGGCTGAAACCGTGCGCCTCGGCAAGATGAACCTGGCCGTGCATGGCCTTGCAGGCGACATCCGCCAGGGCAACGCCTACTACGAAGACCTGCACCGCTCCGTGGGCAAGTTTGATTTTGTCATGGCCAATCCGCCCTTTAACGTGGACCGGGTGGACAAGGACCGACTCAAGGAAGACCCGCGCTTCCCCTTTGGCCTGCCCCGCACGGACAACGCCAACTACCTCTGGATTCAGATTTTTTACAGCGCCCTTTCCGACACCGGCCGATCCGGGTTTGTCATGGCCAATTCTGCTTCCGACGCGCGCGGTTCGGAACTGGACATCCGCCGGCAGCTTATCGAAGCCCGGGCCGTGGATGTGATGGTGGCGGTCGGGTCCAACTTTTTCTACACGGTAACACTGCCCTGCACCCTGTGGTTTTTCGACCGGGGCAAGCGCAAGACCAAACGCGCCGACCAGGTGCTTTTCATTGACGCCCGTCATCTTTACCGCCAGATCGACCGCGCCCACCGGGACTGGACCCCGGCCCAGATCGAGTTTCTGGCCAACATCGCCCGGCTCTACCGGGGCGAGGCGCCGGAGAACCTGCACGAGAGCGCCGACCTGCTGGCCGAACATTTCGGCAAAAAGCCCAAGTACGCCGACGTGGCCGGCCTGTGCAAGGTGGCGACCATCTCCGAGATCGAAGCCCAGGGCTGGAGCCTCAACCCCGGCCGCTATGTGGGCGTGGCCGCCCGCGAAGAGGAGGACTTTGACTTCAAGGAACGGCTGGAGGAGCAGAACGAGGAACTGGAAACCCTCAATGCCGAGGCCCGGGAACTGGAAGCGCGGATTGCCGAGAATGTGGTCAAGTTGTTGGAGGGGGAGTGATGACAAACGAAAAGCGTAATCTGAAGAAAACAAAACCTGTACCATGCGTGGCTGTCGCCTCCGCTGCTGGATGACCTGCGCCGGATGATCGAGGAAACCCGGCAAGGTGTTGCCGTTATGGTCAACGCCGGATTGACCATACTTTACTGGCGCGTCGGCAAACGAATCAACGAGGAAATTCTCAAAGGCGAGCGGGCTGACTATGGCAAAGAGATTCTTGCGACAGTGTCGCAAGAATTGGTAAACGATTATGGAAAGGGCTTCAGCTACTCAGCTTTAACCAGAATGCTCAAATTCAGTGAGGTTTTTCCGGACCCTCAAATTGTTGCGACACTGTCGCAAACATTGAGCTGGTCGCATTTCTGTGAACTTTTTCCGCTGGAAAAGCCGCTCCAGCGTGATTTCTATGCCGAAATGTGCCGTATCGAACGGTGGAGCGTCCGCACCCTGCGGCAGAAGATCGGCTCCATGCTCTACGAGCGCACCGCTCTGTCGAAAAAGCCGGAAGAATTGGCGCGAATCGAACTGTTGGAATTGGGCAAATCCGGCATCCATGTAGCCGAATACCTCACCGCCCTGCCGCCCCGCGAGCTGCTTGCCGAAAAGCTGCGACGGTCGATAGAGTTGGCGCGGGCAAGCTTGGAAGGCCGGGAGAAGAACGATAATGAGAAGATTGGCAAACGCCTGGGAGCTCCGCACTGGGTTGCGGCGGCTTCAGGAAAAGCGGATTCGCGGAGAATGTGGTGAAGTTGTTGGAGGGGGAATGATATCGAATCGCGGAAATTAGAAACATGCTATTCGGGGAAGACAGCAATTACTTTTGGAATCAGAGCAATTCGGCAGCACTATAGTCAGAGAATACCGATAATGGCCCAGTGCACGAGATTGTTCATACGGCTCGACGGTAGATCAAATCGGTTGTCGTGCAATGCTGAATCTCAATTGCCCGAGTGCCCGTGTATTGTAATTGGCCGCAACGGTACAGTCTATAGGCAAGTCTTTGTTCAGGGCAGACGGCAGACGACTAATTGGTCACACAGATACGACTACAGTGTTGTTGGTGGAAAAGTACCTCCAGGCGATTTATCCCGTGTTTTCGTACCTATTATTTGCTCTTCAAACTATGGAGCTTGTGAACCAATTTCTCATGGCGCGGGCCACAAACTCCCACATTGAAATCAAGACATCATATAAACTATCTACGATTCGATCCCTCCCCCCTCCCCACCCAGCGCAAAATCGCCGCCATTCTCTCGGCCTACGACGACCTGATCGAGAACAACCTGCGGCGGATCAGGATTCTGGAGGAGATGGCGCAGAACCTCTACCGCGAGTGGTTTGTCAAGTTCCGCTTCCCCGGCCACCAAAACGCCCGCTTTGTCGATTCGCCCCTGGGCCGGATTCCGGAGGGGTGGGAGGTGGACACTGTTGCGAAAGCATTTGATATTTTGGGCGGTGGAACACCACTCAAAAGCCATTCCCGAATATTGGGATGAAGGAACTATCAACTGGTATTCGCCAACCGATCTCACCGCAACGGGCATCTATGTTCATGGAACGTTCCAGCAATCAAATCAGTGAACTGGGTCTGAAAAAGAGTTCGGCACGCTTATTCCCACCGTTTTCCGTGATGATGACCAGCCGGGCTACGCTCGGCGTGATTTCAATCAATACTACCGAGGCATGTACCAATCAGGGCTTTATAACCTGTATTCCGAACGAGCGTTTTCCGCTTTATACGCTCTACTACTGGCTCAAGGAGAATATAGAGTATTTTATAAGCCTTGGTACAGGTGCTACTTTCAAGGAGATCACCAAAGGCATATTCAAAACCATCGAACTTGTCGTTCCTGCACAGGGTATAGTTACTCTGTTTGAGGATACCATGAAGCAATTTGCCCTTCAGGTATTGAACCTGCAAAGAAAAAACACCACCCTCCGCCGCACCCGCGACCTTCTACTTCCCAGACTCATCTCCGGCGAGAAGGATGTGTCGGAACTGGACATCGCCGTTGCCGAGGAGGCAGCATGAAAGCCACTGATCTCGATATCCTGCTCCAGGAGGGCGAGGGCGTCATGCTGGAATATAAGGAAGGCCTTTCCGCTTCCTTTGCCCGCGAACCCCGGCGCTTCTTCAATCAGGCCTATGTCACCTGCCTGCTCTTCAAGGGAACCAGCAAGGTGCATGTGCTGGATCGAAAGGACTTTGCCGGAGGCATTGTCGCCGATATCGAGGACAGCCTGCGTTTCATCGAACGTAACACCCGCACCGCCTATCGAATCGAGAAACTTCAGCGCGAGGATATTCCGGAATATCCCATGTCGGCGCTGCGCGAGGCCATCACCAATGCCGTTATGCACCGCGACTGGTTCATCGAGGGCGCCAACGTGTTCGTTGAAATTTTCTCGGACCGCATCGAGGTTTCCAGTCCCGGCGGCCTGCCGAAGGGGATGCTGCTGAAAGACCTGGGCCATAAGAGCATCCGTCGCAACGCCCTGATCGCCGACCTGCTGCACCGCATCGCCTTTATCGAAAAGGCCGGCACGGGCATTCTGCGCATGCGCGACGGCGCCAGGGCGGAGGGGTATCCGGAACCCGAGTTTTCCGAGACCGGTTTTTTCAGCGTGGTGTTCCGGCCGATTCCCGCGGTAAGCGAACAGGATACCCAGCAAGTCGGGACCAAGTCGGGACCAAGTCGGGACCATGATGGGCCCATGATGAGGCCCATGATGAGGCCCATGATCCGCTGGGTGCTGTCAAATATCGAATTTTGACAAAATGTGCCGATGAACCACAAAGCACGCCCGATCTGTTGCACACACTGGGTTACAAAACACGCACCGGCGGTTTTAAAGTGGCGATAACCGATCTTTTAATTTCAGGCTTTCTGGAAATGACTATTCCGGATAAGCCAAGAAGCAAAAAACAACGCTACCGCACCACCGCGGCCGGGCGCCGTGTTCTCGAAAACGTCGATAAGGATTCAGCATCATGACCCCTTCCGGATACACCGAAGACGCCCTGGTCGAACAACCGGCCATCGCCCTGCTGGCGGAGCTGGGCTGGGAGACTTTTAATGCCTATCATGAGTTCGATCACGGCCCGAGTTCTCTTGGGCGGGAAACCAAGGATGAAGTCATCCTCGTTGCCCGGTTGCGTCCGGTCTTGCGTCGTCTCAATCCGGATGCGCCGCCTGAAGCCATTGAACAAGCCATCGAGGAGCTGACCCGCGACCGCTCGCGCATGAGCCTGGCTGCTGCCAATCGCGAAACCTACCATCTGCTCAAAAACGGCATTCGCGTCCATGTGCCTGATGCCGAAGGCATCGGTGAAACAATCGAGGTGGTTCGGGTGATGGATTGGGACAATCCGGCCAACAATGACTTTCTGCTCTGCTCTCAGTTCTGGGTCTCGGGCGAGATGCACACCCGCCGTGCCGATCTGGTGGGCTTTGTCAACGGCCTGCCGCTGCTGTTTGTGGAACTCAAGGCCGCCCATCGCCGCCTGGAGACAGCCTTCACCGGCAACCTGCGCGACTACAAGGACACCATCCCCCAATTGTTCTGGCCCAACGCGCTGATCATTCTTTCCAACGGCAGCCGGAGCCGGGTGGGCAGCGTCACCGCCGGCTGGGAACACCTGGCCGAATGGAAAAAGGTGGACAAAGAGGATGAGCCGGGCCGGGTGTCGCTCTCGACGATGCTGCGCGGCGTCTGCGAACCGGCGCATTTTATGGACCTGGTGGAGAACTTCACCCTGTTTCAGGAAGCCCCTGGTGGATTGATCAAGCTGACGGCCAAGAACCACCAGTATCACGGCGTAAACAACGCAATCAAGGCGTTGTCCGACATCCGGAAGCGGGAGGGCAAGCTGGGCGTATTCTGGCACACCCAGGGCAGCGGCAAGAGCGTCTCGATGATTTTCTTTGCCCAGAAGGTGTTGCGCAAGCTGCCGGGCAACTGGACCTTTGTGGTGGTGACCGATCGGCAGGAACTGGACGGGCAGATTTACAAGAACTTTGTCTCGGCGGGGGTGGTGACCGAAGGCCGCGCCCAGGCGGAGAGCAGCCGGCACCTGCGGCAGTTGCTCACCGAGGATCACCGCTATGTCTTTACCCTGATCCACAAATTCCGCTTGCCGGAGGAGGTCTCCACACGCAACGACATCATCGTCATCACCGACGAGGCGCACCGCAGCCAGTATGACACCCTGGCGCTGAACATGCGCACGGCACTGCCCAACGCGGCATTTCTGGCATTTACCGGCACCCCGCTGATTATCGGCGAGGAGAAGACCCGGCAGGTTTTCGGCGATTACATCAGCGTCTATGACTTTCAGCAGTCGGTGGATGACGGCGCCACCGTGCGCCTTTACTACGAGAACCGCATTCCTGAGCTGCAACTGGTCAACGAGAACCTCAACGAGGACATGGAACGACTGCTGGAAGCGGCGGAACTGGACGAAACCCAGGAGAAGAAACTGGAACGGGAGTTTGCCCGGGAATACCACCTCATCACCCGCGACGAGCGGCTGGAGGCGATTGCAAAGGACCTGGTGGCGCATTTCACGGGGCGGGGCTTCCAGGGCAAGGCGATGATGATCTGCATCGACAAAGCCACGGCCATCCGCATGTATGACAAGGTAAGGAAGCATTGGGGCGATAAGATTGCAGCGTTAGAGGCGGAAGGCATCCGTGCTGACGGCGATGCCCGCCGGGAGATTGAAGAGCGGCTTGCCCGGATGAAAGAAACCGACATGGCGGTCGTGGTTTCGCAGGGCCAGAACGAGATCGCCGAGATGGCCGACAAAGGTCTGGACATTCGGCCGCACCGCAAGCGCATGGTCGAGGAGGACCTGGACACCAAGTTCAAGAACCCGGACGATCCTTTCCGGCTGGTGTTTGTCTGCGCCATGTGGATGACCGGCTTTGACGTGCCGAGCTGTTCAACGCTTTACCTCGACAAACCCATGCGCAATCACACGCTGATGCAGACCATCGCCCGGGCCAATCGTGTCTATCCGGGCAAGGTGAGCGGCTTGATTGTGGACTATGCCGGGGTGTTCCGTAACCTGGAGCGGGCGCTGGCCATCTATGGCGTCGGCGGAAGCGGGGGTCAGAAACCGGTGGAGGACAAAGCCGCGCTGGTGGCGGCGCTGCGGCAGGCGTTGGCAGATACCCGGAGCTTGTGCCGGGAACACGGTGTGGATCTTGCTGCCATTCAGTCCGCCGAGGGGTTTTCCCGTATCGGCATGCTCGATGACGCCGTTGATTCGCTGGTGGGTTCCGACGAGCCCAAGCGTCGCTATCTCGATCTGGCCAACACGGTCCAGCGGTTTTACAAGGCGGTTCTGCCCGATCCTGCGGCCCGGACATTCGCCGCCGAGGTTACGCCTGTGCAGATCATTGCCGACAAAATCCGTGCCCTGACGCCGCCGACGGACATCTCACAGGTCATGGGGCAGGTGGAAGACCTGCTCGACCGCTCCATCGCCACAGAAGGCTACATCATCCGCGAGGCAAGCGCGCCCTACGGTGACGAGCATTGGATTGACCTAAGCAACATTGACTTCGAGAAACTGGCCGAGAAGTTCAAGGCGGGCCGCAAACGGACGACCAACGAAAAGCTCAAGGGAACCGTGGCGCAGAAGCTCATGGTTATGGTGCGGCTCAACCGCACCCGCATGGATTATCTGGAAAAGTTTCAGGCGATGATCGACGCCTACAACGCGGGCAGCCTGAACGCCGAAGAGTTTTTCCAGCAACTGGTTGATTTCGCCCGGAGCCTGAACGCGGAAGAGCAGCGGGCAGTGGGCGAGCAGTTGAGTGAAGAAGAACTGGCGCTCTTTGATCTCTTGACAAAGCCGCAGATTGAAATGAGCGACGCGGACCGTAAAAAGGTCAAGGCTGTTGCCCGTGAGCTGCTGTCCACGCTTAAAGAGGGCAAGCTGGTGCTGGATTGGCGCAAGCGGCAGCAAGCCCGCGCCGAGGTGAGGGTGACCATTGAGAAACTGCTCGACAAGGGCCTGCCAAGAGCCTATACGCCGGAACTGTTCCAGCAGAAAGCCACCGCCGTGTTCCAGCATGTCTATGACGCCTATTATGGCGCCGGGCGAAGCATCTATGCGGCTGTGGCATAAAAAAGCCATCAAACAAGGTGCTGCACTGATCGACCCGGGGATTAACTTATCAGCTTTTCTCCTGCGCCATAAGTTGTGATTCAATGACACGCATTCGTTTCCATTGTCCTTGGCGGTAACGCAGCATGAAAGCCATGCCGAGGGCACATACATAAACCGTGGCGATCGTCCATGCCGCATAAATCCCTGCTCCCACAACCTCTACCGCAACATAAATCGGTATGATCATTACTCCGAGGCATAGCGCCGAAATCGTCCACATGATAAAGCGCGTGTCGCCGGCTCCTTTGATAGCGCTTGAGAAGATGAGGTTGAGCGCGTCGAAGAAGGAAAACGCGGCGACAAAACGCAGGAGAATGACCCCAAGGGCCATAATCTCGGCATAGTGGTTATGGGTGTGCTGATCGTTTCTGAACAGGCGGAGGAGCGGTTCGGGCGTAAGGACGAACACCCCGGCCAGAAACATCATGTAAATGAGCGTGATGTGAATGGCGCTGGTAGTGGCGTAAGCGCCCTCTTCCGGCCGACCGCGGCCGATAGCCTGCCCCATCAGAGTCGCATTCCCGAT
This sequence comes from uncultured delta proteobacterium, assembly GCA_963736855.1. Classification (GTDB taxonomy): domain Bacteria; phylum Desulfobacterota; class Desulfobacteria; order Desulfobacterales; family UBA2156. The sequence continues at coordinate 61,554 of CAVTQK010000017.1, forward strand.
GTGAAAGCCCACCATGGGAAGAAAGGATAGGGACTCAATGGAAAGAACGATGTTGGAGGCCGCTAACTCCAGGTCCCCGAGCCGGCCCAGCATCTGAATAAAAAACGTGAATCCGAAAATCTCCAGGAAGAACTGGATACCGCTGGGCATGCCGTACCGCATCATCCGGCCGAAGAGTTCTCTGTCCAGGGCCCTGGCGCTCCATGTGGCGAATCGGGTCCGGTTCCCCTTGCGGAAAATGAGAATCACAAGAACAACCGTGGTCGTGGCTGAAGCGATAACGGTAGCGAGGCCTGCCCCGAAAATGCCCAGTTCCGGAAACGGCCACACCCCGTTGATCAAACAGTAATCCAGTGGGATATTGACTGCCGCACCGATCACGTTGACGATCATAACGGTCCAGGTCAGACCCCGGCCTGTGTAAAAGCAGGCCATGACCGAATTCAGAACCACGATGCCCGCGCCCAGTGTGAGGATATTGAAGTAGGCCACCTCAAGAGACCGGATACGGGGCGAATGGCCGATCAGCTCAAATATCCTGTCGGACACAAAAACCATCAAGGCAAGGAGGACTGCGGCTGCCAGGGAGAAATAAATTCCCTGCCACAGGGAGGCGCCAACTCGGCTAAAAGCGCGGGCCCCTGTATACTGGGCGACGAAGACGTTCGTGTAATTGGCAACGCCCATGAAAAAGGAGATGAACGTGAAGGAGGCGATACCGGCCGGCAGTGCAGCGGCTATGGCATCCACAGAATAGTTTGCCAAAAACACCCTGTCCGTGAACTGCATGACCGTGAAGGATCCCATGGAAGCGACCAGCGGCAGGCTGATCGCCAGCACCTCACGGTACCCATTGAGTTTTGACCATCGCTCCATCACAGTTTGCCCCCTCAACGCTCCGCACGATGCCCGGCAACATACATTGTTTCCGCCAACAAAATACAGTTTTTTCTGTTGGGGAATCGATGTCATTGGCGGTTTTTTTAAGGATTCCTTCCTTCATTGTCAAACCATGGCATTGAATTTATTACGGCTACCGTGTCACTCCACTATGCGTTATACGATAACCTGTAGGATGTGAAGGTTTGGACGAACTGCTGCAGCTAGGGGAAAGATGAAGTCAATCACTGAAAACGAGAGGGGTCGGACTTTGCCATCGCTATTCTACCATCAAAGACAGGGAAAGGGAGGAATTTGCTGAGGAACTGCCGGTGGAGAGAATGTCGCGGATAACCTCGTTGGTCTGTTCGCTCGCTCCTGCGATGGTCACCCACTGTCCCTTGGGCACGGTCATGGTTGTCGAGGCTTCTGTGAAGCGCACCACTCCCCGATCTCCTTCCTCAAGGGAAGATATCCTTGGGATGATCTCGATATGAGCGTTGTTTCCCGAAACCACGGGCCGAACCTCAAATCCTGTCTCAACACGCTGGAAATTCACCCTTTCCATTACACGGGCATATCGACGGGTCAGGTAAACCCATTGCTCTGTAAAAGGGATATCCTTTCCAATCCAGAGATAGGCAGAGCTTCCGGACATGACCGAGATAAAGGACTCTGTCGTCCCCTGCCTGTTGACCCTCGTGTCCCTTGCCCGGACATGGACTCCTTCTCTTGCTGCTCCTGCCGGTACCTACCGACCACCGGTCCCCTGAGATCCTCCCTGATGCGGATAGGTCTCTATCTTGAGAAACGCCTGTTTCCTGAAACCGGATCCTTACCCTTACCTGCTCTGCAGGTTTGTCCATGTCGGTCACAAGAGCCTTGATTTTGGCTATCGGATTCGCTTGTGTCGTTGACGATGATGATATTGGTTCGTGAATCGGGGACAGCCTTTCCGCCAGGAGAAAGCAGGGTTTCCACCAAAGGGAGAATGTCAGATACATTCCTGTGGTTGACTTCTATGATAGCCACCTCAGCTTGAGAGGAATTCGTAAAAAGCACCAGCGAGATGGATATCATGCCGAGAGCGATGATCAGCGTGCTTCTTCTCGTAGATACCATATGCTAAATATACCTTTAAATGACTGAGATGGCAAGAGCTGCACACTGGTTCCTGCTTCACGCAACAGGGTAATTCTCTCAGAGACGGATAGCTGTCGGCTAAACCGTTAAGCTCTCTGTCCGTGGCTTTCAATGGAAGTTGATTGTCCCAAAAAGCCGGTGAGTTCCATTTTTTTCTTGACATTTTGGAGGATTGAAATTTGAGCGCATTTCAGGATATCTTAATGATTATGATGTGATAAGGACACCCGGAAGAGGGGTAAGCCGCAGGTCTAGGAAAATTTTTGACGAATCTTGCGATAGAAAAAACCGCCGGAAATATGAGTCGTAAGGTCCGACATCCCAACATAAAAGAATCAGAAAGGAGCAGCGACGATGAAAAAAAGAAATATCGTAATCAACTGTCTATTGATCCTTGCGTTGATCGTTACCTTTGCCGCCTGCGGATCGACTCCCAAGAAAGCCAGCACGGGCGAAGTCATCGACGACTCGGTTATCACGACCAAAGTCAAAGCTCTGCTTGCAGCCGATAATCTGCTCAAGTCAATACAGATCGGTGTCGAAACTTACCGGGGTACCGTTCAACTGAGCGGTTTTGTTAATTCCCGAGAGGTTGTTGAGAAGGCAGAGCAAATCACAAAGAGCGTCCAGGGAGTCAAATCCGTAAAGAATGATCTGATTGTGAAATAAGCGGCTGCTGTAACCGGTCCTCTGATCGGTATTTGAAAAGCACCCGAACCGCTTCAAATACAAGATGCCGGTTCCAAACAGGCTACCGGAGGCGGTCTGGATCAAACCGCCCTCTCTGAAAATACGCAAGTCTAAGTTGTGCTGTCCCCTATCTCATCTAGATGAACATGGGTCGCCTAAGCAAGTCAGGCCTGGAATGAATATGGTGGTTACATCCCCTCCTCTCCAGGGAATCTCATCGCATGTCATTTGATCAGTCCAAACACAACAGGTATACCCGGTTAAAGTCGAAGTTATATAGCATGCGCCGGGGCATTCTTTACCGTCATCAAATGTAGCTCCCGGATAGGCTGCAATCGCAATCAGGACCGGACATATAATGGCATGGCGGATTTGGAAAATTGGGATAACATGCGCCAAGACCTGCGGACGCAGGTAATATGACAAAGACTGGCCGCAGGGATTGCAATTCATTCTCTCAGCGTATGCAAATGTCTCAAGGTTCACCCAATTATCTACGAGAACTTGTCTTGCTAAACTCACCTCGGAAGAAGTATGTGTACTTTTAAACCGGATCCATACTTCAAAGGCGATAGAAGCTGCAAGATCGAGCCGGTCTAAATAATTATCCATCCTCCGATCCTCAATATTCATTTCGGGTTCGGCAGGAAAATCTTGTGGGTGCGTCCAGGATCGCATCGAAATCGACGTGATTCCGGGCGGTGGCTTTTCGCAGCGTGCTACAGCCGATACCAAGCCTGGATTTTGGGCGATCCAGGTGCGCATCGCACTTAAATCCTGGCCGGTTTCGGCTTCGTAAGCACTGATGGCCTCCAGAAGCGCCGAATCGCTGAAATCGATATCTACCGGGAATGTCTTTCCTTCAATGGTCAGATCAAAGTGGCTTGCATCACCGGACCAGGACAGCGTCAATACCGCGTCAGGAGATAGAATGGTCACCGGTCTGAGGCAGGCGTCTGTTTTGGTCTGAACCACGCCCTGGGGTGTGACATAGGCAAACCCATCCGGAAAGGGGGCGTCGCAAACATCACCGATCCCGTTTCCGTTTGCGTCGGCCTGGTCGGGATTTGCCGTGAGGGGGCAGTTGTCACCGGAATTGAGCACCCCGTCGCCGTCCGAGTCAAGCCCTCCCGTGGCGCCGATGGCACGGCCGCTATTAATAATTGCCAGCATGATCAGGATCATGAAGGGGATTATAAAGGAACGAAATTTTTGCATGATGTCCTCCCGAAAGCCAGGGTTATTCCAAGCAGAGGGTCGACTCGCATCGATGACGGATTGTATTGCATCGACCAAACCTCCATATGCCTCGTCAGAACTGCCGCCGGTGCGGATAAACTTGCGCCTGATTGAAGAATGAATGGCGTTTCGGCACTATTTGGTCCTCAGAACATCTGGTTGCCATAGCGATAATATCCGTTGGATTCAGTAATTATCGGAAGGAAAATGGGGTGTCAATAAATATTTAATAGCGGTTTTATGAGTCACATCTGAGAACGTTGCCTTAAGAAGATCGGGGAGTTGTAAAAACGAATCAAAAAATATTTGTTTGTCTCTTGACAAAATCAAATGGTTATTTAAAATAGCTATTTGAATATTTGAAGCTAAGAAATATATCAAGGGAATGTGATGAAGATACCCGGAAAAAATACTGCAAAAACTTACCAGAGCCTGCTGAGGATTGCGGCCGAGGTTTTTGCCGAAAAAGGGTACCGAGATGCAACCATTGCGGAAATTTGCAGACGGGCCAGGGCAAATGTCGCTGCGGTAAACTATCACTTCGGGGATAAGAAAAATCTCTACCGAGAGGCTTGGCGCCATTCATTTCTCCAATCCATTAATGCTCATCCGCCGGATGGTGGCGTAAGTAACGATGCGCCCCTTGAAGAACGTTTTCAAGGCCGGGTGATGGCTCTCATTCATCGGATTGCAGACAAGAACAACAAAAATTTTCTGATTCTTCATAAGGAGCTTGTCAACCCGACGGGTCTGCTGGAGGAAGCCATCAGAAAAGAACTCAGGCCTCTTCACGATAAAATGGAAACTCTGGTTCGTGAGCTCCTGGGTCCACGCGCTTCAGACGTTAAGGTTCGCTTCTGTGTGATCAGCATCATCAGCCAGTGCATTAATCCGATGGTTGCAAAAAAAGGCCGGAAGGGAAAGAAGGAAGTAAAAGAAGGCCCCCCGGGAATCGAGGATATTAAAGCCTATGCCGAACATGTTGTGAAATTTTCCCTTGCCGGGATCCGTTCTATATGCAAGGAGGCTAAAGAAAGGCAAGGCAATGTTCAGATGAGACAAAGCTTAAGAGATGTTTTAAAATAGGATTAACCCATGAATGATCTGAAACGGCAAATCTTCAATCGACCGATATTGTGGTTTGGTGCGGTGTTCGCGATGCTGATCGTTGCGGGGTGTGCCGCAGTGGGGCCGGATTACCATCCGCCCGAAACGCCGACTTCTCCAGCCTGGCATACGCCGCTCAAGGGAGGTCTTACAAGCGGAGAGGCCGATCCAAAAAATCTGGCTTCATGGTGGATGACCCTCAATGATACGGTGCTTTCCAGCCTGATGGACCGAGCGGTTTCAGGCAACCTCGATTTGAAGAAGGCTTTGGCGCGGATTCGGGAAGCGCGCGCCCGGCGAAGCATCGCCGAGGCCGGCCTCTTTCCCACTCTCGATGCTGCGGGTTCCGCCGCCTGGAGCCGCAGAAGCAAAGATACGGGGAGCGGAAAAAGCAGTGAACTTTATGCGGCAGGTTTTGATGCCGGGTGGGAGCTGGATATCTTCGGCGGGGTGCGTCGATCGGTGGAGGCTGCCGAAGCGGACCTTCAGGTGCGCGGAGAAGAATTGCGCGATGTCCTCGTTTCCCTGCTTGCAGAAACGGCTTTTAACTATGTCGAGGCTAGAACCTACCAGGCCCGCCTGACTGCGGCGGAAGCAAACCTGGAAGCTCAAAATGAGTCTTACCAGTTGGCCTTATGGCGAAATCAAGCGGGTTTGAGCGATGCGCTGGCCCTGCAGCAGGCCCGTTACAATGTTGAAAGCACCCGTTCCCAGATACCGACCCTGCGTACCGGGCTGGAGGAGGCCATGAATCGCATCGCTGTGCTTCTGGGAGAACAGCCCGGGAAAATCCACGAATCAGTTGAGAAAATAATGCCTATCCCGGTTACTCCACTGAAGGTCTTCGTGGGTGTACCGGCCGAAGCGCTGCGCCGCCGTCCGGATGTACGCAGCGCCGAACGAGCGCTTGCCGCACAGACGGCAAGGGTTGGTGTGGCTACAGCGGATCTCTACCCCAGGTTCACGTTGAGCGGATCCATCGGATTGGAAACCGTTTCACTGGGTAATGTTTCTTCTTCCGGAATTTGGACTTTGAGCGGCGGCCCTCGAATCACCTGGGCGGTTTTTAATGCCGGAGCCATCCGCCAAAACATCGAAGTGCAATCCGCCTTGCAGGAGCAGTACCTGATCGCCTACGAGGCCGCTGTGCTCAGTGCGATGGAAGAGGTTGAAAACGCCCTTGTTGCCTATGCAGGGGAACAGCAGCGGAGGCAATCTTTGATCGAGGCGATGCAGGCGGCTCGTGATGCGGCAGAGCTTGCGCAGCAAAAGTACCGAGTCGGCCTGACGGATTTCAGCAATGTACTGGATGCGCAGCGCTCTCTATTGTCTTTCCAGGATCAACTGGCCCAAAGCGACGGGACCGTAACTTCCAACCTGGTGCGCCTGTATAAGGCTCTGGGAGGAGGATGGAATTCCCTTTCCCCTGATGAGAATAAGTAGCATGTGATTGGAGCAAAGAAATGAAATCAAAAATCAATCCGGAGTCCGATGTTGCTAAAACACTGGGAATGGATGCATCGTCGAATGTAAAAAAGGGTCTGAGGCGATGGTTTATCTTGGCCTTCCTGGCGGCAGCAGTGGTGATAGCGGTTGTAATCTGGAAAAGTACGAATAATTCCGATTCGGTGCAATACAAAACCGAGGAGGTCCGACGCGGCGATCTGACGGTCATCGTAACCGCAACGGGCACCTTGCAGCCGACCAACAAGGTCGATGTGGGAAGCGAGTTATCCGGTATCATCAAGAGCGTTGGAGTTGACTACAACGACCGGGTAAAGGTCGGCCAGATTTTAGCTAAACTGGATACTTCGAAACTCGAAGCGCAGGGGACCCAATCCAGGGCATCTCTGGAATCGGCAAAGGCCAGGGTCTTGCAGGCTCAGGCGACAGTCGGCGAAACACGCAGCAAGCTTGCACAGCTTCAAAAGGTTTGGGAATTAAGCAATCGAAAAGTTCCTTCACAGGCGGATCTCGATGCTGCAGAAGCGGCTTTCGAACGGGCCAAGGCCGATGAAGCCAGCGCCAGGGCGGCAGTCTCTCAGGCCCAGGCCACTCTGGAAGCCCATGAGACCGATCTTTCCAAATCGGTGATCCGGTCTCCTATCAACGGGATTGTTCTTACGCGCAGCATAGAGCCCGGACAGACCGTAGCCGCCTCCTTTCAGGCCCCGGTGCTCTTCACTCTGGCCGAAGACTTGACCCAGATGGAACTGCATGTCAATGTGGATGAGGCCGATATCGGTAAAGTGCAGGAGGATCAAAAAGCGACGTTCACCGTTGCCGCCTATCCGAATCGCAATTTCGATGCACGGATCACCCAGGCCCGTTTCGGTTCGTCAACGACTTCAGGAGTCGTCACCTACGAAGCCGTCCTTAAGGTCGACAACTCGGACCTCTCTTTGAGGCCCGGAATGACGGCCACCGCGGATATCACGGTCAAAAAAGTCGAAAATGCCATCCTGATACCCAGTTCAGCGCTGCGTTTTACGCCGCCGGCACAGAAAGAGAAGAAGCAGGAGAAGAAATCTTCCGGCAGTCTCGTCGGTTCCCTGATCCCGCGTCCGCCCAGACAAAGTTCTCAACAGCGCGACAACGCGACGAGTAACAAATCACAGCAGCGGGTCTGGATATTGAAGGATGGGCAGCTCTCAGCCGTCCCTGTCACGATCGGGTCGACAAATGGAAGTATGACTGAAGTTGTGGCCGGAGACATCGAACCCGGGATGACGGTGGTGGTGGATACCATCAGTGCGGTGAAATGAGCATGATGGCCATCAATCATACAGACAACCAACCCATTATTGAGCTGCAAGGCGTGACGAAAGTATACGGCACCGGCCAGGCGGCTATGCATGCACTTCGCGGCATTGATCTTCGAATTGATGAGGGCGAGTTTGTGGCGGTCATGGGACCCAGTGGATCGGGCAAGTCCACCTGTATGAACATCCTTGGCTGTCTGGATACGCCGACCGCGGGGGTTTATAAGTTCAAAGGCATTGAAGTGGGCAAACTGACCCGCACCCAGCGGACGCGGCTACGCCGATTCTACCTGGGTTTTGTCTTTCAGGGCTATAATTTACTAAATCGTACCTCGGCCCTGGAGAACGTGGAACTCCCCTTGATTTATCGCCGTGTCCCCGCCGGAGTGCGGCGAGCGCATGCCATTAAGACGCTGGAGAAAGTGGGTCTCAAGGGCTGGGAATCCCACACCCCCGGCGAGCTCTCAGGAGGTCAGCAACAGCGGGTAGCCATTGCACGGGCGATTGTGACGGAACCCGCCGTATTGTTTGCGGACGAACCTACGGGTAACCTGGATACGGCACGAAGCCGTGAAATCATGGATCTGCTCATCGGTCTGAACCGCGACCCCGGAATCACCATCGTCATGGTCACTCATGAAATGGATATGGCAGCCTATGCGAAGCGCATCATCCATTTCCTGGACGGTCTGGTGGCATCCGGTGAGGAAAACGGGAGGGCAACATAATGCTGTGGACCACGATTATACTGGCCTTGCGTGAAATCAGGCGAAATGTCATGCGGTCGTTTCTGACCATTCTGGGAATCGTCATCGGTGTAGGAGCAGTTATCACGATGGTGACCATCGGCGGGGGCGCTACGGCCCAAATTCAAGAGCAGATTGCAAGCATGGGGAGCAATGTGCTCATCGTCACTCCCGGAAGGAGACTCGGTCCGGGCCAATCCTCAGGCAACATCCCTTTCAAACAGGCTGACGGAGAGGCTATTCTCAGTGACGTCAGCTCGATTGCTGCCGTGGCCCCGGTCTCTTCCAAAAGCATCCAAGCCGTATTCGGCAATGAAAACTGGTCGACCTCGGTCACCGGAAGCGATAATAAGTTTCTTCGGGTTACGAACAGATCCATAAGTGCCGGCCGACAGTTCAGCGACAGCGAATTGCGTGCCGGTGCGGCGGTTTGTCTCGTGGGGGAGACCGTGCGTAAGAAATTGTTCGGAGGGCAGGAATTTTTGGGGGAAAATATTCGTCTTGAAAAACTCTCCTGCCAGGTGATCGGCATCCTGGAAGCCAAGGGGCAGAACACCATGGGCATGGATCAGGACGATATCATCCTCATCCCGTTACGCACTTATCAGCGGCGTATTTCAGGCAACCTGGATATCGCTCGCTTTCAGCTCTCGGTTCAGGATGGCGCCTCGACCGAAAAGGCTCAGCAGGACATCCGATCATTGATGAGGGAGAGGCGTCATCTATCACCCAGCGATGATGATAACTTCAACGTCATGGACATGAAGGAGATCGCCAACATGCTGACCGGAACCACGCAACTGCTCACAGCCTTGCTGAGTGCCGTAGCGGCCGTAAGCCTCCTCGTCGGCGGCATCGGCATCATGAACATCATGCTGGTGTCGGTGACCGAGCGCACCCGGGAGATTGGCATCCGGCTCGCCATCGGCGCCCTCGAGAGTGAAGTGCTCATACAATTCCTGGTGGAAGCGGTTGTGCTCTCTTCATTGGGCGGATTGATCGGGATTGTGGCCGCTCTTGCCGGATCTGTCTGGCTCGCAAGCGTGTTGCGAGTACCCTTTGTTTTCAACGCCGGCATCATCGGCGTCGCCTTCCTGTTTTCGGCCGCGGTGGGCGTGATTTTCGGCTACTTTCCAGCGCTGAAAGCCGCACGACTGGACCCGATCGATGCATTGCGCTATGAATAAAGGGACAAGGTGGACAGATCCCATCCAATCCAGCCAAAGGGAGATGATGTGTGAAATCCGATCTGCTGATAAAGATTTTCAGTCGGAAAATGCTGGTGGCTTTTATAATGGGTTTTGCTTCCGGCCTGCCTTTACTTTTAACGTCCACTTTGCTGCAGGCATGGCTTAAGGATGGTCAGGTTGAGCTTTCAACCATTGGTTTGGTTTCTCTGCTGAGTTTACCCTATACGTTGAAATTCATCTGGGCGCCTTTTTTAGACTGCTATTCGATTCCCGGATTCGGCCGTCGAAAAGGGTGGTTGCTGATTTTTCAACTGCTCTTGATCGGTTCAATCTTCGGAATGGGTTCATCCGACCCGGTGAAATCGCCGTTGCTCCTGGGCATCCTGGCTTTGACTGTGGCTTTTTTCAGCGCGTCCCAGGATATTGTCATTGATGCTTACCGACGGGAGGATTTAACGGATAAGGAACTGGGTTTAGGTTCTTCTTTATATGTCAACGGCTACCGCGTCGGTATGCTTTTGGCCTCCGGTGGCGGTTTGATTCTGTCGGATCACTATTCGTTTGGCGCAGTCTATTATTTTATGGGGTTATGCCTCTTCATCGGGGTATTAGCGACTTTATTGACGCCGGAACCTCAAATCGGCACGCTGTTGCCGGCCTCTTTTAGAGATGCGGTGATTTTGCCGTTTATTGATTTTTTAAAACGCAAGGAAGCCTTCTGGATTTTAGCATTTATTGTGCTTTATAAAATCGGCGATAACATGGCTGCAACGATGACGATCCCATATTACATGGAAATCGGTTTTACCAAAACACAAATTGGAGCAGTAGTTAAGCTTTTCGGATTTTGGGCGACAATTATCGGCAGTCTGGCCGGTGGAATTATGATGCTGAAAATCGGTATTAACAAATCCCTCTGGATCTTTGGTGTATTGCAGGCCGTTTCGACACTCTGTTTCGGCGTTTTAACCATCACCGGCCCTAATAATTGGATATTGGCCGGAGTGATCGCATTTGAAAATCTGACCGGCGGCATGGGGACAACGGCTTTTGTGGCGTTTATGCTTTCTTTAACCAACAGAGCTTATACGGCCACCCAGTATGCGCTGCTAAGCAGTTTCATGGGGATTCCCAGGGTTTTTGCTGCTGCACCGACCGGATATCTGGTGCAGGCATTCGGCTGGTGGAATTTTTTTGTCATGTGCACCCTGGTGGCTATTCCCGGTATGCTCCTGCTCCTGGTTTTTGCCCCTTTTAAGAAACAGTAGGAATGTTATAGAAGCCAAATAGATTCATTCAGAAAACGAGGAAAAATCAAAAAAGGGAAATCCGATGCAAAGATGGATTCGTCAGATAGGTGCTTGTTTTTTGGCAATGACCGTTATCGGATGCGCTTTAATAAATCCAAGCCCCCCTGCAACAGAAACCGTTTCTTCCCCCGTAACGGCCGCCGGGGATGTTGAAACAAAAGTCGCCGAAAGTAAACCGACTGCGCCGCCGCCCATTGTTTTAATGCCCAAGGTGCGGGTTACGGTGCAACGATTGAATCTGCGTAAAGAATCCGTCCATCAAGAGCCGTATTTTAGGTATTCTCAGAATGGGCGATATCCTTGAGATAGTTTCGAAAAAAGGCGAGTGGATTCGCGTATCTAACGCGGCCGGATTATCAGGCTGGGCTTTTGCTCAACATCTCGAACCCATTAACGACACATCGAGTGCAAGAGCAGAAGATTTGAAAATTGCCGAAGCCTCCCCACTTGAACTACCCGGCGATTCTCCTTCCATTTTCAAACCGGCGGCCGATAAAAGGGCGGCTGAGAACGATTTTGCGCAAGGGTTTTTCGAAGTCGACGGAAAAAAGATCCCATTAAGGCATGCTGTTGCGGAATTGCGGGAAGATCATTTCAACCCATGCCGGAAAATCATCGGCATTTTTCTGACGGATCGCCCGGTACAATCGGATGACTGGCGCGAGCAAATCCAATCCTTATCGTCAAAAGGGGCGCTGCAGTTCCTTGAACTGAGCATCAACCAATCGAAGCAAATCATCGGCGCGGTTTTGGAAACTCCTCTGCTGAAAACGGGGTATGCCTCCTCTGCCGGCGGCCATACGTTTGAGGCGATAACCTTCGGTCCAGCGGCAATAGCGGGTTCGGCATTCACGGAAACGAGGGAATTTCAAGGTCAGACATACGGCTACCGAGTTAACTTTAAAGCCACGTTGACGGAAGCCGGCAGTGATAAAAAATTGAAAGCATCACGGAGATCCGAAAGCTCCTATGAGAAGTCCATTTTTAATACTCCCATCCATAAAGCCATTGAAAAGATGCTGCTCGACGCAGGCGATGATGAGATTCTGAGAACCGTCACCGGCATTGCGAGCAGCACCTTGGATGATTTTGCCACCGCCGACATCGAGTGTGAGCAAAATGGGAAAAAGGACCGATTTACGGTCTTCATTTATAAAATTAAAGACCGATGGATCGCCTATAAAGAAATTCCCACGCATTTGGATCACTATGGGGTGTTTTGGATGCTGGCCCGGCAGTATTGTGCCGAACAATGGGAGCACTTCAAGGGAATCGGCTTTCTGGATGAAAGCTGGAAAAAGAAGGATCCGGAAAAGCGTGCCATTCGTTTTGACTGCAGCGAATGGGTAAACAACCAGTGGGAATCTCATCATCTGGAAATAAGATACGCATACGACAAACAAAAGGGCTGGCAAATCACCGATGTGCTCGATCTGGAAACGACCCCCCGGACGGTCCGGACATCCCAAAGCGCCGATCCAACCCGACTATCCTCCAAGGAACCTAAAAAGAGACCTTCATTGCCGGAAGAGATGGTTTTTTCGGATGACATCGTTGACCGCTTTTTCCTCAGCATCATGGAGGGCGACATGGATGCAGTAAAGGGCTTTTTGGATGCAGGCATGTCGCCCAATGTCAAGAGGCCTCGATTAGGACATTCACCCTTATTTGCAGCGGTTATCGGTCATCACGATGAAATCGCGCTGATGTTCATCGATGCGGGAGGGGATGTAAACTTTAAAGACGAAAATGGAACGACCCCTCTCATGTGGGCGGCCAAACACTGCACTTCGATCCTGTTGGTTCAATCCCTGGTCGAAGCCGGTGCCGATGTCAACGCCAGGGCGAAGGGTAGAGGAACGCCTTTAATCAGCGCCGAGTCGAGTAAATGCAAAGAGATCGCAAAAATTTTAGCAAAAGCCGGGGCCAAATGATCCTAAAGGAGAAGAAAATGAAACGAAAACCGGTTTTGGCAGCAAGGACGGCGATACCATGTTTGTTGACCATGGTGTTCCTGATATCCTGCGTTGGAACCTCCCCGATGCAAAAGCGGGCCGTAACCCCAGAAGATCCTTATCGTCTGACCATTAAATATCTTGAGGATCTGAAACACGGCAATGACAACGAAAGAACCGAAGCGGCCTGGAAACTCGGCGAACCCTGGATGAAACGCACGCCGGAAGTGGTGCCGGCTTTGATTGGCGCACTCAGGGATTTCTGTCCAAAAGTGCGCGCCAATGCCGCCGGGGCATTATCCAGAATGGGTGAAGATGCCCGGCCGGCGGAAAACGCCTTGAAGGAAGTATTAGACGATCCCTATGGGCAAACCGTGCTGAATGCGGCCATTGCGCTGCGCAGCTTGAACATAATCGACAAGGAATTGATCCCGGCTGTACGAAAGGTTTTGCATGATCAAAAAGGCACTTCGCGGGTTGGTGCTGTCAGTTTACTGCGAAAAATGGGAATCCAGAGCCGAGAGACCTTTTCTGTTTTAGTATCGGCGCTTTCGGATCCGGCCGCCGAAGCCCGTAAAGACGCTTTGAAAGAGATCATTGAAATGAAGCTTAAGCCGGTTCCAAAAGAAATGGTGGGTCCTGTTATCGGATTGCTGAAAGACAGTGACGAAGGGATCCGCTGTGACGCTGCTATTTTTCTGGGAAACAGCCACATCCCCATCATCGAAGCCAAGGATCCCTTGATTGAAGCTTTAAATGACTCTTCCGATACGGTTGTCGGGTTTGTCGCCAGGGCCTTGGGGGTTTATGGACCCTCAGCCAAAGATGCCGTGCCGAAGCTTTTTCGGATTCTCAATACCACCCGGGACGAACATACCAAGGTCAACATTTGCGAGGCCCTGGGTCGAATCGGATCTCCCAAGGAAAAAATTGCAGATGTGCTGGTCGGATTCCTGTCATCAGACCCAAATTCCCGCACTCGAGTCGCAGCCGCCTGCGCCCTGAGAGATCTAAAGTATAATGAAAAAGGTGTGATGGATGCGTTGAAAAAGGCGTCGACCCAGGATCCGGATCCATCGGTTCGGGCTTTATCTTCCGTTGCCCTGAAACAATTGGAAGGAAAAAAATAAAAGCGGGTTGAAAGCGGCATTAATCGGATGACCTCTCGAATCCGCCGCATTTTTCCGCTTCGCTATTCAGCGTAAGGGCGCCCACCCAGGTCGCTACTCTGCCTGCTGACCGGTGTAATGCCGAGTCGATGGCAGTTTTTTAAAAATTGAAATAAAAAACCAGCCAAAAGCGAATTAGCTGCCTATGCTCAAATCAGCCAAATATTCAATAAGATGCCGATGAAATTTCTATTGACAGTTCATCCGCCTTTACATACTTAGAGACCCGTCGGCCACGACATAGTATGCTTCCATATCCTGGGCCCCAGAGAATGGCAAAACACAATCCATGGTTTTGCTTAATACGCCCATAAATAAGTGAATGCTTATCAATTGGAGCGCACCGTTCCGATTCCTGGAGAGCAGCGGAGAAGGTCTATGGCGGAAACACCCTGGCATGTGTTGGGACCGGATGCCGTCCTGAAGGAGTTGGAGACCGATCTCCTCACGGGTCTCAGCGATAGAGAAGCTTCGACGCGCGTCGAGAAATTCGGATACAACGAACTGAAGCGGGAAGAACACACTTCATCGCTCGCTCTCTTTTTTAACCAGTTTAAAAACATCCTCATCATTATTCTGCTTGTGACGTCCATTCTCTCAATCCTGGTGGGGGAGGTTCTGGACGCCGTCCTCATTTTGGTCATCGTGATTTTTTGCGCCGTCCTGGGTTTCATTCAGGAGTATCGGGCAGAACGGGCATTGGAGGCCCTCAAGGGCATGCTTGCACCGACCATCACCGTCCTTCGCGAGAGCAGTGAAAGAGAAATCCCCTCCAAGGAACTCGTCCCGGGCGACATCATGATTCTTGAAGCGGGAGATAAAATTCCTGCCGATGCCAGGCTGGTTCAGGTCTATTCATTGAAATGTGACGAAGCTTCTCTGACAGGAGAGTCCATCCCTGTGGCGAAGCGTGTGGAAGGCGTAGCCCGAGAAGTACGCGTCGGTGACCGAAAGAATATAGTTTATGCGGGCACATCGGTAAGCTATGGCAGGGGCAGGGCGGTGGTGGTTGCCACAGGAATGACGACAGAGTTCGGAAAAATCGCCGAGGAAGTCACAACCATCGAAGCGGAAAAAACGCCCTTGGAAAAAAGGACGGAGGAGATAGGCAAATGGCTTGGATTCATGGCGCTGGGAATTTGTGTTATTGTTGCGGGCGTCAGCGTGGCCAGAGAAGCGCTGGGGGGCAAGGTTGATCTGGGATTCATAGTCACCATCGTTATGTTTTCCATCGCCCTGGCGGTGGCGGCGGTTCCCGAAGCGCTGCCCGCCATCGTGACCGGCGCCCTGGCTATCGGCATGCATCAAATGGCCAAGAGAAATGCCCTCATCCGCAAAATGCCGGCCGTGGAAACCCTTGGATGCACAACGGTCATCTGCAGCGATAAGACCGGAACCCTTACCAAAGGGGAGATGACGGTCCGAAAGGTTTTTATGGACGGCAAAACCATAGAGGTCTCCGGAGCAGGATATTTGCCTGACGGAGAGTTCCGCATGGATGATTCCGCCGGCGTCGTCGAAAATAGGGATCTGCAACTCCTCCTTCTAGGGGGATTGCTATGCAACGATGCTTCATTGGAACAAAGGGAGGGAAGGTGGCTCATCAAGGGAGATCCTACGGAGGGCGCCCTGATTGTGGCTGCGGCCAAGGCTCGGATCGATCAGACTCAAGCCAGACTGGACCATCCCAGATTAGAGGAAATTCCTTTCAGCTCGGAAAGAAAGCGTATGACCACCATTCATCGTATGAAGGACGGCAAAACAATCGCTTTCATTAAAGGCGCTTCGGAGCTGGTTTTGGAAAGGTGCACCCACGTGTTCTCAAACGGTCAGGTGAGGGAGCTCGAACGGGAAGAACGTGAACGGATTCTGAAGGCCAATACGCAGATGGCTCAGGAAGCATTGAGGGTTTTAGGATTTGCTTATCGGGAGCTTTCGCACGCCAGAGGAGTCGGGGAAGAGGTGGAACAGGAACTCATTTTTACAGGTCTTATGGGAATGATGGATCCGCCTCGAGAAGAAGCCATCGAAGCCATTAAGGTCTGTAAGAACATCCATATCAAACCTGTCATGATAACGGGGGACCATAAACTCACCGCTGTGGCCATAGCCAGGGAAATCGGAATTTATCAAGAGGGGGATAAAGTGATCACCGGCGACGAGCTGGAGAAAATGTCGGTGGACGACCTCGATGACTTCGTGGATCAGGTGACGGTTTACGCACGGGTCTCGCCGACGGATAAGTTGAAGATCGTCAGGGCCTGGAAAAGAAAAGGGGAAGTGGTTGCCATGACTGGAGACGGCGTGAACGATGCGCCGGCCCTCAAGCATGCCGACATCGGCATTGCCATGGGGATCACCGGAACCGATGTGGCCAAAGAGGCCGCTGCTATGGTGCTTAGTGACGATAACTTTGCCACCATCGTCAGTGCCATTGAGCGCGGTCGGTGGATTTATGACAACATCAAGAAATACCTGACCTATCTTCTAAGGTGCAACATCACCGAGGTCATTGTCATCGGGGGGACGGTTCTGTTGATGGGGCCGGAATACCTGCCGTTGCTACCCGCAGCCATCCTGTATATTAATCTGGCAACAGACGGCCTCCCGGCTCTGGCTCTAGGCGTAGCCCCTCCGGATCCGGATATCATGCTGAGACCGCCGCGTGATCCCAGGGAAAGCATCTTCACCCGGGATGTGAAAGCGTTCATTGCCCTGGCACTTTTCATCGAGATCCCCTTCTTTTTTTATCTCTTCTTTCATGACCTTTCGGACATAACACATGCCAGAACGGAAATATTTTTCCTGTTCGTCATCGTTGAACTGGTGATCGCCGTAAACTTTCGTTCCATGCTATACAGCGTCTTCAAGCTGCCCCCCCACAAGTGGTTGCTGGTGGCGATTTTCTGGGAAATTGTTCTTGTCGCCGTCCTGATACAGATCGGCCCCGTAAGAGAAGCTTTCGGGATATTGAAGCCTGGTGTAAGAGATTTGGCAATCATTGCGGGCTTCAGTGGCGTGGTGTTTTTCTCCATGGAAGTCGTCAAAGCGATTTTGCGAAGGCGTATGCCGATGGTGAATAGGCCTAAAGTCTAAGTCGGCGGGGAGATCATCGGTCAGTCTTAATTCGCATACCGGGAGATACGACTATCAGGACGCTATAGGTCATTGATAATATCTTTAGGCGAAGTTGCGAAACCTCCTTCAATTTTTTCCTGATAAATTCATGCATCAGCTCTTTTTAGTTCCTATCCTTTGTTGGTACTAAATTTTTTCCTGAACTCCCGATAACCACAAACTATAATTAACGACTTACCCTTATTTTGACTTTGTGCTTGACACATAGTTATATTATGGCTAAAATGTAATCACATTTTCTGGACGAAAAAAGAACAAAAATTCCAAATTGATCGTAAACTCAATGTTAAATCAACATATTGCATTCCTTCAGAACTTTGGGGTGCCTAAGGTGTTAAAATAAATACAAAACAAAAAAAGTGGCCGAGAATCTTGCATCCTTCGTCTAGCCTGAAGAACAATGGATGGAGAGGATATAATCGTGAAATAGCGTGGCAAAGCGGCCGAGCAAAATGGTTTCGATACAACCCGTGCAGAGAAGGCGATCGGCAACGGGATTCGATGGATGGTTTCTTAGGCTTTAAAGGCAGCGCCGACGATTATAGGGCAGCTTGAATTCAAGGGGTAAAATAAAATGAGGTATGCAGAGACAGGGTTTAATTTAGAAGTAGATCTATCTAAAGGAAACATTGAGAGGGTGGAAACCGATCCAAGAGACACCGAGCTTTATCTGGGAGGCTTAGGAACAAACGCAAAGATATTATGGGATCGGGTTCCCCCTGAAGTTGAACCTTTTTCTCCCGAAAACCTACTGATATTCGGCGCAGGTCTTTTATGCGGTACGCCGGCCACAGGATGTAATCGTACGATTGTTTCTACTTTTTCCCCTCAGACTCGGTTGATGGCATTTTCAATGATGGGAGGATTTTGGGCCCCGGAATTGAAACATGCCGGTTATGACAAAGTGATCATTCGGGGCAAGTCCCCCAACCTGGTTTATCTTGTGGATCAATAATAATAAAGTCGAGATTCGTGATGCTTCTCATTTGCATGGAAAAGGAGCGGTTGAAACCGCAGAACTCATTAAAAAGGAGCTGAAGGAGCCGAGAGCACAGGTAGCGGCTATCGGCCTGGCAGGTGAAAACAGGGTCTATTTTGCCTCTATCGAGCAGGGCAGGTCCAGTGCCAGCCGAGGAGGAATAGGCGCCGTTATGGGAGATAAAGGGTTAAAGGCGATAGTTGTTCGTGGAACAAAAGACATCAATGTTGCCCGACCGGCTGAATACATGGAGCTCTGTAACGAAGTGCTGAAGTACATCAAATGGCGCAACGAAAATCCCGTTCCAGGGGTCATGCCTATTTTAGCCGGGCTTGGGTCGCCGCAGGAGATGAAAGTTCATGACGAGAAGTGGCATACCGAGAATTTCATGTGGGGCAATTCCCGTGTCCGCAGAAAGGATTTCTGGAACGAAGAGATCGCAAAGGACTGGATGGAGACCATGGAAAACATGCGGACACGGCTGATCAGCTGCTATAACTGTCCGATGAGATGCGGAGCAACCATTTCCCCTCCGGGGCGTCCAACATACATGATGAAATGCTTCTCAAAACTGACTTATACCATGGCGGCCTTTTCAGACCTGGAATTTGGTTTGGGAATCGCTCAAAGTGCTACGGAATATGGAGTAGACGGTTTTTCAACCCCGCAGGTGATGGCTTTTGCCCTTGAGCTTCTCGAAAACGGAATACTGACCGATGATGACTTTCCGGGAATGCCGTCCGATAATGAGGGGAGATTTTATTGGTTGCTGGACAGGATTGTCCGCCGGGAAGGGATCGGAGATGTCCTGGCCAATGGCACCTATTGGGCCGCAAGACAGATCGGCAAGGGCGCGGAAACCTATGCCCATAATACCATCAAGAAACATGAGCAGCTCCCTCTTAAGCTGTCCATGCTGAATCCCATGTATTTTCTCATGTATGCTACCGGAGAGAAGATGAATATTACTCAAATAGAGGGACAGTTCCCCCAGGCTCCTTTTGCTGACGAAAGAGGAAAGAGAAGCATTTGTGAAGGATTGGTTCCAGGTCCCTGATGAGAAGTTCAAGAAGATCTTGTTGGATTGGGAACTGCGCGGAGAAAAATCAATTCCCTATTACCCGACACCGGAAATGTGTTGCGACATCGTGGATTGGCAGGAAAAAATGCACTACATCGATGACGCCCTCGGAATGTGCGCCGGTTTATCATCATTTCCCCTGAAGCCTCCCTATCATATACACAATTATCCGAAATTCATCTCTGCAGGGGTCGGCATCGAAATGGATGAAGAAAAATTGACACAGGCCGTCAGGAGATACCGGACGTTGGTGAGGGCCAATAATACCCGAAGAGGCATGCGGAGAAAAGACGAGAAGCCGCCGGCGGACCATTGGAAGAAACGATTTCCAGAGCTTGAGGAGAAGCTTCTCGATACGTATTACCAATTCAAGGGGTGGAATAAACAGGGTATCCCTACCAAAGAGACACTGCATCAACTGGGGTTGGATTACGTATTTGAAGACTTTAAAAAGAGGGGGGTTTATTCAGATAATGGAGATGCCTCCACACAGGAGACCTCGACGGAAAAAGAGAAGGAGGCTTAGCCGTGGGCGAGAAAAAAAAGAGGATCATTAAGACCATCAAGGTGGATGCCGACAAATGCAATGGGTGCCGGGCCTGCGAAGTGATCTGCTCGGCCTTTCACGCTCAGCCAAAGTACAGCAGCAATAACCCGGCTAGGTCTCGGATTCGGATAGTTCGTGATCCTCTCAGGGACATATATGTTCCTATACACGCGGGTGAGTATACTGCCGCAGAATGCATGGGCAGAGACAAATATGTGGTTGACGGAAAGGAATACGACGAGTGTGCCTTCTGTAGAGCTGCCTGCCCATCCAGGGACATCTTCAAAGAGCCTGACTCCGGCCTACCGCTTAAATGTGATATGTGTGAGGGTGAAGAGGAGCCCTTGTGTGTGAAGTGGTGCCTGGTGGATGCCCTGACGTATGAAGAAAGGGAAGAGGAAGTCGAAGAAATGGAGGCGCAGAAGGATCTGGATATCGGACTGGATTCACTCGCGAAGAAGTATGGGGTGCAGGAACTCATGGATGCTGTTGCCCGGATGTCGATGAAGTCATAGCTCGTTCAGGCCAAAAGAAGAGGATCAATAAATACAGTGGAGAATGTAGCCGATTTCAAAGAGATCGCAGATGTCATCAAGGCGAGCGGTGGGGATGCCTTCAAGAGATGCTTTCAATGCGGATTGTGCGATGTGGTCTGCCCGTGGAACCGGGTGCGTAACTTCAGTATGCGCAAGCTTGTCAGGCAGGCGACTTTCGGCATGACGGATATTGAAAGCGAAGATATATGGCGTTGTACGACATGCGGAAGATGTCCTCAGCACTGCCCCAGAGACGTCCAACAGATACAATCCGGAATCGCCCTGCGAAGGATCGCCACGGAATATGGCATTTTTCCTAAGGGAGTCCAGCCGATCCGCACCATAAGAGGAAGTCTGGTCGGCGAAGGGAATACCTTAAGTGAAGAACGGGCAAAGAGGGGGGATTGGGCCAAGGGGCTTCCCGTAAAGACCTTCACCGAGGGGACGGATATTTTGTATTTTCCCGGTTGCTATCCCTGCTATGACCCCAGGTTAAAAAAGGTGGCTGTTGCCACAGCCACTATCCTTAACAAGGCAGGAGTTGATTTCGGCATACTGGGTCCCAAGGAGAACTGCTGCGGAGAAAGCATTCGAAAAACGGGCGAGGAGGAATTGTTCAAGCGACTCGCCAGGGAGAACATCAAGACTTTCATCGATCATGGAGTGAAGAAGATACTTGTTTCTTCCCCCCATTGCTACCATACCTTTAAAAATGAATATCCCGATTTTATGGTGAAATTTGAGGTGATCCATATCTCCCAATATTTATTTGAGCTGATCCACGAGGGAAGACTTGAGATTAAAAAGGAGTACGCCAGGAAAGTGACCTATCATGATCCCTGTTACCTGGGAAGACATAACGGCATCTATGACGAACCCCGGGAGATTCTTAGGAGTGTACCCGGTTTGAACCTGAATGAGATGCCTGACAATAGAGTCGATAGTTTTTGCTGCGGAGCGGGAGGAGGCAGAGTTTGGATGGAGACTCAGAAGGGTGAAAGGTTTTCAGACCTCAGAATAGAACAGGCTTTGGGAGTCGGAGCCGAGGTCCTGGCTACCTGCTGCCCATATTGCATTACCATGTTTGAAGACAGCAGAATCACTATGAGCGTAGATGAAAAGATTGAGATTAAAGACATCACGGAGATCATAAAGGAAGTTATTTAGGATAGTTGCGGCTTTGACTCGCGCGGACGATAAGGATAAAAATCCTGGTGAGGGGATAAAACGTGGAAACAGAACTGCTGAGAGAAAAGGTTCAACAACTTCGGAAAGGCCGAGGAGACGGCCACTTCGGAGACGTCATGGTTGTCGGCGGCGGGATCAGCGGCATTCAGGCCTCGCTCGATCTTGCCACGGCGGGTTTCAAGGTCTACCTGGTGGAGAAATCGCCTGCCATCGGCGGGCATATGGCCCAGCTTGACAAGACCTATCCCACCAATGACTGCTCCATGTGAATTCTCTCTCCGAAACTGGTCGAGGTCGGCCGGCATCCGAATATAGAGGTTTTCACCTACACCGAAGTGGACAGGCTGGAGGGGGATGCAGGGAATTTTAAGGTAACCCTGATCAAGAAGCCCCGATATATCAAGGAGGATAAATGCACAGGGTGCGGCACCTGTGTGCAATATTGCCCGGTTCAATACCCTGATCCATTCAATCAGGAGATATCCAAGAATAAAGCAGTGCATATATATTTCTCTCAGGCCATTCCCCTGATCTCTTACATTGATCAAAGCTGCCTTTACCTGAAGGAGAAGAAGTGCCGCATCTGTGAAGCGGTCTGTCAGAATAAAGCAGTTGATCTTGAGCAACAGCCGGAAAAGATAGAAATAAAGGTAGGGGCGATTCTTTTGTCTCCCGGCTATGAACCGTTCGACCCCAAGGTAAAGGGCGACTATGGCTACGGCAAGTATGCGAACGTGGTCACCAGCCTCGACTTTGAGCGTCTTCTATGCGCCACCGGACCCTATGAAGGGGAGATCCTGCGGGCGTCCGACAAGAGGCATCCCCATAAGATCGCCTGGATTCAATGTGTGGGTTCGAGACGCGTAACGCCGGGCGATAACAGCTATTGTTCTGCGGTTTGCTGCACCTACACCCAGAAACAGGTGATCCTGACAAAAGAGCATGACGCATCGGCCGAGTGTACTATTTTCCATAATGATATCCGCTCGTACGGTAAGGATTTTGAGCCATACTACCAGAGAACAGCGCAGCTTCCCGGAATCCGGTTTATCAGAAGCTACACATCCGTTGTTGGAGAGGTCCCGGAAACAAAGAATCTCGTGGTAAGGTATTCGACCCCCGACGAGGGCGTCAAAGAGGAAGAATTCGAAATGGTGGTATTGTCCATTGGATTAAATTCTCCTGCTGACGCAACAGCACTGGCGGATCGCTTCGGTATCGATCTCAATTCACACGGATTCTGTCAAGCCGATCCTTCAAATCTGATGGAAACCTCCAGGCAGGGAATCTTTGTAAGCGGCGCCTTCCAAGGCCCTATGGATATCCCCGAATCGGTTTTTTCTGCCAGCGGGGCTGGGGCTCAATGCGGTCAATTCCTTGACTACCGGCGAGGGAAACTGACTAAAGAGAGGATCTATCCGGCTGAAAGGGATGTCTCTAAAGAAGAGCCCCGGATCGGTGTCTTTGTATGCCATTGCGGCGCCAATATCGGAAGAATCGTCAATGTTCCCAGTACAGTAGAGTATGCCTTGACCCTGCCCCATGTGGTTTATGCACAGGAACAGCTCTTCTCCTGCGCGACCAATTCCGCCAAACAAATAACGGATATGATCAAGGAAAAGGGGCTTAACCGGGTGGTGGTCGCTGCCTGCTCGCCCAGGACCCTTGAACCGTTATTCCGGGACACCCTTCGGGAGGCAGGAATCAACCAGTATTTCTACGAAATGGCAAATATCAGAGAGCATGACTCCTGGGTCCATTCCAAAGAACCGGAAGAGGCTACCCAGAAGGCAAAGGACATCGTCCGCATGTCGGTCGCCCGATGCGCCCTTTTAGAGCCGTTGCAGGAGATTGATCTGCCGGTTAACAAGACCGGGCTGGTGGTGGGCGGCGGCATCGCCGGCATGACGTGCGCCCTCTCCATAGCCAACCAGGGACATGACGTTCACCTGGTGGAAAAGGACAAAGACTTGGGGGGGATGGCCAGGAGAATCCACACCACCCTGGAAGGATTGGATGTTCAGGCCTATCTGCGAGATCTGGTGCGCAAGGTCTATCAGCACCCCCTGATCCATGTCTTTACGGACGCTGTGATTACGGATGCGACCGGTTATGTAGGAAATTTCGTCACCAAGGTGATGTCGGACAGAGGGGCTACGGAGATCAAACATGGGGCTACGGTCATCGCTATTGGTGCGGATGAATACAAGCCGACCGAATACCTTTATGGACAAGATGAGAGGGTCCTTACCCTCCTGGAGCTGGAGGAGCGAATCGCCAGGAGAGAAGAAAAGGTGGTCGACGCCCAGTGCCTGGTGATGATTCAGTGCGTCGGGTGCCGCAATGAAGACCGAAATTACTGTAGCCGGGTATGCTGCAGTCAGGCCATCAAAAACGCCTTGAGACTGAAAGATATCCATCCCGAGATGGATATCTATATCCTCTTTCGGGATATGAGAACCTATGGCTTGAAAGAGGACTATTATCGGGATGCGTCCAACAAGGATGTCAAGTTTATCCTCTGGGAACCCGAGAATAAACCTCGGGTAGAGGCCGCAATGGCGGAAGGGAGGCCTGTCTTGAGGGTAACCGTGACCGATCCCATTTTAGGAGAGGAACTTGCCATCGATGCCGAAATCCTTGCTTTGGCCGCTGCCGTCATACCGCCTGCAGCAAATCGGGAGATAGCGCGATTCTTCAAGGTCTCTCTGGGACCGGATAATTTTTTTAAAGAGGCCCATGTCAAATTAAGACCTGTCGATTTTTCCGCAGATGGTATTTTCCTATGCGGGACTGCTCATTATCCCAAGCACATTTCGGAAGCGATTAACCAGGCGTATGGAGCGGCAGGGCGGGCTTTAACCCTTCTCTCCAATGATGTCGTCACAGTCTCAGGCTCTGTCTGCGAGGTGAATGAGAAGAAGTGTATCGGATGCGGGGCGTGTATATCCGCCTGTACATACGGTGCTATTGAATATCGTGAAACAAGACAGGGCAAAAAGGCTGCTGTTAATCCTGTCATCTGTAAAGGAGATGGTCTTTGTAATGCAAAATGTCCAACAGGGGCTATTTCACTCAAGCATTTCACGGATGAAGAGCTTTTAAGCCAAATTGATGCGGCGATTCCAGGGGAAGAGATCCTGCAACAACTTGATGCGGCGGTTGGAGACGTTTAAAGGTATAAAAATGGATCTGGTCGGAATTACTTTGAAAAAGGTGAAAACGAATGGGTACAGGCCCTAAATTCAAACCTAAAATATTGGGATTTGTATGTCATTGGTGAGTATATGGCGCTGCTGACCTGGCTGGAGTTTCCAGACTGCAATATACAACCGAAATCAAACTGATTCGCGTCATGTGTTCCGGCAGAGTCGATCTGGAATTTATTCTCAGGGCGTTCTCAAATGGAATGGATGGTGTCTTTATAGGCGGATGCCGCCTCAATGAATGCAATTACGTTACTCATGGAAATTATCACGCGCTCAACATGGTACTTCTATGTAAAAAGATCATGGAACACATCGGGCTAAATCCGGAAAGGTTACATATCGAATTTATGTCTGCCGGTGAAGGAATCCGTTTTGCTGAAGTAATGAATGATTTCGGCAGAAAGGTTGAAGAGATCGGGCCTTTCGGACAAAGCGAAGGAATCGATAAAAACGAATTAAGATCCAGACTTCAAGAAGTCGTGAAGCTGATTCCTTACATTAAGATTATAAAAAGAGAAAAGCTGGGTTTACGTCTATGCGGCCAAGAAGAATATGACGCATTTTTCACCATTGATGAGATAGAACGGCTGTTTAATGAAGTCGTGTCGTACTATATCGATCCGGATAAATGCCAGGCATGTATGATCTGTTTTAGAAAATGTCCTGTTGAGGCGATTTCAGGCGGCAAAAACCTGATTCATGTCATTGATCAAGAAAAATGCATCAAATGTGGCACTTGCTTTGAAGTTTGTCCTCCTCGCTTTGGGGCGATAAAAAAGATTTCCGGCGAAGATGTTCCACCTCCCCTTCCTGTAGAAAAGAGAACCATAGTCAGAAAAACTAAAGAGAAATGAGAAATATTCAACAAAGCCTCTTTTTAACCGGGTCAATTATTCCCTCTTTAAAACCAGTTGAAAGTAATAAAGTAAAACGTAGATTGCTTATTTAACCGGGGCGGCCAGGCGTCTGAAGCCGCAATAGACATGAATCCCTGATTGCTTGGACGGTGAGGCCAGGGTCATGTTCAGGGAATCGGCCAGTTTGACGGCCAGGGCCGTAGCGGCTGAAGAAGCCATAAGGAATGGGATTTTAGCTCGGGCGGCCTTTTGAACCATTTCGTAGCTGATGCGGGAAGACAGGATTAAAACCCCCGCTCGATGAAGATCCCCTTTCAGAAAGAGTTTTCCAATAGCCTTGTCCAGAGCGTTGTGGCGGCCTACATCTTCGGCTATCGATAAAAGTTCAAAAGTGTTGGTATAGATCGCTGCGGCATGTGCAGTACGGGTCCGCCGGTACAGGGGTTGGAGCTCTTTTAATGTTTCTAAACATCGATAGGCTCTTTCCAGGTCAACGGGCGGACCATCCGCCATGACCTCAACCATCTGCGAAAGATCTTCAGCCAGTTCTTTGCCGCAAATGCCGCAGCTGGTTTGGCTGACAAAGCCCCGGCGTTCCAATATAGAAGCGATACTTCTAAAACGGGCGGGAGTGACAGTAAGGGTTGCCACATTCGTGGCCTCTCCTTCACAGGAGCCGATGTTTTCAATGTCCTCCGGACTGTCGATGATGCCCTCGGCCAGACAAAACCCGGCAATATGGGCCAACTCATCCCCTGGGGTGCGCATGACGACAACATAGGGTAGCCCCTGAACCCGGATGGACAATGGCTCTTCCTGAATCAGCTCCAGCCGGATAGAGGTCTTTGCTTTTCCTTCCTGGTGAAGGGCCATTAAAGGGATAGTGTTATCGCTCAAGAATTCTCCCAAAACCGATCCCGTAAAAGTCATTTTATCCTGTCTGGCCGCCGATTTTCATCGTTTCTGTTCTCGCCATTTTCTTTATATCGCTCACTTTCAAATATACTAAAAACAGCCATACGAGAATGATTTCCTGTGGATAACTTAACTTTATGTATTCGTCTCCACAAACCGGCGGGGAGATCCGCAAGACGGAAATGGGGGAAAGTTATTGACTTCATAAACTCTTAGAATGCTATTATATATTTATGAAATATTCAATTGTTATTTGGCATTCAATATCAATAAGTTAGGTGCATGGTTTATAAGCAAGGCAGAATTTTCCGCGTGACACCCGGTGGTTATGCAGGTATTTCCTTTCTGGACGAATGGGTTCAATGGTTTTTTGAAAAACGGTAGAAAATGCATTGATCATGATTCGGGCTTTTCTTTTGGATCGGTGGAACAGCAGGATCAAGACATCCCGGATTAGGGAAATGGCCTGGGTGAAATTGACCTACGATGAAACGGCAGACAGCGGTTGCGGGAGAAATCTTTAGATAAAAAGCAGGTTCCGTGCCAACCTTACTGTTTGGGACATCATTTCTCGACATGGTATGCCCCTTTCATAAAGGTTAATGGATTTTTCTATTTGAAGCGAGTATACAATGCGGATCATCTCAAATCAAAATATTTATCAATTATTTAGAATGGTTATCGGATTTTTTGGTGTGCTTAAGTTAATGACATCGGATCCAGCGCCTTGTTCCGGCGCGCGAAGCGCGGCGGGGTAAGGCACTGGACGAAGTCGGAGCCGCGATTCCGCACGACGCAGTCACGCGAAACAAAGAATTTGCTTGCTTTATTATCAAATAATTGTTAATATATGGGAATATCAATAGAGTCCCTGTCTAATATTCAGGGCTGTCTCTTTCTGAAGGAACAATCCATCTGTCAAAATGGCATCCTCCAGCTTGCGACATTGAAATTTTTAAGAAAGGAGGATGTTATCATGAGCAATGGAACTGTTAAGTGGTTTAACGACCAAAAAGGTTATGGCTTTATCGAGCAGGAAAGCGGACCGGATGTGTTTGTTCATCATTCAGGTATAAACGCAGACGGTTTTAAGAGCCTGCACGAAGGAGACCGTGTATGCTTTGACATCGAGCAAGGCAACAAAGGCCCTGCTGCAGTAAATGTCACAGTGAGTTAAACATCGAAACCTGAAAAAAGGGCATACCTCCGGGATTTGGGGTGTGCCCTTTTTCGCTTAAGAGTGATTTTCTGGAAAAACTCCCATATTTCAGTCCTATTTATTGCCGAGTTTCGGGGAATTCATTATTCCACTCGTGGTTATTGTAGATGTGGATCGAACCGTATGCTTTGATGTTGGGGCCTGCTCGCTTTTTAATTGGAAGATAGACGAAATGATGGAGGTCAAAAGGTATTTTGTATGAATATCTACATCGGAAATTTATCTCAGAACATTACGGAAGATAACATAAGAGTATTGTTTAGCGAGTTCGGAAATGTCGAGAATGTTAAGGTTATCAAGGACCGGTTTTCAGGTAGAATAAAGGGATACGGATTCATTGAAATGCCAAACAACTCTGAAGCAGATCAGGCAATCAAGGCGTTGAACGGAAGCAATGTAGGCGGAAGTATTATTAAAGTAAATCCTGCAGATTCGGGTGGGAAGCGGAAAAAGAAGCGACCTTTTCGTAGAAGGGACGATTGAAGGTCCAAAGTTGATGCATCTACCCGAGCTGCATATTGGAGATTTGGTCGCTAAAATTCCCATCGTCCAAGGTGGGATGGGGGTAGGTATATCCCTTTCCGGACTGTCATCGGCTGTAGCCAATGAAGGCGGCATCGGCGTCATTGCCGCTGCTATGATCGGAATGGATGAACCCGATATTCTCACAAACCCAAGAGAAGCCAATGTTCGAGCGCTAAAGAAAGAGATCCGTAAAGCCCGAGTTCAGACCAAAGGCCTTTTGGGTGTCAACGTTATGGTGGCACTGACCCATTACATCGAACTGGTTAAAGCCGCTGTTGAAGAAAAGATCGACTTCATATTTGCAGGTGCCGGTCTGCCCCTGGACCTGCCGAAATACCTGCAGAACACCACTACCTCGAAACTGGTTCCCATCGTGTCTTCCGCCAGGGCTGCCGAGTTACTCTGCAAGAAATGGGCGAGGTTCGCTTATATTCCGGATGCGATCGTGGTAGAAGGCCCCATGGCCGGTGGTCACCTTGGTTTGAAAAAAGAGCAGCTTTTTTCGCCGGAATTCAATTTAGAAAAACTGGTTTCGGAAGTATTGGAAGCTGTTAGGCCATTTGGGCAGGACTACGGGAAACCCATTCCTGTAATTGCGGCGGGTGGGATTTATTCCGGTGGAGATATATACCGCTTTCTAAGGCTGGGCGCAGCCGGGGTTCAGATGGCCACACGTTTTGTGGCCACACATGAATGCGATGCGTCAATAGCATTCAAGCAGGCCTATATTAATGCCACCAAGGAAGATATCGTAATTATCGAAAGTCCGGTAGGATTGCCAGGTCGAGCTATCAACAACGAATTTCTGAAAGCGGTCAAACGCGGGGAAAAAATACCCTTTACTTGCCCCTACCACTGTATCCGGACATGTGACCGCAAAAATAGTCCTTACTGCATTGCATTGGCGCTTATGAACGCCAAAAAGGGAAACCTCAAGTGTGGTTTCGTCTTTTCCGGGCAGAATGCATACCGAGTCGATCGCATCGTGTCCGTCAAAGAATTGATTAGCTCGCTCAAACAGGAATTTTTATTATCTCAGCAGACCGATCCAAGCGCTCTCCAAATGACAGGCTGAACCTGTAAACAGTCAAAAGAACCTGGTCAAGTAACCCGCCTTTACCTGTTACCGTCACGGAGTATTTCGTCTATCCCGACAGCGTTCCCGGTTTGGGTATTTTTGAAAGGCTTGCATCCGTAAAAGGTCGAAAATCAGATGGCAAAGTAAAGGTTTCAAGTTCAAGGCGACGGAATCCAGTGTGATGAGGCGTATTATCGTACGTGAAATCGCACGGGATGAAGCGCAACGCAGAAATTGGACCATTACGAAGCATCAATGTTTATTTTAACCCTGCGTTAACACTCCTAAATACTTGCTTTTACCTGAGCGGCAAATAGAGAAAACAAAAGAAAATGCCTTGACAAGATTAATTAGTATTGCTAAAAATCAAAAATAATAATCAGGTTATACTAATGATGTATTTCCTGCACAATGAAGTGCAGGATAAATACTAGAACCGACAAAGGCGTCTGTTCCTTAAATAAGGGATAGGCGCTTTTTCATTCCTATCTCCAGCATACAGTTAGAAAATACAGACAAATGTCGTATCTTTTGCCATGCTACGTATGTTTCACCATCTTTTATTAAAGTGAAAGGAGAAAGGAATGAGGTTCGAAAAAAGTAACGATGTACTTGGAACCACCAATCGCGGCAATCCGGCCGAATCCGGTTTATGCACTCTTTGCCGAGCGGATTGTCATGGAAAATGTGAAACCTGGCTTTCAAGCCTTGTGGGGAGGAAACTGCTTTACCCAAGGGATTTCGGCTTTGTAACGGCAGGGGCAAACAATACAACCCATGTGGGCGTGTCCTATAACTCCCTTCGAATTCAGGGATATGCCTATGGCGCCAACGGGCTTTCCCAGGGATTATCCAATGATCCGGATGATTGTATTTTCCCCAATGTCAACCTCGAAACATCCTTTGGCAACACCATGAAGACCAAAATCCGGATGCCGCTGATGACCGGCGCTTTAGGATCCACATTTATTGCCGCCAAGTATTGGGATTCCTTTGCCATTGGCGGTTCCCTCGTGGGAATTCCCGTGGTTATCGGTGAAAACGTGGTCGGCGTTGATCGCGAGTCCCAAATCGGCAAGGGAAAAACAAGAAAGGGAAAAATCAAAAGCTCTCCTGAAATGGAACGCCGTATCAATACGTACCTGAGGTATCATGACGATTATGGCGCCATCATTGTTCAGCTCAATGTTGAAGACACGCGAAACGGTGTTGCCGAATTCATTGCGGAAAAATATGGAAATAAATGCATCATCGAGCTGAAATGGGGACAGGGCGCCAAGAACATCGGCGGTGAAATTCAGGTGACCAGCCTCGAATACGCCGCATTCCTTAAGGAGAGAGGATATGTGGTTGATCCGGACCCAACCAAACCCGAAGTCAAAGAGGCATTCAAGAAGGGTTCAATTAGATCCTTTGCCCGCCATAGCCGGATGGGTGGAACTAATTTGAAAAATGTTGATAAAGTGCGCGAAGATTTTATGAATACGGTTGAGTACCTCCGCAGCATCGGTTTTAAGAGAATTACACTGAAAACAGGATCTTATGGCATGGAAGAATTGGCGATGGCCATTAAGTTTGCCTCCGATGCGAAATGCGATTTGCTTACCATTGACGGTTCAGGTGGCGGTACCGGCATGAGTCCCTGGAATATGATGCAGAGCTGGGGTGTTCCCTCGATTATCCTCCACTCGAAAGCCTATGAATATGCCGGCATACTTGCCGCTAGGGGTGAAAAAGTGGTGGATATGTCCTTTGCAGGCGGATTTGCCCTTGAAGACCATATCTTCAAAGCATTAGCTCTTGGAGCGCCCTACACAAAGCTCATCTGTATGGGCAGGGCAATTATGATTCCCGGTTTTGTCGGATCAAATATTGAAGGGGCAATCCATCCGGACAAAAGAGATACGGTATTCGGAAACTGGGATAACCTCCCCAAAACCGTTAGCTCTATTGGTTCCAAGGCTGAAGAGATATTTGCCTCCTATTTTGATGTTCAGAAAAAAGTGGGTAAAAAAGAAATGACCAACATCCCCTATGGGGCAATTGCGTTCTATACACTGGCGGATAAACTTGCTTGCGGATTGCAACAGCTAATGGCAGGTGTAAGGAAATTTTCCTTATCCACTCTTTCCCGAAGTGATCTTTTCGCCGGTAACAGAGAAACTGCGCAGGAAACGGGCATTTCCCATGTTGCCGATGTTAACGATGAAGCTGCAAAGAAGATATTGAATTCATAAGCGATAGTAGAACGAAGACCTTTCACATCTTTGGTCAATATACAAGGCTCACCGGTGATGATGCCCGGTGAGCCTTGTGCCTTCATGAAACCGCCCAAACCTCTGACAGCACTTCCGCCTGTTCAAGCACGGTCCGAGTCGCTTTTTCCTGTTTATCCGGCGGATAGCCGAATTTGCGCAGGATGCGCTTCACAATTACGCGAAGCTGGGCTCGCACATTCTCCCGCAGGGTCCAATCGATACTCGCATTGGGTCGAACCGAAGCGACGAGTTCGCGAGCGATGGTTCGCAGCGTTTCATCCCCCAGGACCTTTACGGCGCTGTCGTTGGTTTCCAGGGCATCATAAAAAGCCAATTCATCCTCATTCAGCTTCAGATCTTGCCCCCGTTGGTCTGCCTGTCGCATTTGTTTGGCAAGTGCGATCAATTCCTCAATCACCTGGGCGGCTTCAATGGCGCGGTTTTGATAGCGGCGAATGGAGCGTTCCAGCATCTCGGTAAAGGAACGCGACTGCACCACATTTTTGCGCCGGCGGGTCTGGATTTCACCGGTAAGGAGTTTGCGCAATAGTTCCACAGCCAGGTTTTTATGGGGCATCCCTTTCATTTCGGCTAAAAACTCATCCGAAAGTATGGAAATGTCGGGTTTCTTCAGCCCGGCCGCGGGACAGCAGCTTGCCGTGAATTTCCCGGATCAACCGATTGGAAAGGGGAAAATCCTCCATGAGTCTTTTGAGCCCATGGTCGAGGGCGGCGAAGTAGATTGGAAACTTCCACCACATCGTCAAAGGGGACGCCGGGGGCTTCATCGAGTTCGAAAAGGAGCAGATCGGAAAGCGAGGACTGGGTGCCTTCGATCTGGCTGGAGAGCACGGCCTCACGGCGAACATAAGCATACAGGAAGAGGTCCGGGTCAGGGAAGGAGGGTCGTGATGGCGTCGAGCCGGCCGAGCGCCAGGTGCGCCCTCTCCAGTGCGCGATGCCTGGGACCGAGTTCCAGCGGAGGCATAAGGCAGATACCTTCGTCCGCCGCGTCCTTGATTTTTTGAGGTCACAAATTGTGATCTCAAAACATCGAATTCTTCCCGGGTAAGCTGAAGCATGAAGTCGTCGGGAAAACGGGCGATGTTGCGTTTGACTGCCTGGACAAGGACACGCGTCTTAACTCCGTAAAGATCGGCCAGGTCCGCGTCGAGGATCACCTTATTTTCACGGAGATATAAGATTCGGGATTCAATACGCGTCATGGGGACAATATCCCGGTCACTTGCCATATCCCAATTCCTTCATGTTCTTCCATATCGCCCCATCCAATTCCCTCGCGGTTGCCTGCTGCTCTCGCAGTTGCTTCACGAGCCGCTTCATCTTTTCGTCAAACGGTTCTCCATCGTCTTCCTGGGCTTCGGCGCCCACGTAGCGGCCGGGTGTCAGCACATGGCCGTGCTTGCGGATTTCATCGAGGGTCGCGCTCTTGCAGAAACCGGGAACATCCTTGTACTCGCCTGCCGCCTTCTCGCCGCGCCAGGCGTGGTAGGTGTTCGCGATACGGGTGATGTCCTCGTCGGTCAGTTCCCGATGAGTACGATCCACCATGCGGCCGAGCTTGCGTGTGTCGATGAAAAGCACATGTCTCCTGCGGTCCCGAAAGCGGGCGTTTTTCTTGTCGCGCGCCAGAAACCAAAGGCATGCAGGAATCTGGGTCGAATAAAAGAGCTGACCCGGGAGAGCAATCATGCAATCCACAAGGTCGGCTTCGATCATGTTTTTGCGGATCTCGCCTTCACCGGATTGATTGGAGGACATGGAACCGTTGGCCAGGACAAAACCGGCGAGCCCTGTCGGCGCCAGGTGATGAATCATGTGCTGGACCCATGCAAAGTTGGCGTTGCCCACCGGAGGCACGCCATATTTCCAGCGCTTGTCCTCCCGCAGGCGGTCCCCGCCCCAGTCGCTGACATTAAAAGGTGGATTGGCCAGGATATAGTCGGCCTTGAGGTCGGGAAAGCGGTCGTTGTGGAAGGTGTCGCCGTGGGCGATCTGCCCCTCAATCCCCCGAAGCGCCAGGTTCATCTTTGCCAGCCGCCATGTTGTATAATTGGACTCCTGCCCGTAGATGGCGATGTCCCCGATGCGCCCTCCGTGGGCTTTGATAAAGGCCTCCGACTGAACGAACATTCCTGATGAGCCGCAGCACGGGTCATAAATCCTTCCCTTAAAGGGTTCGAGCATCTCCACCAGGAGCCTGACCACACATCGGGGAGTGTAGAATTCTCCGCCTTTCTTGCCTTCGGCACTGGCAAACTGGGAAAGGAAGTATTCATAAACCCGACCGAGCACATCTTTGGCACGGCTATCCGCATCCCCGACCCGGATGTTGGTAACGAGGTCGATGAGTTGGCCCAGGCGGGTTTTATCCAATGCAGGACGCGCATAATCCTTTGGGAGCACACCCTTGAGGGATGGATTGTCCCGTTCGACGGCGTCCATGGCATCATCGACCCTCTTGCCTATATTGGGCTGCCTGGCATTTGCTTTGAGATTCGACCAGCGGGATTCCTTGGGCACCCAGAAAATGTTGACGGCGCGATACTCGTCCGGATCTTCGGGGTCAGCCCCCTTGTCCTTTTCGGCGGTCAGCCTGGCGTGCTGTTCTTCAAAGGCATCGGTAATGTATTTCAGGAAAATGAGTCCAAGGACGACATGCTTGTATTCGGCGGCATCCATGCTGCCTCGCAGCGCATCAGCCATCTGCCAGAGTTGGGCCTCATAACCGATGTTGGCACCGTTGTTTTTGTAGGTAATTTTATTCTGTCGTGCCATTAGCTTCCTTTCACAGAAATAGGTGAGAAAGCATCGTGAACGAAATCATTCAACAGTGCCCGCGTTTAGAAGTGATTTCAAGGCGACAGAGATGTCTAGCAGAAAACGAAACCTGGTGCTCATATTCTGAACCGGTCAGATTCAATACCAATTTTCACATTGAAATTGCAAGGAAAAATGTCATAATAAAGGCATACAATACGGTTTTCATTTTGTTTCAAACTATTGTGGGAAAAGCGACCCGTTGAGAAAATTGAGAGATATAGGAAAAAAGGGGCAGAGGGATGAGATTGTCTCAATCGGAGCAATGGTCATAGAAAAGGAGAATGAAATGTCGAAAAATAAAAGCCAAGGATTAATTTGGGATAGATTAAAAACGTATTACAATGAAAAGGGCATTTCTGCTCGGGAATTTAAGTGCGATTGCTACAGAAGATTGTCTGAAAAAGTTGCCATGACAAAGAGGAATTCATTGAAGCCAGAGAACCTTATATTGGTAAAAATTATGAGAATGCATCAGTTCCACGGCTTTTGTTTATGTCCCTGGACCCCGGTGACCCTGGTGATGCTGAGAAAGATGACTGGGAAAAAAGAACGATGGAGTTTTTAAGGGAAAACACATCATACATTAGAAAATATAGATAAGCGTAAAAATGGATCATTGGTATAGAACCCATCAGTTTGCATGGATAGTTTTCGATGAATTGAATAATCAACTCGGGTTAGGTCTAAATATTGGACATCGGAACGGTTAATGAGAAAATGTTTTAATGGGGAGAAAAGCGTTTAAATCGGATGAAGATTTAAGGAAAATCAGGAGTTATTTCGCCCATACCAACAGCGCAAAATGCTGCGAGAATAAGAACAGGTTCAAGCCGAAGCAAATGTAACGTTTTTTAAAAATTGCAGGAGATACATCGCTGAAGAAATTCAAATATTTAACCCTCATATTCTTGTCACACAAGGAAATCAGGCTCGTAATGCCATAGAAAATGCATTCAAAGAACCAAAGGAAGAAAAAAATATCTCTGAAAATAGTCGGCCGGATCTAATGGAGAATGGAGTTCAATAAAGGCGCTCCTTCATTGTGGATTCACCATTACCATCCGCGTAGTGGAAAATATTTCAAAAACAACAAGGTTAAATTCGAGGTCTATGCAAAAGAAGCCGCTAAATTTATCAAAGAAAATTACCCGAGAACTTCTTGCTTCAAGGTAAAAAACGGTGCTGCTTCTTTGGATAAATCTTTAAACCACATGTAAAGCATTGCCAAAAGGGGGCATTCGAAGATTTTCGAAATTTATAGATGCCATCGGCGACAAGATTGTAGTGAAGACCGATTTGGTTGAATCGGACAATTTAATCATGGGCGTCTGATACAACCATTTGGGCACCTTCGTTCCGGTATGTTAAGCCGCTTAACAGTCATCAGGACCTGGATTCCATTAATTTCTTTTGCTTGAGTCTCTTTTTACGCGCCCTTTCTTTCCTTTTAGCCTCTTTCATAACAGCCTCATACTCGTCACTATATTCGGAATAGATGGCAACCCCAAAGTAGTCAATCACAGGCAACAATAGTTTCTCAAAATCATTAGCGCCATAGCTTGTAAAGAGGACATGCCTTTTAAAAGGGATAGCCCATATGAAATTTATACCATCTGTCAGGGTAACGTCACGCCTCCGATTTATTTTATCTACCCTGACGCCTTGGTGGTTGAACTTCATGATTTTAGAAAAGGGGATGGGCTTTTCTGTAATGAAGTCAATGGACATTCTAACCGAAAACTATCGTTTTTTCATTTAAGAAAATCATCGGAGGTGGCATCAAACAGCGTTTTTAGGCGTTCAAGGATACTCTGGATTATGCCTTCATTAATAAAATCCTCCCAAACCCCATCGCCGAAACGCTCTCCCCTCACGCAATAAGTGAGCAACGATTTTAATTCAGCTAAAGAAGCATTTTGGATCAACTCTTTGTTTCTTACCATCTTTCCGGCTCCACTTGAAGTGTATTCATAATCACACCAGCACTCGTTTGAAGCCAGGTGAAAGAACTTCTCAACATTATGATCATATTCTGGAAAGGGCATATTGATAACACCATTTTTATCTTTCTCTCCACCATGCCAACGCATGACAGGGTCGAAACTTGGCGTCTTAAAAACCGGTAAAAAATTTAAAAGGGCTTGGATATCCTCATGAGTCGGCTGTTTTGAATTCTCCTTTTTTCTTGGTTTCATCGCTTTTTTCGTTCACCGGTGAATGACCACCAGGGAAGGGGATCTCCACCTTCCATAAAATGGACCGCTGCCATAAACACGTCTATAACACAAGGATCTTGCCTTTTTCCTGTCTTCGCACAGAGTTTTTCATAAAGTTTGAAAGGGTCTTTCCCAATCAGCTTTTTTGGATGGTCAATGCCGATTAAGCGGAGGTCATTTGCCATCGCTTTTCCGATATTCGGAAGTGCTTCAAGTTGAGATACAGTTTTTCTGTCCGGGTTTTTCATTCTTAATGGTCGATGGCAGATTTTCAAACATTGATTCGATCCATACGGTGAGCTTGGCGCTTGGAACATTATCGCCTTCAGTCCATCCGTGGGATTTACACTCTACAAGAACCCCTTTTTCATTAATGCCGATTGGGACTTGAATTCCGGATTTTAATAGCAGGTCTTGTTTTGCGAAATAGTTTTATATCTTTCTTTAAAAATCACGTCCCATTTGAGAATTGCTTTTAGAACCTTTTCGCTGAAATGGTCTATCCATTTATTCATTCCTGCAGGGAATGCTACGCATAAACACTTGTAAAATGAGCGCAGCGGAAAGGGTGCCGAGGTTTTTCAGCAAATCAATTGTGACTCGTCGTTTCTCGAGTCCGGCAACCGACTGTGCCATCTTCTATCTCTCAAATAAGAAATATCAGGTAAACTTGTTTTGGTATTTTATCATTATGATTCTTGTAACTCAATCTAAACAACTTTACCAGAGTACGACTCTGGACGCTTAAAAGGATCGATGCACCTATGAATACGATTGATTGCCCATGCCCAAGGAAAAGTATCGGAATGGAACTAATACGCCCTTAAAAATAAATCGTGAACCCATGGGTGAAAAAAGAATGTGTTGACAATATATCATATCTGACATATTTTGATTCGCATGAGCGGAAAGGATAAGCCACTGGTTTGGATGCATGGTGAAATTTTAACACCGCCTTTTTCTGTAACAGCTCGAATCGAAACAGGATTTTTATTGAGGCAAATTCAAAAAGGCATAAAGTTATCTTTGCCTCAATCGCGCCCAATGCCGTCAATTGAGTCACGATGCCATGAGCTGAGGATAAAGGATGAAAACGTAACGTGGCGAATAATTTATCGAATCTATACCGATGTGATTTTAGTTCTTGAAATATTTGAGAAAAAGACGAACAGGACTCCAAAATCGGTTATTTATGCCTGCAAACACAGAATAACAGATTATGAATATAATGTAAGAGAATGGGAAAAAGGGAAATGAATAAGAGAAAAAAGAAAA
Organism: uncultured delta proteobacterium; assembly: GCA_963736855.1. Lineage (GTDB taxonomy): Bacteria > Desulfobacterota > Desulfobacteria > Desulfobacterales > UBA2156. Next base: position 99,609 of record CAVTQK010000017.1, read on the forward strand.
CTTTGGAATCTAAGGGTTATAAGGTGGGCTCTGTGGCTGAGTTTCTGGGATTGAGCATGGAAGAAGTGGAATACATTGAGCTAAAGTTGGCACTTAGCCAAGCCCTGGCAGTACGTCGTAAACAAAACCAATTGACACAATCTCAGGTGGCTAAGATGCTCAATTCCAGCCAGTCAAGGGTCGCCAAGATGGAAAAAGGAGATCCGACCGTGTCGGTGGACCTTTTGGTCAAATCACTTTTGGCCATGGGAGCTAAAAGAGAAAGTATAGCAAAGGCCATTGCTTAATCAGAAATCATAAGACTTAAATGGTACCGGTTTTTCTTATCAGCACTCTCATTTTCCAACATTCTAAATTTTGTCGTCTTTAGAATTGTGCAACCACTGTTTTGAAACCGGGGCAGCCATAATCGGCCCCCCTGTTTTTTATTATCCGTGAATATTTTCAACCCATCGAATGGCCTCCACGTCACTCACTTTTCCCAGGTAGCACTTTATTGACATGCCACCTTTTTCGGGATGAACACCACCTCGGGTTGCCGACCGCTTTTGGGATTTTGAATTATCCTTTTTACTGAGGAGGGTTTAACCCATGCCATACAAACAAGGCAACACATGGAGAGCCCTCGTCAAGTTCAAAGGGCGTCGTTATACAAAATTGTTTCCCACCAAATAAAAGGCTAAGAAATGGGAGATCCGAATCAAGGAAACTCTCTCGAACGAATTGACCGACATGGATTATTTGATGCTCTGCAATAGCTATTTGGATCATGTGAAAGTCCGTTTTCTGAAAAAACATACAAGGAGAAAATTTCCGTCTGCATCCGTTTCGGCCAGTTTATTGAGAAAAACACCTCTGTGGATTAGATCACACCCAGAATGATCGATGATTTCTTGACTAAACAGGCGGTCGAAAGAATTCCACACGCTGCGAATAAAGATCGGAAAAATCTCCTTGCTCTATCGAATTGGGGGATGAAAATTTACGATCTGGATAAAAACCCTGTAATTAAAATTGATCCGTTTTCGCATGACCGGAAACCTCAATATACGCCTCCGGAAAACGACATTTAAAGGTCTTGGCGGCCACATCCGGAGCTGATCGGGTGTTTCTGCTCTGTTACTTGAAAACAGCGGCCAGGTGGTCTGAAATATTCAATTTGAAATGGGATGATGTGAATTTTAAAAAAAAGGAGATACGGCTATGGACCAGAAAGACTCGGTATGGATCCCTTGAAGGGGAATGGCTCCCAATGAACGACACTTTAAGCCGGGAGTTGCTCTGGTGGTGGAATAACCGAAAGTTTAAAGAAAGCCCGTTTGTCTTTATCGATAATCAAACCGGTCCTCACTACGGAAAGCCCTTTTAAGGTACGTCGTCGGTTTCTTTCCGGTCTATGCGAACGGGCAGGCGTGAGATCTTTTGGCTTTCACGCTCTAAGGCGGTTTGTTGCTTCCATCCTGGCGGATCGCCATAAGGTTTCTTCAAAAACAGTGCAGAGGTTCTTAAGGCATAAAAGTGTTCATACGACAGAGCTCTATATTCAAAATATCAACACGGATTTGCACTCCATAGCCGCTCTCCTTGAAGAAAGTACACCTGAAGGGACACCAAATAAAAAAGAGGTTAACCGGGATGTCGGCTAACCTCTTGATATCATTGTGGCGTCCCCAAGGGGATTTGAACCCCTGTTGCCGGCGTGAAAGGCCGGTGTCCTGGACCGGGCTAGACGATGGGGACATCTGTGGTGGGCCGTGTTGGAATCGAACCAACGACTCTCTGCTTAAAAGGCAGATACTCTACCGCCTGAGTTAACGGCCCTCAAAAGATAACAAATCTAAATCTCTATTTCTTTCTTGTCAATCGAATATTACATTAGCATGTTATTTGCGCCAGAAAGCTGGGGCAAAAAAGATGATCAGGGTGTAAATCTCGAGCCTGCCTAAAAGCATGCACCAGCTTAAAAGCCATTTGCCCAGATCAGGGATATTTGAATAGTTGTCTATCGGTCCGACGAGTCCCAAACCGGGGCTGACATTTCCTAAAGTGGTGTCGGTGGCAAATCCGGTGGTGGTTACGATGGAGACAACCTGGAAAGAACCATCAGCCGGATGCATCGGCAAGGATATTTTTTAATGATTTTGTGTAGATGGATTGATCTTCAATATTATTGTAGATGATTATCACATTTTCATTTTCATGGGATAGGCGTTTGACAATGTTGAACCCAACCTCTCAGTCGCCGATGATCATAATTTTCAGCACATTCGTTCTTTAAAATTTAAGGGTGGCTGGAAAACGAAATCGTCTTATTTTGCCTCAACTTGCCTGTCCTCGTCAACAAACTTCAGGGCATCAGGCACAGCAGGCATAGAAAAAGGACAGCGGCAAGTCCGATCCAACCGGCTTTGTCAAGCGGCAACGGAACCAGAACCTGGTCCTGGGCATAACACCGGGCTTCCATTGCTTCGGAGAGGGCATGGGCATCGGCAAAAAGACCTTGTAATAGAGGAACCACAAGGTTTTTAATCCTATAGATCGGATTCTTCCGGTTTTCAACGGCCCTGGAGCGTTGTGCCTCGGTGGTTTCGCTGATCCGATCCAGGATAACAGGAATAAACCGGGTCATCAGCCCCATCATGTCGGCGATCTGCTTTCCGGGTACGAAGGGAAACGGCTTCAGAATGCGGTGCACGGCTTCCCGGGTCAGAGAGGGCCGCGTGGTGTTGGAATAGAGCAGGGATAAGAGAACGATGAGAGCCATGCGATAGCAGATGAGCGCGCCATCGGCGGCTCCTTCCCGAGTGAAGGTTAAAAAATAAAATGAAACCAGAGGGGTTCCCGGTGTAAAAAGGAATCGGGCAAGCCAAACAAAAACCAGAAAAAAAAACAGGTGCCTGAGTTGTAAACACAATTCCAATGAAAAGAGCCGAGAAACACCCAGGAGGCTTAAGGCAAAAAGGGTGAGGACGAAAAGACCTCCATGTTTGGCATATAAAACCGTGAGGCCGAGGGCTAAGAATGAAATAAGTTTGCATCGGGTGTCCAGCCGATGCAGCAGGGTTTCACCGGGACGAAAGGTTAAAATACTTAATTGAGCCATGACTCGAAACATTTTCCCATACGGATTGCACATGGAATACGGACGCCGAATTGTTCGAGTTCAAGGGCGATCCGATCCGGTGGACCATCGGCAGCCACGGATCCGTTTTTCAAAACCACCAGCCGATCGGCGTGAGCAATGATCTTTTCCACATCGTGGGTTGTCACCACCACGGTGCATCCGGACCGGTGAAGATCTAAAATCTGGTGCAACACTTCCCGGATTCCGGAGTAGTCGAGGCTTGTAAAGGGTTCGTCCAGCGCCAGCACCTTGGGCTTCATGGCCAATACTCCCGCAATGGCCAGGCGCCGTTTTTCTCCCCCCGAAAGGAGATGGGGCTGCCGATCGCTCCGATGCGAAAGTGAAACGCTTTTCAGTGCGGCCTCGACACGCTCCTTGACGGTATCGGGATCCAGCATAAGGTTTTTCGGGCCAAAAGCTATATCATCATAAACGGTCTCCCCGACAATCTGATGATCAGGGTTCTGAAATACCAGACCGACTTTTTGACGGGTCTTGAGAGGATTTTTACCCGCATCCTCCCCCTCGATGAAAATCATTCCGCTGGTAGGCCGAAGCAGGGTGTTGAAATGCTTTAAGAGAGTGGTCTTCCCGGATCCGTTTTCTCCGGCGATCACCACGAGGGTCCCCTCTTCGATCTTCAGATTCACGTCCTGAAGCCCTACGCTGCCGTCCGGGAACCGGTAAAAGAGGTTTCTGATTTCGATGATGGGGTTTGTTGATGCGTTTTGAACCGGCTTCATGGAAAGCTCAAAGGTGCTTTTTGGAAATTGGATCTCGGAGATAATCCCACAATTGGCCGGAGAAGCCGTGCTGCCGCTGCCGCGGCAACAATTTTAATGGCATCTCCAATTATGAAGGGGAAAAATCCGACGGCTAGAGCCTTTTCCAGGCCCATGCGTGTCATGAAAGAAAGCCAAAAGACACCGAAAGCATATACGACGACGGAACCGCAGATCCCTGCAAACACATCGACGGTCGGGCGGGAATGAGCCATTTCGGAGATGCGCCCAATCAGGAAGACGGCGGGAAGATATCCGATCAGATAACCGCCGGTGGGACCCATGAGTCGTCCGATGCCTCCGGTGCCTCCCGCAAAAACCGGGAGTCCAAGGATTCCAGCAGCAAGATATACGCCGATGCTTGCCACACCCCATCGACTGCCGAGGAGGAGCCCGGTCAGCAGGACAAAAAAATTCTGCAGTACGATGGGAACCGGGCCGACAGGGATGGCGACAAAGGCGCCGGCCGCCGTTAAAGCGGCGCAGAGAGATGCAAAAACCATTTTTTTAAGCCTGTATTCAGGCATGAAAGCAATCTCCGTAAACGATCCGCCGGGATTTACCGTTTTTCTGCCGGATAATCAGTGCGCCGTCGGTATCGATATCCTCAGCAATTCCCTCGATGGTCTCCTTGAGGGTGACGATACGCACCGGTCGGTGAAGGGTGTCGGATAGATGCTTCCATCGAGGCAGGAATCCGGAGAAATCTTCTTTGTCCATGCGTTCTTCAAGGGCATCCAGAAATTTGGCAAGAAAATCGTGTCTCGAAACTTCCCTCCCCAATATTTTTTTGACGGATATTGCCGGCGGTGACACGCCTGAGACGCTATTATTCATATTAATGCCGATGCCGATATTCACGTATAAGACCTTTTCGGCTTCGGCCGCCATCTCTGAGAGCATGCCCGCGATTTTTTTTCCTTGTACCAGGACATCGTTGGGCCACTTCAGGCGGGCGTCGATGCCGTACATTTTTGAAAGAAGATAGGCGACCGTCCAGGAGGCGATAAAAATGACCTGATGGCAGGCATCCGGGGTCAGGAGGGGCCGGGTGACGACGGTAAGATAAAGACCACCCTCCTCCGACTGCCACAGGCGGTCCAGGCGTCCCCGACCGCGGGTCTGGATATCGGCCGTCACTACGGTAAAAGAGGGGCATCCTTCCCGGGCCAATTTCCTGGCCAACTCCATCGTGGAGCCGGTTTCAGGGAAATAATGCATTCGGTCTTTCCGCCCGGGAAACGCCCACGGAAACAGGGTATCCGGTTCGTAAAGCAGTTGATATCCGACGGGGGTGGAGACGATGTTATACCCCAACTCCCGGAGCTTGCCGATCTGCTTGAAAATCGCCACCCGAGATACTCCCAGACGGCTGCCTATACTTTCACCGGAGACCGCTTCTGCAGAGCCTCTTAGAATGGAAAGAATCTGTGCTTTCATTTTAATGTTAACCAGATCATCAATATCGGTTAACAATAGATGTGTCAATGCCGATTTGCAAAGCTGGAGCGGTTATTCCGAGTAATGGCCGCGCAACCGGTTTTTATTGCAAAATCGTTTTAAGTGAGATAAAAAAAATTATTCCGCTTTTTCATTTTTTCCACCGGCGCGTTTATTAAACCCATCAACCATCATCGGGGGCGCTATGATCAAAAACAACTCGGAAAATCCCTTGGTAGAGCACCTGAAAGCGATTAAAAACCAGGAACGAGGCTTTGAGAACGCTTTCCAGGGCGTTTCACGCATGATCCTGGAGGATAAGATCGAGAAGGTGGTAGTGAACGGCAGGACTACCTATGATTTTAAGATCTTTCGATCCGGGAAACGGCACATCGTCGGACTGTATGACGAGATCAACAGTTTTGTTTCTTTCGTCAAGGATGCGGCCGAAGGGGGTTCTTCCAAGGAGATGGCCTTTGTGCTCGTCGGGGAGCCGGGCAACGGAAAGACGTATTTCATCGAGTACGTCTGCACCTTGTACCGGCGCTTTCTTTCCGAGGAAAAAAATCGCAAGTACACCTTCCGGTTTAAAGGCATAGACCAAATCAGCGGATACGGGAAACTATCCGCCATCGAGTCCCAGACTTATGAAGATCCGATGATTTTGGCCATGAACCTGTTCGAGGAGGAATCGGCCAACAAAGAATTCCTCGCTAAAACAGCCGAGTTTACAGAAAGGGAAATCGAGATCCTGTACGAAAATTACCGTCCCCTGGGCGCATGCTCCGGGTATATCTTGAATGATATCCGGACCTATTCCGATGGAAAAATCGATCAGATGCTCGGATTTGTTCAGATCGTTCCGGTGCCGCTCATCGAAAGCCTGGGCACGATCACCGGGAAATATCCCGCCAAAGACAAGATCACTTCATCATCCGTGGACCTTCTGGGTGAAGAGTCGATCCAGCGCATGCTGCATATCACGGACACCAACAACCCCTTCCGCTTCGACCTCAGGAGAGGCGCATTAGCGCGAGTGGCCGGAGGAGGCATCCATTTCAGCGACGAGGTATTTAAAAACAAAAAGGATCTGATCCAGGTTTATTTAGGGGTGATCCAGAATCGGGTGATTGAAATCGACGGATACAAGTGGCCTATCGATACCCTGATCCTGGCCACCAGCAACAATTCGGAATTCAACCGGTTTCTGGCGGAAAAAGAAGAATCCCCCATCGTGGACCGCTGCCGGATCTGCTATGTCTCCCACAACACGGATTACCGGTTGCAGGAACTCCTGACCCATTACGCCATCGGAAGTGAGACCAAGACTACTTTTTCCAAGGAGAAGCTGCACATCGATCCGAATTTGAATTATTCCACATCGGTGGCCGTGATCCTCACCCGGTTGCCGCGCTCGGAGAAGCTGACTCCGGTGGAAACCATGAAGTTGGCTGCCGGAGAAGTGGCAGGGGAAAAGAGCATCAAGACCTTAGCCGAAGTGATCGACACCCTGGGACAGAACCCGGATATCACTAAGCGTTTCGGTCAGAAAGGTTTGGGACAGCGAAACTTGGGGAGAGCGATCCAGTTGGTCATCGAAAGCTCCGAGACCAACGAGGGCAAGTGCATGTTCGCCTACGATATCTTCAAAGCACTGGATCGGATTGTTTTGGATTATGTCACCGAAGAGAGCGACCGGGGGAAGTACCTCGAGGATCTCAAGATTGCCAAGGGGCTTTACCGTGAAAAGATCATGACGGAGATGTTCAATGCCTATATGGACGAACCCTTGGCCATCAAGAAAGACGTCATGAACTACGTGAACATGATCATCGGGATCGATGCCGAAAACCTGGGACCCGACAAGATGTGGAAGTACAAAGATCCGCAGACCAGGGAACTCAAGGCCATCAAGATCGACGAGCGGTTCATCAAGAGCGTGGAAGAACGCCTGGAACTTAACACTGAGGAGCAGCGGGAGACTTTCCGAACCGCTATCCGAAAAATTTACGGACAAAAAATCTCCATCAATCCGAATTACGATTTCATGGACAATCTGGAGCTCGTCAAGGCAGTGACCGAAGTGCGTCTCAAATCCGATATCGCCGGTGCGGGAAGCCTTGTCGGAGCTTTGGCCAATCGGACCAACGAGGAAAACCAGAAACTCTACGACCGGATGCTCACAACCATGCGGGATAAACTGGGATACTGTCCCACCTGCGCCCAGAAGACCATCGAATACTTCTGCACCCAGGAGGATGAAAATTAAGACCGGGATCAAGGGTCGGGGGTTCAGGGGCCTTAGGAAATATGAGGCCATGGAAATAAAAGAAGATATCTACGCCTATTATGACTTGAGCGTCCTTCAGGACATGCAGGCGCCTCAATACACTCACGCCACAGGCATGCGATCCCTGGAGGAACTTCTTGAACGGGAAAAGCAGCGGGAGAAAGACGGATTTCCACGGAAGATCCGGATCGGGCGCCTCATGAAACCCGGTAAGAGCGACAAGGGGAAGATCGTAGTGGTCCCTACCACCGTCGAGGAAAAATTCATCCACGACCACTCCATTCAGGCTCCGGATCAAGAGGGTGCCTCCGGCGGTTCCGGCGAAGGAGAAGAAGGGGACATTATTGGAGAAGAGCCGATTCGCAACGGCACACCGTCCGGAGCGGGTCCCGGGGAGGGGGAAGGCGGCGAACACGAGATAGAATCGAGCGCCTATGACCTGGGAAAAATATTGACCGAAAAATTCGAGCTTCCCAACCTTAAAGATAAGGGGAAAAAGCGCTCCCTGACCCGGTATACTTATGATCTGACGGACCGGAACCGCGGTTTCGGCCAGGTGCTGGATAAGAAAGCAACCTTGAGGCGGATCCTTCGCACCAACCAGGAACTAGGGAACATCCCGGATTGGGAAGACATGGACCCCACCCGATTTCTCATTTCTCCCGATGACCTGGTGTATCGCATCCTGTCTCCGGAAAAAGACTTTGAGTCCCAGGCCATGGTATTTTTTCTAAGGGATTATTCCGGATCCATGGCCGGGAAGACCACCGACCTGGTGGTAACCCAGCATGTCTTCATTTACAGCTGGCTTCTCTATCAGTATGCCAGGCAAGTGGAATCCCGCTTCATCCTGCACGACACCGAGGCCAAGGAAGTAGACGATTTTTACACTTACTACAACTCCCAGGTGGCCGGCGGCACCAAGGTGGCGTCAGCCTATCGTCTCGTCAACGAGATCATCAAGAAGGAGAATCTCGCTGCCGATTACAATATCTACGTCTTCCATGGAACGGACGGAGACGATTGGGACACCGACGGCAGTGAAACGATTCCGGAGCTGAAGACGCTTCTGAACTATACCAATCGGGTCGGTATCTGCATTACCGAGCATGCTTCTTCCGTCACCCATAACACCGAAATGGAGAGATATCTCAAGCAGTCTCATTTCCTGGAGGAAAAGCCCAAGCTGATTCGGCTGGATGTCATGGAGGAAAGCGCGGAGGAATCGCGGCTCATCGAAGGGATCAAGACACTCATCTCCCCGTAAAGAAAACATGGAAATCATTAGTCTGCATGCCAAGACGATCATGGAGGGCTGCAAGGAGCGGGCCCGTGAGGTCGGCCTGACCTTCTCCGAAGAGACCCTTGAATATATCGTCACCAACCGGGACCTTCTGGAGCTCTCCCCCAAGGGGATGATCCCCACTCTATACGATTACTGGGTTCACGATGTGGAGGTCCTCAGGGAAAAGGGGCGATACGAGTTGTACCCCGGGAACCCATATGAAACGGTCATCAATACGCGTCCCCCCATCTCTTTTTACAACGACAACAACCCGGACTGGCTTAACGTGATGATCTTTTATCATGTTCTGGGACATATTGATTTTTTCCAGAACAACGCGTTTTTCAGAAACACGTGGGATTATGATTTTCTTGGCCGAGCGCTTTCCGACAAGCGCGTCATCGCCAGGCTCCGGGCGGAAAAAGGGAGGTGGGTGGATTATATCATCGAATTCACCCGGGGCATCGATAATCTCGTTGGATACTTCGGAGAATTGGCACGACTCGACTCCCCGGAACCCGAGCGTGGTCGAAAGATGCTCGATTACTACTTCGACACCTTTCTCCAGTCGGTGAAAAATACCCGAATCGGCGATTATGTCAAGGAAGTCGATCGTTACAACACGTTCCAAAAGCAGTACGGCGCACGTGGAGAGGAAGCCTTTTTCCTGGAGGTGAAAAAGGAGCATCCGGAATTTGAAGCTTTCTTGGAAAAGCATCTTAAAATGAAACCGGTTCAACGGATGGATCTCATCGAGTATTTGATGCAAAACTCCGCCTTTTTGAAAAAAGAGGAAAACCGTTGGATGAAAAGTGTCATGAATGCGGTGAGGAATACCTCGCTTTTTTTTGCACCCCAGATCCGGACCAAGATCATGAATGAGGGATGGGCAAGCTTCTGGCATGAAATCCTCTTCATGCAGGACGACCGCATCAAGGGACACGAAGTGGATTTCGCTCGGGTCAACGCGGGTGTCACCGCCATGCCCCGGGTGGGGTTGAATCCTTATGCCCTGGGTCTTCGGTTATTTTATCACATCAAGGATCTGGCCGATAAGGGAAAGCTGAGCCACGCATTTCAGCAGATTTCGAACGTCCGGCAACGGGAGGCGTTCGATACCGGAGCGCGGAAAGGGCAGGACATGCTTTTATGGATCCGCGAAAACCTCTGTGATTTCATGTTCATTAATACATTTGTGGATCAGGACTTCATGACGCATAACAACCTCTTTGTGGCCGGCACGCGTCTGAACGAACAGAAGATGGTCTGGGAGTATTTTATCAAAAGCAAGAGAGTTGCCGATTACCGGGAGATGCTGAAGGATTCTCTGTATCACCCACCCGCCATTACCGTGGATCCGGAAAAGACAAAAGAAGGTCATCTCTATCTGGTGCATCAATTCGAGGGAAAACCGCTGGTGAGTGAATACATTCCCAATACGATGCTCGGCGTCGAATTTCTATGGGGGGGATCGGTGAGCCTCGAGACCACGGAGGTCGCATCTGTCGGGCCATCGGCAGTTTCAGCCCTGGATTCGGCTCCCGGCGGTGCATCGGCAGAGGGGGCAAAACCCGAGGTGAATTGGCAGCGCGTCGTTTATACCATGCAAGACCGGAAACTGACCAAAGAGATTTTGTGATACATTGACTCAAGAACGAAGCCGACGACAGGATAAACGAGACAACCGCAAGCGATAAGAAATCAACCCCATCAACCCGATAGACATAAAAAAATGGAAGATGTCGAAAAAGCACTGAACCGCCTGAACACGAAGTTGAGTGACCTGGAGCATCATACCCCCATTTCTTTCGAGGCTTTCCTTGAAGAAGTAGCGGAAAGGCCCCATCGTGCCATCCGAAACATTTTTCAGGTCTTTTACGACATGGTCATGACGCATGTCGAAGAGGGGGTCAACGAGTATCCGGACGATCCTGAAGCCGCCGGGTATGTGTATTACGATTGCAGGAAACTCTTTGTGGAAGGTGTGGATCGCCCCTTTTTCGCCGATCGACTCTTTTCCTACCGGTGGATCCGGCACGTAGAAGCCATGCGTCAGGGAGCCCAACAGAACAAGATCTACATTTTCGACGGTCCTGCGGGTTGCGGCAAAAGCACCTTCTTGAACAATCTGTTGAAAAAATTCGAGGAATATACCAACACCGAAACGGGCATGGGCTATGAAATTCTCTGGCGGATCGATCGGGGAATACTGGGGCAATCGGCAGACATGGAATCCAACCCCATGATGGAGCGACTATCCCGGCTGTTGGAGCGATCAAATACAGAAGCCGATTCGAGCCCGGATGGATTCGAGGCCGAACCTGAAGAGAGAGAATGGAAGGGGGCACTCGCCGAAGATGACGCCCTCGAGATTCCCTGCCCCAGCCACGACAATCCTATTCTCATCATCCCCAAGGAACTTCGCCGGTCTTTTCTGGATGATTTGTTTAAGAATAACGAATTCAAATGGAAGCTCTCCACGGAAAAAGAGTATGAGTGGGTCTTCAAAGGCACACCATGCACCATCTGCAGCACCCTATATGAGGCGTTGCTGGAGAAATTGAAAAGCCCCATGGCGGTTTTTGAGCTCATCAGGGCGCGGCCATACCGATTCAATCGTCGCCTGGGTCAGGGAATCAGCGTTTACAATCCCGGGGACAAACCCATACGGCAAGAGGTCCTGGGAAATCCGATGCTCCAAAAAAGGATCAACAGCCTCTTCAAAGACAGTAATCAGGTCAAATATCTGTTCTCACGCTATGCCAAGACCAACAACGGCATTTATGCCTTGATGGACATCAAATCCCACAACGTGGAACGGCTCATCGAGCTGCACAACATCGTGAGCGAGGGGGTTCACAAGGTGGAGGACTTGGAGGAAAGCGTCAACTCCCTCTTCATGGTCGTCATGAACCCTGAGGATAAAAAAAATATCACCGATATCCCCTCCTTCTCTGACCGTATCGAGTACATTCGCATTCCGTATGTGATGGACCTGAGGACGGAGGTGGAGATCTACCGTTCCATTTTCGGCAAGCAGATCGGCGAAAGCTTCCTACCCAGAGTTTTGCACAATTTCGCCCGCGCCATCATCGCAAGCCGTCTCAATACCCGTTCCGATGCTTTGCTCGAGTGGATCGGGGATCCGGAGCCGTACCGACGGTATTGCGACAAGAACCTGCACCTGCTCAAGATAGAGCTGTACACGGGACATATCCCGGCCTGGCTTTCCGAGGAGCACCGGAAGCAATTGACGGCAAAACGCCGCAGGAAAATTTTGTCCGAAGCGGACAAGGAAGGGGAGAAAGGTTTTTCCGGACGGGATTCCATTCGCTTGTTTAACAAGTTTTTTTCCACCCATGCCAAAGAAAACCGGTTGATCAATATGTCCATGGTGTGCAATTTTTTTATCAAGATATTGAAAGAGGAACCCGAAGCCATTCCCGAGGGATTTTTGGAATCATTGCATGCCATGTATGATTACACCATTTTGCAGGAAGTCAAGGAATCGCTCTATTATTACAATGAAGAACAGATCTCCAGGGAAATTCAGAATTATCTGTTTGCCCTGAACTTTGAAATCGGCACTAAAGAAAAGTGCATTTACACAAATGATGCACTAGAGATCACGGAAGAGTTTTTAAGCGGCATCGAAAACCGTCTGTTAGGCGTCATATTGGACTTTCAAAAACGGGTCGCATTTCGAAAGGATACGCAAAAGGAATACACATCAAACACCCTGACCCAGGAAATCATGGTGGAGGGAAAACCCATCACCCAGACCGGGCTTTATGACACCCTGCATGAGCGATACGTTTTTAACCTCAAAAAAAAGGTCCTGGAACCTTTTTTAAAAAATGAAAACTTTCCGCCGGGCAGTCAAGGAATACGGGGAGGAGAGCTTCAAAACATACGACCGCAAGATCCGGGAAGACGTTACCTTCATGATGAATAACCTCATCCAACGATTCCGGTATGCGGATCTGGGGGCCAAGGAGATCTGTATTTACGTCATCGACAACGATTTGGCCCGAAAATTTTCCGAAGAATGAGCTACCCGCCCATTTCCACCCTCACAGTCGAGCCAGCAGGCGCTCGTGGATGTTGTCGAATCCGCCGTTGGACATGATCAGCACAAGGTCTCCCGACGCTGCGGTTTCAGCCAAAAAGTCGATGATGCCTTCGGTGTCCTCGAAGTAATGAGCGTCTTTTCCCCGGGCGATCAGGTCCGAAACCAGTTTCTCAGATGAAAAGCGTATCGTTTCGGGAATTTTTTCCAGCAAGGGGGGCTTGCGGATGCAGACTATGTCCGCCGCATCAAATGCTCCGGGGTACACATCCTGAAAGACGTTACGCATGCTCGTGTTGGTGCGCGGCTCGAAGACCGCGACCAGGCGGCCGTTTCCGAAGCGCCCCTTCACCGCGGCAATGGTTTCCCGAACCGCCGTGGGATGATGGGCGAAGTCGTCCATAACGCAGATTCCCCTCCTGAAACCTCGTATCTCCTGGCGCCTTTTCACCCCCTTGAAAGTGAAGAGCGCTTTTTTAGCGGCGTCTGCCTGGATTCCCAGGTAATCAGCAGCGGCCAGAACGGAAAGGGTGTTGAGCAGGTTGTGCTCTCCCACAAGGTGAGTTTCCCAAAGTCCCAGGGAACCCCCGTTTTTCAAAGGTTCAAAAAAAGTCTTCACACCTTCGATGGCCACTTTTCCAAGTCTCCAATCGGCCCCCCGCTTCCGGCCGTAGGTGCGGATGCGCCCCTTTCGGGAAGCGGCCAGTTTCATGACCTCGGGATCTTCCGCATACGCCACGAGGAGTGCTTCCGCCGGGAGTCTTGAGACAAGATCGGAAAAGACCTTTTGCACGTGTGCAAAATCCGCGAAAATGTCCGCGTGGTCGAATTCGATGCCGGTCAAAATCGCCACATGAGCATCGTAGTGCAGAAATTTAGGTCCCTTATCGAAATAGGCGGTGTCGTATTCATCTCCTTCGAGAACCACGAAATCCCCTTTTCCGAGCCGGTAATTGCTACCGAAATTTTTCAGGATTCCACCGATGAGAAAAGAGGGATCGCAACCGGCTTCGGAAAGGACATGGGCCATCAGAGATGCCGTGGTGGTTTTCCCGTGGGTTCCGGTGATAAGAATCGCTTTCTTTCCTGAAACTAAAAACCGATTCACCGCCTGAGGCATGGAACAGAAAGGAATCCCCATCTCCTGGAGGGCCGCAGCCTCCGGGTTGGACCGGGTCACGGCGTTTCCCACCACGACAAGGTCGGGCTGATGGGAAAGATGCTCGTGTGAAAATCCCTCTTTGAGCGCGATCCCTTTTTCCTTTAATAAAGTGCTCATGGGCGGATAGACGTTTTGGTCCGATCCGGTGACTGAAAATCCCATCTCCCTGAGAAGACAGGCCAAGGCGCCCATTGCGGTCCCGCAAGCAGCGATGAGGTGGATTGTCTTCACCTCTTCGGGAATGAAGTTTCCGGGGATCCAGGTCATTTGGAATCGCCTTTGGATTTGGCGATCGTCTCCTCGGCGACTGCCATGAGGGTGACCATGGCCTTTGCGGCCAGGATCTCGCCTTGTTTCCGTATGTCGAAGACCTCCGATTCGGCGACAAGGATTTGGCGTCCTTCCCGGATGACTTTCGAGCGGCAGATGAGTTTTTCCCCGAAAGCGGGCTTCAGGAAGTTGATTTTAAATTCCACGGTCAGGATCTGAAACCCCTCCGGTACGGTAGTAAATGCGGCATACCCGGCCGTATGATCGGCCAGGGTGGCCATGACGCCCGCATGAATGAATCCATCCTGCTGGCGGTGGACCTCGGCAATCTCGACCGTCGATTCAAACCGGTTTCTGGATGCATCGACGGCTTTGAACCGGCAGAAGCGGATGAATCCTCTTTCAAAATCATGTTTCAAAAAAGCCTTTCGTTCATATGAAATATCCGTCTTCATAGTGTTCCTTGGAAACATACGGCACCGGCTTCAAGTGGCCGGGTTCTTGACCTTTTCGAGGGTTTGTCTGTGCAAAGAAAATATGATAGGGAAATATCGAAAAAGTCTTTGAAGGGCAACAGGAAAACCGGTGAAAGGCCGATGTCTTATATCACAACAAAAGGAATAACCGGATGGACGCAAACCTGAAAGAAGTGTTGGAGGCGTTTGCGAGAGGGCCGGGAAAGCTTTGCATACTCACGGGCGCCGGAATATCGGCGGAAAGCGGAATTCCCACCTTTCGAGGTCCGGAAGGATATTGGACCGTGGGATCCAAGGAGTATCATCCCCAGGAAATGGCCACCTATGAGATGTTTACGCAGCATCCTGAGGAAGTCTGGAGGTGGTATCTCTATCGGCTGGGCGTGTGCCGGAAAGCGGATCCCAATCCCGGACATTTGGCCATCGCGGAAATGGAACGCCTCTTCAAAGACCGATTTACGTTGATCACCCAGAATGTGGACGGGCTTCATTTAAGGGCGGGAAACAGCCTTCCGCGGACCTTCCAGATCCACGGTAACATCTTTTTCATGCGGTGCGCCGGTGCCTGTACTGAACAGCTTTTTCCTCTGCCTGATACGGTGCCCGCCAAATCCAGGAAGGATACGATGACCGCCGAAGACCTTCATCTACTTAAATGCCCGGAGTGCGGAGGAATGACACGGCCTCATGTGCTGTGGTTCGATGAAACATACGACGAGGTTTATTATCGATTCACGAGTTCTCTGGGGGTTGCCCGGGAAACGGATCTTCTTATCACCGCGGGGACTTCAGGGGCGACCAATCTGCCGAACCAGGTGGTCTGGGAGGCCCGACACCGGGGGGCGGTTATGGTGGATATCAATGTAGAAGAAAACCCCTTCGGTCGGGCCGCCTTGAGCAGCCGTCGGGGCTTTTTCCTCAAAGGGAAAAGCGGAGCAATTCTTCCCGGGATGCTGGGGGTGTTCCGGCAGTCGTTTTAACCCGATCCGGATTTCAATTCTCCCAAGACAGATTCTGCGGCGCGGATCGTCTCGTCAATATGCTCGATATTGTGCGCCGAGGATACGAAGAGGACCTCGAACTGGGAAGGGGCAAGGTAAATTCCCTTATCCAGCATGCCGTTGTAATAGCGGCGGAAACGGTCAAGATCGCTCGCCTTGGCCTCTGAAAAGCACGTGACCGGTCCCTGGGTGAAAAACATCCCCATCATAGATCCCACGCGATCGATATAAACCGGAATTTCGGCGGCATCCGCAGCCTGTTTCAACCCTTGGGCCAGGTAGCGGGATTTTTCTTCCAGGGCGTCGTAGAATCCGGGGTTTTGAATCTCCTTCAAGGTGGCGATTCCGGCGGTCATGGCCACGGGGTTTCCGGAAAGGGTTCCGGCCTGATAGACCGGCCCCTGGGGGGCGATGTGTTCCATGATATCGCGTCTTCCGCCGTAGGCTCCCACCGGCATACCGCCGCCGATGATTTTTCCCAGGGTGGTCAAATCGGGCGTGATGCCGTAAAGGGCCTGGGCACCCCCGTAGGCCACCCGGAAGCCGGTCATGACTTCGTCAAAAATCAGGAGGCTTCCGGTCTTTTGGGTTTCCTCGCGCAGGGTTTCCAGGAATCCCGGTTGCGGCGAGACCAGCCCCATATTCCCGGCCACGGGTTCTATCATGACGCAGGCGATTTTTCCCCCGTGCTTCTGCATGGTATCCCTGAAACGCTGGGAATCATTATAGGGCAACGAGAGGGTATGATCGGCAAATGATTGCGGGACGCCCGGACTCCCCGGAATGCCGAGGGTGGCGACTCCGGATCCGGCTTCCACCAGGAGGGCGTCCGCGTGGCCGTGGTAGCACCCCTCGAACTTGAGTATCTTGTCTCTGCCGGTGAATCCCCGGGCGAGCCGGATGGCGCTCATGGTAGCCTCGGTCCCGGAATTGACCATTCGGACCATTTCGATGGAAGGAACCGCTTCGATGATCCTCTGGGCCAGTTCCACCTCCAGATCGGTGGGCGCCCCAAAACTTGTTCCACGCTCCAGTACTTTTTGGATGGCGATGATTACCGCAGAGTGTCGGTGTCCCAGGATCAGGGGACCCCATGAGCCGAGGTAATCGATATATCGGTTCCCGTCGACATCATAGATCAGGCATCCGATGGCCCGATCGATAAAGATCGGATCGGATCCCACCGCCTTGCAGGCGCGGACCGGGCTGTTGACGCCGCCGGGTATCCGTTTTTGGGCATTTTGAAAAAGTTGTCTCGATTGCATACGTTTCATAGTTTTATCCTTTTTTCTATCGGCCACGGCTTTACATAAAAAGAAAAAGCGCGTAAAAACTTACCAAACCCGATCCATCGGGTCAAGGTGAGCAACGATGGGCCAAAAAAAGAACGTGAAACAGATCGCTAAATTTCTCGCCTATGTGCTGGGGAGACGGCCGGACGAATTCGGCTTGGTCCCCGATGTAGAAGGATTCGTTAAAATCAATACTCTGCTCCAGGTCCTGAGTGAGGAGCCGGGATGGGGTTTTCTACGTCGAGCTTTCCTGGACGAAATCATTGCCGTATTTCCTGAGCCTGTCATCGAAATTCGAGAAAATCGGATTCGCGCCATGGATCGGGTGAATCTGATCCAGGCATCGCCTGCTCTCTTCGTTTCACCACAGTTATTCATCTGCATCCGGCGGAGGGCCTATGCCCATGCCTTTGAAAATGGGCTTCATGCTGCACAACCGGATCGCCTCCTTTTGTCCGATTCCAGGGACATGGCTTTAAGGATCGGAAGGCGCATGGATCCTAATCCGGTCCTCCTGACGGTTACTGTCCACGCGGCTCAACAAAAGGGGGTAATCTTTTTCAAGGCCGGCGACTCTCTTTATCTTGCCGATCAGATTCCCCTTGGTTGTTTCTCCGGTCCACCTCTGCCAAAGGAAACAACCGCCATGCCTTCAAAACCTGAAAAAGCGCCGGATCGAAGGGCATCGGCCGGAAGTTTTTTCCTGGATTTGGGGCCGAAAAACGGGTCACCCGCGGCAAAAGGAAAAACCAGAGGCGGTCGGAGTCCTTCCTGGAAAAGGGACCGGAAACGGTTGCGCAAAGAAAAAGAGAAACTTCGGCTAAAAGGGGGCTCTTCCTTCTCTCTCGGGGACATATGGGGAGAGGATGGATAGGCTTCCATCTTTTTCCACTTTCACGGCCGTGTGCCGATAGGTGGAGTACCAGATGCCGATTTGCCGTCCTTGTGGGTCCAGGATTTCGGATCCCACAGGATCTTCCTGATGATACGGGAAATACATGAAGTTGAGCATTCTCTTGAATTTTTCCCCTTTCGGGTCCACCGGCGTCCACATCCTGGAGTTGAATCGGATATCCGGCCGGATCCCGACGACGGCATAGGGCATGAATTCTCTTCCATTGTAATAATAACGGTATTCTTCAGGGACCTGTGCCTCCTTGAACTGGAGGGTAATAGACGGGTTGCCCCTCAGGTTTCCGTAAGCTTTAAAGCACCCTGATAATATAAACCCCAGCATCAGCAGGACGACCCCGCTGAAAGCCAAGCGAAACCACGATATCTGTAATAAATTTTTCATGTATTGATTCTCCTCGTTTCCCAGGGGTTGTCATGGCGTGTTTCCCGGACAGCATCTTCAACATGGATCGATGGTGCCGTCGTCCTCGATGAGATAACACCGGCGGTCATCGTCTTCCATAAAAAAAGATGCTGTTCGATCCGTTTCCGTATCCCCCATGTCCCTGAAGACCGACAGGTAATACCATCCTTCAGAGATATCTTCGAAATAATCCATGGATTCAAAGCGCGGATAGCGCTTCAGGTCCAGGGTCTCAACGATTTGATCATCCACCTGGCGGCGCAACTCCACCCGATAATCATGCTCGTCATAGTTATAGATCTGGATATACCCATCAAAGGATAGGCGACATCCGAAGAATAATAGAAAAATCATACCACCCAGGACACCAAGGTATTTCATGGGTCTTTTTCCATCCGTTATCTTTCCTATGTTCTAAAAATAGAACAGCTTTTCAAGCTTGTCATCTTTCATATAGCCTTTGGCCCTTTAGACAGGGAAAGCACCGACTCCGGGCGGATTGCAGTGGATTCCGTCGGAGACTTTTCCGATAAAAGGGGATGTTTTCGGATCGTCCAGGATTCCCGGTACATGAAGGCGATGACTGTGAAAAAAAGAAATTCTATCAGGTCATCCACGAAAAGGGACGGTCTTTTTTCCAAAAGGATTTCCCGGTATCGGGATTCTTGTTCCAATAGCCGCTTGAGATGCTCGAGGGAGGATAGAAAGTTTAAAACCTGCTCCCGGGTTTGGGCTTTGTGGCTCGAATTATTTTCCTCAAGGCTATGGATTTGTTTCCCGATGGATTCGGCGTCGGATGCGGCAAGGGCTTCCAGTTGGGTCTTCGGAAGTGACGTTTGGGAGGACAATAAAGAGGAGATTCGGTCCTTCAGTTCGTCATGAGTTTTCTCCAGCAGTTCCTGAAGCATCGGGCAGATCAACTCCGACAGGGAAATTTTCAGGGATTTCAGAGCGTCTCGATAATGGGATCCTTGCCAGGTCAGTTCGCTGACCGCGCTGTGCCAGAAGACCCAGCTGGCATGTTGGAAAAGATCTGCCGGAGCCCGGTCTTTCAGGGATGACTTCCGGGACGCAAGGACAATTTCAGGCAAGAGCTTGCCGGTTTTTTCAAAAAGCGTCTCACCGGTCGCGGCAAAAAAAATCAGTCCGACAGCGGCATAAACGTCCTGAAGGAAGAAGGTTCTCTTCAAATCTCCCAGCAGTTTTTCTAGGAAAGGGTTGGGAAAAAGATGAGAAGGTGTCGAAAAGGCAGGGGTTCCGGTACAGAGGGGTTGTTCGATGGCGTCCGTGTTTGAATCCAGTGCCACCGCGGTTTCCAGGTCGATGAGTCCCAGTTCAATAATTTCCGGATCCACCACCCCGCGTTCAAGCCTTTCAGGCTCGGCCACAATAAAGATGTTTTCCGGCTTGAGGTCTCGCAAGGAAAGTGCCTGTGATTTCAGGTTCGCCAGTAAGGAGAGAATGCTTGTGATGATGCCGGTGATTTTTCCTTTGTTTCTTTCCCTCCAGGTTTTTTCAGTCTGTTGCCGATTGGCTTTACGGAAGGCGTTGATGGTCTCCCGATGCTTTTCTGAAAAACGGGCTAAAAACCCCGGCAGCGTTTGAATCAACGGCTCGGGAAGCCCAGGTTCTCCGCTCTTCAGGTTCTGACCGGATAGGTGCGCCGTAAACCATGCCCGACGTCGTGGCGTGGAAACGGAAGCGTCGCATCGATATTGGCCTAGGATGTCGGCGATCCATTCTTCATACTCGGCCAAGACATGTCCCATCTCAAAGATTGCCGGATCCTCTTCGGCGATCAGCAGAGGATCGATCCCATGCGTTTCCCAGAGAGAGTCGGTCGGCTTCAGGAAATCGCGGGTAAAAATATCGTTTCGGCCGTGGATCTTATCAATTTCCTGGATTAAAAAGGTGTATTGCGATAGATTCATGAAAAAGGCAAATGATCCCCCGATTTGCAGGTAGTTCTGAAGATTCGGTTCTTTCCTGAGAAGAAAGATGTACCGTTTTTCGATTTCCTCCGGTGACCGAGCCTTCGGGTGGTGAAGTTGGGGAATTTTGTTCAGCACTGTGGAAAGAGAGGGGACTATGCACCGGATGGGGGGTGCAGCTTTCTGAGCGATGCGCCAGTCCCTGCTGATGCATTGAATGTAAGTGTTGAATTCATAGATAGGCTGGAGTGGGATTTTCACGACCATCAGATCATCAAAAATTACATGATAGCAGGTGCTCCTATTGGTGATATTGGCTCCGAGCCTTCCAAGGGTCATGCGTCTGGATCGCCACGTTCCCTGATGGTTGACCCGAAGGGTGTAAATCAGGTTCGAAACAGGGTTCTCGTAAGTCTGCGGTGCCATTTCTACCCGGCTTTCGGCTGCAGGATCTGCCGAAAGCTGCAGCTTGTAAAGCTTTAAAAAAAACAGGAGGATGGCATCGGATCCCCTCGATACTTGTCTTTTCGCATCGATTTCAGTATTGAATTCCGTCATGGACGCACTTTCTTTGTGGAAGTCTTACACCGATTCGGGATCCATATCAAGCCGGTCGGCGAGAAACCGGCATCCAAAAATTCCGACAGGAGGACCCCATGCCGGTACTGACGCTTGAAACCGATACGGGTATCCGGAAAGAATATATTCTGAAAGAGGGGATTTCCCTGTCCATCGGACGCCAGGAAAACAACGACATCGTCATCCCGGACACCTCCGTCTCCCGCCATCATGCAGGCATAGAATCAGAAGGGGATGCTTTTTTCCTCACCGATTACCAAAGCCGGAATGGATCTTTCGTCAATGGACAGTTGGTGATTTTTAGAAAGCTGGCTCATGGGGATGTGATCACCATCGGCAACCAGACCATGTCTTTTTTTTACCGGGAAGTAGAAAAGCGACCCGAAGAGGAAGCGGAAGAGAAGTCCGAAATGACGATGGCCATAGACACCCGGGATCACCGGTCTCTTTTGGCCCGGGGGGTTGCCGGACTGGTTTCGGATTCTGAAACGGGCGGGCTGATGGGGGTACTGGTTTATATCTCCGGAGGCAGCGGAGAAGTGCTCCTGGAAAAGGATACTGTACGCATTGGGAAAAGCGCGGATTCTGACATTGTCATCCGGGGAATTCTGGTGGGAAAAACTGCGGCGATTATCCTTAAAAGCCATGATGGATATGTGATTCGCCCCGGCGAAGGGATGGCTAAACCCAAGGTCAACTTCACAGCGCTCAAGGATGAAGCTCGACTCAACGAGTTCGACGTTATCGACATCGGCTCCGTGAAGCTTCAATTTCAATACCGGAGGCATCAAGACCGGGTGTGAAGCTCCATGCGGCGGGGAGTGGGGGAGTGAGTCTGCTGAGACGGTTTAAGATCGTTCAAAGAGAGGATTATGGCTGATCCAGCACCGGTAAGCCGATTCCAAACGCCGGCCGTGATTCGGTTTCAGACATGTCCCAAAGCGGTTCTTCTGGGTCTAGGGACTGTCATGATCGTGTCGGTCATCCTCCTGGTTGTTTACCTGCTTGCCATGCGACCGGTTTCATCGGGTTACATTGCAGATCCGGTATTCTGGGGGCTGGCGGCGACTTGGGCTCTTTCAACCTTGTCTGCCGGTATCCTTCTCTTTCGGTGGTTCATCAGCCCCTCGGAGAAACTCGCCCATTTTCTCTTGCTCAAAAGCCGGAAGCAGGAGGTCTCCGAAGATCGACGCGTTCCCGGCAACTGGCTCCCATGGTTCAATGTAGTTTCCACGATTTTCAATCGGACGGAACTGCTGGCGGACGAAGTAGAAAAAAAGAGTGCCCAGCTTCAGGAAAAGATCAACCTGATCCGCCGTTTTTCCTGGGTTTTTGAAAGGAATGAAGAACTCACCGCGGAAGTGGAGAAAAAGAACGGTGAGCTTGAAATGGCGGTGGAAAAATATCGACTGGCCGCCGAGGAGCTCAAAAGCCATCGAGATCACCTGGAAGAAATGGTGAACGAGAGGACCCGTGAAGTTTCCATCGCCAACGAGAAGCTCAAGGAGATGATCGAAAGAGCCAATGAAATGGCCGAAAAAGCCCAAGCCGCCAACCAGGCCAAGACCCGGTTTTTAGCCAACATGAGTCACGAGATCCGCACTCCCTTGAATGCCATCATCGGGTTCACCGATATGATGCTGGAGACCAAATTAGACGAGGACCAGCTTGATTACGTCAATATCACCCGCAAGAGCAGCGAGGCCTTGTTTGGATTGCTGAACAACATCCTGGATTTTTCCAAAATCGAGGCCGGAGAATTGGACCTGGAGTGCGTGGATTTCGATCCTGAGCTGTTGGTCTTTGATATCTGCGAAGTCATCCGGCCCAAGATCGGAAACAACCCGGTGGAAGTCATCTGCCGCATCGGTGACAAGGTGCCCCAGACTGTCAAGGGAGATCCGAGTCGGTTCCGGCAGGTTCTGACCAACCTGATGGGAAATGCCGCCAAATTCACACGATCCGGAGAGATCGAGTTGTTTTTAGACGTGGAACAGGAGGCGCCGGTGCGTATCGAGCTTCATACGGCGGTCCGGGACACAGGAATCGGGATTGCCGAAGGGAAGCTTGAAAGCATTTTCGATCCCTTTCAGCAGGCGGACGAGTCGATGACCCGGGAGTATGGCGGTACCGGCCTCGGATTGTCCATCTCACGTCAGATCGCTAGTCTGATGAAAGGGGATGTATGGGCGGAAAGCCGGCCGGGTTTCGGGAGCACATTTCATTTTAAGGCATGGATGGAGCTTCCGGAACAACGGCCGGAAAAGCAGCGCGCTCCCTTAACCCTTGCCGGGAAAAGGGTGTTAGCCCTGGATCGAAGCCCTGCGCATCTCAAAATTCTGACACAGGGGCTGGAGTCCGCCGGCATGGAAGTCATCGGGGTTGATAGTGTGTCCGAGGCGATCCATGCCTTCAAGGAAAGTTTAACCTCTGGCAGGAAGATCGATCTAGGGATCTTGGATATCCAGGCGCCTGCGGGAGGCGGTTGCCTCCTGGCATCCACCATTAAATCGCTCGGGAATACCGTGTCCGGCGTGCCGCTGATCGCCCTGTCCGCATCTTTGGAACGGGAGGGACAGAATTGCCGTCGCGCTGGTTTCGGCGCCTTCCTTTCCAAACCGTTCCCCATGTCCAGGCTGTTTCAAGTGGCCGAACGCCTCCTGTCGAATAAGGATACGGCCCTATTCCGGGAAGGGCTTGTGACGCGGCATTCAGTTCAGGAGGAAATAAAACGTTCGGTGCGAATTCTTCTAGTTGAAGATAATCCGGTAAACCAGAAGCTTTCCCAGACCATGCTGTTCAAAGCCGGATATCAGGTGGAAGTTGCTCAAAACGGAAGGGTGGCCCTCGAAAAATACTCCGCGGATCCGA
The DNA here is from genome assembly GCA_963736855.1 of uncultured delta proteobacterium. Lineage (GTDB taxonomy): Bacteria > Desulfobacterota > Desulfobacteria > Desulfobacterales > UBA2156. The sequence continues at coordinate 123,499 of CAVTQK010000017.1, forward strand.
AGGAAGTCGATCTGATCCTCATGGATGTACAGATGCCGGAGATGGACGGCATCGAGGCGACGCAGGAAATCCGGAAGGTGGAATCCGACCTTCCTGAAGATCAAAAGCGGCGCGTTCCTGTCATTGCCCTGACCGCCCATGCCATGAAAGGTGATCGGGAAATGTGTCTGGATGCCGGCATGGACGATTACCTCACCAAACCGATCAAGCGCGAGGTCGTCCTGGAAATCCTTAAAAAATGGATTTTGAGAAACGATCGTGTCGCGCACTCCATTTAAAAAAGTGAGGGTAAGTCCACGGCAGACTCATGGAAATGCTCCATCCCATACCTCAATGTACGGAATGCCTCTTGTCGCTTGCCCGAAATGCCGCGAAGTTGGCAGCCGGAGAAAATCCGGAATTCGTCGAGAAGATGGAATCCACGGCAAAAGATTTCCTGACGCAAGCCCAGAACAGAAAATGGACCTCTCCCCAGATCGCCAATAAAATTCTACGGCGGATCCGCGATGCGACGGGAACTTTCGATCCGTACCGGGAATTCAAAATCCGGGAGATGGATCAGGCCAAAAGAATCTATGACCACATGAAGGCTCAACTTCCGCAGGATTTAAGAGGAAGGATCCGAACTGCCGTTGCGGGGAACAGCTTCGACTTTTTCAAGGATCCGGAAGCCCTTTGCGACGACATCCTCCGGTCCCTGGCGGATGCGGCACCGTTTGCCTATGACCATGTGGATCGGCTGGAGACTTTCCTGGAATCCGGCAAGAGGAAAATTCTATATTTTACGGATAATGCGGGGGAAGTCTATTTCGACCTCCCCTTATTGGATTATCTGGCAAAGAAAGATGGGTGGCCGATTCTTGTTGTCAAGGGCGGTCCGGCCCTCAACGACCTGACGCGATCCGATCTCGAACGAGCAGGCTTGATGGATCGTTTTGATCAGGTGGAAGATACCGGGACCGACGGAGCCGGCATAGATTGGGAACGGGTCTCGGATCGCTTCATGGGACTGATAAAGGAATCTGACTTGATTCTGTCCAAGGGAATGGCCAACTTTGAGACGGTTTTCCCGAAAGACCTTCCGTGTCCTATATTGTTTTTGTTCCGGGTCAAATGCGAACCGATCCATCGCTATATTGCTGCTCCGGTGAACAGCAACGTCGCCTTGTGGAAAGACGCCGGAATCACTTAAAGCGCATATCGGCCTTTTCCTGTTTGGCGTTTTTAGAGGCCTCCGTCAACCACCCTGTTTTTGGATCTTTCACTCCATCGAACCGGCCGACATAGGGCTTGATGTCCAGAAGCGGAGTCCCGTCAACGATATCCACGTTTTCGATGAACAGAATATGCCTTTCGATACGCATCAATCGTACTACGGAGATTCTAAAGGGATTAGGGCGTTTCGGCGCCCGAAGGCTGGATCGGGGCCCATTCCACGATCCGAAAAGGTGAATGAATGATACCGATGGGGATGTAGGAAAGCGAGAGCATGGTTTTTATTTGGTACGCCCGGCTGGGATCGAACCAGCGGCTTTCAGCTCCGGAGGCTGACGCTCTATCCACTGAGCTACGGGCGCACTTTGTGGGAAAAGAATCTACGATAACCCAGACGGAGAGTCAATCCCCATTTTTTAATCTGGTCGTTGGAGTATGGAGGGATCTCTTTCGATGGCTGCCTTGACGTCGCCTACCACGTAAAGGGATCCGGCAACGCAGATGGACTGATCAGGTCCGGCGGTGACAACGGCATGCCTCAGAGCCTTGCCTGCATCATCAATCACTTCGATATCCCGACATAGGGTTTTGGCATATTTCAACAGGGTTTGTGTGGGGAGGGCCCGATCTATGGAAGCCCGGGTTAAAATCACTCGACGACAAGTCGGCAGCAGGGCTTTTAGCATGATTTGGTAAGGCTTATCGTCCAGAATCCCAAGGACCAGCAAGACGTTTTTGTCCGGGAACCGTTGGGTTAAGAATTCCGCCAGTTTTCGGGAAGCATCGCGGTTGTGGGCGCCGTCCAGGATGACCAGGGGATCCTTGGAGACGATCTCCAGTCGACCGGGCCATCGGTTTTCTTCCAGGCCCTTGCGAAGGGTTGCTTCGGGGATATCCGATCCTTTTTCATTCAGGATTTCGCATGCCGCAAGTGCGATGGCGGCATTTTCCGCCTGGTGACGGCCTAAAAGACCGGTTTTCATATCAGGCCAGATTTTTTGGATTCCGAAATAAGTGAAGGTGTCATTGGCATGCCGACGGACCCGAAAATCGGTGCCAAAACGAAAAAGAGGCGCTTTTTGTTCATCGGAGACACGGGTAAGGATGCCGAGTGCGGATGGCTGGCGTACCCCTGTGACCACTGGGGTTTTCGGCTTGATGATCCCGGCTTTTTCATAGGCGATCTTGGCAATGGTTTTTCCGAGGTAGGCCTGGTGCTCCAGGGTCACATTGGAAATGATTGAAAGAACGGGCTTCACGACATTGGTGGCATCCATCCGGCCGCCCATGCCGGTCTCGATGATCGCCCAGTCCACCTTTTTCCGGGCAAAGTGATGGAATGCCATGGCGGTGGTGTATTCGAAAAAGGTGGGCTCACGCCCTCCCGAAGCTGCTTTTCGAACCGCATCGTGCGCTTCGATCACTGCTGCGTCGTTGATGGGTTCGCCATTGATGGCGATCCGTTCGTTGAAACGGACCAGATGGGGGGATGTATACAATCCGACCCGTCGGCCGGTGAGGGTCAAAATAGTGGAAAGAGTCGATGCGATGGATCCCTTGCCGTTTGTACCGGCGACGTGAATACAGGAAAAAGCATCCTGGGGATTGCCCAGTGTATTGAGGATAATGGAAATGGTGTCCAGGCCGAGGACGATACCGAAACGCCTCAGGCTGTACATATATTCCAGGCATTCGGGATAAGGATTCAGGGAGTCCATTTAGATAAAACACCCGGCGGAAAACAAGACCGCCGGGTGTTTAAAACCTTTCGAATTATCGGTAGCGTCTCTTTGAAGTTGCGATGCGCTGTCTTCTCAAAGCCTCTCTCTGCTTGCGACGCCGGAATTCGCTGGGCTTTTCATAGCTTTTTTTCAGCTTTAAACGCTTGAACAGGCCGTCATTCTGAATCTTTTTTTTCAGAATGCGCATGGCCTTTTCAAGGTCGTTGTCCAGCACCCTGACCTCAATATTTTTCAAACCATCTCACCCCTTTACACACCCCAGTCAGAAAACTTTCCTTCTAAAGGTTTATTTGAACCCATTTGTTTAAATATTATAGGCCTATTCTCTGAGTTTGACAAGTCACAATTTGATGGCTTCGTAAAAAGTCCAATTTCTGCGTTGCGCTTCATCCCGTTGCGATTTCGACGTACGATAAGTACGCCTCATCACACGGGATTCGCGACGCCTTGAACTTGAACTTTTTACTTTGCCATCCTAATTTTGAGTTTTTACGATTTCATCACAATTTGATGGCTTCGTAAAAAGTCCATCTGCTGTGTTGCGCTGCATCCTTCGTCTTTGCGGCGTATCCATAACTACGCCTCACTCCTCAGGATTTGCGCGCCTTGCATCTGTATCTTTTTTCTTTGTCATCACAAGTTATCGAATAAAGTTTTTTATAGTTTGGATATCAAATCGGTCGTTACCTCTTTGACGCCGGGCTTCCCGTCTAACGTGATATATTTAATGGACTTGTCTTTTTTTGCCAGATCCCTGAAATAATACGCCGAGGCCAAAGTTCCGGTGTTGGTGTCGTAATAGATGCTGTGACGTTTGCTGATGGCCTCCTCGTCCTGATCATCGCTGCGCGTTTTCAGCTCCCCACCGCAGACCCGGCATTTTCCATCTTTTGGTTTAATGGCGTCGATGTAGATATTGTTCGGATGATTGTTGTCGTTGACACAGAGACGCCGGCCCATGATCCGCTTCTTTGCGATCTCCCGATCCAATACGATTTCAACCACGATGTCCAGGGCCAGTCCGGCCTTCTTGAGAGCCTCATGGAGTTTGATGGCCTGGTTTTTATTTCTCGGGAACCCATCTAAGAGCCAACCCTTTTTGCAGTCGTTTTTCTGGAGTCGATTGAGGATCATGGGTATGGTAATTTCATCGGGAACCAGGTCTCCCCGGTCGATAAAGGCCTTTGCCTTGGCGCCCAACTCGGTTTTCCCCTGAATGTTTTCCCTGAAGATGGCTCCGGATTCGATGTGAGGTAGCTTATACTTGTCCTTCAATATCGCACCCTGGGTTCCTTTCCCGCTGCCGTTGGGGCCGAAAAATAAAATGTTCATGACCGTCTCCTTTCTGCACTAATTGGATTATCGTTGGCCGCCGGGGGCGGCGTCAAATTTCCTGATCGGATCTTGGCTTTACTATGCGAACCACCGGTTCTTGTCAAGGGTTCATCCGCGGAGTGTTCATTCAGCGGCATCGGCAGTCGGATTTCGTTTCCAAATCATCTCACGGGCCAGGCGCACGGCTGAGGCCCTGTCTATGATCTCTTTGGACAACTGGGCCTCCCGGATTCTTCCCAGGATTTTTTTCATGATCGGGGACGGCGCCAGATCGAATTCCCGGATAAGATCGAAACCGGTAATAAGGGGAACCTGCCTTTTTATTTCCATATAATCCTCAAAATATTCGTAAACCAGGTCCCGGGCAAAGGAAAGGAAGGCCTCGTTTCGCGGATCGGGGACGTCGCTTTTGCCTTGGATATCCGCCATGGCATGCAGCAGAAGCGCCGGAGTATAGTCGCCGCATCGTAAAAAGAAACGGGTTTTGATCCGCCTGGAGAAGCCGGGATTTCTGCAGGCAAGGAACAGAAAAAGAGGCCTGACGTGGTTTCGGATGATAAAAACCGCTTCTTCGGTGTCGGCATTTGAAAACCGCAATCGCCGGCAGATATCGGCAGCCATTTGGGCACCGGTTTTTTCATGTCCGTAAAAATGGATCTTTCCTTCCGGCCCTGCGGATCTTACGACCGGCTTCCCGATATCGTGCAGAAGGATGGCCCATTTCAACAATGCAAAGGACTTCTCATGGAAGCTTTTCCGGATTTGGGATGCTGCTTTGGGGAAAAACGTTTCCAGATTCTCCTGGAGACGTTCCATGTGAGACAGGGCTTTAAAGGTATGCTCAAAGACATTGAAGGCATGATATCGGTTCTGGGTACAGCCGGTTGTCTCTTTCAGCTCGGGCAGGATATGGAAAAGCAGTTCCGAACGAGCCATTTGGGATATGGTTTCAGAGATATTCGACACACTAAAAATCCGCATCAATTCTCCTGTGATGCGTTCCGGAGTGGATTCCCGGATGCGATGGCTTTCCATCCGGATTTTAGAGTCTGTATCGGGGTCCATCCGGATACCGTAAACGGCGCAAATCCGGTAGGCTCGTACCAGCCGCACCGGGTCTTTTTCAAAAACATTTTCGGAGACGATCGTCAGCTTCTTTGCGGCAAGATCGGCTCTTCCATCGAAAGGATCGATGAAGGTTTTTGAATCCAGAGCGTATGCCATGGCATTGATGGTGAAATCTCTTTCCTGCAGATCCGCCTCGATGGAGGTTCCTCTAACGGCGGTGACGTCAAATACCATTTCGGGCCCTACGATGCGGAAAAGGGCCTGGCCCGGTTTTCCAAGCCTCACCAGCCGTCCTCCGATCCGGTTGGAAAGTCGACGCGCAAATAGATCTGGATTTTTGGACACGGCGATGTCATAATCAATACAATAGAGACCAAGGAGAAGATTCCGTATCGAACCGCCCACCAGATAGACCCCTTCGGTTTGCGGGAGTAAGGCTTCATCGAAAGGTATTTGTAGACCTTCAATTTTCATATTTAACCCGTTTGGAGATCGGGGAAAAGCCCTCGCCGTTGGAAGAATAAATTTATTTCAAAGGGTCAAGGATTATAACCTGAACAGATGAAAGCACATTAGTGCATCGAACTCGCCAAAACAAGTTACAAAAACCAAACGGCAGAGGCAAACCTTTTCAGGTGGCCGTTACCGGCAGTGCGGGTACGGGCAAATCCATGGTGTGCCGGCGCTTTGAACGTCTGGGCGTCCCGGTGATCGACTTGGATGGTTTGGCCCGCAAGGCCGTTTCACCCTCTGGGACGGCCCTCAAAAAGATCGTCAAACACTTCGGTCAAAAGGTCCTTAATCCGGATGGAACCCTCAACCGAAGAGCCCTTCGCCAGAAAGTCGTCCGGGACGATTCTGACCGGCGCATTCTGGAAGAAATCCTCCATCCGGAAATCGGTCATCTTTTAAAAGCCCAGGTTTCAGGGATGGATTCCGATAAGGCCCCTTTTGTGGTTGTGGAAGTCCCCCTCCTTTTTGAATCCAAAATGGAAGATGCTTTTGACGCCGTGATCCTAGTCATGGCCGGGGAGAGACTTCAAAAAAAACGATTGTCCAAAAGGGATGCCGTATCTGAAAAGGAGGCCGAGTTACTCCTGAAGACCCAGATTTCCGATGAAAGAAAGATTGACCGATCCGATTTCGTAATTATCAATACAGATAGCATTAAGAAACTCCATTGCTCGGTGGACCATATTTTTTTTATTTTGAATAAAAAATATTCCAAAGATACCGAAATCACTTGACAGGCTTGAAATCATCGGATAGGGAAAGACCAAAATAAGGCAACAATCCCGCCTTTGGATAATAACATTTTCGGTAAAATACTTCGGTTTTAGGCAATCATAAAGTACAAAGCCCCTCAGTCTATACTGCAATGGAATCTGTTCCATTCGTTTTAGTCAAGAAAGCAATTTTTTCGGCAGGATATTCGGTTTCGCTGCGTCCATGGCCTTATTCAGAGATTGCCTTTGATTGAAGCAGGGGCCTTCAGTCGCGTATCCGCATCGCACCCGTTAAGACGATAATGCCCGTAAACCGGGACCCATGATAAACATGATATAAGTGAGGTCGTGCCGTATGAACATTTCGGAGCTAAAAGACAAAAAAATCAGCGAATTGGCACAGTTAGCCAAGGAATACAACATTCCCGGCGTGGGGGGAATGCGTAAGCATGATCTGATTTTCGGCCTGATTCAGGCGCAGGTAGAGAAGAATGGATCGATTTATGGTGAAGGGACCCTCGAGATTCTGCCGGACGGGTTCGGCTTTTTGCGGGCGCCCGATTCCAATTACCTGCCGGGACCGGATGACATTTACGTCTCCCCTTCCCAGATCCGCAGGTTCAACTTGAGGACCGGGGATACGGTATCCGGACAGATCCGGCAGCCCAAGGAATCGGAACGCTACTTCGCCCTCCTCAAGGTGGAATCCATTAATTTCGAGGATCCGGAGGCATCCCGGGAAAAGATCCTGTTTGACAACCTCACACCCCTGTATCCCAACCGGAAGATCAATCTGGAGGTCGATGCCGAGAATTACTCCATGCGGATCATGGATTTGTTGACACCCATCGGCTTCGGTCAGCGAGGGCTCATTGTCTCGCCCCCCAGGTCCGGAAAAACCATGCTTCTGCAAAACATCGCCAACAGCATTACCAGCAACCACAAAAATATCTTTTTGATCGTGTTGCTCATTGACGAGCGGCCGGAAGAAGTGACCGACATGCAGCGTTCCGTGGACGGCGAGGTCATCAGTTCCACCTTCGACGAACCTGCGGAACGGCATGTTCAGGTGGCGGAGATGGTGATCGAGAAAGCCAAACGGCTGGTGGAGCACAAGAAGGATGTGGTGATCCTTTTGGACAGCATTACCCGCTTGGCGCGTGCATACAACTCGGTAGTGCCGCCTTCCGGTAAGATCCTCTCCGGCGGTGTGGATTCCAATGCTCTCCAAAGACCGAAGCGGTTCTTCGGAGCGGCAAGAAACATCGAAGAAGGCGGGAGCCTCACCATCATTGCCACGGCTCTCATAGACACCGGCAGTCGCATGGACGAAGTGATCTTTGAAGAGTTCAAGGGGACTGGAAATCTGGAGTTGCAGCTGGATCGGCGGATTTCGGATCGGCGAATTTTCCCCGCCATCGACATCAACAGATCCGGGACCCGCAAAGAGGAACTCCTCCTGGATTCCGGGACGTTGAACCGGGTCTGGATACTCCGGAAGCTCCTTTCCTCCCTCAACCCGGTAGATGCTCTTGAATTTTTGCTTGAAAAAATGCGCGGAACGGAAAATAATAAAGCATTTATGGCTGCCATGAATTCGTAATTCTTAAAAAGGAAGGTATGAAAGAGATGAAAGAGGGTATCCATCCCCAGTATTTCAAAACAAGAGTGACTTGCGCCTGTGGAAACACATTTGAGATCGGCTCCACCAAGTCGGAAATCCGTGTGGAAATCTGTTCTAAGTGCCACCCTTTTTTCACCGGGAAGCAGAAGCTGGTAGACTCCGCCGGTCGGATCGAGCGGTTCAAAAAAAAATACTCGAAATTCAAGGAATTGCAGAAACAAGCCTGACAGAATTTTTTCACCTTTTTATCTCCCAGGACCACATCAAGCCTCTGAAGGTCGACCCATCAAGGAATCATGTTAGAGAAGCTCCAAGGGGTTGAAGAACGTTTTTTAGCCATCGAGAAACAGATGAGCGATCCGGTCATCGTCCGCGACCGGGAGCATTACCAGAATTATGTCCGGGAGCACGCGGAACTGAATAAGATCGTCACCCTCTACCGCGAATACACCAAAACGATCAAGGACATCGAGAACAGCACCGGCCTGTTTAATGAAGACGATCCGGAGATCCGGGAACTTGCCCGGGACGATATCGAAAGGCTGAATACCCGGAAGGCAGACCTTGAGAGCCGGCTCAAACATCTGTTGATCCCGAAAGACGCCAAAGACGAAAAGAATGTCATCATGGAAATCCGAGCCGGGACCGGCGGTGAAGAGGCGGCGCTTTTTGCGGGGGATCTGTTTCGGATGTATAGCCGGTACGCTGAAAATCAGGGTTGGAAAGTCGAAGTGCTGAGCCATCATCCTACCGGCACCGGGGGTCTGAAAGAAGTCATCTCCCTGATCCAGGGAAGAGGGGCCTACAGCCGATTGAAATTCGAAAGCGGCACGCACCGGGTCCAACGAGTTCCTGAAACAGAGGCCCAAGGCCGGATTCATACATCCGCCGTGACCGTCGCCGTTCTTCCCGAAGCCGAAGAGGTGGAAGTTACCATTGATCCAAACGACCTCCGGGTGGACGTTTATCGTTCCGGCGGCCCCGGGGGGCAGTCGGTGAACACCACCGATTCGGCGGTGCGGATCACGCATCTTCCTACGGGATTGGTGGTCATCTGCCAGGATGAAAAATCCCAACTGAAAAACAAGAATAAGGCTTTGAAAGTCCTCAGAGCACGACTCCTGGATCAGATGATCCGGGAACAAAGCGAAAAGATTTCCGAAGAGCGGAAAAGTCAGGTCGGAAGCGGCGACCGCAGCGAACGGATCCGGACCTATAATTTCCCTCAGGGGCGGGTAACGGACCATCGGATCGGATTGACCCTTTACAGACTGGAGAGCATCCTGCAAGGGGGAGTCGATCTTTTGATCGAAGAACTAATGACCTTCTATCAGGCCCAGGCCCTGAAGGGAGAAAAAGGGTCGAGGGTTCAAGGGATCGAGGCTTCTATGGATTAAGAAGGTTACGGATTCCGAGGGATCCGCTCCTTGTTCCGTCGTTTCAACTCCAACGGAATGCGTATTTTCCGCTTCGTTGTGGCGGGAATGCAGCGTCTTAAATCTCCACACCGACATCCGATGATTTCCCCAAAATACTCAATCATGACCGAGAACCTATCGAATACCGTAACCTGGACGGTGCACGCCCTCCTGAATCGGACGAGCGTTTTCTTTAAGGAAGGCCTAATCGAAAGCCCGAGGGCTTCCGCTGAAATCCTTCTATCCCACATACTGGGATTGGAGCGGATTGATCTTTACGTGCGTTATGACCAGCCGGTGACCGCCGATGAACTGGCGCGGTTCAAGGAGGCCGTTTCTAGAAGGGCAGGCGGAGAACCGGCAGCTTACATAGTCGGATCCAAGGAGTTTTATGGGATGGACTTTTCTGTAAGCCGGGATGTGCTGATTCCCAGACCCGAGACAGAACATCTGGTGGATGCTGCCTTGAAATGGCTCTCGGGTCCGGGAGATGAGATCGGTCAAGGGGCACGTGTCCTGGATTTGGGAACCGGTAGCGGCGCCATTGCCATCGCCCTGGCCGTGCATACGCAAAAAGCCAGTGTTTTTGCATCCGATGTTTCATTGCCGACGCTTCGGGTGGCCCGGCAAAACGCAGAAAATCAAGGGGTTAAAGATCGGATTCAATTTGTTTGCGGAGACTGGTTTTTGCCGTTCAGAGAAACCGGAGAATCGTTCGATGCGATCGTTTCAAACCCGCCCTATGTGCGCTCGGTGGTTATGGAGAAGCTGCAACCGGAAATCGGTTATGAACCCCGGCGCGCCCTCGACGGGGGCGCCGACGGCCTGGAGGCGGTTCGTCTCATCCTTCTTCAGGCGCATGCCTCCCTGAAGCCCGGCGGCGTATTGCTCGTGGAAATCGGATTCGATCAGAGAACCGATGTCAAGACGTTGGCTAAAGAAAGCGGGAAGTACAATGACCCGCTTTTCATCAGGGACTACAACGGGTGGGACCGGATCGTTTTTTTAGAAAAGCGGTAAAGAAAAAAACAATACAAAAAATTTATTGCAAAAAAAGCGATGTTTTATTATACATATCTGTTTTAAGCACACACGCCGGTGGACCCGCTCTCCGGGTGCTTCCCAAGGGGGAAGTGGAAGGTGGGGTGGAGACCGGCGAAGGAAAAACCAAAGCGAAAAGGAGAAACTCATGGCGTACGTAACGATGAAGGAACTCTTGGAAGCGGGGGTCCATTTCGGTCATCAGACCAAACGGTGGAACCCCAAGATGAAGCCGTATATCTTCGGTTCCAGAAACGGCATTTATATTATCGATCTCCAAAAAACCGTTCACATGTTCAAGCCCGCCTACGATTTCGTAGTGGACACCGTTTCCGAAGGCCGCTCCGTGCTTTTCGTGGGGACCAAGAAGCAATCGCGGGAGGCCATCTACGAAGAGGCCAACCGGTGTGAGATGTTCTATGTGCATAACCGGTGGCTTGGAGGGATGCTCACGAACTTTCAAACCATCAAACAAGGCATTGAGCGTCTCAACCACCTCAACACCATCATCAACGACGGATCCATAAATCTGTTCCCCAAAAAAGAGCGGTTGAAGCTTGAGAAGGAAAGGGTGAAATTGGATAGCAACCTGGGGGGGATCCAGAAAATGACCACCCTTCCCGGCGCTATTTTCGTCGTGGACACGAAGAACGAGGCCATCGCCGTGAGGGAAGGGAGGCGCCTGGGAATCCCCATCGTTGCCGTCGTTGATACCAACTGCGACCCGGATGAAGTCGATTACATTATTCCCGGAAACGATGATGCCATTCGGGCCATCCGGCTGATCACTTCCCGTATCGCCGATGCCTGCATCGAGGGCAGGGCCAAACACCAGGAAAAGGTTCATGCCCAGGCGGACAAGGCCGATATGGACAAACCAGAAATTCCGGCAGCCGTGGACTTGAAGCCCGGTGAACGGAAGATCATCTCTAACGGAACCGACGGGCCGGTGATCGAGATCATCAAGCGTACCACCGGAAAGCCCATTGCGGAGTCGGAAGAAGATGAAAACCAGGAAAGCGACGAGTCATACGAAACAGGAGAATAATCATGTCAACCATCAGCGCGACAATGGTCAAGGAACTCCGGGAGATGACCGGTGCAGGAATGATGGATTGCAAGGAAGCCCTCAGCCAAACCGGGGGTGACCAGAAAAAAGCCATCGATTTTTTACGGAAGAAAGGGCTGGCTACGGCCCAAAAAAGGGCCGGGAGGGCGACGTCAGCCGGTGTAATTTATTCCTACATTCACATGGGCGGGAAGATCGGCGTCATGGTGGAGGTCAACTGTGAAACCGATTTCGTGGCTAAAAACGACTCGTTCCAGGAATTTGCCAAGAACATCGCCATGCACATCGCTGCCGCCAATCCGGTGAGCATCCGGCCTGAGGAAGTTCCGGAGGAGATCATCGCTAAAGAAAAGGAAATCTATAAAGCTCAGGCGGCGGAACTGGGAAAACCGGCCCAGGTGGCGGAAAAGATCGCCGAAGGGAAACTCAACAAATTCTTCAAGGACAATTGTCTGTTGACTCAACCGTATGTGCGGGACCCGAACCTGACCATATCGGATGTCCTCAATGAACTGATCGGAAAAATCGGGGAAAACATCACCGTTAAAAGATACGCCCGGTACCAGCTCGGAGAAGAATAAGTCGATGGCAATGCCGCACTATAAACGCCTCGTGCTCAAGCTAAGCGGCGAGGCTTTAATGGGAGAGCAGGGGTTCGGGATCAGCCCGGAAATGCTGACTTACGTGGCCGACGAAGTGCGTTCCATCTTCGACCTGGGAGTGGAAATCGCCCTGGTTGTCGGGGGTGGAAATTTTTTAAGGGGCAACGTCGCAAGCGCACATGGCATGGATCGGGTATCGGCGGATAAAATGGGCATGCTGGCCACGGTCATCAACAGCCTCGCCCTCCAGGACGCCCTGGAAAAGCGGGGGATTCAAACGCGGGTCCAGACAGCTATCTCCATACCGGAAGTGGCCGAGCCCTTCATCTTGCGACGGGCCATGCGCCACATGGAAAAAGGAAGGGCGGTCATTTTTGCCGCCGGTACCGGAAACCCTTATTTTACTACGGATACCGCGGCGGTGCTGAGGGCCAAGGAAATCCATGCCGAGGTACTGCTGAAGGCCACCAAGGTGGATGGCCTGTATGATGCGGATCCGGCCACCCACAAGGACGCCCGCTTCATCCAGCGGATCACCTATCAGGAGGTTCTGGAGAAACGACTCGGCGTCATGGATATGACGGCCATCTCCCTGGCTATGGACAATCGGCTGCCTCTTGTTATTTTTAATCTTAAAGGGAAAGGGAACATCCGTAAGGTGGTGTGCGGGGAACAGGTGGGGACCCGGATCATCTAAACGATTTTCCTTAGCCGATGCTTCCCAAAACCGGGTGCTGAACCGGTTGAAAAAAGAACACTAAAAGCGGGAGACATACCATGCTGGAAGAAATATTCGAAGAAACGAAAGATCGAATGGGCAAAACGCATGTCGCCCTCAAGAATGAGTTGATGCGGATCCGGACCGGACGAGCTTCCCTTTCCCTTTTGGACGGGATTCGGGTCGATTATTACGGTACCAAGACGCCGCTGAACCAGGTGGCGACGCTTTCGGTTCCGGAAAGCCGATTGATCACGATTCAGCCATGGGACACCACCGTCATCAAGGAGATCGAAAAGGGCATCCTCAGATCCGACCTGGGGCTCACGCCGACTTCCGATGGCCGGATCATCCGGATTGCCATCCCTCCCCTCACCGAACAGCGGCGGAAGGAACTCGTCAAGACCGTGTCAAAGCTGTGCGAAGAATACAAGGTAACCATCCGCAATATCCGTCGGGATTCCAACGAACTGGTGAAAAGCCTGAAAAAAGACGGTGATATTTCCGAAGACGACGCCTTCCGGGCCCAGACAGAGATCCAGAAGATCACGGACGAACAGATCAAGCAGGTGGACGTCATTTATAAGGAAAAAGAGAAGGAGATCCTTGAATTCTGATCCTGCCGTCCCCAATGCTCCTCGGCTCGATGGTTCGCTTCTTCCCCGGCATGTGGCCATGATCATGGACGGCAATGGCCGTTGGGCCCGAAAAAGGATGCTCAACCGCATCCGGGGGCATGAAAAAGGGGCCGACACCGTACGCACCGTCGTACGAACCAGCCGGGAACTCGGCATCCCCTATCTGACGCTGTATGCTTTTTCCACGGAGAACTGGGAGCGGCCTGAAACGGAGATTGCCGCCCTCATGACACTGTTAAAGCGATTTCTAGAGTCAGAACAGCAGGAAATGCTGGAAAACGGTATCCGTCTCAACGCCATTGGACAGATCGATCATCTTCCCGCCGATGTCCGTTCGACTCTGGAAAAAGCCATGACGACCACCCAGCATAACACGGGAATGATTCTCAATCTGGCTTTAAGCTACGGGGGGAGAGCGGAGATCGTCAGAGCGGTCCGCGGCATCGTTTCAAAGGTTCAAAAAAACGAACTTGACCCGGAACAAATCACGGACGATTTCATCGGCGATCATCTTTACACCCGGGGGATGCCGGATCCGGACCTTTTAATCCGAACCGGCGGCGAGATGCGGGTGAGCAATTTCCTCCTCTGGCAAATCGCCTACACCGAGATTTTCGTTACGTCCACATTGTGGCCGGACTTTTCAAAAGAAGAATACATCGCCATACTCAGGGATTTTCAAAAGCGGGAGCGGCGCTTTGGTAAGACAGGCGCCTGACGATTTAAAAAAATGCATAAAACGCGCTGGATCACAGGCCTTACGGCTCTTCCATTCCTGGTGGGGTTGATATCCTGGGGCGGCGTTACCCTGTTTACGCTTGTGGTTGCCGCCATTTCCATGCTCGGGGTTCATGAGTGTTTCCGACTTTTGTTTTCCGGACATGGATCCCGGGACTCCGAATCCGATCCGGGACAGGCAGGTTCGGGCATACCGCTTAGGATCCTGGCCTATGGCGCCGGGCCCTTAATTGTATGTGGGGCTTTTCGGGGAGCGCCGCTGATGATGATTTTTTATGCGCTGAACCTGATGGTCGCAGGCTTGATAGTCATGACGCAATTTGACGGCGAAGGCAGTGTGCTGGAACCGGTCTTCAGACAAACCTTCACCATGCTTTATGTTCCGGTTTTTCTTGCGTTCCTGGTGCTCATCCGAAACGGCGATAAAGGGGTGGTATGGATCTATTTGATGCTTGCCGTCGTCTTTGCCGGGGATATCGGCGCGTTTTATGTGGGCACCTATCTCGGAAAGCATAAACTTTGCCCCTCCATCAGCCCGAAGAAGACTATTGAGGGTGGGGTGGGAGGCTTAGCGTCCAACCTGGTGGTGGGCCTTTTGATTCAAATCATTTTCCTTCCGGAACTGCCCCTGGGTCTGTCCGCTGTCTTTTTTATCACCTTAGGAATCGTTGCCCAGCTGGGAGACCTCTTCGAGTCGATGCTCAAGCGGGCCGCTAAAGTCAAGGACTCCGGCGGGATTTTCCCGGGCCACGGCGGCCTGTTGGACCGCATCGACGCCCTGCTGTTTGCGGCGCCCGTTGGGTATCTATTCAAGGAATATCTGCTGCGATGAAGCGCCTTTCCATACTTGGATCCACCGGTTCCATTGGGACCAACGCATTGTCCATCGTGCGCATGTTTCCGGAACGCTTCAATGTGGTTGCTTTGGCCGCCAAGAACAACGTGGACCGGCTGGCGTCCCAGATCGCGGAATTTGCGCCCAAGCTGGCTGTGGTCTATGACAAATCGACCGCCCAGAGGTTGAAGAAACAGATCCCGGCCAAATCATCTACGCGAATCGAATGGGGAGAGGCAGGCTATACGGCGGCTGCGACACACGAGGATGTCGACATGGTGCTTGCGGCCATGGTGGGTGCGGCCGGTCTGATGCCCACGATGGCGGCCATCGAGGCCGGAAAAGACATCGCCTTGGCCAACAAGGAGACCCTGGTGATGGCCGGCCGCATCGTCATGGGCCTGGCTGCTGAAAAAGGGGTGCGCATTTTCCCGGTGGACAGCGAACACAGCGCCATTTTCCAGTGCCTTTCGGGCCAGCGGCGGGAAGATCTGGAAAAGATCATCATCACCGCCTCCGGCGGTCCTTTTGTACACCGGCCGTTTTCCGAATTTGCGAGCATCCGGCCTGAAGATGCCCTCCATCATCCTACATGGGCCATGGGGAAAAAAATCAGCATCGACTCTTCTACACTGATGAACAAGGGGCTCGAGGTACTGGAAGCCCATCACCTTTTCGGAGTCTCCATCGACCGGATCGAGGTGGTAATCCATCCCCAGAGTGTGTTGCACTCCATGGTTTCCTATCGGGACGGCGCCGTCATGGCCCAGCTTTCCGTGCCGGATATGAAAGGCGCCATCGCCTATGCCCTTTCCTACCCGGAACGACTCCCTTTGAATCAGCCGTCCTTGTACTTTGATCGTATCGGCGTGCTCAACTTTGAGAAACCGGACACGGAACGATTCCCGTGCCTGGGTTTGGCCTATGCCGCATGCAAGGCCGGAGGATCAATGCCGGCGGTTCTCAACGCGGCCAACGAAGTGGCGGTGGAATCTTTTCTTAACGCAAATATCGGGTTCCTGGACATACCGGAGATCATTCAAAAGACCCTTGCAGAGCATCGGATTGTTTCGGATCCGGAGTTGACGGATATTATTGCGGCGGATCGCTGGGCACGGGAACGGGCAAGAGCAGAAGTCCAAACCGGTATCAGGAGCTGTTGATCGCGGAACCATGGGAAACGCCTTCGCATTTATTATTGTTTTGGGTGTTTTGGTTTTTTTCCACGAACTGGGGCATTTTTTAATGGCCCGGTTTTTCGGAGTGGGCGTGGAAAAATTCAGCCTGGGATTCGGGCCCAAGATTCTGGGTAAAACGGTCGGGATCACGGAGTATCGGTTTTCGGCCATCCCTTTGGGCGGATATGTCAAGATGGTCGGGGAAGAACCGGATGCCGAGATCGACCCGGCCGACATCCCTATTTCCTTCACCCATAAACATGTCCTCAAAAGAATGCTCATCGTTGCGGCCGGTCCCGTGTTCAATCTGCTTCTGGCCGTGATCATCTTTTTTGCCATCTTTTGGATTTCCGGGATGTATATCCTCAAGCCGGTTGTGGGAAAGGTGAACCAGGGATCCCCTGCATCCGCCGCAGGATTTCAGGCAAGGGATTGGGTTCTGGCCATCGACGGTCAGGCGGTGACCACCTGGGAAGAGATGGCCGAAAAGATTTCAACCAGCAAAGGGAAACGGTTACGCATCACGATTGATCGGCATGGGGCTCATGTCGAGCTGGAGGTCACACCGGAACTCACCTCCTCTGCGACCATTTTCGGCGAGGCCATCGACCGCCACACGATCGGCATCGTAGCGGCAGGAGAAACCGAGCGGTTGGCTCTCGGATTTTTCGGGGCTGTCACGAAAAGCATAACCCAGACGTACATCGTGGCTAAACTGACCCTCGTGAGCATTGTCAAGCTTATCCAGGGCACCCTTTCCGTCAAGACCCTGGGCGGGCCCATCATGATCGCTCAGATGGCCGGCGAGCAAGCAAGGGCCGGGGCCGAGGCCCTCATTTTTTTCATTGCTTTGATCAGCGTCAACCTGGCCGTTATCAATTTTTTGCCGATCCCGGTTCTGGACGGCGGACACCTGATGTTTTTCTTCATCGAGGCTGTTATTGGAAGACCGGTGAGTATGAAGATGCGCGAGATGGCTCAACGGGTCGGCATCTTTGTTCTCGTCCTTTTAATGATCTTTGTTTTTTACAACGACATCGCTCGTATCCTATTCAGCTGAGTGGAGACTCCGATGCCGCACCGGCTGGAAATTGCTCTGAAGCCCGACCTGAGGGATCCTATTGGTGCGGCTATCTGTAAAAAAGCCTTCGACTATTTCGGCATCCGCTTGGAGAGCGTCCGGGTGATTCATGTGCTGACCCTCGACGCCGATTTTTCGGAAAAGCAATTGAGCCGGATCAAAGACGAGATTTTCACCAATCCGGTCATCCAAATTTCATCCTTTGAACCGCTTTTAATCCCTTTTGACTGGGGCATCTGGGTCGGTTACCGGCCTGGGGTCAGGGACAATCCGGGAAGCACCGCCATGGAGGCCGTCGAAGATGTCCTGGGAATACGCTTTTTGCCGGAAGAGGCCATTTACACCTCCAGGCGATATTGCGTGATGGGAAACGATTTGAATCGGGCGGATATGGAGCGCATCGCCTCGGAGCTTTTAGCGAACGATATCATCCAGCAGTGGAAGCTTTTCCATAAGGACGCATGGGATAAAAAATCCGGTATCGGATGGATCATCCCGAAGGTGGTGCTGGATCATGTGCCCACGGTGACCGTGATCCCCATCGAAAGCGACGCGAAGCTTGCCGAGATCAGCCGGAAGCGCAACCTGGCGCTCAACCCCAACGATATTCCCACCATCCGGGCTTATTTCCTGGATGAGGCGGTGAGGGAACAAAGGGCTGCCGTCGGGCTTTCGGATCCCACGGATGTAGAGATCGAATACATTTCTCAGGCCCGGAGCGATCATTGCAACCATAACACGTTCCGGGGCCTGTTCCGCTACACGGATTTTTCCACCGGTCGAAAAGAGATCGTGGACAACCTTTTCAAGACCTTCATCGAAGCGCCCACCGTAGCTTTGATGAAGGAAAAACCCTGGGTGATTTCGGTTTTATGGGACAACGCAGGTGTGGGCCGGCTCAACGCGGATTATCATTACGTCATTACCGGCGAGACGCACAATTCACCCTCCAACATGGAGGCCTACGGCGGCGCCCTCACGGGGATCGTGGGGATCTACCGGGATCCCATGGGGACCGGAAAGGGGTCGAAGCTGATCATGGGAAGCTACGGGTTCTGCGTGGGGCACCGAGATTACAACGGCGAGCTCAAGCCCCGGCTGCACCCCAGGCGTCTTTTGGACGGGGTCATCGAAGGGGTCCGGGACGGCGGGAACAAGAGCGGTATTCCCACCGCCTTCGGCCAGGTCTTTTTTCATACAGGGTACATGGGCAAATGCCTGGTTTTCGTCACCGCCCTCGGGCTCATGCCTCAAACCGTGAAGGGTGAACCGGCCGAAAAAAAGAGCATTGAACCGGGAGATCTTGTCATCATGTGCGGCGGTCGGGTCGGGAAAGACGGCATCCACGGCGTTACGGCTTCCTCCGAATCTTTTTCAGAGCATACACCCGCAGGGCACGTCCAGATCGGCGATCCCTATACGCAGAAAAAGATGCACGATTTTCTTCTGGAGGCCCGGGACGAGGGGCTGATTCAGTTCATCACCGACAACGGGGGAGGCGGTCTTTCGTCTTCCGTTGGGGAGTCGGCCCGGTTTTCCGGAGGGTGCAGGATCGAGCTGGAAAAAGTCCCCCTGAAATACGCGGGACTCGATCAATGGGAGATCTGGGTTTCAGAATCCCAGGAGCGCATGACCGTGGCTGTCCGGCCGGAAGATCTGGATCGATTCATGACTCTGTCCAAGAAGCATGCCGTGGAAAGCACGGTCATCGGAAATTATACCGATTCGGGAAAGCTGCATATTACTTACGATGACAAGCCCTGCGCCTACGTGGACCTGGATCTTTTGACCGGCGGATTCCCCCAGTGGGAGTTTGATGCCGAATGGGTTCCCCCGAGTCAGCGGGGGCTTTTCGAACCGGTCCTCAGGGAGCCGGAGGATTTCTCGGTGTTATTGAACGATATGCTGGCAAGGCCCAATGTCTGTTCCAAGGAGTGGATCGTCCGGCAGTACGACCATGAGGTCCAGGGGACCAGCGTCATCAAACCCTTGGTAGGCAGACAGCGGAATGTCCCCGGCGACGCGGCGGTCATTCGGCCGGATTTGAAATCTTTTGCCGGGCTGGCCTTTGCCCAGGCCCTCCTTCCCACCTACTCGCAAATCGACGCCTATGCCATGACGGCCTGCGGCATCGATGAGGCGGTGCGCCGGGTCCTTTCCGTAGGCGGGACTCTGGATCATATCGGCGGCGTGGATAATTTCTGCTGGCCCAATATCCAGTATCATCCCATCGACAACCCGGACGGCAAGTTCAAGGCCGCCCAATTGGTACGTTCCTGCAGGGCCCTGAAAACGATGTGCGAAGCCTTCGGGATCCCCCTGCTTTCCGGAAAAGACAGCATGTACGTGGACGGACACCTGCCGGGAAGATACGGCGAAACGCATAAGGTGTCGGCGCTTCCGACCCTTCAATTCTCGGCCGTAAGCGTCATCGACGACATCGAAAAGTGCGTGACCATGGACTGCAAGCTCCCCAGGGACCTGGTGTATGTGATCGGCGTCACCCATGATGAACTGGGCGCTTCGGAGTATTACGAGCGCTTCGGTTATATCGGCCTCAATGTGCCCCAGGTTCGGCCCGAAAGGCTGATTCCTCTTTACTGGGCCCTGGAAGCAGCCGTTTCAGGAGGGCTTGCGGCATCGGTCCACGGGATCTACCGAGGAGGGCTGGGCGTGCACCTGGCTCTGGTTGCTATGGCCGGCTGTCTGGGGATGGAAATCGATCTCAGACAGGTTCCTGCGGAAGGGGTCACCCGAAACGACGCGATTCTTTTTTCCGAATCCGCCGGCCGTTTCATCGTCACCCTGGATCCGGGAAAACGAGACGCTTTCGAGGCGCTCTTTGCGGATCTTCCCTGTGCCTGCGTGGGGCGCGTCACACAGGACCCGGTTTTGAAAATCTTCGGACTCGACGGCCGGATCCGGATCGAAGCCGATATATTCCATCTTAAAGAGGCCTGGAAGAAGCCCTTTGGAGGCCTGATATGAGGCGCGTCAAAGTATTGGTCCTTGCCGGGTACGGCCTCAACTGCGACCACGAGACCGCTTATGCTTTCGGCCTTGCAGGGGCTGATGCGGAAAGGGTCCATATCAATTCCCTGATTGACGGGTCCGTTTCCATTGGGGACTATCAAATCCTGGCCTTTGTGGGCGGATTTTCGTGGGGCGACGACCACGGCGCCGGCGTGATCCAGGCGGTTCGCATGGGCACCCACATCGGCGGATCGTTGATCGAGTTCATCCGGAAAGGAGGCCTGGTCATCGGAATCTGCAACGGGTTTCAGGCCCTGGTCAACCTGGGTCTTTTGCCGGGGCTGGAAAGCGACTACCGGCGCCGCTCCGTGGCTTTGGTAGGCAATGACTGCGGCAATTTCAGAGACGACTGGGTCGCATTGCAGGTCAATCCAAAATCTCCTTGCGTCTTTACACAGGGTTTGGATCGCCTGGAACTTCCCATCCGGCATGGGGAAGGCAAGTTTTTCACCGATCCTTCTACCCTGAAGCGTCTTAATGAAAGCAAACAGGTCGTCTTGCGTTATGCCCTTCCTGATGGGACCCCGGCCAAAGGCCGTTTCCCCGAAAATCCCAACGGCTCCCTGGAGGACATCGCCGGGATCTGCGACCCCACCGGTCGGGTCTTCGGCCTCATGCCCCACCCGGAAGGCTTTAACCACCTGTCCAACCATCCCGAATGGACGATGGAAAAGGAGATCAGCAAACGTCGGGGGCATCCGACAAGTTTCCCCCGTAACCTGGGAATCCGCCTCTTTCAAAACGCCGTTGAATTTCTTGTGCGTTAATGCCCAGGTACTTTTATCTGCCATATCGAAGCCGTGTTAAGATCCCGGGCACTTTCCTCCCCATCTGTCTTTAACCGGATGGATGGGGGATCTGATATCCGGTGAATACGGCGGCGCACGAGGGTTGACTTTATGCAGGGTGTCCGATAAATAATTACTTAAGGTGAATGGGAATGCTTCCTTCAAACGGCGATAAAGCCCCCTTATCTATCCGCTCCGTCTGTGAGATCTTGTATAAGAAAGGTCTGATCTCCAAACCTCAAGCCCAACATATCCTGACCAAAGGAGTGACCCTCTATAAAAAGCGGGAACGCCAGACGGATGTGAAGGGGTCTCATCCGACATCTGCAGGACATGCCGCTGATGGATTCGACTCAGTGGATCTGATTGCGACCCTGAACATGGAGCGGGCCGACAATTCCGCCCTGAAGCTGGATGAAGAGACCATCTACGAGGCGATGGCCCAGGCCTGGAAGATTCCCTATAAAAAAATCGATCCGCTCAAACTCGATCTCAACCTGGTGACCACCACCATTCCCCGTACGTTCGCCATGCGCCACCTGGTCCTCCCCATCGGAGTGAAAGACGGCACCCTGACCGTGGCGACCCCAAACCCCTTCAACATGGAGGCCCTGGATGACATTACCCGGGCCAGCCTCATGAAGGTCAACCCCGTCGTGAGTCCCAAGAGCGATATCGTCAAACTCATCCAGGAATTTTTCGGATTCAAGCGCTCCATCTCGGAAGCCGAGATCCAGTATACCGGCCCCATGGTGGACCTCGGGAATCTGGAGCAGTACGTCAAATTGAGGTCCGCCGACGAGCTTCCCTCCACAGACCAGCACATCGTCAACGCGGTGAATTACCTCTTCATCTACGCCTTTGAACAACGCGCCAGCGACATCCATATCGAGCCCAAGCGCAACACCAGTAAGGTGCGGATGCGCATCGACGGGATGCTGCACAACGTCTATGATCTGCCCAAGGCCGTTCATTCGGCCATCGTGAGCCGGATCAAAACCCTGTCCCGGATGGACATGGCGGAGAAGCGCCGGCCCCAGGACGGCCGCATTAAGATGGACAGGGGGGATGTGGAGGTGGAGATCCGGGTTTCCACCATTCCGGTGGCGTTCGGAGAAAAGATCGTGCTGCGTATCATGGATCCGGATATCCTGTTTCAGGATCTGGACAATTTGGGCTTTTCCGCCACCGACCTGATCCGCTTCAACCATTTCATCAACAAGCCCCACGGCATCGTCCTGGTATGCGGCCCCACCGGAAGCGGCAAATCGACGACCCTGTATTCCACTTTGAGGACCATCTCTTCGCCCGAGGTCAATGTCACCACCGTAGAAGACCCCATTGAAATGGTGCACGAGTCCTTTAACCAAATCGGGGTTCAGCCCCTGGCCGGAATCACTTTTTCCTCCATTCTGCGCAACATCCTGCGTCAGGATCCGGACATCATCATGATCGGTGAAATGCGGGATCTGGAAACTGCGGAAAACGCGGTCCAGGCCGCACTAACCGGACATCTGGTTCTTTCCACCTTGCACACCAATGATGCGGCCTCGGCCATCACACGGCTTTTGGAGCTGGGTGTCCCGCCGTTTTTAATCCAATCCACGCTCATCGGAATCCTGGGACAGCGCCTGGTGAGGAAAATCTGTAACTATTGCGTGGAAACCTTTGAAATGGAGGCTTCGGAACTCAGGGAGATGGGACTCGATCCCGGGAAGGATGGGCGCATCCGTATAAAACGCGGGAAGGGGTGTCTGAAGTGCCGCGGAACCGGCTACCTGGGACGCACAGCGATCTTTGAGGTATTACCCTGCACCGAGTCCATCAAGAAGCTCATCGTCCCCAATGCAGACATAAGCACCATCCAGGCCATTGCCAAGCGGGAGGGGATGGTGACCATGAGGGAAAATTCCATCCGGCAGATGCTCTCGGGTGTCACCACCTACCAGGAAGTGCTGCGGGTGACCTGGGAGCAGAGCTGATCGACCTTCCGTCGTGAGGAAAATGCGGCCTATTCCATCAGGGACGGAGCGCGGAACCGATAGCCTGCGGAAACCTTTCTGTCCGTCTGGGTAATCGCCACGGTGGCGACCCCCTCCTCGGCCAACAGCACCAGGATGGTCCCGAAATCGATGGGGCCGACCGTCACCTCCTGTTTAGTTTCGGGTTTAATCCTCTTGTCATATTCGCAGATCAGATACTGTTGACCGGCTTCGACCCCGTCCCGACGCCCCTTGTCGATGAAGGCGATATGCCCGTCCCCCATGAGTTCGAGATTTTCTTCCGAGGCCACGATGGTTCCGCTAAGTCCTTTTTGACACCGGGCCAGTGTGATGATGGGGGTGCGTTTTTCATAAGGCATGATGAGGTCGTTGATCTTGATCTGCCGGTAGGATTTGATGACGGTGGCCACGGCATATTGTGGCTTGACGTCGGTGACTTCCACCACGCCGGTCAAATAATGATGGACTCCCAGCCCGGGCGGCGCCAGGGAACCGGGGATGGGCTGGGTTCTAAAGACCGTGTAACGGCCGCCGGCTTCAAAGGGCTCGCCTTCCGTCTTCCAGAGAAAGACCTCGTCTCCATCGGCGATGATGATCTTGTCTCCGATCACCTTGAAAAGAGATCCGATCGGTTTGGCCGGTTCCGGCCTGACGAACCCGGCGGCGTCGATGGGGGAAAAGATCGCGAAGGGCGCTTCACTCCCGGTAACCTGGGGGGAAATCAAACGCAGAGGAATTTTCTTGGTTCCACCCCCGTGGTATAGGCAGATCCGGTCTCCTTCCTTGAGATCATACGGATTTTGGATTTGTTTATTGTCTTTCCAAAGCTGGGGCCAGTAGGCTTCCGAATCAAAGAACCGCTTGGCGACATCGACCAGCGTTTCCCCTTTTTTGGCGGTGTAATAGATGCCGAACTCATAGGGGAGGTCCTGTTCCGCATTCTGGGCCAGGGCAGGAAAGGAAAGACAAAGAACCAATCCCAACATCAGAATCGCTTTTGACACGTCGGATAAAGAAGATGGATAAAGCATGGCCGTCCTCATTTCTGTTGGCGTTGATGAAAGGAAACGGCATTTACCTGGATATACCGCAGGAGATATGTTTCAAAAAAAATGGAATCTGTCAAGGAGTTGCAAACGGAAAAAGATAAAAGCCGATTCCGAATCCCGGCCCTGTGCGATTTATGACGGCTCATGGGGAAGGCGGTTTAGGGGACGGATTCCGGGCGGCCTTTGCAGGATCGGGCATTTTTTTCTCAAAGGCATCCATCTTTTCCTTAAACGCCTTCACATTGACTGTGTAATCGTCGCATCGTTTCTGGTAGGCGGCGATGCGATCTTTCAGCGCAAAGACCGCATCGTTATAAGCCTTGACCTCGGCCGGCCCTCCGGGGATGCTTCTTTCACGCTGGAGGCGGTCCCTTTCCTTGATGATCTCTGAAAATTCGGCATCCAGGGCTTCTTTTTCGGCAAAAACGGACACTCCATCGGCGCCGGTGGAGGCGCTGCTTGGAACTCCAGATGCCGGTGGAACCGGTAAATCCTTTCTGCTGGGTGTTTCCTCCTTAGGCAGATCCGCTTTGGGTTCCTGTTCCTCCGGAATGACCGAAGGGCGCTGGTTTTCGGGCACCTTCCGGATATCGTCGGTAAAATGCGGAACCCCCTGTTCATCCATATACCGGTACGTGCCGGCATCTGCGCACGGTAAACCCCATGCGACCCATTGCATCAGGAAAAAGGCTGCGAAGAAAAACCGCCAGGGATGATTCATGCCGGTTTGCCTATTTATTTTTCTTTTCGCTTCGCTTGATCAGCCAGAGGGATTCGATTTTTCCCTTGGAATCCAGCAGAAAACCCACTTTGTCGCCGACTCGAAAACCGGACGGCCCGGAATTCAAGGCATCCGGCTGATTGAAAGTCGCTCCTGAAGCCAGCTCGTAGTTACTGTCGCTTATGGTTATTTTGCCGCTGCCGATTTCATCCAGATAACCCCTGCCGTCGAAGCTCAAGGGATATCCCGAATAAATCGGCTTTTCTTCTCCTATCGCTTCGATGGGATAGGATGCGACAAGGAGAATTCCGACGATGATCATCATCCAAAACCCGTTCGCCCAGGGGCTGTTTTTTTTGTTTATCCGAAGCATGGCATTTCCTTTCGTGTACCGAACATTCTCTTGTTATTTTTCAATCCAGTAGAAGATTCCCCGCTTCTCGGCTTTTTCAAAGAGCGGCGTCATGGTCGCCGTTTCGTTGTTGAACAGCTTCACTTCACGATCCGGCTCTCCCGGTTCTTCGATTCGCAGGATCTTGGGCGGCTGGAGCAACCCGAGATAGGCGATACCGGTCGGGGGGATAGGATCTGTGCTGGGATCGCTATCGTGATCGATGAGATCGTCAGCATCGATCTTGTTGTCTCCGTTGGTATCGAAAATTCCCTCCGACGGGTTCCCAACGCTCATATTTCCGCCGGTGAGATTTCCACCCCGGGCGGCGTTCATCTCGTGGATCATGCTGTAACCGCTTCCCGAGCATTCCGAATCTTTCGGAGAAAAAGAGAGCACGATGGCCCTGCCTTCCCGGATCAGGGGATCCACGATCACCCGTTCACCCATGAAATCGGCATGGGTGTTGGGGAAGTCGAAGAACCAGCCCAGATGGGTAATCGCTTCGCCGGTTTCATTGACATTCCCGTCACCGTTGTTGTCTATAGAGTCGCTGGCATAGGTGGTGTAGATATGGGGATCCGGGAACTGTCCGGGATCATCGGCGACATAATAGTTGGCGGGATAGGCGCTCAAAATCCGGATATAATGCCCATAGACCTCTTCGAAATAGATTTCATCCTGTCTTCTCAGATAGAAACCGGTGGGATAAGACAGCGCGCCGGTGGTGCGATTGGAGATGGATCCAACATAGGCCGTGTCTTCGGCGTCGTCCCCGTAATCCCATATGCCGTAGATGGATTGCACCGGATAGGTGGTGGTGAGCCGATCCGCATCCCCGATGAATTTCCCGGTACCGAATATCACCATGTATCCGTGCTTGGTGGGGTGATACATGATCTTCGGGCTTGGTGGTGATGGGTTGAGTCGTGCCGGCCCGGAAAAGCGGTTGGGGGGTTCCATTATTGAAAGCCACCGACCAACTCGATGCGGTTCCGGAGGTGAGATCGAATTTCCACAGGTTTCCCCGCAGATCCCCGGCATAGACGTAGTCCACTCGGCCGTCGTTGTTGGGATCGATGAGGGTGGGGGTCGAAAGGCCGTTGTCGCCTCCCTCACCGGTGTCGATCTTACGAATCAAGGCGCCGGTCTCGGCGTCCACCACGAAGAGCACGGCGTGGCCGTTGACGCTGTTGTAGCCGTTTCCGAAGATGACCACCCATTGATCCGCATCGGCGGGGTTGACCTTGTTTTTCTTGACCGTGAAGCCCCGGCTGTAACTTAAGCCCAGATCATCGGCGTCGGTGGGAAGGGTCGCGGAGTTCGGGTATTCCCACAGCACCCAGTCTTTGACGGTTCCTTCATTGGAGGTTCCCGAAGTGACGGTATGGGCGTTTTTCACATCCAAAGCAAAGTACCCCTGGCCTCCGGCTCCCAGCCCGCAGACCAGCAGGACATGATCAATGGTCGAAGGGTTGGTTGCATTGGGAATCACCCGAATAGAAGCTGAGTTGTCCACGAAGAAGAGGTGGCTGTAATTCGGATCGGCCAGGTATCTGAGGTTGTTGAAAACCCGGTTGGGCACATAGGCAAAGCGTTCCGTGCCGTCCGCCATGTTGAAGGCATGCAGCATGCCGCCGTTTCCGCCCACAAAGAGGGTCCCCTGTCCGCTTGACTGATGCTTATACAGGAGGGGCGCCGAATGAATCAGATCAGCCACTGCTTTTTCCCGGGTTCTGAATCCCGTGATCGCCTCTCCCCTCAGATAATTGATGAGGTTTTCGGCCAGTACCGTGTTGGTGGTGGACCATGTCGGGTCCAGGGCCAGCAATTGATCCTCGGTGAGCCCGTCGACTCCAAAGCTTGTAGGATATCGGAAGGGAATGCCGTCTCCGCTTACCGGGTTATAGGTAACGATGGTGCGCATAGCCCCGGTCCACCGGCCTGGGAAATCAAATCCTGGAGCTTTTCTTCCGCCGACCACATGGGCCGGGTGACGCCGGCGCTGCTGCAGAAAGGGGGAAGCTCTGCGGTGGTTTTATCCGGGGTGCAGACGGTGCCCGTTTCCGGGTCAATCGCCAGAGACAGGAGGTCCCCGCTCCAGTCGCTGGTGCTGAACCGGGCCTGGTAGATCCGGGTGGTCTCGGTGAGGTTTTCGCCGTTGGCGGTCACCGAGGCACCGGATGCGGCCTTGGCCTGGATGCTCTGGAGGATGGAAACCAGGGCGTCCACCAGTTCGCCGGGATCCTGGGCGCTGAAAAAAGCCCCCCTCCCGTTGATGGCCGCATGGTACAGGTCATCGATCTTGTCGCTGTCCTCGGCATCCCCCGGGTTCGGCCAGGCAATGGCCGTGCCTACAGACGGACACGCCCCGAAGACATCGGGGTCGATGCCTCCCGCCACGCCGAAAGAAACCGTATAGGTCACCATGTGCTGCCACTGGGCCTTGTCGCACTGGTCTTCCGCAACCTCGTTGGGAAGGGTTGTGGAGAGATCTTTTTTATAAAATTTCATGGCCACGTCGGCCAATGTGTTGGAATAGCTGTCGCTCCAGGGAGCCACACCGGAACAGATTTCCCCTCCCGGGCAGCCCCCCGCACCGTCGGCATTTCCCGCATCGGAGATGTTCACGTTCCAATACCCGTCGGTCATGGCGATGGCAAAGGACATCTGGCAGTGACCGCCGTTGGCCTCGGTGTCATAGGGGGATGCCCCCAGCACCGGGTGGCTGCCGTCGGTTGCGTCGAAATATTCCCCGACTTCGTGGAGTGCGCCGACCAGGGGCGTGTTACTTGCGGAATTGATGGCGTAAAGCAGCCCCAGCAGGTAGTCCGTGTCGTCGGCTTCCACAAAGCCGCTTTCCGGCTCGAATTTCACGGCGTCGGCCAACGTGCTGCTTCCGTAGTTGCCGCCGTTTCCCATCCGTTCGACCTTGACGTATCCGCCGGTCCCTTCGTTAAAAGAATAGGTTCCCAGCAGACACCCATTCGCCGCAGGGGTTCCCGGCTTCCTGGCGCTGGTTGACAGTGACGATCGAGTCTCCGCCGGCATGGTGAATCGTGTGTCTGGCAGTTGTATCCCGGTTGTTGTAGCAGTTGTACCAGGTGTAAACCTGGTAGTTTCCGGCTGCCGGGAGGTTCGGCGTCCATTTGGCCCACGCGTTCGTCGTGGAGGTATAATAGGAGCTGTTGTTCCATTCGTTGGGGTTTCCGGACTCGGACCATCCCGAACTCCGGGTGAAGGTGCCGTCCTTGTTATCCACGATGACGGCGTTGGTGTCCACCTTCACGGGGCGGACTCCGGTCCGGGCGCCCCCGGTCTCGTGGATGGTGTAAAATCCTACGTTCACCCGGGAGATGCGGGTGATGGAGGTGGCCACGGCGGCCTTGGCGGCCAGCTCCCGGCGGCGGTAAAAGGAGTACCAGTTGGCGAAGTTCTGAAGGTCTTCGGTGTGGTCCTTGTACCGGACAAAGGTCCCGTCTTCCTCGTAGATGGCGGGCTTGATGCTGTCCGGCTCGCTTCCGGTCACCTCGATGAGCTCATTGCCTTCGACGCGATTGTCCGCGTCGGAGTCCACGAACCGGTAGTATTTCCGGACCCAGACCCCGCTTTCCTGGACGAAATTGACCAGGTAGATGTTTTCCCCGGCATCCAGTTCGCCGTCGCTGTCTGCGTCATCGAAGGTGTAATAATGGGTATTTTTAATGCTGACGGTGGAGGCGGCACTCCTGACAAACCGGGCGGCGTCCGCTCCGTAACGGCAGCAGGCCCCGCTGGTGATGTCGGCGTTGATTTCCACGTATTCGGTGCCGTCGCCGTTGAAGGTGAAGGTCCCCAGGGAGAGCCACTGGTCCCCCTGGCCTTCGTCCGGGTGGTGGCTGATGGGGGTGACCCCGAGGTTTCCGACGGTGGATACGGTGGTCACGCCGCCGGCGTGCTTGATGTCATAGGTGACGTCTTTCCTTCGGGTGTCGAGCATCCGGAACCAGACAAAGACCTCGTAGGTTCCGACTCCCGGAAGGGTCGGGGTCCACCGGGCCCAGACGGTGCCGTCCGGCTGATTCTGGCTGTAATGATAGTTCGAGCCGATATCGTTGCCGTAGCTGGATCGTCCCCCAGTGGGATGCATTGGACATTAAAAATCCGGGATCCGTGTTGTCCACTACCACGGTGGCGGTTGTCAGGCTGACGGCATGATACTCGGCGGTGAGGTCGAAGGTGGGGGTGGAATTTTGGGGGTTGGAGCGGACATGGGCCAGGTCCGCGATGTTCACATCCGTCTTCCCGGGCCAGTGCAGGTATTCGCTTTTGGGGTTGTAAAAAAGCTTATTGTACCCCGACCACTGGGATTTCCACAAGCCCCGGGTGGCCCCGGAAGCAGGGCTGGTTCGAGAAAGGATGGTCCCGTTGGAATCCCCAGACGAATAGGTGTTGTCCCCGGGATCATCGAAGAGGTATTCAATATCACCATCAAAAACCCCTTCATTTTGGGTGGTCATGAACTCCCAGTCCATTGAGCCGGAGTTGTCCAGCACGAACATGGCGTTGGGCGGGGGGGGATTGAGCCGGTGGGACATGGGGGTCTGGCTGACCTCCACTCCCAAAACTCCGGGGGCAATCCCCAGAAGCCCTATGGCAAGGATAGCGATGATGGCCCTTGCCATAACCCCTTTATTTTTCTGATGGATATTTTTCTTCGTCTTCATGGGACGCTCCTTTTTTAGTATCGCTTTAAAAAACCGGCTTCGATCATGGCCATGGGATTGTTGCCGGAGTCGTAATACCTTCCCAGCACCGTGTATTCGTACAAAAGATCCGGGTTTTCCATCCCTAAAGATGCGCTCTTGGCCACCCCCACGCGCACGGTGGTGAATGCCGTGCTCGGTGTCGATCCGGGTTCAGCGGTGTCCGGGGCGGACCCGTCAAAGTCCCAGGGGGTCGTCAGCATGGACAGTTTCGGATCGCTGGGTCCGTTGGGGTTCAACCAGTCCTCATTGTTGGTCGTCAGCTTGATCACATCGATCTCGTCATCCAGTTTTTGAGCCGCCTCCATGGCCGCCGATTCGGCGGCATAGAAGTTGATGGTGTGGGTGGATGCATTGCGAACGATGTTGGACTCCAGGACCGAGTTGGCGATCATGGTGAAACCGGCTGCGGCCATCATGACCAGGATCAGCAGGGTGAAAAAGAGGATCGAGCCTTCTTCGCTTTTTAGGGTTTTTTTCAGGGTGTTCATACCGATAGCCTCGCAAAAAAAGAGTTAGGATTCCAGATCCTGAATCTCCGCCTTGGTAAAGGTCAGGGTCACGGCCGGAAGGACGCTCTGGTTAATCCGGACGGTCACCGTGACCGTCTTGGTGTTGTTGGGCGGGATAGGGCCCAAATTGTCGACAACCGCGTAGGAGAGGTTGTACCGGTTACCAGGTCCGGTGTTGCCGATGGCATGAGGGCCGGCGCTGATGTTGGCGTCGTTGAAGGACAGCCGGTAAATGGTTTCGATCTGATCGGTGGCCACCGTGTAGGCTTCCGTATAAAGACGGGAATGGGTGTCGGTGTTGGTGGCCCGGACCTGCAGCCCCGCGATCCCCAGGATTCCGACAGCAAAGATCGCCACCGAGATGAGGACCTCCATGAGGGAGTATCCGGTTTCCGAGTCCGGAAGGGACATCAAATACCTCAGGATTTTTGTCTTCAAGAATCTTTTCATCATCGATTCCTCTTACGATTTCAGCCCGGTGTTGCGCACCCGGATCTCCGTAGAGAGCATGATCCGGCGGATGGTGTCGTTGGGGGCCGGCAAAATGGTTGTCCCCTGGAGATTCGTATAAACCGTCCGGTCGGTCTGATCCCGCATCAGGACCGGGTTGTCCGAACGGACGACGAGGGTTACCTGGACGGCGCGGATATCGGACAGGATGACTGTGGGGTTTCCTGCATTATCCAGGTAAACGAAATTCAGGACCTGCACGTTATCGGCTACACGCTGGAGCCCGCCGCCCGTGTCTCTGCACAGGGAGCAGGGAACGGCCAACGAGTCGGCGATCCCGTCGTTGTCGGCATCACAGTTCACACCACCATCGGCCCACAGTCGGTATCGGATATTTTCATTGGGACCCCCCAGGTCCGCATTATACCACTCGTCGCCTTCGTCCGTCTGGCCGTCTTTATCGTTATCGATGGTGTCAAGTTCTCCGCCGGTAACATCCTTGGTGAACTGGATCTCGTTGGCATTGGCGATGAGAAATCCGGCACCGGCATTACCGGTGGGATCGAGTCCTGCCACACGGATTTCCCGTTCCATGAGCATGAGGGCGGCCCGGGCATGCTGGTTCATTTCCACGACTGCCATCTGGGTGGCGTTGGTTTGGAGTTGGGACTGGTACATGACATACACCGCGCTCATCACGATGCCGGCTACGGCTAAAGCCACCATCAACTCGACCAGAGTAACGCCTTTTTGGTTCATGCGTTGATTCATCCTTATTTCAACAGTTATTGGCTCCAGACACCGCCGGACCAGATTCTCGAGACCACGACGCCCGCCATGGATGGCGTGCCCAAAGCAAAGGCATCTCCTCGGCTGTTGGAAAGATAAACATAACCCATCCCTCGAATCAAACCGGTGGGAAGAAAAACGACGGTGTTTCCGGGGCAGGTAACTCACAAATCCGGGCGGAAATGCACCGCCTCCCAGAGTTGCGTTTGTCGTTGCATTTCCATTTCCGTACCCTACGCCGCTGCTATACTTGTTCAGTCTGATGATCTTGACGTCAACGTCATCGAGGCCATAGATCGGGCTGTCGATGATGCGGTTGGCACCGGAATCCACGACCCGATAATCCCCTGTGGCCGTACTAAAGAAAACTGCGAACTCCCGGTTTTCCCGAATGGCCCGCATCCGGGTGGCCTGGAGTTCGCCTCTCAGGTCGCTGGCGGCATTCTGCAGGCGGTACTTGGGGATCCAGCCGATCATGTTCGGGATGGCGATGGCGCTGGCAATGGCGATGATGGCTATTGTGACTGCCAGTTCCAGGAGCGTAAACCCCGCGTCTTTCCTCACGATGTGGATTCCTTTTTTGGGTGGATCATTTATTCTGAAAAAATAACAGCAAAGAGAAGATACGCAAATATCGTACCACTTTGGTCGAAGTTTGGGGCAGGATTTGAAAAGAAAGGCAGGGTTAAAAATTATTTATTTATTTTCAGATAGTTATCAAAATTAAGGGTCAAAGGAAAGTTAAGGAACGGAATCAATGCAAAGGTTCCCGAAATAGAATCAGGCAGATTCTTAAAACAATATTTGACAAACTATTAAAAGTTTTAATAGTCATTCCCGATTGGGTGGAGGGGTTTATCCCCGTCTTCCCGGGATAAAACAAGAAGCCCCCACCCGGAAAACGGTTGGGGGCTTCGATATTAAAACTTTCGGGGAAGGAGACAGGCTACATCATGCCACCCATGCCTCCGCCGCCCATGCCGCCCATGCCTCCGCCGCCCGGCATCGGCATGTCTTTCTTTTCATCAGGTTTTTCGGCCACCAGGGCCTCGGTGGTGATCATGAGGCCCGCCACGCTGGCGGCATTTTGAAGGGCCAGACGCACGACCTTGGTGGGATCGATGACGCCGGCTGCGATCAGGTCTTCGTAAACATTCGTCTCCGCATTGAACCCGAAGGCGTCCTTTCCTTCGAGAACCTTGTTGAAGACCACGGAACCTTCAAAACCGGCATTTTCGGCAATCATGCGGAGGGGCTCTTCGATGGCCCGTTTCACAACTTTGACGCCCAGCTTCTGGTCGGCCTTGATCTTGATTTTGTCCAGGGCCTCGATGCAGCGGACAAGGGCCACGCCTCCGCCGGGGACGATCCCTTCTTCAACAGCCGCCCGGGTGGCGTTCAGGGCATCTTCCACCCGCGCCTTTTTCTCTTTCATCTCGGTTTCAGTGGCGGCCCCGACATTGATGACGGCCACGCCGCCCACCAGTTTCGCCAGGCGTTCCTGGAGCTTTTCCCGGTCATAGTCGGAGGTGGTCTCGTCGATCTGTGCCCGGATCTGTTTGACCCGGCCTTCGAGGGCGCTGCGGGAACCCGCACCGTCAATGATCGTGGTGTTGTCCTTGTCGATGGTGATCCGCTTGGCGTTCCCGAGATCAGACAGGGTCAGGTTCTCCAGCTTGATTCCCAGGTCTTCGGAAACGACCTGTCCGCCGGTCAGCACCGCAATGTCTTCCAGCATGGCCTTTCGGCGATCGCCGAATCCCGGTGCCTTGACGGCTGCCACATGGAGGGTGCCGCGCAGCTTATTGACGACCAGGGTGGCCAACGCTTCGCCTTCCACGTCCTCGGCGATGATCAGCATGGGGCGTCCGGTCTTGGCCACCTGCTCCAGGATGGGGAGGAGGTCTTTCATGTTGCTGATCTTCTTTTCATTAATGAGGATGTAGGGATCCTGAAGGGAGACGACCATCTTTTCCGGGTCGGTGATGAAATAAGGGGAAATGTAACCCCGGTCAAACTGCATTCCTTCCACCACCTCGAGGGTGGTATCCATGGCTTTGGCTTCTTCCACCGTGATGACGCCTTCTTTGCCCACCTTGTTCATGGCTTCGGCGATGATGTTCCCGATGGTTTCGTCGTTGTTGGCGGAGATGGTCCCCACCTGGGCGATCTCCCTCTGGTCCTTGGTGGGTTTGCTCATGGATTGAAGCTCTTTGGTGATCACTTCCACGGCCTTTTCGATGCCGCGCTTGATAGCCATGGGGTTGTTCCCGGCTGCGACCATTTTCTGGCCTTCCTCGTAAATGGCCCGGGCCAAAATGGTTGCAGTGGTGGTGCCGTCACCGGCCATGTCACTGGTCTTGCTGGCCACTTCCTTTACCATCTGGGCGCCCATGTTCTCGAACTTGTCTTCCAGTTCGATCTCCTTGGCCACTGTGACGCCGTCCTTGGTTACCGTGGGGGAGCCCCAGGATTTTTCCAAAACCACGTTTCTGCCTTTGGGCCCGAGGGTTACCGCCACCGCATCGGATAGGATTCTGATGCCGTTGAGTAAGGCTTCCCGGGCTTTCATGTCGTACTTGATCAGTTTTGCACCCATCTTCACTTTCCTCCGTTATTGAATGAATTATTCTGAGCTATTCGATTATTCCCAAGACGTCATCTTCACGCATCATAATGTACTCTTTGCCCTCGATCTTGACCTCGGTGCCGGAGTACTTGCCGAACAAGATCCGGTCGCCCTTTTTAAGATCGAGTGGGATCCGCTTGCCGTTTTCGTCCAGCTTGCCGTTCCCCACGGCTATGACCTTGCCCTCGGCAGGCTTTTCCTTGGCAGTATCCGGAATGATGATCCCGCCCTTGGTCTTTTGTTCCTCTTCCACACGCTCCACTAAGATTCGGTCCTGCAACGGTTTCAGTTTCATGGTGTCCTTTCTCCTTTACGAATCGTGATGTTTATAATGATCGAATTTCCTGTTGTTATTCTTACAGGCCTATATTGACCCCAAGTCCTGGTTCAGACGCCACCCCCTTTCCCAAGTAAGGCCGGGTATGCCTTTTACTGAAAGGTGTAAGTTCTTGCAGACCTTAATCACTCATTCGGTTTTGTAAAGGTCTCGAATTAAAAAAATGATTGGGAATTTGACGTCTTAACCCCCAAAAAAAGCTTAAGGCCCATCGCCTCTGTATCTTCCGATCACGATGGTCCTTTCAGACTTTCAGATCGGGTCAGCTTGTTGCGGTTCGGGGGAGGGTTACGGGGAGATATCCCTAATCCTCGGACTTTCCGGATGTGCTGGTGTCCGGATTGGCGCTTTTGGCACTTTCCGAGTCGGACTTGGCCTTCTTACCGGAAACGCCTTGGGAATTTTTGGATCGATTGGCATAGTCGGTGACGTACCAGCCGGTGCCCTTGAGATGAAATGAGCTATGAGAGATAAGCTTCCGCAGCTTTCCTGCGCAATTGCCGCACCGGGTGAGCGGCTTGTCGGAAAAATTTTGAAACGCCTCTTTAATATGACCGCATCGGGTGCATTCATACTCATAGACCGGCATAATCAGTATACCTCCCTTTTTGAAAGTAAATTTAATATAATGCTTCATCAGGGCTTGTCAAGATAAATGGCGTCATGTTCGATTTCATCGAAGGGTTTGCGCCAGAAGCGATAGTAGTCCAGTACGGACTCCAGTCCGGGGACAGGCGTCTCCTTTAGGATTTCATGCGTTATTTTATGAACCCGCTGCTCTTCTGCGAGCTTTTCCTCTTCAGTGGCCACGAAATTCTGCAAAAACCGGGTGAAGCGGACGATGTGAATCAGCTCATGGGTGACAATATACAGGATAAAGGGGAAAAGGGAGATGTCGACAGAGCCTTTAAGGACCGAAAGGATACGGTGATCCTGAAGGCAGATGTTATAAAGATCGACAGTTTTGGATCCCAGGGGTGGATCCCCCCGGTGACCCCGGTAATGGATGATCTGGGCAAACGGCCCGTGGACGATTTCCTCGGGGGAAAGGTCGGCCAGAGTCTTCAGGTCATACCGGCGGTTCAGCCACTGGTTCGCCGACAGCTTGAAGTGGTTAGCGACAAGCTCTTCGGCCAACGCCGCCGCGTTTTTGACGATATCCCTCTGCGGCGGATCGAATTGAGTCAGGGTATCTTCCCGGGTATCGGGCGGTGCCGTGTTCATGTTGTCACGAGACACGATATCGTGCTTTTATTTGAGATATCAAAAAATCTGTGGACAAACCGCCGAAAAGGCTTTAAATAAATATTTTTAACGAAACCGGCTGCAATCCATATGCTCAGGATCGGGGCATTGAGTGAAATCCGGTTTGAAACCCTTAAAAGATGGGTGAGAAATTCGTAAGGACTGGAGGTGAGGGATTGGGCAGCGTTATCAAAAAGAGACGGAAGAAGATGAGAAAGCACAAGCATCGAAAGCTTCTCGCCCGTACACGGCATCAGCGAAGAAAGATCAAATAGTTTACAATTCGAGTCCGGGTTAAAAGCATCCATGTTCTATCGCCATGAATATGGATGCTTTTTTCTTTAGCCTTGATCCGATAGACGGCCTAATTTCTTTTTGCAGGTTCGTTGTATCCTTTCAGGTATTTTAAGAATTCCGAATCCGTGGAAAGGATTACGGCGCTTTCCTTGTCGAGGGACTTATTGTAGATCTCCAGCGTTTTGACAAAGGAATAAAATTCCGGGTCAGGGCCGTAGGCGGCGGCGTAGATCTTGGTGACCTCGGCATCGGCTTTTCCCATGACCTCCTGGGCCTGGCGGTAGGCCTCGGACGTAATCAGTTTTAAGTCCCTTTCTTTTTCTCCCAGGATTTTCCGAGCCTCACCACTCCCCTCGGACCGGAACTTTTCCGCGATCTGTTTCCGTTCCGCAATCATCCGGTTGTAAACGGACTTTCTGACCTCTTCCACATAGTTGACCCTCTTGATCTTGACGTCCACCAGCTCGATGCCGAACGCCGCGAGTTTGGGTTTGGCCTGTTCCAGAATTCCCTTGGTGATGGCGGCACGCCCGGTCAGCACCTTGGAACCATAAGAGGCCTCCTTCTTGTAGTCTTCAAAACCGATCTCCAGGGTATCGAGTTCCCGGTTGCTCAATCGGACCGTCTCGATGAGACGATAGGAGGTAATGAAGTTCCGAATCGCCGGGTCGATGATGTCGTCCAGCCGGGCCTGGGCGGCCACCGTATTATTGACCGTCTGGAAGAATTTCACCGGATCGACGATCTTCCACCGGGCAAAGGCGTCCACCCAGATGAATGTCTTGTCCAAAGTCGGGATCTGTCCCGGATCGCCGTCCCAATCGAGCAGGTTCTTCGGGAAATAGTTGGTGTTCTGAATGAAGGGCATCTTGAAGTACAAGCCCGGATCGGTCTTGGGGTTGCCCACGATTTTACCGAACTGGGTGATCACCACCTGCTCTCTTTCATCCACGACATAGGCCGAATTATACGCAAAAAAAGCAGCGACAAATGCAACTATTAAAATCAGGGATCTCGATTTCATTTGGATTCACCCATGGGCTTGGTAAGGTTCAAGAGGGGAAGAAAATTCTTTTGTTCCGGGTCCACGATGTATTTGGGACCCAGCCTGGGAAAAAGATCCTGGAGTGTTTCCAGGTAGAGCCGTCGCTTGGTGACATCCTTGGCGTTGATGTACTCTTTGTAAACGGATGCGAATCGGGAAGCATCTCCCTTGGCCCTGTTGACACGGTCCAGGGCATACCCTTCCCCCGCTTTAACGGTCCTTTCCGCTTCACCTTTGGCTGCCGGGATGGCCTTGTTGTAATCCTCCTTGGCCTGATAGATCATCTGTTCCTTTTCCTGAACCGCCTGGTTGACCTCGTTGAAGGATGGCTGGACCGGCACCGGCACGTTGGTTCGTTTCATTTCGATGGTCACCACATGGATTCCGCTCTCCGCTTCATCCATCTCCTTTTGAAGAAGCTCCCTGGCTTCCACCGCGATTTCGTCCCGCTTAGTAATGACCTCGTTGATGCTGCGATCTCCCACCACCAGGCGCATCGTGGCTTCGGACATATCCAACAGAAGCCGTTGTGCATTCTGAACCTTGAAGAGAAATTTGTAGGGATCCTTGATGCGATACTGGACAATCCAGGGGACCACGGCCACGTTCAGATCTCCCGTAAGCATGAGGGAGATGCTGGCCGTTTCGCTTTCACTGCCGAACTGCGCTCTTTCCCCGGCCCGGGGAGGACCTTCTCCGAATTCTTCCTTGTAAATCCTGCGGATCTTGACTTTGGTGAGCTTTTCGATCCCAACGGGAAGCTTGAAGCTCAAACCCGGCTGGGTGGTTCTCACGTACTTGCCGAATCTCTGGATCACTCCCACCTCGTCCACACCGATGGTGAAAAAAGTGGATGACCCGATGGCCAAAAGCACGATCAAGAGGATGACGAGGGAACCTCCCGGAATCTTTCCGGGAAATTTAATCCCTTTTAACTTGTTTAAAATTTCATCCATCTGGGGCGGTTTGCCGCCCGTGCGCTGCTGCTGTTGCTTCAGTTTCTCCCAATCCCAATTCATGTTTCATCCATTCCTGTCGCAGGCCGTATCGCCCCGAATTAAAATGATGGCTTCTGCTTTGCACATTTCGTCATTGCGGCGTACCCATGTGAACGTTCGATGCATCTGAAGCTTTTTACTTTGCCGTCCTAATTTTGAGTTTTTACGATTTCATCAAAATAACAGACATCGATTTAGACAACATAACGCCGGAAGGGAAACGAGGCTCTTGACTCCGGATATTTTTAGTATTGAAAAACAACCCTGATTTGATAAAGTTTATTGCAGACAGGCAGTTAAGTCAAGGGAAAAGGCCTCTTCATTATAAAGGAAAAAATGCCTCCGGATCGTAAGAAAAGCATCATCACACCGGTTCCCTTGAATAAGGTGCTGAATCAGGTATTGGCCTCCTGCAGGCGAAAGCCCGATCTGGGTTTAACCCGGATTTGGGATCACTGGGACGTCGTGGTCGGGACAGTGACCGCAGAAAACGCACAGCCGGCCGCGTTTAAAGGAAGACTCCTCATCGTTCACGTGACGAGCTCCGTGTGGATTCAGCAACTTTGTTTCATGAAGGACGAGATCCTTAAAAAAATCAACGAGGCCCTCGGTGAGCCTTTGCTCGATGAGATCAAGTTCAAGATCGGTCCGGTTCACAAGGGGCAATCATAAACAAAAGGCACCCAAAAACTCACTCGTCGTTTCCTGAATGGATGCGGTAAAAATGAGCGGGCTGACTTTCGACGCCTTTTTCAACGGCAGGATCCAAGTCGCCCAGGATCGGTCAGGGTACCGATTTTCCATCGATGCCGTCCTGTTGGCCCACCATGCCGCTCCCGGGAACAATGACCGCATTCTCGACCTGGGAACCGGCTGCGGTATCATTCCCCTAATCCTGGTCTTCAAGCATCCGGGCCTACGGGCATTCGGCGTAGAGATCCAGGAATCCCTGGCAAAGATCGCCCGGGACAACGTGAAGAAAAACGACATGGAAGGACGGATACAAATCTTTTTCATGGACATGCGGCTTCTGAATACAGGGATCACCGGGGGAGCGGTGGATTTGGTTGTGACCAACCCCCCTTATCGAAAGACACGGACAGGGCGTGTCAACCTTGACAACCAGCGGGCGATAGCCCGCCATGAGATTGCCGTTACATTGCAGGAGGTGGTGGATACCGGGCAGCGAATGCTCAAGCCCAAGGGGCGGTTTGTCACCGTGGTTCCGGCCGAGCGGGTCACGGATATCCTTTTTCTTATGGGTACCCGCGGCCTGGAACCCAAACGTTTGCGGATGGTCCACTCCCGAATCGATACGGAGGCCAAGCTGGCGATGGTGGAAGGGGTCAAGGGGGCTCGCAAGGGCGTCAAGGTGGAATCCCCCTTGATCCTTTATCATTCGGATGGCACGTATACCGAAGCGGTTTCAAAGATATTTGACGCCTGATGCTGCTGTTTACCCTGCTGTTGCAAAAGCCGAGGATGTCCCAGATCCGAGGCGTCCAAGGGTGAAGCCGTAGTATTTTACTGCGAGCCCTTGGCAACGAAGGAGATGGGGCATTTTCGACTTTCCCTCCGGGTAAAAAAACATGACAAATTTTTTCTTTGTTTTAGGAGTCACTAAAAGTCTATTCGCAAACCATGGTTATACGTATTCAAATGCTCTATTATCATTCTTTATTCTATACCTTGTCATGTTTTTATGCAACTGCAGGGTTTACATGCTTTCCGGAACCAGGCGGTTCATTACCAGACCGCTTCCCACCTTCGGATAAAAATAAGTGGCTTTCCTGGGCATGATAAGCCCATGGTCCGCAACGGTTTTCATTTGATGGATCTGGGTCGGATTCAGGATAAAGGCGATGTCATAGTCGCCGTCGGTGATCGCCTCCACGGCCCCGGCTTCAGTCCGCTCGTATCCGATGAGTTTTTCGTTGTCCAGCCGGGCTTCGTCGAATCCCAGTATTTCCATGAAGATAAGCCGGGTGAGAACCGTGACGTCGATGAGTCGAACCGCCTCATCGATTTCATCCCTGAATATCTGGTCTATTACCCGCGGTTTCAAAACCAGCAGGTAAAACTCGGGGTGATCCTTCATGAAGATGCCGATCACGTTTTTGGGGGCGTTGGACTTGAGCAGGGAAATGAACTCCACGAAGACCTTGTCACGATCCTTCCCCTTGAAAGGCATGGTCGTTACGTCGAAGTATTTACGGACTTTCGGGATAAGGCTCGCCCAGGAATCGCCCGGGAGTTTCCTTAACAGCCTGTGGGCCGGTAGAATGATCAATCCCGGATCTTCCATGGCGCTTAAATACATCATCACATAGTTG
Organism: uncultured delta proteobacterium; assembly: GCA_963736855.1. Taxonomy (GTDB): domain Bacteria; phylum Desulfobacterota; class Desulfobacteria; order Desulfobacterales; family UBA2156. The sequence continues at coordinate 164,392 of CAVTQK010000017.1, forward strand.
GCGGGATGGTCTTCCGGAAAGTCCGGATGCTGGGAGCGCATCCATTCCTGATAGTTCAAGGCTGTGGTATATCGATGGTGCCCGTCTGCGATGTAGATGTTTTTATTCTCCAGAGTTCCCAAGACGGCCTGCTGGACCGATGCATCGTTAATGCGCCACATTCGATGCCGCTGGCTGTCGTAATCGACAAAATCAATGTCCGCTGTCTTGTCAAAGACGGCCGCTTTCAGCCGAATGATGATGTCGTTTTTCGGGTCCGAATACAGGGAAAAAATAGGAGCGAAGTTGGCGCGGCATGCCTTCATGAGTGCAAGCCTCTGGGCGCGGATCATCGAAAATGTTTTTTCGTGAGGCAAAACGATCCGTTTTTCAAAAGGCTCCAGGCGGACCTGGGCGATGAATCCGAACCGTGTGACCGGCCTGTGGTCATGAAAAAAACTGCGGGCCGTGAAATACAGCGTCGGCGAGTTGTCCTGGACAATAATCCCCGCCTCGAGCCAGTTTTCGAAATACTGAGCCGCCCGGGGGATCCAATCGGTCCCGTTGGGTCCAGAGGAATTGGTTTTTCCCAGGGTCAGGCGGATGCTGTTGTAGGGGTGGCGATCCTGCAGTTCCTGCCGCTCGGGTTCTGAGATGACGTCAAAAGGCGGGGCCATGACATCGGCGATGTCGTTTACCTTTGCCGGGTTGTAAAGGATCCCCCTGAAGGGGAGGACGGTAGCCATGAGCTTCACTCCTTGATGACTTTTTATGAGTTTATCAGTTAAAGGAAAAACTCTTTTAGAAAAAAAACGAGACCGGTTCAAGGAAAATCCTATAAAAAAGTTTTTTTGAAATGAATCCGGTTCAGAATGCAGAAAGAGGATTGACATCCAAGGGGCAGCAAGTATAATCCGCACTTAATTGCCCCGGATAGGGAAGGGGTTCCGGAGAGGTTGCCGAGTGGCTGAAGGCCCCGCTCTCGAAAAGCGGTATCCTGCCAAAAGCGGGATCGTGGGTTCGAATCCCACCCTCTCCGCCACGATGATTTGGCAGCCTTTTCAGTTGTATCGCTTTCCCCCCAATCCCTTGTAATCGACTCCTTTTCCATCTCCCTGCTCGCTGATTCTGATGGTGATAAGGCATGGGACATCCGATTTAAGTTCCGTTGTATCATACCGGTTTACTTAATCATGGCGCTATGATAAGATGTTCATAACCGGCAAATTAAAAGTCGGCGAATCGGCTGCCCAATGTTGAATTCCCATTGCCGATCCTGCGGTGCACCCAGAAAATCCTGAATATGGATCCATTAAAAAACCATCGGGATTCATCCATACAAATACGCATTCAAGAGTCGCTTGACTCCGTGATTGATCTTCAGTCCTTGATCGATGAGATCCCGATGGGTATCGTCTTACTCGACAGGGATCGCCGGATTGTATTGCTAAACCGGTCCCTCCAGGCGCTCACCGGCTTTTCCCATAAAGAAGCCGTCGGTGTTCCTTGTTATCAGATCATCCGTAACCGGATCTGTCTTAAGTCTTGCCCGACACTGGGGATGCATACTGATTCCAAATCCGAGTCTTGCGAGACCGACCTAATCAACCGGGATCGGATGCGGGTCCCGGTGCATATCCATCTGGCTCCTTTAAAAGATAGACTTGGAAACCTGATGGGCTTTCTGGAAACCATAGAAGATTTGCGGCCGATTCGGGAATTGGATGCTAAAAACAGCCAGGCGTATGTCTTTGCGCATCTTGTGGGCAGAAGTCCTCAAATGGAAAAAATATTTCAGATCCTGCCGGTAATCGCCCAGAATGACTCATCGGTTCTCATCACCGGGGAAACAGGTACCGGCAAGGATCGAGTGGCCGAGGCCATCCATCATTCTTCGGGTCGGTCCAAGGGGCCCTTTGTGAAAGTAAATTGTGGGGCGCTTCCCGAGACCCTGCTCGAGTCGGAACTCTTTGGACATCAGAAAGGCGCTTTCACCGGTGCAGTGGAAAATAAACCCGGACGTTTCCGCCTGGCCCACAACGGAACCCTCTATCTTACGGAAATCGGGGATCTTCCCCTTGCACTTCAAGTGAAGCTGCTCACTTTTTTAGATGATCAGGTTGTCTATCCTCTCGGCAGTACCAGGGGTTTCCAGGCCAATGTCAGGGTCATTGCCGCCACTCATCGCAATCTCGAGCAAATGGTTCGAGAGGACCGCTTCAGGGCAGACCTCCTGTTTCGGCTCAATGTGGTGCGCATTCAAATCCCCCCATTGAGGAACCGCGGCGACGATATTCGTATGCTTCTGGACCATTTTCTTAACGAGCTCAATTCAAGGTTCGGAAAAAAAATCACGGGCTTCTCGAAAAAAGCGCTCGAGATCCTAAAAGATTACCCATATCCCGGAAATGTGAGGGAACTTCAGAATATCATCGAATATGCGGTGAATATCTGTCAGGAGCGGCAGGTTTTACCACAGCATCTTCCATCCTATATGACCGAGTCTCCTGCCTGGACCCTTGAAACCATTCCGAATACGGAACGCGCATCATCCAGGAAAGCCTCCAACTTTGAACCCCTTGATCCCGATGACAATGAACAGACATGGGCGGCTGCGGAACGGAGAATGATCATGGATGCCCTGGTCAAGGCCGGCGGCCGTCGGAGCAGGGCATCCGAATTTATGGGATGGGGGAGAAGTACTCTGTGGAGGAAAATGAAACAATATGGAATATCCACGAAATAATTCTGGACAATAACGAAACGATCTGTCACATTATGCGACTTGAGTTTTTTGATCCGAGCAACTCATGGCCCAAAAAGTTTTGATCCCATTGAACGGCAACGATGTGGCTCCTAGATTCGACCTGGCCACCGAGGTGTTGATTGCGGTGGGCGGCGGGGTGGGGGCTAAAACCAAAGAAAAGATCGTGGTGCTTTCAGAATCTTCATCCGAAAAGCTCTGTCAGCTCATTCTTGCCGAAGGCATCGATACGGTGATCTGCAACGGAATTGAAGAGGAACATTACCAGTATCTTACCTGGAAAAGGGTTCAGGTTTTCGATTCTGTGATGGGCTCGTGGAAATCGGTCCTTAAGCGATTTTACGAGGGCACCCTCAAACCCGGAGAGATCTTGTATAGGGATGCGGATTAAATGATGGCCGGATCCAAATGGTTGCGATATTTCAAGCTGAATTTTTTCGACACGGAAGGTGCAAAGGATTCCGAGAACCGCTATCGGCTGTTGCACCGAAACATGGTCCTTTTCATGATACTGGTCACCATCATCCCGCTCACGTTGATGGCGCTCGTCAACTACCACCAGTATCGGACCAGCCTGAAGGCGGAAATTATCAATCCGATACGCGTCCTTTCCAGCAAGACCAAGCACTCTTTCGAGCTTTTCTTGGAAGAAAAGCTTTCCACCGTCCGCTTCATTACTTCGGCATATTCCAATGAAGAGTTGGCTAATGAAGATAAATTGAAAAAAATATTTCGTGTTGTTAAAAAAGAATTTCCCGGAATCGTGGATCTAGGTCTCATCGACTCCAAAGGGATTCAGATCAGCTACGCGGGGCCCTATCAACTTCTGGGAAAAAATTATTCAGACCAAAGCTGGTACCATGAGGTTATCGTCAGGGGGATGTACGTCAGCGATGTTTTTATGGGATACCGTAAATTTCCGCACATCGCCGTCGCGATCTATGTCGGCAATGATACCAGCGATACTTGCATTCTTCGCGCAACCATCGACACTCATTTGTTCGACGATCTGATCGCGGCCATGGAATTGGATGCGGAAAGCGATGCGTTCCTGATCAACGATAAAGGCGTCTTTCAGACCAATTCCAAGTTTTACGGCAAGGTGCTGGATAATTGCCCGTTTTCACCGCCTCTCGGCAACTATGGGAACTATATCGCGGAGGAAAAAGATCCCAACGGACGCGAAGTTATTTCCGTCTATACCCACTTTGACAAGATGGGCTACAGCCTGGTGCTGATCAAACCACGGTCGGTGATCCTCAAGACCTGGTTCACCCTCAAAAGCGAGATGTTTTTTATTTTCATCGTCAGTGCGGTTCTCATCGTCCTCGCGATATTTAAAATGACGAGTTTCCTGATCAACAAGACGCGGTAGGCTGATGAGCGTCGTGAACTCGCGTTTCGAGAACTCGAACATTCCCAAAAGCTATCTTCCATCGGCAGACTGGCAGCCGGCGTGGCCCATGAAATCAACAACCCTCTGGCGATTATCAATGAAAAAGCCGGGTTGATGAAGGATCTGATCGAGCTTACTCCGGAGTTCGAAAATCGGGACAAATATCTTGGACTGACGAATTCCATTCAAAAATCGGTGGAACGTTGCAAAACGATCACGCATCGCCTTCTGGGATTCGCGCGGCGCATGGAAGTGCAGTTTGAAATTCTGAACGTCAATGACGTTGTCAAAGAAGTACAGGGTTTTCTTGAAAAAGAATACGTTTATCGCGGCATCGATATTCGCATGGAGCTGGATGAAAATCTGCCACAGATTTCATCGGACCTGGGACAGCTTCAGCAGGTTTTTTTAAACATTTTAAGCAATGCGATTGCCGCTGTTGCGGATAACGGCAATATTATCATCAGGACTTGGGATCAGGATCCGGAAACGATCGGGGTTTCCATCCAAGACAACGGAACCGGGATGTCAGAAAAAACGATCAAACATATCTTTGAACCATTTTTTACGACCAAAAAAGGCTACGGAACCGGACTGGGCTTGGCCATTACATACGGCATTATCCAGAAACTGGGCGGGAAGATCAAGGTGGAAAGCAAATTGGGGGAAGGCACTATTTTCTATGTTTACCTTCCTAAAAAAGCACCGTCAAAAAACAGTGAGTGACCATGAAGAAGCCCAATATATTGCTTGTAGACGATGAGGTGGATTTTATTCAAACGCTGGCGGAAAGATTGCAACTGAGAGGATTTGATATTCATATTGCCCATGACGGCGATAGCGCCATGGGCCAAATGGAAGAAAGTCCTCCCGACATCGTGGTACTGGATGTGATGATGCCGGGATTGGGAGGTCTGGAAGTTCTCAAGCAAATTAAATCACAGCTCCCGAAAATTCAGGTTATACTGCTGACCGGCCGAGGGTCCACAGCCGAAGGGATCGAAGGAATGCGCCTGGGTGCTTTTGACTACCTCATGAAACCCATCGATATTGATGAATTGATCAAGAAAATAAACGAAAGCATCCGAAGTCCCTCGTAAGGTTGATGAAATCGTAAAAACTCAAAATTAGGGTGGCAAAGTAAAAAGCTTCAGATGCAAGGCGCGCAAATCCTGAGGAATGAGGCGTACATATGGGTACGCCGCAATGACGAAGGATGCAGTGCAACGCAGCAGATGGACTTTTTACGAAGCCATCAAGGTTGAAGAACTCCTGTAGAGCCAATATCGGGATGGCGAAACGGGCAGAAAGCCTGCCCATCGGGAGGTGCAAATGGCGGAATGCGGATCCAAAGAACTCGAGTTTTTCGGAAAGATCACAGCCTCAGCCACCCATGAAATGAAGAATGTTTTGGCCATCATCAAAGAAACGTCCGGTCTCATGGAAGATCTGATAGCGTTATCTTCTGAAATGCCGATTCAACTTCGGGAAAAATGTCAAAGAACGCTATCTGTCATCAAAAACCAAATCAAACGGGGAGCGGATGTCTCCGATCGCCTCAATCGGTTTGCACACAGCGCCGATTTTCCGACAGGTTCCATCGAACTCCATGCTTCTGCTTTACAAATCATGAACCTGGCCAAACGATTTGCTACGCTCAAAAACGTTGCTTTGGAAATCGATCCTCCGGAAGCGACGATGACCGTAACGACTCATCCTGTTTTGTTGTTGAGGACGCTTTTCGGCATCATTGAATGTTGCCTGAATATACTCCCTCAGGGTTCACAGATTCTTATTGGGGTCAAAAAAGCGGGTGACGGATTTGCCGTCTCCTTTGTCTGTAAGGGAAATGACTCCATCCCTGTCGATCTATCCCAGACCTTTTCAACGGCCAACCCATGGTCTGATCTCAAGCAAATGGCGGCAAATCTGGGTGGAACCCTTGAATGGGATGCGTGCCGGTCCCTGCATCCGGCTCTATTTGCAGGGATCTGCTGTGTAAATTTTTCGTAGTTCCTCTTGTTTGTATCATAATGTATTATATTGAGTCATTCAATATATTTCATTATGTCTTATTTCCCTGCATTATAAACCCAATCTTTTTTATATCTATATGATATAATTGAGAATAGTAAGTTTGGCATTCGTTTTGCTTATTTGTGGTGTAAGACCAATCATTCAGAAGAGGGGGACGCCATCTCTGGAGTTTTTCTTGAAAAAGGTGTGGCTTCAGGAAATTCAGGTTCAGTACGGGATTGTGGCGGTGGGATAACCGGCAAAGTCATGCAAATTGATCTATGGGAGCAACCCTTTTAATTATCGATGAAGATCCTGCCTTTCGTGAGAATCTGGGCAGGCACCTTCAGGGCAACGACTGGCAAATCCGGTTCGCCGATGGAATGATCGAGGCTAAAAGGATGGTGAAACGCAGAAATATCGACGTGGTGCTCTTGGGAATGGCTTCCCTGAAGCGGGAAGGGATCGCGATTCTCAGAATGATCAAAAAGCTAAGTTTCCTAACGGAAGTCATCATGATCGGAGGTTCCGAACAAATCGCGCTGTCCATCGAAGGGATGAAATGGGGCGCTTTTGACGATTTCATGGGTCCGTTTGAAATTGACTCGCTGATTTCCCGGATCCATGACGTCTTGGGGCAGAGAAAGAGAAAACTGAAGGATCAAAAATAAGCCGATTTCAGGCCATGAAGAAAAGGAGCAGAAGATGGAAAATATTAAAGTGCTGTTGGTGGACGATGAAGAGGAATTTGTGAAGTCTCTGTCGGAGCGCGTCAAGATGCGCGAGTTGGGATCGGAGATCGCTTTGAACGGAGAAAAAGCGCTTCAGATCGTGAAAGACCAGGTCCCGGATGTCATGGTTTTGGATCTTAAAATGCCGGGTATAGACGGAATGGAGGTCTTGCGCCGTGTTAAAAAAGCTTATCCGAAAGTCGAGGTGATCATCCTGACGGGACATGGTTCGGAAAAAGACGAGAAGGATGCCCGTCGCCTGGGTGCCTTCGATTATCTGCAGAAACCGGTAGATATCGAAAGTCTGGTTCAGTGCATCAGGCACGCTTACAAAAATAGGATCGAAATTAACTTGTCGGTCGCTGCGTTTGCGGAAGCCGGGGAATTCGACACTTCCCGGGATATTATGGATGACAAGAAAGAAAAATAATTTCTCCGAGGAGCAACGGATGAAGATTCGGGTATTACTCCTAGAAGATGAAAAAGAATTTATTGAACCCTTGTCTCAGCGTCTTTAATCCGGGGGTTCAATGTCAAGACAGCCGCGAGCGGAGATGGGGCGTTGGATCTGATCAAATTAATCGGAATATTTTGATTGAGTTTTTTGCAAATTAGTGCCAACTAGGTTACTTCTGTTATTATAAAGAGGTTTAAGAAACTGAACCCCTTCCTATGGGGTGTTCCGTTTGGATGATCGATGACCGGAGAGATGTCCGAGTTGGCCGAAGGAGCACGACTGGAAATCGTGTGTGCTGCCAAAAGCGGCACCGAGGGTTCGAATCCCTCTCTCTCCGCCACAGCCCTCCGATCCGAGTGAGGCACCCCGTGGCCCGGCCAAATAAAAACGAGGAACCATTTGAACTTTGCCCTTCAAAATTCTTTTTAATCTAAACCATCCCGGGTACATTCGAACCCAAGAGGCCTTGCCGTGTCTTACCTGGTTTTAGCCCGAAAATATCGACCCCAGACCTTTGAAGAGGTGATGCACCAGGATCATGTGACACGAACCCTGGCCAATGCCGTTGCCGCCGACCGTGTGGCCCACGCCGTCCTGCTATCGGGCCCCCGGGGAACCGGAAAGACAACCGTTGCCCGAATCCTTGCCAAGGCCATGAATTGCAAAGAAGGGCCGACTCCCATCCCCTGCAACCGGTGCCGATCCTGCCGGGAAATCACCCAGGGAAATGCCATAGATGTGTATGAAATCGACGGAGCCTCCAACAACAGCGTGGACCAGGTACGGGAACTTCGGGAAAACGCCAGGTACATGCCGGCCTACAGCCCGTACAAGATCTATATCATCGATGAAGTGCACATGCTCAGCCCGGCGGCCTTCAATGCCCTCCTCAAGACCCTGGAGGAGCCGCCGTCCCACGTTCTGTTTATCTTTGCCACCACCGAACCCAACAAGATCCCAGCCACCATTCTCTCCCGATGTCAGCGGCACGATTTCAGGCGCATCGACACCCGTTCCATCGTGAATCACCTGGAAACCGTCGTTTCCAAAGAGAACGCGGCCATCGACCCGGAATGCCTCTGGGTCATTGCCCGGGAAGCCTCCGGTGGCATGAGGGACGCCTTAAGCCTCTTGGACCAGGTGATGACCTGCGCCGAAGGAAAGATTAACCTCGAACAGGTGCTCGATCTTTTGGGGATCATGAACCGGAAAGTCGTTTTCGACCTTTCCCGGGCGGTTTTGGAAAAAGACGCCCCGGGGGTACTGGAGATTATCCATGAGGCTTACAGCCGGGGCTATGACATGAAGCGGCTCTATTTCGACCTTCTCGAGCACTTCAGGAATCTTTTTGTCACCAAAGCCTCTAAAAATCCCGCCCGGATCATGGACCTTCCGAGCGGTGAGGTGCAACAGTTCCTGGAGCAGTCCAGGGGGGTTTCCCATGTCTATCTGAGCCAGATCTGCGATGTCCTCTTGAAGGAGGAATCCTCCATCCGGTTTTCCTCCCTTCCTCGGATCGCTCTGGAGATGGCTATCTTAAAGACGATGGAGGTGATTCCGGCGCTATCCATCGAAAATCTCATTGAAAAGCTCGATGTTTTAAAAAATGAGATGGCTTCCCTGGGTCCGGAAAGAGGTTCAAGCAATGCCGGTCTCCCTTCGACGGGAACGCCTTCCGGGGCAGAATCGTCGTTTCCGGGGGGACCGGAAAGCCCTGCATCGACCGTCCCCATAGGATCTAACCCTGCCGCCGATTCGCCGACTCCGGTCCCGGAAGCGGCTGTGATAGCCGAAGCCGTAGCCGGGCCATGGGGACGGGTGATCCATTCCCTTTCGGAAAAAAATCCATCGCTTGCCGCATCTCTGACTAAGTGTAGGATGATCCGTCGGACAGAATCGGAACTCGAGATCGAAGTCAACGGAAACGGGTACGATTTCCAGGCCCTCAACCGTAAAAAAAACAAGACAGCCCTGATCAAAGCCTGCCAGGCGGTGTATGGGAACACAACGACCGTCTATTTGATTCACCCGGAGAAAAAGGAATCGCAAGATACGTCGAAAACGGAATCTAAAAATGATTTGAAAAAACAGGCGGTCCAGCATCCCCTGGTGGCTGAAGCAGTGAGGATTTTCGGCGGCAGGGTGGTGGACGTTAAGGTATTATAGGAGGACGGATATGAAAAACATGGGTAAGATGCTCAAGCAGGCCCAGAGACTCCAGTCCGACATGCTCAAGATGCAGGAGGCCCTGGCGGAAAAAACCATCGACGCGACATCGGGAGGCGGTGTCGTGAAAGTGGTTGCCAATGGGAAACAACAGATTGTGTCAATCGTTATCGATAAGGAAGTGGTCGATCCCAAAGACGTAGAGATGCTGCAGGATCTGATTCTGGCTGCCGTGAACGAGGCCCTTGCCCGATCCCAGGAGATGGTGAACGCCGAGATGTCGAAGCTCACCGGCGGGCTTAACATTCCCGGGCTGATGTAGATGCGGCACTACCCGTCATCCGTTAAACGAGTGATTGTCAATATGACCCGGCTTCCCGGAATCGGCGAAAAGACGGCGGAACGCCTGGTCATACATATGCTCTGCATGCCCCAGAAGGATATCGAGGCGCTTGCCGACAGCATCATGGAGATGAAGCGTTCGGTCCGGCTCTGCTCCCTTTGCCACTCTTTAAGCGATACCGATCTTTGCGCCATCTGCCGGGACCCCTCAAGAGACGAAGGCGTGATTTGTGTGGTGGAACAGCCGGCGGATATGGCAGCCATCGAAAAATCGGGGGCTTACACCGGTCGCTATCATATTCTCCAGGGTGTTCTTTCCCCTGTATGCGGGGTCGGGCCAAACGACATTCGGATCCGGGAACTTTTAGAACGGATCGGTAAAGGGGGTATCCGGGAGGTGGTTCTGGCCACTTCCACCGGCGTGGAGGGCGAGGCCACCGCCTCATATCTCGCCGAAAGGCTTCGGGGGCTTCCCGTGAAGACGACCCGGATTGCCTCGGGCGTGCCCATGGGGGGAGACCTCAAATACGTAGACCCGGTGACCCTGAAGCGGGCCATGGATACCCGGCATGGTGTCTGAAACCCTCAAGTCAGACGACCTCTTTGAATGCAAGCAGTGCGGCGATTGCTGCAAGGGATACGGCGGCACCTTCGTCACTCCGGAGGATATCCGTCGCATCGCCGTTTTCATCGATGAAGATCCGGTTCGATTCGCTAAAAAATATTGTCAGATGTCGGGGACAAGGCCTGTTTTGGCTCAGGCCGAAAACGGATATTGCGTGTTTTGGGATAAGCTTTGCCGGATCCATCCGGTCAAACCGCGGATGTGCCGGCAGTGGCCGTTCATTCAAAGTGTTCTGATCGATCTTGAGAACTGGCGCATCATGGCGAAAAGCTGTCCCGGGATCCGTACGGATATATCCGATGCCCTCCTTGAATCCTCTCTCAAATGCATTCTTCTTCCCGATGATCGGCGTCTTTGATTCCGGAATCGGCGGATTGGTCGTGGTTCGTAGCCTCAGAGAGGTGCTTCCCGAACATGATATGGTTTTTTTAGCGGACACGGCTCGATCCCCTTATGCAAACCGGAGTATTGAAACCGTCGCCCGATTCGCCGACGAGGGGATCAGGCACCTGATCGGCCTGAAGGTCGGTTTGGTAGTAATCTGTTGCTCCGCCGCCGCTTCCGCCTTCATCCAGGGAAAAATCGGACCCTATGCCGTGCCCATCATCGACGGGGTTACCTGTGCGGTTGCCGCGGCTCTCCCGGTCTCTAAAAAACATCAGTTCGGCGTCATCGGAAAAAGGGCGGCAATGGAGAGTGGCGTGTACGAAAGCCTCATCCGGGATCAAATGCCCGACGCCCGTGTGTATACCCAATCTTCCATCCTTTTGGATACCCTCATCGAGGAGGGTTGGGCTCTGAGACCCGAGACGGCCAGGATTGCGAAAAAACTTTTGCATCCCTTGCGCGTGAGACAAATCGACACGCTGATTCCGGACAGTCCTCATTTATCGGTTATCGAAAAGAAGATTGCGCTCAAAGCGGGCCGAAAGGTGAACATCGTCAAACCCTGGCAGGCCATTGCCGATAAGGTAAAGAAGACCCTCACCAAAAACCCTGAAATCGATCGGGCTCTGGGAAAGACCGGCTCTCTGAAGGTCAAGGTTACCGATCTGCCGGCAGGGCTGAAGGAAAAATGTGAGGCTTTACTGAAATCCAGGGTAACCATCGAGTGCGTACCGACGTTTTCAGAGGCAGGGCATGCCCACGGCTGCTTGCGGGATTGACTGCTCTGTTTGCAGGCTATTTATCCTGGGCGTATGTTCCACGTGCGGGCCGGGAACGAGCCGGGAGGCAGAGCTTAAAGTCGCGGCCCAGGAACGCCTTCTGGGTACCCCCTGTTCGATTCTTGCCTGCGCCCGAATGAACGGGGTGGCCTATTGTCTGAGGGATTGTGCGTTTTTTCACTGTGATCACTTTGCTTCGGGTCCATACCCTTTCAGCCAGGGATTTCTTTCAATGCAGAAAAGACGACGGGCCGAAGCATCACCGGGAAAGAGTCCTGCAGGGGAGCCCGTCCAGGTTCCGGAGCAATATTGGGATGTCTTGACCCGGATGAATATCCATGATCTGTGCTGTAACGCCCGTATCCATCATGAATCCCCGGGGAAAATCCGCATTCCTTTTTTAAAAGGAAGAACTCCGGATCGATCTCAATCAGCGCCTTTTATTTCGAAAGGCCGGGGCATCCTGGGATCGTATCCAGGATCCGTTCCTGGTATTGATGTGCTTGGTCTACCTTCTGACTGTCAAAGATATTCCGTTGAACGGCCGGATGATCGGTGTGAACGAGCTGAAAACCGCCCATTTTTTTCAGGGCCCCCATTCGCTCCGCAATGAGCCGCTTTTAAGAAGGTTCGGGCAGGATCTTGACGGATTTCGCCGGTCCGCGCAGGCATTGGGGGGAGAGCCGCTGGACCTGGCCGATGCCGCCTATGCGCTTCACCCCTTTCCCAGAATTCCGCTTTATTATCTCATGTGGGAAGGAGATGAAGAGTTTTCACCCCGCTTGTCCGTTCTCTTCGATGAGACTATAGAAACCCTATTGCCAGCGGATGCCATTTGGGGTCTGGTCAACCTCGTCTCGTATCGTCTGCTCATCTCAGGTAACCCCACTGTTTGAGACGGCCGTAAGCGTATCGGGCGTTTTGTCCTTCGCTGATTTGCCGGAGATATTGATGGAACTCCTGGGCGGCAGGCTCCCGTTTTCCCATCCCTTCCAGAGCGAGCCCCTTGAAAAAATCGGTGTTCGGGTTTCCTGGAAGGTTCCGGTGGTACGCATCGAATTCCTGATAGGCCCCGGAAAAATCCTTTCGGTGCAGCTTGGAGTACCCACTCAGGTGGTGGGCCTGAGCCTCCGTCGGGTTGACCGTTGTCGCTTTATCGATGTAGCGCTCGGCCTCGTCGTATTTATTCTGGGCAATGAGGGACTTGGAGGTCATGACCAGCCCGGCGTAATCATCCGGAGCGCCGGATAAGGCCTTTTTAAAAGTGGTTTCCGCGTCAGCGTACTTTTTCTTCCCCATGAGTTCCTCGCCCTTTTGCATGTCTCGGATCGGGCCTTCGATCTTCCGAATACCGGCGGTGTGATCCATATATCTTTCCCGGTAAATCGGCTGGTTGCGGTATCCGGCGTAAAGGGTTTCAGAGGATTTTTTTGCCGTATCGTAACGCTCGTCGCTCATGGGGTGCGTGGCAAAAAGGAGCTGAGCGGCACTCGGTTTTTTCTTGTTCATATTCTTGAGCATCTCCATGAGTCCCGTCATCCCTTCCGGATTGTAACCGGCTTTGACCATGTATTCCATCCCCAGGGCGTCGGCTTGGCGCTCGTTGTCCCTGCTGTAAGCAGCCAGGAAGGCACCGGAGGTGAGCATCCCCAATTGGGTGGCGATGATGCCGGCTCCCATGTTTTCCTGCTGGATGCCCACGTAGGCCCCCACCCCGGCAGCCAGAGCCATAGCTACCATTCGTTTGGACATCAGCGATGCGGTGTGCCGTGCGTTTACATGCCCCAGTTCGTGACCCGTTAAGGCGGCCAACTGGGCTTCATCGTCCAGTTCGAGGAGGATTCCCCGGGTTGCGGCAATACTTCCCCCTGGAAAGGCGTAGGCATTGATATAAGTGGCGTTGACGGCCCTGAAGGAATAGGGCATCTGTCGGCGATGGGTATGGGAACCAAGGTCTTTTCCGACTCCGGACATATAATCCTGGAGTGTTGGGTCCTGGACAGCTCCGTAGTCGGTGGAATACTGATGGAGGGAATGTTGTTTGTCGATGCTGATTTCCTCACTTTCAGACATCAGCATCAGCTGGGATTCGCCGGTTACCGGATTGGTGGCGCAACCCAGAAAAAGGGAGGCCGCAGCCATAGACCCTGCATATAAAAAGTCCCTTCGGCTTATTTTTCTATCAATGACAATGGGATACAGCACGATCGTTTCCTTTCAGCCCGGATGAAGGCCTTCAAGAATCGCAGAATATGGCTGGACGTTGAAATATATCATAAAGGATATGTGGAGGGGGTGTCAAACGTGTAGCCGCATCGATCCAATGCAGACAAAAATAGCCACAACCTTTTGAAATTGCAGCTATTTTTTAATACATGGTGCCGAGGGACAGAATCGAACTGCCGACACGCGGATTTTCAGTCCGCTGCTCTACCGACTGAGCTACCTCGGCACCGCATATGTTAGCGAATCCTTAATGAAAGACATCTTTTTTGTCAACAGCTTTTTAAGGTATTCTATGGTCGTTGCGCTTTGTCGCAAGATGCGGGAAATGAGGCGTGGCATCTTCTTAAGTTTTATCTTTCCCGAAAAGCCGAAAATATTCCGGTCTCAGCCCACGATGATGCAGAGACTGCATCAGATCCAGGAAAGCCCGCGTAATTTCCGTGTCGAATTGGATTCCCGCGTTTACGGCAAACTCCCGACGAATGAACTCCAGGGATAGGGCGCCCCGGTAGGGACGATTCGAGACCATGGCGTGGTAGCAGTCGGCCACCTGGACAATGCGCGTCTCTATAGTAATTGCCGTACCTGTCAGTCCGTCGGGGTAACCTCGGCCATCGATCCGTTCATGGTGGTGACGCACTACCGGCAGTATATCGGTCAGAAACTTCAGGGGTGATAGTATTGCCTCTCCATCTGCCGGGTGTTTCCGGATCAGGTCAAACTCTGTGTCGTTAAGGCGACCGGGTTTTCGCAAAACGGCGTCCGGAACCCCGATCTTTCCGATGTCGTGGAGCCGGCCGGCGATCCGCACCCGCTCAGCGGCCTGGGCGGAGAAGCCCATCACCAGAGCCAGTTGCTCAGCGGCGCATGCCACTGCCTCTGAGTGGCTGCGAGTATAGGTATCCTTCTTATCCACCGCCTCGGCCAAGGCAGTCACTGTGTCCAGATTGAGCTTCTTCAAATAGTCGACGTCCAGGTCCGTCCCCATCTCAAAACGAAACACAGCAGCTCCGAACTGGATCCGGTCTCCGTGGGCGAGGCGCTCGTTGGTCACCCGATAGCCGTTGAGAAAGGTGCCGTTGGTGCTGCCCAGGTCCTGGACGTAGTAACGGTTATGGACTGCCAGCAGTTTTGCATGCCGGCGGGAGACTTGGGGATCACGAATATTGAAGTCCGCCTTGTCGCTGCGGCCCAGGAGTAATTGGGGCGAGTCCAGAAGGATGGGCTGTCCGTTCCCCGCTTGAGGGATCAAGTAGGCCTTGCGTTTGGGCTCCAGCCCAATATTCCGCTTTGATGGGGGGAGTATCAATGTATCGAAGCTGGAGGAGTCCACGGTAATAATTAATGGATGATAGCTCGCTTTTTTCCTGGCGAATTAAGCGGAAGCATGATTGAAATATCGGCATCATTCACAGTTCAAGATATGGGAACGTGCCCGTGCCGTTGTTGTAGCCGATGGATTTTGGGACATCTTATCGGAAAGAAGAGGTCCTGTAAACTAGATTCGAGGAAGCCCTTCATTGTCTGGGTTCGTACCCGGTTTTTCGGCTTCACCCCGGAATTTACGCATTGACAAGGCTTCGCCCCTACAGTAAATTTTTAATCCGACCTGTTCGGTTTGCCTTATGCATGAAGCAGCGTCGGAAAGGGATTTCCGGCAAATCAAAGAAACGGAGCCGAAGGCTGATGAAACGGATTTTAACCTACCAGGTCTACCCGAAGATTCCCCTGCCGCTGGCCTTTTTGGAAACGCTTTCACGAAACTTATGGTGGTGCTGGAAACCGGAGGCCGTGGAGCTGTTCCGCCGGATCGATCCAATTTTATGGAAAACCTCAAATGGCAACCCGATTGTTGTATTATCCAACGTGGAACAGGGACGCCTCGAGGAACTGGCAAAGGACGACAGCTTCATTGCCCACATGCAGCGGGTCCAGGAGCGTTTTGAAAAACGCGTCACCTATAATCTGGAAGCGTCCCGTCAGATCTACGAAGAGATGGGGCCGGTCGCCTACTTTTCCATGGAATTCGGTCTCCACGAAAGCATTCCGATTTTTGCCGGGGGACTGGGCATTCTGGCGGGCGATCACCTCAAAGCCGCTTCCAACCTCTCTCTTCCCATGGTTGGGTTGGGGCTTCTTTATCGGAACGGATATTTCCGGCAGCACCTCAACTCGGACGGGTGGCAACAGGAGGAATATCCCGAGATCGACATTGAACAACTCCCCTTGGAGAGGGCACGGGATGATCAGGGAAACGAAATAACGATCTCCGTATTCGGACCCATAGGTGTCATTCACTCTTCCATATGGAAAATCCGGGTGGGCCGGACGCTGCTTTTACTTCTGGACACCAACTTGCCTCAGAATCAGCCGGAGGCTCGAGAAATATCCTCGCGTCTCTATGCATCAGAACCCACGATACGCTTGAATCAGGAAATCCTGCTGGGCATCGGCGGGGTTCGCGCCCTTTCCGCCCTCGGGATTTTTCCGTCTGTGTATCATTTGAACGAGGGCCATCCCGCCTTTTCCACTTTTGAACGGCTCTCCACGGTGATGAAGCGACACCAGATCGACTTAAAGACTGCTCTCCAGATTATTCCCCGCTCTACTGTTTTTACAACTCATACACCCGTGGCCGCCGGCCATGATGCTTTCTCTCCGGACCTGGTTCGCCCTTATCTTATGCCCTTTCAGGAATCCCTCGGGACCAATAGCGATCGGATGTTATCCTGGGGCCAGGCGGCTCCGAACGACAAGGGCGCTCCCTTTTCCATGTTCATCCTGGGTTCCCGGTTTTCCCAGTTTCGAAATGCGGTGAGCCGGCTTCATGAGAGGACGGCGCGGCGAATGTGGGCCCACCTTTGGCCCGGAAAGCCGGAGGAGGAAATCCCCATTTCCCATGTCACCAATGGGATCCATATCTCCACTTTCATTGCCCCCGAAATCGCCATGCTTTTTGATCGACATATCGGGCCGGAGTGGTATATGAGTTCACGGCGCTCCGAAAATATCCGGCGCATCGATGAAATTTACGACGAGGGTTTATGGCGGGCCCATGAGATGGCACGAACCCGGCTGATCCACACTTGCCGGGAACACATGAAAAGCCATTACACGAGACGCAATGCACCTAACACCCTGCTCAAAGAGATCGAAGGAGCTCTGGAGCAGGATGTCCTGACCGTCGCATTTGCCCGGCGTTTCGCTGTCTATAAACGGGCAGACTTACTCCTGAAGGACCCGGATCGCCTGATAGCGCTCTTGAATTCCGAAACACGACCGATTCAGATTATTTTCGCCGGAAAGGCACACCCTAGAGACGACCAGGGGAAGGAAATGATCCGGCGGGTTATCCAGTTCGTCAAAAAGCCCGAGGTCCGGAAACGGATGGTCTTTGTTGAAGGCTACGATATGGCTATGGCGAAAAGCCTGGTTCAGGGCGCCGATATCTGGCTCAACACCCCCCGCCGCCCCTATGAAGCTTGCGGGACTTCCGGGATGAAGGCGGCTCTCAATGGCGTATTGAATGTCAGCATCCTGGATGGGTGGTGGTGCGAAGGATATGCAGAAGACCGCGGTTGGGCCATCGGGGCTGGAGAGGAATATGCAGATCCGGCATATCAGGACGCCGTCGAGAGCCAGGCCCTGTTCAACGTCCTGGAAAACGAGGTCATCCCGTGTTTTTATGAGAAGCGTAACGGGGGATTGCCTGACCGATGGATTTCCATGATGAAAGCTTCCATGAAGATGGCCATCGAGGATTTTTGCAGTCTTCGCATGGTCAGTGAATATGAGAATCGCTTTTATCTCCCGATTCTCAAACAGACACCGGCCTTATTGAAGGAAGAGGCGGTGGCGGCAAAACGCCTTGCGATACAGGAGGAGCGCCTTTATCAGCTCTGGAAGCACGTCCGCGTAGGTGTGCCGAGCCTCTGCTGCCGCAGACCATTTCGAGTCGGTGAAAAATGCGAGGTCACCGCCGATGTGCATCTCGGCGAGTTGCTCCCCGATGAAGTCGATGTGGAAGTCTATAATGGACGTATGCGGTCCGTGGATACACTGAAGGGGTTTGAAATATGCCCCATGAAGATGATGGAAGCCACTAGTCCTGGGACCTACCGATACTTTGGGACCGTCGACTGCCGAGTTCCCGGCCGGTACGGTTTCACCGTCCGGGCAACCCCCAGAGGCGATGATTTCCTAAAAGCCCTACCGGGGCTCATTGCCTGGTCTTAGCTTATAGCGAAAAATGTTTTAAAAAGGACTGAGGCCGTTGCACGTACTTGATTTAATGATAGACATTCGGTTCCAGGATCTTCTCGATATCGTGTTTCTCACGGTGGTGGCCTACTATCTGTATCTTTGGTTCCAGGGCACCAAGGCCCTCAAGGCGCTGGTGGGACTCATGGCGCTGGGGATTGCCTTTACTTTCGCGCGGACCTGGGGCCTGTTTCTCACCACATGGATGTTTCAAATCCTATGGCAGGTCTTCATCATTTTGCTGATTATCCTGTTTCAGCCGGAGATCCGACAGGTCCTGGAACGGGTGAACCCCTTTCAACGCTTCAACTCCGCAAACGGAAACGGAGGGGAGACATGGGAAAAAAAATTGGCGGAGGCCTGTTTTGTCATGGCCAGGCGCCGGATCGGTGCTTTGATCATTATCGAAAAGGGGGACCGGGTCCAGGAACTCGTCACCGGTGGAATATCTGTTCAGGGTGATCCCGGCACGGAGCTGTTTCTCAGCATCTTCAATAAGGAATCTCCCCTGCACGATGGAGCTGTGGTGATCCGTTCCCGGCAGATTACCACAGTGGCATGTTACCTGCCCTTGAGCACGACGGAAGGGTTGCCGCAAGAATGGGGAACCCGGCACAGGGCTGCTCTCGGTCTTGCCGAGCGATGTGATGCCTGGGTGCTCGTCGTCTCCGAGGAGCGCGGGGTGGTTTCCCTGGCCAGAGGGAAAAAAGTACTCCCGGTCTCAAGCCAGGAAGAACTGTCGAGGCTTCTCCATGAAGTCGCAGCACCTCTGCATCCTAAAGAGACTATCTGGTGGAAACGCATCCGCTCTGTTGCCGTCCACCGGTGGCGACTGAAACTGGGCACGTTTCTGGCGGTTGGGTTGGTATGGCTCCTCCTGGCGGGCCAACAGGATTTCGAGGCGAGCTTCCAGGTTCCGGTGGAGTTGGTGAACACCCCTCAGCAACTTGCGGTGGAAGAGCTCTCCAGGCCCATGATCAAAGTTACGGCAAGAGGATTGAGAAAGGATTCGAGCACCATCAACCCCAAAGACGTGCATATCAGGCTCGATCTTTCCAGGGCCGTTCCGGGAAAAAGGAAATTCAGGATCAGCCGCGACCAGGTATCGCTTCCGAACGATCGTGTCGATATCGTTAGGATCGAGCCGGCGGAACTGGATTTGATCTTACGGCCGGCGCCGACATCTTAGGATTAAAAGACCGATTCTGCCGCGTGAGGAACTTTTTAACACCTGCATGGTCTGATATCAATGGAAGACCGGATTGTGGCCAAGGATGCGGATAGCCGGCAGGACGATGCGCTGGTTAGGGCTTTTCAGGGAGGGGAACAGAAGGCATTCGATGCGCTGGTTAAACGCCATCAGGGACGCATCATCAATCTTTGTTTCCGAATGCTCGGGGATTTGGATGAGGCCAACGATTTCGCCCAGGAAACCTTTATCAAGGCATTCAACGGCCTATACCGTTTTCGATTGGATGCCTCTTTCTCCACATGGTTGTATCGGATAGCCGTTAATACCTGCAAAAACCGATTAACCTCATTGGCATACCGCTTCCGTAAAAAAACTTTTCCCATCGTCGAAGAGAGTCCAATGGAGACAAATTCAGAACCCCTTCATCTGGAAGATTCTAATCCCCTGCCTTTAAAGTGCATGGAGGACAAGGAGAGGGCGGCCCAGATCCAGAAGGCGATCTCATCCCTTTCGCCGGATCAGAGGTCGGTGGTGATCTTGAGGGATATCGAGGGCCTTTCCTATGAAGAAATCGCTGCCATTGTAAGACAAAACCAGGGGACCGTCAAATCCAGACTCTCCCGTGCGCGGCAGGCTCTGAAAGAACGATTAAGGCCTATTCTCATATGAATGCTTGCCTGGAAATAAGAGAGCGACTTTCCGAATATTTGGACGGTGCCCTGGATTCAGAGGAAGCTTCCGGTATCGAAAGTCACTTGGCTTCCTGTTCGGCGTGTCGGGAAGAGCTGTCTTCTCTGCGGGCCGTACGTGAAGCCCTGGGCGCCCTGAAGCCGGTGGATCCTCCATCCGATTTCCTCAACCGGCTCCACGAGCGAATGGCTTCCCGATCTTTTTTTAAACGCGTGGCCCGGTGGCTTTTTTTTCCCATGAAGATCAAGCTCCCCTTGGAGTTTGTTACGGCGGCCGCGGTCGGCGTACTCCTGTTTTTTATCCTCAACCCCCAGCAGGCGATGAAACCTGCCCTAGCTCCGCATCTCAAAGGTGTTTCGGAAGAGACCCGGAAGGCTTCCGCGCCTGAAGAGATCAACGAGGTCCGGGAAGAGGCCCAGGTGGGCGCTGTTGCTCCCGGCAACGTTGTGCCGGATAAGTTCGATAAATCGGAATCTCGGCTGGAAATCGTGCTCGAAAAAAAGACCGGTTCGGTTCTTTCCGGAAAAGCATCCGGAAAAGAGGCGATCAAAGCCGAACAAGAACAGGTTCGAAGGACCCCCGGGGCAGATCCGACAAAGCCTTTGAAAGCCGCTTCCCCCTTTGCTGAAGAGAAAGCCATACCGGCTCCTGAGATTAAAAAGGATGCAAAGGACGATACCGCAGATAAGGCTGCACATCTTTTCCGGGGTCAGGAATCCGTTAAAGCCCGGGTTATCGGACGCATCGTGCAGATCGGCGGCGAGGTCATCGGATCTTTAGAAGAAGGAGAAGAGAAAGTCCTGATCTGCCGCATTCCGAAAGATGCGTTCGGAAGGCTGCGGGAAAGCCTGGAATCACTCGGCGATAGGGTATCGTTTTCCCAGGAGACGCTTCAGACGACCGCCGATCCCGTTGAAATCCGCGTTCGCATCGTTTTTTTGGAGTGAACGATCAGTGAAGGAGATACGGATCAGGGATCCGATTCGGTTTCCGACCCGTTTTCAGCCGGGGCCTTTCGTGCAGGTTTTGGATAGATCAGCAGGCGTTGGCCGGGGCGGATGGGTTCTCGAGGATCGAGACGGTTCCGCGAGAGGATGGAGGCAAGGGGTATTTGGAAACGCGCTGAAATGGAGGAGAGGCTGTCCCCGTTCCGGATCACATAAACACCCCGATCCTTCAGGGAGAGGTAGGTCTTTATGGCGGCCTCAAGCCGGGCCTGAAATCCTTCGGAGGTTCCGCGGGGAATACGAAGAGAGTGAGTCCCTTCATGAAGGTAGCGGTTGCGAAGGGCGGGGTTCAGATCCCGGATCCTTTTGAAGTAGGTCCCGGCGGCATCGGCGATGATGCGAAGGGGAACCTCCTGGTTGAGGGTCACCCGGACCTCATCAAAAAGGATGGGAGGATAGAAATCCGCATCGGACAGCTCGAATCCGTGGGCCTTGGGATTCGAAAGGATGAGCTTGGCCGAAAGGATACGGAATAAAAATCGCTGGGTTTCCTGAGGAAGGAAGAGCTTATAGTATGAGTCGGTCCCCTGCTCCTGAATTTCCTCACTGAGCTTGTCTTCCCCCATGTTGTAAGCGGCTGCGGAAAGGGTCCAGGACCTGAAGACGGTATGCAAATCCCGGAAATAGCGTATCGCCGCCCGTGTCGCAGCATAAAAATCCCTGCGTTCATCAAGATTGCGGTCGATGATCAGACCGTACTTCTTACCTGTTTCGGCCATGAATTGCCACATCCCCACCGCACCTTTGGATGAGTAGATATGCTCCAGAAGCGAACTTTCGGCCACCGCAACGTATTTCAGATCCGACGGCAATCCTTCGGCATTCAGCATCTGTTCCACCATAGCCAGGTATCGGCGTGAGCGCTTCAGCCACAAGAGAACTTGTGCCCGGTCCCACAATGAAAGGAGCAGCTCCTTTTCAAGCCGCTCGCGGATTTCCTGTTCTTCAAGGGGAACTTTTTCTCCGCAAAAGTCCAAAGGTTCTTGAATTTTGAGGGAATCGATCAGGAGGGGCATTCTCGACAACGACCCGGTTTCTCCATATCCGATACCGGGAACTATCAGGCCGGATATGATCAGGAAGATGAGCAAAGGTTTCATGATCGATGAGGTATACCGGATTGGATTATCTGTCAAGAACCGGATATGAATGCCGTAAGAGGGGGATAACTCCGTCGTTGAACCGCACTTGAAGATCTTTTGCACCGGTGCAGACTTTTTTATTGAAATCGACGGAAAAACCGAATCCGATCGGCAGGTCTATTTTCCCGAAACCACGTAAAGATATACCTCCCGCGGCCCATGAGCACCGTGGATCATGGTGGCTTCGATGTCGGCGGTTTTGCTGGGGCCGGAGATGAATGCCATGTAGTTTGACAATCCCTCTGATCGAAACCGATCATCCCAGCGCAGGAGGGCGAACAGTTCTTTCATGTCGCTGATGATCTGATCCAGGGTGATGACGGCGATATGGATGGATGGAACCAATGCCACAGAGCGCGGTTGACCCGTTCGGTTGCGCAGGACCAAAGTGGCCGTGTCGGCCATACAGAGGTCGGCCGAGGTCACGCCGATATACGACGCAGTGACGGCGCTACGCAGGTGCTCCCGTTCGATCCGGTCTTGGGTCGGGTCGGCCGCGGGATCCATCGGTTCCGTTCGATGCAATGCTATCTTTAGTCGATCCAGAGGGGCTTTTAACTCCATAAGATCGATCAGGGGATGCCGCCAGACGACCACGTTCTTATCTGCGCCCCATTCGGGTTTTTTGGCCTCAGCCAGCGTGGCAATCGCCGTGGCCGCCGCGGTGAGATCCGGTATCGGAATCACGCTCAGATGAATAGGCAGGGCGGCTTCCATAAGCTGGGATAAGAGGGTATTTCGATCGGCGGCCGTGCGGCTGCGATGGTTGTCAAGAATCCGCAGTTCTTCCGGGGAAGGCGCGTGAGTGAACAGAGGAGATCCATGATGGGGAAAATCGGGTTCGTGATATAGAGCCCGGCGAATGCGGTGCAGAAAAGATTCCTGATCGGGAGTGCTCATCGGGTATTGCTCATGGCTTTCTTATTTCGCCAGCTTTCTATAAATGTTTCCTTTGCCAACGGTTGAAAGTTGCGGCTTTGGGTCCATCCTGCAAGGGGCGGTGGGAGACGGCGGATCATACTTCCTGAACGGGGAAAAAGCTTCTGGCCAACAACCGCCATCTTCAAAAAGCGCTCGTAGATGTGTCGATGGTCGATGAGGCACGACCATGCCTTGTAGGCCAGCCCCTCCATGCGGCTTGCAGGTTTCACCTGCCAGTTTTCATCTCCATAAGCCAGCTTTTCCCGAAGGGCCAAAAGCATCCGAGGCAGATCGATGGCCATCGAACAGGCATCCATACAGGCCCCGCAGAGGGTTTCCCCCAGGCAAAGGTCCTTGGCCCGGTTGATGCCGGTCAGCAGCGGAGTGACTACGGCACCCACAGGTCCTGAATAGGGAAATCCATAGGCGTGCCCGCCGATCTTGCCGTATACCGGACAGACGTTGAGACATGCCGCGCAGCGGATGCAGTAAAGGATTTCTCTGAATTGCGGATCGGCTAGAATCCGACTGCGGCCGTTGTCGAGGATGACCAGGTGGAATTCATCCGGTCCGTCCGATTCCCCCGGTCGGCGCGGTCCGCCGATGTAGCTGACATAGGTGGCCATGGTCTGGGCGGCTGCGCCTCGACACAATAACCTTAAGAGGATTTCGTATTCGTCCAGCCGCGCGACGATCCGTTCCATTCCCATGAAGGCGACATGGACACGGGGCAGGGTGGTGGCCATGCGGATGTTTCCTTCATTGGAGACGGTGGTGATATGACCGGTTTCAGCGCAGGCGATGTTCACCCCGGAAGTTCCCATATCGGCTGAAAGGAATTTTTCCCGCAACGCTTTTCGGGCCGCCTGGGTCAGTTCATGGGGATCGGTGGTGCGGCGGATCCCGATTTTCTTGACAAAGAGATCGGAGATATCGTGCCGGTTCTTATGAACGGCCGGGGCGATGATGTGCGATGGCTTTTCACCGGCGAGCTGGATGATGTACTCCCCGAGATCGGTTTCCACCGGTTCAATCCCTGCTGCTTCCAGCGCCGGGTTCAGGCCGATCTCTTCGGTCACCATGGACTTTCCCTTCACCACCCGGCGGACATTGTTTTGCCGGGCCACTGTAATACAGTAATCCACGGCCTCTTTTGCAGTTTGAGCAAAATAAACGTAGCCGCCGTTGGCGCGGATTTTTTCTGCCAGGATATCCAGGAGGACATCGAGATGGGCGATGGCTTTTTCCCGGATGTCATGCGCCTTGAAGCGTAATTCCGGTCCTTCGGGAAGGCGACGGTAGGCCTCAGCAGTTCCTCGGCCGAAGCGGTCCTGGAGCCCGGCTAGGGCCTTCTGAAGCACCGGGTTGGCAATCCCCTTTCTGGCTTCTTTCACATAAGTATCCGGGCGGATATCGGACATGGTTCGCTGCTTTGGGGTTATGGGTTATCTCCGGCTAAAAGCTGGGCGATGTGCAGTGCTTGAATAGAAAGGTTCCTTCGGCTGATGGCTCCGGCGATGTTGAGCAGGCATCCGGTATCGCAGCCGATCACTGCCTGGGCGCCGGAATGGATGATGTGATCGACCTTGTCGTTGACCATGGCACCGGAGATATCCGGGTACTTGACTGCAAACGACCCGCCGAAGCCGCAGCAATAATCGGAATTCTTCATTTCCACAAATTCGGCGCCTGCGATATTCCGTAACAGCCTCCGGGGCTGGTCTTTGACCCCGATGCCGCGCAAAAGCTGGCAGGAATCGTGGTAGGTGATGCAGCCGTTGAAATGCGCGCCCACGTCCTCCACTCCCAGAACATCCACCAGAAACTCGGTGAACTCATAGGTCCGGTCGGCGACCCTTTGGGCGCGTGTCTGCCAGGCCGGATCATCCCGAAGCAGTTCAGGATAATGGTGACGCACCATATGCACGCAGGATCCTGATGGTGAAACGATGATTTCGGAGCCTTCGAAGATCTCAATGAAACGCTTTGCGGCGATGCACGCCTGGCGGCGGTACCCTGAATTATAGGCCGGCTGACCGCAGCAGGTCTGATTTGTCGGACACTCCAGAGAAAGTCCTAATTTTTGCAAAACCCGGACCATGGCTTCGGCCACCTGCGGCCATACCGCATCCACCAGGCATTGAATGAAAAGCGTAACTTTCGGCTTTTTGTCCATCCCCTTTGAAAAAACCTTGAACGGTTGCGAGATCCTGGAGTTTGAACCATCTGATCCTTCAGACTCACCGTTGAGGTATCGAAAAACGGATCCGCTGTCAAAACGTATTTGAGCTTTAGATAGCAAGGCTTTCTTACATGCTTGAAAAATGGTTTGCCGTCACCGAATTTTTTCGGGGAACTTTTTTGCCGTTGAATGGTCTGATGGGGATAGAAGCAGAATGAAAAATGAAAAGTAAAAGGAGGCGACATGGCAACACGAATCAGACGATGGACGGGTTATATGATTTTTTGGATCTGTATTTTCACCGCGGGCTCTTCCTGGGCTCAACCGGAGCCAAACGGGCAGGATCGGACTCATTCCCCTTATTTTTTTATTCAAAGCGATGATCCGAATGTGGATCGTCTCCCCCTGAAGTCCACCTCGGTGAAGGTGAATATCGTCGGTGTCATTGCCGATGTTACCGTTTCCCAGGTCTATGAAAACCAGGGTGGCCGACCCATCGAGGCGATTTATGTGTTTCCGGCATCCACCCGGGCGGCGGTCTATGCCATGAAAATGACCGTAGGTGAGCGAACGGTTACGGCGGTGATCGAGAAGCGTGAAGAAGCCCGGCGCCGATATGAACAGGCCAAAGCAGAAGGTAAAAGCGCATTGCTTCTGGAACAACACCGACCCAACGTATTCCAGATGAACGTGGGGAACATCCTGCCTAAGGATGTAATCCGTGTGGAGATGCGCTATACCGAACTGCTGGTTCCTATCAAATCCGTTTATGAATTCGTTTATCCCACGGTGGTGGGACCCCGGTATGCCGGAGACCAGGGAGACGGCATTCTTCCCAATGAAGGTTGGATCGAAAATCCGTATCTGAGACAGGGTGAGACTCCTTCCTACCGTTTCGATGCTTCGGTGAGGATCGCGGCCGGGATGCCCATTCAAGATGTCTCATGCCCTTCCCATAAATTGCACATCCAGTACCTCGGACCGGACGTGGCAAAGGCTAACCTTGATTCTTCTGAACAAAACGGCGAAAATCGGGATGTTATTTTAAGATACCGGCTCAATGGCTCCAGAGTGCAAACCGGTCTCATGCTGTTGGAAGGCGAAAAGGAAAATTTTTTCCTGCTGATGGCACAGCCCCCGGAGCGGGTGGTTATGGAACAGGTCCCGCCCCGGGAGTACATCTTCATCGTGGATGTTTCCGGGTCCATGCATGGATACCCGTTGGATATTTCCAAGCAGTTGTTCAAGACACTGATTTCCGGGTTGCGTCCGGAAGACCGATTCAACGTCCTTCTTTTTGCCGCGGGTTTTTCGATGCTGGCGGAGCGTTCCCTGCCCGTCACTCCTGAAAATATTCGTAACGCCATCGATACCATCGATCACCAGAGGGGTGGCGGCGGCACACGACTTCTCCCGGCTCTGAAAAAAGCAATGGACTCCCCGAAGACTGAGGGGTATTCCCGCATCGTGGTGATTGCCACGGACGGTTATGTCTCCGTCGAGACAGAGGCTTTCGACCTGATTCGTCAAAATCTGAATCATGCAAACGTATTTGCCTTCGGCATCGGATCGAGCGTGAATCGGTTCCTTATCGAAGGGATGGCGAGGGCAGGGATGGGAGAACCCTTTGTCATCACAAACCCCGAGACAGCAAAAAGCCAGGCCAAAACCTTTCAGGAGATGATCGAACGACCGGTTCTCACCGGCATACGCATCGACTATGGCGATTTCAGGGTCTATGACGTTCAACCGCACTCCGTTCCGGATATCATGGCCGAGCGGCCCGTGGTGATCTTTGGAAAGTGGCGCGGAAAACCAAAAGGAAATATTACGCTGACCGGAACACTGGGTAACCGCCCTTACACTCAAGCAATTTCCGTTGAATCTGTCTTGCCGGATAAGCAAAATGAGGCCTTGAAATATTTATGGGCGCGCCATCGTATTGCCGTATTGTCCGATGATCATCAGCTTCGGCCCGACGATGCTCGAACCCGAGAGATCACGCAGCTGGGGCTTTCTTACAGCCTTCTGACCGCTTACACTTCTTTTGTGGCGGTGGACAGTCAGGTCCGGATAAAGGATGGGAAGGCCGTCGTGGTAAAACAGCCCCTCCCCCTGCCTCAGGGAGTGTCCGATCTGGCATTAGGAGGAGAGCCCCTGGCCCAGTCTGCCTTTAAAGGCCTTGGACATTTCATGCCGCAGGCAAGCCCGTACCCCCTTGCCCGGGAAGAGTCAAAAAGCGCGGACATCAAGAATCGAGTCCGGCGCCGATAAAAACGAAAGAGAAAAATCAGTCACAACCATCGATCGGCTTGAGGTCACAGACGGATTATCACTCCCAACAATCCGTCGAATACTGGAAGCACACCTTCCTCAAATTGAATCCTGCCTGAAAAGGCTTCGTGAGAAAGCTGCATCCGGCGGCATGAAGGTTACCCTTGAAATCGAGATCGGGGTAGACGGCAAAGTCCTCATGATCAGGATTTTAGGAGCGACAAAGACCGACGGACGGATTGAAACCTGCCTTCTGGATAAGATGTCTGCTTTCGGTTTTCCGATGCCTTCGACCGGCAAAAGTGAAACGATAACACTTTCACTTTTATTGGTGTAACAGGTTAAGCCCCCTGCCGTCTCATGATGGCAGGGGGTCCATTTTTTCAGGAAAAGGTGCTTTGAAATCTGACTCTTTCAGCTATGGGTCTTTCCCGATAACTCGTCCCGATTCTAAAGCATGAAACGCAGCAAATTCAGATCCTAGCATGGGAATTTTGTGTCGTGGAGCGAAACTGCCGGTTTGGACGGACAAACCCGTATTCAAAAGGATTGCGATGACTTTTTCGATGGGTCAGCCGAACAGGATCTCTTGGTCGAACTCGTCGTTACTTTCCATTACTCGGTCTATGGAAAGCCTATCTGCCGACGTTGGGTGGGATTCCAGCAGTCTAATGATTTCAGCAGGTCCCATCACCACACCATGTTTCTCGCCGGCCGGCTTGAAGAACGCATATTGGGGATAGTAAACGTTGGAGTAGCGATAGGCCCGATCTTCGAAATACAAGTCCACCGTCAGACCCGATACGCCGAAAATCCCTTTTGAGATTACTTCCGGGATGGCGTGGATTGCGTCGATGAAACGGTTGAACTCTATCCAGGTATTCACATTCGCTATGGTGACCATGGGGGGATAATCTATCCTGGAGACGATCTCATGCATCAAAGGATGCAAGCGCCGGGTCAGGTCGTCCGGATAGGGGATCGACGAAACCCAGAGAAAATCGAAATCCTGCGGCCTCAGATCGTCACCCAGCGGAGCAGGCTCCTCGGTGATCTTCCGCCCTTTTGCCTCAAGGGTTTGGAGAAGCTCCGGATGGATTTCAAACATGACGGATCGAGGTTTTTCTTCGGTCATCAAACCCAGACACTCGATTCCGCCTTGAACCAGTGAAGATTTCAGTCGCACCTTTACGGGATGCGGCTCGATGGAACTGTGTATCCCGATCAGACGATTCGGAATTTCGAGGAAGACTTTTCCGTTATGCTCGAAAAACCAGCACGCGGCTTTTAGCATACGCGTACTCTGCCAAATAAGGCGCAATGACTCCGCTCAGTTTCCCGCAGCAGGAACTAAATCCCCCGATTTTTTCGCGGTACAGCCGGCCGAATATTCTCTCCCGATGGTCGAACCCTGTATGGCTTCCCATGACAAAAACCACGTTCCGACCGTGATGGCATGCGGGCAAAATCGAACTCGTGTCCAGTTCGGCGCCGACACTGCGCCCTACAAAAGGGGCGGTTCCAAAAGCGGCAATGAAATAGAGCTTCTTCAGGCCCTGGCTCTCGTCCGGACACTCCACTTTGACGGGGATGGTTTTAGCCAGATCAAACCGGCAGTATCGGGTCACAACTTCTCTGAATCTTCCAAAAAAAGCATTCAGATGATATTGCCTTGCCATCACCGCCTTGTTGTTGGGGATAATGGAAGGTCGCTGCAGAAAGCTCATGTCTTTTCCTCCTTTGCAGGGCGGCCGAAGGGAGCACGATTCCCCTTTGCCGCATCGTCAAAAATCGAGTTTGGTCCTATCTGTTTGTGGTGCACGAGTTTCCGATGAGTGTGTCAAGAAGCGTAAATGGAACATTCCCGGGCGGCCATGGCTGCCTCTTTGAGTGCTTCGGCAAAGGTGGGATGCCCGTGTACGGTTCGGGCGATATCCTCAGAGCTTGCTCCGAACTCCATGGCCAGCACGCATTCTGCAATCATATCCGAAGCCCGGGGGCCGATGATGTGGGCGCCGAGTACGCGATCGGTATTGGAATGGACAATGAGTTTGACGAATCCGTCCGTTTCCCCCATGCAGCGGGCACGACCGGTGCCGGAAAACGGATAGCTTCCCACGCAATAAGGTATCTGCCGCTTTTTGGCCTCTTCCTCGGTGAGCCCCACAGCGGCCACCTCCGGCGAGGTGTAAATGACGGCCGGGATCGTATCATAGTTGACTTCACCTGCGCGACCGGCGATGCATTCCACTGCGGCGATCCCTTCAGCCGATGCCTTGTGGGCCAGCATGGGACCCGGCACCAGGTCTCCGATGGCATAGATAGAGGATATGTTGGTACGATACCGGTCGTCGATGATGATGAACCCGGTCTTGGGGTCGGTCTCAACGCCGATTTCTTGGAGATTCAGCGCCCGGGTCAAGGGACGACGGCCAACGGCAACCAGTAGCCGGTCCACAGTAAGAGTATCGGATTTCCCATCGCTTTCAAAGACGACTCTAACCCCTTTTTCTTCAGCAATGGCTTCTCTGACGCTGGTTTTCACCCGGATCTCGATCCCCTGTTTTCTCAGGAGGCGATCCAAAGTTCTTGCTATCTGTCCGTCCAAGGTCGGGGCGATCCGCGGGAGCATTTCGAGCACCGTGACTTGAGAACCGAGGCGGAGCCACACGGAACCCAGCTCCAGGCCGATGTATCCCCCGCCAACGATCCCCAGGTGCCCGGGTACTGCGTCAAAGGAGAGGGCTTCCGTGGAGTTGACGATGCGTTTGCCGTCGAATTCCAATCCGGGAACCGTAATCGGTTCGCTTCCGGCGGCAAGCAAAATCGCATCCGCTTCCAACAGCTCCGGTTTACTTTTCTTGTCCTGGGAGGTCACCTCCACGCGGTCCGGGCCGACTAGGGCGGCTCTCCCTTGAACGATTTGAACCTTGTTTCTTTCCAGGAGCTTTCTGACATTTTCTGTAAGCTCGGCAACGACTTGATCCTTTCGAGCCATCATGGCGGGCAGGTCCAAACTCAACTTCCCGGTCCGGATGCCGTGGGCGGCCAGACGATCTTTGGCCAGGTGAAAATATTCGCTGGAGTCGAGCAAGGCTTTGCTGGGAATACACCCCATATTCAAGCAGACACCACCCAGACGGGACTCCTTTTCGACACAGGTCGTTTTCAGGCCCAGCTGGGCCGCTCGGACAGCCGCCACATATCCGCCGGGGCCGGTTCCAACAATCACCAGATCGACACGTTCTCTTTTTGGCATCGTCATATCTCCAGCATCATTCTTTCCGGATGTTCGATATATTCCTTGATCCGCTTCAGACAGGTTACCGCTCCCCTTCCATCCACGATGCGGTGATCGTAGCTGAGCGCCACATACATCATGGGGCGGATGACGATTTCATCGTCGATGACCACCGGCCGCTTTTCGATCTTGTGCATGCCGAGGATCCCGCTTTGGGGGGTGTTCAGGATCGGGGTACTCAAAAGGGACCCGAAAACGCCGCCGTTGCTGATGGTGAAGGTGCCGCCTTCCAGGTCGGCCAGTTCCAGCTTGTTCTCCCGGATTTTTTTGACGTAATCCGCAATCGCGCGTTCAATCTCGGCGAAGGAAAGCCGTTCGGCATGGCGGATCACCGGCACTACCAGACCTCGTTCCGAGCCGACAGCGACACCGATGTGATGATAGTCGTGATAGACGATATCCCCGCCATCGATAAAGGCATTGATCTCCGGGACTTCTTTTAATGCTTCCACACTGGCTTTGACGAAGAAGCTCATGAACCCCAGTGCGACGCCATGTTTCTTTTCGAACGCCTCTTTATACTGCTGCCGCATCGTGGTGACTCGGCTCATGTCGATCTCGTTGAAGGTAGTGAGCATGGCAGTGGATTGCTTGGCTTCCAGAAGCCGCTCTGCAATGCGACGGCGGATGGGGCTCATGGGTTTCCGAAAAATACCCTTGCCGGTTTCCGCTGGAACCTCTTGTGTGGGTGTCGGTTTTTCAGGCAGTCCCACCGGCGCCTGCTCCAGGTGCAGCAAAACATCGAGCTTGGTGATACGCCCGCCGGGTCCGGTTCCGGTGATTCGACGGATATCGACGTGCTTTTCAGCAATCAAGCGGCGCACAGACGGGGGGAGGATGACCTCAGAAGGGATTGAGGCCTGCTCAGAGGAGGCTGTTTCAGGAGCCCGTATTTCCGGGGATGTAGCGGCTTTTTCCGGCTTTTTTTCCGGTGGTTCCGCAACTTTCATCTGTTCCATGTGCTTTTTTTCCGGCGGGATCGCTTTTCCTTTGACTGATTCGGTGTCCAGGGTGCCCACAACCGAACCCACAGCCACGGTTTCACCGGCAGCAGAACGGATTTTTAGAGTCCCTGAAACTTCCGCCGTCACCTCCAGGGTCACCTTGTCGGTTTCAATGACGAAAAGCGGTTCGTCTTTTTCCACGAAATCCTCATCTTTTTTGAACCATTGGGCAAGAACCGCTTCCTTCACCGATTCTCCGACGCCGGGGATCTTGATTTCGACAATCATGGGCACTCCTTTTCTACTCGGTTAAAGGGGCTATGGCTTCATCGGCGATAGCACTCTGCTGGCGGTGGTAAATTTTTGGAAATCCAGAGGCCGGACTGGCCGAAGGGGGTCTTCCAATGTAACGGATCCGTATTTTTATCAGGGCTCCCAGACGATCCTGCATAAACTGCCACCCCCCCATGTTTTGAGGTTCTTCCTGAACCCAGATCCATTCACCGACATGCCGATATTTAGCCGTAATTGCTTCCAAACTCTTTTCCGAAAAAGGATAAAACTGTTCGACCCGGACAATGGCGGTGTCTTTTTTCTTTGCCAGATTTCGCCGTTGCAGCAGTTCATAATAGATTTTTCCACTGCAGAAAATGATGCGTTTGAGCGTCTTTGGCTCAAGGATGTCATCGAGGATTTCTTGAAAATGGCCGGTGCCCAAATCTGAAAGCTTTGATGTGGCCAAAGGATGCCGCAGAAGGCTCTTGGGCGTGAAGATGATCAGGGGTTTTCGCAGATTGCGCTTCATCTGGCGCCGGAGCAGGTGGAAGTATTGTGCCGGTGTTGTGGCGTTGCATACCTGCATGTTGTCTTCGGCGCAAAGTTGCAAAAACCGCTCGATACGACCGCTGGAATGCTCCGGTCCGAGTCCCTCAAAACCATGAGGAAGGAGCAGGACGAGGCCTGAAAGCCTTTGCCACTTGGATTCTCCGGAGGCGATGAACAGATCGATGACGGCCTGGGCGTTGTTGGCAAAATCTCCGAACTGGGCTTCCCAGATCGCCAGGGTGTCGGGTCGTGATATGGAGTAGCCGTATTCAAATCCCAGCACGCCATACTCCGAAAGATGGCTGTTGAAGACCTGAAACAAGGCCTGATGGTTTTCCAGATGATTGAAAGGGATATGCGGCTGGTCGGTTTTTGTGTCGATCCAGACGCTGTGGCGTTGGGAAAAGGTTCCCCGTGCGACGTCTTGGCCGCTGAGGCGGATCGGTACACTTTCGGCCAGCAGGGAGGCAAAGGCCAGCGATTCGGCGCATGCCCAGTCAATTCCGGTTTCTTTTTCAACGCTTTCCAGACGCTTCCGATAGACGGCTTCGAGTTTGGGGTAAATGGAGAAGCCTTCCGGGATTCGATTCATCTGGGCCATGAGGGCTTTCAATCGTTCTTTTTTAACCCCGGTTTCAACGGGCTGGTGGTTATATTTGCCGTGATAGCCCGCCCAGTTTTCGAAATATCGAGGTTCAGGGTAAGTGCATGTGCTCCCATGCATCGCTTCATAGGCTTCGGTTAGAGACCGGGTGATGGCTGTTTCGCCGGATTCGATTTCAGCTCTTTCGATCCGACCCGATCCGATGAGAGCATCGGCATAAAGCCGGTGCAGGGAAGGCCGGCTGCGGATCCGTTCAACCATGCGGGGTTGGGTGTAGTAGGGTTCGTCGCCTTCGTTATGCCCCCAGCGGCGATAGCATACCACGTCGATGACCACGTCTTTTTTGAATTCCATACGGTAGTCGGCGGCCAAGCGGATGACATGGACGGCAGCTTCCGGATTTTCGCCGTGGACGTGAAAAATCGGAGCCATGAGCATTTTGGCGCCGTCTGTGGCGTAGCGGGTGGAACGGGCGTCTTCGGGGAGCGTTGTATAGCCGATCTGATTGTTGAGGACCAGATGGATCGTTCCGCCGGTGCGGTATCCTGGAAGCCGGGACATGTTCAAGGTTTCATAAACCACCCCTTCGCCGGCAAATGCCGCATCGCCGTGGATCAGGACAGGGAGAACGCGTTTGAAGGGATCATTCCCGTCCATATCCTGCCGGGCACGGGTAATTCCCTCCACAACGCCGTCCACGGCTTCCAGGTGGCTGGGATTGTGAACCAAATACATTTTCAGGTTGTGACCGCTGGGGGTTTGGATATCCGAAAGGTAGCCGTTGTGGTACTTGACGTCTCCGTTTCCGAAAAGGCTTTCCGGGTCATAGCAATTTTCAAATTCGGCAAAGATTTCCTCATAGGGTTTTTCGAGAATGTGGGTCTGAATGTTCTGCCGTCCCCTGTGGGCCATACCGAGTATGATTTCCCGGCATCCCCAGCCGGCAGCACGATCAGTAAGGGCATCCAGCATGGGGATCAACACATCCCCCCCTTCCAGAGAAAAACGGGTTACGGCCACGTATTTTTTATTTAAAAATTGTTCGAAAAGAAACGCCTGCTGCAGCTTTTGTAAAATTCTTTTTTGATCCTCCAGAGTGGGCTGTGGTTGATTATGAACCGGTTCCATCCGATCCTGGAGCCACCGGCGTTCTGCAGGATCCTGCAGGTGCATATATTCCACTCCCACGGATCGACAATAGGTCGCTTTCAGGTTCTCGATGATCTCCCTCAGAGAAGCTTTTCGGTGTTTTGAGAACCGACGGGTGAAAAACGGTTGATCCAGGTCTTTTTCCGTAAGGCCGAAGGCTGAAATTTCCAGCAAGGGGTGACTGACAGGACAAGCTTCCAGAGGATCCATGCAGGCCAGAAGATGCCCCATGTCGCGGTAACGGTATTTGAGGGCTTCCACCTTAGCCTGTTTCAGAATCGAATCATCATCGACAACCTTCCCTTCGCCGGCCGTTTTTTCCAAACCGACCTGAAATCCCTCAAAGAAGAAGCGCCAATCGCGGCCCACTTGCTCCGGATTTTCCCGCCACAACTGATATTGGGCATCGATGTATTCGGCACTGAGAGCTTGCGGGATGTCCATTGCTGAATCCTTTTTTATTTTTGCATGCCGAACCAGTCGACGATTGCCCGGGATACCCGAAGCTGGTCTTCGGTTCTGGTGAGCATGTGATCCGCTTCGGGTAATGTAAACAATTCGATTTGTCGGGGGTTCATGGATTGTGCCCGATGGGCCTCCGCCACCGGTATGATTTCATCGGTTTCGCTGTGAACGATGAGAAGGGGCCGATCGAACGACCGGATGACGGCGGGAAGATCGTATCGACTTGCATCGGAAAAAAAAGTGCTGTTCAAACGCAGGTTTCGACCCCGGCTGGTAAACAAGACGCTGCCGTCTTGATGGAGTTGTTCAACCTGATTTTGAGTCAGGAAATGGGTGGGTTTCAGTCCTGAAAGCCGACCGGAGATGGCGCACACCCCTTTTACCGAGGGTGAATCTGAAGCGGTGAGAACGGATACTTCCGCACCCATGCTGTGACCCGCCAGCCCGATCCACGAAGCCCCTTCACGGGCGATGACGTTTATGGCACACTTCATTTCAGCGATCTGCTTGGCAAAAGTAGTTTCTTCGAATCGTCCTTCGCTCTGACCGTTTCCGGAAAAATCAAAACGCAGGGCCAGGTATCCGACGCGAGCAAGATCGTTTGCGAGGTGTTTTAAAATCGTGGTATGGCGGGAGCAGGTAAAACAATGGGCCAGAACGACCCCCCGCCCGATCGAGCGGGCGGGAATATGGAGGGTGCCGGCCAGCTTTTCTTGAACCTCATTTCTAAAATGGATTTGTTTTTCCATGAAAAGCGCCGACCGACAACGAGCCAGGCCGTTTCAGTTATCCTTTACCCAGGGCCATTCCCAAAACCATACCCAAGGCCTGCCCCAGCGTTGACTCCAATTCTTTAACGGTTTTGGCGGCAAGCATCTGATCCAGGATCCCATCGATGGAGGTCATGACCCCGAGAACCCGTTGCTTTTCTTCGGTCGTGAAGCTTGTGGAAAATTCGGCAAGTTCCTTTTTGGCCTTCCCGATTTCGGAGTTCCACTGATCCGCCAAAGACTTAGGGACCCATTTTTCTTCCACTTTGACAAAAGCGATTTCCCATGGAGCCTCTTTGGGAACCTCGATTTTTACCGTTGCCGTGTCCTTTTGCGATTGAATGACGGTAGTTTTCACGGTCTTTAGTTGTGTAAACGCGGTGGCGTACTTTTCCTCTTTCTCCAATTTGGAAAGGGCATCGAGCCTTTTAATCAAATCAGCACCCGTGCCGGCCAGGAACTTCTCCATGTCCAAACGCTTCAGCTTTTCAAGGTCCGCTAGATCGCTCTTGGTGATGACTTCCGCCATGCCCAGGGCGCCATCCCAGTTGTCGGATAATTTCTTTGCATCGACAGGTGCGTCATTGAGCATTTTTCCTGCCAGCAACAGGTTTTTTTTGGTTTTTAAAACCAGAAGCGCCTTGTTGAAGAGCGAAAAGCTCTTATTCCAGATATCTTTATCCATTTTAGCGGCAAGATCATGGACGAGGCCATGGATGTCTCTCTGATAGCTTGCCGGTAATGCCCCCCACAGGACCTGGGGTTGATGGGCGGCCAGGCCTTGAGCCATATCATTGACGACCTGGTCGGCGGTTTTGGGCGGGGGCGCTGTTTTGGAGCAATTTGCAACAAGAAAGGAAAGAAGGAAAACAAAGATCCATAGGGGTCCGGGAGCAGGCCAGGCATTTTTCATGGGTTATCCCTTTCGGTTCAGGATTAAAAGACGGTGGTCATGACCACGTATCTGCAATGGCCGATGTCAGGGTTTTGACGGCCCTCCAATAGCACACTTGAGTGAAATCGTCAAAAAGCAGGCGTATTGTGAAAAAGAAGCTCCTCCAGAACCGGAACCGGCTTCGGGTCTGCGGCAAGAGATAAGCTGAAAAATTATGGTTAAAAGACCGCTCCCACGCCGAGGCCGAAATGGAACAAGGGACCATGACTTTCTTGTTTGGACCACACCTTGATTTCCAGTTCCTGAAATACCGGGTAAGCGAAGTTAAATTGTCCGATGTCCCGGGTTTCCACCTCGGTCAGCTTTCCCACAGCGGTGAGGAGTGAACCTTTTTTGTAGATTTCCGGATCCAGGAATCGCTGGGACCGAATCAGATAACGTCCTTCAGATTTATCTTCATCCACGGGACGTTGGTTTTGGTCTAGAGGCAACTGCAGAATAGTCAATTCGGACCCCGCGGTTGCAGCGGTCACATCGATGATTTTCCCCCCTAAGATCACGGTCTCCCCGATGAATTTTTGGGCATCTTTGGCCAGGG
The DNA here is from genome assembly GCA_963736855.1 of uncultured delta proteobacterium. Taxonomy (GTDB): domain Bacteria; phylum Desulfobacterota; class Desulfobacteria; order Desulfobacterales; family UBA2156. The sequence goes on from CAVTQK010000017.1 coordinate 201,479, forward strand.
CTGAAAAAGATCCGGTATACGTGACTTGAGAGCGGGCTTGCTGGGACAGGGGTGCGGCGCATCCAAAAACCAAAAGGAGCAGAAGGCACGCACCTTTCCGAAGATTCATTCCTTTTATCGCCATTGTTTTTTCCTTTTCCAAATCAATCGGTAACCGCATGGTATGCACAGGACCCTTCTGAACTCACCAGTAGAAGGGTGAGTGATGAAACCGGTCCCGGTAAAAAGGGTCTGGATAAAATGGATCATAATAATGGTGTGGATAGTGCCGGTATCCCTCGAACTTGGGCCAGAGATAGATCTCCTTGGTTTCGACGATGGGGTGTGAGTATGGATGGTTGTCCACAGCATCTGTCCGGGTTCCGACGAAAGTTCCCGCCACGGTGAGTTTTCGGTTCTTGGAAAAGATTTCAGGGTCTAAAAATGCTTTATGGTGCACAATAAATCTGCCCTGGGATGCGTCCTTGTGTCCGGGTTCATCCTGAAAGGAAAGAGGAGCCTGCAACACCAAGATCTCGGTTTTTTCAGGATGGTTCCTTGTCTCGAGGATGTATCCGCCCCAAAGGACGGTGCTTCCCGTGTAGCTTTCCGGATTTTTCAGCACCGTATTGAATTCGAGATCCTTCCGGGCCGACTTTTGAACGTCCTTTGACATCACCGAACAGGATGCCGTCATTGCAAAGGCCGATAAAATGATCCAAACGGGTACCAGCCTCTTCAGATGTTTCATGGGGTACCTTCCTTCATTTTGGGTATTTGTGTGTGCACTGTCATTCAAAAAATAATGGCTGCGGCGCTTTTTGGCAAACAAAATGAAGGTCGATAAGGTGCTTTAGACCCTGTTACAGTTCAGTGGACATCCGTATCCACATGATGACTCACGCAATCCCAAACCCCCTTGGGATCACAGTCCCGGCAGTGGTAGTGCTCACCGTAAACAAGATTATGTTTGTAGTCAACGGCATCTTCTCTACGCACCCGGGCTCCACAGTGTGCACATTCAACATAATCTTCGGGTTTGATGGGTTTGTGCATCGGCAGGCCATAAATCGTATCAATGTAATACTCACAGTTGTCGGATCCGATCTCTAGCACCTCGCACCGGAATTTTGCGCAGATTTCCAACCCTTTTTCTTTGGCGCCTTCCGGAAACCCTTTTTCATCGGACCGATATCGCTTCTCAAGCTCGTCGAGCTTTTTCATATACTCTTCGTAAGTGATTTTCTCAATGGCCATAGGTACGCCCTTTTTATAATACCGTTAAGATTTGATGAAATCGTAAAAAGGCTGATTTTTCTCGCGCCGCAAGTCTTTTCGGAAGATCCAAAGGGTTTCGCTAAATCTCAAGAACTCGGCAGAAGTGCCTTAAACAGCTTGAGATTTTTAACGCTCAACCCTTTGCCTCTCTTTTTCCGAAAAGATTTGAATGGCGCTCATAAAACCTTTTTACGAAGCCATCAAGGGTAAAACTGCCTGAAGCGATCGGCAGGTCAGCCCGTTCATCGATGAAAACCAGCGGACCGGACAATCCCGTTAAAGCGGGACAGGCTGGTTATAAGGGTCAACCTTGATGGCTTCGTAAAAAATCCAATTTCCGCGTTGCGCTTCATCCCGTTGCGATTTCGACGTACGATAAGTACGCCTCATCACACGGAATTCGCGACGCCTTGAACTTGAACTTTTTACTTTGCCATCTGATTTTCAGCTTCCTGTATGGCGGTGTTCGTCTTTTGAATGACTTCGATAAAAGTCTCCGATTGATAAGTTTCGATACCAACAGACCCCATATTATTCACTTTATCAAAAGCATGCTCTTTATCCACGTGGGTTGTCAGAGCTTTTACAGCTTCGATGAGTCTTAATATGTTCTTCTTGCCGTCCGTTGTCGTAGCTTCCAATCCGTTTTCAACTTCTTTTATCGTCCTTCGAGTATTTACGATCAGATTATAAAAAGTATCCGATAAGTGGCAGTCTATACCAGCGCATCCTCCCGCAGCGGCTCTATCAAAAACAGACTCATCGATGTAAGTGATCAGAGCTTTTGCAGCCTCAAATAATGTCGAAAACCCGTCCTTCATTCGTAGCTTCTCCTTATTTAAAAAATCCTGACGATCTGTGTTCATCTGTGTCTAAAAAAAGTAAATATCCATGCTCTCAATTTACAGATGAGTCAGTCTTTGATGAAATCGTAAAAAAGCTACTTTTGCTCGCTTCATGACCATTTTCGGGAGATGCTCACGGCTTCTCTAAATTTCAAGAACTCGGCGCAAGCGCCTCAAACAGCTTGAAATTATTAGCGCTCAGCCGTTCGCATCTCTTTTTCCGAAAATGCTCAAATCTCGCTTGCAAAAGCTTTTTACGAAGCCATCAAGTTTAACTCGGTCCCCTCCTGTTTTTTTGTTGCTGAAGTTTATCAACTTCATCCTTGAACCGTGCGGCAAACTCCGTCTTGAAGGCTTCTATTTTCATGGCTTCGTCATGTCTGCCCAGAAAGGTGAGGGCCATCCCCTTGAACACCTGGGCCTCCTTGATATCCGGGTTAATGGCCAGGGCATCATCAAAGCATTGCAGACTTTCTGCGTGTTTCTGAAGCCCCAGCAAGGCGTGGCCCCTGGCTGTCAGGGCATGGGCATTGTCACTTTGCTTTTCAAGGATCTGATCTAAAAGCGCAATAGCCTCTTCGCACCGTCCCATGTCGTTCAATGCAAAGGCCTTTAACTGCATGGCGTATACATTTTCCGGTCTGAGAGCCAGCTCTTTGTCGCAGCAAAACACGACCTCCTCCAACAGTCCCTTTTCAGCCAGCTTGGCGGCGCCATCCATCCAGGTGGTTTTGGATTCCGCATCGACGTCGATGACTTTCATCATCAGGCCCTCATAGGTTTGCTCGATGGTTTGATAGCCGGTGCGCGCCACGGGTACGTTATGGCCGGGGAGTATATTTTCAATCTTTTTTTTCATGAGCTGCTTGAGGCTGTACAGGTAATGGTCCAGTCTTCCGCCGCCGGCTTTGTCGACATCCGCAATGGTTTCAGGAACCACGGTATCGCCGGTAATGGCGGTTCCGGTCGGCGCATGATACAGGCATATGCCGTCGATGGTGTGTCCGGGGGTGTGGATCACTTCCCATTCAAAGCCGCTCAATTCAAGGGTTTCACCGCCTTTCAACTCGGTCAAGGTGAATCCGGTCTCTTTGAGAATTTTTTTAAACTCGGCAGGACCAGCGGCGTGAATGATAATTTCGATATCTTTTTTTTCCATAATCGGCGGGCATCTCAATAGTTCGAATACGCCCATGCAGTGGTCTCGATGTCCGTGGGTGAGGACGACCTTTTTAATGTCGAGAATACTCAACCCCAATTTTTCAAGCTCACCAAAAATGGTGTAGTCATTTCCTGTATCCACGATCGTCAGGTAATCCCCGGCCAGCACATAGATATTGCTGGAATGGTAATACCCGATGAGAAACTTGCTCTTTTCAAAGACAGGGTGTGATATCTTCAAAATCTCGGCAATGGAAAGCCACCCCGGATGTTTCGGTTCTTCCTCGGATAAGGCTTCATCTTCAATCAGCGGTTCGGGTTTTTCCTCCGGTTTGTGATGGTCTTGTTTTTTGGTTTCTTCGGTCATTCTGTTTCCTTTAAGAACGTTTCGATGATGGCTTCGTAAAAAGTCCATATGCTGCGTTGCACTGCATCCCTCGTCATTGCGGCGTACCCATATGTACGCCTCACTCCTCAGGACTTGTGCGCCTTGCATCTGAAGCTTTTTACTTTGCCATCCTAATTTTGAGTTTTTACGATTTCATCAACCCCGTTGTTACAAAAAACATATGACAATGTGTAAAAAAATAATGATAACAGGGCATTGGCAATTCATAATCAATTGTTAAGTCGGCGGTTATCCCCGACACCTGCTCCTGATCCCCGACACCTGATTAATACATATAGGCCGGAATGACAAGTCGAATTTTCTCGCAAACAGTTAAAACAAAATCCCCCTTTCCGGGCAACCCGAAAAGGGGGATTTGAGAGAGGGTTTATGGTTATGAATTGATGACGGCTACCCTATATAGTCCAGGGTAAAATCCAGTTTCATCTTGCTATCCGGCCACCATTTCTTGCTCATGACTTCTTTGCCGGGGTAGACGTCTTTACCGTCAATCTTCTCAATAAGCAGATCGGCAAACATAAATGCTGTAAGCTTGTGTTTTTTTATTGTATCAGGCGGAATCAGAACAGCAATACCGGTCTCCTTGGAGCATTCCCATTCAAAAGGCTCATTGGGAGCTGCGAATTCCTTGCCGGTTTTGCCGCTGTAAAGCTTGAGCAGCTTGCCGGAAACTTTCATCCCCGGCTTCATCTTAAACTCCTCATACAGCGCATCGGATATATGCCACCAGATGGCTCTCATATTCAAATTGATATATCCTTTGACGAGCATGGGGTCAAAGCCGCAGATACCCACGCGACATTTTTCAGGCATATCAAACCTCCTTTTTACTTTCGTTGGTCTCCACTTTACTCAACTGGTCGCGAAGATCTTCAACCTGGGTGAAGCAATAATCCATGAACTCTTTGGCTTCGGGCTGACTGAGATGTTCCGTCTCTAATAGCCTGGTGACATAGGGATACATATGCTGCTGGATTTCTTCAGTAAATTCCAGCAACACATAATCATTATCCCCGTCAGGGGATGCCCAACTTAAGAAACCTCTTTTCCAGTTGTTCAGCATCCCCTTGAGAGAGTCGAGTTCCTTGATTACATTTTCTTCCATGCTATTTCTTTTTCCGGTCTTCGAAGGCATAGCATTTCTTGACCACGTTGAAGTCAGCGACGCACCAGTAATGGGGCCAGTGGATCTTCTTGCACCAGCCGATAATGTCTGCGGGCGGAAACTTGGAGCCCTTGAGAACCGGCTTCAAGCCGGTGCAATTCCAGCATATATGGTCACTCGATTTTTCCGGAACCAATATGTTATCCAGAAATTCTTCAGGTGTTAATTCGGCCATGTGACACTCCTTTCTCTAGTTACCAGTCCTTTACTTCACCCTTGGCAAGTTTTTTCTGATACTCTTCCCAGACCTCGGGCGACAGTTTCTGGATATCCCAGCTGAAACCGAAGCTCCCTGCCAAACCGGCAGACTTCGGTTGCGGACGCCACCCGCGCACCGGCCGTCCCCGAATGCTGAACTTGACCATGTCGGCGGTACCCGTCAACCATGACCTCGGTTTGCACTCGTACGGCCGGGTTCGGCCCTCGACACCGGGTCTGTAGTTGGAGTAGCCGTCAAAAGGCTTGTCGGCATACAGCGGCCGGGTATCCGGCTTCTCACCGTGTTTTTCCTCGGGCCCCTTGTACATAAACCCGTTAATCATGTGGATGTAATACACCGTACCGCACTCGGCACAAGCGATCGTGCCTTCCCAATTCCAGAAATAGTATGGGTCGAGGTAGTTGATGGTGTCACAATCTTTTCCATCCTTTTTCTTTTTGCACCAAATGATATCACACACTGTACCACCTCCTTTTATTATATCAAGGCCTTGTCATACCACGCTTGGATCTTGGAAAGCGGGATGCCGAGCATGTCATGGTAGATCTTCTTGTTGTCGGCACCCACCGGACGCCAGTGCCAGTTGATTCGGCGCGGGGTCTTTTCCATATGGCCGCAGCTGTATCCGGCATGGAGCAGCATGTCGCCGAACAGGGGATCGTCCAGCCAGCGGACCGTGCCTCTTTCGCGGTAATGCGGGCTCTCGTAGACCTCCCGGTCGTTTCGAACCGGTTCGGCCAGAAGACCGGCATCCTGGAGGATTTTGGCGGCCTGGGAGCGGGATTTGTCCGCGGCCCATTTTTCCAGGGCGGCGTAGATTTCCACCTGGGCTTCGCCTTCGCAGCGTTGATTGCGGGATTTATACTTCTCATAAAGGTTCTTCATGCCGGTAATGGCGCACAGTTCCTTGAAGTCCGCGTCCTGGAAGGCGCTGACCATGACATAGCGGGCACAGAACTTATCCTGCGGATTGTCGGCATCCGGAAAATCGGACTTGCCGCACAGGATGATGCCGTGCGCCGCCAGTTGGGTGTCCCAGTTGCCCCAGCGCTGGCGGACGATACCGAACTTGCCGTACATGGTGGTCGTGTATCCGAGCAGCCGGGTCGGAGTCTGTACCTGTGACATTTCCAGCATGGTGCCCAGCCCGGTCTTTCGGCGCCAGTAGATGGCCGCCATGATACCGGAGGTAATCAGGTTTCCGGATTCCCAGTCAATGACCCAGTTGGTGTGCTTGGTGGCATGGCCGCCCATGTACTCGTGCATGCCGGTTATGGAGGCCAGTCCGGCGTGGGCCTGGCCCAGGATGTCGTAAGAGCCGCCGAAAATCTTCGGCCCATAGCCGAAACCGCCGCCCCATACATAGATGAACCGGGGGTTGATTTCGCTGAGATACCGGTAGCTCATCTTCCACTTATCCAGGGTTCCCGGCCGGTAGAGCTCGGTCAGGCCGTCGAATTTCTTCACGAGGCCGTAAAAGACCTCCACCATCTCGGGGATGTGGTAGTCCATGGTGAGAAAATACTTGTTGGGGTTGGCGTTTGTGTAGCCCAGCCCGGTCCCGGTCATGGGGCGGGTGTCGTGAAGCGGATACAGGTAGCACTCATTGAACGGGGAGGTGTGCCGCATGGCATCCCCCATCCTCGGCATCTCGATCTTGACGACCTCGGCTCCCAGTTCGGCCAGGTTGGCCACGGAGTGGGGCGTGTAGATATACATGGTGCAGCTCAGCCACTTGATCCCCTTGAGTGCATTGGGTTTGGTGTGTTCATTGCCCACATCGAAGATTTTCTTGCAGTATTCCTCGTAGGGCATCTTCATCTCTTCCAGCTCTTCCTTGCTCTTGGGGCCTGGCAGGTCTTCTATGCGTGTTACTCTTGGGTCTTTTGCCATTATATCACCCCCTTTTGTTTTAGCTCATTCACCTTGTTCTGGCCCATCCCGGTCCATTTCAGGTAAATTTCATAGTTGTCATACCCCAAATCTCTTCCCATCCACTTGCACCTGAACGGCGTGCGGACCTGATAGGACAGCCCGGCTGATGCGATCAACAGCGGACCGTAATCGGTCTCCTGCACATAGATCCAGGGACGGTACTTGAAGTGCGGGAATTCACAGACCTCGTCGATGTACAGTACAGGACCTGCCGCAAGCTGATACTGGAGCAACTTGGTTTCAGCTTCAACCCTGTTCTGGTCTCTGAGCCACCGGGTGGTAAGAGAATAGGTCTTGATCAGGGCGTGCAGTGCATTCCTGGCTCCAACCTCCTTGAGGAAGGGATCTTCGTGGATCAGCCGGCCGAACTGGTGGTCATCGCGCTCAAAGCAAAAGCCGATGTTGTACCAGAGCTTGTCGGTCTGGCCGCCGATCATCATATAGCCGTCCTTGCAAGGGTTCCAGGCATACTGGTTCAGGTTGGGGTCCCAGCCGCCGGAGCGGCCCTTGATGCTGGCATTGAAACCGTACCAGGTGATATCGAAGTCGATGATATCCAGCACCGTTTCCGCGCCAGTGCATTCGATCATCTGGCCGGTACCGCCGAGTTCATCTCGCCAATACAGGGCCGCAAGGGCGTTAATGAATCCCTGTGTACCGGCGACATAGTCGGCCAGCCAGATACCCGAGCGGGTCGGGTCGCCGCCCTTGCCCCTGGGGAGGAGGTCCTGGGCCAAACCGGTGTTGTGGACCCAGGAGTTGGCACAACTGGCAAAGGGCTCCAGCTCCCACTGACCGAACTTGGACTGCTTGTCCTTCCAGGGGCCCCATTGACCCATCATGCCGATCCAGACGTAAACCATCCTGGGGTTGGCTGCCTTGAGCTGCCGGTATCCGATGCCCAGGTTATCCATGTATCCGGGGGGCATGCCGTCGATCAACACATCGACATTGGCCGCCATTTTCTTGAAAATCTCCTGGCCGTCTTCGGTCTCGACATCCAGGGTCACGCAGTGCGTGTTCACCGTCTCGTTGACAAACTCCATGCCGCACTTTTCGCCGGTGTTCTGATTCTGCAGCAGGTACTCTTCGCGGCCGAAGGGCGTCAGCTTCCTCAAGGGATCGCCGCTGGGCGGTTCGATGGAAACGCACTCCGCTCCGGCTTCGCCGAACAAAGAGGTACAAAACTTGTGACCCAATCGCCAGAGGCCGATATCCAGCACCCTGACTCCTGCCAACGCCTCATCTTTGCCGTATCTTTTTTCGAATCTTAAGTTGTCCTCGGCCCAGTTACAGAATTCCAGCGCCTTCCGTTTTTCATACACCACTTTTGCCTGCTCATAGGATGGCGGCGGCGTAACCGGGTAAGGTCTGACATCCTTTAGATCCATGAGACCTATAGTGTCGGCCCGGCTTTTTATTTCAATATCTCGTTTTTCTGCCATGTCTTACCTCCAAAAATGGTTAGAATTCCACTCAAGAACTAATCCAGAGTCATTCTCAGTATTAGAGGAACGGCAATAATTCCTCCTAACCGGCACTTATCACCTCCCTTCCCGTTGAAATTCGGCGTCCGACAGCAATGAAAAAACGACCTTTGTGTGGCGACGGATTAGGGTCGCGTATGTAGCCGAGCCGATGTTTTTTAAACGTCTTATTCGGTCTTTTTTCCTTCCGCTGAGTGCAGAAGGCGAAAAAATTACACATCACCTCCTTTGGGTAGTTCAATGAAAAAATGAAATATTAAGCGAATTATTGTATGGTGATTGAATTATATTCAGTGAATTCAACATTTGGATTGGGTTATCCATAAAATCAATAATTGAATCTGATTCAGTATGGAATTTGTCTAAAATTGTTTCAAAATTTTGTCAAGAGTAAAAAATGAATTTTATTTAAAAAATCTTGGAGATTCTTTTAGTGTGACTTTTTTTCGGTTCATCCGATCGATGTGTATTTTGCATGATGGAGTGCGAATATTTTGAGTTTGAATTTGCGTTCACCCAAAAGGAAACCGGATTGTCCACTTTTTTTCAAACGTAAGAGTACGTTAAAATCGGATAAACCTGTTTCTGTTTTTTTACCTTGCAATTTATTTACAGATATTTTATATAAAAGCGTTTAATTGCTTTTCAAAACGATATTTAATCCGTTTTCATCCGGCTGCAAGGCCCATGAAAAATTTTCAATCGGTTCCGACATTTTTTTTGAAAGGAGGTGAGCTTTAAGAAAATTGGCCGGAGCGGAAGCTCTCACGTCTGTCGGCTTGAATTTAGCAACGATCGATGTCAGGCATTTTAAACTAAAACCTGCAGACGGTAAAAGGGATATATCCCCGGCTGTTGAGAAATAGACATGTTGCATGAATTAGCTAACAATTAAAATTAGGGGAGGTTTTTGTTATGGGAAAAATACCGGAAAATTATCTGCCACCAAAAGAATTATGGCCCGAATACATAGTACCGGCTGAGTTTAAGGATCTTCCCGATAAGATGAATCTAGCCGACGTTCTGCTCGACCGCCATGTTCGCGAAGGCCGGGGGAACAACGCCGCCATCAAGTTTATGGATCAGACCGTCTCCTATGCCAAGCTCCAGGAGATGGTGAACAAGTTCGGCAACAGCCTCAAGAAAGCCGGCGTTGAAGCCCAGGATCGTGTCGGCATCCGCCTCGTAAACTCCATCCCGGCTCTGGTCGCCGTTTTTGCCATCGAGAAAATCGGTGCCATTCCGGTGCCCACTTCTCCGCTGTGGTCCGGTGAAGAAGTGGCGTTTGTGGCCAACAATGCCGAAATGAAGTTTTTCATTGTCAATGCTCCGCTGATGCCTCCGGTGGAGCAGGCCAAACCCAAATTTCAATTCGGGACCAAAGTCATCACCATCGGCGGCAAGGCCGACGAGGTTAAGGCCGCCGGCAATATGGTCTATGAAGAGATGCTCGCGGCCGGTTCCGACAAGCTGGAAGCCACCATGCTCAAGGGAACCGACATCGGCATCATGCTGTACACCTCCGGCACCACCGGCATGCCCAAGGGCTGCGTGCATTTTGTAAAGCCGGTGGTTATCGAAACCAAGCTGGTCAACCAGCATGTTTACAAAATGAAACCCGGAGATGTACTGGGCGGGGCCGCTCCGGTTTCTTTTGCCGCAGGGTTCGGCACCTTTACCTTGATGCCTTTTGAAGGTGGTGCAGCCATTTCTCTGATTCCCAAGTTCGCACCGCCGGACATGCTGGACCTGATTCAGAAGCATAAAATTACCATACTCACCGGACTTCCCACCGCCTACCGGGCATTGATGAAGTTCCCCAAATTCAAGGACTATAACGTCAGCTCCATCCGCATGTATACTTCCGGCGGTGATGCCCTGGGTGCCGAAACTCTGGAAGGCTGGCAAAAATTGACCGGAAAGCCCATCTGGGAAGGCCTGGGCGGCACGGAGATGCTCCACCTGGTCACATCCAACACCATGAATCCCAAACCCGTGCCCAATTCCATCGGCAGGGCACTTCCCGGCGTGGAGTGCAAGGTTGTGGATACGGACTGGAAGGAAGTCAAGAGGGGTGATGTCGGCAGCATGATCCTCAAGGGCCCTTCGGGGAGCCTGTACTGGAAGCCGTATGTTGACAACGAACGCCTCATCAAGTCCCAGAAAAAGGGCGTGGTCAAGGGATGGAACCAGATGGGTGATGCGGTTTACATGAAAGAAGACGGCAACATCTTCTTTGTCTCCCGCGAGGATGACATGATCAAGAGTTCCGGCTACCGCATCGGGCCTGCCGAGGTGGAAGAAGCCATCGAAAAGCACCCGGGTGTTGCAGAGGCCGCCGTTATCGGCATTCCTGATCCGGATAAGGGCCAGATCACCAAGGCCTTCGTGGTGCTGAAACCAGGCGTTGTGGGCAATGATGAGTTCTTTGAAAAACTCAAGGAGTTCTTGAAGGAGCATATTGCCATCTACAAACTCCCCAGAGAAATTGAGTTCAAGGATTCTCTGCCGCGCACACCCACCGGCAAGCTCCTGCGTCGGCACCTGCGCCCGCCCAAATAAAGCGCACCTGTTAGACGCATTAAAGCGCATGATCCCCCCACCTCTCCCGGGGTGGGGGGATTTTTTTATCCGTTTAAATCCCATAAAGCCGAAATGGTATAGTCCGCCCCAACTGAAAGGCACCGGATGATTGACACCTCATTAACGGTTCTTTATGATGAACTGTTCTCGGATCCTGCCCAAACTTGCCGAAAAGAGAGCATTTTTAAGAATGGACCGCCGCACCTTTCTCAAAATCGCCGCCATGGGGAGCCTGTCCTTTGCCGCCGGCTGTTCTTCGCAACCCGACAAGACCCTTTTTTCGCTGGCGCAGGCCCCCGATGACATGGTGACCGGCCGAGGCACCTGGTTTGCCTCCACGTGCCGGGAGTGCCCGGCAGGCTGCGGGATCGTGGCCAAGAACCGGGAAGGACGGGCCATCAAGCTCGAGGGGAATCCCCTGCATCCCATCAACCTGGGAAGGCTCTGTATGCGGGGACAAGCCGCCCTCCAGGGGGTGTACAATCCGGATCGGCTCTCCAAACCCCTGATCAAGGAAAACGGCCGTTTGACGCCGATCTCCTATGAAAAAGCCCTTTCCATCATCCGGGACAAGGGCTCCGACGCGGCCAGAAAAGGACAGGGGCGGGTGGCGGTGTTCACGGAAATGGTCGGTCCGACTCTTTTATCCCTTTTCAAGGCGCTCCTTGCGCAGTGGCGGTCCGAAAACCCCACCATATTTGAACCCTTTGCCTATGAATCTCTGAAACTGGCCAATTCCCAGGTTTTCGGGGTCGAAGGGCTTGCTTCATACCGCATGGAACAGGCCGATCTCCTGGTCTCTTTCGGCGCGGATTTTTTAGAAACCTGGCTTTCGCCGGTGGAGTATGCCCGTCGGTTCCGGCAGATGCGCGCTTTCGGATCGGGGGGAAAAGGGGTTTACCTCAATGTGGGCCCTTATGCCGGATTGACCGCCGCCAATGCAGACCGTTTCATGGTCTGTCGTTGCGGAGGAGAGGCCTTTGTGGCGTTCGGACTGATTCGTGAAGTGCTTGAAAAAAGATCCGACTCTTCGGTGTCAGGAGATTTAGTGGAACCGCTGAAACGTATCCTGGATCCCTTTGATCGGGAAGAAGTGCTGAAATTGTCGGGAATCCGCCAATCCCATTACGATATTCTAAAAGAGCGTGTTTTGTCCGCCCGGAGGCCCTTGATTCTTGGCACCCAGGGGGCCGGCGCCGGGGAAAACACCCCGGCAACGGATGTGGCTTCCTGCCTTCTCAATGCCCTTTTGGACCCGGATTTGACGTTGATCGATTTTTCAAACCGACACACCGTGGAACGGGCGGCTAAAAGATCCGACGTTCTGAACCGCTTCAAAAGCGTAACGGACGGACAGGTCGATTTGCTTTTGCTCAACAACATCGATCCGGTCTTTTCGATTCCTCACAATACCGGGTTCCGGAAAACCCTTGGGCAGGATTCCCCTTTTGTGGTGTGTTTTTCTGCTTTCATGAGCGAAACCGCCGCACTTTCGGACCTGATCGTTCCCATCGCCCATCCCCTGGAAAGCTGGGATGCCTATGAAGGCAAGTCGCACGTATGGTCCATTTTGCAACCGGTGATGGGGAACCTGGTCGGAACGTACACCCTGGGGGATGTTCTCGTCCGGCTTGCTTTCAAGGGTGAAACCGCACAACAAGGATATCGGGGTTATTTGGCTCAAGACCTGATCCGCCAAGGCATGATCAAGGATGAAAAGGACTGGATCAAGACCGTTCAACAAGGGGGGGCATTCGACGGCCTTTCTTCAGAAGGCGATCCCTCCCCGAAGGTTCAACCCTCCTGGTCATGGGCAGGAACCCTGTCTTCGGCTATCGATCCGGGTGCATCCGGAACTATTTTTGCCGCCGTGCCTTCCATCCGACTTTTCGACGGTCGCGGTTCCAACAAGACATGGCTCAATGAAGCGCCGGAGCCGATGACCCAGGTGGCCTGGCAGACACCGGTCCTCATGGATTCCCAGAGTGCCGCTAAAAACAACATCCGACAGGGAGATGTCCTCAAGATCGCTTCGACTTGGGGGAACTGGAGGCACCGGTTTATTTGAGCGAATTCCTGCATCCGGACCTTTTGGTCATGGCGGTGGGGCAGGGACATGCCGCTTATGGCCGTTATGCAAAGGGGTTCGGCATCAATGTGGCAGGCATCCTTCCTCCGGATACCCACCCGGTTTGCGGAGGACCTTTGTATCGAGTGGCCCCGATATCCTTAACCCCTACCGGACGGCGGTTGAAGCTGGCAAGCACCGACGGGAGCCGGGTCCAGCATCACCGAAAGATCGCCCTGACCGTGCCGTTGAATGCTCTTCATGAGCACCAGGAGAAAGGACATCATGGCCTGGGAATGTGGGATTTCCCCCTCACCCTCCCCCTGCCGGAAGGTTATGATCCCAAACGCGATTTCTACCCGCCCCATGATCACGATGGATACCGCTGGGCCATGGCCATCGATCTGGACCGGTGCATCGGGTGCGGCGCCTGCGCCGTGGCTTGTTATGCCGAAAATAACATCGGTGTGGTGGGGGAAAAACGGATTTTGCAGGGTCGGGAAATGGCCTGGCTCAGGATCGAGAGATACATTGACGAGGCCGATCCGACGCGGGTGATTTTTTTGCCCATGCTCTGTCAACACTGCGACAACGCACCGTGCGAATCGGTCTGCCCGGTTTACGCATCCCATCACTCCAGGGAAGGTTTGAATAATCAGATCTACAACCGGTGCATCGGCACCCGGTTTTGCTCTCAAAACTGCCCGTACAAGGTGCGTCGGTTCAACTGGTTCGACTGGGAGTGGCCGGCACCGCTCAATTTCCAGCTTAACCCCGATGTCACGGTCCGCAGCAAGGGGGTCATGGAGAAATGTTCCTTTTGTATTCAGCGGATCAAGGCGGCTCACGGAAAGGCCAAGGACGAGGGCCGAATGATTCAAGACGGCGAAGTGATCCCCGCCTGCGCCCAGACATGTCCTACCGATGCCTTTGTTTTTGGAAATCTCATGGACAAAACCAGCCGGATCCGGAAGCTCGTGGCCGATCCCAGGGCCTACCAGGTCATGGGTTACCTGAACACCAAACCCGCAGTGATTTATCTCAAAAAGGTGATCCGGGATGTCTGACAGCGTCAATTCGCTCGCCTTCGAGGACATCGATCGCCGCGTTCTCGCCACCCTGGCACCGGCGTCCAGGGGATACTGGGCGACAGTGGGACTTTTGGCTTTCGGCGTCCTCATCGGTGCGGGATGCTGGGCCTATCAGATCGCCGCTGGGGTGGGCGTGGCCGGAATGAACAATCCGGTGGCATGGGGAACTTATCTGATCAATTTCGTTTTCTGGGTGGGGATCGCCCATTCCGGAACGCTGATTTCTGCAATCCTGCATCTCATGCGGGCCTCCTTCCGCAATCCCATCGCCCGGGCAGCGGAAACCATGACGGTCTTTGCCGTATGTGTCGCCGGTCTGTTTCCCTTCATTCATCTGGGCCGGGTTTGGATGGTCTATTATATGCTCCCCATGCCGAATCAGAGGAATTTGTGGCAGAACTTTCAGTCTCCCCTCATGTTCGACGTGGTAGCCATCAGCACCTACCTGGCCGTGAGCACGCTTTTTTGGTACACCGGCATGCTCCCGGATTTGGCCGTTGTCCGCGACCGCTCTACAGGGAGGAAGAAAAAGATATTTACCTTGATCTCGCTGGGTTGGACGGGCGCCCAGGAACAGTGGCGGCACTATACCCGGGCCTATCTTTTTTTCGCGGCCCTGGCCGCTCCCCTGGTGATCTCCGTGCATAGCGTGGTCTCCTGGGATTTCGCCCTGAGCGTGGTCCCCGGCTGGCATACCACCATTTTCGCTCCCTATTTCGTGGCCGGCGCCATCCACAGCGGGCTTTCCATGGTGCTGACCCTCATGATACCGATGCGTCGGATCTTTAATTATGAAAAGATCATCACCATCGATGTCCTGGAGAATGTGGCCAAGACCATCATCTTTACCGGCCTCATCGTGGCCTTTGCCTACGGTACCGAATTTTTCATGGCATGGTACAGTCGAAATCCCGTTGAACTGGAGGTGTTCCGCTACCGGCCCTTCGGCGACTATGCCACAGGGTTCTGGATCATGGCGGTTTGCAACACCATCTTGCCCCTGGTCTTTTTTTTCAGGTTCGCCAGGCGGTCTTTGATGATTCTTTTCATGGTTTCCATCCTGGTCAACATCGGGATGTGGTTCGAGCGGTTCGTCATCATCGTTACCGGCGTCAGCCGGGACTTCATCCCCCATGCCTGGGGTCTGTATGCGCCCACATGGGTGGAATTCGGGATCATGATCGGGAGTTTTTCCCTTTTTTTCTTTCTCTTCATGTTGTTCGTGAAGCATCTGCCGTCGGTATCCATGACGGAGATGAAAGAAATGCTGGGGAAAAGGGGCGGCCATGGCGGATGATCGCACCATTATGGGGATATTTTCCGATGAACAAACGACCTTGTCCGCCGTCCGTGCCCTAAAAGAGACACCGTGGTCCATCGAAACGGTCATGAGCCCCATCCCCAGCCGCGAGATCGCCGATGAGCTTTCCACCAAACCCAGCCGGGTCGGATATTTCACCCTGGCGGGTGGAATCATCGGTTTCTTCACAGGGTTCGGGCTGGCGGCGTTCACGGCCCTGCAATGGCAGCTGGTGGTGAGCGGCAAACCGATCGTGGCCCTGGTTCCGTTTTTCATCGTGGGGTTTGAATTTACCATCCTGTTCGCTGTTTTCGGAAACGTGGTAGGACTGATCCTTAAGACAAAGCTTCCCGACTACAGTGGATTGGCGAATCATGATGCTCGGTGCACGGGCGCAGGTTTCGGCGTGGTGGCTGCCTGCCCGGTTTCGGATGAGCAAAAGCTTTTGGATTTTTTACAGAATAGAGGGGCCGACACGCGGATTCTGTCATGAACAAGACCGCCGCGAAGATCACGGAATCAGTTTTCTTCAACAGATCCCTTCTCCGGATGACCGGCGTATCGATCGGCATCGGCCTGGTTTCCTTTATCATTCTCCTTTCCGGAAAGCATCCGGAGCGGGCGTGGCAGGCATATCTCACCAATTTTCTCTTCTGGTCCTCCGTGGCCCAGGGAGGTCTTTTGTTCTCGACCGTCATGCAAGTTGCCCGAGGCCGTTGGGGCCGGTCTCTGACCGGACCGGCCGAGGCGCTGGCAGGTTTTTTTCCGGTTTCTTTTGTCCTCTATCTGATTCTTTTTTTAGGATACAAACAGGTATTTCCCTGGCGATACATGGAATTGGGTGAAAAAGCGGCGTGGCTGAATCTTCCCGGCCTCTTCGTCCGGGATGCGGCAGGGCTTCTGATCCTCTATGGTTTGGGATTTATCTACCTCTATCATTCGTGGGCGTTTCGGTTGAGCCGGAAAACCGACGCCGGAAAAACAAGGAAATATTTAAACCGGCTATGGAACAGTCGATCCATCGATCCGGATCGGTTCAGGGCGCGCGCGACCCTTTTTGCGGTCTTGTATATCATTGCCTATGCCGTCATCCTTTCCCTGATTGCTTACGACCTGATCATGGCCCTGGATCCCCATTGGTATTCCGCCCTTTTCGGCGCTTACCACTTCGTCAAGGCGTTTTACATGGCCTTGGGGGTCCTGGTTATTCTGGCTTCCATCCTCCACATGAACCCGCAGATCCCCTTTGCCCTGCGCCCATCCCAGTTTCATGACCTGGGAAAGCTCTTTTTCGCCTTTTGCCTGGTCTGGGCCGATTTTTTTTATTACCAGTTCGTGGTGATCTGGTACGGCAACATCTCCGAAGAAACGGCCTACGTGATCGCAAGAACCATGACGCCGCCGTGGAGGCCCCTGGCATGGTTGGTCTTCATCGTTTCTTTCGGGATTCCTTTCCTGATACTGCTCAATCGGAAGATCAAATCCAACCCGAAATGGATGAGTCTGTTGAGCGCGCTGGTTCTTCTGGGATTGTGGCTGGAGCACACCCTCCTTATCGGGCCGTCCCTGAATCCCCATGTCCATACGCTGCAGTTGGGGATTTTTGACGGCCTGATCTTTGTCGCTTTTATCGGGCTTATGACCTTAGTAGTGGCGTCGGTTCTACACGTTTTTCCGGAGTTGGCCGAAAGCCGCATTTCGGAGGACTCATGACGGCGCTGCTGGTGATTGCCGCGGCCGCAGCCGCAATTTTCATCACGGCGGTTTTGATCGGAACCGGCGGAAAACCCTTGGTGGTGCTCACTTCCTTTGCGCAAACGAAAGTCGTTTTTCTAAAAAACAAAGGAGCCCTTGCCGCTCTTCTTGCCTCCGTTTTCCTGGTTGTCGCCTTTTTGTTCTGGTTTTACGGCGCCTCGGGAGCCGGGATCGGTCCCGAACAACCGATACCCTTCAGCCACCGGGTGCATGCCGGGGTGAAGGCGATTCCCTGCGAATTCTGCCATTCTTACGTGCGACGTTCCATCCATCCCGGGATTCCGCCGGCGGAAAAGTGCTTCTATTGCCATGATTACATCATTCCCCGTTATCCATGGATTCAAAAGGAGCATGAGTATCTGGAGACGAAAACGCCGACGCCCTGGAAAAAGGTCTTCTACCTTCCGGAGCATGTCTTGTTTAACCACGAACGCCACTTGAAAAAGGAGGTGCAATGCCGGGAATGCCATGGCGCCATCGAAACCCTGGACCGTATTTCCAGGAAACGCTTCAAGATGGGGTTCTGCATTACGTGTCACCAGGAAAAAAAGGCCAACCTGGGATGCTGGCTGGCATGTCACAATTGATAGGCGGCTGTATGTTTTATGAAGGAAATGGGAAAAGTGGAATTGGCCAAAGCAAAAGAATGTAAGCCCTACGCCACCGCAAGGGGGTTTTGCCTGACATCGGCCTTCTGGATGGTGATCGCCACACTCATGGGGCTATTGGGTGCAACGGAATTGATCGCTCCGGATCTGTCCGGGAGGTTGGGGTGGCTCACATTCGGCCGGATCCGGCCGGTTCATGTCAACCTGGTTCTTTTTGGTTTCGTAACGCCGGGGCTTTTAGCGGCAGCCTTTTACTACGTCCCCAGACTCCTGAGGACGGAACTGTATAGCGAGACCCTGGGAAAAGTCACGGTCGTCGCCTGGAACATCGTGCTTTTAGCCATCCTGGTTTCTCTTTCCATGGGTTATACCCAGGGCCGTGAGTATGCAGAGCCCATATGGGTCATCGATGTTCTCGTCGTCGGGGCGTTGGCTCTAATTTTTTATAATCTCACGGCCACGGTGAAGCGCAGGGAAGAGCCGCTTCTCTATGTATCCGTCTGGTATGTGCTCGCCGCCGTGATCCTGACTGCCATTACCTACTGCCTGGGAAACGTTATCTGGCGGCCGGATACCGGCGCTTTGACCGGCATCCCGGATGCGATTCTGCTCTGGTTTTACGGGCACAATATCTTCGGATTGCTGTTGACGCCGCTTTCCGCCGGGGTAGCCTATTATGTCATCCCCAGGGCCTGCCGGGCGCCCCTTTACAGCCATACGCTTTCCCTTTTGGGATTCTGGTCCCTCATCGTGGTCTATACGCATATCGGCACCCATCATCTGCTCCAGGTTCCGGTCCCCACATGGCTCAAGGTCATCGCCATCACCGACAGTGTGGCCATGGTCATCCCGGTCATGGCCTTTCTCATCAACATCTGGTACACGGCCAAAGGACGGCTCGGTGAGATTCACGCGAATATCGGCGCCAAGTTCGTCTTCACCGGCACCATCATGTTCTTTTTCGTGAGTATCCAGGGATCCATGATGTCGCTGCCCCAGGTCCAGCGGGTGACTCACTTCAATAACTGCGTGGTGGGGCATGCCCATGTGGGGGTTCTGGGATTCGCGGGAATGATCGCCCTCGGGGGGTTGTACACCATCCTTCCCATGATCAGCGGAAGGCCCCTTTACAGCCGATTTTTAGCCGATCTCCAGTATTGGCTGATTCTTATCGGCGTGTCGGGTTTTGCGATCATACTCACGATCTCCGGGCTGATCCAGGGAAACGCCTGGCTTAACGGAGAAACGGTGTACCGGGTCCTTCCCGAAATCCATATGTACTATATCGTCCGGGCAGGTTTTGGGGTGATGATCTTTACGGCAGCCCTGATCGGCCTTTATAACATGGGGAAAACCCTCTTTTCGCAAAAAGGGGGGATGATATGAAGATGACTCCCCAAGCCGTGACGTTCGGGAGCGTCGCCGTACTTGCGGCGGTGGTCCTGGTCGTGGTGCTGTTGCCTTACGTGAATACGAGCAAGACGACCCCTTCGGAGATTTTCCGTAATCGAACAGCCGAGGAAAACGAGGGGAGAGCACTATACATCGCCAATGGGTGCGTCTATTGTCACAGCCAGTCGATCCGATCCTTCGATTGGGGCATGGGAGCCCAGCGCGTGGCCCAGGCCGGGGATTACATTCAGGACTATCCGATTCTTCTCGGATCCGCCCGGACCGGGCCGGACCTTTCCCAGGAAGGCGGGGAACATCCGGACGACTGGCATGCGGCCCACTTCATCAACCCACGGTACACCCGACCTTTATCCATCATGCCACCCTTTGCGTTTCTGGCGGATGAAAAAATCGGGAAGCTGATCCGGCATGTCCAGGGGCTGGGGATGAAGGCCGCAGACAGGCGGATGCAGCGCCAGACCGAATGGAAGGCGGCGGCCGTCAAAGCCTTTGAGTCCGGAGTGGTTGGAAACGTCAATTGGCTCCACAGTCAGGTTCCCGAGGGGTGGCGGAAGATACCCAACCCTTATCCGACTTCCAACGCGGGGCTGGCCCGAGGTCACAAGATCTACCAGGATTTCTGTTTTGGATGCCACAGTCCCATCGGAGACGGCATGGGGCCGTCCCAGCCGTACATTTATCCCCCCCCGCTGAACTTTACCATTCTCAAGGACCGGGGGATTTCGGGAGGCATTCTTTATTACCAGATCATGAATGGTATCACCGGAACCGCCATGCCCTATTTCAAGAAAGATCTGGAATCAGAAAAAATCTGGGAGGTGGGAGACTATGTGGCCGTGAATTTCATCAACGAAAGCGATGCAGATAAAGAACCCAAGGGAATCGACGCGGCCTATGAGTGACCGGGGGATACGCTGTTGGGGGAATCCATCATGTATTATCCTTATTTCGTCACCTACATCGTCGCCGGCCTGATTCTGAGCCTTGGGGTCTTTCTCTGGGCCCTGAAGAATGGCCAGTTCAAGGACCGGGACCGGGCGCGCTACCTGCCCCTGGAAGATGAGATGAAGACCCGGCCGATGGGACTTTCAGGTGTGCGGCGCATCGAACTTCTTGTGCTGTACGCCCTGGTTTTCGCCGGATTGGGCTTAAGCGCAGCCGCGCTGATATTTTCTTTAACCCAGGGATGGCTGCTGCCGTAAGGAGGTTCTGTGCGGTTTTTTCACCTGATGAATCTCGAGTATGTGGCTCTCTATATCTTCCCGACGCTTTTATTCATCCTCGTTTTTGCCTTGGTGTTGGCTTATTTCCCTCTTCGCGGGCCGGACGATGAAAGCCGCTATCGAACCGTGATCTACCGGTATCCGGAGGACATCGAAGACCGAAACGCCCCGTTTCCTCTGGCCATGACGCTGATCATCGCGGGGGTCGTCGTTTGGGTGTTGGGTTACATCCTGGCTGTGGGCTTTTGGAAAGTTGGCATTTAATATGGAAAATCCAGCAGAAAGAAACGGCGTTTTCAAGACCTTTTTGCTCATCGCAGCCATGGTGATCCTGATTTTAGGCAAGGGATTTCTGGCTTTTCATGTGATCGGGGACTTGGGAACACCGCCGTGGGATTTTCGGCCGGTCAAGGATGTGCCGGCAGAATCACCCTATGCCATCTATGATCCGTTGCCGAATCCTCAGCACATTCAGGGGGCAGGGGGAAAATAGATGAAGCGGCTGATTGTCCTGGGTATTGCCGTTTCCGTAATCCTGGTGGCTGCATTCGCAGGGATAACCGTTTACGATGAATATATGCGATTCGGGCGGATGTGGGAAACCCCTGCGATCAGACCCCACGAGACTCCCCTCTTGGTGATGGGAAAAGAAAGCATCCCTGTCGATGGCGGAGAGGCGGCGCTTCGGGCCAGGGGCGCGAAAAATCTCGAAAACCCGGATCCCGACCGGAGCATGAAGCGGGTTTTTGCGGGTAAAGCCGCTTACACCCGGTATTGTATCCATTGCCATGGAAAAGACCTGGAAGGGCAGGCAACGGTGGGGCAAAGTTTTTCAGCCCCGGCCATGGACCTGAAAAGCCCGCAGATCCGGGACCAGAAAGACGGCCTGTTGTTTTCCAGCATCAGTTACGGGAAAAACCGGATGCCCACCCTGGCCACCACGGTGTCGGTGCCCGAGCGTTGGGATATCATCGTTTATCTGCGCGCCGCTGCCGCCAACCCTACCTTGGCATGCCGATAGCCGGGCAGCGCCCCGGTCTTTAGAGTTTACGTTGCTATCGGGTATCTGAATTTCCTATGAAAGCCTGTCTGTGATTAGGCCAAGGATGGGTGCTTAAAAGGAATTTGTACCCATTGACAATGTACCCCATTTGCGCTACATTCTAAAAAACAAATGGAGGTCAACCATGAGTAAATCATCAACAATAAGAGCCCGAATTGAGCCTGACCTAAAGGATAAGGCCGAGTACATATTTCATCAGCTTGGATTAACCACAACTCAAGCAATAACCCTGTTTTATAAGCAGGTTGAATTAAAAAAAGGACTGCCTTTTGATATAATCATTCCCAATGAGATCACACGGCAGACATTCAACGATACGGACGTGGGCCGTAATCTGATCATCTGCGATAACACAGAAGATATGTTCAAAAAGCTTGGGATCTGATGCTCACTCCAGCATATACACGACAGTTTGAGAGAGACATCAAGAGGATGAAAAAGCAAGGAAAAAACCTTGATAAGCTGAAAATAATCGTCCTTTCCCTAGTTGCGGAGGAACCTTTGGATGCTATCCATCGTGATCATGGATTAGTCGGCAACTGGAAGGGGCGAAGGGAGTGCCACATTGAATCTGATTGGCTGCTGATTTACAAAACCGAATCGGATCGCATCATCTTCGAACGCACAGGAACACACTCTGACTTATTTTAGAAATGAGCGGGATTTCATGCTCAACCAGACGTTTTTAGCGGATTGCGAGGACCATGCGCCCGGGCTGAAACGCATTGTTCCCAAGGTGCGCGCTATCGCACCTTATGAATGCGGAGGAAAGGGCTATGATAACAATCGACGAGAGTGAATTGTCGGCCTTGCTCCTGAAAAATGCCGGCCTCAGGTTGGTTGAGCCACATATTTATTCCGTTCTTTCGGATAATGAAACGGGCAATACTTATGATACTCAATTTGGGTACATATATGACTGGGTGGCGTGTAATCCCGCTTATAACCGGCTAATATGGGGCTACTCCGTCGAAATATTTGCTGAAATTGCTGATGAAGCATTGAGATCATCCACACAAGGCAGCGTGTTGGATCTTGGGTGTGGTTCCTTGGCCTTTACGGCAGAGACGTATATCCAATATTCAGAGCGGCCTGTTGTGCTGGTTGATCAATCACTGAAAATGCTCCGAATCGCCAAGTCCAGATTGATAAAAAGAAATGGAAGGGTACCGGACAACATGGTTTTCCTTCACGCCGACGCCCTTCGGCTGCCGTTTCGAGAAGAAAGCTTCCAAACAATTATTTCCGAAAATCTTCTTCATTGCCTTGACGACACAAGTGTCTTGCTGAATCGCTTAAGAAATATCCTATCAAAAGACGGCAAGATGTATTTTACGACTTTGGTCAGAGGCCGCCGGTTTGCCGACAGGTATCTTGAATCGTTGGCAAAGGGAGGCAAGTTGGTTTCCAGGAGCATTGAGGATCATCGAACGATTTTTGATCAATGCGGAATGCCCTTTAAATTCGACATAATCGGCAACATGGCATCTATCTGTTACGATGCAGGAAATCAGCGAACAATCGGCTCAACCTGATCGAGAGAAGTGCTGCGGCACGGCGCGACAAGCCAGATCAGCCTGAACGTTAGGCGTCGGAATGTGGCCGGTAACAGGGGATAAGAATTGAACACTTATGAGTAAGGTATTCGACCAGGGCAAAGATGAAGTTGCAAAGCTGTGCCGGTACTTTGCCACGAACCGGCAGTCTTTCCTCGCCCCTGGAGTCAAGGAAGCCCACATCCGCCAATCGCTCATCGATCCTTTTTTCGAGGCCCTTGGTTGGGACATGCGCAACGCCTCCATGGCCGCACCCCAGTATCGCGAAGTCATTACCGAAGACAGTCTGGATGTGGAAGGCCAACAGAAGGCGCCCGACTACACCTTCCGTGTCGGCACATTGCCGAAGTTCTACGTCGAAGCCAAAAAATGCGGTATCAATATCAACGCCGATTCCGCACCGGCCTATCAACTTCGCCGCTACGGCTTCAGCGCCAAACTTGCCCTGTCCATCCTGACCGACTTCGAGGAACTGGGCGTGTACGATTGCGCCTCTCGCCCGCGACCCGGCGATAAGGCCAGCCATGCCCGTATCCAGTATTTCGGGTTCAGCGAGTATCCCGACCGCTGGCGGGAGATTTGGGACGTGTTCTCGCGCGAGGCCGTCTGGTCCGGGATGTTCGACCAGTATGCCGCCTCCAAACGCAAGCGAGGCACCTCCGAGGTCGACAGCGAATTTCTGAAGGATATCGAAGGCTGGCGCGATGTATTGGCGCGAAACCTCGCCCTGCGCAACAGCGATTTGTCGGCAGACGATCTCAACGCCGCCGTTCAGCGGATCATTGACCGGATCGTCTTTTTGCGCATGGCCGAGGATCGCGGACTGGAGTCTTACGGGCAATTGCTCAAACTCTGCGAGCAGCCGGACATCTACGCCCGTTTTATGAGCGGATTGTGCCGTAAGGCCGATGAGAAATACAACTCCGGCCTGTTCCACTTCCAGAAAGAACCCGGCGTCTCCGATGCACCGGACACGCTCACGCCGCGCCTGGCCGTGGACGACAAAATCCTCAAGCCAATCTTGCAAAGCCTCTATTTCGAGCACGGCAGCCCGTACCACTTCGGCGTCCTGCCGGTGGAAATCCTGGGCACGGTGTATGAACGCTTTCTGGGCAAGGTCATCCGCCTGACCGCCGGCCATCAGGCCAAGGTCGAGGAAAAACCCGAAGTGCGCAAGGCCGGCGGCGTGTACTACACCCCGGCTTACATCGTGGACTACATCGTCCACAACACCGTCGGCAAACAGATTGAAGGCAAAAGCCCGGCTGATCTCGCCGGCGGCAAGAACGGCCGGCCTTTTCGCGTGCTCGACATGGCATGCGGCAGCGGCTCCTTCCTCCTCGGCGCTTATCAGTTCCTGCTCGACCATTGCCTGAAATGGTATCAGGCAAACCCTTCCAAAAAACACGCCAAAGCAGTCTGGCAGAACGCCAAAGGCGAAACCCGTCTCACCATCGCCGAACGCAAACGCATCCTCACCACCCACATCTTTGGCGTTGATATCGACCGCCAGGCCGTTGAAACCACCAAACTCTCTTTGCTGCTGAAAGCCCTCGAAGGCGAAAACGACACCACCCTATCCCGGCAGATGACTCTCTTCCACGAACGCGCATTGCCGAATCTGTCGGATAACATCAAAGTGCGGAAACTCCCTTATCGCCTCCGACTTCTCCATGGTTCCCGAAGACCTTGTGCGCGTCCATGCCTTCGACTGGCCCGCGCAGTTCCCCGAGGCCATGAAAGCCGGCGGGTTCGATGCGGTGATCGGCAATCCGCCGTGGGGTTGCCTCCTTAGTGAGCAGGAAAAGCATTACATGTTTCATCACTATGTGAATCGTCGTGGTGAAGCAGAATCGCACTTATTCTTTATTGAACATGGCCACCGATTACTTAAGGCAACCGGGATGCTTGGCTTCATCACACCCAATACGTGGCTCGCGGTGTTGAACTCAAAGGAGATCCGTGAATACCTCCTCAAGCATGCTGCATTCTCTGAAATCTGCGAGCTCTCGAAATACATTTTCGCCGATGCACCGGATATTGTCCCAATCCTCGTGTTCCTTGGCAAGAAGCCGATCAATTCACAGAAATGTGTCGTGCGGCGGGCGAACGTGAGCAAGGTGCATTCAAGTAATTTTCCTGATGTGTTTACCGCCGATGAAGTTGACCAAGCCGTATGGTTTACTTCAAAAGGAGCTACCATCAACCTCCGGGCCACCGATTCAACGGTTCGAGTATTGTCGAAGTCTGTCAAAATCAGCATTCCGCTGGGAGATTTATGCGATGTAACATACGGGATAAAGACGGGCGACAACGAGACTTTTGTGTCCAAGACTCGTTCAGAAACGCACAAAGCAAAGGCGTTGAAGACTGGCGAACTCGCCCGTTATCTAATTACATGGAAGGGCTTCTACCTGTGGTGGTGCAACAAACTGGCAGGTTACCGGGTGTCGTCGTTAGAGGTGCCCAAAATTGTTGTGCAGTATATCCGTAAGATCAGCCTACCCCGAAGGCTCATCGCAGCCCTGGATGAACATGGAGTCTATTACCCCCTCAACAATTACTCCTACGTCACCGTGCGGGCCACGGATTATTCGTTGCTCTACATCCTTGGCATTTTCAACTCGTCACTTATCAACTTTTACTTCGCTAACACGTTCATTGACTACAACATCAAACCGACATACCTACAACAGCTTCCCATACGCACGATTGACTTCTCCACTCCCACCGACAAAGCGCGCCACGACAAGCTGGTGGCTTTGGTGGACAAAATGCTGGCGCTGACGCCGAAGTTGCGTGGGGCCGCATCAGAATCCGAAAAAGCGACGTTGCAGAACGCTGTCACGACGACCGACACGGAGATCGACCGTCTGGTGTACGAACTGTATGGCCTGACGGAAGAGGAAATCAAAATCGTGGAAGGTGAATCCTGACGATGACGCCGCCAAACCACAGTTGAAACAGACGGCGATACCGAGAACTC
>CAVTQK010000018.1:0-30808 GCA_963736855.1 uncultured delta proteobacterium
CTTAAAATCATCGGCCTGGTGGCGCTTTTCATCGCACTTTTATTGCTGCCTTTTGTGTGGAGCAATCGGTTTTATATCAGCTTGATCACAGAAATGATGATTTTACTGGCTGCCTGCCATGAGCCTCGACGTGCTGTTGGGGTACACCGGGCTTCTCTCCTTCATGCATAATGCCTATCTGGGCATCGGAGCGTATGTGGTGGTCGCTTCCTGATTCATGTATCACCCACATCGCTCTGGTTGGCGTGCCTGGTTGGCGTCGTTTTCACAGGATTAGTAGCCCTGCCGGTCGGGTGGATACAGGTGCGCACCGGCGGGCTTGCCTTCGCACTGCTGACGCTGGCCTTCGGAATGATGTTCTATACCGTCGTCTGGAAGTGGATGGACTCACAGGTGGAGATGACGGACTGATGGGTGTGCCGGTTCCCGATATTCAGCTTTTCCATGCCAGTTGGAGCACTGGCAATCCGACGCACATGTATATATTGACCTTGTTTGTGGTCGTAATTCGGCTTCGCCCGCGACACGCCGAATTATAAGCTCCCCCTTTGGCGCCGTACTGGAAGCTATTCGCGAAAATGAGGAACGCGCGGCGTTTGTCGGTATCAACGTCAGGCGTTACAAACTCTCAGGATGGATGCTGGCCTGCGTTCTGGCCGGAACAGCCGGCGCGCTTTATATTCTTTACAAAGGTTATATCGGTCCTGTCACGATGAGCGCCTTTGCCGGCGCCGGGGTGTTGATGATGCTCCTTTTAGGCGGCATGGGAACGCTTTGGGGGCCCATCATCGGGGCGGGTATCTTCATCTATATTCAGGATTATATAAGCACCATGACCGAGCATTGGGAAATTTTCCTCGGTCTCGTGGTGATTTTTCTGGTTTTGTTCATGCCGACGGGATTTGTCGGCCTCGGCAACTTTTTCAAACGGCTGCGAAGGGGCTAATTCAATATCATGGATGCGTTTTTATGCACTGATAAACTGTGTCGGCATTTCGGCGGGGTCATGGCAACGAATTGCGTGTGCATAGAATTTGAAAAAAATGGATTGAGGTCCATTATCGGTCCCAATGGCGCCGGTAAAACTACATTTATCAACATCATTACCGGCCGAATACCAGCCAGCTCCGGGAAAGTGTATTTTCAAGGCGCTGAAATCACCAACAAGCCGACCCATGAACTGGTCAAAATAGGAATCTGCAGAACCTTTCAAATTACGAGTATCTTTAACAACCTGACCGTGTTTGAAAATGTGAGGATCGCCAAACAGGCTCGCTCCGGCGGTTCTTTGAGAATTTTTTCCGCCAAAAAGAGCCTGAAAAAAGTTGCGAGCGATACCTGGACGATTCTGGAGCGGCTTGGCCTTCAGGATCTGGCCGATATACCGGCCAAGAACATAGCCTACGGCGACCAGCGGATACTGGAGGTGGCCATCGCCCTATCCGGAAACCCGGAGATTCTCTTTCTGGATGAGCCCACGGCCGGTATGTCGCCAGCGGAAACCAATCATATCTCAGAGCTGATAAAGGGTCTTTCAAAGGAGATATCGGTCGTGCTGGTCGAGCACGACATGGAAATGGTCATGAGAATCTCGGATAAAATCACCGTGCTGCATTATGGCAGCATCATAGCGGAGGGCGCGCCCGAAGAGATAAGGATGAACCAGTTAGTCAGGGAGGCCTATCTTGGAAAAGACGCATAGAATTCTTGAGATAGAAGATATTCACACCTATTACGGAGAAAGTCACGCCATTCAGGGACTCTCTTTATTCGTCAACGCGAACGAGGCCGTCTCAATTCTGGGTCGAAACGGTGTCGGCAAGACCACGACACTTAGATCCGTTATGGGACTCACGCCGCCGCGTCCGGATCGGTAACTATTGACGGCAAGAAAACCACCCGCTGGCCCGCGCACCGGGTATCCCGACTGGGAGTAGCCTATGTCCCCGCGGAACGGCACATCTTCTTCCCGGGCTGACCGTGGAAGAAAATCTGAAGATTGCCTCGCGTCCCGGCAAGCGGGGGAGATCCCTGTACCCTGGAACGGGTGTATGAATATTTTCCGGTATTGGCCGACCGCACCAATCAGGATGGTTCGACACTCAGCGGCGGCGAGCAGCAAATGCTCGCGATCGGTCGGGCGCTTGTCAGTAATCCCAAGATTATTATTCTGGATGAGCCGTCCCAGGGGCTGTCCCCGCTGCTTGTGGAAGCGGTTACTGAAATTGTGAAGAATTATTGTGTCGGTTCGGGAATGACGCTGCTGATTGTGGAGCAAAATTACCGAATGGCCCTGAAAGTAGCCAGTCGACATTATTTAATGAGCACCAAGGGAAAAATTTCCGGTATCGCAACGACCAAGGAACTGATCGATAATCAGCAGATCATTCTTGATCATCTGGCGATATAATTAAGCCGTAGCCGAAAGCAGGCGGCATAGGCTAAAAGGAGAGCGATGAAATGAATTTAAAAGAACGTTTTATGAGACGCCTGGAGGGAAAGGAAGTTAGCGCTCCTGCAATGGTAGGATGTACGACGACATACGGTGTGGTTGAAATCATGAAGCTGTGCGGCGCCGAACGCCCGCTGGCAGACGTCGATCCCGAAGCCATGGCCAAACTGGCCATCGCCGGGTATGAAATCGCAGGGTTCGAATGGGTCAAGGCCATGGGCTGGGATATCACCCCTATAAGTCAGGTGATGGGCTGCACATTGGGTGAACCCAAGATCGATCTTCAATATTACATCAAGGAACATCCGCTTGCCGACAGCCTGGATGGGCTTGCGTATCCGGACAATATCTTTGAAAAGGGGCGGTTTCCCGCCTATAAGAAGCAATTTGAAATATTGAAGAAACGTTTCGGTGAAGAACTGGTTGTTTTTGGTGAGAGTGAAGGGGCCTGGACCTGCGCCTGCAACCTGGTCGGTACCGAGAAGTTCATGAGATGGACTTTCAAGGAACAGGCCAAGGTACAACAAGTCATCGATGTTACTAAGGCAGTTACCATCGATGTAATCAACTGGGCATTTGATCAGGGGGCCGATTATTATTGTCTGGCCGAGCCTTCATCGGGACCGGCGCTGATGAGCCCCAAGACCTGGAAACAATTCGTTAAGCCCATGATGATCGAGATTTGTTCCAAGGCCAAGGGCCCAATAGTGTTGCATATTTGTGCCAACACTGACCTGATTGTTCCAATGATGTGTGAAACCGGTGTTGCTGGAATCAGCATTGAAGAGAAAGCCGATATGAAAAAAGCCGTTGAGGCGGCGCATGCTAAAAACGTACGCGTTTTTGGTAATGTGGCGACGGCAACGACCCTGTTCATGGGCACTCAGGAAAAATGTTATGAGGAGTCGATAGCGAGCCTGGAAAACGGCACCGATTTCCTTACGCCGGGTTGTGGTGTTGCGCCGGGATCCCCCCTTGAAAACGTCAAACAGCTTAAAAAAGCCAGAGACGATTTTTTTAAATAATTAAACATCAATTGAAAGGAAACTCGTTTTAGGGGGAGAGATGACCACCGGCAATGAACGGCATAACTGATAAAAAGTTGGTTTTTTTTGGATGCCCCCTGGACTGCGATGAACAATTCGATTCCATTCATGAAAAACTCAACGGCTTGTGGACAACGGGGAAAAGTGACGATCCTTTTGACGAGGTAATGAAGTTTATCCGTTCAGAAGTCCATCGGGATTTATGGAGGGAGCTTGGTTCTGTGGATATCCCAACCTGGCTTCGCCCAAAACCCCGTGGTGAGGATCTTTTGAAGCTCAACACCGAAAGTTTTATCGCATTCATTGATGATGACGGCTGCAGAAGAACAGCAGAGGACGTCGCAGGTATTGTCTCAAAAAAGATTCTGCCCGATATTCCCTGTATGATCGGAATAGATCACTCATTGACCGGAGGCGTGTATAAATCTTTAGCGGAATTTTACGGCAGGGACAATGTGTCGCTGATTGTCATTGACAGTCATACCGATGCCATTCCCATGTCGGTTCTTTCCGATGCCATTCAATACGATATTGAAACGAATCCCAGCTCTGTTCATGACCCCGGGGATCCTTTTTTATATAACCGTCCGGATTCGTACAATGCCAGTTCCTTTATCCACCACATGGCGGCTGAAGGAATAATTGATCTGAAAAATCTCTATATTTTTGGTGTGAGCGACTATCCGGAAAAAAAGTCTTTCCGCATTAAAGATCCGCGTATTTCCAGATACACGGGCGTTTACGCGGAATTGAAACGCAGGGGATCCAAAATAATGACAAAAAAGGAGTTCGCGATGGCTCCACAAAGGCTAAAGACGCTGTTGCAGATGATATCGACGCCTTATGTGTATATCTCAATTGATATGGACATTGGTGCGATGAGCGCTGTTGAGGGCGTCAGGTTTCGTAATTGGAAGGGCTTAGCGGAGTCTAAAATTTATAATCTTGTGGACACGCTTAAAATCCTGTTCACCCGGAAAATTCAACTGGCAGGAATGGATATTATGGAAATTGACCAGAGAAGAGCCGGAGAATATTATCCTGCCGGGAAAGATCAAACCTTTAGAATCGCGGCAAATCTGATCAAGAAGATAGGGTTCGGCCTTTAAAAAAAACTGCAAAGAAAGCAGCGAAGGATAAAAGTTGATTCCATAGAAAAATGCGTTTAGAAATAAATACTATGAATATAAAATGTTAAGGAGGTTTTAATGTTGCCGGAAAAAGACGAAAATAGATATTTTGATGTTGAAGATGCCTCTGTAAAAAATCCCATAAAAAAACTGAAATATTTTATGGGCGGTAAATTTCACGTCTCTAAAACTGAAAAGTACATGGATTGCTTCAATCCCTCAACCGGTGAAGTAATTGCGCATGCTCCGCAATGTACTCAGTCTGAGGTTGAGTCCGCCATAGAGAGTGCAAAAAATGCGTACCCCGCCTGGTCGGAAACTCCTGTAAGCAAGAGGGTGCAGGTGTTGTACAAGTTTAAGGCTCTTGTTGATGAGCACCTTGAGGAACTGACCTATCTTCTGTGCCAGGAGGAGGGCAAAAACTGGACGGAATCAATGGGTGACGTGTTAAAGGTGAATGAGGTGGTCGAGTTTGCCTGCGGGGCGCCCCATCTGATGAAAGGCGAGTCTCTGATGAATGCAAGTAAAGGGTATGATACGGTCCTGTACCATCATCCCATAGGCGTTTTTGCAGGAATCGCGCCATGGAATTTCCCGGCCATGATTCCCCACGGCTGGATGACTCCCATCTGCGTGGCCACCGGAAACTGCATGGTTCTCAAGGCGGCCAGTTTTGTGCCCCAGTCATCCCTGCGTCTTGCAGAGCTGTGGCGAGAAGCCGGGCTCCCAAACGGAGTGCTCAATATTGTAACTGCGGGACGTAATGAAGCTGAAATCTTTCTGAAACATCCGGATATTAAAGGAGTCTCTTTTGTCGGATCCACTGCTGTCGGCAAACACATCTATAAGACTGCAGCTGCCCACGGCAAGCGCGTTCAGGCTTTAACCGAAGCCAAAAACCATGCCCTTGTATTGCGGGATGCCAAGCTTGAAAGAACAGCAAGAGGCATCATCAATGCCTATTGCGGGTGCGCAGGCGCCAGATGCATGGCCTGCCCGGTAGTTGTTGTGGAAAATTGCATTGCTGATGAGCTCATCGGTTATCTCAAAAAGTTCGTTGCTGAGATGACTCTGGGGCCGGCCTATGATCCTGCAACCGGCATGGGTCCAATCATGAACGCCGGTCACAAGAAATTTATCACGGACTGGATTGAAAAAGGCATTGCAGAGGGAGCCAAACTAATTGTTGACGGCCGCAATCCGGTAGTGCCCGGCTACGAGAAAGGATTTTATCTGGCTCCTACGATTTTTGATCACGTTACAGAGAAAATGACCATCGGAGACGAAGAGGTGTTCGGTCCGGTACTCTGCATCAAGAGAGTGGATTCCTTTGAGGAAGGTCTGACTTTGATGAACAAAAGCCGGTTTGCCAACGGATCAGTGATATATACTCAAAACGGTCATTTTGCCCGTGAATTTGCAGCTCGTACGGATGCCGGAATGGTGGGCATCAATGTGGGGATTCCCGTACCTCTGGGAATTTTCGGTTTTACCGGTCACAAGAACTCATTCTTTGGCGATCTCCATGTCATGGGAAAAGATGGATTCTCATTCTTTACGGAATCCAAATGCGTGACCCACACCTGGTTTCCGGAAACCGAACAGGCAGTTTGCAAAGTTGATACCTGGGATGGGACCATCTCTTCCATGCCGGATAAACATAAGTTAAAATAGCAGGATCATCTCCAATTAAAAATGAGATCTGAGTCGGATTGTCAGTAATTGCTTTGGAAAAGCTGTCAAATATCCCGAATGAATTACCGGAGACTTTGATATGCGTCATCTTATCACCGAGATACAAAGCCTGGGAATCAGGGTTCATAAGGATATCCAGGGACGAAAAGGTGGCGCAGGGCCGGCTGAAGGGAAATCTTTTCTTATAGGCGGCATACCGGTTAATGCGCCCATTGCCGGTCATTATGTCTCGCATTCTCCTTTCAGCCTGGAGGCCACGGATAGTTCCTATGTTCTTTTAAAGCATGGAAAAGTAGTTTCTTCACTGGAAGTGGTTCCTGACCCGGCATTCTACAGTCAATCCACACGAGATGGTGTCGGCTTCAGAAATATTGCCCTTCTCCACGGCAGGGATTGTCTGGCTACAACCGTTCTTCAACAATGCGTTCATTGGAAACAATTTAAAAAGTGCGGCTTCTGCTCCACGGAAACATCCCTGAGAAACAGGGAAACCATTGCGAGAAAATCACCGGAACAGCTTGCCGAAGTTGCCAGGGCCGCCTGGGATATGGATGGCGTATCTCATATGGTTTTAACTTCCGGCACGGGTGATCCGGCTGGAAGTGAAATCACGTATCTTGCCGATTGCGTTCGCGCAGTAAAGGCTGTTGTGGATATTCCGGTTCAGGTCCAATTTGCTCCTCCAAAGAATCTCGATCTTATTGATGCGTTAAAGGAAGCAGGTGTTGATGCCGTGGGCATCCATGTGGAAAGCTTTGATTTGAAAGTGCTTGCCCGTATTGCTCCTGCCAAAGCAGAAATCGGAATGAATCGATATGAAAGAGCATGGAAAAAAGCTGTTGAACTGTTTGGACCAAGCAGAGTAAGCAGTTTTCTGATCGCCGGTCTGGGAGAATCTTCCGAATCCATTGCATGGGGCAGTGAATTCCTTGCAGATTTGGGAGTATACCCTTTTGTTGTTCCCCTGCGCCCCCTGCCCGGATCAACCCTTGAGAATGCCGTTCCGCCTGACCCGGAAACAATGAAGCGTATCTACGATGCAGTTGCTGTGATTCTCCAGAAAAAAGGGATTTCAACTAAAGAGACATTGGCGGGATGTGTGCGATGCGGCGCATGTTCCGCGCTTGGCGCTTATGAAAAAAAAGAGTCCGGAATCATTTGTCACAGTGCTCGAAATTCCCACGAACGGAATGAGGCCTTCAGAATCAGAAGACGAAGTGTTCGTTAATGAGCAAAGGATGTTCAACGATTCGGACAGGGATGAAAACGATTCGGAAGGCATCCTCCTGGTGGCAAAAACGGATGGCAGGATCATTGGAACTGTGAGGGTTTTTCCCGGAAAAGCCGGAAACGGGCACTGGATCGGAGGCAGGCTTGCAGTGCAAAAAGAGTATCGCACCGGTCGAACCGGATCACTCCTGGTCAAGGAGGCCATGAAACGGGTAAAGAAAAAAGGGTGCACAGTTTTTACGGCGGAAATCCAGGAAAGGAATGTCCAGTTTTTTAAAAAACTCGGCTGGAAGCCTATCGGGCAGGTTACAGAGCATTTTGGATTTCCCCATCAAACCATGCGAGCAGACTTGAGTCTTGTTCCAGGTGATTTATAACTGTTATGGAAACAAGTTTAATCGATATCATTGAAGCGGTTAGAAATTATGTGGGGGTATTGCGCAAACAGCCCATAAAAAAAGTTGTTGAAAAATTGAAGCTTACCCATCAGTATGGTTCACAGCTCCCGAATTTTGGTGATGACGCTGCAGTTATTCCATGGAAAGGGGAGTATCTGCTTTTCGCTGCCGACGGCATGATGACAGGTCTGCTGATCAATGAGCCCTATGCAGCGGGCAAGGCTTCGGTAATGGTAACGGTGAATGACATCTATTCCATGGGCGGAAGACCCATCGGAATGGTAAACGTTCTGGCAAGTGGTGATGAGGAACAGAGAGCCCTTATTGTGGAAGGTATTGAAAAAGGATGCCAAAAGCTCAGAGTTCCCATGCTCGGCGGACATCTTGCATCCTGATGCATCTCCTTCAGCTCCTTCACTGAGTGTGGCTATTTTAGGGTCTGCAAAAAAGCTTTTGAGATGCCATCTTGCCGAAGCCGGGGATGACCTTATTCTGGCCGTGGATCTGAATGGACAAAAGGGATGTCATTCCGTTGTCAGCTGGGATGCCAATTCGGGAAAAACCTCTGAAGAACTGCTGTACCGATTGGAAGCATTGCCTCTGATAGCCGAACAGGGGCTTTCGTGCGCCGCCAAGGATATCAGTAATGCCGGTATTATAGGCACGATCTCCATCATGCTTGAAAATTCCGGCAAAGGAGGATGTATCGATCTTGATGCTATTCCCAGGCCCTCCGAAATCGCTTTGATTGACTGGCTCCGCTGTTTCCAGAGTTTTGGTTTTATTCTCTCAGTAAAACCTGAAAAATCAAAAGAAGTTCAGGCGATTTTTAGTAAAAGAATGATTTCTTCAAAAATCATCGGCAAGGTATCTGCGGAGCCGATAGTTACGCTGAAGCGGGAACAGGAGTCCATAATACTGTTCGATTTTCGAAAGGACAAAATTACCGGCATTCGCTACAATGGGATAGGAGGATGAGAATGAAAAGATCGTTATTAACGATGCTTCTCCTTGCTCTGTTGGTAGTTGGCCCTCCAGCTCATTTTGCCGGGGCGTCCGAGCCGGCGATTCGTATGGCCGTGCTGCAAAGTGATATTCACCAACTGGCGTTCTGGGTGGCATTGGAAAAAGGCTTCTTTACAAAGAACGGCGTTTCCGTCGAAGTTGCGGGTGTATTCAAGGCAGGGCCGGAAATCATGACGGCATTTTCTGCCGGAGAGCTGGATATGGCCTATGTGGGGGAAGCCCCCGCAACGACCGCTGTTGCCAACAAGGCCGCCAGCGTGGTTGTGGTGGCCCAGGTCAACACCGAAGGCTCGGCCCTGGTGATAGCGAAAGACAACACCGCCATCAAAAGCCTGGCTGATTTAAAGGGCAAAACGGTGGCTATACCGGGACATTCAACAGTTCAGGATTTTTTACTTCGAAAGGCGCTGAAAAATGCTGGGATCAACCTTGCGTTGGTCAACATTATAGTGCTAAAGCCGCCGGAAATGATCAGCGCGCTTCGCACTGGACAGATCGATGCCTTTATTTCCTGGGAACCCCATCCGTCCAAAGCCGCTACCATGGGCGTGGGGAAAAACCTGACAACATCCGGCAGCATGTGGCCGGGACATCCGTGTTGCGTGCTGGTGACCGATAAGGGATTTATCGCCAAACAGCCGGAAAAAGTCCGGGCCGTCGTGGCAGCGCATGTTCAGGCAACAGATTACATTCACCGTAATGCCGAGGATGCGATTGCCATCGGCGTTAAATCCACGGGCATGGATGAGGCTACTGTTCGAATGGCTATGCAAAACGTTCACTTTACCTATGAATTGAACGTCGAGGGAGAAAAAGAATATGTCCGGTTTCTCTCGGAACTCGGCCTTATTCGGATCGAGAATCCGGACGGATTTGCGGATCAATTTCTTCAGCCGAAAACCTTACGGAACATCCTGCATAAATGAAAGGCAAGCGGATTATACCGACCATCGTGTTGCTGCTGGTGTGGCAGCTTCTGTGCGCCACCGGCGTGATACCGGCATTTAAACTGCCCTCACCGGTTCAGGTGGCGGCCGGTCTGGCGGATCTGATTTTTACGGGAATGCCTCCGGGGCATCCGTTGCATCTGCATGTTTACTACAGCCTGCAACGCGTTCTATTGGGGTATGTGCTGGCGCTGGCGACTGC
Source organism: uncultured delta proteobacterium (assembly GCA_963736855.1). Classification (GTDB taxonomy): domain Bacteria; phylum Desulfobacterota; class Desulfobacteria; order Desulfobacterales; family UBA2156. The sequence continues at coordinate 10,127 of CAVTQK010000018.1, forward strand.
CGTTCCCCTGGGACTTCTCATGGGATGGTCCAGAACCGTTTGCGCCATGATCGAGCCGTTGGTGGAAATCGTGCGCCCAATCCCTCCGCTGGCCTGGATTCCTCTTTCCATCCTCTGGTTCGGCATCGGTATCAAATCCGCGGCTTTTATTATCTTCCTAGGCGCTTTTTTCCCGATTCTCCTGAACACTATCAATGGGGTTCGCGGAATTGAACCGGTGCTTATCGAGGCGGCCAGAATGCTCAATGCCGGTCGGAGGTTTTTCTTTCTCAATGTTCTCGTACCCGGCGCCATGCCCTCCATATTGACCGGCATGCGCATCGGTATCGGCGTGGGGTGGATGTCGCTGGTGGCGGCCGAATTTACCGGCGTCAAGCAGGGCTTTGGTTTGGGCTACATGATCATGACGGCACGCGACATTCAACGTTCTGATGAGATCATCGCCGGCATGCTCGTTATCGGCGCGATCGGCCTTGGAATTGACATCTGTCTGCAACTGGCCGAAAGGCATCTGATCCGGTGGCGATAATGGAAGCTTATGAGCATACGACTTGAAATAGCTGATCTAAAAAAAGTATACGTCGACAATACGTCTAAAAGCGACATCGACGTCTTTGACGGGATTAACTTCTCGGTTCAACAGGGGCAGATTTTCTCCATTGTCGGACCGAGCGGCTGCGGCAAAACCACGCTCCTGCGTCTGATCGCCGGGTTGGAGGAAAAGACTTCGGGAAGAATTCTGTTGGACGGTAAAATTCTTACCGGATGTGACGCGCAGGTGGGGATGGTATTTCAGGAGTACGCGCTGTTTCCCTGGCGAAAATTGGTCGAAAACATTGAAGTGGCGCTTGAAATCAAGGGTGTGGACGCCGCGGTTCGCCGTACCATGGCAATGCAGTATGTCCGGGATTTTGGCCTGGACGGATTTGAAAATGCTTTTCCCAAAGCGCTTTCCGGCGGCATGAAGCAGCGCGTGGCCATCGCGCGCACCCTGATTGCCAACCCGCAGGTGGTGTTGATGGATGAACCGTTCGGATCACTCGACAGTCAGACCCGAAATGTCATGCAGGAATTTCTCCTGAAAATCTGGGAAGAAAGAAAAGATACTATCCTTTTTGTCACCCATAACGTTGACGAGGCGGTATACATCGGCGACCGGATTGCCGTTTTATCCCCGCGCCCCGCCAGCATTTTGAAAATCTTTGATGTTGGTCTGGATCGGCCAAGGAATAGGACCGGAAAAGAACATAACCGGATCAGAAGCGATATTCTTCAATTGCTCAATGCCTCGGCAGCCACTCGTTCGTCATTCTGAAGCAGCTATAGCAATTGTCATATAGTAACCTAAACTGAGTGATTATGATTTTGAGTAGCAGCCATCCCCGAAAAACTCGGTGAAAATGGCTGGCGGCAGTGGAATCATCTTACGGCTACGATTCGATCTGCAACCAGCTAGGGCAACCCTTCAGCACCCTTTGACTGTCCAACCCTGTGGTCGTTTCTAATGGCCGCAACCCACCCTTGCGCCCTCAATTGCGGCTGGGAGAAATCCTCGCCGTTGATATTGGGGAAAATCTCAAACGCTGATCCCATATAACGACTTAATATTGTTTTGATTATTTAAGATTTCACATCGAAAAAACTATAATTGTATCTCAAATGCGATCGTTGTAATTTTCATAATTTTTTCATCTTCCCATCATGACTTTTGCAAATCAGTATTGTAAACATCCATACTATACAGTTCGGCTCCAACATCATTCAAAATCAATACCACTAAACAAAGGAGGAGATTGACATGACTCAAAAAGATGAAGTGCAAAAGATCAATGATTTATTCGGTTATCTTGGAACGAATACGCCTGAGCAGACAATGGCATTCGGCCCTTTCATGGAGGCTGTCGAAAAAGATGGAAAAGTCCCTTCAAAAATCAAAGAGGCAGTCGCTCTTGGAATCGCGATAAAAGCGCAGTGCACAGGTTGCATCGCATGGCATACGAAGAGAGCGCTTGAGAAGGGGTTTACGAAGGAAGAGATCCTTGAGATCGCGTGGGTTGCTGTTCTCTTGGGAGGAGGACCGTCGCTTACATATCTGTCATATGTCAAAGATGCCTTAGCGGAATTTGCATAGGAATGCGTAACCATGGCGAACCGCTGTTCAGATCGATCGCCGAACAGGCATTCCAATTGATCCCGAACAGTGGTTCCCACTAATGCCGAACAGTTCTCGGAGCGAAGCGACGTTGTTTTCAAAGAACATCTGTCACTTAAAAGCAGGCTGCCAAGTCTATCGGGCAGGTTCGCTTTATCATTTCATGTTGCTGTCGAGTTCACTTGTATATGATCATAAACAGCTGTCAAGAGATTACAACTGCATGACCTCAACCTTTAAGCGCGCCACTGCGATCTATAAAGGAGGTTCATATGCCATTTGTCAATATCAAGATAATCGAAGGGGTATTCAATGATGAGCAGAAACGGGGAATTATTAAAAAGGTTACGGATACGATGGTTTCCATCGAAGGTGAAAACATGCGTCCAGTAACCTGGGTTGTCGTTGAAGAGGTAAAAAGCGGTGATTGGGGAATAGGCGGTAAAAGCATTACCACAAAAGATGTCATAGCGATGGCTAAAGGTTAGTAACTATTTTATCGAAAGTATGCCGTTTATAAAAAATTCAACATTGCAGTGGCGCGTTTTCAAAAAACACCATATCGATAGCCCGAGTCGGGTATTTACCTTATCGATTTATCACCTCAATTTTGCATGTGATGTAGCTCAAAAATAGAAAACCATCTGGGACTGCTGTATTATAGGGGTGTCAGCAAACAACCCTAAAAAGACAAGAGGTACCCAGATGGTAAAACAACTTAGGTCATAACAAAGGAGGACCATTCATGGACAAGATCCTAAGAATCAATGTCGGCGCCGAGGGTGGGCCCAAGGCGGTCGTGGAATCGCTCGGCGGTTATGCGGGAATGGGCGGCCGCGGGCTGACATCCGCACTCATCGCCAAGGAGGTGCCGCCCCTGTGCCACCCGCTTGGCGAAGAAAACAAGCTTGTCATCGCCCCCGGAATGCTCAGCGGCACCACGGCGGCCATGTCGGGGCGGATCTCGGTCGGGTGCAAAGGCCCTCTGACCGGCACCATCAAGGAAGCCAATGCCGGCGGCCAGCCCTCGCAGATGCTCGCGCGCCTGGGGTATGCGGCGATCGTCCTGGAGGGAAAGCCGAAGGACGACACGCTCTATACGGTTGTCATCGACAAGGACGGCGTCAAAATCGAAGCGGACAACAGCCTGTGCATGCTCGGCAACTATGACACGGTGGCCAGATTGAAAGAGCGTTACGGCGAAGAGGTGTCGGTCATTTCCATTGGGCCCGCCGGAGAAATGAAATTGGGGGCGGCATCCATCGCCTTTACCGACATGGAGCAGCGCCCTACCCGGCACGCCGCACGAGGCGGCGTGGGGGCGGTGATGGGCGCCAAGCGCATCAAGGCGATCGTTGTCGACGACACCGGCACGGCCATGCGGACACCCAAGGACCCGGAGGCATTCAAGGCGGCAAACCAGAAATTCGTGGCCGGACTCAAACAGCACCCGGTCACCGGCCAGGGGCTCCCCGCCTACGGCACCAATATCCTCACCAACGTCATCAACGAAGCCGGCGCCTATCCGACCCACAATTTTTCCACAGGAAAGTTCGCCGGTGCATCGAAAATCAGCGGCGAAACCCAGGCAGCGCTCGAAGAGGAGCGGGGCGGAAAGGGCGCCGCCACGCACGGCTGCCACCGCGGCTGTGTCATCCGGTGCTCCGGAACTTTCTACGACAAGATGGGGCGCTTTCTCACAAAGCAGCCCGAATACGAGACTGTCTGGGCGCACGGGGCCAATTGCGGCATCGACGATCTCGACGCCATCGCTCAACTGGACCGGATGGACGACGATCTGGGGATCGATACCATCGAAGTGGGCGCCACCATTGCAGTGGCCATGGAGGCCGGCGTCGCCAAATTCGGCGATGCGGAAGCGGCCATCCGCCTGGTCGAGGAAATCCGCAAGGGGACTCCCCTCGGCCGCATTCTCGGCAGCGGTGCGACGGTGACCGGAAAAGTATTCGGGGTCGAACGGGTGCCCGCGGTCAAGGGGCAGGCCATGCCCGCCTACGACCCCCGCGCCATTCAGGGAATCGGGGTGACCTATGCCACCAGCACCATGGGGGCGGACCACACCGCCGGATACGCCATCGCCACCAACATCCTGGGTGTGGGCGGCAGCGTGGACCCGCTGAAACCCGAAGGGCAGGTCGAGCTTTCCCGCAATCTTCAGGTGGCCACCGCCGCGGTGGACGCCACCGGGATGTGCCTCTTCATCGCGTTTGCCGTCCTGGATCAGCCCGAAACCTTCCAGGCGCTGATTGACATGATCAACGCATTCTACGGATTGAGCCTCACGGCCGACGATGTGGCCAACCTGGGGAAGAACATCCTGAAAATCGAGCGGGACTTCAACCACAAAGCCGGCTTCACCTCCAAGGACGACAGGCTGCCGGCTTACATGTACAGAGAGAAAATCGCCCCGCACAACGTAACCTTCCAGGTGAGGGACGAAGAACTGGATCAGGTGTTCAACTGGTGACAGTTCGTCGCAGGGGCGCCATCTCCCGGAGACGGCGCCCCTTCAAAACCGAGAGCGACACGTATGCCGCCCTCGGTTCCTTGGCGCGCGACAAGAAGATCAAAATGTAAACCGTCATGGATGCGCAAAAACAGCTCGAAATCGATCCGGACAAGTTGAATCCTTTATGTGTCTGACCGCCATTTTTTTGGTGAACCCGAAAAAGGAGTACGGTTGAGTCCCGTCTGAATAAAAGAAGAAAGAGAGCCGATATGATAAAAGAAATTCGAATTCCGGAAATCGGCGAGAACGTCGAATCCGGTAAAGTTGTCGGTGTGCTCGTAAAACCGGGAGATCGTGTGGAGGCGGACGACGGCATCATCGAGGTGGAAACGGAAAAGGCCGTGGTAGAGATTCCTTCTCCGGAAAAAGGCCAAATCACCGAGATGCTCGTGAAAGAAGGCGACGGCGTGAAGGTGGGGGACGTGATTGCCAAATTGGAGACCGAAACAGATGGCGAAAAAGAGGAAGCGAGCAGCGGACCCGAAAAAATAAAGGAAAAAATTCGGAAAACCGAAAAACCCGAACAGCGGGAAGATGCAGAAAAAAGGAAAGCTCGGAAGACAGAAAATGCCGAAATAGAAGAGGCCAAATTAAAGACCGAACCGACGAAAAAGAGGTGCCGGTGGTAGAGGAAACTGGAAAGAAAAATGCGCCCGTGGACGGCTCCATTCCGTCATCCCCATCGGTTCGTCGTTTTGCAAGGGAATTGGGCGTAGATCTACGACAAGTGGACAGTACCGGTCCAAGCGGCAGAATAACCGAATCGGATGTAAAGGCTTTCATCAAATCGATGGGAACCTCCAAGGACATTGGAGAAAAAAGAATCGGAGCGGCTGAAATCGGGATGCGGGACTTGCCGGATTTGAGCCGGTGGGGGGAAGTCGAAGCAGTCGAATTGTCCACGGTTCGCAGGCTCATCGCTCAAAGTACGGCGGTTTCCTGGCAGACCGTTCCGCATGTCACCCAGTTTGAAGAAGCGGACGTTACTCATTTGGAAGAATTTATCGGCGCGCATGCGGAAAAAATCAGGCAAACCGGCGGCAAACTGACCATAATCGCGGTAATCATCAAAATCTGCGCCGCGGCACTGAAGCGCTTTCCACAATTCAACGCGGCCATCGATACGGCAAACAATCGAATCGTGTATCGCAAGTATGTACACATCGGCATGGACGTGGATACGGAAAGAGGGTTGGTGGTGCCGGTAATCCGAAATGCCGATAAAAAGAGCATCTCGGATTTGGCAAGGGAAATCGTGGATCTGTCAGAACGGACCCGCAACAAAAAGATCAAACCCGACGAACTGGAAGGAGGCGGTTTCACGGTTTCCAATCAGGGCGGTATCGGCGGCACTCAGTTTACGCCAATCGTTTTGTGGCCGCAGGCTGCCATCATCGGCATCAGCCGAGCCTCGGTTGTGCCGCGTTATATCGAGGGCGGCTTTGAACCGCGCACGGTTTTGCCTTTGGCGCTTTCCTATGATCATCGTATTGCCGACTGCGCGGATGCCGCGCGCTTTTTGCGATGGGTCCGAGAAAGCATCGAACAGCCGATGACGATCTTTTTGTAACGATTATGAAAGGAATAGGACTGTAAAATGAACGACAACAGGACACAACTGGTGGTGATCGGTGGCGGTCCAGGCGGATATGCAGCGGCTTTTTTAGCCGGTGATCTGGGTATGGAAGTTACCTTGGTGGATCCGCGGGAAAATCCGGGTGGTGTGTGTTTGTATGAAGGATGCATTCCGTCGAAGGCGCTTTTGCATGTGGCCAAGGTCATCGGCGAAGCGCGCGCGGCACGCGAATGGGGCGTTACGTACGGGGATCCGAAAATCGATGTGGAAAAGCTTCGCGGGTGGAAAAATGGTGTGGTCGAAAAACTGACCGGTGGTCTCGGACAGTTGGTCCAGCGCCGAAAAATCCATCATGTGAGGGGCACCGCCGTATTTTCGGACGATCATACGCTTTCCATCGATACGCTGGAAGGGGAAAAACAGGATCTCCGGTTCGAACAGGCCATTATCGCCACCGGATCCCATCCTGTCGCCGTGCCGGGCTTCGATTTTGATTCAAAACATGTAATCCATGCGAAAGGCGCGCTTTCGATTCCGGACATACCGAAAAAACTGCTGGTGGTCGGCGGCGGGTACATCGGTTTGGAACTTGGATCTTTTTATGCCGCGATCGGTTCGAAGGTAACGGTGGTGGAAATGACGCCGAATCTGTTGCCGGGGGTCGATAAGGATCTGGTGCGGGTGCTGCAAAAACAGGTGCGGGACAACTTCGAAAATATATTTCTTCAAACTATGGCAAAAGAGCCGAAAGTGCAGAAAGATGGCGTGCATGTGACCTTGTCGGGAAAAGAAATAGAATCTAAGATAATGATTTTCAATAAAGTTCTCATTGCGGTGGGAAGAAGACCGAACACCAAAGGGCTCGGTCTTGAAAAGGCGGGTGTGGAAATCGACGACCGTGGTTTTATCAAAACCGACGAACAGAGGCGAACGGCGGCCGGACATATTTTTGCCATCGGCGATGTGGCCGGCGATCCGATGCTGGCGCACAAAGCCTCTTATGAAGGGCGGCTTGCCGTCGAAGTCATTTCCGGGAAAAAATCGATTTACGATCCGGCCGCGGTGCCGGCGGTGGTATTTACGGATCCGGAAATCGCCTACGCCGGGCTGAGTGAAAGCGAGGCCAAGGAAAAAGGTATTTCTCATCAAGTCGTACGATTCCCCTGGGGTGCGTCGGGGCGCGCGGCTACGATGGCCCATTCGGAAGGAATGACCAAAATGATCGTGGACACCGAGACCGAGCGGATTTTGGGAATCGCAATGGTCGGCTCGGGCGCCGGTGAACTCATTGCCGAAGGCGTGCTGGCCATCGAAATGGCCGCCAATGTGACCGATGTGGCGCTGAGCATTCATCCACACCCCACGCTCAGTGAAACGATCAAGGAAGCGGCGGAAGGGTTTCACGGGACCGCCACCCATTATCATAGCCCCAAACGGAAGGGGAAGTAGCGGCTGGAAACATGGGGCAAGGAGTGACACCTGAAGCTTATTCGGTTGGGGTATAAGAAATATATGAGTCTAACCAAAACTCGGATCTAATGCGAAAAGCACTCCATAATACCAAAGAGAACCGCCTGGATGAAGTTACCACGAACTTGCAGTCTCTGTCTGGTGGGATGAGCATGGCTGCAGCTCACCATGCCCATCGAGGCAGCTGGTGGCTGGTCGATCTGCCGGTGGTAGCTTACGCCCCGGCGCTTGATCTGCAGCATCGGGTGTTGTCTGCCGTTCAGAACAAGACTTTTGTCGGCGGAGTGATACTGATGCTGGAACATTCACCGGTTTACACTTTAGGCCGTCGGGGCGGGCGCGACAATCTGTGTGTAGCGGACGATGTCCTTGCTCAAGCCGGCATTGACCTGGTTTCGACAGAACGTGGTGGGGATATAACCTACCACGCTCCTGGCCAGCTGGTGGTCTATCCCATTGTCGATCTAAAAAAAGCCCGCCTGGGGGTGGTCGATTTTGTATCGGCTTTGGAGGAGGTCATGATCCTCACCGCTGCAGACTTTGGGATTGATGCCGTACGCAATGAACTAAACCGTGGCGTTTGGATCGGAACAAAAAAGCTCGGCAGTATCGGTATTGCCGTTCGGTGCGGTGTCAGCTTCCACGGACTGGCGCTCAATGTGAACACAGATTTAACGCCTTTTGGGTGGATCAACCCGTGCGGTTTGAGCGGTATTGGTGTAATTTCGCTGCAAAATGAACTCAAAAAAACCATCGAAATGGCCCAAGTCCGCCATGCCATGGTCAAAAGCATAACCAAAGTCTTCAATATTAAATTGCACAAGCAAACGCCAGAAACGCTCTTTAAGTGGCTCTCTGTTACCATTGACATGGAAAACCTATGCCTGTAAATCAAACAACATCAAAACCACCTTGGCTGAAAAAGCGCCTGCCGATCGGTCATGCCTACGAAAAGGTCAAGGACCTTCTGGCCAGAGAACATTTACACACAGTCTGTCAGGTGGCCCGCTGCCCCAATATCTGGGAATGCTTTTCTAAACAGACCGCCACCTTTCTGATTTTGGGTGACCGCTGCACCCGCAACTGTGGGTTTTGTGCGGTCTCAAACAATATACCAGCCCCACTCGATCCCGATGAACCTGAGCGCGTGGCTGCAGCCGCCGAAAAACTGGGCCTGGTGGGGGTGGGGGCCTATGTGGTGGTGACATCGGTCACTAGGGACGATCTGGCCGACGGTGGCGCCGGTCATTTTGCCCGCACCATCGGCGCTATTAGAAAGCTCAGCCCCGAAACGCTGATAGAGGTGTTGATCCCCGATTTTCAGGGCAATTCTAATGCCCTTGCTACCGTGCTGGCGGCTCGACCAGATGTGCTGAACCACAACATCGAAACAGTGCCCGATTTATATGCAACCGTCCGGCCCCAAGCCGACTATAAGCGTTCCATCAACCTTATCGCCCGAGTCCATGCTGAAACTCCACAAATTGCAACTAAGTCGGGTATCATGCTTGGCCTGGGGGAAGACTCATCGGCGGTAAAAGGGGTATTTGAAGATCTTCTGGCGGCCGGATGCCTTGTTTTGACCATCGGCCAGTATCTGCAGCCGTCGCCAGCCCATCTGCCGGTGGTGCGCTACATAACCCCGGCGGAATTTAAAACCTGGCGAAAAATCGCTGTCGATATGGGTTTTGTCGAAGTCGCCAGTGGCCCGTTTGTTCGCAGCTCTTACGACGCCAAAAAGCTATTTGACGCCATCAAAACCTAAGGAGCTTTCATCTATTCCTTTCTGGACTTGAATTGTGAAATCGGTAACCCATACCTGGAACAGTCTCGATCAACGATGCTTTCTCACTCATCTTTTTCCTTAACGATCGGATAACCGCATCGATAACATTACTTCCGCCATCGTATTTATACCCCCAAACATCGTCCAATAAAGATGCTCGAGTGCATACTTTTCCCTCCCGATGATAAAGATAGTTCATGACTTTGAATTCAAGAGGCGTTAATCTCACTCGCTTCCCATCAATTAACAATTCACGTGCTTCTGTATCAAAGAATTTATCGGGCTCAATTCCGATCTCGGCATCAACAAGGCTGCTTAGCCACCCTCCGACTAAGGACGATCCAAAGTCGACCACGGCACTGAAGTATCGTTTTCCATCCAGTTGCACATCAATGTGATCCAACACCTTAAAACCGAGTGTTTTCCAGACCGGAAAATAAGGACCTGGATCATGGAGGGTTACATAAACCCTCCTGAGATACTGTCGCAGCTCTATGTATGTACGTTTGATATCCAACCAGCATGCTGCCTGAACTGGTGAAGGAGCCTCACCATTCTCTGTAGCGAGCCATCTGCGAATAAAAAGAGCTTTTTGCTTTTCGGGAATCGGATCATGCCGAAGATGTTCACACCAGCTCCAGATTACAGGATCCTCCTTAAGGAGGGATCGCTTGACGGTTTGTGGATTGAACATGAAATAAAATCCTGAGATCATCCCATTCTTATCGCGCACGACATTAAATGAATTCGGCAAATGTTTCCACCACCATTCGACACATGCGGAGGCTTGCGGACCATCCTTTTGCTCAGAAATTGCGTGAATAGCCTTCATATCTCCCGGCTTTGCCGGTTCAACGGTATAAGGCTGCGAAGCCCCGGGGAAAAAAGCTTCCCGGATGATCGGATTTTCTATAATATACAGCAAATCAGCGGTATACCGCCAAAGTTCGGCCTTGCCGGCTGTATTCATTTCTTTACGTAGTTGGGTCCACGCGGCCTTTCGAAATAAACGGTACCTGTTTGGGTCTGATGCTTTTAGAGAAGATGCGATTGTTTGTCGGACCGTATCATGAACGATAAGCCCGTCCCTGCCGCTTTCCACAAAAGGAAATCCACGAAGCCGCTCATATGCATCTTGAGGAGCGGCATGGGGAAGCATCGCATAAAGGAGTGAATGGGTCGTGCGGCGGATGACTGAGGAGGCATCAAGTATTTCTCGACTTAAGGGATCTTGCACATCAGAAGTGTATATGTTGGTGAGCTCCTCAACAACATGCTGGGCTACAATTTCTCTAAGGTTAAGAAAGGGTCGCTCTTTCAATGCGGCAGCTGCAAGTTTAAGTGCCAAGGGATGCCCGCGTGCGAATCGGTTGATATTAAAGGCTTCATCTTCTTTCACGCCTAATCTTAAAAGTAGTTCAATAGCTTCATTATCCTTCAAAGATTCTAACCTGATACTTTGAAACAATCCCTGCCAACCGGGTTCAACCAACCATGAAGATACCGGAGGTTCACGCCCAAAGAAGAATACACGCACATTATCACCCAGGGCCGGGACAAAGACCTGACGAAGCCACGTATCCATAAGTCGGAAAACTTCAAATGTGTCAAGAGCAAGCACCACCCGCTCCCCGAGTTGCCCCAATCTGTCTGCTACATCCTCCGGGGTTGTGTGATCACCGCCGATGGCTGAATTAAGACGATAAATGAATCCTTTCTCTGTCGGTTCTATGGATCGGCAATCAAAACCAACTACAGTAGCCCCTCGCTTTCGTGCTTCTTCCGTAAATGCTTCTAAGAGAATCGATTTCCCGATACCTCCAATTCCATGGATATGGGTAACAACCGGGCTCTCCTGCTCCAAAACTTTAAGCAGAATCTCAATCTCTTCCGCTCTTCCCGTAAAGTTCTTTAAAGCCTGTTGTGTCAGCAGATCCTTCATCTTATGAACCATTGGTATAGTCTCCTGATGATAGATCGGGCTTCTCGTTACTCCGTTTAATCTGCTGTTCTTTATCCGAAAAAGGGAAGTTTGATGAGTTCGTGGAATCTATTAATTTTGGCTTCCGGTTCAATCCTACGGACTGTGGATGGTACCATTAATATAAAAAATAGGCAATCGCAATATGCAGAGTACACAGGGTCACCTTATGTAACCTTGGTACGCAACTTGCCTTCTTGGGCCTACCGCATCAGTCGTCATCCACAAGCCAAACCACTCGATATTTAAGGAGGTTACACCATGACCCATGCTAACGATATCCCCTTCGCCAAACATCTCGACAGCATCCGGGCCCCCTGTCGTCACAACACCCGGCACCTCAAATCGATCGTTGTGAAATTTTCATAATTTTTTCATCTTCTCATCATGACTTTTGCAAATTATTATTATAAACATCATACTATACAGTTCGGCTACAACATCCTTGAGAAATCAATAACACTGAATCCAAGGAGGAGATTGACATGACTCAAACAGATGAAGTGCAAAAGATCAATGAATTATTCGGTTATCTTGGAAATAATACGCCTGAGCAGACAAACGCCTTCGGTCCATTCATGGAGGCTGTCGAAAAAGATGGAAAAGTCCCTTCAAAAATCAAAGAGGCAGTCGCTCTTGGAATCGCGATAAAAGCGCAGTGCACAGGTTGCATCGCCTGGCATACGAAGAGAGCGCTTGAGAAGGGGTTTACGAAGGAAGAGATCCTTGAGATCGCGTGGGTTGCTGTTCTCTTGGGAGGAGGACCGTCGCTTACCTATCTGTCATATGTCAAAGATGCCTTAGAGGAATTTGCATAGGAATGCGTATGCCAGGGCGAACCGCTGTTCAGATCGACGCCGAACAGGCATTCCAATTGATCCCGATCAGCGGTTCCCACTAATGCCGAACTGTTCTCGGAGCGAAGCGACGCTGTTTTCAAAGGGGTTCTGATTGTCACTTAACCCTACAACGAAACTTATCACTAATTCAAAGGAGGTGCAGCATGGTACCATTGAAGCCGGGTTGGCAAATTAAGGGAACGTATAATGAGGCCTGTGCCTCAGAAGGGCCCTGCCCTTATTATTTCGGCAGGGACAAAGTAGGTGGTTGCCGATACTTTATGGTTTTCAGGATCCAGGAAGGAAAAGTCAATGATGTTGATCTTTCCGGGATTACGACTATGTATATGGGTGACATACCCCACCCGTCTTTTGAAGAGCTGATGAATCTCGGATCAGAGGGAGCGATCTACATAAGCGATAACGCCACCCCGAACCAGCGCGAGATCCTTGATACCTTGGCCGTTGAAAGCCTCGGTGGTGTCTTGATGAAAAAAGTCTACGGCGTCAAATACGTAAAGATGGACATTAAAGAAGAGAATGGCACGGTACATTTCAAAATGCCGTTTGGGGAGATGAACCAATATCTATCTAAGGGAGGTGACGGCAGTACGCCCGTGCGTCTTGAAAACCAAGTCCTCCCCATGCTGACGGACGTGAAAACCTGCCATACTCCGGTTTGGAGCTTCAAGGATCATGGAAGGCATTTCGACTATAAGGACGTCTGTGGCGTCTGGGCCGACTTCGCTTTTGCCGGATAGGACTTCCAAAAACAGTTCAGACCAAAGAGATGAAGAGCCGCCCTTCCGTTTTTTGATGGCAAGGGCGGCCTTCAGGCCCTTTCCCGGATGGACTTGAGCTTACCCTATAAAATTATTAGACTATCTGAATCAGACGAAATTTAGTTATTAACTTTCCTTTGGCACATCAAAGAAAAGGAGGGTTTAAAAATGGCAAAAAATCTCAGATGGGAAGAACTCTGGTCACCGCTCGAAATTAAAGGTGTAAAGTTCAAGAACAGGATGATGCGCTCGGGTACGTATGAAGGCATGGCAACAGAGCAGGGAAAGGTCACACCGCAGTTAGAGTGGTGGATTGCGAGGCAAGCAGCAGGGGGAGCAGCCTGTATTTTTCCCGGCTATTTGCACGTTTGCCTGTTACGGTCACACCTTTGGCGATCTGCCTCCCCGGCTCCAGCAAGACCTGCAGATGACTCACCGGCCACCCGGAATCGACTACGGCAACCGGTCCGGATCCAGTATAACAAACGGAGCGGAATCGGGGTCGTACCAAACAAACCAATTGATGGCTTAGTAACAGTTTAGTCTCTCCCTACCGCGAGGTGGATGTACCGATGTACCCCGGCAGGGAAAGAATGCCGTCTATCGGAATACGCCTCGCCATTCGAAGTCAAACCTTGTCGGAAAAGAATCAGAGATCAACTGGAGTTATTATACAGAGCCGCCTGAGCCGTAGCGGTATCGGCGGTGAGGAGGGTTTCGAGGAAATCCCTTGGCAAGACACCCTGCCTTCGGGCGGTTTGGACCAGGCTGGGAAGAATGCTGTGGGTTATCAGACCGCTATCCGAGCGGGTGCCGAAACATATCTTGCGGAAGATCACCAGATGGCGAAGAGACTGTTCGGCCAGATTATTGGTGGGCGGCACCCCGGGTCGTCGGAGGAAGGTAAATAGAAATTCCTGTTGGGGTCCGGCGAGATAGGCCCGGAGGGTCTCGGCGGGTTTAAAGGGCAGCGGATGTTTAGAGAGGAGGGCGAGTTCCCTGGAGAATCGTTTTTCCATAGGGGCCGCATTCTTCCAGGGGATAGCGCCGGATTTCAGTTGTTGCCCGGCCAGGCAGAGTCGTGAGGCCAGGTCCATAAGGCGATCGCAGAAGGGACCGGTGGCAGCGTCCCTCTCGGACTCCGGCAGGAGCGCCTGCTCCCGGCTGATTTCCTTGGCCTTGGTGATGATATGGGCCAGGCAGGATTGCCAGTCCCTGCCGATACCGTTATAGGCGGCATAGCGGTCGCGCACCAGCGTGCCGTTAAAGTCTTCTCCGAAAAGGGCTTGGGCCACCTCGGCCGACCGATGCCGGTCGATATGAAAGAAGGCGAGGTTTTCATTGCCGGCGAACCAGACGAAATGCCCCAGGCCGTCATTGCGCCAGGAGGTTTCGTCGGCATGGACCACGTCGGAGGCCCTGATCTTCTGGCGCAAGTCCTCATAGATCGGCGCACCCCGGGCCGCCGCTTTGCGATCGAACCCCAAGGCGGAAGCCGGAACAAACTTAAGTCCGAACAATTCCCGGAACAACTCCGCCGTTTTTCTATAGGGAAGGCCCATCCGGTAGCGTAAATAGATGGCTGCCGACTTGGCGACCGGCCCGATGGGGGCGTTTAAAAGTTCGCCCTCGCCCGCCTGAACTACCGGCTGATGGCACCGCCTACAGAACGCTTGTCCATGCCGATAGCGGGTAACCCGGGTGCGGGGTTGGAGGACGATATCTTCCTGGAGATGGTCCTGGATTTCGGCCAGGGGCGTCAAGTCGTTGGATTGGCAATGGGGGCAGACGGTCGGGGCCGGCACCTCCACCGTCCGGTCAATGTGGTCCGGCTGGGGCCTGCTCCAGCCCGGATGTCCCACCGGGGCCCCCCGCTTTTTCTTTTTTTCCGGGGACGATGGAACTCCCTCGCTAGCCGGCACGTTTTTCTTGCTCGGCTTAAATTGTCTTTGGTGTAAGGCCCGCAGTTTCGCCTTGAGTTCCGCATTCTCTCGCTCCAGGACGCGTACCCGCTCATTCTGGGCCTTTAAGGCCGGGTCAAAGGCCTCAATGATCCGCAGATGTTCCTGGTATTCCTCGCCGGCCCGCCGGTACTCCTCCAGAACCCAGGTGGTGGACAGCCAGTCCAGATAGGGACAGGAGTGTTGGTAGACACACTTAAAATCATGGGACGGATAGGGAGGCAGTCGCATGGTTATTTGGACTGCAAGTTCAGGATCTCCCGGTTGACATTGGAGAGCTTTTGCAGAAGGAACCAGAGATGCTGGTACCGCCTGCTCATCTCCAAAGCCATGGGAACGAGGTCCTTACGGACATAAAACGTTACGGTCTTTCCCTCCGCCTTGGTGGTCAGGTTGTAGCCGCTCATGGAAGGGGACTTGGCGACCGTCCCGATCAGGAAAGTATCGAGCAGGGAGGCAATTTCTTCCCTGAGACTGGCTTGGCGCTGTTTTAGGATTTCGCTCCGGCCCATTTTAAACCCTCCGCTACTATGAGTATATTTACTCATATAATTAGAACAAAAAAAAGCCCACAAATCAATAGAATTGTGGGCGCGTGAACAAAAAAGTTTCCAAAGGACTAAAAAAGGACTAAACTGTTACGCGGATTCAACCCAGGAAAAGCGGGACGTTCTTGAATTCGTTGAATTACTATTAAATTTATGGCCGCGGACCCACGGATGATAGAGGACGGAGGACGGAGGACAGAGGATAGAAGATGGAAGATGGGAAGAGAGAAGACGGAGGACAGATGACGGATGACAGATGACGGAGGGCGGAGGATGGAGGACGGAGGACGGAGGGCGGAGGGCGGAGGATGGGAGATAACAAAAGAAGAAAGAGGGGGAAGGGAGACACTGGCAAAAGAAAAGATGCTCAGCCTCCGGCGATCGGTTCAAGCGGCAGGTCGGCGTGCTCGTTTGGACTTCAATTCGCGCTTGGCTGCCGCATACGCCACCTCTTCTATCTCGATTCGCTCTTTGATCACCTGCGTAGAGCCACTCTTCGACTCTGGGAGCATGGTGCATTCGAGCGAGAAACGCTGCCCTTTCCCCGAGGTCCGGAGGAAGGGAGAAAGAGCCGGGTTTGCCGCGTCGCACTTCAATCGGTGACTCCCAAGCGGCGTCGTTTTCGGCCTGTGAAAAGGGGGACGTTGTTCACTTCATTCAGAAATATATTTACAAGGGAAGCCAAATAGAGTAGGAAGGTCCTATGCCACGGCACGCCCGTTTAGATGTCCCCGGTACCCTGCACCATGTTATGGTCCGGGGGATCGAGGGAACCAATATCTTCCAGGATGAGGAAGATCGCCAAGCCTTCGTTGATCGGGTCAGGTCCCTGGTTCGGGAAACCGGGACCCGCATTTTGGCCTGGGCACTGATGGACAATCATGTCCATTTGCTGATCATCAGCGGACCGGTTGGCCTACCGACTTTTATGCGGCGCTTGTTGACGGGGTATGCCGTCGGCTTTAATCGGAAGCATCGTCGATTGGGGCACCTGTTCCAGAACCGTTATAAATCCATCCTCTGCGAGCTGGATCCGTATCTGTTGGAATTGGTCCGGTATATTCACCTCAATCCCCTCCGGGCGGCGGTAGTCAAAGACCTGGAGGAATTGGAAAATTTTGTTTGGAGCGGTCATGGGGCCTTGACCGGCCGGCAGAAGAACGACTGGCAGGAAAAAGATTTTGTGCTCGGCTTTTTCGGGGGCAAAGAAAAGAAGGCCATTAAGGCTTACCGGGAATTCATGGAAGCGGGGAAAGGTCTGGGTCCCAGGCCGGACCTGGTCGGCGGCGGATTGATCCGCAGTCTGGGGGGCTGGTCGGCCGTCTTGTCTCTCCGGCAACAAGGCGAAAGGGAGGCCTATGATGAGCGGATCCTCGGGGGCGGCGATTTCGTCCAGGCGGTCCTGGAAGAGGCGGATCAAAAATTGGCCCGGCAAATTCGCGCCCGGAAGAAAACAGGATCCTTGGCCCGAATCATTAAAGAACAGTGCCGGGAAGCCGGGGTCAACGAACGGGAGTTGCGATCCGGGAGCCGTCGCCGGGCCGTGTCGGAACTCCGAAGAAGCCTCTGCGTTTATTTATACCGGGAACTGGGGATCCCCCTGGCGGAGATCGCCCGGCGGGTGGGGGTGGGGACCAGCGGAGTGGCCATGGCGATTAAGGGGTTGGAAGCGGGAAATAAAAACGACATTGATGATTTGAAAGGGAAGTGATAAGGTTAGAAAGGTTAAACCCGGAGGTCGAAAATGAGATTTAAACGAATTACGGTCAATGCGGCGCAAATGGGGGGAATACCTTGTCTGCGTGGGCTTCGTATCCCGGTAGCCACCGTTGTAGGGATGGTGGCTGACGGTATGAAGGAAGAAGAAATTATCGAGGCCTTTCCTGATTTGGAGCAAGAAGATATTCAGGAGGCTTTACGATACGCGGCGGAAGCAGTCCGGGAACGGGAACTCCCACTATTGCTGGCCTCGTGAGATTTTTAATCGACAACGCTCTTTCCCCTGCTGTAGCCGAAGCCTTGCGAGAATCAGGGTACAATGCCGTCCACGTCCGCGACTTGGGAATGCAAGCGACGACGGATGAAGAAATTTTTACTCTGGCCGCCGTTGAAAATCGGGTAATTATTTCGGCCGATACCGACTTTGGAACATTGCTGGCCCTTCGACAGGAAAGCAAGCCTTCGGTTATTTTATTCCGGAGGGGAACGGAAAGGCGACCCAAAATCCAGGTGGCCCTTCTCCGAAGAAACATTGAAGCTATCCAGGAAGCACTGGGCCAAAGAGGGTAGTGTCGTGGTCTTTGAACAATCCCGTATACGTATCCGCACGCTCCCCATCAGCAGCAAAAAAGCCTGAAAAAACAGAAGAGGTCTGAATTAAAGGGGTAGAGTAGAGCTGGAGCCTATCTGTTGCCACTTTTTTTCTTTTTGACGCACGCATTTACTCGGAACCATAGTGGTTAGCCGGGTCCAGCCCTCCCAGGACCACCCTTGAAGAGAGATGACAGATGACAGATGACAGATGACGGAGGATGGAGGATGGGAGATGGGAGATGGAGGACAGATTAAAGATGACAGAGGACGGAGGACGGAGGGCAGATGACGGATGACAGATGACGGAGGAGAGATGAGAGATGACGGAGGGCGGAGGACGGAAGAGGGAGGATGGAGGATGGAAGAGAGAAGACGGAGGACAGATTACAGATGACGGAGGACAGATGACGGAGGACGGAGGATGGAGGATGGGAGATAACAAAAGAAGAAAGAGGGGGAAGGGAGACACTGGCAAAAGAAAAGATGCTCAGCCTCCGGCGATCGGTTCAAGCGGCAGGTCGGCGTGCTCGTTTGGACTTCAATTCGCGCTTGGCTGCCGCATACGCCACCTCTTCTATCTCGATTCGCTCTTTGATCACCCTCGTGAGCCACTCTTCGACTCTGGGAGCATGGTGCATTCGAGCGAGAAACGCTGCCCTTTCCCCGAGGTCCGGAGGAAGGGGGAAAAACACCCGGGTTTGCCGCGTCGCACTTCAATCGGTGACTCCCAAGCGGCGTCGTTTTCGGCCTGGGAGATAACCATGTCGTCGATTTCTCGTGAGGTTTGTTTTCTTGGCTTAGGGGATTTTTTCGCATTCATAATGGCCATCCCGTGATGATCCGGACCACGTTTCCGGGCTTGAGTTGAAAAATGATCTTTAGACGCCTTCCGGCCCAGGTACGGCCAATCAATTGAAAACGGTCTTTGAACTGCTTGTTTCGCCGTACGACGAAATCGGAGAAAAAGATTTCTACTGCCTCTTCGAAAGATACCCTGTGGACCGAGAGCTTGTCACTCTCGAAATCGTATTCAAACTCACTCGGCTGGAATCGATTCCACTTTACCAAAGTATCCGTCCTTCTGAATAATTTTCTCCACTCTTAGCAGGAAGGGGGGCTCCCGTCGGACGGTCCCGCAGGCAAGGTTGCTTGCCCTACATCTAATTAGCACTATATACTAAATCTATTCTTAAAGGAAGCGAAAGGAAACGACAACAACGAAAATTGAAACGGGGTCAGACCAAGTCAATAGGATTTGGACCATTTTTTAAACGCACCTCCCCTATTCGCCTGACGGTGTTATTTTTTACAATAAAAGGGCCGGAGGGAGGGGATATTTTTCATAATTACTTGACCTAAACCGGTCAGTTATCAGATTATCTGGGAGCATTGAAGTCCGCTTTAGTGGGCTTTTTTATTTTCAGGAAAGGATGGGGCAAGGGTGGTGAAACACCCTTGCCCCGGAGACAGCGGGGGAATAAATCCCCCCAAACCTACTTCCTTGGTAATCTTTGTTCAGCTGGCTGTCAAGCATCTTTTCGGGGTGGGTCGGGATTTCGTTTGGCCCAGGCCGGAGCGGTGCCCCCGGTGCGGTGGCCGGATCTGGGGGCACGGGTTTGTCCCCGGATATTTTGACGGTTATGACCAACCGCTCTGGCTGAAACGATATCAGTGTCCGGATTGCGGTTGTGTGATCCGTATGCGACCCCGGGGTTATTTCCAGCGTTTCCAAGCCTCCATCCAGACCATCCGCGACTGTCTGTCTTATTGGGTTCATCAGCACCGGTGGCAGGCCGGTCCCTCTCCTCCCCGCCAACGCCATTGGCTGAACGCCCTGCGGAAACACCTGGTCCTTCGCGAGGGACTGAACCGGATCCAGGATTTGTTGGCCGGTTTTGATCGGCTGTGGGACTTGGGGATTATCCCGGTCAGCCGGTCCCTTTAATCCGCTACGAGGCCCGAAGCCATCACCCTACCGAGGGCTTTCGTTGTGCTTTCCCGGAGGAGTCGTTACAAGGGGAAAAATAACGAAAACGGAGGGTGCGTATGGATGAAGAACAGAAAAAACGGATCGCGGTCTTTCGATTCGGGGCCATCGCCAACCTGGTCGGGGGCATCATCCTCGATCGGGGGGATCGGGAACGGTTGATACGGGAGAAGTGTGACCACCAGTGGCAGATACCGGATTCCGAACGCAGCCGGTTGAGCCGGACTACCCTTAACCGCTGGGTCCGGCAGTATGACGGACGGTTGGAATCGTTATATCCGCGGGATCGGGCCGATATCGGGCAGAGCCGGACCCTGGAGGAAGAGATCGCTCAGGCCTTGATCCAGGCCCGGCAGGCCTTCCCCCGGGCGCCGGTGCGTAAACTGATCGAACACCTGGAACGCGAAGGCTGGGGGGAAACCCTCGCCTTCCACCGCCTATCGGTTCTTGCGGGATCGGGGTTTGATGAAAGCCCAACAGATCATCCCCGAAGACCGGCGGAAGTTTGAAGCGGAACTGGCTAATGACTTGTGGCAAAGCGATGTCTTGCATGGCCCCTTGGTGGAAATCGGCAACAAAAAACGTAAAAGCTATCTGATCGCCTTTATTGACGACTATTCCCGGCTGGTGCCGTACGGGGAATTTTATCTCGGGGAAGGCCTGGCTTTTTTTCTGAAAGCGCTGGAGCAGGCCCTGGCCACCCGTGGCCTCTGTAGAAAATTATATGTCGACAACGGCAGTGCCTTCCGCTCCCATC
>CAVTQK010000019.1:0-69034 GCA_963736855.1 uncultured delta proteobacterium
AATCCTTTGCTCTATCCACTGAGCTACGGGGGCAGAATGAATGATTTCAAGAGGTTAGGTGGTATCCAGGGTTCCGTTTTTTCCTGAAAAAGGGCAAATTGTGCCCAAACCGGACCTTACCATATTCCTGACGGCTGTCCTCCTGAAATCATGAAAAAGCCTTATACCAAGTCCTGATTTGATGCAAGCGCTCTTCAGACCGATGTATTTTTTACCGGGTAATATTGACAAGCTAATTTTATCCGGGTATAATTTGACCAATCACGATTCAGTAGGAGGATATCGAGAAATGGATGAACAAGATCCAAAAAGCTGCACCGCCTTCGAAGGCAACCGTTGTATCGCTTCAGGAAAGCTTCTGGAGGTCGCCAAAAAGGTGAAAGAGATCATCGATCGAGGAGAACAGGCATCCGTTCTTATTTTCGACAATGTCACCAGCGAGATTGTGGAGGTGGATTTCCGCGGCACAATGGAAGATGTCCTGAAGAGGTTGGAAAAATCAACAGCAGGGATGGAGTCTGCCGCCGCACCTTCAGATACAGACCAAGGCTCACAACGCGGACCGGGTCGCCCCAAGCTGGGCGTTGTTTCCCGGGAAGTCACATTACTGCCTCGGCACTGGGAGTGGCTTAATAGTCAACCAGGAGGCGCCTCTGTAGCTCTTCGCAAGCTGGTTGAGGAAGCGAGGCGTGTTAACAGCAACCGGGATAGGGTGCGTCGTTCGCAGGAGGCGGCGTACAGATTCATGTCCGCCATGGCCGGTAACCTGCCAGGATTCGAGGAGGCGACAAGGGCTTTGTTCGCAGCAGCCCCTGAACGTTTCAACAATCAAATTGCTTCATGGCCTGTCGATATCCGGGATCATGCTCGAAAGCTTGCAGAAGCCGTATTCCAGAATCGAGCATGAGAAAGCGGCTCATGACTTATGCTCAAGCTTTTTAGGCCACCTGGAAAAAATCAAGACCTCCGGGCTATGTCGGTTGTTTGCAAATTTTCGTTTATCTATTTTTCTTCCAAGGATTCACGTAACTTGGATGATAGATCCTTCATGGAAAATGGTTTCTGGATAAAATGCACTCCCTCGTCAAGAATTCCTCGATGGGCGATGACGTCAGCCGTATAACCGGACATGTAGAGTACCTTGATATCGGGATTCATGACTTGTATCTGGTTTGCCAGATCCCTTCCACTTATCTGCGGCATTACAACATCGGTCATTAAAAGATGGATTTTGCCCTCATGCTCTTTGACAAGACCCAAGACCTGAGCCGGGTCCCCTGAGTGTAAAACCGTGTATCCCAATCGTTCCAGCATCGCCTTTCCCATGGTCAGGATCGACGGATCATCCTCCACTAAAAGAACCGTTTCTCCATGGCCTCTTGGAATTTCGATGGAATCCGGCATTCGTTTCTTTAATGACACTTCCCTCATACTTGGGTACGTAGATCTTGATGGCAGTCCCTTTTCCGACCTCGCTGTAAACACTGATAAAGCCCTCATTTTGCTTGACGATGCCATAAACGGTGGACAATCCGAGGCCGGTGCCCTCACCGATATCCCGGGTCGTGAAGAAGGGTTCGAAGATTTGAGACCTGATCGTTTCATCCATGCCGCATCCGTCATCATTCACCGCCAGCATGACATATTGTCCGGGCTGAGCCTCATTATAGGCAGCGCAAAAAAGCTTATCAAGAACCACATTCTTAGTCTCGATGGTGATATTGCCCTTTCCGGCAATGGCACCTCTGGCATTCGCACACAGGTTGGCTAGAATTTGATCCACCTGGGACGGGTCCATCCTCACCGGCCACAAATTCGCATCCGATTTCCAGGCAAGACGGATATCTTCTCCGATCAACCGCCTAAGCATCTTGAGCATCCCTTCCACGGTTTCATTGAGGTTCAGCACTTTGGGGATAATTGTCTGCTTCCGGGCAAAGGCAAGGAGTTGCCGCGTCAGATCCGCCGACCGCATGGCTGCTTTTTGAATTTCCTCAAGATCCTCATAATAAGGGTCTTGGGGCTGCATTCCCATGTGCATCATCTCGGTTCGGCCCAGGATTACTCCCAGCATGTTGTTGAAGTCATGGGCTACCCCTCCAGCCAGGCGCCCTACCGACTCCATTTTTTGGGCCTGAATCAGTTGATCTTCCAGTCGGCGTTTTTCACTGATATCGTGAATGATTGAATGCAGATATTCTTTTCCTCCGATGGACACTTTGCTGCTGAAAACTTCCACATCAACAATCCTGCCGTCTGCTTTACGGTGTTTGAATTCGAAATGAATCTTTCTCATACTCCGAGCTTTTTCCAATTCTTGTTTAACCTCATCCGGTGAAAGCGTGTTGATTTGTGAAATCTTCATCGTTTTCAGCACATCCATAGGCCATCCATAAAATATAGCTGCAGATTCATTGGCATCCACAATGTTTCCGTTTACGGGGTCGATGATGAGTTTTACGGCAGAGTGGTCTTGAAAAAGGTTACGGAATTTTGCTTCACTTTCTTTGAGTGATTTTTCCGCCTGCTTCCGGTCGGAAATATCTCGGATAGAAGCATGGAGGACCTTTTTATCTTTCAGCGAGTAGGATGTGAAGATGATTTCTGTTGGAATGACTTCTCCGGTGGTGCGCTGATGGAGCCATTCAAACCGTTTGGGTTTCCCGGTTTCAATGACCTGTTCAATGTATCGGCGGGACAGTGCCTGTGACTCTCTGCCATCGGTTTGCATGGGCGGGGAAAAATCCGCCGGTCGTTTGTTTCCAAAATCCTTTTTACTTTTAAGTCCAAAAAGTTGTAACGCGCTTTGGTTGCAATCAATAACCTTTCCTTCCTCGGAGGTAAGCGTGATGGCGTCGTGGGAACCTTCAAAAATGGCTTTGAACTTATTTTCGCTCTCTCTCAACGCATCTTCCGCCTGTTTACGCTTGGTAATGTCCTTATCAACGCCGCGGTAGCCCTGTAAAATTCCGCCGGCATCTATCAGAGGCAAGCCATTGGTCAAAAGATATACAACATCTCCTGTTTTGGAGAGATTCTTGTTCTCTAAGTCAACAATGGCTTTCCGGGCTGCAACGATATCGATAAAAATCTCTCTAACCCGCTTTGCCTCCTCTTCGGGCATGAAATCAAAAGGAGTTTTGCCTATCAGATCTTCGGAATTATACCCCAGGATCTCTTTTACGCGCCCGGAAGCAAATGTGTATTTAGCATTCGCATCCACCTCCCAGATCCAGTCGCCCGAACTATGCGCGATATCCTCGAACCTCTTCTGATAGGTGATCAGCTTTTCCTCCGCTCGCTTGCGTTCGGTGATGTCCCGAGCTACGCTTAAAATCACATGTTTTCCCTGATAGGTGACCGGACTGGAGCTGATTTCAACCGGGATGATCTCCCCCTTTTTTGTTTTATGTCGGGTTTCAAAAACCTGCTTTTCATCCTTCTTCATCCCTTCAATGAGTTTCTCGATTTTATCCGGACTTAGATAGGGATCAATATCCACCGGTCCAAGGGAAAGCAGTTCCTCTCTGGAATATCCGAGCGTTCTGACGGCCGTCTCGTTGACTTCAATGAACTTTCCATTAAAATCGATTATAAAAGCAGTGTCATTCATTCCGTCGATGAGTTGCTTATATTCTTTTTCCTGTTTTTTTCGCTCGGTAATATCCTGAACGGTGGCGAAGACCCTGGCCGATTTTCCATCCCGGCGATCAATCACGCCCTCGGTGCGAACCTGAATCACTTCTCCGTTTTTTCGGATGATACGGTATTCATTCGGGGTCAGCACGTTTTTACCGGAGGCGATACACTCATTCAGCCACTCGGTCACGCGCTTTAGATCTTCGGGATGATGGATTTTCGCATTCACTTTGGCGTAATCGATGCTTTCGGATTGATCATATCCCAACAGGTTAAACAGCGCATCGGACCATGTGACCGCTCCGGTTTCCACATCCCAGGAAAAATCCCCCATTTTCGCTATCTGTTGGGCTTCTCGAAAATGCACTTTGCTCTCCCGCAGCGCCTCTTCCGCCTGTCTGCGCTCCGATTCCGCTTTCTCTAATTCTTGGACTCTTTTTGCCAGTTCTTCATAAGTTGGTTTTTCAGACATAACAACCACCTGCTTTATTGATTAGAAGAATACTGAAACAGACATTGCGTTGGATACCTTTTCAATTTTTGAAAAAGGGTTAAACTTCGATGAATCCAACGAGAATCAGATGTAGTTGACCTTTTCTTCGAGAATGCGAAAGCATTGGGGCCTGATAACCGTTTGGCTTGAAAAGTTCTTTTTTTATTAGCCCTTAAGTGTAATTATGTCAAGACTTTTAAATAGATACATAGTCAGTCCATGACATGTCGGAACCAATCTTTCCTGTCCTTCTTTCAGCTCTCAAACGCATTTTCCATGAACCTGCTTTTAAAACCCTCTCCGGTAAAAACTGCCTGTAAACCGACAACCATAGAAAAATTTCATGAAATATTCGGATTGGGGGATGTTATAAGCTCAGACAAGGAATCCGAAATCGCTTTCACTGTTTTTTTAATATCCTCGGGATATTTTCTGAATCCTGTGTATCGAATCTCCAACTGAATGGATTCAACACGATCCAAGGGATGCCCTTTATTTAGAAAATACTGATTCATGTTTTTTGGATTTCGTCCACGGAATTTCTCTGAACTTTCGCGCATTATAACGGTTGTCATCCCATGTTGTGTTAACAGATTCCGGAAATGCTCGGCAGTTTCCTTTTTGGCGGTATATTTGCTGCCGGGGTCGTTTATTTTATCAACCGGATTCGGACCCTGACCATATCCGATCAATGCATGCAAATTTTCCGGCTTGCCTTTAAACCCGGTATCTTTATGCAATGCCTGATTATTTATGCTGTCATCAGATGCGCCGTGTATCCAAATGACAAGCATCTTTTGGTTCTTTTCAATAAACGTATCGATGGCGTCGATAAAGCGAGGTTGTCTTATGGCCTGTTCAACAATGTTTAAATCTATTTGGGTTCTTTTTGCCCCGATATTGATGATTGCGTTGCACCCGATTTTTGTTGCAACACCGGCGGTGATTTGATCCGTGTTTATGTCATCCCTCGGCTTAATCGCTCTACCGTGTGGGGCCAGTAAAAGGATCGGGGTGTTTCCAGAGATGATTTTGAAAAAACTTTCATTAAGCTCGACCTTGTTCTCACCTTTAGGGGCCTCGGGTGTATTATCAGGTTTTTCTTTCATATCGGACGATTTTACAGGTATTTCCATCTCCCGAAGTTAGTCTTTCAAGGTTTGACGCGTCTCGGTCAGGGACAACGTCCTCATCGACCGGATCCTGTGAGAGGTAAAAGGTGATTTTCAAGATACTGATTTAACAATGATATTTAACATCAAAATTGGTCATACAACAGACCGTATGACCAAAAAGATGACCGGTCAGAATCGGGAATAATCAGGAAATATATCTTGTTTCGCCATGTTGCATCAAGCGCAAAACTCTTGGTGATCGCGACGTTCTCAGATCCTTAATCAAGCCTTCGATCCCCCTCATCTCCTTCGAAAAAATCAAGCAATTATAAAAAAGGCCGAATGAAAAACTGCCTATGGTTTTCTATTGATTTGTTCCCTTTCTTGTGTAAAAGAGCATTCTAATCCTTTCTATCTCTTCCATCGGTATCATAGATCTCGACCAAAAAGGTAAGCGTCATGCTCAACCTGGAACCCATCAAAGAGATCATGTACGGGAATATTGGAAAGATCCTTCTGGTTGCCGCTCTCCTGATCGCCGGAAATCTCCTGTTCAAGAAGCTCGGAAAACGCATCAAATCGAAAAAGAGGAAATTTTGATCGTCATTAAAGATTATTCATAGTCAGGATAATCGTATTAATTCAGACATAAAGCAGAATCAGGGGACATTTTTACAGTTTAAAGCGATCTGTTCTTTATAAACTTGGACTCTGATATTCAGAAAATAGAGTCTGGATATTATATGTTGCCACAGCTTGACTCCACGCTATAAGGAACTACTAATATGAAGGTATCCGAACGGTCGTACGAGAGAATTACAAAGGCGGATCTGAAAAAACTTCTCGCTTTTTCTCATGATGACAGGAAGGAATTCTTTGCCAGAAATCCACGTTGGCGGAAACTTTACGAAAATAGGATTATTTGTATCGCTTTATGTCAAGGAGCTGCATTACATTATTTAGATCGGGAAAATGGTGTAAAAGACTTTGATGTTTGGACTTTTTATTCGGAGCATCATGAAGCACCTTTCCCTACCGAAGAATGGGGCATAAAGATTTCGGTATTTCCAAGTTTGGTCGTCATCCTTTGGATGCTGCTAATTTCGAGGG
The DNA here is from genome assembly GCA_963736855.1 of uncultured delta proteobacterium. GTDB lineage: Bacteria > Desulfobacterota > Desulfobacteria > Desulfobacterales > UBA2156. The sequence goes on from CAVTQK010000019.1 coordinate 6,358, forward strand.
CAGGTGTGTTGACCTGATTGGGAGGTCTTTAAACATTTCTAAAGATACTGATCCAATAAAAGCTCTGAAATCATATCTTAGAAACCCAGCTACAAAATCTGCAAAAGAGCTTTCAAAAAAAGCCGTAGTTTTATTATATCCGGACAAGTACTTTTGCAAGGTGGTTTGGCAAAGAAGCTTATAACATTGCGCTTTCAGTCGGACGCATAAAAAACTGCGGAGCTAAGCGACGGCACTCAACCTGTTTGGTCTGCTCCGCAGCCCACAGGCCCGTGCCGTCGCTTAGCTCGCGTTAGATTCCGGGGATTATTATGGAACTGATAATTGCTGAGATAATTCAGCTTCAGAAACTCAGCTTATGAATCAAGAAGACCGTCAATACAATATACTTGTATATGGAAATGATAGAATAGGTTTGAAAGAACCCAGCAAAGAAATTTCTAATCGGAATTATAAACTCGTCTTTGCAAACTTTAAGACTGAGAAACGATTTAATGATTTCGATGGAGTAATTCTTTTTCAAGGTATCTTTGAAACATATAAATACGAGAAAGGATCCGATGATATTTACTTGAATCACTCATATGACCGTAACGAATTAGACAAAAGAAAAAAAGAATTACTACTGCTTATAAATAAAGGTGGATTTGTAAATTTTATTCTTCACATACCTTTTATTGATAGTCACCATCAATCCGGGTCTTGCACTCAAGATTTAAGAGGAACAGATCTAAGCAAATATTCACTTAACTTTTCATCATTTTATCGTAAAGATTTTCATAAACGGACGACTCGTGTTCATTCGGTTAGAGATGAATTTAGAAGGTTTTTAGAACTTTACGGGGCAGCAAGTTCATATTTTGAGAATTCTAACAAGGAAATAGAACTGCGTGAAATTGCAAGGGTGAATGGTTCAACTGTTGGCATGATATTGTTTGATAGGCAATTTTATATCCCTTCATTGGTCCCAGAAAACAAAGACGAACGGATTTATGAATATTTTAGTATGCTTGCCGAGGCATTAACCTCATCCTTTAATAAGCTTCGTTTTGAGATACCCTCCTGGGTTGCCGACTTTTGTTTTAGTAATGAGACAGCTTTATTATCTAAAAAACAAAAGTTTCTATCAGAAATAGAAGCTTTTGATACAGAATTGGTAAAATACACACAGTACAAAAAAATCTTACTTAGCAGTGGAGAGATTTTGGTAGAGAATGTTGCTAATGTATTGAGGAAGGGGTTTTCCTTCAAAGTAAACACAGACGACGATTTAAAAGAAGATCTAAAGATATTAAATGACAAAGATGAACCATTAATATTCGTCGAAATAAAAGGTACAAATAGGGGAGTAAAACGGGAATACATTAACCAAACAGATAGTCACAGGGATCGCGCAGGTCTTGATTCAACATTTCCGTCACTATTGTTGATAAATACACATATTAAAAACTCAAATAAAATTGAGGACAAAGACCAAGCTGTTCCTGATGAGCAAATTAAACATGCGAGAAAGATAGGGATTTTAATAATGAGGACATTAGATCTTCTTTTTCTATTACAACAAATGGAACTTGGTAAAATTTCACAGAAGGATATATTGGAATTATTCATCAATAATGTTGGCTGGTTAAAAGCGAGTCCAGACGGTTTTGAGATTATTAGATAAAAAGTATCTTGCCGAACAATCGTGTCCAGGGTACGGCGAGGGGCATGCCGCCCCTGACACGCGGCGTTAAGAGTGAATATCTTGATTAGAAGGGGTATTGTATGAAATCAGATGCCAGTGTGGAGGAAAGATTTGATGGCTGGTATGTAAAACCTATCAAATTATTACATGATGAATTACCCGAAGGAGACGGCGGCGTATTGGCATTATCAGCGGCACTTTTTCTTTGCGAACGTTATTATCGTGTATTGACAAATACTCGTGATAAATTCGACTTCAATTCTAATAAAGATTTCAAAAATGCTGCTGCAAAAGATTTTGGGCTTCAAGAGGATGAATTTGAGGCTTTTTGGAAAGTATATAGAAACGGTACGCAGCATCAGGGTATCCCTATGGACCAAGAATATAAAGGCAAGAAATATAAGTGGCAAACACACGATGATTTTAATGCGATTCCTTCATTTCAGCCATTAAGTCAAGATTCTTTTGAAATCAGACTTAATCCGTGGAAGTTTGCTGACCTTATAATTGATAAATATAAAAAAAATAAATCTATCCTTACAAAATTTTTCGATCACGGATTCGCGGCAGTTAAATCATTTCTTTAATGAGCTCTTAACACGGAGCTAAGCTTCCGCCGGAAAAAGTGAAATATATAAATCGACCTCATCCATGAAAAATGGAATCGCGTCCGTTGAAACTAATGCGCCTGGGGCCAAAGTCGCAGACCTGACGGCGTAAGGTAAAGTGCGAACTATATAGAGACGGGCTTTCGAGCAAGAGGCAACTACCAGGGCTCGCCGCCTGTGGGTGCAGGGCAATTCGACGTCATGCCAGAATTATGGTAGCATGTCCGTTAAATCAAAAAATATGAAGTGATCTTATGTGAAAAAGTCTATCCAATTACTAATATTATCTATATTTATTTGCCTATTGTGGACTGTTTTTTCTAACGCGCAGTTATATCAATGGATTGATAAAAATGGAGTTAAACACTTTTCAAATACACCGCCATCAGAAGAATATTTTGAAAATGCAAAACAAACTGAAGAAATAAAATTCAATGAAAAATATTATCAAGAACAGCTCATAATTTTAGAACGGGCAATCAATCATGCCAGGCAAATTCAAACACAAGAAAAGCAAAAAAATGATATTGAACATTCAGAGTTGAATGAAGATGTACAAGGAAAATTACTTCGAGATAAAAAACGACTCGTAGCAAATGATTTATGTCAAAAATGTAAGGGTTATAACGGACCTGGAGGTCCATGCTACGCAGGTCCTGGTGGTCCAGCATACGCAGGCCCAGGGGGACCTTGTTATGCAGGCCCAGGGGGATCACAATATAGTGGTCCAGATGGGTCTATGTATGATGGTCCAGATGGACCAGCATATACTGGCCCAGGCGGACCTTGCTATGCGGGACCTGGGGGACCTTGCTACTCCGGCCCAGGAGGAACCGGCATAGCATGTCCAGCTATATGTAAAAAAAATAACATCAAAATCAACAGGAGGTGAAACATGCCGGTTTTCCCAAAACCCGATTTCGCCTTTGACTACAGCGTCCCCGACGAGGTCGCACGCCTTCGCGAACCACCGAAAAACGCGGGGCATCCCCAAACTCGAAAAAAACAAGCTGCTGGTAGCCACCTGGAACATCGCCAATCTCGGCGCTCAGGAAAGGCGAGATCAGGACCGCTCCATCATCGCCGAAATCCTCAGTTGGTTCGATATCATCGCGATCCAGGAATGCCGCGAAAACTTCGGGGACCTGTTCGACCTCCACAACAAGCTTCCGAAGTCCTATCGCGTCGTCATGTCGGACGTGGCGGGCAACAACAACGGATGGCGTTTCTCTATGACAGCCGAAAGCTGACCCCGCTCGAAGAAATCGGCGAGATCGCCTTCCCCCCTTCCCGTTATAAATCGATCAAGCTTCCAGGAATTGAGGCGCAATTCAACGGCTTTGACCGCACACCCTATCTCGTCTCGTTTTCCTCGGGGAACACCTCATTCATGTTCGTCAACGTCCATTCATTTTACGGTAACGAGAAGCCGGAGTCGATCGCCCGCCGCTCCCTGGAAACCTTCGCCGTCGCCAAAAGGTCGGATTCAAGGAAAAAGAGCCTCTTTTCGTTCACCCGTGAGTTGGTGGCGCTGGGGGATTTCAACATGCCGAAAGCCGAGCCGGGCGATCCGATCTACAAGTCGCTGACAAAGCTGGGCCTTGAACTGCCGGAGCACTCGACCCAGATCGCTTCAAGCATCAGTTCGGATGCAAGGTATGACCAGATTGCGTTTTTCCCGGAAACCACAAAAAGATGCTTTACCGGGCAAAAAGGCGTGTTCGATTACGATGCGGTGATCTTTCCCGACCTTTGGGGGGATGGGAACAACAAAAAGAACTTCAGAACCTACCTGCGTTATTACATTTCGGACCAGTGTATTCTGCGAAGGTATGGATACCTGTCCGAGACCGGTTAAAAAGCCCGGATCATAAGCGGGAGGGCGATGAAGTTGCCCAGCATGCTTCCCAGATTGGTGAAAGCCACTACGAGCAGGATCCGGGTGAAGGCGTTTTTCCAAAACCCCTTGAGGGAGAGGATGTCCTCAGGCAGGCTCTGGAAGTCTTTGACTTTAGGCCGCCGAGAAAAAGCCTCCACCATACCGGATACCCATCCGGCGGCGATCATAGGGTTAAGGGAGGCAAAGGGAGCGGCGATCACAGCCGAAACGATGGTGAGCGGCCGTGCCAGAGCCGCTGCCGCCCCGAGGCCGGCCAAAGCCCCGTTCGCTATTGCCCACCATGAAAGCATTTTTAATCCGGCGCTGCCTCCGGAAAAGAAAAACGCCGACATAACGAGTCCCAGGATCAGCGCAGGAAAAATCCACTTGAAAAGAGATAATCCCCGACGTCGAGGAGGCAGCGACTCCAATTGGCTGATGTCCGCCGTTTCATTCCAGTGGGAACGGATACCGGGTAAATGCCCAGCCCCCACGACGGCCACGATCTTTTTCCCGGGAGCTGTTTTAAGCTTCTGGGCGATATAACAATCCCTTTCGTCTATGAGGATTTTTTTGACGACGGGAAACTTTTTCCCGATGTCCGCCAGGAAGGCCTCGATCATATCCTGCTGTTTCATCTTCTCGATCTCCTCTTCACCGATTTCGTCGGTTTCAAACAACGAGGCTACCAGTTGAAAGAGGAGGTTGATCTTGGTAAAAAAGCCCATGGCCCGCCAGACCCGGGTCAGCGTCACGCGCAGGTCCCGGTCCGCCAGGTAAACAACGGCACCCACGGATTTGGCCGATGCCACGGCCTGGATCATCTCTTCACCGGGCCTGACCCCCAGCGTTTTGGCGATCCTTTTTTGAAAAGAGGCCAGCAAGAGGTTGAGGAGTAAAACAGCCCCTTTCTTCTCGCGGATGATCTTAAAGATATCGGTGTCTTCCCAGGCCTTTTTATCCACGAGGGATTGATACCGGGAGGGGCAAAGCTCCACTGCCACCGTATCCGGTTTTTCCCATTCGATGACCGTTTGGACGAGGCGGGTACTGTCCCGGGAAACATGCGCGGTTCCCAGAAGGAGGATCTCCTTCCCTTCATAGGTCATCGGATGGACCAGGGCGTCTTCTTGTTCGGTTTCCATTTCTTCTCAAATTCTAGTATGTTTTCTTTACAAAATAATTTCAAAATATTACATATTAAGAAAAACAGCGCAACGGGTAATTGTAAAAAGGGCTGCCGGTAACCCAAGAAAAAGAAAAGGTTGACCACCGATCGGTGGAAAATATGGGGGAAAACCTCGGGTGAAAATCTATGACGACATTTTTTCCTGGGAGGGATGGGGCGGTATGCTGAGGCTGGCAAGCGGCCGATGTCGACTTCGCATTTTTGATTTATCCCAAAACCAGGGAAACCGGGGACTGACCCATCTCAGGCCGATCATCGTCCTGGTGATGGATGTCCCCGAAAGCCGCATGTCGGTGAGAAGCTGCGCCGGCCACATTGCCACCCTGGTTACCCAGAAATTCACCATTCCTCCCAATCGGATGGTGTATGTGGAGCATTATCCCGAGGTACGTTATGGAGCACAGAACGACCATCTCATCCCGGAGCGATACGATGGGGTTGAATTCGTCTGGGTGGAAGGCAAAGCGATCCGTCCGACCTGGCGGCCGTTGGCTCCCCCCATGCTGGACATCGTCAAGAAAGCAGCGGAAACGGAGTAAGGATGGAAGAGATCTATGTGAAAGAATGCGGATACCGGTGAACTACGCCGCAATGACGAAGGATGCAGTACAACGCAGCAGACGGACTTTTTAGGAAGCCGTCAAATTTCAGTCACACAAGCCTTGGGACAAAGGGCCTTCGAGGTATTGGGTCGCTAAATGGCGGATCCCCTCAAGCCGGCAGTCCGCCTCCCGGCATATCTTTTCCAAGGTGACCAGGATTGTTTCCACCTGTTTTTTATCACCCAAGGCCGCATGGGACAAAAGACCGCGCTTCAGATAATCGACGCCTTGGATGATGTCGCCCTGCCTGAGGTACGCATTTCCCATGGCGGCCAGGTCATCGGCGATTCCCTTGAAATTCCCTGAAGCGCGATCCGCTTCCAGGGCCGCTGCCAGATGTGGAAGAGCCGCCTTTGTCTGGTCCCTATCGAGGAGCAGGCTCCCCAGTGCGCTTTGGGCTGTGGCGATTTGCCCAAAATTACGCGGCTCGGCCTTTTGGACTGCGGTTTCAAAACTTTTTTTCGCCGCTTCGAAATCGCCTTTCTTCCGGTAATAAATTCCCTGATTGACTCTAAGGGGTGAGAAAGGGATTTTGAGTCGATCGGCAATCTGCTGGGCGGAGGCGATGGATTCGGCGGCTTCTTCCAGACGGTTGCCGTCGATGAGGGCTGCAGCCCGGTTGGACAAGGATTGCAGCAAACCGGAATCTTCCGGGAGGTGCCGGTGAATGGCCACGGCTTCATCGAAGAAGACCAGGGCGCCGGAGATATCTCCGGTGGCGCGGTATACGGTTCCCATATTGTTCAGCGCCATGGCCTCCCCAGCCGGATCACAGGCCAGGATAAAATGCCGATGTGCCCTCAGGAAGGATTCCCATGCGTGGTGATGGCATCCCTTTCGAAACCAGTCATTTCCCTTGGCCGTTTCCCTGTGACCGGCTTTTTGGGCCTCGGAGGTGTCGGGAGCAGGCCTCGCCCCTGCACAGGCCGTCAAAAAGGTGATTATGCCGATCAAAAAATAAGCGGCGGGTTTCATATCCTATTTCATATCTAAAAATATCGGCAAAGTCAAAATCAGGGTCAGGATTTTCAATACCTTTTTGTATGCTTGAAAACAGGATTCTCTTTTCATCAGCGCGGTTTTTTAGTAAGGATCCTATTTAAAAGGATTAAGAAAACATGAAACGGATCGGCCTTGTGGTGAAAAACGATGCAAGGGCGCTGGAAAAGGCGGATGCCCTGCAATCTTGGCTTGCCGCCGGGGGGGTTCAGGTAATCCGAAAACCCAGTGTGCCTCTTTCCCGGAACTTTACCCTCGACATGGGAGATCCTGCCCCGTCGGACTTGTTTTGTATCTTGGTTCTGGGGGGAGATGGGACTTTTTTAAGTGCCGTGGCGTGGATCGGCGACCAGGAGATTCCGATCCTCGGGGTCAAGTTCGGGGAAGTGGGATTTTTAGCCGGGATCACCGAAGAGGATCTTTTTCCCGCCCTGGAAGCGGTATTAAAGGGAGGCTTTTCCGTTGAAAGGCGGATGCGGCTTCAGGTTTGTGTCCGTCGTGAAGAAAGGGTTCTTGCGCAAAAGACCGTTCTGAACGACGTGGTCGTCAACAAAGGGGCCCTTGCCCGACTCGCACATATCAAGACCTTCATCGATGAAAGATATCTGACGACCTACAGCGCGGATGGTCTCATTGTGGCAACGCCCACCGGCTCCACGGCTTACTCCCTGGCTGCCGGCGGACCCGTCATCCACCCTGCGGTTCCGGCCATGATCATGACCCCCATATGTCCCTTTACCCTCACCAACCGCCCCTTGATCATCCCGGATACGTCATGCATCACCATTCAACTGGCCAAAAGGGCCACCCATGTGATGGTTACATTCGACGGCCAGGCAGGGATCGAAATGTACGAAGGAGATGAGATCGTGCTCAAGAAAGCCCCTTATCCGGTGGCCATGATCGCGCTGCCCGGACAGGACTACTATGACCTGCTGAAAAACAAGCTTCGCTGGAGCGGCGGCCGTGTTTAACCGTCTTTTCAGTCCCCTTTGATTTCAAAGCGGTTACCGTCAAAGTCGGTGATAAAGATCAGATCCGTGCCGTCCGGCTTGGGAATTTGAAGGATTTTAACTCCGAGATGCCGGCATTTCTCCAGGAACGGCTTCCGTTTTCCGACATTGAGGCAAAGGTGCTCTATGCCGATCGGATATGAAAAGGGGCGGCTGCCGATGAAAATCTCAAGGTAGCATGTATCCGTGGTATAGTTACAGATCGTATAGGCGGTGCGGATTCCGAAAATTTGGTTCATCAAATCGGCGGGTACCGATTTCATGCCGGTCTTCTTCAATCCTAAAAGATCCCCGTAAAACCGGTCGCTCTTTTCCTGGCTTTCGCAGAACAGCGCCACGTGTTCGATCTTCATGATATCCTCCAGACAAATAAACCGATTATTGAAAAATCAAAAGAATTCTAAACGGCGAACGGGCGTTATTCGATCACGGGATTCCGGAAGGCGTCACCGAGGAAATGCCGCGGGGATGCCGCCGTCCACGGGAAGGGAGGCACCGGTGGTGGGGGTTTTTTCGGAGGCAAAGAACACCACGGCGTTTCCCACGTGTTCCGCCAGGACCTGGACCTTGAGAAGGCTTCTTTGCCGATAGTAGTCCTTAAGACCTTGCGGGTTCAACCCTCTGGATCGCATTCGTTCCGGACCCACGAGCTCCCACAATCCGGAACCGACGTTTTCGTCTCCGAAGACGGCATCCGGATTGATCATATTGACCCGCACCCCAAGTTCGGAAAGTTCCATGGCGGCGATTTTGGCCATCTGATGGGCGGCCGCTTTTGAGGCGCTGTAGGCGCTGAAGGCGGCTCCAGGGTCAAAGACGTTTTTCGAACTGATGACTACAATATTGCCGCCGGTTCCCTGTCGCCTGAAAATGGGAATGGCTGCCTTGATGGTGTTGAAAGTCCCCTTGAAGTTGACGTCGACGACCCGGTCGAGCTTATCCGGATCCAGGTCTTCGATCCTGGCTACATGTGCGATGCCGGCATTGGGAACCACCAGGTCGATTCCCCCGAATTGAACGCTGACCGTTTCAAATCCCTTTTCCACGGCCGCCAAATCGGTGACGTCGAAATTGACGGAAAAAACCCTGTCAGGACCGAATTCCCGGGTCAGGAGGTCCGTGCTGTGAGCCAGCCGGGCGGTGTCGATGTCCGCAATCGCCGTCGCCGCGCCTGCTGCAAGGAGAGAGCGGGCGATGCCGTAGCCGATGGCGCCGCCGCCGCCGGTGACCACCGCCACTTGTCCCGTCAGGGGTGCCTCGGGGTGAGGTTTAAGCTTTTTCGTCTGAAGGGGCCAAAGCTCCATGTCCCGCACGTGGGACGGGGGAATCGGCCGACACTGCCCAAGGGAGAACGCTTTCCATTTGGCGATCACGGTGCGTTCACCGATATCCGCGGCAATCCTGGCCGCGTCAAAGGTTTCCCCAACGACAAAGAGGCCGACTCCGGCCACCAAAAACAGGACCGGGTTCACTGATTTCGACAAGGAATCCGTCTTCGAACCCGGCTTTTTCCCCAGAAGATATCGGGCATAATCTTTCTGAAAGGCGGACACCTTGCTGCCCAGCACTTTTTTAAGGGCATTGTCTTTTTCCGGCACCGACTCCAGGAAGACCATCCGATTCCGGGTCCGAATGGCGTGATCCGGCGTCAAGACTCCGGAGCTGCAGATCTTCCGCGCCCCCGGAAAACGGGAGGCCTCGATCAGTTCAGGGCTTTGCCGGGAAACGACCAGGCGCCGCAAAAACGCTCCGTACTGGGTCCTGCCGGCACAAATCCCCCGGATGATCTGGGCGACCCTTGAGATTTCACGACCCGCTTTTAGGGGTAAAGCGTTTTTGGATGCCCTTGAGGTGCGCGACGATTTTTTCAGGGCCTCTTGTATGAAGGATTCCGCCTTTTCAACTAAAGCCGACATCCGACGATAGGCGTGCCCGGCATCTTCCCCAAACACGAAGATGCCGTGGTGCAGGACAATGATGGCATCGATTTCCGGATTTTTCTCGTAGGCTTTAACGGTTACGCGTGCCAAAGGAAGACCCGGGTGCACATACGGCAAAACAGCTACCTTTTCTCCCAGGACCGAACGGATCAGCGCCTTTGCATTTATCTGAAGGGCCAGGATCAATACGGCATCGGCATGACAATGAAAAACGAACCGATGCGGTAAAAACGCATGCAGGAGGGTTTCCACGGAAGGATCCGGACCGCTTGCGATGACACGCTGGATCGCCAGGTGATTCTCGATGACTTCGTCCGGAGGGTTGGGAATATCCCGCAGCCGCCTTAACGGATCCAGAAGCAGCACGGAAAAGCCTTCCGGTCCGATGGCGGTCATGTCGATGCCGCTTCCCTTGACGTAGAGGACATTTTCTTTTTTTCCGAAGATATTGTCCCGCAGTGTTTTTGCAGAGGTGTTTCCGCCGCCGTGGAGGACAAGCCCGGGATCGCTTCCGATCAACCGGGAGGCGTGGATCAGGGGTGCAAGTTCCGTGGGGTGCCCGACTAGTTCGGCTGCGAATTGATGAACGGCGGAATCTTGGAAGCGCGGGCGCATCTAATGCTATTTCCCTTTTTCCTGCTTGTATACATCTTTAGCTCCCTTCACCGTAGCACCTTCGTGGATGATAGCCCTCAGGGCCTTCATTACTGCTACGGGGTGGGGATGCTGCCAGACGTTGCGGCCCAGGTTGACGCCGATGGCGCCTTTTTGCATTCCGTCATGGACGAACTCGAAGACTTCCAGTTCGTTTTCACATTTGGGACCGCCGGCCATGACCACCGGAACCGGACAGCCGTTTGAGACCTTTTCGAAGTTCTCGCACCAGTAAGTCTTGACGACTTTTGCCCCGAATTCCGCTGCGATTCTGCAGCATAGGGAAAGATACCGGGCATCCCGTTTTTCCAGCTCTTTTCCCACGGCGGTTACGGCCATGACCGGGATTCCGTAATTTTCGCATTCGTCTACGAGGGTACCCAGATTCACCAGCGAATCGTACTCGTAGTCGGTTCCGACGAAGATGGACATTCCGACTGCAGCCGCGTTGAGACGAATGACCTCCTCGATGGATGTCACCAGGGATTCGTGGGCGAGATCTTTGCCGATGATGCTGGACCCACCGGAGACCCGCAGGATTACCGGCGGACAATTGCCCGGGTCCACACAGGCCCTGAGGACTCCTCGGGTGACGAAAAGGCCGTCCGCGTAAGGGATCAGCGGAGCGATGGTTTCCCCGGGTCGCTCAAGCCGTCGGGTGGGCCCCTGAAAGTAACCGTGGTCGATGGGCAAAAACATGCAGTGGCCGTCTTTTTGAATGAGCCGCGACAGCCGATTTTTCATTCCCCAGTCCATAAATGATTCCTCCTTTAAATCGATATTTCGCCATGTTGGGTCAGCGGCACATATCTCATCGTCTTAAGTCCGCGTCAAGGCTTTTGCCTTCCTTAAAAGGCGGCAGGTTGGAGCGGATGAGTACGTTTTCCTGCAGGGATCGAACGACCCGATCCATCCGTTCCACGCCTTCCCGGATTTCCCGGATCCCTGCTTTTGTAGTTTGGGTGATCTCGGGGATATCCCGGCTTCCCTTCTCCAGGTTAGAAATCACGGTTTGGATTTGTTTCAGGTTTTGGTTGACCGCCTCCAGGATCGAACGGATGCTCTCCATAGTGCCGGGCGCTTCGGCGGAGGCCTGTCGGATGTTTTCGATGGTTTCTCCCAGTTTGTCCAGAGTGCCGGCGATGGATTCATACAGGGTCTCGGACCTCAGGAGGCTGCCGATGGTCCCCTTTCCGGCCTCGATGTCGCTGATGATTTTCTCCAGGTGTTTCGTTGACCGGTTCAGGTTCTCCAGGGAGGAAACAAGCGGACCCTGGCGGTCCCGGAGCAGTTCAGCGGCTTCGGATAAATTCTGTACGGCCTGAATGAATTTTTTTGCCGTCTTTTCCACCTGAAACTCTTCCAAAATGTCAGAAACCGACTTCTTTTCCTGGGATGGAAGAATGTTTCCTTCCGGAAGAAGTGAGGCGCTGGAGCTGCCGGGTTTGATGGAAATATATTCCGACCCGATAAAAGTCGGGCTTTCCACCTTTGCCACAACATCCTTCCGAATCCTGCCGGCATAGTCTTCCAAAACGGCGATTTTAACTTTAACCTTGTCTTCCACAGGCGTAATCTCTTCCACTTTTCCGATGTCGGCTTTGAAGAGCTTCACCGGTGCACCCACCTGAAGGTTATACCCTTCGTTGAAGGTGATATAGTAGATCCGATAGCTTTTGAACCAATTTTTACCCTTGCCGATTACCCCGATAATGGCGAAAAGAACCAGGCAAACCAGGACAATGAAGGCGCCGGCCGCTTTTTCTTTTGGAGTGAATGCAGGATCCATTGGCCTTAACGGTACTCCGGGATTAGAGATAAAATGCCGTCGAGACGGCAACATTTGCGACCAGACAATAGAAAAAGCTTTCCACGGCCGCCCGGGAGGTGGCGTATGGAATGGAAAAAATTTCGGGCTGCCTGTTGAAGCCATAAAACAGGCTCGTAACGCCGATAATGATTCCGAAACTCATTGCCTTGATGATCCCAACCAGGATGTCGGTGAAGGTCACCGCTTTTCCGACTTGGTCTAAAAGATTGCCCAATGGAAGATCGGTCAGCGCCCAGACGACGCCGAATCCTCCGAAAATGGCACTCACGTCAAAGATGATAAAAAGCAACAGGATCGAGATGATCATACCGAGGACCCGGGGAATACAGACTGTTTTGACATGGTCCAGTTCCCTGTCTTCCGGACACCCTTTGACCGCAAGAACGCGCATGCACAGTATTTCGCCGGTCATGGCTGTGGCCGAACGCAGGATGAGCAGCAGAGTGGTGGCTGCCGGACCGATTTCCCGGACGATCAGGAAAAGGACGGCTTTGCCCATGAATAATTGCTCCGAAACCCGGCTGAGATAGATCATCATGGTGCTCCCAATCAGAAGGGCGGCCGGGACGATAATATTGAGGGCTCCGATACAGGAAAAATAAACCTCTTCAAGGATACAACGCCGAAAGCCTTGAGGATCCTCAGGTGTTCTTTTGAGAAGGCCCGAGGCGATGCGATATCCGAACGCCAAAAGGTCGAGGAGATGGTTTCCGGATCGAATGGCTTGTCTGCCGATGTGACCCGTGATGCTGAATTCCACGTTCATGATCCCTGATAGTTTGAATCACAATAGCTAGTGCATTTCCCGTTTTGCCGCAAGGGGGCTGTCGGGCTAGCGGGCAAATTTCAATGGATCGAAAATCCTTACGGTAGAAGATCCCCTGCAGCTTGATGCAGGGTCTCAATTTTCATAAGTTACCAGTGTGCGGTGCGAGAGTGATCATTCCGTATGTGTCGGATGGAGTGATCTTCAGGCAGCACGCTTTTCCGCTCCAGGCAACGGCATCTGTTGGGACTGTGTTAAAAGGCACATTTTTTACGGCGGTTTCCGGCATCGGGAAGATCCGTTTCCGACGCAGGGTAAGACCGGCAATAGCCATATCAAATCCCATCCCGATAGGCAAGCTCCCGTAATAAGGCGCATAGGCTGCCACCTTTCGACTTTTGGGGACGAAGCGGGCATACCGACGGACCGTATCCTGGAGTCCATCGGCTCCCAGGAGGATAAGGGCGTCTTCCGGGAGGAACGGTGCGTCGTCGCGGAGGCATCCGGTTGTTACGGACTCGATGACTCCATATCCATCTGCCCGATCTTCTTCCGGTAACAGGAAGAAAAAGGCTGCTCCCTCGGCGACCACGGCGCTCTGTTGGTCAGGATCGAGGGGTCTCATGGGGGAAAGGTCATTTTTCCCGAAAAAACGATGGTGACAATGGCCCAGGACCGGGCACCATTCGTCTACACCCCCCACCAGGACCGATGTGACCCGACCTTCGGCCAGCCATATTAAGGCGATCAGCAGGGCTTCCGGGATAGACAGATCGAACCGGCTGACGGTAAGGTTTGGGCCGCATATCCCCATAAGCATGGAGATCTGGGCGGCCGCCGCGTTATGCACCGAGCCGGAGAAAAGGGTGGGAGAAGCACAAACGTCACCGTTTTCCAATACGGAATCCAGAAAGGCAAAGGTGGTGCGGGTGGCCCCATATCCGGTGGCGACGATGACACCCATGCGATCGTTTACCTCAGGATTCCCCGCGTCTTCAAGCGCAAGGGCTGCAGCCAGGAGGGCCATTCGTGAAAAATGGTCAATGCGCCTAAGGGCTCTGGAGGGGAATCGGTTCTGAATTTGTCGGGTATCGACCGGAACGAGGAATTGACCCCCAAGGGGCTGGGTATCGGGGACGGCGAGGGACTCCACAGTGGGACCCCGACTCAACAGAACATTTTCGAGTGTCCGGATGCCGGCTCCAAATCCCCCGACGACACCGATTCCTGTAAGGGCTGCCTTCAAATCCAATTATCTCCGATTCCCAAAAGCAACGCGGCGTTGCTGCCGCCGAAAGCCAGGGATTCTGAAAGAGCGATCTCCCCCGAGATCGTTCGGGAATTAATCGTGGGGGCAATCGGCAGCTCAGGATCGGGCGTATGAAATCCGGCACTTGCCGGGATGCGACCGGCTCCCAGGAATGCGGCGACCAGCACCGCCTGGATCGCTCCGGCAGCTCCCAGGGTATGACCGGTATGCCCTTTAGTGGAAAAGAACGGAACCTCCGGCATCAGTTCGTGAAGCACGCGCGCTTCAACCCGGTCGTTGTCTTGAGTTCCGGTCCCATGGGCGCCCACGCAGGCCACCTCGGAAATCGTTTTACCTCCTGACGACAGGGCATCGGTGATGGCTTTTTTAAGACCGGCACCATCGGGCTTTGGCGCCGTGAGGTGATAGGCGTCGGCAGCGGATCCGTATCCCATGACAAAGGCTCGGGCCGTTTTCTTCCGGAGATGGCAAGACCTGTCCGACTCCAACACCATCACCGCCGCACCTTCCCCAAGATTCAATCCTTTCCGGTCTCGATCAAAGGGACGGCAAGGGCCTGTGTCCGTGATCATGAGGGAGATAAAACCGTTGTAGGTCACCCTTGAAAGTTCGTCGGTGCCGCCGGCCAGAACCACATCGCAAAGGCCTTGACGGATCCACGACGCACCGATACCGATGGCGTCCGTACCTGAACAGCATGCATTGACCAGGGTCTGGCAGGGTCCTTCCATGCCGAAGGCTTTCGCAATGGATGCTGCAGGGTTGCTGTTGAGGAATCTCCGGATGGGAATAAGATTCGGTGGTTTACCGGACCGATAGATGCGATAGAAACCTTCGTCGTTCAAGGTGCATCCCACCGTTGTCCCTATGCATACACCCGTTCGGATCCGACGCAAAGCTTTCGGTTTCCATCCGGCGTCCTCCAGTGCCTGGCGGGTGGCGGCGATCCCGAGGGCTGCGGTGAGGGATAAGTTCTGCTCCCGATAAAGGTTAAACAGAACCGATTCTGAAAGCTCGAAGACCGGGTATGGGTTCGGATGATCGGCTGTAAACCGTCGGGGGGATTCCGGCTTCGGGTTTCCGGTAAAAAGGGAGGTCATGCATGCTTCAAGGTCCGCTCCGGCGGCGCAGATACAGCCCATGCCCGTAATGGCGACAGGCTTTCCGGGCTTCATCCTTTGAGTCGCTCCACAATGAACGATTCCAGGGCGTTTATGGAGCGGAACGCTTCGCGGCCTTCTTCCATATTTTGAATCTTCACACCGAAGTATTTTTGGATCTGAACGACAAGTTCCACGGCGTCCAAAGAATCGAGCCCCAGTCCGTCTCCAAAAAGGGGGATGTCGTCTTGGATCTCTTCCAGCTTAAGATCTTCGAAATTGAGTTCTTCGATGATAATGGTTTTGATTCTGTTCTTGATGTCCATGATGTTGCTCATTGACTATTATAGAGGAAAAGCCTCGGAGGAAAGGCTCAGCTTAAGATTATGCCCACATATCATAGAAATTGAAGAATTGATAGGGTTGGTTCCGGGTATAGGTTTCCAGGGCATGGACGAAGCGCTCCACATAGGGGCGGAAGGTTTCAGCGGATCGACCAAGACCTTTGGGGACCCTTATGATGTCCGGGATCTCGATAACATACCGGTTGGCCCCTGATTTGTGCGAAAAAAAGACCACCACAGGGGCACTGCTCGCAGAGGCGATTTTGAAGGCGCTGAAGGGGAAAAGCGCCGGCTTACCCAGGAAATCGATGCCGATGACGTTTTTATCGCTTCCGAAGACCCGGTCTCCCATGACGCACAGGATTTCACCCCGGCGCAATGCATCCATCATCTCTAAACTTCCTCCAAGAAATCCCTGGGGATCGATGACGTGAAAAGGGTGGGGGAGGCGGGCGTGTTCGAAATAATGGAGGTCCACGTCCTCAGCATCCCTTTCCAGGAGCATGTTGACCGTCCGACCGAGTAAAGGCAATGCCGGCAGGATCGTCTGCCATCCCCCCACATGAGCGTTCATCAGGATGACCCCTTTTTCTTCGGCAAGAAGGTTAAAAAGCCGTTTTTCATCGGGAAAAAAGAGGGTGACGGCATCAGGACCACGGATGCCTATTTTTGCCCGATCGATGAGCACCTTTCCAAGTGCGACGCTGATTCGGTAACTGTCTGCAAAGCGTATGAAAGGCGGTTTTCCGAGGAAATCGTTTTGAAAGATAAACCCGGGTTTTTTCCCGGATGGAAGGCCGAAAGGTCATATAGTAAAAAACCACTCCGTACAGGACGGAGTACGCTAGCCAGGTGCCTCCCAGGCGGATCAGCATGTAGAAGATGCGGTGTTGGAGTCGGGAGCCGATGCTGCGGCTGGTCCAGCGCTTGACGGGGGCCGTGATAGGAGGGGGAGGATTACCGTTCATTAAAGCTCTTGGAAATACCCAGGGCAATAAAATAGATGAACACGCCGATACCAATGGACAGGATCGGTGCTAAAAAGACGGATCCGACCCCCCATTCCAAAAGGCGTTGCAACCCCTGACGTCCCAGCGTTTCCATGGAGATCTCGGTGAGGAATCGGCCGTGACGCAGATAATACCCGATTTCGATGCAAAGGGCCGGGACCAGGGGCGGCATGCACAGTTGACTTGCGGCCAGAGCCGCCATGCGGTTCAATCGGAAATATCCGGCTACTATCAGGATTAAAAGGGTATGAAATCCGATGGCCGGAAGCGTCCCCAGGAAAACCCCCATAGCGCCGGAAGCGGCCGCTTTACCGGGGGTCAAGTCTTGTTTTAAAAGAAATTTAAGGGAGCGAATCGGATGCAGGAGCGTAATCCGCGCATTCGGCTCATCCTTTTCGAGGATTTGGCGATGGGGCCATGGGATCAGAGAACGCAGGGTCAACCGGGTGTTTAAAAGGGAGATGCGCAGATTATCCAGGAAGGGTCTGAAGTGGGAAATCCGGTTTTTTTTCGGGGGATAATGCACCGACACATCAACGTCTTTAATGGGAAAACCGGCCCAGGCCGCTTTTACGAGGACTTCCACTTCGAATGAATAATGCTTTTCCCTGAGTGCGAGGGCTTCGAAAACCATAATCGGGTATGCTCTAAAACCGCATTGGGTGTCCTTGACCTTCCGGCCGGTCTGAACGCGGAACCAGAAATTGGAAAAGTGCTTTCCGAATCGGGAAGACCTGGGGGCGCCGGATCCTGAAAACCGCCGGTTTCCTACGATGATCGCTTCAGGATTGGTTTGAATTGCATCGATCAGGAAAACAGCGTCCGCGGGGTCGTGCTGACCGTCGGCGTCCAGGGTGATCATGTGGGTCATTCCAAGACGTCTGGCTTCTCCGGCCGCAGTCAGGATGGCAGCCCCTTTGCCTCGATTTTCGGGGTGTCGGATGGTGATGATGTTCAGTCCGGAAAGGACCCTGATGCCGTCGTCGGTACTGCCGTCGTCGACCACCAGGACGTCCGGGATCAAGGCAAGAGTGCGGCGGACGACGTCGCCAAGGGTTGCGGCATGATTGTAAACCGGAATCATAGCCAAAATTTTTAAGGCTTTGTGGGGAATGTCAAGATCCTCCCAGGCGCTTGTTGGTTTTTGCAAACCTAATGAAGCCGGCAAGGTTTTTTAATAACCGCATCCAGCTTTCCGGAGAACGCCACATCATCCCCAAATATCCCATGAGAGTGCGTGGATGGAGGAAATGTTTCTTATAAAACGCTTTATATTGTTTTTCCAGGGTATCTTTGGTTATTCCTTTGGGAACAAAGACAAAATGCATGCAGTCCATCTTTTCCCAGGCTTCATCGAATTTGCCCCATTCGTGAATCCGCTCATAAAGCGGGGATCCCGGGAACGGAGTGAATTTCGAGAGGTTGAAGTCGTCCAGTTGAAGGGAAAAGACAAAACGCATGCTCCGTTGGATCGTTTTTTCCGTCTCCCCGGGAAGACCCATCATCAGAAGCCCCTTGACCCGGATTCCGGCCTGTTTGATGAGACCAACGGCTTCGGCGACCCGGTCCAGGTCGGCGTGGCTGCGGTGTTGCCGAAGGAGCACCGGATCGCCGGTTTCGATTCCCAGGCTGATCATCCAGCATCCGGCATCCCGCATCTGTTTTAAAAGATCGGCGTCAATATGCTCGGCGCGTACCGCACAGTTGAAGGTTATCCCTAAGGGCCGATCGATCATCATCCGGGTGAAATCCTCCACCCGACGGCGGTGCAGTGTGAACAGATCGTCATAGAAATTGACGTGCCGGATGTCGAACCGGTTCTTCAGATAATTCAGATGGGTGTACAGATATTCGGCGCTGTTGAAGCGGAAGCTGCTTCCGAAGACCGACCGGTCACAGTAGCTGCACCCGTAAGGACAGCCGCGACTGGAAATACAGCTTGTATTCGGGGAGAGGGGATAATTGAAAATAGGAAGGAGATAGGCCTTGGGGAACCCTTCAAGTTTATCATAGGCCGGAAACGGCAGGGCGTCCAGATTGATGCCGCTCCGGTTGCCTGTACAGCGGATTCCGTCGCCGGGTTCCCGATAGGCAATCCCCTTGATGACTGATGAACCCTCGTATCCGCTCAAAATGAGCTCGGTTAAGGATTCTTCTCCTTCTCCGATCACGGTAAAATCGATTTCCGGGAAATGTGCCAGGATACTTTCCCTCAATGCGGAAACATGGGGTCCGCCGAAGATCACTTTCAGGCCGGGAAGAATGGCCTTGGCCATTCGGGCGATGCGGATTCCGTCCAGGAAGCTGGAGGTGGTGCAACTGAAACCGATGCCTGCCGGTTTTTTCGCAAGCAAATGATCCCGGATCAGACGGTCGGAATCAGGCCGGGCATGGCAGTCGATGATGGCGCTTTCTATTCCTTCCCGCTCCAGGTAGGCCGCAAGGCTTGCGAGCCCTAAGGGCGGCATGATGTTGGCGATCCTGGAGATGTCTTTTCCTGCGGCTTGGGCTGCGTAGCCCAGGGGATGCACCAGGAGCACTTTTTTTGTATTCAGTGCAGGCATTGATCTATCGCGTCGGTTTCAAGAAGTGACTGTACGTTTTTGGAATCGGCGTTTTTGTCTTTTGTCGAATCGATGATAGGTGCCGTCGTCTATTTCTTTTCGGATGACTTTTTGAAAAAGCTTTCCCATCTTAAGCTGGGGAGGAATATCTTTATAAAATGTATCCCAGGCGTAATCGTAAATTTTTTCCAGCCTCTCCGCCGATATATGTTTGGGTTTAAAAACAGCTCGATCGCACGTGTATTCAATCCAGTTGTTGCTCAAAATCCGTCCTTCTTTTTCAAATTTGGCTCGGATGGGGGTATGTGGAAAAGGGGTCAGGATGGTGAATTCGGCAATATCCAGATCGATTTCAAGAAGAAAATCAATCAACCGGTAAATGGCATCCTCGGTTTGATCATCGGTTCCCAGGATAACAGTTCCCTCCACACCGATGTCGCGATCTTTTAAGCGCTTAACCCGGTTGCGGATGATGTCGGACGTGTCGAAGATGGCCTGATAGACATACCAGCATCCGGCTTGCGCGGCCAGTTCAAGGACTTGGTCGTCGTCCAATATGGGATGAGAAACCCATTTCTTTTTCAGCGGAATCATAGCGGAAAAGAGCTCCAAAAGCCACTGCCGGTCCTGAGCAAGGGAATTATCCACGATGAAAAGACGGTTGTTGGGGATCGATTCCATTTCCGCGATGACCTTTTCAATAGGTCTGGGTCGGAACTTCCGCCCGCCCAGGTAGCCGACACAACAGGGAAAGCACTTGAATCGACACCCCCTGGAGGCGTGAACCAGGTCCAGCATCCGAACACCCCGGTACATGTAGCAATCGCGATTCAAGATTTCCCGGCGTGCGGTTCCCACAAGGCGGATGTCCGGCGGGTTGTTGAGATAATCGTAGCGCTTTTTCAGGGTGCCTTTTTGGAAATCTTCCAGGACTGCTTCAAACCGTCCTTCCGCCTCCCCGAGAAACACGGCATCCGCATGGGACACCACCTCACCGGCATGCAGGGTCGTGGCGATCCCGCCGAAAATGACGGGGATGTTCATGTGTCGATACTGATCGGCAATTTCGAAAGCCCTCGGCAACTGGCAGGTGAGCATCACCGATACGGCGACCAGATCGGCTGTTTTATCGAAGATCATGGGCTCGACGTTTTCGTCAATAAACTGAAGTGATATCCAACCTGGAATTTGGGCGGCAAAGACCACGGGACCGTGGGGCGGAAGATGAAATTCAGTCTGTCTTTTCAGCTTGGGCCAATAGGGGTAGACCAACTGCATTTTCATTTCAAAGACTCCCGGGCCGGCGGGGATCGATGCCTTTGCGATTCGACGAATCATGTTTGGAAAGGATCTGATCCGCTTGGAGGATGTCGAGAAGGCTGTATAACGGTTTTCCGCGGAATCGAACTGCGCCGCTGTGAGCCGTTTCAATTTCGCCGTAGCCCATCCTTCCGGGAACCGCTTTTCCGATCACCAGGAAGACCGCATACGGCTTCGAATCCTCTCCGAATCCAAGCGGTGCCGGGATACCGGCATCATAGGCACCCGCCACCATATATGCGGCTTCTCCCCGGCAGATGGCATCTAAAGCCAGCCCAAGGCCGGTGAGGGAAAGGGTATTTTTTTCCTGAACGACAAATCCAGGACCCGTAATCCCAAGGTAAATGGAAGCATCTCCGATGAAGGTGGACGGCAACGTATAGGCAAAATGATGGGGACTGGCCGATCCCCATCCCTGGGACAGGATGTCCTGAAAGTAATCCATGTCCGTTTTCAGGCATCCGGTACGGGTTGCGGCGATGATCCCGATGACTCTCTCGAATTCCCATTTCTCAAGGCCTGCGTCTTTCATGGCCAGGACGACTGCGGCAAAAGCAGCTTTAGAAGCGTCATCCATCCGACCAAACCTTGGATAAGGCGGATCCAGCCGGATATTCGTGACCGCTTCGGTAAAAGGCCCCGAAGCAAAAGAAAAAGCGCCGGCATCCTTTCCCGTGCCCAGGGTTGACGCGGTTGCCCACCCGATGCCAAGGAGGGAGATCCTCATGAAGCATTTCCTTTGCCGAGAATGATGGCCGCATTGACGCCGCCGAAGCCGGAGTTGGTGGTCAGGATTGAGCCTGGTGACATCATAACAGGTTCGGAAAAAATGCACCCTTTTCCTAAGGGCTCCGGATCGGCGAATCCTGTGGTGGGAGGGATTACATTTTCCTGTAACGCCTTGACGGATACGGCCATCTCGATTCCGCCGGCCGCACCCAGGGTATGTCCGACGGCCCCCTTGATGGAGTGGATGGGAAGCCTGCGATCCCCGAAAATTGTGTGAAAGGCGACAAGCTCCATCCGGTCGTTTTGCACGGTTCCGGTGCCGTGGGCGTTTACGGCGGAAATGGCATCCGGACTGAACCCTGCAACATTTAAGGCTTGCTTGATCGCCTGAATGAGTCCTTTGCCGTCTTTGGCCGGAGAGGTGATGTGCACAGCGTCACCTGCAATCCCCCAGCCGCAGACGGCGGCAAGCGGGAAAAGCCCTTCGGCCTTAGCCCGGTTTGGTGACATCAGGAGGATGGCGGCTGCTCCTTCTCCGAGGGAAAGACCGTTCCGGTTGCGGTCAAACGGAGCACATGGACGTTCGGAAAGAATTTGAAGGGCCGAAAATCCGGAAAAGGTAAATTCCGTAACCAGGTCTGCGCATAGCACCAGCACCGCCTCGGCTTTTCCCCATGCGATTCGGGAGCAAGCCTGGGCGACGGCTACAGTGGAAGAGGCGCATGCGGCGCTGATGTTGAACCCCGTCGCTTGTAGCCCCAGTTTTCGGGAAAGGGATTCGACGAGATGAGGTATCAGGAGCGTTTCGATTCCGGTTTCAGTCTTCCTGCATACCCGTTCCATAAGGTCGATAGGACCTTTGGTGGTGGCGGTGATGAGGAGGGTGTCCTTGGGGATGGGAGGCAAATTTTGCATAGCCCTGTCGATGAGGCCGTAGATCAGGGAGCTCGGAATCTCCGGGATCTAAGTCCTGGATGCATGCCGCAATGCCTACCGGATAGGGCGCTGTGGAAAAACGCCTCACTGTTTGTATGCCCGTCTTTCCTTCAAGCAGGCCCTTCCACGTGGCATCCAGGGTATCTCCCAGTGCGGTCACTGCGGATGCGTGGGTGACCCAGACTCTCGGCATTGAAGCGTTTGCCCTTTCCACTGATCCATAAATTCCCTGTAAAACGGCGGCGGGATTATGAGGATCTCGCCGTTTGAGATCCAGCATCAGTTGAACCGTGTATCCGGTGGTGGTGATTTTCCCCGCTCGGTTGTAAAGAATATACTCGAAGTTGAGCCGGGCGGCTTCGGTCCAATGCAAAACCGCCTCGATGGTGAACGGCTCATCGAAGGTGAGGGGCAGGTGGTAGTCAATGTGGATGATTTTGATGGGTGCAAGGATCCCCCGGCTGTAAAAGCCCTTATATCCGATGCCGCACCGCTCTCCCAGGGCGGCCCGGGCGTCTTCGAAAAAGCTGGGGTACCGGCCATGCCACACGATTCCCAGCGCATCGACTTCTTCGAATCTGACCCGGCGGGAAACCGTGTGCCGCAGGGGATTCACCGTCTCATCCGTAATCGGAAAGTAGGGCTTATTCATGGTCGGTCCCTGTTTTTTGGAATGTCAGTTGAAACGTGGCGGCCAGATTTTTACCCGAATACACGGCGGCCTTCCAGGCCTCTAGTCCGGATTCCGGGAGCCGTGTACAATCAATCCGGACTTCGTCTCCGGGGTGGATTTCCAGCATGAATTTGGCTTTTTCCAGGAGGGTTGGAAAAAGACCGGATGGTGTTGTTTTCCGGATGAGGAAAAAGGCAGATGCGATCTGGACACAAGCCGGTAAGATAGGATAACCCGGAAAATGTCCTGAAAACCCGATAAAATCCTTATGAAAGAAGAAGCGGCCCGATACAAAACCGTTCGGTTCGATCCGGGGTTTGTCGCGCATGGCGGCGGCGATGCGTTGCTCAAGCGGGTGCATGGTGCTTTTCCTTTATGATTATCCGATAAAGAACCGGAATAACCCACAGCGCCGAGGGAATCGCGGCACCGATTCCCAAGACGACGGTCAAGCCGATGGAAGAAAGGGCCGGATGGCGTGCCGCAGCCAGGGCGGCGAATCCGGCATATCGTGGTCAATCCGGATAGAAACACCGCTTCCTCTGTTTGATGTCGAAAGCCGCGGTCAAGCCGATAGACCATGAAAATCCCATAGTCGATGCTTAAGCCGATGACCAGGATGGATGCAATGATATTAAACAGGTTAAACGTCAATCCCAATCCGGTCATGGAGCCCGCCATAATCACTATTCCCGAAACAACGGGGATGAAAGCCAGCATAAGTCTTTTTGCCCGACGAAAAAATAAGCCGGTCAGAAGAAAGACGGCCACAGAGGCGCGGATGAGAAAGTTCTGAAAGTCGCCCTTGATGGCGCCGCTGATGATCTCCCGAAATCGGCCCTGAGAGACCAGCCGGGTTTCCGGAAATGCTTTCTGGATCCGATTGAAGCCGACCGTGACCTCAGGGGTATCCGAAACCAGGGTTGTTGCGGAAAATCCGTTTTCAGATCGGTTTAAGAGGAGTTCCAGCATGGGGGAAAAGCCTTTTGCCGAAAGCGTTTCAATGGTGATGGGTTCGACTTCCCGGTCGAGTCGATTGTAGAACGGTTTAAAGGCTTCGGGCGAAAAGCCCAATGAGGCGGCTTCTGTCTTCAAGAATACCAGGCGCTTGGCACCGTTTCCATGTTTCCAGTAGTCTTGCCAGCGTTTTCGATTGACCTGTTGCAGTACTTTTGAAGGGAGTACAGGTGCCAGACTCACCGGATTTTTAATATTGCTTTCCTGCTCCATGAGGGAAAAGAGACGATCGTTTTGTGTCAGGACCGTTTCCAGGGTCGATCCCCGGCAAAGGATCATGGCCTTGCGCCGAAAATCACCCCAGGTCTTTTGGATTTCTTCTTCGGCTTTCAGGATATTGCCGGAAACGCGGTTCAGAGCACCCAGGTCCCCGTTGAACTGGAGATACCGAATCCCGAATATCCCCAGGATCAGGGCACAGAGCCAAACCCCGATGATTCCTTTTCCCAATACCGGAGCGGGGGCCTGCAGCCAACGATTAAACCTGCCGGATTTATGCGCCAAGGGTTTGATGAGATGGGGCAGCACCACAAGGGAAACTCCGAGTGCATAAATGAGTCCCGTGATGGCAAAGACCGCCAGCTGCCTCTGCCCAGGCAGTTTTGAAAACAAGAGGACTCCGAAAGCTAAAAGCGTTGTCAGGGCGCTGAAAAGTATGGGTCCGAAGAGTTTATCGAGGGTGTGTCCGGGGTCTTGATTTCCCGAGCTCAATGCGAAATAGACATGAAGGCCATAATCCACCGAGATTCCCATGAGCACCGCCCCGAAGCCGAGAGTGATGGCCGACACCTCCGAAAAAAACAAGGAGACGGCTCCCGAGGCAACCATGAGGGAAGAGACGGGGACCAAAAACACGAAACTTGCCCGCCAGTGGGGAAGATAAATCAGAAAAAGTAAAAGGAGCAAAGCGGTGGAAATCCCGATGACCCGCCACACGTCCGCCTTCATCAATTCCGCATTGGCGACGGTGTAACGGTGGGCGCTGATGAAATCGACCGTCATGTCCCGTGGAACATGACGGGTGAATAGATGTTCCAGGTGCTCGATGAGGCGCTTTCCTTCCTTGAAATCGGTTCCTTCGATGGGAGTATCGGCCAGAACGAGGACCTTTTTTTCATCCTGACTGAGAAACTGGTTTTGGACAATCCTTACACCTTGAAAAGGATTGATGGATGTGAATTTTTCAAAGCCGAAAGGCGCCATATCCAAAGGGTCCGAGCGCAAGAGCGCCTCTTCCATGATTCCGGTGGGGGCGAGGAGTCTTTGTTTGACGGTTTTCAGGAGTGCGTGGATTCTCTGGGGCGCAAGATGTGCGTCGATTCGACTCAGGTCCGTCTCCGTGATCAGATTCGGAAGAACTTCGAGGATCCATGTGAAAAAATCAAATCCCATGCCGACTTCAGGTCCTGTAATCACCCGGGTGAAATAGGGCGGTTGCAGACTACGAGCCAGCTCTCGACCGGCAGCCAAAAGCCGAGCCGTTTCGGTTTCGGGACCGGCCGTCAATTGGATCACGACCTTCCGGGAAAAAGGCATGCGGTTTATGAGAGTAAAAGATTCGGCAGCCTCGGATCGGTCATCCGGAAGGAGTGAGGCGATATTTTCAGATAATTCGATTTGCCCGGAAACAAAGGCTGCTCCGGCAACGACGAGGAATGTGCAAGCGAACAGGACCCATCGGCGCTTTGAAAAAAAAGACGTATAAGCCGGAAAGAGATTGAATATCCTGTGTCATGGAAAGAGCCCTGGTTCTAAAACCTGGTTGATCCGGACTTGGGTAAAGCGGATCCGGGAGGCGTCGCCGTCTTTTTCGTGGATGTCGACAGTTTGTACATGCCTTAAATCCGATGAAAATGTGATCAGGATCCGATCCAAAAAGGCCTTTTCCGCTTCTGAAATCGGCGTCAGCATTACCGAGACCGGACTTTTCGATGAGACGACGATACGATATTGGTCTCTGTGTTTCGCCGAAATCTCCCCGGATCCAGGAAAGCACCTGGTCGACGAAACGTCGGATGGCGGGTGCCGAGTCCAGCTCAAAAGGGATCGCCTTTGAGATATCCTGATGCCATTTGCTCCCACGACCGTTCGAAACGGAAAACCCCTGTTTTTCAGGAGTAAGATGTTCCCATCGCAACCGGTCCGGCCTGATGTAATAAAACCTCCCCTTGAGAACAACGGGTTCCTTGAGCATCACCAGACGTTTTTCTTCGATAAAATCCCCGGAAAGGGTCTCGATACCTTCCATGGCGATCCGGATCTTTTCCAGCGTCTCCCGGTCGAATGTGGAAAGTAAGGCGTCATTCCCGAATGCCGTCGAGACAAAATAAACCACGATGAAAAGGGCGGCGGAAATCGTTTTCATGTCCGGCGTTCCTCGCCTCCTTATCCGGGCACCCACAATTTGACGGTTCCCCTGGCGATGCATTTGCTGTCCAACGTCACTTCGCCGTCGGCCATGTAGAATCCTCCGAACTCCCCGGCCGACCGAATACGGATCAGAAACGGCCGGGTACCGGGAACGAACTCGAGGACTTCGATTTTGCGTATCCCCACGATATACCCTTTTTGAATCGGCCGACCGGCTACAAGGTCCTGATATCCCTTCACAGCCGCATAGGCCTGGGCGATGAGCTCGGCCATGGTGTAAAGGGGGAGGGCTGCCGAATCTGAAAACAGCGGATTTTCGGCAAGCCGGCACGATTCCACCAATCCCTCAGAGCCGTCAAACATAAGGAGACGTTCGACCCAACGCATGGGGGGCGTATGTGGGATCAATAGTTCCGCGGATACAGGCAGGTTCAGAGGCTCTTGCATGATACGGATCGTATTTCCATAAGACGGTTGTGGATGGCCTCTTTGACCGCTTTTTTCAGGTCGATGTGTGCGCCCGACCCGGAAAAGAACTTCGGATCCACGTGAGGAAGGGCTTCCAGAAGGATTCGGGCCGGTTTCAACCACCATCGATTCGGCGGCAGGAGGGTGTCCGTACCGCTGATGACCATTGGAACGACCGGCCGTCCTGTTTCCATGGCCAGAAGAAAGGCGCCTGAGTAGAAACGACCGACTGATCCGTCCCGGCTGCGGTGGCCTTCCGGGAAGAAAAGCGTGTTCCCGCCCCGTTCGAGGATTTCCCGGGCCAATCGGGAGGCGGTTTCCCACTTCAACCCCTCCACATTTAAATAGTTGGCCAGGCGCATGAAAGGGGTATACCAATACATCCGAAAGGGCCAGCTTCGGATGGCAAAGGCCACGTTGTGAAAAGGCAGGAGCGCCATGCAATAGGTATCAAAAAAGCTTAAATGATTGACCACCAGGATCACCGGCTGAAGGGGTTTGACCGCTTCAAATCCTTTTCGGCCGAACCGAACGAAGGGAGACAATATAGCGATCCACCCCCTCCCGTAAATCCAGATGAAGTGGCGGACAATGCGTTCGGCCGTCCACCGGGTTCCGGCCTTCCAGACCAAAAAAGCCGCCGGGAACATGGCGATGGAGCTTAGGGTCCACAGGATGAGAAAAGGATAAACCGTCAAGTTCATCAGGAAAATGGCCAGTATGGAACCGATCCCCATGTTTGGGTGAAGATCCTTCTTGCCGGGGGTCTTTCGGGAAGCCATTTATGGATTTTACAGGATCTGGTGCTTTTTTCTGATGACAAAGGCGTGAATGTCTCCGAGTGTGCGGATGCTGCGGATTTCCTCTTCTTCCCGGATTTTAAACCCGAAAGCCTGTTCCAGGACGATGACCATATCCACGAGATCCAGACTGTCCAACTCCAGATCATCGAAAAGGGACGCTTCGGGCACCATGGATTCAGCTTCCAGCTCGAATTCCTCGGATAAAGAGGCATTGATTTTTTCAACGATTTCCGGATCCGTCATGAACAAGTCTCCGCAGCAAGATAGACGAATTGACGCCGCCTAAAGCAAAATTGTTTTTTAAAACCAACCCCATGGGCTTTTCTACCGCCCGGCGGATATGAAAGACCCCTTCACACCCCGCATCCACGTGGTCGAGATTCAACGTTGGGATCATCCGATTCTGGCGCATCATAAAGATACAAGCCATCAATTCCAGGGCGCCGCTGGCCGCCATGGTATGCCCCAGGTGTCCCTTGAGACTGCTTACGGCAACGGTGTCTCCGAAGAGGGTACGGATGGCCTCGCATTCGGACGCATCACCCTCGACGGTGGCGGTAGCATGCGCGTTTATATAATCAATCGCCTCGGGTTTCAAGTCCGCATTTTCGAGGCATGCCGTCATACAGGAGACAATGGATCCGGCGTCCGGGTTGGCGATGTTGGAGGGATCCGACTGTGTGGCAAATCCGACGATTTCCGCTAAAATCGCCGCCCCTCGGCTTTTTGCCGATTCGAGGGATTCCAGGAGCAACATCCCACAGCCTTCGGAACACACGACACCGTCACGGTCGCGGTCAAAGGGCCGGGGGGTTCTCTCGGGCGTGTGATTGAAATGGATGGATGCCGCATTCATGACATCGAAAGTGGCGATGAAGAGGGGATGGAATTCATCGGTCCCCCCGCATAGCATGAGGCGCTGCTTTCCGGATGCGATCATCTCATACCCGATCCCCACTGCCTGGCAGCCGGTGGAACAGGCGGCTGCCGGCGCCAGGGTCCGACCGGTGATTCCCAGCATCTGACTGACATTGGCAGCGTGTGAATGGTTCATGATCTTGAAGAAAAGGGTCGAGCGCATCCGTTCCAGACAGAAATCGGAAAAATAGTCCCTGAAAAAGGTTTCCAGGGTGCCGATGCTGCCGACAGTGGAGCCGATGGCCACTCCCATATCTTTTCCGGTGCGCAGTTCATCCGATACATTCCCCTGGGATAGAGCCTCTTGGGCCGCCATCACGGCATAGATTGATCCGGCCGACATGGATCGACGATATTTTCGAGGAATTTCGGTCGGGTCGCAATCGATGATCCGGCCGGCGACGTGACTCCTGAGTCCCCGGATTGCAGTGGCTTCGGGTAGAAAGCGGATTCCGCTTTTTCCGCCGGACAGGCCGGCAAAAAGGACATTCGCGCCTCTGCCAAAAGGAGAAATGGCTCCCATTCCGGTGACGACGACACGGTTTATTTGCATGCGTTCAATTCCTTCCGGAGTCGATCATGGCCCAGGATACTTCCGCAGGCCAGAAATGCGGAGATCACGGCTCCGAGAACGCCCGGGGCCACCACGGCCTGACCGATGAGGTAAAGCCCTTCGATCCGGGTTATCGGCGTCGGATTGTATTGACCCAACCGGTGTTTGGCGCCATACAGGCTTCCCGTAGGGCTGTTGGAAAAATCCCTCAAGGTCAGGGGAGTCGCCCCGTCGATAATCTCTATATCGTCCATCAATTCCGGGCAACTTTCCTCGATTCGACGCCTCATGATTTCCAAGACGCGGGTTTTGAAATTTTGGTATTCCGCGGGTCGGTGCCTTAACCGCGTATTCAGCCATGCGCCGGTCTGACCGAGATTGGAAGGACAGATGGCGGTAAATCCATGTTTTTCCAGTGTGCCGTTTTGAGGGATGACCGATGCGATAAATATGGGACGTTCCCTCAACGGACCTTTCTCGGAGAAGCTGTCTTTGTTTAAAGAAGAAAAGGTAAAAATATTTTTTCCGATCAGACTCTTTTTGCATTTCCGAGTTTGCCCGTAAAGGATAAAGGCGGAAGGGGACTCATCCAGGCTTTCCATACGTCGGATATAGGAGGGTTTGAAGAGGCCCGGGGGTACCAGGTTCAACAGATTTCGAGGGTGGGTGGAAACGATGCATGCCCGGCAGGCAATGCGTTCCCCGTTTGCCAGGAGTACTGCTTCCGGTTTTTCCCGGGATGGAAAATCGATCCCGGAAACCCGTTGGCCGCAGAATGCGTCAACGCCGTGATCGGAAAGGACAGATTCGAAGGCGCGCACAATACTGGCGCCGCCTCCCCGGAGTCCATGGACCGACTCGTAGTACGATCCAACCACGGCAGCATGTTGGGCAAAGGTGACTTCTCCGGCGGTTGCTCCATGGAGATAGCAGTGGGCGGAAAGGATGCGTTTGAGACGATCGTTTTGGCTCAGGCTGTCCAATACCTCTTTCAGGCTCGGGCCATGGACGCTTCTCAGCTCCTGCATGGGAAGTACTTCCCGGTCCAGGTTGAGATAGGGCCTCGATCGGAAGCTTTCGCAAACGGCGTTAAGATAGGCGATGATCGCGTTTCGTTCCCTGGGAAAGAACTCGCAAAGCCTGTCCCGGATGCGGTCATATCCGTAAGGAAAAAGAAAATCTTCCTCCGAAGGAGAAAATCGGAAGAGATCAAAACCTTCGGGATTAAATGGCGCTCTTTGAATCTTGTCGCTGATTCCTAAATAACGAAAGTATATATCCAGGATCTCGCCGTCACCCAGACCCCCGGCGAAATGAAAACCCGTATCGAAGTAAATCCCCTTGCGATCAAAACCCCTGAGAAGCGGACCGATTTTTGGAGATGCTTCGACGAGGGCCACGCTCAATCCGTGTTTGGCCAGAATGACGGCGGCTGTCATGCCCGCCGCGCCGGCACCGATGACTGAAAAATCGTATCTCACGGCTCAAATCCCAGAATCAGGCAGGAATTGGTACCGCCGAACCCTGCGGAGTTGCACATCACGGTTTCAGGTCCCTTCGGGACCGTTTCGGAGATAATGTTCAGCTTTCGGGTGTGTTCGTCCGGACTTGAAAAATTGATGTTGGGGGCCAGGAATCCATCTTGAGCCATGAGGACCGAATAAACCACCTGGGACGCCCCGGACATCCATAGCTCATGGCCGGTCATTGATTTGGTGGACGATACCGGCGGGCATGGGTCTCCAAAGACCGCATGAATATTTTCCGCCTCGGCTGCGTCGCCTTCCAGAGTAGAGGTGGCATGAGCGCAAATATAGCGGATATCGGACGGAGCCATCCCGGCGAATTTGAGTGCGCGAAGCATGGCACGCTTCAGGCCGTCCTGGCTTGGCATGGAGAGGAATGCTCCGTCGGATGAAAAGGCATACGAAAGAATTTCCCCCAGGATAGGGGCGTTGCGTTGAACGGCGAGATCATGCCGTTCCAACACCAGCGCGGCTGCACCGCCGCTGGGAACCAGGCCGTCCCGGCTTCGATCAAAGGGCCGGGAGGCGGCTTCCGGTTCATGGATTCTCGTGGAGAAAGCACCCAACCCGTCAAAACTGCATACGGATTCCCAGTTGATTTCCTGGGCGCCGCCGCAGATCACACGCTCCTGCTTACCCGAAGCCACAAGTTCGGCCGCTTGTCCTACGGCATGTCCCCCGCTGGAGCAGGCCGAGCTGATGGTCCAGCAGGCCCCCTGGGTCTTCAGGATGATATTAAGGTTCATGGTGATGTTGGAGGTCATGGAGCGGAAAATCCAGCCGCTTCCAATGGATTTGGTTTCCCCGTATTTTTTCAGCAGATCCACCTGCTGAACGGCGGCCTGGCAACTGGAGTCACACCCGAATAACAGGCCGGTCTCTTCGTTTTGGAGCTCCTCCGGAGTCAGGCCCGCCATCCGGACGGCATCCATAACGGCGGCATAAGACCAGATGGAAAAATCGGTCATGGCCTTTCGGTATTTCCGGGGAAGGGGGATCTTCAAATCGAAATCCCGGATATGGCCGGTCAAAGGGCTCCGGAATCCCAGGCCGATCCGGGCAGCGTCTGCGACGATGCCGGATTGTCCCTGCCGGAGGGCTTTGGATACGGATTGGGGATCATTTCCCAGGCAGGAAATGATGCCGATGCCGGTGATGGAGACTCGATGCATGGATATGTTCCGATGAAGGCCGTTTTTTATCAAGGGGGCGATAGGCAGTTGCCGAATGGGCTACATGTAAATCCCCCCGTTGACTCCGATGATTTGGCCGGTGATGTAAGCCGCCCTTTCCGAACATAAAAACGAGACGACGGAGGCTACCTCTTCAGGGGTTCCGAAACGTCCCATGGGAATGGTGGGAAGGATCTTTTCTTCCGGAAGTCGGGCGGTCATTTCAGTACGGATGAAGCCAGGGGAAACGGCGTTGACCAGGACATTTCTTTTGGCAACTTCTAGCGCCAGGGCCTTGGTGGCACCGATGAGGCCGGCTTTGGCTGCGCTGTAATTAACCTGCCCGGGTACTCCGCTCTGTCCGGAGGTGGAGACGATGTTGATGATCCTCCCTTCCCGCTTCCGGAGCATGGCGTTCAGGATCGGCTTGGTTACCAGGAAAAAGCCGTCCAATGAAACGGACAGGACGTCTTTCCATTCCGCTTGGGTCATCCAGACCATCAGGGCGTCCTTGTTGAAGCCGGCGTTGTTCACGAGGACATACGGCGTCTGTTCTTCCAGAAGTGCGGTAAGGTTTTCGGCGATGCTTTGGGGATCGGTCACATCGAAGGGCATCAACCGGCAACGGCGTCCGACGGACTCCACCGCCTCTGCGACCCGGGCTGCAGCATCGTGGTTGCTGCGATAGTTCAGCCAGATGTCGAAACCGTCACGGGCCAGGGAGCGTGAAATGGCCGCGCCGATCCCCCCGCTGCCGCCGGTGATCAAAGCGATTTTGCGGTTATTTTCCACCATAGAAAAGACTTCATCCGGATATTCGGGCAAAGTCCGGCCACGAAGGAGTACATTCTATCGGATTGCAACGACCTTGCCGTCAGGGCCGAACTCTACGGTAAAGTTTTTGAAGCGGTTGGTCCAGTATATCCACCGGTTCTCATTTAACGAGGGTGTCATGTGGGCCGCGGGGTATCCCAGCGCCATCCGGACCCCGTCTTTGGTCATCCCTATAGAGGCTTTCCCCTCCCGGATCCCCTTTTGGTCGATTTCGGAAAGTGCATTAAGGTCGACCTTGGAGGGAGAGGCGATTAACTTCCAGTACTCTTCCGGCTCCATGGCCATCCGTTTTTTGTCGAATTCGAAGAGGACCGTTTTTCCGGAATCCTGCAATAGAATCGTAAATATGGACCCCCGGATGTGTCCGCCCTTATTAAAAATCACCGGGGTGTTGACGGGGATAATGGTGTGGCCGGCGCCGGGATCCGTCCAGTTGGCGTAGCTGGCCTTGATATCCTTGGAGCTATACTGGGTATGGATGTTATTTTTCAGATAAAGAGGTTCTTCGGCCGCGAAAACGTTCCCCATTATTATTGCCGAGATGAAAAAAAACATACCCATCCTTTGTAACCATTTTCCTGCAATGCACATAAAAAACCTCACTTTCTGCTTTAGTCAATCATCGAAATGGTATATATAAAACATTATTTGAATCCGTTTTATATTCAATAGATATACCAAGTGTCAAGGGTGAAAACCTGTGTGTGCTCCACAAAAGATCCAGAAAACCGGAGGGATAGGATTTGCTTCCGGGGTATTTCTTTTGGCTCAAAGGGATTGTTAAAAAGCCGTAGCTTTTATAGGAAGTAGATTCGCAAAGGTTTCAGGGGGGGTAAGATGATGGAAGGCATCTTGAAAGTGGTGAAGGATAAGGATCCGAATGAAAAGGAATTCCACCAGGCTGTGGGCGAGGTGGTGGAATCCATCGGTCCGGTGTTGGATCGTAACCCCGAATATCGGAAATCAAAGATACTGGAGAGATTGGTGGAACCGGATCGGGTGATTCTATTCAGGGTTCCCTGGATGGATGATCGTGGAGAAATCCATGTAAACCGGGGGTTTCGGGTGCAGATGAACAATGCCATCGGGCCTTACAAAGGGGGCCTTCGGTTCCACCCCTCCGTGAACTTGGGGATCCTTAAGTTTCTTGCCTTCGAGCAGGTTTTCAAGAACGCACTGACCACCCTTCCTATGGGGGGTGGGAAGGGCGGGTCTGATTTCGATCCCAAAGGAAAATCAGATAATGAGGTCATGCGCTTTTGCCAGAGTTTCATGTGCGAGCTTTTCAGACACATCGGCCCTGACACAGATGTTCCGGCAGGAGACATCGGCGTGGGTGCCCGGGAAATCGGGTATCTCTTCGGGATGTATAAAAAGCTGACCAATGAATTTACCGGCGTTTTAACCGGGAAAAACCTCAAGTGGGGAGGGAGTCTCATCCGTCCGGAGGCTACGGGATACGGGAGCGTCTATTTTGCTTCGGAAATGCTGGCCACCCGGAATAAAACCCTGGATAGTAAAGTCTGTCTGGTTTCCGGGTCTGGGAACGTGGCCCAATTTACCGTGGAAAAGCTTTTGGATTTCAATGCCAGGGTGGTCACCCTCTCCGATTCATCGGGCTATATTTTTGATGATGAGGGGATCGATCGTGAAAAACTGGCTTTTATTAAACGCCTGAAAAACGTCAAACGCGGCCGGATCAAGGAGTACGCCGACCATTACAAGAATGCAATTTACACTCCCGTGGACCCGATCTTAGATTATAATCCGCTTTGGAATCATAAGGCCGATTGCGCGTTTCCCAGCGCCACTCAAAACGAAATCAATGAAAAGGATGCCCGGAACCTGGTGCAAAACGGGGTGGAGGTGGTGTGTGAGGGAGCCAATATGCCCACCGTACCGGAGGGCGCGGACCTGTTTCTGGGCAGCCACATTCTTTATGGCCCCGGCAAGGCGGCCAATGCAGGGGGGGTCTCCGTTTCGGGATTGGAGATGACCCAAAACAGCATGCGGATTTCGTGGACCCGGGAAGAGGTGGATCAGAGACTGAAGATGATCATGCACAGCATTCATCGCACCTGCCTGGACGCCGCTGCGGCCTACGGAGCTCCTGGTAACTATGTCAGGGGTGCGAACATCGCCGGTTTCGTAAAAGTTGTCGAAGCCATGACGGATCAGGGGATCGTATGACTTTCGGTCGGTCGGGATGATAAAAGCGTTAAAACAATATCCGGGATTCGGCAGTGACCTGGGCGGGATCTGCCCTACGCCGCTTCGGATTGAGTCGTTGAGAATAGGCACGCCATTGTGTGGCGCTGTACTAAGCGTATAGCCCCTTGATGTTCCGGTGCAGTTCGCGGGTTTTTTCCTGCCGCACCCGGTCGCGATCCAGCGCGATGGAATCCAGTTCCCGCTGCAAAGCGAGCAGGTCGGGTGCGTCGTGCGGCCTTCCGACGCGGTGAGCTTCGATCATCGATCGATAGAGAAAGATCATGCGGCCGATGAGTTCCACAGCGTATTCGCGGCCCTGGACCTTGAGGGTGTGCAGGCCAAGATCCATGTAATCCCAAAGCTCCTTGCCGTTGATGGCAAAGGCCACATTGGGATGGCGGCGGATGCGATCATTGATGGCATCGATTTCTTCCGTGTTGCGGCCACGTTGGCTCAGCACTTTCTGACGTTGGGCATCACTCAGCAGGCACATGCGAAAGCAACTGCCGCTGCGGTCCGGCCACCCTTCGTATTCGACGATCTCGTTGCCGTCTTCGTCATGGTAGATGTGTTTGATATAGGAATCGGCAATGAGCTCATGAAAGGCGCAATTGCCGACACCCCCAACGCAGCGGTTGCCGTGAATCAGCACTTCGGTCGCTACTCCGAGGGCATCGGCTGCATCCTTGAAAACGCGCATCTTGGCCGCCGTGTTGATTTCGGTACTGGCCACGATTTGACCGGCCCCATAATCCCGGTACTGGGCCATTTGCCCGGGCGTCTGGATGTTGCAGCCGACACTGGCATGGACAACCAGGTCCGGGAAGTTCTCTCTCACCATCTGCATCACCGCCGGGGTCTTGACGATCACTCCTTCCGCCCCCCAGGCGGCGTACTTGGCAACCTTGCTCATGATGAGCATCAACTTGTCCCCAGGAACTTCCGCATTGACGGCGATCCGTACTTTGCGGCCCATTGGACCAGCTATCTCCAAGGCCTCACGGATCTGAGAATCTTCCATTTCCCAGGCGCACTTCCGGCGACTAAACCCTTTGCAACCCACATAGACCGCATCGGCACCCTGGGCGAAAACTCGCTCCACCATTGCCAGACTACCACCTGGTGCCAATAATTCATTCATGGGACCTTCCTCCTGGTTCCTTCAACCCATTTGCCGAACCACATTTCACACTATCACGTGGAAGTATGATCCCCCATGGATAAAATGTTAAGAAGCCGCTTTTTTCCAAGCGGATTAAGCGGAAAAATAAATTGTATATTTCCATCATCTGCGACCCAAGAAATGGGGGCATGTATTTCTTATGAGAAACAAATTTTGACTATCGAAAAGAGGATGAGCTGTCAATCGGAATTAAATCAGGAAATGACCGTTAATTTGGCGGATTTGGGCATAGATCATCGTTTCATCTTTCATCGTTTTTTTGCAAAGAAGAATCCATGGGATAAACCGGGTCGGCGACGTAATCCTTGAACTCGACCACCCGCATTCGTCCTTAGTTCTTGAGCCGCCGGAACCTGCGTAAGTGACTTTTGCGGAAAGAACCACTGCCAGATAAGATCCTTGGCTGCCGAGGGATATTTCTTCTCCAGCCGGTCGTCAAGAAACACTCCTGAATATTCCGCCGCAAGATCTTGGTCATGAATGTATTTCACCACCTCAAGTTGGGAAGCCAGTTCCGGCACAATCGTCTTAGGCAGGGGAACCGTGCGGTCTTTTTTCCCTTTTCCGTGGACAGTGAGTATTCCGGCTTCGAAGTTAAAATCCTTGACGCGCAGTTGCAGGCATTCAAACAACCTGAGCCACTTTTTATAGTCCGCACGCTGTATCGGTGCAACGGCTCGTTTTTCGAGAATGGCGTCAAACCTCTTTAAAATGGGGACCGGAACCGGCAACATCGGTATTGAACAGCGAACCCCCTAAGAATACATATTAGATATTGAACAACTCAATTAAAATAATAATATCAGATAGATTTGTCAATAATATTTTAATTGAACATTGACAATCTTGGAACTTTTTGATATTGAAGGAAAACTATTCAATATATTGTTAGGCTTCCAAGAAGGGTCCTTCTCAGCATCAAAGCAGGTACATTTTCCTGTGCGCTGGAGCGGTCACTCTGGATTGTTGAATTACACCGCAAGAATCGGAGTGTTCCTCCGCTCAAACAAAACTATATTGAGTGCACTCTAATAAATGGAGGAGTGCACATGAAAGCCATCAATAGATCAATGGGACTGGTCGAGTGGTTGCTTCTAATCACCTTGTCAATTCTCTGGGGCGGGTCATTTTTCTTTATCGGTATTGCGGTTCATGCCCTGCCACATTTCACCATCGTTGCGCTACGCGTCGGGCTTGCAGCGGTTGCGCTAAATGTGGTTGTTCTGGCTGTGGAGCTGAAAATGCCCAGGAGTTGGCAGCTTTGGGCGGCCTTTTTGAGCATGGGTCTTCTCAACAACATAATTCCCTTTACCCTGATCGTCTGGGCGCAGAGGCACATTGCCAGCGGTCTGGCATCCATCCTCAATGCCACAACGCCGCTTTTCACTGTTATCGTCGCACATTTTCTAACTAGTGACGAGAAGATGACCAGAGCGCGTTTCGCCGGGGTAGTCATCGGCTTCGCGGGCGTTGTTCTTATGATCGGGCCGGAAGCCCTGGAGAGTTTTGGCGCCAACACCTTTGCCCAGCTCGCTGTTCTCGGTGCTGCGGTCTCTTACGCCTTCGCCGGGGTCTTTGGCCGCCGCTTTCGGAACCTGGGCTCTCAACCCTTGGTCACTGCAACTGGTCAGGTAACGGCCTCCACTCTCGTGCTTATCCCTTTGGCCATGGTGGTGGAGCGACCTTGGAACCTTCCAATGCCTGAGCTGGAGGCATGGGGTGCTATTGCAGGGCTCGCCTTGTTTTCTACCGCGCTCGCCTACATACTCTACTTCCGCATCCTTGCTACGGCGGGCGCCAGCAATGTGCTGCTCGTAACATTTCTTATCCCGATCAGCGCTATTCTGCTCGGCAGCACAATCCTCGGTGAGAAGTTGGAGCTGAAACACTTTATCGGTATGGGACTCATCGGTCTCGGGCTCGCCGCTATTGACGGGCGGTCGCTTGGTTTCTTGTGCCGCAGCCTGATTGAGAATCCTGCCCCGTTACGAATTGCGCCCAAGCAATCATTGGCCCCCGACTCGGCGGAGGTGCAAGAGGACTATTCAATTTGAGACCAGCGAGCGCCTCTTGTGCCAGAGCGATCTCTGAACCGCTATAATCGAGATTGGGGGCTTCAATGATGACAAAAAGATGTACGTTCACCGATGATGAAAGGAGATGGAACGCAGTCGTCAAGCGTGATCGTGCTGCCGAGGGTACTTTTTACTATGCTGTGAGGACGACGGGCGTGTTTTGTCGGCCTGGGTGCTCATCTCGTTTACCCATTCGTGTGAACGTCGAGTTCTTCGATACATGCAGGGAAGCCGAACTCGCGGGTTATCGCCCCTGCAAGCGATGTAAGCCCGGCGTCTCGTCACCACATGAGCGACTGGAGGAGGCTATCGTCCAAGCTTGTCGCCGCATCGAGCAGGCGGAGGAAACCCCGAAGCTGGAGGAACTCGCCGAGGAGGCCGGTCTGAGTCCATGGCATTTTCATCGTCTCTTCAACAAGATCGTCGGGGTTACGCCTAAACAATACGCCGCTACACGAAGAGCGCAGCGTTTCCGCGATAGCCTAAAGACCAGTCTGTCCGTCACGGATGCCATATATGAGTCAGGTTTCGGATCCAACAGCCGCGCCTACGAGAAAGCCGGCGATCGTCTGGCCATGCCCCCGTCAATCTATAGGAAAGGGGCAGCGGGGCTTACGATTCGCTATGGCGTCGCTCCGTGTTTCCTCGGTTGGGTTATTGTGGCAACTACTGATCGCGGCATCTGTGCCATTGAGCTTGGAGACGATCCGAAGGTTCTGCCCGCCAAGGTTCAAAGAAGCTTCCCTAATGCGCTTCTCGAAGAGGCTGGGCCGGACTTCTCTGATTTAATTCAGAAAATCATCGGTTTTATTGAAGCTCCGGGCAAAGGAATCGAGCTTCCCCTCGATATTCTGGGTACCGCTTTCCAGCAGCGCGTTTGGCATGCTCTTCGTGAAGTGCCATCCGGTGTTACCGTTAGCTATACCCAAATTGCTGATCGCATTGGCAGTCCTGGAGCAGTGCGTGCCGTATCTCGAGCCTGTGCTGCGAACAAGCTCGCCGTAGCGGTGCCTTGCCACCGCGTGGTGCGCAGCGATGGGAGCTTGAGCGGGTACCGATGGGGTATTGAGCGGAAACGTACACTGCTTCTCCGAGAAAGCGGTAGGAGCGAAAATCTCCATGAGCAGAACGAAAAGACCGACGAAGCCTAACCAAGCCAATGAACCCGTCGAGCAACCACGGGGCAAGTTGTCCGGTCTTGTCCGAAAGTCCTTGGCCGTGGTTGCTCGCGGGTTATCGGCACCGTTATGCATACCTTGCAAGCATCTTGACATCTATAATGGACCCCATTATAATATAACCCATGATAAAAACTTTTAAGTCTACTGGTACTGAAGATATTTTTGATGGTGTGGCATCTCAAGCTGCTCGAAGATGCTGTCCACAATCCATTTGGTCGGTTGCTCGCCGAAAGTTGGATCAAATAAACCGAGTTCGAGAGATTAATGAACTTAAAGTGCCGCCAGGTAATCGACTGGAACATTTGAAAGGCGACCGTGCAGAATCAATACAGTATCCGCGTTAATCAACAATACAGAATTTGTTTTACATGGGAGGAAAGCCATGCCTACGAGATCGAAATCACAGATTACCACTGATGTTGGACGGCGACTGCCTCGAAATCGTCCCCCGACACATCCTGGGGAAATGCTTTTCGAGGAATTTGTCAAACCGCTTGACCTTACACAAACAGAACTTGCTCGCCGTCTGGGCGTTTCTTACCCTCGTCTGAACGAAATTATTAAAGGCAGGCGTTCGGTAACTCCGGATACTGCATTGCGGCTGTCCCGTGTTTTGGGTATGTCTGCAGATTTTTGGTTGGGCTTGCAACAGGATTGGGATCTTTGGCATGCAATGAATAGCCCTGAAGCAAAACAGATTAATCGCTTGAAGCCGATTCCCAGAGATCAACATTCTTTTGCATAACCAAAGCATTAAGAGCGACGGCAAAAAGCCGCCGCGCCTTATGCTTAGCGTTGGGCCTGAGGAAACAAGACATATTGCCACTGCATGGGATCACGGAATACGGGCTTGTTTTCATATCGGGCAAGAACGATTAAAAGGGTTTAGCTTTCGTTCTTAAAGCTATCCCCTTGGATCTGCGCTAACATTCAACACTCCTGTTATCGGCGTAGAGCAGGAAAAGATAAAGGCGAACAACCTAATGGGAAATATCAAATCGCGGCTGAAAATATACCTCATCATATTCTTTGCGGTCATCGTCTTAGGTACGATAGGCATGATGACCATTGAGAAAAAGTCTCTTATCGATTCCTTTTATTTTGTCATCGTTACCATGGCAACGGTAGGATACGGCGATATCCATCCGGTAACTAATTTTGGAAAAATCTTTACCCTTTTTATCATCGTCACCGGGGTGGGCACGTTTCTCGGCGTCATAGCCAATTTTACAGAGATCATGCTGGAAAAACGGGAGATGGAAAGCCGCATGGAAAAGCTCAACATGATTATCGGTGTCTTTTACAGCGAGGTCGGTCTGG
Organism: uncultured delta proteobacterium; assembly: GCA_963736855.1. Taxonomy (GTDB): domain Bacteria; phylum Desulfobacterota; class Desulfobacteria; order Desulfobacterales; family UBA2156. The sequence continues at coordinate 47,103 of CAVTQK010000019.1, forward strand.
AACTTCTCTCCCGGTTCGCCCGTTACGACCTCAATTTCGACGCCATCAGGAGCAGTTTAATCATAACCGGAACCTGGAAAGACAAGGAGTTTATTGCCGCCAGTAAGGAGTCTGTGAAGCACGACTTCGGCGTTGATGTCTCTCAGGTAGATTTCCTTGAACTAAAGGGCTTTCTCACAATAAAACGAGACTTTCTCCTGAGGCTCTTAGAAAACCCTGTGCTCATGGAGCATCAGTCCTTTACCGATCTGTTACGCGCCGTCTTTCATCTCACCGAAGAGTTAGCTTACCGCAATTCTTTCGAAGATGTGCCGAAAACCGACGCAAATCATCTTGCAGGAGATATCAAACGGAGCTACCACCTGATTGTGGCAGAATGGATTATTTATATGAAGTATCTGAAAAATAACTATCCTTTTCTCTTCTCCCTAGCTGTGCGCACTAACCCCTTCAACAAAGAGGCTTCAGTCGTCGTCACGGTGTAGTAAGAGAATCGGGGAGTTCTGGGGACATGATACAGAATTCCAACAAGAAAATGCACCAGATGAACTGGTGATTTTCACGTTAGGGTTCAAAACTGAACCGTCACGAGGGCAGGCAATTCGATGGGTCTTTCCAGCTTTTGGCGGTTGACGAGACACACAACATCAGGTGAAGCAACGAAGCGATATTGGCTTTTTTATGCAGGCCCGGAGAATTACTTGTTTGAGGGCGGTGTCCGCGACCTCCCGCAAGAAGCCTTCTGGAGTTGCGAGTCTGAAACAAAACGGGGGGATCTTATTCTCGTTTACCGGAAGTCGATGAATCACCTCTCCGTCGACCATCTTGTCCGTGAGTTTGGCATCCTAGAAAACGTTGCGAAGCGAGTCAAGAACGCCGGGATTGGAAAGGATTTCCCCGTTATTTGGGAGGTCACATCCGACGCGAAGAGAAAGCTTCTTTGGCACTGGCCATACGGCTGCGACACGAAAGAGCTTCAACGAATTGATCCCCCGCTAAGACTCCAAGAGCTGAAGTCCGAGCTTCGCCTTAGGAAGTGGGAAGGTTTGAGTTGGAATCTCCAAGCGAGAGGGCATGTTGTACTTGAAATCCCCAAGTTTGCATGGGATGTGATTACCAACATGATAGAGGACACGAGGTCACGGCAGCCACTTATTCAGCAAGAGACCTCAAACTCGACTACGCCTCGCAGCGGAAGCATGGATAGAAAACCGTGGGCGGCTGACACGAAACCTGCAACGGCGGTAAAGGAGGAAACTATGGAGCCTTCGGAAGCGTTGCGAATAATCCGATCTCTGGCTGATGGCGTTGACCCGCACACTGGAGAGATTTTTCCCGATGACAGCCCATATCAACATCCACAGGTCCTGCGCGCGCTGTCCCTGGCTGTGAGGGCGATGGAGCGTTTTGAGGATAGACAACGGCGCGAGAAACTTTTACCTGCCAACGCCGGAAAACCGTGGAACGATGCCGAAGACAAAGTCCTATGTGAAGGGTTTGATGCGGGCTTACCGGTTAGCGAGTTGGCGCAGAAGCATCGGCGGACGGAAGGTGCTATTCAGTCTCGGCTGGAGAAACTGGGCAAGGTTCCCTCACGTTTTCGATCAGGATCATCACCCTAACCTATAAGGATTGGCACGACCTGAAAGGTCGTTTTCAATCCATTGTTCAAGAAGCCCGGGAAGGGCGCACTATTTATTAGGGGTAATGCTTGAAAGGTATCCGGGAGGGTTAAGCCGGGGTATGGTGCTGCCGGCCAAAATCGGAGCCGGTCGCTAAAATCGAACCGTTTGTCTTTCAGAATCAGCTAAAAACCGACCGTTCTTTGACAAGTAGAACCGGGCAGCGCATCGTTTTGACAGCCGCGGGGCGCAGTTATCCTGTGCCGTCGGATTGTTGAGCAGCAGGTTGATGAATTAAAATAGCCTAAAATCCTCCTTTTATTCGGGTCTTGCCGGAACCATCATAAACGGCAGCATCGAATAGAGGTATATCAGCTTGCCGCCGCAATGCGGGCATATTGGCGGCGGGTCGAGGGCAAGGGAGAAAGGTCTTTCCGGTCGTTTCAGGTCCATTAAGTTCAGGTGTTTGAGTATTTTTCTATTCACATCTGGATCTTCGATAAATGCGACCACCCGCATTCATCCTTGACATTTGGGACAGATCAGCGGATTGACTTCATAAACCTTCCGAATCAGGCGTGACCGATTTTTCCGAAACGCCCTAATGCCTATGCATTTAGCTCCTAATGATCGAAGCTGATTCGCCCTGAGATACAAGCTGATCATGAGTGATCGTCTCTGCGGAGACACAGGCTTTCACCAGGCGGTCGGCATTGTCTTGCTGCTGGGTCTGCTGGTTGTGCGCCGACTGGCCGCCCGTGCGGCCTGCAGGGCTCTACGAGGAGACCGGTTGGGACAAGCTACTACGGCCGCAAGTTCGACGGCCTGCGCACGGCCAGCGGCGATCGCTACGACCGCCATGGCTTTGCCGCGGCCCATCGCAGCCTGGAGTTCGGTACGCGCGTGGAAGTAAGCAACCTCAAAAACGGCAAAACCGTGCAAGTGCGTATCAACGACCGCGGTCCCCAAAAGCGCAGACGGATCATCGATCTGTCCTACGCCGAAGCCCTACAGATCGGCATGCTGCAAGAAGGCGTGGTCAAGGTCACAGTGGTGCAGGTGCGCTGAAGATGATGGGTTCTGGTTTCATCGACTCCGATCAGGTTCCTTGACTTCCTGCTTGTCTTCTGTCCAACGGATTGCTTTGCGGTGCTGATCAGGAAGTACTGGAAGCGGCTTGGCCCAGGTAGGAGTTGATCACCGCCGGGTCCGACATCAGTTGGCGGGCATCGCCTTGTAAAACGATTTTGCCGTTTTCCATCACATAGGCCCGCGAAGACACAGCAATGGCCTGGCGGGCGTTTTGCTCGACCAGCAGGATGGTTTGGCCAGCGGCTTGCAGCTCGGCGATGATTTCAAAAATCAGCTTGACCACCAGGGGTGCCAGGCCCAGCGAAGGCTCGTCGAGTAACAACAACTTGGGCTTGGCCATCAGCCCCCGGGCAATGGCCAGCATTTGCTGTTCACCGCCTGAAAGTCCGCCGGCCAGCGCATTGCGGCGCTCGGCCAGAATCGGAAAGCGGCTCTCCATCAGCGCGATGCTGGCTGCGATCTCGCCGGCCGGCCGGCGGTAGCCACCCAACTCCAGGTTCTCACGCACCGTCATGCCGGCCAGCATCAGGCGGCCTTCGGGAATTTGCACAATGCCGGCGGCCACGCGCTGGTGTGAGCGCATGCGGGTAATGTCCCGGCCCTGAAAAAAAATGCGCCCCCGGCTGGCAGCCACTACACCGCTGATGGCATTGAGTGTGGTGGTCTTGCCCGCACCGTTGGGCCCCACCAGGGAAACCACCGTGCCTTCTTCAACGCTGAAAGCAATCTCCCGTACCGCCTCGATGGGACCATAGGAAACTGTCAGCTCGGCAACTTCAAGCATCGTTTTGCCCCGTCCCCAGATAGGCCGCAATCACTTCCCGGTGACATCGCACATCCTCAGGGTTGCCGGTGGTGATGACCTGGCCAAAGTTCAGCACCGTGATCCGGGAGCACAGCGCCATCACAAAGGCCATGTTGTGTTCGATCAACAGCACCGTCATGCCGCCGGCAGCCAGCGAGCGCACCAGGTCGGCAACCTGGGCCGCTTCACCCCGGCGCATGCCGGCCACCGGCTCATCGAGAAGCAGCAGGCTGGGATTGATGGCCAGGGCCCGGGCGATCTCCAGCCGGCGCCTTTCACCGTAAGAAAGATTTTTGGCCAGCAACGCCGCCTTGCCTTCAAGGCCCACCCGCAAGAGGGTCGCGCGCGCTTTGGCCTCCAGATCCCGGTCTTCACGGCACGCCGAGGGCAGGCGCAGCAGGCGCGGCACCAGCGGCCGGCTGGCGATCAGGTGCTGGGCCGCCTGGACGTTTTCCAGGCAGGTCATGGCGGGGAACAGCCGGATGTTCTGAAAGGTCCGGGCCACACCCAGGGCCGCTATCTGGTGGGCCTGCAGCCGGTGGAGCGCCTCTCCCTGGTAGTGCACCTGGCCGGCGGACGGGGGCTGTATGCCGCTTAAGATGTTGATCAGGGTAGTTTTGCCGGCGCCGTTGGGACCGATCAGGCCGTGGATCGTTCCGGGCTCGACCGCAAAGCTCACGTCGAGCAAAGCCTGCAGCCCGCCAAAGCGTTGCGAAATGGTGTCAACTTTTAGATTCATACCGTATGGCCGCTTGCTTCAGGCCTTTGGGCCGCGGGCCGCAGCCGGATCATCAGCGAGGCCAGGCCGTTGGGCAAAAACAAGATGACCAGCAGCAGGATCAGGCCATTTACGCCCATGCGGATCGGCCCCGCTGCCACGCCGATGCCTCTCAAGATTTCCGGCAGCGCCGTGAGCAGGGCCGCGCCCATCACCGGGCCATACCATACGCGTGTACCGCCGACGATGTTGTAGATCAGCAGGTCCACGGCGATGAAAAAACCGAAATCCCTGGGGGTGATCAGGTAGCTCAAGTGGGCGTACATGGCCCCGGCCAAGCCGGCCATCATGGCCCCGATGATAAACGCCAGGAGCTTGTAATAGGTGATCGGGATCCCCAGGCAGGCGGCGGCGGTTTCGTCATCGCGGATGCTGACCAGTCCCCATCCCAGTTGCGAGCGGCGCAGCACCGCCAGAAAATAGGCCGCCAGCCCCAGCGCAAGGAAGATCATCCAGGGTTTGGTCACGTTGGGGATGCCGGTCAGGCCTTCGGCCCCGCCGGTCACGGTGAGGTTCACCGCTGCGATGCGCACGACTTCCCCGAAGGCCAGGGTGGCAATGGCCAGGAAAACGCCTTTCAACCGCAACACGGGCAAGCCCAGCACCACGGCGACGATACCGGCCATCAGCGCACCGCCGCCCAGGGCCACGATGAAGGGGACCTTGAAGTGGACGGTGAGGATGCCGGCGGTGTAAGCCCCCAGTCCGGCGAAGGCCGCGTTGCCCATCGACAGCATACCCGCGGCCAGCGTGACGTTGAGGCTCAGGGCCAGCAGGGCGTTGATGCCGATAAAATTGATCAGGCTGCCGTAGATGGCATAGAACTGGGCAAGCTGCTCCATGGCTTACGCTTCCCGCATGCGGGCGCGGCCCAGCAGGCCGGAAGGCCTGAGCAGCAGGATGGCAAACAGCACCATGAAGGCTACGGCGTCCCTGAGATTGGAGGTGCCGGTGATGGCCACGGTGAGCACTTCGCTCAGTCCGAAGGCCAGGCCCCCCAAAATGGCGCCGGGAATCGAGCCCATGCCTCCCAGGATGATCACCGCCAGTCCTTTGAGTTCGATGGAGCGGCCCATATCCGGGGCCAGGGAGTCGAAGTAAAGCCCGTAGAGGATGCCCGCGGCCCCACCCAGGGCCGAGGAGATAAAGAAGGTAAAGGCGATGATGCCCCTGACATCGATTCCCAGCAGCATGGCGGCGCGATCGTTTTCCGCCACGGCACGAATGGCCTTGCCCGTGCGGCTGCGCTTGAGAAACAGTGTCAGGACCACCATAAGCAGGGCAACCACGGCCACGATGCTCACCTGCAGCGATGTGATCGTGACAGCCTGGCCGATGTGCCAGATGTGGACCTTGACCGTGCCGGCCGGAAAACGCACCGAACGTGCCCCGAAGAGCCCCAGGGCCATGGCTTCAAAAACAATGGCCATGGCGATGCTGGAGATCAGGCCGGAAAAATGGCTGTCGGCCCTTTGCCGCAGCGGGGCAAAGGCCACGGCGTTGAGCAGCAGGCCCAGCAGTCCGGCCAATACGGTGGCCGCGGGAAAGGCCAGCCAGATGGAAAGGCCGAAGGTTTGTACGAGCCACAGGGCGCTCAAGCCGCCCAGGGTGAAGACTGCGGCATGGGCAAGGTTCAGGATATCCAGGACACCGAAAACCAGGGTGTAGCCCACGGCAAACAGGCCATAGACACTGCCGATGAACAACCCGTTGACCAATTGCTGCGCCAGCAGATTCACCCTGGCTCCTTCGGAGGAAGCGGCAAGTGACTGAAGTCCAGGCGCCCTTGGTTTGCGTTCGTTGACCAGGGTTTTGAAACTTCAGTCACTTGAATGGCTATCGGACGGTACGGTCGATCACACTGCTACCGGGCAAACACGGCGAACTTGCCGCCCTTGACTTCCTGAACCACCGGGGAGTGATTCGCGTCCCGGCCCTCGGTAAAGGAAAATTTGCCCAGCAACGTGTCCATGTCCTTGATCTTGGCCATGGCGTCGCGGATGGCCTTGCGGTTATCGGCGCTATTGGCCGTGGTGGCGGCTCTATAGACGATCTGCACGCCGGTAAAGGCCTGGGCCGCAAACTGGTCCGGGGCGCGGTTGTATTTCTTGGTGTAGTCATCCACGAATTTTAAGTTCAGGGGGCTGGAGGCGGCCGCGTTCCAGGCCGCTCCCACGATGACGCCCTCGGCCGCTTCGCCGGCGTTTTTCATCAGGGCCGGGGAGTTGAAGCCGTTGCCGCCGATGATGGGAATGGATTTAGCGATGCCCAACTGGCGCGCCTGGCTGACAATGCCGGAGGCTTCTTCCACCAGGGCCGAGCAGATGATCGCGTCCGGATTCTGGGCCTTGATCTGGGTGAGCTGGGGTGAAAAATCCCGGTCGCCCTTGGCAAAGGTCTGTTCGCTGAGAATCTGGACGCCCGTTTCCAGGAGCACCTTTTTGAAAACGTCGTAACCGCTCTTGGTGAAGGCATCGTCGTTGCCGTAAAAAACGGCCACTTTCTTGAATCCGAGTTTTTCCTTGGCGGTCTTGAGAGTATTGGGAATCACCACCGCCTCGGTCAAAGAATCGCGAAAAATGAAATCGCCGATCTCGGTGATCCCGCCGGCCGTGTTGCTTACGGCCAAGACCGGCACTCCGGCCTGCTGGGCGATGGGATCGGTGATCTTGGCCGTGTTGCTCAGGGTGGGGCCGATGATGACGGCCACCTTGTCGCCGTTGATCAGTTTGTTGTACACATTGATGCCCTGCTGCGGAACGCTGGCATCGTCCTCGAACACGACCTCGATCTGCATACCGCTGCCGGCGGCGGCATTGATCTGCTCAATAGCCAGTTGGGCCCCTTCCTTCTGGCTGGCGCCGTAAGCCGCGGCTCCGCCCGTCATGCTGAACACGATACCGATCTTGAGTTTTCCGGCACACAGGGCCGGACCCGCGGTCAGCGCCAGGGTCAAGAGAGCCACGACGCTCCACAACACCAAACAGCCTGCTCGTTTCATCACAACCTCCACAGAATTAAGGAAAGATGTCTGCTCCGGCGCTGAACCCAACCATAGGGTTGGCTGCTTTAGGCCGAAGTCTGATAGCTACGCAAAAAAACACAGCGCAGCACACATGTCAAGGTATAGCCCCAAAGGGTCAGGGCTCCGTCAAAGTCGTGCAAGTGCAAGAATTGAATTGATATTGATAAATTGATTGATAAGAACTCGCTTTTCTATAGGCGGATTAAGATTGATCATGAATTGTGTCATGCCATGATCTACACCCAAGATATGGAATCTGCCAGTTTCGAGGTATATGGGTTTTTAATTATCCGAAGTGTAAATATGCTGTCAAGAGGAATTAATCAGGCATTTTGTCGAAATTTTAACCGGTTCAGAAATAGTTCACCGGAGCACCTTCAGGCGGGTTAAAAAATCGGGAGCACATGGGACGGAGGAGCATGGGCGACGGGTCTTTCCGGTAGTTCCAGGTCCCATAAGTTCAGGTGTTTGAGTATTTATTAATCACATTCGGATCTTCGGTAAACGCGACCACCCGCTTCTGATGACACGAGGGACAAAAGTGCCGCCTTTTACAGGAAAAGGCCAAGATAAATTGGTTCTATCAAACCTCGTCAGGTGAGAACCTAAGAAGATAAAAGAAACTCCTTATGCCTCAATCCACGTGGTCTTTTCCTGAAAGCTTTTTCTGGGAACAGCTCCGGGTACGCCGATAGGCTTTCCCATGCACACCAACCCGATGGGAACCTTTTTCTCTTCTATCCCGAGAATCTTACGCATGGCCTTCTTGTCGAAAAAGGTGAACCACAACCCGCCAAGGCCAAGGGCATGGCCGGCAAGGAGCATATTCTGGATGGCTGCACCGCAGGCAAGTTGGTATCCTACACTTCCTTCCTCCATAAACATATCCACCCCGGTTCCTTTGGGATCACCGATCACCGCGATGATGAGGGGCACCGTCTTCAGAAAATCCATGCTGTATTTTCCCAGCCATTTCCACCCGCTCTTTTCCAGGGCCCATTCCTTGCACCTGACTGCCTCGGAATGAATCTTCTCCTTCATACTCGAGTCCGTAACGACCATGAACTCCCAGGGCTGGGAATTGAGTGGAGACGGCGCCCATGTCGCCGCCTCCAAAATTTTTTCTACCACCTCCCGCGCCACTGCATCTTTCAGGAAAGCCCGACAACTCCTTCGCCCCCGAATGGCTTCAAACAGGTCCATCATTTTCTCCTTTCAAAAACGGCTGTTCCACTGCTTTTATAAAAACGCGGGGTTCAGGCAATAATTAACGGATACTTTTCACACCCTTCCCCATGCGTCTGCGCTCTTCATCCCGGATTTCTCTCCGCAAAAGCTTCCCCACCTTGGACTTGGGAAGCATATCTCTGAATTCAATATATCCGGGCACCTTGTAAGGTGCCAGCCTTTCCCGGCACCATTTGATAAGTTCTGAGCCGCCAACCCCCCGGGCATCCTCTTTTAAAACCACGATAGCTTTGATCCGCTCTCCCACCCGATCGTCCTGGATCCCCACCACACAAGCTCCTATCACGGTAGGATGGTCCTGGAGGACCGCCTCCACCTCCGAGGCCGAAACCCGATAAGCCTTGTGCTTGATGATGTCGGCTGAACGCTCCATATAAACCAATTCACCATCCGAATCCTGGCTCATGAAATCCCCCATCCGGTAGAAAACCTTCTGCCCGATTTGAACATAAGATCTGGCGGTTTCCTCTGGTTTATTCCAATATTCCTTGAGGGTATACTGGGAGGTGACCAGGAGCTCGCCGCTTTCGCCGGGTGCCACCGGAGAAAGGGTTACCGGATCCGCCACCATGCACTCCCGACTCTTGAGAGGAAGCCCGATGGTCCCGGGTTTGGGTTCCTTCCCGATCCGACTATAGGTGACGTGTCCTGCCTCCGTGGATCCATAAACCTGATAGATGGGCACCCCGAATTTCTCCTTCCACCGCTTGTAGATCTCAAAAGGAAGGACATCCCCCCCGCAGATACAATAGGTCAGGGAACTCAGTTTGTACCGGTCGAGCCGCTCGTTTTCGAGGATCATTCTGTAAAGGGCCGGGACCCCTAGCATCCATCGGACCCGGTATCTCTGGATGGTCTCCAGTATGGCGTCCACCTGGGGAACCGGCATGAGCAGGGTGGTGTTTCCGCGGTTCAGTCCGATGGCCATGAATAAACCCAGCGCCATGATGTGGAAAAGGGGGTTAATGGCAATATATACATCTTCTCCTTCTTTTAGGTACTCCCCGGCCACATCTTCGGCAATATCGTTCACATAAGAGGTCATGCCGATATGGTTGCCGGGCACCCCTTTGGGAAACCCCGTGGTGCCGCCGGTGTAAAGGATATAGGCAAGATCTTTCCAGGGATCCAGCGACGGCCCCCGTTTCATGGGCGCGTGATTGAGCAGGGATCGAAAAGTATGGACCCGATCATGGCGGGTTACCTTGCCATGGGGAATCTTGTCCAAGAGCGTACCCAGGGCCCGTTTCCACTGCGGAAGCAGATCCGCAAGATTTGTGACGATGGCTCGCTTGAGACCTGTGCTAGCAAAGGCATCTTCCACATAACAGAAATTGGTGTCCAGGCAGATAATGGTCTCCGCCCCTGCATCGTTGGCCATATACCGGATTTCATGTGAGGTATAAATCGGGGAAACCGGGACGATCACGGCCCCGATCTTCTGTATGGCCAAAAAGGCGATGAGCCACTGGATGCAGTTGGAGATGTAGACCATGACACGGTCTCCCTTTTTAACCCCCATATCCAGAAGAGCTCCCCCAAACCGCTCGCTCAGATTTCTGAGCCGGCTATAGGTGAAGGACTCCCCCAGACAGATCACCGCCTTATGATTGGGGTAGCGTTCCGTCATCCGGTCAAAACGGGTGAAGGTCAGTTCCTTTTCCCATGCATTTCCTTCCGAGCCCATATTCCGCTTTTGTCTCCCGTGACCCAAAATCTAATTTTTTTTGCAGCGTTGGCTTTGGGATCAGTTTACGCCAAAATAGGCTGCGCGCACATCCGGATTGTCTAGAAGTTCCCCCCGGCTCCCTTCGAGTACAGCCGCCCCGTTCTCCAGGATGAATGCATAATCCACAATGGGTAGGACCGGGCGTGCGTATTGTTCGGTTACAATGAGGGAAATCTTTCTTTGATCCCGAATTACCCTCGTGGAACGAACCAGGGTTGCCTGCATGAGGGGACTCAGTCCCATGAGCGGTTCGTCCAGCAGAAGGAGCTTGGGTTGGGCCATGAGGGCCCTCCCGATAGCCAGCATTTGCTGTTCGCCGCCGCTTAAAAACCCTCCTACCCTCTTCTTGAGTGTTATTAGAGCCGGAAAGAGCGTGAACACATATTCGAGGGTGGCTTTTGCCTGGGAAGGGGTGGCCAGGTAAGCGCCGATCTTGAGGTTTTCCATCACACTGCTTTCTTTGAAGATACGACGTCTTTCCGGGCACAGAATAATCCCCTCCCTGGCCCTGTGGCTGGGTTTGATTCCCCCCATATCCCGGCCCTGGTACCGGATTTCCCCCAGGATGGTAATCCGTTCACCCCCGGCCATGGCCTCTTTTTTCCGGATATCTTCCATGATGCCGGAAAGGGTATACATGAGGGTGGATTTACCCGCGCTGTTGGCCCCAAACACCCCTACAATCTCCTTTTCCTTGCACCGTACGTGGACATTGTTGAGGGCGAGCATGTTTTCGTAAAAAACCATCAGGCCGGTCGCCTCAAGCATAGTGCATGACCTCCTCCACCTCTTCTGATCCGAAATAAGCCTCTTTGACCTGCTGGTTGGCCATGACCTCTTCGGGCGTCCCTTCGGTCAGTTTCACCCCAAAGTTGAGGACCATGATCCGGTTAGCCACCTGAAAAAGTTCTCTCAGCCGGTGCTCGATCATGACGAGGGTGATACCATCCATCTGAAGCCTTTCCATGAGGGGAACCATGCTGGCGATCTCGCTCATGCTCAGGCCGGAAAAGACCTCGTCGCACAGGATGACCTCCGGCTTCAGCGCCAGACATCGTGCCAGCTCTAAACGTTTTAAATATCCGGTGGGAAGGGTGGAGGCCATTTTATAGGGAACAAAGGAATCTCTTTCAAAACCGATTTCCTCGAGAATATCGATGCTGACGGTCTTCCGGTCACCCAGTTTGCCTCCCCCCCTCCAACCCCCGGTCCTCTTGGCGCGGGGAGCAAAAAGCGGAATGACCAGGTTCTTATAGGCAGGCAGGCTGAAATAAGGCCGCATGATCTGAAAGGTGCGGGTGAGACCCATATCCGCAATCTTGTGGGCCGGCTTATTGCTGATCTTTTTCCCTTTGAACAGTACTTCTCCGGAGGACATGCGGATGAAACCGGTAAGACAATTGATGAGGGTGGTTTTCCCGGATCCGTTTGGACCGATAATTCCCAGGACCTCTCCCCGATTCACATGGAAGCTGACCCGGTTCAGGGCCACGATGCCCCCAAAATGCTTGCTGATGTCGCGTGCCTGAAGGATCGGTTCCTGGCTCATACCTGCACCCACCTCTGAAACTGGTGATATTTCCTTTCTCCGTAGACCATGAGGCCCTCGCTTCGAAATATGATGAACCCGACAAGGATCACGGAGTAAAAGACGATTCTCAATGTGCCAAACTCGCGCAGCAACTCCGAGATGGGCACTAAAATCAGACAGCCCAGGACCGGCCCCACCAGGGTCCCGCCCCCGCCGATGACTGTGGCCGCAATGGGCAGAATGGAAAAGTCCAGGGCAAACAGGGAAATCCCCGCCCACATATAGATGTGTACCAGGCATGCCCCGCCCAGGCAGCCCATGGCCGCACCCAGGAAAACCGCAATCGCCTTGTAATAAGAAATGTTCATGCCCGATGCCCTTACGGCCTGATCATTATCCTTTACGGCTCGGAAGACCAGTCCCATATCCGTGTTAACCAGTCTGCGCATCCCAAAAAGAAAAAGCAGGAGCGTACCGATAACCACATACTGTTCCGCCCAGGGATTGGCAAAACTGTCCACGCCCATGATTCCGTCCGTGCCTCCAAGGATGTCCATAGCCTCGATGATCCGTGCCAGAACCAGGGGATACATGAGGGTCACGATGGCGAAATATACGCCCCGGAGAGGGAGGCAGGGTAACAGGAAGAGCGTGCAAATGGCCGCACCGGCCAGGGTGGCTATGGGAATCGTCAGCAGGGGGGGCAACCCGAAAGAGCTGTTGAGAATCGCAGTCAGATATCCTCCCACCCCGACGAAAAAAGCGCCGCCCAGGGAAACGAGGCCGACATAGTGGGCCAAAAAATCAAAACTGACGGCCAGAAGGGCATAGATACACACGATGGTGACCACCCTCTGCCAGTACATACCGGGCATGACGAGCGGCAGGATCAGCATCCCCACGATCAAAATCAGCCTGGGCAAGGTTAAATAAGACAGTTCACGCCAGGACATGAGGGCATACAGACCTTCGGCCCGTATCTTGATACCCCGGTCCAGCCTTTCTCTGCGGCTCTGTTCAGAACTCACGGGACTACACCCTTTCTTCCAGTTGCTTTTGCATGCCAAAAATCCCGGAGGGTTTCAGGATGAGCGTGAAGATGATGGCCAGGAGCGCCACCACCATTTGATAATGACTCCCCAGATAGACCACGGTCAGCATCTGTGCAAAACCGATGAGAAAAGAGGCCAGAACCGCGCCCGCCCAGCTCCCCAGACCTCCCACGATACAGACGGCAATTGCCAGGATCAGGACGTTATACCCCGCTTCCACCACCACGTTGCCCAGGGGAAGAAGCAGTATCCCGGCAAAGCCCGCCAGAATGGCGCCGATGACCATGGCCACCACCGCCATCCGATCCGAATCAATCCCCAGCATGAGGGCGGCCCTTTCATCCTGGGCCATCCCCCTGAGTGCCAGGCCGATCCGGGTATAATGGGTAAAAAGATAGAGCCCTGCCACGATAGCCGCCCCAACCCCCACCATAATTATCCGCTGGTAATCCACAGGTACATCCTGGACGGTAATGCATCCCTCAATAAATACGGGAAGGGTATAGCTCATGCCCTTGAACCCCCCCCAGCGCAATCCTTCCAGGATGGCAATTCCCACAGCATAGGAGGCGATGATTTCCGATATTGCCATGCCCCGGACCCGAATAAGCACGAACTGGTACAACATGGCCCCGATCACTCCAATAATTGCCAACGTAATCAGGATGCTCCACACATAACCGATATGGAGGGTGCGCAGAAAGGTCCAGGTGATAAACCCGCTCAGGACATAAATGGATCCGTGAGCAAAGTTGGGGATCCGGCTGATGCCATACACCAAAGCAAAACCCAAGGCCATGAGGGCAAGGGCAACACTGTTGATAGTGCCATAAATTAAAATGTCCATGATGGGTTACCAAATCCAGACAGCGACAGTTTTTTCGAAGTTTTCTCTTGTAGGTGCGGTTTCAACCGCACCTGACCCTATTTGCCGCCCCCAACCGACCGAGCGGAGCGAAGCCGCCCTACGTGCGCGGTTGACTCGAATGGCCTTGATGGGCAAAGTGCGAGCGGAGCCCAAAAGGCCTTGAAGGGACGGGAAACTATTTCTTCATCCAGGGCGGCAATTGAATCGTCCCTTGGGCAATAGACTTGGGAAAGACGACGACGCGTTTTTCCGCCTGCCACTGGAAGATGCTGCCCACGGCCCCCTCTTGGGGATTCAAGCTGGGAATAACCTGATGTCCCTTGGGTGAAAAACGGACCAATCCGTAGGGCCCCATCATATTCGTTTGCTCCAGGGCGGTCACAACAGCGTCAGCATCAAGGGTCCCGGCCTTTTCAATAGCGTCCTTGAGGACATAGACCGAAGTATAGCTGCTGGAACAACCGAGCCCCTCCGGCTCAATTTTCCACCGATCCTTATAGGCGTTGTAGAACTTCATAGTCCAGGGAGTGGCATTGCTGGGGGCATTTCCAGCGTTCACGACATTGGCGAGGCAAAATTCTCCCTTCCCTTCCGTAGCCTTCCAGAAGCCGGGTTGTTCCGCGGCACACAGGGTCGAACCGAAAGGCAGGGCCGGAACCTTCATGTCATACCATTGTTTCAGCAGGATGGAGCTTTCCGGCATATCCATCCACAGACTCATTACCTGGGATTCCGTCTTTTTAGCCTTGATAAGACCCATAGAAAAATCTGTTGTCCCGGTTGGATAGATCTCGGTGTCCGTCACGGTCCAGCCGCTCTTTGCTGCCAGTTCCCCTAGTATCTGACCCGCGGCCCGGGCGTGGGCCACGTCCTGAACCATGATGATGAGCTTATTGAAACCATGTGCCTGTTTGATTTCCTCGAGGCAGGTCAGAACTTCCTTGACCAGCCACTTGGCCTCACCATGGATGCGGAAGCAGTATTTATATTTATCATACTGCTCTTCCACGAGGGCGTGATATTTGGGCGTGAGCACACCCGTAGTCAGTATGGAGACCTTCTTGTGCTTGGATAAAAGGGGCATTGCCGCCAAGGCGGCCTCTGAACGGACCGGTCCACCCAGAATGAAGTTGGCCTTCTTTTCCAGGATCAGCTTTTCCACGGCCAGAAGGGCTTCACTCACCGGCACCCCCGGCTCCAGATCCCTTGTGTCCAGAACTTCAACCTGGAACGGCCGCATGGTACCACCCACCTTGACGCCTCCTTTGGCATTGATCTCTTCCACGGCCAGTCGGATGGCTCTTTCCGCATCCCATCCGTAAAGATAGGCAATAGAAAGGGGACAACCCAGGATAATGGGGTCGGCGGCCAAAACCACCTTCCCCGGCAGAACCATCAAACTGACTGCCAACAGGACCATCATGAATCTCAACGCTTTTTTCTTCATTTACTGTCCTCCTTTTTTCGACTCGGGTTTATCATTCGATAAAACACAGGTGCTTTAGGCCATGCTGATCTTTACCTGGGAAGTTGGTCCGGTAGTTGTCTTTTCTTTACGTCAGGACTCACCTCTATGGCAAAATCCATTTAAAAGACCATCTCTTTCACCTGGGGAAGCTTGAGGTTCTTGAATGCCATGTTCTTTGATTTTTCTCCTCAGCAACGAAGGAGGAATTTGAAGAAGCTGGGCACTTTTTTCGACGTTCCAGGAAGTCTTATTAAGCACTTTCAGGAGATGCTCCCTCTCTCTTGCCCTGAGAGTTTCAATTTTCATTTCCCCTGCTCCTAGCAAGTGGCATAGCCAAAAATCCAGCAAGGATTATGCCGAGATCTCTCTGGGTTGAAAAAATTGTATTTGTAAGAAATAACCTTACGAATTCATTTGAAAAGAACCGTGGTAGATTTAATGCGGGCAAACAGAGTAAATCCGATATGTATAGAAAATTTTTTTCAAGGCCGGAAAACTTCCTTCACTTCTATTTTCAGCCCATGAAAAAATTTCATACCGGCGGATGAATTCCGTATTTGCGAATCTTGGCTCTAAGGGTAGGAGGAGAAATTCCCAGGATCTTGTCTGTCTTTGTACGATTCATTGATAAATAATTGATAAAAAGTCACTTTTTTTCTTACGGATCAAGCGCGAGGATGAATTGTGTTTTACCATTGTCTGTACCCCAAGATATGGGAACATACAGTTGTCGTGGCGGATGTATTTTTGATTAACAAAAGGCGGGTGCGCTGTCAAACGGATTTTCATCGGCAAAAGGCCATTATCTCGGCCGATTGGGGCATAGTCCAACGGAGCAACGCTGACCGGCTTTTCAGGAGTAAGCATCCATGGGATAAACCGGGTCAGCGACGTAATCCTCTGTGGAAGGTGCAACGGAGTCATCATATGTTGGTGTCTCAATCAGGGGCGGGGCATGGGCGACGGGTCTTTCTTCTGGAACACAGGTCATTCGTTCCTGGGAGAACGATGCCCGGACCTGCCTGCCGCGGCGCTATGCTTTACGGCGCAGGCAGGTGATGTACCGGGCCAGGTTTTCCATGGACGTTTTATCCGGGGAGGATTCTTTTGCCGCAATAGGTATTGAATCCGGTATGCCGCCATTGATCCAGAAGGGCGATCATGTCTTGGGTGATTTTGCCTTTTTCCAGAAGCATCTTGAGCACATGGTGTCGGAAGAGGCGTTCCAGAGTCCGGCAATCGATTCGATGCGCCACGGTGAGCAGGCCGCTTTCGTGGAAACAGCCGTCGGAAATCAGGACATGCAGATGGGGATTAAACCCGAGAAAATCGCCGAAGGTTTGAATGGCGACGGCCGCACCGGGAACTGCTGTTGAATCCCGTGAGGCAAAACTGAAATAGATCCTTCAGACTTTCCCATCCGCAGCGGCTGAGTTCGGATAACAGCTTGCGGTCAAACAGAAAATAGCGCCTGAGGATCTTGGGGATACTCATCACCAGATGGCGGTGCGGGACGGCTTTGATGACATTGCCGCATAGCCATTCCCCGAACTCCACAACGCGCTTCTGATGACACGAAGGACAAAAGTGCCGCCTTTTGCAGGAAAATGCCAAAAGATATTCATGACCGCACTCTCCACATCGAACCCGGGCAAACCCGTTATGCAACACTCCGCAGTCCAGATACCGATAGATCACTTCTTTGACGTACGGGCGGAAAAAGCCATATCCCCTCTCAAATCGATCTTCATAAACGCGTTCAAAGGACTCGAAGTGGTCCTCTACGCATTGGTAATACGGGGAGTTTTGGGGTTTGCGCGGACGGTAAACAGCTCCGGACATGGATATGCCACCTCGGTTCTCCTTGGAGACATCTCAGCAGCAACATCCGTGCCGGTTCAATATGTTGGGCTAAGGTCCGAAGAGAGTCACGACATGATGACGGCGGTATTCCAAAATTTGGTGAGCGTGGACAAAAAAACGTTGTGCACCCTCCTGACCCACGGCGATTTCAAGCCTCTAAAATAATCTTGTCCTTTTCGTCCACCTTAATGGGTATGTCCTGCCCCTTTCAAACAGAATAGGCCGGAAACTTCTTTCTTCCGCTTGAAAGAAAAAGGTTTCTTGCTGGGATTAGGGCGGCGACTCTTTCCGCGCGGGCGATTCTCATAGAAATGCCCCGGAGCAGAGTTGCTTTCTCTGGATCTGTATTCGTGATCTCCTCTGCTACGATGCCGAGGATGGTCTAAGGAACGCGATTGCTTTGAAAAAGGTCTTCTTGAGCAAGGAAACCATATCAGCGTCGAGTTCGTCCGGAATTGCAGACGGGGTAATGCTCGAATCTTCATTCATCTTGCCTGGATACCTTTCACTGAACTCTTGGATCGAACTATTGAGGTCAGAATATTAAATGACCTAAATTGAGCGATTCTTTTTATGGTTGACGAATTTCCTGTTTTCTTTGCCGTTCAGGGTCGGCAATTTACCTCATTTGGCGTTTAGGATTAGCGAATAAGGATAAACGAACGTTCAGAATCGACTTGTATGGGAGACCTACTAACAATATCGCAGACCGAGGGCATAGGTCACCACCGAAGGCCAACTTCTGCGTCTTTCAAACCGGTTTTTAGGAGTCGTAACTTATCCTGCAGCGGCACTGTTTTTCCACAACTGCTCAAAGTTCAGATGTTCGTAAACTGCTTGAGGCACTTTCAAGATGATCCGCCCCCCGTGCCGGACAATCTTTGCCGCCATATCGATCAACCGGCGCCGAAGGCTTTTCGCATAGAGGGTTCTCTCCAGCACCGGGGCACAGACCTTCTTTTTGAAGATCTCAAAGAGCACAAAGGAGAGCATCATCACATAGTAAAAGGCGGCGTTGGCCACAAAGCGGTGAAACGGCAGTTGCTCAAAGCCGAAATCCTTAAAGGCCCGATGCACCAATTCGTCGCTGCCGCGTTCATGATAGGCGGAAATGATCCCGGCCGCCGACAGCAACTGCGAGCCGGGAACCGCATCCAGGGGACCGCTCATCCCCAGATTGGTGTAGATCAAGGTGTCAGGACGGGCAAAATCCATCAGCATTTGACGGCCCTCATAGAACGGCCGGCAAAAGATCGCCCGGCGAAAGCGCTTCCAGCTGCCCCGTCGGTCACCCCACTCCGCATACTGCCACACCTGCGAGGGACGTTCAAGACGACTCCAATGCTCCGAAGCCATACCGGCAGCAACCGCCTTGATATCCTCGTAAAGTTTCCCTCCGCAGATGTACCCCACATGCTCGGCCTCGCACCAGTCAAAAATCGTTTGGTCCAGAAAGCCGGAGTCCATGCGCACGATAACCGGTACATCTTCACGATAGCCTGCGCGGATGGCTCGCACCGCGCGTTGAATCATCGAAAGCGCATCGTTGCCGTGGTTGCTGTGCCGGGATCCGGAACGGAACTGCACATCCACCACCTGTCTTTCCCAGGACAACTGCAACGGCTCAAAACCCTTGACCTTGCGGTAGGTGGGATGCACGCCTTCGCGCTTAATCGCCTCATCGTTGTCCAAAACCACACTGTCCAGACCCAGAATGACCATCTCCGGCTTCTCGGCGCAAAGCTCGGCGATGAACCAGCGGCGCAGCAGCTCTCGAAACTTCGAAAGATGATGCTGGCGAAAGGCCATGAAAAACCGCTTCACCGCATGAGAGGAAAGCATCTGCCGGGGCTTGCTTTCAATCACAGCGGCATGCCCGGCATCCTGCTTCAAATGATCAAAATGCACCAGGTGCCGACGAGTGCCATCGAAGAAAAAACAGATCACTTGTTTGAACACCTCTTCCACGGGCTGCCCCTTGCGGCTTTTTCGCAGCCCCGCAAAATTCGAGGCGATTTGCTCAAGCCATCCCCCGTGCCTGAGAAACCGTGTCACCAGGCTCAATCCGCCCCGGCTGCTCAAAGTGTCCCCCGTGGGCTGAACCTCATCAATAATCGCCTTGCTTTTATTTCGAGGTGTGATATCTTGGCTCATCTTCACTCCCACCCGTTGGGTTTGTTTTGTGATTGGGTAGTAATTGTCTTCACAACCTTTACATACCACAATCCGTCTAACTCCGGGTGGGATTTTTTTATGAAAAATCGCTCAGATTAGGTTACATCAATATTCGACTTATTTAAAGCCCTGTCGAAAGGCAGCCCATGTGTTTGCCAGACCCTGCTTGATCTTTCCATGTGTTCTCACTTGATTTTTAATCTCCTCAGGTTTATCCTTTGTTTTATGACGGTTCGTTGGCCGTAGTGCTGCTGATTGCTCGTCGTAGTAGACATTCGGATCTGCCGCCAGCCTTACTGATCATGTCCTCCATTTTTTCAAATTCATCATTCCACTTGTCGAGCAGAGAGTTAAATGCTCAATAGCTCCATCTATTTCGCTTACTGTGGTTTTAATCCTTTCATTAAATGGTTGTTACAAAAAGTGGCATTTTACTAACGGCTTGTGATAGATTTTCAGGAGTTGGTTATTCCGCCAATTAATAGTATAATCACAAGGATAATAACCACCAGCCCCACAACACCGAAGGGTGCATACCCCCACGATCGTGGACGATGCGAGATCTGGGATCATTCCCACAAGTGCCAGTATCAGAATTATGAGTAAGATTGTCGATCGGCATGATTTGAAATCCAAAATCAATTGGCTTCAGCCGGTTCATTTCACGACAAGGCTGTTTTTGACAGCTTTGATACCCTTGACTGATTTCGCTATACAGCCCTGACGGAGACCTTTGCGGAATCGACGAAGCTGCTCATAGGATAGATGACACCGACCGGAACAACCGGCAACGAGCCGGCTGTTCCGGTTGGTCCTGGATTCGGATCACTGGACGGTCATGTTGTTGACCACCTTCTTTACGCCGTGAACATCACTCACATATTTGGTGACCAGCTCCTTTCCAGCCGTGTTTATTGCCTTGCCACTCAATGTGACCACTCCATCGTTCGTCTCGACCTTGGTGTTGAGGCCTCTGGTCGAGCGATGATTAAGCAACGCCATCTTGACCAGGGCGGTGATGGAAGCGTCATCAACCGATTCGCTCATGGCATCCATCTTTTTGTCTCTCGTTTTTTCGCCCGGCTCTTTGGATGTCTTTGCAACAGTCATCTCATTCTTGACCCCCTTGACCCCATCGACATCCTTGGCGTACTCGGTTGTCAGGTCCTTTTGTTCCTTACTGGCAGCATCGCCACGCAGGGTCACGACGCCGTCTTTGACATCAACCTCGGTTGCGAGGCCGCTCACGCTCCGATGAAACAGAAGACTCGTTTTCACTTTCGTCACGAGCCACGCATCCGAGCGCTCAGCAGGGGCTTCACCTTTTAATGTTAGCTTGTTGTTTACGCTTTTAACTCCGCGAATGCTCGCAAGAGTCTCCTCGGCCAATTGTTTGTGAGCTTCTTCAGAAACAGTCCCGGTCAAGGTGACAACGCCATCCTTGGACTGGATTTTAATATCATCGTTTTTGAGGTAGGTCTTGAACACATAGGACTTTTTGGGCGATGATTCGATGCGGCTCATCCGTCTCGGACGCCTGCACAGGCACGCTGATCAAAAACAGAGCGATCGCTGCCGCCATTACAGATACGGGTATCTAGTGCTTTCATCTTAAGTCTTCCTTTCATTGTTAGGGTTGCTTTTGAGCTCTTTTGCTCCGAAGACCTCATGCCTTTCAGAGTCACCGTTATGATGGTTATGGTGTATCATGTAACCGCAGCCAAGTGCCCAAGGACGTGCCGGTACATGCATGATACGCCGCTCTCACTACTTCCCCGCTTCCTTTTTGACCTGGCCGATCTTTTCCTGAACTTTGCCGACATCTTTCTTTGGTACCTTAAGCTTCCAAGTTTGCATCATCGCTCAGTTCCCCGGCGATCTCCTTGACTTTTCCCTTCATTTGGTGAAACTTGCCTTTCCGCTTCGTCCCTCGTTCCTGATTTCATGACGGTCTCCCTTTTGCATTAGTTTGACTAATGGATCGTCAGCCCCGACCATCGTAGTCAAACTGCCGGCTGGGACCGCGCTTCCGTTCTCCTTTTTATCGCAGCTACGGTGTGATCAGGATCACATAGAGAGTAACAGCAAGTAGCATGCCAACAACCGGGAAATCTAGATTTGGATACTTAACTTTAATAACAAGGCGTTATATGAATAAATAAAGGCATAAAGAAGGGGAAAGATGATTTGTCTGGCCTCCATATTTGGTGGAGCCAACAGATCCAAGGGTACCTTTTGAAGGAGAGCCGGATCTTAATCTGACTCCTTGGATAAGCGAATCGGGATCTTTTTTCCTTCAGGGCCTTTCACGGTCACTTCAACCCCGTCCAGGCGTCCGGAGCCCCCAAAAGTCTTCGCTGAAAATCTGCTCCTTGATTTTCCGTGTGATTTCAGGGATATCATAAATCTCCTGAATGGATCTTCTCGTACTTATTTGACTCCGAGCACACTACGTATAAGTTTTGTAGGCTGGATCACCAAACCAGAACAATTCCATCATCCCAACAAACTTTCTGAGACCACACAAGCTGTTTGTAGACCTGCTATCACCACGTCCCCACCATGAGCCACTACTCATGCCACCGCCCGGTCATCAACACACACACCAAAAGTTACACAGGCAATGTCCCAGCAAACAACGCCCAAATACAAACACCGTGAACCGGCCGGACTCCG